>JAOARQ010000013.1 GCA_025210455.1 Pelagimonas sp.
CAGTTTGTGTTTTGCGCCCTGTGGGGGTGGCGCAGGTTCTGAACTCGGTAGCCTGTAACAGTCAGAAAGACGTCAGAGACGCCGCGCAAGCGGTCTATGTAACTGGCGCAAAAGCGCCTTTTTATCAAGGACGTATACATGTCTAGTATCCTGACGAACAACGGCGCAATGGTGGCGCTGCAGACCCTGAAATCCATCAACGCTGGCATGGCCCAAACCCAAAGCGAGATTTCGACCGGCAAATCGGTTGCAAACGCCAAAGACAATTCGGCGGTTTGGGCAATCTCAAAAGTCATGGAAGCTGACGTCAAAGGCTTCAAAGGCATCACAGACAGTCTGAACCTGGGCTCATCGACGGTCGCGGTGGCGCGTCAGGCTGCCGAAACCGTGACCGACCTGCTGACCGACATCAAAGGCAAGATCGTCGCCGCGCAGGAAGAAAACGTTGACCGCGACAAAATCCAGACTGATATCAACGCCTTGCGCGATCAGATTGGTGCGGTTGTCGGGGCTGCGCAGTTCAATGGTCTGAACCTGCTGCAGAACACAGACACAACTGCCGGGACAGGCACAATCAACGTTCTCGCATCCTTGGATCGTTCAGACAGTGGCGTAAGCGCTTCAGATATTACCGTCAAGAAGCAAGACCTTGGCACTCAGCAACAGACTATTGCTGCTTCTGGAGGTACATTCACTGCTGCCGCTGCGACCGCGGTAACTATCAACAACGCCAGCTCATCTGGGTCGTTTGATCTTAGCAGCGTCACCATTACAGCGGGGACAGCATATTCTGTCACATGGGATGGTACGGACGCAGACTCAAACTCTTTCGCACCTGCGACTTACACCAATGCAACCACCGCTGGTACAACTCGGGCTGAAGCTGCTGCATCCATCTCATATGTTGCCAGAGATGGCGATACCGCAGCAGACGTGGCAAAAGCACTGGCTACTGCGTACTCGAAACACGCAACGGACAATAGTTTGGACACTGATGTACTCAACATCACGAATGTGAATGGCGCGCTCACAGTCTCCAAATCGAATACTTATGCTGACGCCGCAGACCAAATTAACGTGCGTTTTTCAAGCACGGCCGCACCAGGCAATGTGATTGGTGGGGGCCTTGCTGACCTGGCTAACATCAATGTTTCAACTCAGTCAGGCGTTGATGATGCGCTCACCAACATTGAGGGTCTGATCCAGACAGCAATCGATTCCGCTGCATCCTTTGGCTCTGTACAAGGACGTATCGAAACACAGGCGAAATTCGTTACAGGCCTGACCGATGCATTGAAATCTGGCATCGGTACGCTGGTGGATGCGGATATGGAAGAAACTTCAGCGCGCCTACAAGCACTGCAAGTCCAACAGCAGCTGGGTGTACAGGCTCTGTCGATCGCGAACCAGGCTCCTCAGTCGCTCTTGTCGCTGTTCCGATAAAACACTTTTGACCTCAAACTTTGAACACCCGCCATATTGGCGGGTGTTTTCTTTATTAATACAGTCACTTAAACCCGATACATTGCTCTTCGAAGATAACTAAAATCGAAAGTAATTCCTTCCACAATTTCTCAAAATACAACGAAATTACAGATCGTCTTTAGCGCAACATTAGTAAGTCAAGTGCAATTTGTCCTTGCGCCCCCAAAGGGTGGCACAGGTCCTGAAGCAAAACCTGTATCCGTCAGAAAGACGCCAGAGATGCCTTCATGGCAAAGTTAACCGGCGCAAAGCGCCTCGATATCAAGGACGTATAAATGTCTAGCATCCTGACGAACAACGGCGCAATGGTTGCGCTGCAAACCCTGAAATCTATCAACACCAACCTTGCAAAAACCCAAAGTGAGATTTCAACAGGTAAAACTGTAGCAAGCGCCAAAGACAACTCGGCAGTTTGGGCAATTTCGAAAGTCATGGAAGCTGACGTCAAAGGCTTCAAGGGAATCTCAGACAGCTTAAACCTAGGATCTTCAACCGTTGCAGTTGCGCGTCAAGCAGCGGAAACAGTAACCGATTTGCTGACTGATATCAAAGGCAAAATCGTCGCTGCACAAGAAGAGAACGTTGATCGTGCAAAGATCCAAACTGATATCGATGCTTTGCGCGATCAAATCAACGCTGTCGTTGGTGCAGCCCAATTCAATGGGTTAAACCTTCTCAAAAATTCTGACACCACTGCCGGCTCTGGCACGGTAAACATTCTATCGTCCCTTGACCGTTCTGGTACGGGTGTAGCAGCTTCTGACATTACCGTAAGAAAGCAAGACCTGGGCACGCAACAAGAATCTATTGACACGTCAGGTGGTGCAACATTCACTGCTACCGCAGCAACCGCACTGACCATCAATAACGCCAATGGCTCGGATGCGTTTGATCTTAGCAGCTTGACGATTACCGCTGGCACCGCCTACGCACTGAACTGGGTTGGGACCGACGCGGACTCCAATTCCTTTACACCCGCAACATATACCAATGCGACAGCAGGTGGTACTCTGATTGCGGAAGCAGCCGCTTCCGTCACCTATGTTGCACGTGACGGCGATACCGCGGCCGACATCGCCAAAGGTCTGGCAGCTGCTTACGCGGACTTTGCCGCGGACAACAGTCTGGATACCGATGTACTCAATATTACCGCAACTAACGGCGCGCTCACAGCATCAAAATCAAATACTTACACTGATGCTGCGGACCAAATCGTAGTGCGCTTTTCTAGTATTGCCTCAACCGCTAACGTGATCGGTGGCGGGCTGGCTGAGCTTGCAAACATTGACGTGACCACCCAGTCAAGCGTTGATCAAGCGCTCACCAACATTGAAGGTTTGATCCAAACTGCAATCGACTCAGCCGCTGCGTTCGGTTCGGCTCAGGGCCGCATTGATACACAGTCCAAGTTTGTTTCTGGCCTTACAGACGCACTGAAATCCGGGATCGGCACCTTGGTTGATGCAGATATGGAAGAAGCGTCCGCGCGTCTTCAAGCGCTGCAAGTTCAGCAGCAATTGGGTGTACAGGCGCTGTCGATCGCCAACCAGGCACCACAGTCGCTCTTGTCGCTGTTCCAATAAGCTGACCGGGAAGTCGGTCCCCCGGCTTCCCATTTTTACCGTGAATGACCAATCATAACCAGAAGGTTCTGTAGTGAACGCCCAGTCTCTTGCCAAACGCGCATATGCTCAAACTGCTCGATCCACACGCACACCTCGTGGAATAGAATATGAGCTTATCGCACGTATCACCCATCGTATTAAATCTGCAGCAGAAGAGGGTACCTTCGCTTATCCAAAGTTGGTGGAAGCCCTTTCAGACAACCAAAAACTTTGGACAACTCTTGCTATTGATGTGGCAGACAAAGACAACGCTCTTCCCCAAGAACTAAGGGCTCAAATTTTCTATCTTGCCGAATTCGTACAACATCAAACCGCAAAGGTTCTGAACAAACAGGGCCGAATTACTCCTCTTCTGGAGATTAATGCCGCGATACTTAAAGGCCTAAGCAGCCGGAGGGCACAAACATGAGTGGACTAGTTTTAAAACTGGGCCCAAGGGAGCGCGTTTTGATCAATGGGGCTGTTATCGAAAATGGGGATCGTCGAAGCAGGCTATCAATTGTAACGCCAAATGCCAATGTCTTGCGTCTTAGGGATGCTATTCACCCAGATGAAGCCAAAACCCCTGTCCGCCGCTTGTGCTACTCTGCTCAACTCATCTTAACTGGTGATGCAGATGCAACGGAATCTAGACAATCTCTTCTCCCCAGAATCGAAGAACTCAGTCACATTCTAGTTGATCCTGATAGCAGGCGCCTGCTTACACAAGCTACCGAAGCCCTGCTTGGTGATCAATACTATCAATGCCTCAAGGCTTTGCGAGCCTTGATCCCACGTGAGGACCGGCTCTTAGCCGCGAAAAACTGATGAGTTTTCAACCAACAATCGTTGGCTCGGGTTTGATTGGCTGGCAGTTCCTGCAAGCCACAAAGAACCAGCAAGTCGATGCTTTCAATAAATCTACGCTACTCAATCGAGATGTGGAATACTTCCGAGATAACATCGGTTCCGTGAAATCGGCCGAGGAGCTTGTGAACAATCGGCGCTTGCTTAGCGTAGCCCTGTCCGCTTTTGGGTTAGAAGATCAAATTGATAGCAAATTCCTTCTCAAGAGAGTGATCGAAGAAGGAACAGGAGATGATGGATTAGCTCGCAAACTGTCCGACGGGCGGTATATGGCACTCGCGGGCGCATTTTCTTTTGAGCCAGTGCTTGACGCTAAAACTTCGGATTCCAATTTCGTTTCTAGTATCTTGGAAAAATATGAAACGAATGTCCTCGCAAAGATGGAACGAGGTTTATCTGACACAGGAGATAGCAATACTAGCTATGGGAACTCGGTGCGGGAGCAAGTCAAGCTTAGCATAGCCAGGGAAGGCGAAGCTTTTAAACAGGGAATCGGTGCTGTAAAGTCAGCAGAAGATCTGATCAAAGCGCCGCGCTTTCTTCTTGTCGCTCTCACTGCCTTCGGATTAGAGGAAAAAGTGGGTCAAAAGTCTTTGCTGAAGTCCGTTCTAGAGCAAGGCGGGAAAGATCCCAGCGCACTTGCGAATATATTGGGGGATTCGAGATATGAAGAACTAGCCTCGGCCTTTGAGTTTGATCGCAAACCGGTTTCACCGATGGCTGCCCCGGGTTTTGCAGACAACATACTTTCGGACTTCAGGACGCACGAGTTCGAAGTTGCTGTTGGGAATGTAGATGAAAATCTACGCTTTGCTCTTAACTTTGAACGTGCAATCCCACAGTTGGCCAAAAATGAGTCCAGCGACAATACCAAGTGGTATCAAGTCCTTGGCACGACGTCCTTGCGCAAAGTTTTCCAATCAGCCCTGGGACTCCCCAGTGGTTTCAGCCAAATCGATCTGGATAAGCAGCTGGAAGTCATAAAAGAAAAAGTTGATACTCGGTTCGGAATAAAAAACTTTTCTGACCTTACTGACCCTGACATAGGTGCCCGTATAATCGAGTCTTTTTTATTGCAGTCGCAAGTGCAATCAACTCTGAGCACTGGCGCGCAGCAAACAGCTTTGACAATGCTGCAGGCTATACCTCGGAGATCTCTGTTCTAGATTTCGCCCGTCATCCTTGACGGGCAACTGCTGTTCCAGATTGCCTCATTGGTGTTGCGGCATTTGCTCGACGCAATATAAGTTCTAACTTCTGAAAAGCTTGATCTGGGCCCCCGGGTGATGGGAGTGCCAAAAAGGCATCCAGTTCATCCCACACGCGGATTGCTTGATCCAATGTTGGATCCTCCCCTTCACGATACAACCCTGCGCGAACCATGGTTTCAGATTGTGCATATGACCCAAGGAGTTGGCGCACTCTGGAAATTGAAATGTTTTGTTCATCGGTGGCTGCCTCGGGAAGAGAGCGCGAAACGGACCGCAGCAGATCGATAGCGGGAAAGCGACCGCGTTCCGCGATTTTCCGGTCCATAACAACGTGACCGTCAAGAACACCCCGAAGAATGTCTGCAACAGGCTCATCCATATCTGAACCCGCCACGAGCACACTGAAAACGGCGGTTATATTTCCATTCCCACCCAGACCAGGCCCGGCACGTTCCGCAAGCCGCATAATCTGATGCGCAACGGATGGCGGATGCCCTCTAAGAGCTGGAAGTTCACCAGAGGCAATTGCAACCTCTCGATGGGCCTCAGCAAAGCGGGTAATAGAATCAGCAAGATATAGAACATGCTTGCCTTGATCACGGAAGTATTCTGCAATCGTCATCGCAGCGAGCGGGCATCGCCGCCGTTCCAAAGGGGATCTATCGGACGTCGCCGCGACAACAATACTTCGCGCCATCCCCTCTGGGCCAAGAACTGAACTCACAAAATCTAGCACTTCTCGCCCGCGCTCGCCAACAAGAGCAAGAACAACAACATCTGCTTCCATTCCTTGTGCTAAACTTGCCAAAAGCCGCGATTTTCCGACACCAGAGCCAGCAAACAGCCCCACGCGTTGCCCTTCAACGATCGGGAGAAGGGTATCGAAGACAGACATTCCTGTAGCCAATCTTTTTCCCAATCTCCCCCTGGCAGCTGCCGGGGGTGGGCTTGATCGGAATGGGCGCGGGTTTTCTCCGTTATAAAGTGGAAGCCCATCCAAAGGGCGACCGTAAGCATCAATGATTCGTCCTATCCATCCATCCCCTGGGGCCAAGGTCGGCGCACCCATCAATGCCACCCGATCTCCTTTCGAAACGCCATCAGCAGCTTCATCAGGGAGCATCGCAACAAATTCATCTCGAATTATAAGTACTTCGCCTTCCAGGATTTCATCAGGCCGAAAAAGTCGTAACCTATCGCCAATACAGGCATTTTCAGACAATCCCCGTACCCAGATGGCTGTTCCATCGACTGAATGTACCCGCCCCACCGCACGAACGGGCTGCATTTGTGCGATTTTGCTGCGTAGGCCTGCGATTTCATTTTCCATCGAACGCTCCGTTGAAGTTCCGCAAACCGTTTCTAAAGGAATCAGGGTTAAGCCTTAATTGAAGCAAATCGAGGGAGAAGCCCCGATGTTCCAGAACCTGGACATATTCAAAACGGCGATTTCAATGGCACGTCATGCGGGAACGCAGCAGGCGTTCAGTGCGCAAAACGTCGCCAATGCAGATACACCTGGCTACCGCGCCAAGGAATTGCCGGAATTTCACACGACGCTACGCAATGCTCTCAAAGGTCAGCGCGCGACAAGGTCGCAACACCTGAATGGCACAGTTGGTCGTGAGATTGAGTTTACCGAAAGACAGAATGCGACTGATCCCAATGGAAATACCGTTTCTCTGGAAGAGGAAATGGTCACCGCAGTGAACTCGAAACGGCAACATGACCGTGCTCTGGCCATCTATCGCAGCAATCTCAACATCATTCGCACCAGTCTTGGTCGTTAAACTAGGAGGCCCACAATGAGTGCCTTTTCAGAAGCCCTTTCAGTTACATCCAGCGGTTTGAAAGCGCAGGCAGAGCGTCTGCGTATCGTTTCCGAGAATATCGCAAACGTCGATACACCAGGTTACCGCCGAAAGGTAATGTCGTTTCAATTGGAACAATCTACCGAGGCTGACCTGGCGAAAGTGACAACCGGTGGCATTGATCTGGACAAGAAAGAGCTGAAAAAAATCTTTGATCCGGAGCATCCACTGGCAAATGCCGATGGTTTCTACGAAAGCACCAATGTCGACATGATCATTGAAATCGCCGACGCCAGAGAGGCGCAGCGATCCTACGAAGCCAACCTGAAAATGTTCCAACAAACCCGCGATATGTCTTCGGGATTGATGGATCTGCTTCGACGCTAAAATTTTAACTTTCAACCAAGTGACAGGAGACCAGAATGGACGTCCGTTCGCTTTATGCCGCGCAGAAATACGCGGCGACCCGGCCAGCTATGGAGCCGGACCCAACCCAAACACAGGCTTTGGCTATCGAGCAGGAATTTGCGCGGGTCGCAAATGATCTGGCGAATCAACTGCGTAGCGCGGAAGAAACCGCACAGCAGTCGATGGCAGGCAATGCTGATCCACATATGCTGGTAGAGGCCCTTGCACAGTCTGAGCTGGCAGTCGAAACCGTCGTGGCCGTCAGAAACAAGGTTGTCGAAGCCTATCAGGAAATCCTGAGAATGCCTGTCTGACCCATGCTGTCTGAAGCGATCTTTTTTGATACTTTGCGTCAGGGTTTGTGGATTGCCACAATCACATCGGTCCCGATTTTGACGGCTGCTCTTGTCGCAGGTGTCACCGTCGGGCTGTTTCAGGCTCTGACATCGATCCAAGAAATGACATTGACATTTGTGCCCAAGCTTTTGGCCATCGTCATCGTGTTCTGGATGTCGATGAGCTTCATGACGCGCACTTTGGTCGACTTCTTTCAAGGCCAAATCATCCCAACCATTATCGGAGGCTGACAATGGAAACGGCATCCTATGCAACACTGACCCGCCAGTCTGGGCTTCTGCGTGAAATGCGTGTCATTGCGAATAACATCGCCAACGCCAACACCACTGGTTTCCGCCAGGAAGGGATGATTTTCACCGAATACGTCACCAAGGGTGACCTAAATAAATCGATCTCGATGGCACAGGGGCGGGTACGCAACACATCTTATGCCCAAGGCCAGATCAAACAAACTGGCGGCACATATGATATGGCCATCGAAGGCGATGGTTTCTTTCTGATTGATACCGATCGCGGACAGCGTCTGACCCGTGCCGGCGCTTTTACACCAAGCGCCGAGGGTACGCTTGTGACTCCGGATGGGTTCACAGTTTTGGATGCTGGTGGATCGCCGATTTTCATTCCGCCTCAGGTCAACGATCTGAGTATTGCGAATGATGGAACCATCAGCACCGAAGGGCGCCCCATCGGTCAGGTGGGTATCGTCATGCCACCTGATCCCAAAATGATGATCCGAGAAGGAAATCTGATGTTCCGTTCAGACGATGGGTTCACCCCTGTCGAAGAACCTCGGGTCATTCAAGGCTTTGTCGAAGCCTCAAATGTCGATCCCGTTCTGCAAGTTGCCCGAATGGTCGAGGTGCAGCGCGCCTACGAACTGGGCCAGAGCTTTATGGAACGAGAAGACGAACGTATTCGCACCGCCCTCGACGCATTTGTGAAATAAGGAGCAAAAACATGCGCGCACTAAAGATTGCAGCCACCGGAATGAGCGCACAACAAATGCGTGTTGAGGTGATTTCGAACAACCTCTCAAACATGAGCACAACGGGTTACAATGCCCGTCGCGCCGAATTTGCCGATCTGCACTATCAGCAGATGGCCCGGCCCGGAACCGTCAGCGCCTCTAACGGCGCAGTTCTGCCAACCGGCATTCAGCTGGGCTTGGGTGTGCGCCCCTCTGCGGTATCAGTAGAACTTTCACAGGGAACGCTGTCAGCTACGGGCGGCGATCTGGATATGGCTATCGAAGGATCGGGCTATCTTGAGGTGACGCTCCCTTCAGGTCAGACAGCCTATACGCGTGACGGCGCTCTCAAACGATCTGGTGAAGGGTTGATCGTCACAGCAGACGGCCACACGGTTTCGCCCGATATCACCATTCCTTCGGATGCACGCAGCATTTCAATCAATTCCGCTGGCGAAGTTTATGCTTACTTCACGGATGGGGCGGAAGGTCAGCTGCTTGGGCAATTTACCATGGCAGGTTTCACCAATCCCAAAGGTCTTGAGGCAATGGGTTCTAACCTGTTCCTAGAAACATCTGCTTCGGGCCCGGCCATCCAATCCACGCCCGGTCAGGATGGCCTGGGAACTGTTCGACAGGGATATCTCGAAGAAAGCTCGGTTGATGCGGTTCGGGAAATCACTGATCTGATCGAAGCCCAACGCGGCTATGAACTGAATTCAAAAGTTATCTCGGCTGCTGATCAGATGCTGGCCGCGACGAGCCAGGTCCGCTGATGAAACATCTATGCGCCATTCTCATGTTGGTCGCTGGTGACGCCGCAGCGGAGACAGTTGTGTCCAACAGAACTATTCGCCCACAGCAGATCATCACGTCGCAGGATGTGCGCATGGAACAGCAAATCATCCAAGGCGCCTATGACAACATGGAACATGTGCTTGGCCAAGAGGCGAAACACATCATCTACCCAGGCCGTGCGATCATGATCGGCAGTATCGGAACACCGGCTCTTGTTGAGAGAAATCAAATAGTTGAATTGATTTTCGAAAGCGGTGGTCTCCGCATTGTCGCCGAAGGAAAAGCCCTGGGCCGAGGTGCGGCAGGTGAGCGAATTCGTGTGATGAACTCGGATTCTCGGACAGTTCTTTTCGGCGAAATCCACCCAGACGGATCCATTGTGGTTTCAAACTAAGGAAACAGGACTTTGCGCAATTTTCTAATGATGATGATGATGGTTTTCACTGCTGCCTGCATGCGTTTTGATCACATCGGCAAGCCCCCTTCTTTTACCCCTCAAGCCCAAAGCACAGAGCGTGTTGCCATGATCGCATCGGGGATCCCCGATGTTCAGCCCCCTTCTGGCCCGACTGATAGTGCCTCACTTTGGAGCGGTGGTCAGACATCACTTTTAGGGGACCGTCGCGCGATGAAGCGCGGCGATATCATGACAGTAGTTATTGAAATCGATGAAAGCGCAGAGATTTCAAACTCAACCAAACGTCAAAGATCCGGATCTGAATCCATGGGGGTATCTGACCTTTTTGGCATTCCACAACGTATGGACCAGAAAATCACTGATGGCGCCTCTCTTGGCAAAGCGGTCAATACCGAAGGCACCAGCAAATCTTCGGGGTCTGGTTCGGTAAAACGCTCAGAAAGCCTGACATTGCGTGTAGCTGCAACAGTCATGGATGTGCTGCCCAATGGCGTTCTGTCGATTCAGGGGTCTCAAGAAGTCCGGGTAAACTTTGAAATTCGGGAATTGTTGGTCTCGGGCTTTGTGCGGCCGGAAGACATCTCGCGCAAGAATGAAATCACCTATGACAAAATTGCCTCTGCCAGAATTTCATACGGTGGCCGCGGTCAGATCTCTGACGTGCAGCAGCCCCGGATCGGTCAGCAGGTTCTAGATGTCATTCTGCCTTTCTAAGGAAAAATCATGATCAAGAAACTTCTACCTGTTATTTTGGCCTTGGTTGGAACGGGTGCAGGCGTGGGCGCGGGGCTGATGCTGATGCCCGAAAAAACTGAAACCGCCTTGGCTGTCGAATGTGTTCCCACGGGGGATGGAATGCATCACACCGCCGAAGAGGTTCCGGAACCCGTTGATGATGGACTGCCGCCCGAGGGGCGAGAGTTTGTCAAAATGTCCAATCAGTTCGTGGTTCCGATTATGTCATCCGAACGTGTGACTGGATTGGTGGTCGCGTCACTGAGTATTGAAATCAACTCAGGCGGTACAGAGCTGGTCTATGCGCGAGAACCAAAACTGCGCGACGTGTTTCTACAGGTCATGTTTGATCATGCCAACATTGGCGGTTTTGATGGTGCATTCACAGCCGGCGAACGCATGGACATTCTACGAAGCGCGCTTTTGGATGCAGCAAGATCTGTATTGGGCAAAGACGTTTCCGAAGTTCTAATCACTGAGATAGCTCGCCAGGATGCCTAGGGTCACGATTCATAACCCACAAATAACAACAGCCGCGAGGGCGACGGCTGAGAAGAAGACCCTCGCACAGCGGTCATAGCGGGTCGCGACGCGCTGTCGATCCTTGATCCTGCCGAACATGATTTCGATGCGGTTGCGCTGGTTGTATCTTCGCGTGACCGCTCCGTTTTCGAAGGCGTGAAACACTCAGCAAAACAGAAATCAATGCATCCTCACCCTAATGAGACTAACCGGAATTCTATGCACTAGGATCGGTTGCTCGGCAGCGTCTCTGTTGAACGGTTCTGGCGATCCCTGAAATACGACTGCGTCTGCCTTCTCGCTTGCGAGACCGGATCAGGGGCCAATGACGGTGTCGGAAAATGGGTCGATTTATACAACCCCAAGCGCCCAATCGCCCATTGGTGGCACCCCTAGCCTTAGTCTATTGACTGAGAGAATACAAAACCCAACATAATCAGCAAGAGCAGGAAATTTCTTAAACTTCTCTGGAAACAAACTTTCCAAGGATTGCGGAGGAGCTCAGCTTGACCTGAAAGCATTGCAGATCAGGCCACACAAATAACGTCTGTCTCGATCGGGTGCGCGTCCTTTTTGTATGGGTTCAATTGTCATCTTAGCTGCCCCAAGTGATCCAACTGATCCGCCTGTCGTTGAAGAAACAGTTTCCGGCCGTCTGCCTTTTCTTTTTCCGCAAGCTCGCGCACGGCTGAATCGCGGGAAAAGGCCTGGCGCGCACGGCCAAGGCTCTCTCCTTCGAGGGCTTTGGCCATTGCCAGCTCCTGCAGGATGTCGGCGCGCTTGCGCAGTAGCCACCCTTGCCAAAGCCCGTCCGCCCCTAAAATCTGCCGTGCACCAATGGTTTCTGAGCTGTGCTGCGCAGAAAACCTGAGTGCATCAATCTGAACCAGTTCCCCTTCAAGGCGGCGGGTTTCAGCAACATTTCTTCTATGCGCTTCCAGCGCGCGTTCCTTGTGGATCTCAGTGATAGGAAGAATATCGTTGAATTTGCTCATGACCACGCCCTTTGTCGTGCTTTCTGCCGCATCTGATCTGCAAACCGGATCGCTGCTGCAACCGGGCGATAATGATCCACCGGGATTTCCTGACCAATCTCAACCGTTGCATATAGCGCCCGCGCTGTCGGTGGATCAGAGTGAATTGGTACATCTGCTTCGGTGGCGGCCTCACGAATACGCGCCGCAACCTCATCCACACCCTTTGCCACACATTCAGGGGCAGATCCGGCCATACGGCTCCATCGCAAGGCAACCGCATAATGGGTAGGGTTCACCACAATCACATCCGCTGTAGGAACGTCAGCCATCATCTGATTCAGCGCCAGTTCCTGCGCTTTCATGCGACGATGCTGTTTCAAATGAGGATCACCTTCGGAATCCTTCATCTCATCTTTCATTTCCTTGTGGGTCATCCGATTTTTGCGCATATGTTCAGCGCGTTGCCAAACTGCATCAATGCCGCCGATCACCGCTGCGATCAGCAAAACAACAAAGAGAAAACGCATCATCAGATCCATCATGATCATCACGATTTCCCGAGGTGAGGCGTAGGCCGCGCCAACTATGTATTCGAGTTTTCCCCTCAAAAAGAACGCAAGCAAAATAGAGTAAACGGATAGCTTTACGAAACTCTTGAAGAACTCGAACAACCCCCGGCGGCCAAATTTATTTTTGGCGTTTTGGATGACAGAAAGCCTTGATATCTTCGGCTGGAGTTTGGACCCTGCAAAAACAATCCCACGAGTTGCGAACAGGGTCAGTAGCACCAAAATGCCAGGTACAATCAGTATCGGCAGCGCATTTGTCAGACTTCCGGTCATGACACCAGCCGCAATACTTTGAGCACCATCTTTAAAGAAAAGATCCTGCAGCTTATCGGGCTGTTCGATCAACGGCAAAAGCGTATCCGCAAAACCCAAAGCAGCTGAGCCGCCGATAGAGATCATGCTGACCAGCATCCCAAGATAAACCATCGCCGTCAGCAAATCCGTCGAACGGGCAATTTCGCCTTTCTTACGCGCATCATCCAACTTTCGTTGGGAAGGTTCATGACTCTTTTCTGCGCTTTCGTCCTGTTCTGCCATTCACGTCACCGAAATGGCGCCACAAGGAACGCTTCCAATGATTGGATCCAAACGGTTAGCATCACAGGGGAGGCCACCAAAAGCATCGCAATCGCGCCGAATGTGATAACCGGCGCCCCCACAAATGCAACCATAAGCTGTGGCATAGCCTTATTTATCACACCCAAGGTGAGATTGTAGATCACTGAAACAATCACAAAGGGGGCCGCCAGTGAAAACGCCAGTGAAAAGCTCTGCGAAACGCGTCCGCGACCAGCATCTGCGATTTCCGACGGGTTCGGGAACTGAAAAGCTGGCAACAGCTGATAGGAAAAAATGAGGAACTCTGCGGCCTTTACATGAAAGCCAGTCGTCATCAACAAGGCCAGTGCAGCTGTCGTCAGAATATGCGCAATCGCTGGCAGGGGGTCCATTCCCGACTGCCCCAGAATTTGAGAAAGTGAGGTTGACTGAGCTGCGATTGCACCAGCAGTTTGAATTGAAATGATAAATGTTCTCAGCGCGATTCCGATGAACAACCCTGAAATGCTTTCAGTCATAAGGATGTGCATAAACGGCGCAAAGGCTGCGTGCGGCATATCCAGATTAGGTTGCACGGCAGGGGCAACGATCACTGTGAGCACCAACCCTATCACCAGTTTCACCCTGACAGATATGACCTGCTCACCCAGACCAGGCAAAACGGCCATGGCGGCACCTACCCGTATGAAAACCGCCAGGCCAACCCACAGAACATCTGAAAGCATATCAAAAAGTGGTTGAACAGATGTCATGCCGCAACAACACCAATCAATGCCGGCCGCGCTTCCAACCCGATTTCTTCGAAGGACATTACCGGGCTGTTAAGACCTTTTGCAGCCATAACGGTGCGCACAAAACGTCGACGTCTTGCTGACGTCACAACCGCTGGGGAAACGCCCCGGTCTCCCGCGTCGGAAATCTGCTCGGCGATGCCGCTGGTCAATGCTTCGAACTTTTCTGGGGGCAACGCGACATCCAGCCCGCCCTGGCTTCCATCGATCTGATAGGTCAGGAAGGTGTCTTCCCATTCTGGAGCGAGCTGAATCAGCGGAATCGTACCGTCTTCACGACGCATCCCAGCAACCAGTTGGAATCCAAGCCGCTGCCGCACGTGTTCACATATGACTTCAGGTGTCATGGGCTGGCTTCGCATCTCGGAAATCGCTTCCAGGATCAGCGGCAGATTTCGTACAGAAACCTGCTCATCCAGAAGCAAACGCAGCACCTGATGCAAAGTATCAATTTGAACACGCTCAGGTATAAGTTCATCCAACAATTTCTTGTTGGCTTCAGCGCGTGCAACATTGCTGAGCGAAACCATCTCATCCAACAATCTGCGAAGCGACTTCAAGGACAGCAATCGCCCGAAGTTTCGCCTGATTACCTCAAGAAGGTGCGTTGCCAGAACTTCTGTCGGCGTTACGATTGTTACACCAGTTATCGCAGCCTTTTCTTGTTCTTCAGGCCGAATCCAGCGCGCAGGAGCACCATAAACAGGCTCTGTTACATCTTGTCCCGAGGGAAGCGATGCTGTTCCATCCGGCATAAGGGCCAACACCAGATCAGGGTTTAGTTCACCCCTCGCCATTTCGACACCTTGAATTTTGATAACATAAGTGCCCGTTTGCAGTGCACCGGCGTCAGTCAACCTGATCTCAGGCAAAATCAGACCAAAGCTGGTTGCGATATGATTTCTCATATTTGCAATTCGCACGTCTAAACCTGTTCCAGGATCCAAAGCCATATTGACCAGATCTGGCGCAAACTCTACGTGAATATCATCCAGGTCCAGCACATCCCCCATTATTGGTGCTATTGGACCAGTTGATTCCACCTCGATTTCCTCATCTACTTTTTCGGGTTTTGGCTTTCTGATCTGCCAGTATGC
This sequence comes from Pelagimonas sp., assembly GCA_025210455.1. GTDB lineage: Bacteria > Pseudomonadota > Alphaproteobacteria > Rhodobacterales > Rhodobacteraceae > JAOARQ01. The sequence continues at coordinate 15,176 of JAOARQ010000013.1, forward strand.
CAGCCCCCCTAATACGGCGGCCCCGACCAGGAACGGGAGGAAGGGCAACCCCGGAACCAGCGCGAACATAAACATAAGCACTGCAACAGTCGCCAGTGCAGCTGGATGCTTTCCCAACTGTTCAGAAATCGCTACGTCTGTTGCACCACTTGCCCCGCCACGCGCGAGAAGCAAACCGGCCGCGATCGAAATTATTACCGCAGGGATCTGGGAAACCAAACCATCGCCAACTGTCAAAATAGCGTATGTTTCCATAGCGTTAGAAAGCGGCATTCCGTGAACAGCGACACCCATGATCATACCCATCACGAGGTTTAGCAATGTGATCAACAAGCCAGCAACAGCATCGCCTTTCACAAACTTTGAGGCCCCATCCAGAGACCCGAAGAATGTCGTTTCTTGCTGTTCGGTCTCACGCCGCGCCTTCGCCTCGGCATGATCAATTGCACCAGCCGACATATCAGCATCAATTGCGAGTTGTTTCCCAGGCATCGCATCCAAAGCAAACCGGGCCGAAACCTCAGCCATCCGCGCGGAACCCTTTGTAATAACGGCGAAATTGACAATCATCAAAACACCAAACACAACAAGACCGAGAAATACGCTCCCACCCATAACAAAGTTTGCAAACCCCTGAATGACCTCTCCAGCGGCGTGTGTTCCAGTATGCCCATTGCCAATTATTAGCTTCGTGGAACTTACATTCAATGACAACCTAAGCATCAATGATGTTAGTAGTATGGTTGGGAACGCAGAGAAATCTAATGGACGTTCGATAAATAAAGTTACGGTAAATATTAAAATCGCAAGCCCGAACGACGCTGCTAGCCCAACATCCAATACCCACGATGGCATTGGTAATATCATCATTACGATGACAGCCATAAGGGCGAGTGCCATTAAAACAGTTGGCTTAAAAAAGCTAGACGCCGAGAAATTCACGCAACCCTCCTGATTCAAAGGGTTTCCGATCCTACAGTGACCCTACTCCCCTGTCCCTTCTGAGACCTCTTGGACCCTACAAGAGAAAAAGTTTATATTTAGTGACAGTTTTAGGGTTCGTGAAAGGTCTGCATGATGCGATGGGGGTAGCGGTGTGATTGCAGCAGGAAATCTAGGTCATGTTGGCAAATGACGGAACCAGAGACGGATTAACGTAATGTCGATGAAGCCCAGAAAACTCTCGGCGATTTTGTCGTAACGGGTTGCGACACGTCGCGCGTTCTTGAGTTTGTCGAAGCAACGCTCGACCATGTTGGGCAGCCGGTAAACACGTCAACACGCATTTTGCGGGTCTTTCGCATCGGGATTTGCGGCTGGATATTGCGCTCGTTCATGTTTTTCCGAATGCGATCAGCATCATAACCACGATCTGCCAGAAGTACTTTCGGCTCAGGCAAATTGTCAGCCATAACGAGATCAAATCCAAGGTAATCTGACGTTTGCCCCGGTGTGATTTCGGTTCTCATTGGCAGGCCGCTCGACATTGTCCTCGGACCAATGGCGGATCAATACCTCGCCGTTGAGGCGGAGGTGGATCTTGGTCGTGAACCCACCTCTTGAGCGGCCAAAACCCTGTTCCGGAGGCTCCCTTTAGCGCCCGCCGCCTGATGACGGTGCTATCAACCATCTGCAGGGCGTCGGGTAAGGCGCCACTCTGGTTCAGCGCATCCAGGATGTCCTCCCAAAGCCCCGCCAGGGTCCAGCGCCTGAACTGGCGGTAGACGCTCGATCACTTGCGAACTCCTCGGGCAAGTCCCGCCAGGGGGAACCGATTCTGGCGATCCAGAAAATCCCATCCAGAACAACGCGGTGGTGAGCTGGTTTGCGCCCGTTAGTAGCGCGGATAACGAGGATGAAGTGTTCAACGCCCACTCCTCATCCGTCATTAGGTCTCGTGCCAAGCAGGTCACCATAGCAGATACCAGCTTGAATCATGCCTGTGGCGCGGTGTGAATCCCTTTTGTCAACACGACCTAGTCACCAATTCGTAGTTTCTTCATCATAAATTAGTTCGCCTGAGAATGCTGTATCCCCCCAAACCTCAACATTCAAAACTCTGTTTCAATCATTAGCTCTCTAAGTGTTTCTCTAGATCTGGCACTTTGTTCAAATATACTTCTAGCGCTTTCTAGGGAAACACTATTAAAGTCAATATCTGTTTGCTCAGATCTCATTAAACCTGCTGCTTCAGAAAGAGTACCGCTGCCAACATCTTCCCATGCCCCTGAAATCCAGGCTGAGTTGTCTGCCTCTTCAAAACGTCCTAGGTTGCTATAAGCTTCGCGCGCAAAATCATGATCCCCCATCTGCCTACGGGCTTCGGCACGCAGTGTATCAATATCATCTCCTTGACGACCGATAAGTATCATCTCCGCTTCATTGGGCTGGCCAGATGCTAAAAGCGCCTTCGCTCTAACCACCTGAATTTCTCTCAAGGGAGGCGTAACAGGTAGCTGATCGATATAGGAGATAGCAGCAGCCGGTAATCCGATATCCAATAGCCTTTGGGATACATGGACCACACTATCCACATCAATCAAGGCAATGTCAGATATTTCAACTTTAAATATATTATTAATAAAGTACTCATCCTTTTCAACTTTTGACAAATGATGTAGCAAATCACTCTTCACATCACTGATCATCTCAACAGGAATACCTTCAGACACACGAACAAAGTTAATTGCTCTCTCGTATTCTCCATTCAAAAATAAAGCCTGTATATGAGACATCCAAAGCTCGCGACCTAACTCAGTATTCCTAAACTCGATTGAGTAAGCCTCAGATAAATCTACAACCTCTGATGGAACAGTGTCACCTTTCATGTTTGCAAGATCAATCGCTGTTTTTAGAGCCTCTAAAGCCTCCTGTCCCGGAGTAACCGCCAAATCTCCTAAGCTTATCTCCGCTTTGTTAACGTTGCCTTCGCGTAATTCAATTTTAGCGCGACCAAGCTCGATGCTATCTGTCTTCCCACCAGCTGTTCTTTCTAAACGTCTTAGTATCTCCTTAGCCGCAGTCGTTCGGCCTAGATTAGTGAGTTTTTCTGAAAGCTCAGGCCCAATATGTTCTTTCAAATGCCGTGGTAAAATTTCAAAGCTACGTATTAGCGCTGGCATATCAACTTCATCGGCAGAAGATTCCTCATCTGCTTCAAGTACTGCCCAAAGAAGGACATTCCCCTCGCAATGAAGCTGATTTTTTAAAAAATCTTTGGGATCATCAGCGTTATCAAGCAAAAACGATAGAGCGAGTAGAACCGGATTATCCAGCTCTTTCGAAAGTGTCATAGAATATCTCATTTCTGCGCCAAATCCAAGATATGCGAGTTGCCTAACTCTTTGTTCCAAAGCCTCTAGATTAACATCGTCAAACTCACCTACAATCTCAGATCTAACACTAGAAATCAAACTGCCGATATCGTCAACACCAGATGCCCAATCTGATATTTTCAATTCTGAATCTTGTATGCAACCGTCTGCACCAATAGATAACCTATCAGACTTAAAATATCGATCGGCCTCTGCTTTCATATCTTGCGAAATCACTGAGCGTATCTGTTGTTCTTCCAACTGATATGCAACTTGCTGTGTATTTTTCAGATCAACAGTAGTTCTTTCGTATGGCGCAGATAAATCACTCTCATTAGATGGTTGTAATAAGCCTTGCGTTGCAGCTCGAGCTAATCCACGAGATAAATTTTCACTAACATGTGAGATATTATCCGGTTTTTTTTCTTTGTGTATATAATTTTGGCTCACATTGGTTGAAGGATTTATGAACTGCGAAGGAAAGAAAACTTGGGATCTTGGTGCGTTTAGCGTGCTTGGACCTAAACCACTAAACACACCTATGCGAGGCTTAGTAAAGCCTGACACCAAATTCATTCTTTCTTTATTTTTTGTTATTGTATCGCTTATTGGATATCTATCCACTTCCCGCTTTACAGGAAGCACGTCATTTCTACCATCAAAAATATCAACAACAATTAAGTCATTATGTTTATAATATTTGTACTCGCAGTCACAGTTCAGATGTATACCAATAGACGATCCGTCAGAGAGACGTTGAATATTATTCACTCTCTCAGTCCCAATCCTAGCATAAGCAAAATTCAGGTTAAAGTCATACCCTTCTCCAAGCTCCACTGTGATTTCATTATTTTCGGATCTAACTGACCACTCAGTTGGTTGATCCATAGACACTGTCAATCTCGTAAAGTCACCGTGCTCACCTCCGCGAACGACAGCATTTTGGGCTGTTGCTGAAAACGGAAACAAAGCTACTAGAAGAGGTAAAATGTTCTTGATCATGCGGCTTCCTGTTTCACAGATTTCAACGCCTCTTCGAGATCTTCAAAGCTCGGTCTGAAATGACCTGGAGTATTTTGGCGGCCAACTTCGATACAAATGTTCGTTGCATGGTTGTGGAGATTAGCAACCAGAACCTCTCGAATGAGATGATAGAAGTGCATGTCCTCTTCCACGACGACCTTTACTTTGGAGGCGAATGGGGCAACCAGACCATAAGCAAGAAACACACCCAGGAATGTTCCGACAAGAGCACCACCAATCATCTTACCCAGTACTTCTGGGGGTTGATCGATGGATGCCATAGTTTTGATAACACCCAGCACCGCTGCGACAATCCCAAGTGCGGGCAGACCATCTGCAACTGCCTGTAAAGCATGGCTGGAATGGCCAGCGTGATGCGCCATGCCTTCGATGCGTTTGTCCAGAACTTCCTCTACCTGGTGCGGGTCATCGTAGTTCATTGAAACAGAGCGCATAGTATCGCAAATCAGTTCAAGGGCGTAGTGATCGGCAAGTATCTTTGGATACTTTCCAAATATGGTAGATTCTTCTGGTGACTCCACATGCTCTTCAATTGCTACAGGGTTCTGTCGCGCTAGACGAATGAGTTCGAACAGCAAACAGAGAAGATCACGGTAGTCTTCAGGCTTCCACTTAGCACCTTTGAAAACCTTACCAACATCTTTGAGTGTGTGTTTCACACTCGCGCCATCGTTACTGATCAAAAATGCGCCTACGGCTGCACCCCCAATCATCATCATCTCAAAAGGCAACGCCTTTAGGATAATCCCCAACTTGCCCCCGGCGGCCAGATAGCCGCCGAAAACCATTGCGAAAATGACAACAATACCGATTATTCCGAGCATACCCGCTCTCCCCAACCAATTCCGCTAGCAGTTTGCCACCGAGCAGTTAAGAAAATCTCAGCGTGCGATCACATCACGACAAATTCAGCGTGAAGTGCACCCGCAGCTTTGATGCTTTTTAAGATATCAATCATGTCCCGTGGGCTGACACCCAAAGCATTTAAGCCAGCGATGACTTTGGACAGTGATGTGCCAGTTGGAACTTCAGCCAGGCTGATCCCTGGATCTTCTTCGATCGCCGCACCTGAACGTGGTACAATAACGGTTTCCCCTTCACTAAAGGGGCTCGGCTGAACCGCTAATGGAGCTTCCTCAATCCTAAGCGTAAGACCCCCTTGCGAAACTGCCACTCGTGAAATGCGCACGTCCGCCCCCATAACGATTGTGCCAGATCTTTGATCGACAACCACTCGGGCTCGGCGTTGGGGCTCAACAGACAGGTTTTCAATCGACACGATCGCCCGCGCCGGAGAGCTGCTTCCCGTTTGGCTCAGATCAACACTAATGGTCCCGGCGTCAATCATAGTTGCTGCGCGACGACCAATCGAACGATTTATCACAGTTTCGATACGCGCTGCAGTCGTGAAATCAGGCTCTCTCAACGCCAGTTGCAATGTGGAAAGTTTAGAGAAATCGAATTCTACTTCTCGCTCCACCCGCGCACCTGAGGGAATAACCCCTGCTGTTGGAACCCCCTGTACCACCCTTGCGGCGTCACCTTCTGCTTCGACACCACCAGCGATAACAGTCCCTTGCGCTACCGCATAAATCTGACCGTCAGCCGCGTTGAGTGGCGTCATGATCAGGGTACCACCCAGTAAACTTTTGGCATCACCGATAGCAGAAACCGTGATATCAATCTGATTTCCAACCCGCGCGAATGGTGGCAGTTTCCCCGTCACAAGCACCGCAGCGACATTTCTGGGACGGAACTGTTCACCAGTGACATTTACCCCCAGTCGCTCCAGTATGTTCGACATAATATCTTCGGTGAAGGGTGAGTTTCGTAGGCCGTCACCTGTCCCATTCAGGCCAACCACGAGTCCGTAGCCGACAAGATCATTCGCTCGTACACCGTCCACTTCAACCAGATCCTTGATGCGAACCGATTGTGCCTGCGCAGAGGTAAGCAAAGAAAGCAAAAGTGAAACTGCCAGAAAAAATCGCGTGATCATCTCATATACTCCGCCAGGGACAGTCGCTGAGAACGCGCTGTGATTGCATAAAGGCTTTCAAGTTGACCGCGAATGTTTTCGTACCTGGAGGCTGTGTCGTATTTATCCACTCCAACCAGATCCAAGCGCGCCATTTTTGTAGCGGTTGTTTCCGCCGAGTTTCGTGTCACGGTTTGCTCAATCCGCCCCTCCAAAGCCCCAAGCGACGCCCGAAGCTCCACAATGTTCTGCTGCGCACCAAGTATATCCCGCCCCGCTTTTGACAGCATCTCAACCTGAAGATCTGTCGAAAATCCAAGGGTACTGTCAGCTGCTACCGCTGCCATCGCAAGGGGCTTCAGAACTTCACGTATTGCAGGGTCAGTGGCGCGGATATCCACATTCGCAGACTCGGTATCGCTCAGAATGAAAGGTGCCAAACCTGTGTTCGACCCCCGATAAGTTTGCGTTTCATATGTGCCCCCTGCCCCAAAAAACGTATCAAGCGCAGCTTCAACACTTGTCAGATCAGTCGCCCCCGACAAGGCTGTGCGAAGGTCGGCCAGAACATCCTGCAACCCCTCAACAGCCTGACGATCAGTTGCTGTGCCACCGAAAAGCGATCGACCTGCAACCGAGCGATTCAAACCATTCAGTACCTGCCCAAGGGCATTCTCGGCATCATCCGACATCGTGCTCAATAGCGATGAATTTGGCGTAAGGTCAGCAGCAATCAGTGCCTGCGAAAGCGTCTCAGAACGAGACTGAATTTCATCTAACGCAGTCTGCATCGCACCTGTTATAAAGGTCGCCTCGGTCGTATTGACACGATAGGTTTCCAGCTTTGCCAAAGACCGATCAATCGCCAAAAGACTTGTCGTGTCACCCGAAAGATGCTGCGCTGAGTCTCTTGCAAAACCTGTTGCCACTTCGACGGCAAGTTTATCCATCTCAGTACGCAGTTTGACCTGATTTGAGCGCAAAACAAGCGCTCGGGCCATATCTCCAACAGAATCCATATGCGTATTTCCTTAGATAGACATCAAACGTTCGAGCAGCTCGTCAACGGTGCTCATAACCTTGGCGTTTGCAGCATAAAGCTGCTCAATCTTCATCAGCGTCTGAAGCTCTTGATCCGTATCAACGCCATCATTCAGAACCAATTCTGACAAAGCTGTGTTTTGAGAGGTTTGGTAACTGTGCAGATTTTCAGCTCGCACGCGCGCCCCTGAAACAGTCGAAGAAAACTCAGCCGCATGGTTCGAAAAGCTACGTGCTACCGGCGCCAATGCGCTCGAACTGGGGGCATTTTGCGCTGACAACGCGGCAGAAATACCTTGCAGCAAACGCGCTTCCCCCACCTCCCCTTGTGTTGTTGCCCCTAAACCGTCACGCAGTTTCCAGGCATCACCATTTCCAGGTTCAACCAAAGTGTTCAGCTTAATCCGTCCGGAAATTCCCTCTTCATTTGCTGCGGCAAACAATGCTCCATTGTCCGTAAACAACCCCGGATCAGTGGCCCCCAATGTGGAATCCGGTCCAGACGGCCCCAATCGCTCAATCAAATCACGGGCCATACCGTCCAGTTGGGCTTGGCGTTCAACGGCAATTTCATCCCTGATCTCAAACTGAGCCGCCAGTGTACCACCACCAAACAGCCCATTTTTTCCGACACTTGCAGGATTTCCATTCAATGTCAGACCATGCAGATGCCCCCCCGCCAGCGTATCACCAGCACCGATGGTGAGTGTCCGCTGAAAACCGATTTCCTGCGGAGAGCCATCCAAAAGCGTGGCACCATTCATGCTGAAAACAGCAATCTGCCCCTTCTCACGCGCAACAACCCGCAACGGCACAATATCAGACATCTCATCCAGCAATTTTTGCCGCTCATCCAGCAGTGTTGCGTTATCGCTGTTGGTCGAGGTGGCCTTTAGAATATCGCGGTTGATCTGGTCTAAGCGCGAAATGGATTCGTTTAGTTGATCAACTTTCTGACCAATTTTCCGATCAGCCGTGGTTCGGGCATCCTGCACCTCAGCTGAAAGGCGATTGAAATCATTTGCGAGAGTGTTTGCAGTTGTCGCTATCATCTCAAGCCGTTGAGTCGAAGACGGGTTCGCCGCTGCTGTGATCAGAGCATTTTCAAACTGATTCACACGATCCGTAAGCGATCCCGCCTCACCTGTTTCACCAACCAAATCCTCCAGACGGGATGCAAAAGTTTTCAGATCACCTGAATAGCCAGTCTGCGCATCCGAAACCATGCGGTCTGCGATCAGCACAGGATTCCCGTGTCGCACAACCCCTGCAATTCGAACACCACCGGTTGATCCCACCGCCCCTGGCGTCAGTGCGAGGGATCGACGGCCATAGCTTTCGGTCGCTGAATTCGAGATATTCGTCGAAACCAGCGCTGCCGAACGTGAATTGGCCTTGAGACCGCTAAACGCATTATACAATGCACCCGAAAGAGACATTCTTTACCCTCCTGGAGAACGAAACGGAAAACCCGTTAGCGCTTCATGTTGGTGGTTTCTTGCAGCATCTCATCAACAGTCTGAATGACTTTGGCGTTGGATGAATATGCGCGCTGTGTTTGGATCATTGCAGTCAATTCATTCGCAACATCTGTTGCGCTCTCTTCCCGTGCATAGGGAACGATATCGCCAACAGGGCCATCACCTGCATCCCAAAGGAAATAGCTGCCGCTCTCATTTGATGGCATATAGACTTGTTTGTCGCGCGCCACCAAACCGTTGGCGTTCGGTACATCGATCAAAGGCACCTGATAGATTTTTTTGGTAATACCTGTGTCAAACAGCGCATGAACAAAGCCGTTTTCATCTACATTCACTGTCGTCATCTTCCCAACAGGTGAACCATCCTTTGAGATATTCAGAGGTTGAAATTTATCACCCACCTGAGTGAGACCAGCGTTTGAGCCAGGCGCACCGATAGTCAGCTCAATTGGGCCGCCATTGGTGGTAATAATCATTGTCCCGTCAGCGGCATTGTATGCACCGCCAGACACAGTGGTCACCGACGCGATTGACCCACCAGAGCCACGCGAAGCATCAAATGTTACGTTATATTCCGCAACTGGGTTCGAGGCGGCCGCTGTAGCCGAATCAGAAATCTGAACGTTCCAAGCGTTGGATGACCCCGTTGCAGGCACCGTTGGTGTAAAGGTAACAGTCAGCTTCTCAGAGCGGCCCAGATTGTCGAAATACTCAACCGACAGACTCTCAGGTCCGGCTGTAGATCCTGCATTTGTTGACGAGGCTGGCAAGTTCACGCCGAGTGTCGCACGTGTTGTTGGCTCACTTGAAAATTGGTTAAGATTTATTTTGATCGGTTCCATGCTTGCCGAAGTATCCCGCGGATACGTCGGGATGGTGCCATTGGCATCAGCTGGCCAGCCCATCAGCATCAAGCCCGATTCGGTTTGAAGATACCCATCGGCATTTACGCGGAACGAACCGGTAGTCGTCAGGAACATCTGCGGGTTGCCGTTCCCGGCATTCACCTCAGTTGCCTCGGCAACAGGCAGGAACCCTTTTCCACGAATCGCAAGATCGGTGGCATTTGTTGTCCCAACCAGGGCGCCACTTTCATCAACCAAACGCTGTGTTGTTGTACGCACGCCCCCAGCGGTATAGGTGCCCCCGTTGGACGCAATAACCATTGACGAGAAATCGGTTTCAACACGCTTGTAACCGTTTGTCGAAGAGTTCGCGATGTTATCTGAAATCGTTGCAAGCCGCGTTGCATTGGCCGACAGGCCCGCCACACCGGCATTGAGCGATGAAGAAATTGTCATGGACACGCCTTTCTGCTGTCTCGGTACAAAACCAAGACAACAGATAAGCGGACGTGTTTAACGCAGACCTAACATCTAAAATGCGAAGCAAACTCTGATCACTTTGTACGTAAGAAGATGATCTCAAGCCGGTTGTTTCGTACGTCCATCGGATTTGTCCGCGCAGGATCCCGGTCAGCATAGGCTGTGACACGATGGATTCGCTTTTCAGGCATCCCGTCAAGAATAAGCAGTTCACGGAAGGTCACAGCCCGATCATTGGAAACCTGCCAGGCAGGGTTTTCAGCGATTACAAGGGGATAGGTCGATGTGTGCCCCTCGATCGCAATCGGGTTTGTCACAATCGCTGAGGCCGAAATCAGCACCCGGCTCAGATCGCGCAGCAATCTTGTGGGTTGTCCGTCTTTATCAAACAACGGCGCTGCACGGGTTTCATAGAACTCGATCACAAGCCCTTCATCAGTCACTTCGGTAACGATATGTTCCAGCAGTTCATCAGCAACCATGCTTTCACCACTGCGGCCCATCATCATTTCGGTCACTTCTTCAAAGGCCTCAGCCTCGCCGCTGTCTTCGGCTTGCGCCTGACCAGAGTTAAACGTGCCCTGCGCCATGTTCGACGCTGTCGGATTCAGACTGGTCGCGCCAGATCCCATCCTTGGCAAGGTATTCTCAGCAAACACAGATTCACCACCCAATGGGCCATCACCACCGCCAGAAACCCGTGCCATGGCAATCGTCGGTGTAAAGTAATCCGCAATACCCTTGCGCTGTTTTTCAGTCGTCGCGTTCAGCAACCACATCAAAAGAAAGAACGCCATCATCGCAGTCACAAAGTCGGCATAAGCCACTTTCCAGGCACCACCGTGGTGCCCTTCACCGCCGACAACCTTCTTTCGCTTGATGATAATTGGCGCAACCTGATCGTCGCTACTCATGATCTCACCACCTCATTTCCCACAAGGTCAGGTGTAACCAATGAGCTTTACCAGCGGATTAATAATTCAAAATGTCGGGTAAAAGCGAGCCACGAGAACCCCGCAGATTTTAACGATTGTGGAGTGAAATTTTCCGAAAAACCGTTGCCACCATGACCCTAAGATCCGAACAGGCCGACCGCGACTGCGCATAGATCAGATCCAGGCGCGCCTTGCGTGGTACACAGCGTCGGCAATAAATCTCTTCGGTCTCAAGGGCCGTTTTGCAGGGTGCCAGCAGGCGTTCCTCATGACGATGAAAGCAAATCGTTGCAAGGCCGGTAATCCCCGGCCGGTCATTCAGAACATTTTGATATAAATAGGGAAATTTCTCTACATAGCGCCGTAACGGTGGCCTGGGCCCGACAAAGCTCAGATCTCCGCGCAAGACATTCCACAGCTGCGGCAGCTCATCCAGCCGTTTGTCTCGCAGCCAGCCTCCCGTCTTTGTAATTCGCGCAGTTTTATCTCCGCCAGACACGCCAGCGTCAGTTTCAACGACAGTCATCGTCCGAAACTTCACCAATAGAAACCCTGTCTCGGGCGTTTTCATTCGTTCAGAAAGGTAAAAAATCGGACGCCCATCACGCAACAGGATCAACAGCACAACACCAACAATAACCGGCAACAAAATCACCGATAAACCCAGTGCATAGATCAGATCCAAAAGCCGACGCAGTGGCGTCATGGCCAACACCCTGTGGCACGCGCACTTGCGATCAAATGCTTTGGCTGAGCCGTCACGGGATTCAGGCGCAATACTTCAGACAGCATCGTGGTGTCCAACACCACATCTTGCAGCGCCCCTTCTGGTGCCGTCGACCAATGCACATCTTCTCGGTAAGCCTTTGCAATATCGTACATATCTGTGGGCACAGGCGCCGCAACATTGATTGGACCGGAAAGGTCATTGCGGGCCAGTAAGGCCATCACAATTCTGGCCAGATCATGCGGTGCAATATAGGTGCGCCTTGGCCCCTGCCCGTCTGGAAAACGATCAACAACAATATCTGCGTTGGATCTAAGGCTTCCAAACAGGCTTTCTGCACCGGCAACATTGCCGATGCGCATCAAGACCGACCTCACCTCTGTCGGATAGGCCAGAACCGCGCGCTCCATTGCCAGCTTGGCTGTCCCATAGGGATTAACAGGATGCGTGGGGGAGCTTTCGCTCAATGGGCCTGTCGCCCTCCCATATACGGCGGATGACGAAAAATGCAGAACCTGCGGGGCACCCAGCGCCTCTGCCAGCCGTACTGCGGCCAATCCCAGGGCAGCATTTTCAGCCATCTCATCTTCTGATCCATTTCGAATGGCCCAGAGGGATAACACACTATCAACGTTAGGAAGATCCGGGATCATTTGATCAGGCTGCCATTGAACCATCCCAGACACATCGCGCCGTGAAATGGGGTAAACCAAAGGCGCATCAGGATCTTCGCGCCAAATCGCCCGCAACATCGACCCAAGCTTACCTGTCGCCCCCAGCATTGCGACTGAAAATCGCTTCCCCATCCTCAGACCTGTCTCTGAATCTCATCCTGTCTAAAGATTTGGGTGAAAGAGATTAACAAAATGAAAAAGGCGCCCCATCGGAGCGCCTGTCTCATCAAGCGATAGCAGGTTTACTCTGGGCTGACTGATGTCATGTAAGCCGCAATATCCGCATCCACACCTTTCTCGATGTCCTTCTTTTTCATCTTGTAGGACATCTTTGATTTGGCCCCTGCACCAACCTTTTCTTTCAGATAGGCTTTGGGATTGTGGATATAGGCAATCAGCTCTTCCTCGGTCCAGGTCAGGCCTTCTTCACCGGCTTGAACCAGCGACTTACCGTATTTGAACTTCTCAACGGTTCCAGCCTGCTTACCAATGATCCCATAAAGGTTCGGACCGGTTTTGCCACCTTTCAGCAGGGTTTCATCGCCATTCTTGACGGTGTGGCACGACTTGCAGTTTTTCTTGAAGGCTTTTTCTCCCGCATCTGCATCACCTGCAAATGCGGATGTTGCCATGGCTGCTGTGACCAGCGCGGTTGCGAACATGAGTTTCATGTCGTCACTCCTTTAGCTAAGGGCATTTCCCGATTGAAAGCTAATCTTGCCATTGCTTGGGAACAACCGGACACAGTGGATTTTAGCTGCGACTTTTACGCAGCTTTATCAAAAACAGGCGGCTTATCGCAGACGACGCAGATAAACATAAAAGGCCCCACCACCGCCATGACGGCGATGCGCCTCTGCCACTTGCATCACAGCCGCTGAAACAGGTGGCATCCGCAACCACTGCGGCACCTGGCTTTTGATCACACCGCGCCTGCGCGGCGCAGGATCATAGGGGTCTTCAAACGATCCCTTTCCAGTAATCACCAGAACCAACCGCAATCCACGCGCCTGCGATGTCAGGATAAAGCGGCTTAGTTCCGGGTGGGCCTGGGCCAGTGTCAGCCCATGCAGATCAATCCTAGCCTCTGGCACCAGCTTCCCACGCTTCATTTTACCAAAGGCTTTGGCATCCATCTGCAACGGATCTTCTTTCACCCGCTGCGATGTGGTTTTGGGAAACACATGTGTTTCGGTATGCGCAAACTTTTCCCCAACGGTGAAGGCAGGCAAAACAGGCGATGATGGCTCACGCCGCTTTGGTGACAGATCTTTCGGAGGAACGGGATCGCGCGGGGCAGGGCGCTTGTGCAGAGGATCCGCAGAGCCGGCAACCTGTTGCCAAAGCTCCAACTCCTCAGGTCGGAGCCGACGTTTCGTCATTGCACCGCTTCCGGTAACAAAGCATAGGCGCGCTGAATGGGCATCAAAACCACCATGCGCCCGCCATCTTTGATCCGCCCGGCAGTGCGCCCAGCCTGATCACCTGTGCCAAAGAAAATATCCGCCCGCTGCGCCCCTTTGATGGCTGATCCGGTATCCTGAGCAATCATCAAACGGTTCATGGGGTTTTTGCCGTTTTTCTCAATCCAGACAGGTGCGCCCAGTGGGGTAAACCGCGGATCCACAGCAATAGAGCGCAATGTGGTAATAGATCGGTTCATCGCTCCAAGCGGGCCTTTGTCCGCAGGTACTTCGCTGACTTCACGGAAAAACACATAGGAATTATTGTGAAATAGCAGTTGCTCGCCCAGCAACGGATTACGACGCACCCAGTTCTTGATCACCTCGGCCGACACCTGATACGGCTGATACACCCCACGGCGAACCAGTTCCTTGCCGATGGATCTGTAGGGGTGTCCATTGGCCCCCGAATACCCCACACGGATAAACCCACCATCAGGATAACGAATGCGACCAGATCCCTGAATTTGCAGGAAAAACAGCTCAACCGGGTCATCTACCCAGGCAATCTCCAGCCCACGCCCTGCCATCACCCCGGATGTCAGGATCTCGCGCCGGGTCAGCCAGGGGCGAATTCGACGCGCCTCTGATGGCATAGCGTATACAGGATACTTGTACTTGGAAGTTTTGACCGGCGATCCATCCAGTTCAGGTTCAAAATAGCCGGTAAACAGCGCCTCATCCGCACCGTCCGAGATCAAAATCGGTCGGAAAAACAGTTCAAAGAACTGCCGCGCATCTTTGGCGTCATGGGCCAGCGCACAAAGCGATGTCCAATCAGGGTCGTCAAAATCCTGACAGGTGTTGCGAAACGTCTCCAGCGCTGACTGGTGGTTATCCTCTGCCCAGCCGTCCAGATCCTCAAACCCGAGGATCGAATAGCTGGGGTCGGTCTCTGCTGTGGCAGGTCCGGTCATTAGGGTACTCACCAAGGCTAGCGCTGAAAACAGGCGTGTCATGCGTCCGTGGCAACAAGCTGCCAGTTCGGATCCGAGCTACCCATGGTGCGGGCAAAGGTCCAGACATCTTTCTGGCGTTTCACATCTTTGGCAGAGCCTTCTACAATATCGCCCTCGGCGTTTTTCACCACCGACGTCATTTCGCCAACAAAGCGCAAAGTAACCTCTGCCAGACCGCTATTCAGGTCAAAAGCGGCTTCGATCAGGGCAGTTTCACGCACACCGATGAATTCTGCCTCAATGGTCAATCCCTGCGCAGCGCGACTTTCGACAACACCGTTAAAGGCATCGAAAACATCCTCTGCCAGAAAATCACGCAGATCTTCCATGTCACCGCGCTCAAAACCCATCAGGATCATCTCATAAGCCCCGCGCGCGCCGCCAATGAATTCACCAACAGAAAAGCCCGGCTCAGCTTTCTTCATCTCAGCCAGTGCGGCTGCGCTTTCACTGCCTTCTGGTACGTGATCAACGATATCATGATCCGGCCCGCCATCGATCACGTCGAAATCGCGACGAATTTCCCGGCGTGGCGTGGCATTGGGTGATGAAGGGTTCTCAAACCCCTCGCGCGTTCCCAACACACTGCGCAGACGCAGAACAAGAAACAGGGCAATCCCGGCCAGGATCAGAATTTCAACGATGGGAGCGTTCATTGTCACCTCTTTTTGGGGCGGCATGGAAATTTTTTGGTCAACTCCCTATGTAGGTGCTGATACCCGGTGAGTCCACCAGAGCAAATCACAGGAGTTGCCCGCCATGTGGCTGTTTGTTGCCTTTTTAGCTATTCCACTGATTGAGATCGCCCTGTTTATCCAGATTGGCGGGGCGATTGGCCTGTGGTCAACATTAGCGGTTGTGGTGCTGACAGCGATCCTGGGCACATGGCTGGTTCGCGCGCAGGGACAGATGGCTTTGCGTGATTTACAAAGCAGTTTCAATCGTTTGGACAATCCTACCGAACCTCTTGCCCATGGTGCGATGATCCTGATTTCTGGCGCACTTCTTCTCACGCCCGGGTTCTTCACCGATGCGGTGGGTTTTGCGCTGCTGATGCCGCCCGTGCGCATGGCTGTTTTCAAATATCTGAAATCACGCGTCAAAGTGACTTCGTTCCAGATGGGGCAGGAAACCCATATGCGCCGTGAACACCCACAGCGCGCAGCCCGTGATGATGTTATCGAAGGTGAGTTTACCGAAGTCCCACCGGGAAAATCCCCAAATCACCCCGGATCAGGCTGGACGAAGCATTGAGACCCGCGGTTCTGACTGCTATGCCTTCGAAGAAATTTATTTTGGAGATGATCCATGGCTGAAGAAAACGGCGCTGCAGAAGCACAAGAGCAGCAAGGTCCGGTAATGAACGTAATGGCTCAGTTCATTCGTGATATGTCCTTTGAGAATATTCTGTCTCAAAAAGGCGTGAACGGTGAGGTGCAGCCCGACGTACAGGTTCAGGTGAACCTCGACGCGAAAAAGCGCTCTGCTGAACACCAGTACGAAGTTGTGATGAAACTGAACATCACTTCGAAATCCAAAGGCACCGAAGAAACCCTGTTTGTTCTGGAACTGGATTATGCGGGTGTCTTCCACATCGAAAACGTCCCAGAAGATCAAATGCATCCGTTCCTGCTGATCGAATGCCCGCGCCAGCTGTTCCCCTTTGTGCGCCGTATCGTATCTGACGTGACGCGCGATGGTGGATTCCCGCCGCTGAACCTGGAAAACATCGACTTCCTGGCGCTTTACCGCAACGAACTGGCACGCCGCGCCGCCTCAGAGGCCGCAGCCGCCCCAACTCAGTAAAGCGGGTCAGCGCTCAGGTCTTGGACCAGAGCGCATTTTCCCCAAGCTTCTCGACAAAGGCGGCATGAGCCGCCTTTTCTTTTTCCGAAATCCGCGAGGGCAGGGCGCTTTCTCGGGGTTTGGGGCGCCACAGCTCGGTCACGCCACCGCCTGTGTCACGTCCCGCAGAGCTGGACAGACCAAAATCAGGCTGCTTACCGCCGATCAGTTCCAGATAGACCTCGGCCAGAATTTCACTATCCAGCAAAGCACCGTGCAACACCCGGTTTGAGTTATCAATCCCATACCGCCGACAAAGCGCATCCAGCGTCGCCGGCGATCCCGGGAACTTCACCCGCGCCATTCTCAGCGTATCCACCGCACGATCATTGGGGATCTGCGGCAGCCCCATCCAACGCAATTCAGCGTTCAGAAATTTCATGTCAAAGGCCGCATTGTGGATCACCAGCTTTGACTCACCGATGAAGTCAAGAAACGCCTGCCCAACCTTGGCGAACACTGGTTTGTCTTTCAGCGTCACCTCACCGGTCTGCGCCGGACGTGGATTGTTCAACAGATCCGGGCCGATACCGTGCACGCCAAAAGCCTCATCCGGCATGCCACGTTCCGGGTTAATATACTGGTGATAGGTGTTTCCGGTTGGCACATGGTTGAACAGTTCAACCGCCCCGATTTCCACAATACGATCACCGCTTTCCGGATCAAAACCGGTGGTTTCTGTATCCAGTGCAATCTCACGCATCAGCCAACCTCGTCAGAATATCATCATAAACCGCCTGAACCTGTGCCTTTGCATGATCCAGCGTATCGGTCTCAATCACATAGGTCGCGCGCTTGCATTTGTCTTCATTCGGCATCTGACGATCCAGAATACGATTCAGATCTGCTTCGCTCATTGTTCCTCTGGCAAGCACCCGGTCACGTTGAACGTCTTTAGAAATATGAACACATACTGTTGCATCCATTTCCGCGTCTCCACCGGTTTCAAACAGCAGCGGGATATCAAAAACTCCAATATTTTCAGAGTTTTCCTCTTTAAACTGGTTTCGATCTGCCTGCACCAAAGGGTGCACAATCGCTTCGATCCGGGGCAGGGCGCCTAGATCTTTGGCGATCACTGCGCGCAGGGCGTCACGGCTCACCTGATCGTTCATGACAGCATCCGGGAAATTTTCCCGAATAATTTCTACAGCGGCGCCACCTGTTGAATACAACCGGTGCACTGCGGCATCCGCATCCCAGACCACACATCCAAGATCCGCAAACAGCTGCGCTGTTGTTGATTTTCCCATCCCGATCGAGCCAGTCAGCCCCAGTTTAAATCTCATCTCAGCACCGTGGCACGGGTGGCTTCGTCCACCTCTGGACGCTGGCCAAACCAGCGTTCAAATCCCGGCACCGCCTGATGCAGCAACATACCCAAACCATCCACGGTTTGCGCCCCTTGATCTTCGGCAACGCGCAACAGACGCGTTTGAAGCGGGGAATAGACCAGATCCGTCACCAGCATCCCATTGCGCAATCCATCCAGCGGCACGCGCAGCTCAGCCTTGCCAGTCATTCCCAGCGAAGATGTGTTCACAACAGTTTTACAACCATCAATAATATTGGCGGCCTGAACCCAATCATGTACTTGAATTTTTTCACCAAATTCCGCTTGCAAGGTCTCTGCCCGCGCGCGGGTACGATTGGTCAGGCGAATTTCGGGTGCGCCAGTCTCCAGTAAGGCAGACAAAACCGCCCGTGCCGCGCCACCCGCACCAAAGACTGTCACTGGACCTGCCGCAGGATCCCAATCTGGCGCGTTCTGGCGCAGATTTTCGATAAACCCATAGCCATCGGTGTTATCCGCAAAGATCTTTCCGTCTTTGAATTCAAGCGTATTCGCCGCCCCGATCTGCCGCGCCCGATCTGACACCTCATCCGCAAGCGCGAGCGCCTTTTCTTTATAAGGAATAGTCACATTGGCGCCGACAAAACCGATCTTGGGCATGGTGCGCACGGCTTTTTCAAAATCCTGCTCGGCGATGTCCATGGGCACATAATGCCCTTTGATCCCGTTTTTGCGCAGCCAATGGCTGAACAGGGCAGGGGATTTTGAATGGGCAACCGGGGATCCGATCACGCCGGCCAGGGGGATACGATCTGTCATGCGTCTATTACTCCTCTGACGGCGAGATAATTCAAGAGCTCAACCAGCGGCAGCCCCAGAATGGTGAAATGATCCCCGTGAATGCGGGAAAACAGGCGCACCCCTTCACGTTCCAGCTTGTAACCGCCCACGGAACTGCCGATATCAGGCCAGTTTCGTTCAAGATAGCGGTCAAGGTAACCTTCTGAAAGCTGTCGCATGGTCAGACGCGCAATCGAAACATGCCGCCACACCGGTTTACCTTCATGATAAACCACCGCTGCTGACAAAAGCTTGTGCGTTTTACCGCTAAGTTCAAGCAGATGCTGCCGCGCCTCTTCCTTGGTTGCGGGTTTGGAAAACATCCGACCGTCAAAATCCAGCACCTGATCGCAGCCCAGCACCATCTGATCAGGGAACTTGCGCGCGATTTTGGCGGCTTTTGCCTCGGCCAGCATATCTGCGATATCTCTAGGCGAAGCCTCTTCCTGCAAAAGCGCAAGTTTGATCGATTCTTCATCCACCCGAGGGGATTCGATTCCAATAGAAAGCCCGGCGTTTCGCAGCATCTGCGCGCGAATTTCAGAGCCTGAAGCGAGGATAAGATCAAAAGACATGGGGATTGTTTCGTGGAAAACCTTGTGCGGGAAGCCTATGATCTTTCTGGGGAAAAAACGCCTCTCTTGCAAGCTTGGGGATGTACCACCTGTTCATGCACCGCAGTTCCATGGTTCTTCGTCGGTGAGTAAGGAAAAGTGAAACCTTTGGGTAAGTTGCACCGCCGCCAAGATGTCCACGTTTTTGCCTCTGCCGCAGCGCAGAAAGAACGACCAGTAAAAGCTCTGTAAATCATAGTTAAAAATCTATGAACAATGATCATGCAGGATTTCGTCCAACATATGATCCACAGGCTTGTGCCTTGTGTACAACCCGGGAGATAACCAAATAATACCCAGAAAATACCTCCCCTAACAAAATCTAAATCCTTCTTAATTTTATTTTATATTTTAGATCTGACCCCCAGCGCTGAGCCTGAGTTGACTCAGAAGGGTGAACTGCGTATGAGAGGCGCAACTCCTGTTCAGGAGAGACTTTCCCAGAGAATTATAACAAAAGGCCTAACGGCCTGTTAAAGGTATGTTATGACCGAAGAACGCCTGAACCTTGCCGATCTCAAAGCCAAGAGTCCCAAAGATCTCTTGGCCATGGCGGAAGAGCTTGAGATCGAAAACGCCTCGACCATGCGTAAAGGCGAAATGATGTTCCAGATCCTGCGCGAACGCGCAGATGATGGCTGGGAAATCAGTGGGGATGGTGTGTTGGAAGTTCTTCAGGATGGGTTTGGTTTCCTCAGATCCCCCGAGGCGAACTATCTGTCTGGCCCCGATGACATCTATGTTTCGCCAGATATGATCCGCAAACATTCGCTGCGCACCGGTGACACCATTGAAGGGCAGATCAAAGCGCCAGATGGGGAAGAGCGTTACTTTGCTTTGCTGAACGTTACAAAGATCAACTTTGAAGCGCCTGAAAAAGCACGTCATAAGATCGCCTTTGACAACCTTACACCGTTGTACCCAGATGAACGCCTGAAAATGGAGATCGAGGATCCAACGATCAAAGATCGCTCTGCGCGGATCATTGATCTTGTGTCGCCGATTGGGAAAGGTCAGCGGTCTTTGATCGTGGCACCCCCGCGGACAGGTAAAACGGTACTTCTGCAGAACATCGCGCATTCGATCGAGAAAAATCACCCTGAATGCTATCTGATTGTATTGCTGATCGACGAACGCCCGGAAGAAGTGACCGACATGCAGCGGTCTGTGAAGGGGGAAGTTGTCTCTTCTACCTTCGATGAACCAGCTGGTCGTCACGTCGCTGTATCAGAGATGGTGATTGAAAAAGCCAAGCGTTTGGTGGAACATAAACGAGATGTGGTTATCCTTTTGGATTCGATCACAAGACTTGGTAGGGCTTTCAACACTGTTGTGCCGTCTTCCGGTAAGGTTTTGACAGGTGGTGTTGACGCAAACGCGCTTCAACGCCCGAAACGTTTCTTTGGTGCTGCGCGCAACATCGAAGAAGGTGGGTCTCTGACCATTATTGCGACCGCTCTGATCGACACCGGATCGCGTATGGACGAGGTTATCTTTGAAGAATTCAAAGGGACTGGTAACTCTGAAATCGTTCTGGATCGTAAAGTCGCTGATAAGCGTGTGTTCCCGGCGATTGATATCCTGAAATCAGGTACGCGGAAGGAAGATCTTCTGGTCGATAAAATTGATCTTCAGAAGACATTTGTTCTGCGCCGCATCCTTAACCCGATGGGCACCACTGATGGGATTGAGTTCCTGCTTTCCAAGTTGAAACAAACGAAGAGCAACTCTGAGTTCTTCGATTCAATGAATAGCTAAGGTCCGATGGATACAATCTTTGCTTTGGCCAGCGCTCCGGGTCGTGCCGGAGTGTCCGTTATTCGTGTTTCCGGATCCGAAGCACTGAATGTTGTGCAGAGATTGGCAGGTGATGTTCCCAAAGCGCGCTATGCCGCGTTGAGAAATTTGAAGGATCAAGATGGTAAACATCTTGATCAAGCTCTTGTTTTAACGTTCGAAAATGACGCGAGCTTCACCGGTGAACCCGTTGCGGAATTTCATCTGCATGGCAGTATCGCAGTTATTCAGGCTGTTCTGAGCGAATTGTCGTCTATTCCCGGTTTACGGATAGCTGATCCAGGAGAGTTCACAAGGCGTGCGCTTGAGAACGGGAAAATGGATCTGACACAGGTCGAAGCGCTGTCTGATCTGATTGATGCAGAAACAGAAGCTCAGCGGGATCATGCGCTGCGTGTCATGAACGGTGCTTTATCTGGTAAAACAGATGAATGGCGGGCACTTCTCATTAGATCTGCTGCGCTTTTGGAAGCAACGATAGATTTTGCTGACGAAGAGGTGCCCGTTGATGTAACGGATGAAGTTATTGAACTTCTTGCAAAGGTTCGCGTTGATCTGGAGTCAGAACTAGCGAATTTTAAAGCTTCTGAACGGGTTCGAACTGGATTTGAGATCGCAATCGTTGGCGAACCAAATACAGGTAAATCGACTCTTTTAAACTATCTCGCTGGTCGCAAGGCAGCAATCACATCGGAAGTCGCAGGAACCACCCGTGATGTGATCGAAGTGCGCATGGATATTGGTGGATTTGCCGTTACGTTGCTTGATACTGCGGGTATTCGCGACACAGATGATGCAATCGAAACTATCGGTGTTGATATTGCACGCGAACGCGCTGACGCCGCGGATATCCGCATTCATTTGATCAATACCGGTGAAAAACCAGTATTTGACGTTCGAAGTGGGGATGTGGTCGCGATCGCGAAGCAAGACACAGAGCAGCAGGCTGACATCTTTGGTGTTTCAGGTGTTACTGGGAACGGTGTTGACCAATTGGTTCAGAAGATCTTGATCGTTCTTTCTGAACGAACACAAAATGTTGGTCTGGCGAGCCGAGAGCGGCATAGAGTTTCGCTGACTAGTGCATTGGGTGGCATCCAGGAAGCAATCAATTTGCTTGATGCGGGCCCTGACCTATATGATGTCTGTAGTGAAGAGATCAGAGTGGCAGCGCGTGCGCTTGAGGCGCTGGTAGGGCGGGTTGATGTTGAACACTTGCTTGATGAAATCTTTACTAGCTTCTGCGTTGGGAAATAGGAGTGTTTCACGTGAAACATTGCGATTTTGATGTGATAGTCGTTGGCGGTGGACATGCCGGTACCGAAGCAGCGACAGCGGCTGCGCGATATGGTGCAAACACAGCTTTGATCACATTGCGGGGTTCTGATCTTGGTGTCATGTCGTGTAATCCCGCGATCGGCGGGCTTGGCAAGGGGCATCTTGTGCGTGAGATCGACGCCCTCGATGGGATCATGGGGCGCGTCGCAGATAAAGCCGGTATCCAATATCGCCTGCTGAACCGAAGAAAAGGGCCAGCTGTTCAGGGGCCTAGGGCGCAAGCAGATCGAAAGCTCTATCAGAAAGCAATGATCTCTGAAATTGAGGGAACTGAAAACCTTACATTGATATGTGGTGAGGTGACTGATTTCCTAATGAAAGATGGGCGTATCACCGGTGTTGAACTCGGAGATAACAGTCAAGTACGAGCTAAGTCAGTTATTTTGACCAGCGGTACATTTCTCCGCGGGATCATTCACATTGGTGAGGAAAAAACACAAGGCGGTCGGATGGGTGATCGCGCCTCTGTGAGACTTGCCGAGAAAATTGATGATTTTGGGCTGCCTCTTGGGCGGTTAAAAACTGGCACGCCACCAAGACTGAATGGTAAAACTATCAACTGGGATATTTTGGATCGTCAGGATGGTGATGAGAATCCAGTTATGTTCTCATTCATGAATGCCGCGCCCAGTGCCAGGCAGATTTCCTGCGGAATTACCCATACGAACTTGAAAACACATGAGATAATCGAAAAAAATCTCAAGCGTTCAGCCATGTATGGCGGGTATATCGACGGTGTTGGCCCTCGATATTGCCCATCTATCGAAGATAAGATCGTGCGTTTTTCGGATAAAGAATCACACCAGATCTTTCTAGAACCAGAGGGGCTGGATGACACTACCGTCTATCCCAATGGCATCTCAACTTCATTACCTGAAGATGTGCAGTATGACTACGTGCGCTCAATTGTAGGCTTAGAAAACGTTGAAATTGTTCAGCCAGGCTATGCAATTGAGTATGACTATATTGATCCACGTGCACTTAGCTCAACGTTACAGTTAAGGTCAGTGCCCGGTTTGTATCTTGCTGGGCAGATTAATGGTACAACAGGTTACGAAGAGGCTGCTGCACAGGGAATGGTGGCTGGCTTAAACGCAGCGGCAGAGGCCTTTTCGCAAGATAAAATTGAGTTTTCGAGAACAAGCAGCTATATTGGTGTAATGGTCGATGATCTGACGACTCGAGGTGTGGCAGAACCCTATCGTATGTTTACTAGCCGCGCAGAGTTTCGACTTAGTCTGAGAGCTGACAATGCTGATCAGCGTCTGACACCTTTGGCCATTGAACGTGAGTTTATTTCTGAGTCTCGCAAGCAGCGCTTTGCAGAAAAGATGGACGCGCTGGATAGCGCGCGTCAGGTGTTAACCGAAACAATGTTCACTCCAAATCAGCTACAAAGCATGGGTGTCAGTGTTAATTTGGACGGTACCAAGCGTAGTGCTTACCAGTTGCTATCTTTCAAAGATGTTAACTTTCACATGCTGTTAAATCTGAATGGTGATTTTAAAGAGCTTGATCAGGCATCGGTTTCTCAGCTTGAAAAGGAAGCTCTCTATGCAAACTACATTGAGAGGCAAGCGAAGGATGTCGCTTTGCTGCGCAAAGATGAAGAGTTGGTAATTCCATCTGATTTTTCTTTTGCGGATCTTCCAGGGTTGTCGACGGAGCTACAAAATAAGCTGTTGATGAATCGTCCCGAGAATATTTCACAAGCCTCTCGTATTGACGGTATGACGCCAGCTGCCTTGGCTTTGTTGGTTGCGAAGATAAAGTCCCGCAAGAGAGCAGGGAAAAAGAATGCATCATAATATCTTTGATGATGTTTCACGTGAAACATTGGATCGTCTGGAAGCATATCTTACACTTTTGCAAAAATGGAACCCTAAGATTAATCTGGTGTCAAAGTCGACATTAGCCGATGCATGGGGGCGGCACTTTGTAGACTCCGCACAGATTTTTCAGTTTGCGCCAGAAGATGTGAACAACTGGCTGGATCTTGGAAGTGGGGGCGGGTTCCCCGGGCTGGTGTTGTCCACCTTAGCGATGGAAAAGCGCCCAGATCTAAAGGTGACACTTGTCGAAAGTGATGCGCGGAAATCTGTTTTTCTGAACACAGTTAAGCGCGAGCTAAACCTGACAAACACGATCGTCGAAACCTCGCGAATCGAAACTCTGAAACCGCAGAATGCAGACGTAATTTCAGCTCGTGCCTTGGCTTCACTCACAGATCTTCTTGGATTTTCGCAGCGCCATCTTGCACAAAAAGGTATCGCCCTCTTCCCGAAAGGCGAAAGTTGGGGAAAAGAATGTGGACAAGCGCAAGAGCAGTGGAAATTCACCTACACAGCGCATAAAAGTGTAACTGACCCAGATGCAGTAATACTTGAAGTGAGGGATCTTTCTTATGACTGATCGGCAGCGTTCAGACGAACCAAAGATTATTGCCGTAGCCAACCAAAAAGGCGGAGTAGGAAAGACAACAACAACTATTAACCTGGGCGCGGCTTTATGTGAACTGGGTTATCAGGTTCTGATTGTGGATCTCGACCCTCAGGGGAACGCGTCTACTGGTCTTGGTGTTGAACCTGAAGATCGCGAATATACTACCTACGAATTTATGCTGGAAGATCTCGATCTTTCTGATGTTATTCTGGAAACAACGACCCGAAATCTGTCGTTGATCCCTTCGACTGTAGATCTGTCATCTGCCGATATTGAACTGATTTCCAACGAGAAACGCAGCTATCTGTTGCATGATGCAATGCGCCAGTCGCAATTGGCTGAGTATTGTTTTGACTACATCTTGATTGATTGCCCGCCATCTCTAAACCTGTTGACTGTGAACGCGATGGTCGCGGCTCATTCGGTTTTGGTTCCGTTGCAAAGTGAATTTTTTGCCTTGGAAGGACTGTCACAGTTGATGATGACCATCAGAGAAGTGCGCCAGACGGTAAATCCAAAACTTCGGATCGAGGGCATTGTTCTGACAATGTATGATGCGCGGAATAATCTGTCTCAGCAGGTAGAGGCCGACGCACGCGACAATCTTGGTGAACTCGTATTCAGCTCGGTTATCCCTCGCAATGTGCGCGTATCGGAATCGCCTTCTTACGCGATGCCTGTGCTCAGCTACGATACCTCTTCCAAAGGATCGATTGCCTATCGGGCGCTGGCGCGTGAACTGGTCCAAAAGAACGAAACTCTGGCCGCCTAAGAGGCCGTTCGCTGGTAAAGCGGTATAAAAGGGGCACCATCATGGGATCGAAAAAAATGGAAAAGAAAGATCAACGTCGCGGCTTGGGACGCGGTTTGTCAGCTTTGATGGCAGATGTCACACCTGCCGAAGTTGCTCAAGCCCCCGATGCATCGCGTCGCCCAGATCGTCTGGTGCCGATTGAACAAATCGTCCCAAATCCGGATCAGCCACGACGCACATTTACGCCAGACCAGTTGGATGAACTGGCCAACTCCATCCGCACAAAGGGCGTGATTCAACCTCTCATCGTGCGGGTAAATCCCAAAAACGAAGATCAATACGAAATCGTTGCCGGGGAACGCCGCTGGCGCGCCGCACAAATGGCGCAGTTGCACGAACTTCCGGTTCTGGTGCGCGAATTCGACGATACCGAAGTTCTCGAAGTTGCCATCATCGAGAATATTCAACGCGCGGATCTGAACCCAATCGAAGAGGCCGCCGGTTTCCGTCAGCTGATGTTCAAATTCGGCCACACGCAGGAAAAACTGGCCGAAGCGCTGGGTAAATCCCGCAGCCATATCGCTAACCTATTGCGATTGTTGAACCTGCCGGAATCGGTCAAAGACTATGTTGCAGATGGCACGCTGTCAGCCGGCCATGCCCGCGCGTTGATCACAGCCACCAATCCGGAAGAGCTGGCAAAGATTGTCATCGAAAAAGGTCTGTCCGTTCGCGATACTGAAAAGCTGGTCAAAGGCACCTTGATGACCAAGGAAAAGCCCAAGCCTAGCGGTTCGTTCAAAGTCGAAAAAGACGCCGACACAAAAGCCCTGGAAGGGGATCTTTCCGCTGCTTTGACGATGAAGGTGAAAATTGATCACAAACCGGGCCAAGAAAAAGGCAAGCTGACCATCAATTACGATACTCTGGAGCAGCTAGACGCGCTTTGCGCGATCCTTTCAACGCCGAACTAAGGCAGCAGTTCCCGGATAACAGCATTCAAAACCAAGCGACCTTCGGATGTCACCCCGAGGGTCGTTTTGTCTTTCCAAAGCAATCCATAGCCACAAAGCCGGTCAATGGCCTCATCTGGTGCAATCGTGGGATCCATTTCGCGCAGAACGCTTAGGTCTAGGCCTTCGACAACACGCAACCCCATCATCAGGTGTTCACCTACCTGATCTTGTGTTGTCAGGTCAAAGCGGCTCTCATCGCCATTCCCAGCCTCAACCGCTTCAATCCATTTCCCAGGCGCAGCCCAGGCGGCATTCCCAACTCGCTGGCTCCCAAAGCTTAACCGCCCATGTGCACCGGGCCCAATCCCGGCCCAGTCGCCATAGCGCCAGTAAATCAAGTTATGCCGCGACATATCTTCGGGCGCTGCGTGATTGGAAATCTCATAGGCGGGCAGGCCAGCGGTATCACACAGATCCTGTGTCGCCTCATACATATCCGCCGCCAGATCTTCGTCTGGCAAACCGCGCAATCGGCCAGCGTTCAAGCGATCCCCAAAAGCTGTGCCCTGTTCTATTGTCAGCTGATACAGCGAAAGATGTGTAACGCCGATGGTCAGCGCCTCGCGCAGTTCAGCCTTCCAATCTGTTACAGATTGATCCTGCCGCGCGTAAATCAGATCAAAGCTCACACGGCCAAAGGTGTTCTGGGCCGTGTCAATCGCAGCCCGTGCCTCGCCGACATCATGCAGCCGCCCCAGCCGTCGCAGATCAGCGTCGTTCAACGCCTGTACACCCAGCGAAACGCGATTGACGCCTGCCTCGGCAATGCCGCGAAATCGTTCTGCCTCAACAGAACTGGGATTGGCTTCCAAAGTGATTTCAATATCGTTGGCCCAGGTCCATGCGTCACGGGCAGCGTTCAAAACCGCCTCAACGGTTGAGGGCAACATCAGGGATGGTGTGCCGCCGCCAAAGAAAATCGAACTCAGAACCCGACCGGGTGTCTGTGCCGCGACACGCTCGATTTCGCGCACCAGGGCGCGTGCCCAACGGCTTTGATCCACATGGCGCACCACATGGCTGTTAAAGTCGCAGTAGGGGCATTTCGCCTCGCAAAAGGGCCAGTGAACATACAGCCCGAACCCGGCCCTTTGCCAATTCTCAGTCAAAGCATCCAGCCACAAACTTGCGGAAGGCATCGGCGCGGTGGCTGATGCGGTTCTTTTCGTCAAAATCCATTTCACCAAAGGTGATGTCATAGCCATCCGGTTGGAAGATCGGATCATAGCCATGACCTTCGACGCCGCGCATTGGCCAGACGACCTGACCTTCAACGATTCCGGCAAAGACTTCGTCGTGCCCATCTGGAAAGGCTAGAACCAGCGTGCTGCAGAACCGCGCGGTCCATGGCTGTGCCGCGCCTTTTGCAACCAGCAGGTCGTGGCTTTTGGTCATCGCCATCTTGAAATCACGGCCATCGCCGGTTTCCGCCCAATCCGCAGTATAGACACCGGGTTGCTTGTCCAGCGCGTCGATCTCAATACCGCTGTCATCTGACAGGGCAGGGAGACCGGTTGCCTTTGCCGCCGCATGGGCTTTGATCCGGGCGTTTTCAACAAAGGTGGTGCCGTCTTCGATCGGTTCCGGCAGATCCATCTCTTTTGCGCCCACGACGCTTACCCCAAAAGGGGCAAGCAGTTCGCGGATCTCTTCCAGCTTTCCGGCGTTATGTGTGGCGACCAACAGGCGGTTGCCGTCAAATTTGCGGCTCATTCCGTTGCTGCCTTTTGCGCGGCCACCAGTTCAGTCACGCCTTTGTCAGCCAGATCCATCAGCTGGTTTTGCTGATCGCGGCTAAAGGTCGATCCTTCGGCGCTCATCTGCACTTCGATCAGCTGACCATTGCCCAGCATGATAAAGTTGCCATCTACACCGGCTTCGGAATCTTCGGGGTAATCCAGATCCAGCACTGGCTGGCCCGCATAGATACCACATGACACCGCCGCAACGGGGGAAATCAGCGGATCGGTTTTGATGTCGCCAGCTTTCAACAGCTTGTTCACCGCCAGACGCAGCGCCACCCAACCCCCGGTGATAGATGCGCAACGCGTGCCGCCATCAGCCTGAATCACATCACAGTCGACAGTGATCTGACGTTCACCCAGTGCATTGCGATCTACGCCAGCACGCAGCGCGCGACCAATCAGGCGTTGAATTTCAACAGTGCGGCCACCCTGCTTGCCCGTCGCTGCTTCACGACGCATGCGCGAAGATGTCGAACGTGGCAGCATGCCGTATTCCGCGGTGACCCAGCCTTGGCCTGACCCTTTGATAAAAGGCGGCACGCGCTCTTCCAGCGATGCGGTGCACAGCACATGTGTATCACCCATCTTGATCAGGCAGGATCCCTCTGCGTGTTTTGTTGCGCCTGTCTCGATTGTGACTGCGCGCATTTCATCCAGTTTACGTCCCGAAGGTCTCATGACTTATCCCCATAATTGTTAGACTTGGGGATAAACGCCCCAAGCCCAAAGGTGCAACCCCGATTGACGATTCCTTCCCAAGACCTTTAATGACCTTGAAGGGAAAACCATGTCCGATACGCAGGAAATTCTGTCTCAGCTGAATGATCGCTCACGCGAGGTGTTTCGCCGCGTGGTCGAAGGCTATCTGGAAAGCGGTGATCCCGTGGGATCGCGCAGTTTGACACGCACCCTGTCTGAAAAAGTATCAGCCGCGACAATCCGCAATGTGATGCAGGATCTTGAGTTTCTGGGCCTGCTGGACAGCCCCCATGTCAGTGCCGGGCGCATTCCGACGCAGGCTGGGCTGCGGATGTTTGTTGATGGCCTGCTGGAAGTCCGCGAATTGGACAACACAGACCGCGAAAAAATTGACGCCACCATGGGCAGCAATGCCTCGGATGTGGGCGGGTTGCTGGATCGTGTTGGCGCGGCCTTGTCGGGCGTCACGCAGGGGGCGTCGCTGGTGCTGACACCAAAACACGAAGCACCGCTAAAGCACATCGAATTTGTCTCGCTCGCGCAGGATCGTGCGCTGGTGGTGATTGTTTTTGCAGATGGTCAGGTAGAAAACCGCGTCTTCACCCCGCCACCAGGCCAAACCCCTTCCTCGATGCGCGAAGCGGCGAATTTCGTGAACGCCTTGCTTGAGGGGCGCACCCTATCAGAACTGCGTACCGTCATGCGGGCCGAGGTCGCGCGGCGCCGGCAGGAACTGGATACCTTGGCAGCGCAGCTTGTCGAATCGGGGATCGCCGTTTGGGAAAATGACCACGCCACATCAGAGCGTCTGATCGTGCGGGGCAGGGCGAATCTTCTCGAAGACAGCGCCGCCGAAGAAGAGCTGGACCTGATTAGAAACCTGTTTGATGACCTGGAACGCAAGCGCGACATCGCCGAATTTCTGGAACTGACCGATGAAGGCGAGGGCGTGCGCATTTTTATTGGCTCAGAGAACAAACTTTTTTCTCTTTCGGGTTCCTCTTTGGTGGTGTCTCCCTATATGAACGCTGATCGAAAGATCATCGGTGCGGTGGGCGTGATCGGCCCGACGCGCCTGAACTATGGCCGGATTGTTCCGATTGTGGACTATACGGCGCAACTGGTTGGCAAATTGATTACTGACCGGAGCTAGAGGTAGAGATATGGCAGATCACAAAGACGAGTTTCTCGACGATATCGACGCCGCAGAGGCAGAGGAATCCGTAGATATGGAAGAGATCGACGAAGTCGCAATGGCAGTCGAACAGGTTGTTGCTGAACGCGACGACTACAAAGATAAATTCATGCGCGCGCTGGCAGATGCGGAAAACGCGCGCAAACGCGCTGCGAAAGACCGGGCCGAGGCACAGGCCTACGGCGGCACCCGCATCGCGCGTGACCTGCTGCCGGTCTATGACAACCTGAACCGCGCACTGGCCGCTGCCTCTGAGGCAGAGGGCGAAGGGTCTGTGGCGCTGATCGAAGGTGTTCAGCTGACATTGAAAGAGCTTCTGAACGTCTTTGAGCGCCACGGTGTTCAGCGCGTCACCCCGGAAGTGGGCGACCGCTTTGACCCCAAAATGCACGAAGCCATGTTCGAAGCTCCGCTGCCTGGCACCAAAGCTGGCGACATCATTCAGGTCTCTGCCGAGGGCTTTATGTTGCACGATCGCCTGCTGCGCCCAGCACAGGTGGGCGTCAGCTCAACCCCGGCCTGAAACGGGTGTTAAACGTGGAACAAAAAGGGCGGGGATTTCCCCGCCCTTTGCAATAAATGGGGCAGTGTCAAACGGGCTGTGCTTTGGGCAGAAAGCTATAAAAGTGTGACAGTGCCGCCATTGTGCTGCTAGTCGCAAAGGTCCGATTTCGCGAGACTTCTATTTAGAACAGCTTCAAACTTCATTAGCGTCAATAACAATCCCAGGTCAGATAAGCGCTTTGGAAATCCCTTTTCGACAAGGCGTCTCGACTGATCATTAAGTTCAGCAGCCCAGCGTCTCCGAGATTGATTTCATTGTCGCAACCCAAATGAAACAAGACGCGGTCTAGATATCGACACGCGGAATATTCACTCCTAACGTCATACTGCACAAAACTCGGATGTCCTCCCACCCAGTGGTCGCCATACCCCGCCAAAATTCGTTCCGATCTTTTCTCCCACCCCTCAAGGATAGCTGCGACCTCTTCACTTTCAGGGAGCCTGTTTTCCATTGAAGGGTCGCTTTCTTCAAACGGCCAGTTATACGGATTCCCAAGTGCCATGTCGGTTTCAAAAACCAGCGGCAAACCGACCTGTCTTGCTGTTTCAGAGAAGTCTTTGGTCTTACGTGTCGTCTTTTGAATTTCGTCAGGAATTGCAATTAGTTCATCAGTATGAGGATCAGCGTCCCATCTAACTACACGCTCGCACCCTCCCATAACATCAACCAATTCGAACGATGAGAATATTTGAAGAACACCTCGTTTCGGAAACCCCTCCATATTGGGCAGCTCCGAGAAGTTTACCTGCGCGATGAAAGCCATCGGAAAGCCATTATGGGCGCTCCTCGGCCAAGACTTATCTGCCCCTATCGCAAGTGGCGGCCCGCCGATCCGGCTTTCTTGCGGTGATCTCGGCGGTCTCGCTTGTACCGTTGCCTTAGCGATGGGCAATGCGCTGTCTTTGATAGAGCCCCAGAACAATTGAGCTTCAGAAAGTGTGATGCGAGGTGCCGCCGCTGCTTCTCGTTTGCGCCTTGGTTGCCAAACAAACCTATCCAACAGGTTAACAATCGCAAAGAATGTGACTATTGCTATGGCATAATAGAGGAAAGAAATCATAGGAGGCATCACAAGTTTCACTTCGCTTTCTGAAGGAGGAGTTTGGCGATTTTATGATGTTCAGCGGATCTAAGGCGCCCTTTGCGACATAGTTGCTAGTTTCTAGATTTGGGCTGTTCGCAGCCATTTCGATCAGTGTCGGCAAACGTCTTGCAGACCCCCTACCTTTATCAAAGGTAAAGGGCTTTCCTTTTCTACCCCTGCAGCGGGATTTCCATTCCATCCGTCCCGATGGATAAGTTCCCAGAATAAGTACGACGGGTTTCGGAGATCCAATCCGCTTCGGTAAAGTCAGGATCATCGCAGGGAACCAGATGGTTCAGGGCCAGGTGCTTTACCCCCGCTTCAGCTGCAATCTTTCCCACCTGATCCGCAGGCGCGTGTGATCGCTCCAGATGGATGCGCAGCCGATCATCGCCATTTCCTACGCGCTTACACAGCGCTTCAATGCCAGCGCTTAACATGGCCTCATGCACCAAAAGATCGGCCCCTTTGGCAAAGGGGATCATTTCGGGAATCGGTGCCGTATCACCAGAAATCACAACACTATGCTGCGCTCCATCAAAGCGCAGGGCAAAACTGTCTTCGATCGGCGGGTGTTCATTGCGCAGCACTGACATGCGCAGCGGCCCGATATCGGTACTGCCTTCGCTGATCTCTTCGATCTGTGCCATGGATTTCAGATCTGGCCGCCCCTCGTCGCGCAAACGCAGGGAAATGTCGAACTCCATCGAGGCCAGAAAACCTTCCCAGTATTGATCCAGCCCTTTTGGCCCTATCAGGCGAACAGGGTGGTTCAGACCGGCCGTCCAGGCGGTGTGAAACAGCGGGCCAAGTTCCAGATAGTGATCCGAATGCAGATGGGTGATGACAATGGTTTCCAGATCTTTCAGCGCCACGCCTGCGTCACACAGCCCGCGCGTACATCCCAGCCCGGCATCAACCAGGATGGTCTGCCCGTCCATTTGTACCAGCGAAGAGGTGGGCATTCGTGTGCCCGGACGGATCGCCGGGCCGCCTTTGGTGCCCAGCAGCACAACACGATCTTTCTGCATGGCAGTCTCCTTACTTTACCAGGGCTTTCAGCTCATAGAGCGCCTGCAGGGCGTCCCTTGGGCTCATATCATCGGGGGTAAGCGCGGCCAGTTGTTCTTCCAGCTCAGAGGGGCCGCTTGGCGGGGCAGCAACATGCTCAGCCACCGCTGCAAACAACGGCAGATCATCAATCAGCGCTTTGGGGGATGTGCGTTCCCGCTCCCCTTTTTCCAAGGCCTCAAGGATATCACGCGCCCGGTTGGTAACAGCTTTGGGCAGGCCTGCCAGCTGCGCCACCTGCACACCATATGATCTGTCTGCCGCACCATCGCGCACTTCATGCAGAAAAATCACTTCCCCTTCCCATTCTTTAACGGTCACGGTGGCGTTCTTCACCCCATCCATCTTACCCGCCAGCTGGGTCATTTCGTGATAATGCGTGGCAAACAAACCTCTTACGCGGTTTACCTCATGCAGATGCTCAAGAGTGGCCCAGGCAATCGACAGCCCGTCATAGGTGGCGGTGCCGCGGCCGATTTCATCCAGAATCACCAGCGCCCGCGAATCTGCCTGATTGAGGATCGCAGCGGTTTCCACCATTTCTACCATAAAGGTCGACCGCCCGCGTGCCAGATCATCCGAAGCCCCCACGCGGCTGAAAATCTGGCTAACCAGACCCACATGCGCCCGCGCCGCTGGCACATATGATCCCATCTGCGCCAGCAGGGCGATCAGTGCATTCTGCCGCAGATAGGTCGATTTACCGGCCATGTTGGGGCCGGTCAGCAGGGTCACGCTGGCCGCATCACCTTCGGCGTTCAAGACACAGTCATTGGCGATAAAGGGCGCGCCTGTGGCCTGAAGCGAAGCTTCGACAACCGGGTGCCGCCCTTGTTCCACATGAAACGCTCGGCTTTCATCCACACGTGGCATCACCCAATCGCGCGCCCGCGCCAGTTCCGCCAGACCAAGGCTTAGGTCAAATTCCGACAGGCTCAGCGCCAGCTCTGACAGTTCAGGTGCTTTCTCAAGAATGGCGGCTTTCAGATTGTCATACAGACGTTTTTCGATCTGAAGCGCTTCATTCCCGGCGTTCAGAATCCGGGTTTCCAGCTCGGAAAGTTCGACCGTCGTAAACCGCACCTGATTGGCGGTGGTCTGACGGTGAATGAACTTTTCAGACAGCGGCGGCGACATCATTTTGTCGGCATGGGTTGCCGTTGTCTCAATAAAGTAGCCCAAGACATTGTTATGTTTGATTTTTAGCGCGCTGATCCCGGTTTCTTCAGCATAATCCCCCTGCATACGCGCGATCACGCCACGCCCTTCGTCACGCAGGGTGCGGGCCTCGTCCAAGGCCTCGTCAAAACCGGGCGCGATAAAGCCGCCATCCCGGGCCAGCAACGGCGGCTCTGCAATCAGAGCAGCTTCAAGATAGTCCAGCAAGTCATTGTGACCATTCAAAGAGTTCCGCGCGCGCCCTAAAAGATCTGGCAGATCCTGCCCGTCCAATCGATCATGGATGGCCTCGGCCTGTGTCAGCGCATTGCGCACCGCTGCCAGATCACGCGGTCCGCCACGATCCAGCCCCAGCCGTGACAGCGCGCGATCAACATCCGGCACGCGGCGCAACGCGTCGCGCAGGGTATCGCTGAATGTGCCCTCAACGCCCCAGCGCACGGCCTCTAGACGGTCGTGGATCACCGATGTTTCACGTGACGGCGAAGACACGCGCCGTTCCAGAAGCCGTGCGCCACCAGCCGTGACCGTCTGATCAATCACCGACAACAGGCTGCCCGCGCGACCCCCATTCATGCTTTGCGTCAGTTCCAGATTGCGGCGCGTTGCGGCATCAATCTGCATCAAACGGCTGACTGCTTCGGATTTTGGCGGGCGCAGCAGCGGCAGTCGACCTTTCTGGGTGATATCCAGATAATCCACCAGCGCGCCCATGGCGGATAGCTCGGCGCGCTCAAAATCGCCATAGCCGGTTAGGCTTTGCACCTGGAACAATCCACACAGGCGCCCTTGGGCGGCGGCAGAGTCAAACGAAGCGGCCCCCAGAACCGTGGGGTCAACGCCCAGATCGCTCAGGACTTCGCGCAGGGTGTCATCCACCGCTTCGGAAACCAGCAGCTCCGAAGGTGCAAGCCGCGCCAGTTCTGCCCCGATGCGCGCCTGCGACAGGGGCATCACGTGAAACGATCCGGTGGAAATATCGCACCAGGCCATGGCCCAATCGTCTCTAACACGGCCCAAAGCGGCCAGATAATTGTGTCGGCGCGCTTCCAGCAGGCTTTCTTCGGTCAGGGTGCCGGGTGTCACCAGACGCACCACATCGCGCTTCACGACGGCCTTATAGCCACGTTTCTTTGCCTCTTCCGGGGTTTCCAGCTGTTCGCCCACAGCCACGCGAAAGCCCTTGCGGATCAATGTCAGCAGATAACCTTCGGCGGCATGAACAGGCACACCACACATGGGAATATCATCACCATTGTGTTTACCACGCTTGGTCAGGGCAATATCCAATGCCTCAGAGGCCGCCACAGCATCGTCAAAGAACAATTCGTAAAAATCACCCATGCGATAGAACAATAAAGCATCGGGATAACCGGCTTTAATTTCCAAATATTGCGCCATCATGGGTGTGACGGTATTTTTATTTCCTTTGTTAGCGCTCACAACTCTTTTCCCCAGTGATTTCGCGTGACATTAAGGCGGCTGATCAGGGTGTGAAACCCGCAAACCGCTACGACCGTCAAGGAATAAGATGTCCAAGCCCAAGTTTACCCGCGAAGAGGCGCTTGCCTTTCACATTGAACCGACCCCCGGCAAGTGGGAAGTGCAGGCCACCGTCCCTATGGCAACCCAGCGGGATCTGTCGCTGGCCTATAGCCCCGGCGTGGCCGTCCCCTGTGAGGAAATCGCAGAGCATCCCGAAACCGCCTATGATTACACCAACAAAGGCAATCTGGTTGCGGTGATCTCAAACGGGACAGCAGTTCTGGGTCTGGGCAATCTGGGCGCTTTGGGTTCGAAACCGGTGATGGAAGGGAAATCGGTTCTGTTCAAACGCTTTGCCGATGTGAACAGCATCGACATCGAACTGGATACCGAAGACCCGGATGAATTCTGCAAAGCGGTCAAGCTGATGGGCCCCACCTTTGGCGGCATCAATCTGGAAGACATCAAGGCGCCTGAGTGCTTCATCATCGAACAGCGCCTGAAAGAGGAAATGGATATTCCCGTTTTCCACGACGATCAGCATGGCACCGCAGTGATCTGCGCCGCAGGCCTGCTGAACGCGCTGCATATTTCGGGCAAAAAGATCGAAGACGTTAAAATCGTGCTCAATGGGGCAGGGGCGGCGGGCATTGCCTGTATCGAACTGCTGAAATCCATGGGCGCGCGGCATGAAAACTGCATCGTCTGCGATACTAAGGGTGTGATCTATCAGGGCCGTACCGAAGGGATGAACCAGTGGAAATCGGCCCATGCGATCTCTACTGATCTGCGCACCCTCGAAGAGGCGATGGATGGCGCGGATGTGTTCCTTGGTGTGTCGGTCAAAGGGGCTGTTACACAGGATATGGTCGCCAGCATGGCGGATAACCCGGTGATCTTTGCCATGGCAAACCCGGATCCTGAAATCACCCCCGAAGAAGCGCATGAAGTGCGCGTTGATGCCATCGTGGCCACCGGGCGTTCCGACTATCCGAACCAGGTGAACAACGTTCTGGGCTTTCCGTATCTGTTCCGCGGCGCGCTGGATGTTCATGCCCGCGCGATCAATGACGAAATGAAAATCGCTTGTGCGCAGGCGCTGGCTGAACTGGCCCGCGAAGATGTGCCAGATGAGGTGGCGCTGGCCTATGGCAAGTCGCTGACCTTTGGCCGTGATTACATCATTCCCACACCGTTTGACCCGCGTCTGATCTATCGCATTCCGCCCGCCGTTGCCAAAGCTGGCATGGACACCGGCGCCGCGCGTCGTCCGATTGTTGATATGGACGGCTATGAAAAAAGCCTGATGGCGCGCATGGATCCGACCGCGTCGATCCTGCAATCGATCAGTGCCCGCGCCCGTCAGGCACAGGCCCGCATGATCTTTGCAGAAGGCGACGACCCGCGTGTTTTGCGCGCTGCCGTCACCTATCAGCGCCGCGGCCTGGGCAAAGCGCTGGTTGTTGGCCGCCCCGATGATGTGAAAGCCAAACTGGAAGCCGCAGGCATGGGTGATGCGGCGCGCGAACTTGAGGTCGTAAACGCCGCCAACACCCGCCATTTGGATCAGTACAAAAGCTTTCTCTATGACCGCCTGCAACGCAAAGGCTTTGACCGCGCGGATATTCACCGCATGGCCGCGCGTGATCGCCATGTGTTCGGTGCGCTTATGCTGGCGCATGGGCATGGCGATGGTCTGATCACAGGGGCAACCCGCAAATCCGCCCATGTGATGGAACTGATCAACCATGTCTTTGACGCCGACGCCAAGCACGGGGCCGCAGGTGTGACCGCGCTTTTGCACAAAGGGCGCATTGTGCTGATCGCAGATACGCTGGTGCATGAATGGCCTGACGAAGAAGATCTGGCCAATATCGCTGAACGTGCTGCTGGGGTTGCCCGCCATCTTGGGATGGATCCGCGCGTGGCCTTTGTATCTTTCTCAACCTTTGGCTATCCGGTGTCGGAACGGGCCGAGAAAATGCACATCGCTCCGCAGGTGCTGGATCGTCGTGGCGTCAGCTTTGAATACGAAGGTGAGATGACTGTTGATGTGGCGCTGAATCCGGATGCGGCTGCGGCCTACCCGTTCTCGCGCCTGTCTGCGCCCGCCAATATCCTTGTGGTGCCCGCGCGCCACTCGGCTTCGATTTCGGTCAAGCTGATGCAGGAAATGGCAGGGGCAACGGTGATTGGCCCGATTCTGGCAGGCGTGGATAAGTCGATTCAGATCTGTTCCAGCAATATGACCGCCAATGATATCCTGAACATGGCCGTTCTGGCGGCATGTAAGGTGGGTTAAGACCCGTTTTCCGCGACAGGGGCACTTTGGTTGCGCTTGTCGCGGCGATCCCGTCGGATATATCCTGACGTGATCAGGTGTAACGTCAGGAATTTGAGGGCAGCATGGCGATCTTTAATCTGGGATCAATCAACGCAGATCTTGTGTATCAGGTGCCGCATCTGCCCGCCCCCGGCGAAACGCTGTCGGCGAAGTCATACAGCAAAGGTCTGGGCGGCAAAGGCACCAATATGTCGGTTGCCACTGCCCGTGCGGGATCGCGTGCGGTTCATATCGGCGCGGTTGGCGCAGATGGGCGCTGGGCGGTTGAGCGGCTGATGGAATATGGCGTGGACACCCGGCATATCCTGACCACCGCCGAAGCCACAGGCCACGCCATTATTGCCGTGGATGATGCGGGCGAAAATTCGATTCTGATCTATCCCGGTGCCAACCATGATCTTGCCAGCCACGAGATCGAAAAAGCACTGTCCGAGGCAGGGTCTGACGATATCTTTGTGACGCAGAACGAAACCAACTGTCAGTATGAGGGCGCGAAAATGGCCTCAGCCAAGGGAATGCGGGTGGCCTATGCCGCTGCGCCCTTTGTGGTCGAAGTTGTCGAAGAAATGCTGCCCATGCTGGATCTGCTGATCCTGAACGAAGTTGAAGCCGCACAGCTGACAGAGGCCACCGGGCTTTTGCCGCAAAACCTGCCGGTGCGGGATGTGGTTGTGACGCTGGGGGCCAAGGGCAGCCGCTGGTACAACACCGATGATGCTGCGGTGACGGATGTGCCTGCGGTTCCCGTGACACCGATTGATACAACCGGTGCAGGGGATACATTCACCGGGTATCTTCTGGCGGGCCTCGATCAGAAAATGCCGATGGAGCAGGCGCTTCGGCAGGCCTCCAAGGCATCGGCACTCATGGTCACGCGCCTTGGAACCGCCGATGTTATCCCGGACCTCGCCGAAGTCCGGGCGTTTCAGCCCTAGGGTCAGGATTAATGCATCTTGACCCTAAGCTTTACTTGGCAAACGGCGCAGAGGCCCCCCAAAGCTGCTTAACCCGCTGATCGCGGCCACAGGCATTGCGATAGCGTTTGTAAGCATCTTTCTGTTTCACCACACCAAAGCGGGTCAGCACCCGTTTTGTGCCCTTATAGTAATCCTGATGGCTGTCATCAGCCAGATAGAAGGGGCCGGCCGCCACAATCGGTGTCACGATCTTCTGCCCCAGCTCAGCCTCTGCGGCTTTCTTAGCGGCTTGTGCAGCCTTTTTCTGGGCGTTGTTTTTATAGAAAATCGCTGTGCGATAGCTGGCGCCGCGATCACAGAACTGGCCGCCTGCATCGGTCGGGTCAATTGAGCGGAAGAAAAGATCATACAGCTTGCGGGCAGAAACGGTCGAGGAATTGAATTCAATCCGCACGGCTTCGTAATGGCCGGAACCACCCTTGGTCACCTGCTTATAGGTCGGGTTGGCCGTTTTACCGCCGGTAAAACCGGACTCTGCTTCGCGCACGCCATTGACACTTTCAAAGTCGGACTCAACACACCAAAAGCAGCCACCGGCGACGATGATTTCCTCTGCAACAGCAGCGGAACCGGTGAAAGACCCTGCACTCAGCAAGGCAACAGCAAGTAATTTACGCATCAAGGTCTCCTGAAGTTTTCCGTACCCTAGCGAAAAGAAATCCTTCAGGAACCCTGTTGCAGCCTGTCTCACCACAAGGTGAAATTGCTGTGATCAGCCCAGAACCTGGCTAAGTTTCAGCGCCACGCTCATGTCGCCCGATACTTTGATCTTGCCCATGGCAAAGGCGGTCATGGGGTTCAGCTGCCCTGCGATCAGCTTTTCCAGATTGGTTTCGGAAATCTTGATGGTGCAGTCTGCATCCTGATCCGCCAGATGTGCAGAGCCGTCTGCCAGCGTGATCGCACCCGCATCGCCGCAATCGAATTTGATTGAATTCTCAAGGGGATGTTTGTCCAACCCGGATTGCATTTTCTGAGCAATATCAGCCAGCGCCATATAGATGTCCTTTCGCGTTTCGCCGCATCCTGACCCTAAAACAGGTCAAAGCAAGCGTGACGCTACGGGGAAAACATGACTTTCGCGTAAGGGACCAAAAGAAAAGGCCCGGCGCAATTGCCGGGCCATGAGGTAAGGTACTCTTACTACACTAAATTACTTGAAGCGACGCGCCCGTGCTGCCAGCAGCTTCAGGCGCAGCGCGTTCAGCTGGATAAAGCCTGCCGCGTCGGTCTGATCATAGGCACCCATGTCTTCTTCAAAGGTCACATGCTCTTCTGAATAGAGCGAATGATCTGACCAGCGGCCAACCACGCGGGCCAGACCTTTGTACAGCTTCATGCGCACAGTGCCTGTCACATGTTCCTGGCTGGCATCAATCGCGGCCTGCAGCATCTCACGCTCGGGCGAGAACCAGTAACCGTTATAGATCAGCTCGGCATATTTCGGCATCAGCTCATCTTTGAGGTGCATCGCGCCACGGTCCATGGTGATGGATTCGATCCCGCGGTGTGCGTCCAGCAAGATGGTGCCGCCCGGTGTTTCATAGATACCGCGCGATTTCATGCCAACATAGCGGCCTTCCACCAGATCCAGACGGCCAATCCCGTGCTTGCGCCCGTATTCGTTCAGCTCGGTCAGGATGGTGGCTGGCGACATGGCTGTGCCATTGATCGCAACCGCATCACCCTTTTCAAAGGTGATTTCGATATATTCCGGCGTATCAGGCGCATCTTCGGGGTGAACGGTGCGCTGGTATACATAATCTGGTGCATCCTCTGCCGGATCTTCCAGAACCTTGCCTTCTGACGAAGTGTGCAGCAGGTTCGCATCCACCGAGAAAGGCGCTTCGCCGCGCTTGTCTTTGGCGATCGGAATCTGGTGCTGTTCCGCAAATTCGATCAGTTTGGTCCGCGATCCCAGATCCCATTCACGCCAGGGCGCGATCACCTGAATGTCAGGGTTCAGCGCATAGGCCGCCAGTTCGAACCGAACCTGATCGTTGCCTTTGCCCGTTGCCCCATGAGACACGGCATCCGCATCATGCTGCTCGGCCAGTTCAACCAGTCGCTTGGAAATCAGCGGGCGCGCAATCGAGGTGCCCAGCAGGTACAGACCTTCGTATTGTGCATTGGCGCGGAACATCGGGAAGACATAATCGCGCACGAATTCTTCGCGCAGGTCTTCGATGTGAATGTTTTCCGGCGCGATGCCCAGCATTTCGGCTTTCTTGCGGGCAGGCTCTAGCTCTTCGCCCTGACCAAGGTCAGCGGTAAAGGTGATCACTTCGCAGCCATATTCGGTCTGCAGCCATTTCAGAATAATCGAGGTATCAAGGCCCCCCGAATAGGCCAGCACAACTTTCTTGGGCGCGGTCATGGAACTGTCCTTTGCTGGTATCACAGGCCCGTTATCGCGTTTTCACGCCTGTCGCAAGGCGGCGTCGTTGACAATAAAGCGCGCGGTGGTACTCAGAAGTCATTGTTTAAGGAGATCCCGATGAAGGGTTGGAATATTTTTCTGCATTCGCTGAACATGGTTCTGCGCAACTGGAAAGAGGCTTTGCAAATCGGGTTGCTGCCAGTCGCTATCATTGCCGCAGCAGTGGTTGTACTGCTGATGACCGGGATTATAGCCGGGCCCACAGACCAGAACATGCCTTTCAACTTTCCATCCGGCGGGGGCATCCTTTCAATGTTTTTAACGTCGCTGTTGGCTTGCTTTTGCATCCTGTGGGTTGTGGTCAACTGGCATAGTTTTGTCCTCAAAGAGGAATACCCGCAGGGCTGGGTGCCCCCTTTGCCGACAAAACGTATCTTTGGATATCTTTTGCAGTCTATCGTTGTATCGCTTTGCTTGCTGCCGGTTTCCATCGTGTTGGTCATGTTCATCGTGCCCATCGTCAGCACTGTCGACGCGACAACGTTATTGGTTGTC
Source organism: Pelagimonas sp. (assembly GCA_025210455.1). Classification (GTDB taxonomy): domain Bacteria; phylum Pseudomonadota; class Alphaproteobacteria; order Rhodobacterales; family Rhodobacteraceae; genus JAOARQ01. Next base: position 57,336 of record JAOARQ010000013.1, read on the forward strand.
CTGACTCTGATTTATCTTCCGGTCTATATGATTGCGTATCGCCTGCTCATCACTCTTCCTGCGACGGCAATCGGTGAACAGCTTTCGATTTCCGAAGCCTGGACAGCGACAAAAGGATCATCGGGAACCCTGCTGGTTCTGTCGATTGTGATGTCTTTGGCGAGTGTCCTGATAAACCAGATCGAAACTGTGTTGAACAACGCCATGCAGGGTTCCGCGTTTTTGATTACGGCCCCGCTTTACGCGATCTGGGGGCTGGTGGGCGTGAGCGTGCTGACCACCCTTTATGGCCACTATGTTCAAGGGCGCCCGCTTGATTGATCTGTGTTTCCCATGATGCGCCTGAAAAAGGGCTGGGCCCTGTTTAACTTTGCGTTCAGGATCCTCTGGCACAACCGGGCCGACGCCCTGCGCATGTCGCTTGTGCCTGCCGGATCGGTGCTGGGTTTTGCGATGTTGCTTTATTTCGTAGATCCTAGCGGGCTTGATGAAACAATTTTGTCGTTTCTTGGGATTCTGCTCTGGTCGACATTCATGCTGGTCTGGCTGAATGTCGGCTGGCATCGGTTTGTTCTTTTGTCACAACGATCTGCCATGGGGCTTCCTCCGGTGTCCTTGTCCGGCGTCCTGAGCTATGGGGCGCTGTCGGCTTTGATGTTCATCCTTGCGCTGGGGGTTCTGTTCGTCGAAATCTTTGTCTTTGGCCTGCTTCCGCGCAACTCTGCTTTGCAAATGTTTGGTCAACCCCTTTTGATTGTTGTAATTTTTGCGCTGTTGCTGCGCCTGTCCGTGATGCTGCCCGCTGCCGCCATTGGCAGTCGCGTGCTTTTGCAGGATGTCTGGCAGGCCACCCGCGGTGCCTGGCCCGAGTTGATCATTGGCGGGGTCTGCGTTGCGCTGGTTCAGTTTGCGCTTCTTGCGCTGGCAATTATCCCTGCCGAAGAACTGCTGCGCAGTCGAGATGAACCTCTTGTCATGATTCCCGCGCTTATCCTGGCCAGCGCTTTCAATGCGTTGCTTTTTTCGTCGTTCCTGAACGCTGTTTACGGCCACTATGTGGAAAAACGCCCGATCTCGTGACTTGCAAGCTGTGAAAGGCTGCGGCACAGATCGGGGATGGATAATTTCAAGGACAAAGCCAAAGCCGCCGAAGCGGCGATGCGGGATGTTTTCCCGCCCACACCATTGCTGCGCAATGATCATCTGTCGGGCCTTTATGGCGCAGATATCTGGCTAAAGCGTGAAGATCTCAGCCCTGTGCGCAGCTATAAACTGCGCGGGGCATTCAACGCGATGCGCAAGCAGGACAGCGGGCTTTTTGTCTGTGCCAGCGCTGGAAACCACGCGCAGGGCGTGGCCTATATGTGCCGTCAGTTTGGGGTGAAAGGCGTGATTTTCATGCCCGTCACCACACCGGCGCAAAAGATCCAGAAAACCCGGATGTTTGGTGAGGATCAGATCGAAATTCGTCTGGTTGGCGACTATTTCGATGATTGTCTGGCCGCCGCGCAAGCCTATTGCGCCGAGGCGGGCGGGCATTTCCTGTCGCCTTTTGATGATGATGACGTCATCGAAGGGCAGGCCAGTGTTGCCGTAGAAATCGAAGCTCAGCTGGGCCGCGTGCCAGATCAGCTGGTGATCCCGGTGGGCGGTGGCGGCCTGTCTTCAGGGGTGCTCAGCTATTTTGAAAATCAGGTGCAATATACTTTTGTTGAACCGCAGGGTGGGGCCTGTCTGCGCGCGGCATTGCAAGCGCGCCGCCCGGTGGCGCTGACCCATGTCGATACATTCGCCGATGGGGCAGCAGTGGCTAAAATTGGCCAGAAAACTTTTGATCGGCTCAAAGGGGTTGGGCTGGCGAACACGCTGACAATCCCCGAAGATCGCCTGTGCACCTCGATGCTTGAGATGCTCAATGTCGAGGGAATCGTTCTTGAACCCGCAGGGGCGCTGTCGATTGATGCGCTCAAAGACATGGGGCAGGCGATTCGCGGGCGCACGGTGGTCTGCATTACCTCGGGCGGCAACTTTGATTTCGAACGCCTGCCAGAGGTCAAGGAACGCGCGCAGCGCTATTCCGGCATCAAGAAATACCTGATCGTGCGCATGCCGCAGCGCCCCGGTGCGCTGAAGGATTTCCTTGGCATTCTTGGCCCCGAAGACGATATCGCCCGGTTTGAATATCTCAAGAAATCCGCGCGCAACTTTGGTTCGGTTCTGATTGGGATCGAAACCCATAGCCCGGACAATTTTGAACGCCTGTTTCAGCAAATGACCGCGCTGGGCTTTACCTATCAGGACATCACCGAAGACGAGATTCTAGCTCAGTTTTTGATCTAGATTTCAAGCAGCAAGCCGGCTGGGCAGGTCTTCCTGAAACTGGCCGCGCGACTCTTCATAGGTTTTGCGCACCTCGTCCACAGTCACAACATGGGGCCGCCCACCAGCGGCGGCCTTTTCACCCTTCAGACACAGCTGCGCCAGGTTCTCAAAGCCAAGGTTCAGCGCCGCCCCTTTCAGAAAGTGCATCTGTTCTTCGACGACATTGGCGTCATCGCCCGCCCCTGCCAGCAGATCAATTGCGGATTCAACCTCGCTCAGGAACAGTTCCAGGATTTCCTGAAAGTCCTCTGCACCGATTTCAGCGACAAGTTCCTCTACGCGGGACCAGTCAATCATTGGATCGCCTCCTGATGAAAATGTGATCTCATTGTGCGGCATAGATTGGTTTTGACCAAATCCAAGTTGTTGCGCATTTTATATTTCAGATCCCGTTAACAGACCTGCGCTACCCATCAGGATATGTTGTACTGAGTAAGGATGTCCGGGGGTGCAAGCAGAACCCGATCATAGCCAAGACCAAGGAACAGGGGCGATCCAAAGGGTCCTTGTTGTAGACGATAGCCGTCTGCAGCTGCGCATTATGCGGACCATGCTGGAACGCTGGGGTTTCGAAGTCTTTGAGGCTGAATCAGGCGCCATCGCGCTTGATATCTGCATTGAGTCCGATCCCGATCTTGTGCTCTCCGACTGGATGATGCCGGAAATGGACGGTCTTGAATTCTGCCGCCGCTACCGTGAACTTCACTCAGATCGTTATGGCTATTTTATCCTGCTCACCTCCAAAAGCGAAAAGGGCGAGGTGGCGCAGGGGCTGGATGCCGGGGCGGATGATTTCCTGACAAAGCCGGTGAATGCCAATGAATTGCGCGCCCGCATCAATGCGGGTGAACGCGTTGTGTCGATGCAGCGGCAACTGTCAGAAAAGAACCGCGAAGTTTCCGAAGCGCTGGAAGAGCTTCAGAAAGTTCACGAAGCGATTGATAACGATCTGCGGCAGGCCCGCACCATTCAGCAATCGCTTGTGCCCGAACGGGTAATGGAAATCGCCACGTCACGTGTCAGTCTGTTGTTGCAGCCCTGTGGCCATGTGGGGGGCGATCTGGTTGGCATGTTCCGCCCCGGCTATGATCGGCTGGGGCTCTATAGTATTGATGTCTCAGGCCACGGCATCACCTCGGCAATGGTGACAGCGCGGGTTGCGGGCTATCTGTCCAGCAACTTCCCGGATCAGAACGTGGCATTGGAAAAGCGGTTTGATCAGTTCTATGCCATGCGTGAACCTGCTGAAACCGCCTATCTTCTGAACCAGCGCCTGTCAGCAGATCCCGGCGTCGAAGAATATCTGACAATGGCCTATGTGGCATCGGATCTGCGGTCAGGCCGTATGCGCATGGTTCAGGCCGGGCATTCCCCGCCCTTGGTTTTGCGGGCCAATGGGCAGGTTGAATTTATCGGCAACGGCGGCCTGCCTATCGGTCTGGTCGACGATGTGTCTTATGATCAGCATGAATTCTTTCTGAAAAAGGGCGATCTGATGCTGCTTTATTCCGACGGCTTCACCGAGGCTGTGATGGAAGGCGGTGAAATGCTGGGCGAAGATGGGTTGGCCAAAATGTTCAGCGAATGTGCCGCCGTGGCCAGCGGCCCCGAACTTTTGCAAGATGTGTTCTGGCGATTGACACAGGGGATGCAGGATTCCACTTCCCTTGGTGATGATGTGTCAGCCGCGCTTTTGGAATTCGATGTTTTGGAACAATCCTTCGGGTTCGAACCCGTTCAGATGGAATAGCGTTTTACAAAGGCACGATCACCCGGATTACCAAGGATCTGCACCGCCTCTTGCGGTGTCCGCCACAGCGCCTCATGCCCCGGTTCCAAAGGTGGCCCCAGACGCTGAATCGGACGTGCCACATAGATGATGCACAGTTTTTCGGCCCAAAGATCGTATTCCGGCATAAAGGTAAATCTACGAAAGGCCCCCAGCCGTTTCGGGGCGGCGATGCTCCAGCCGGTTTCTTCGAACACTTCCCGGTGCAGCGCTTCCAGCGGGCCTTCGCCGGGGTCTATCCCCCCGCCGGGCAACTGAAATTCTGGCTCAGGCTCTGCCTGATGCGTCAGCAGCAGCGCGCCATCACGGGGCAAAATCGCATAGGCGCCGGGCCGCAACGTATAGCGTTTTCCCCGAACAGGTGGTTGTCCAAATCGTGCGATCATCACTGGCCCCCTTTGCGTTGGGCGTATTAGCCCCTATATGGTCGCGATATGCCAGCCATAGGCAGATAAGGAAACCCCATGAGCATTGGTCAGAAAATCGCCTGGGACGACACCGTCCTTCCCTTCCAGCTTGATCGCTCCGATATGCGCGGACGCGTGGCGCGCCTTGATGGCGTCTTGTCTGGTGTGCTGAAACAGCATGCCTACCCCGCCGTGGTCGAGGCCCTGGTGGCCGAAATGGCCCTGCTGACGGCGCTGATTGGTCAGACAGTGAAACTGCGCTGGAAACTGTCCTTGCAGGTGCAGACCAAAGGCGCGGTGCGCATGATCGCCACCGATTACTATGGCCCCGAAGAAGAAGGCCAGCCCGCCCGCATTCGCGCCTATGCCAGCTTTGACCAAGAGCGTCTGACAGAGGCGCCCGGGTTTGAACAGCTGGGCAAAGAGGGTTATTTCGCCATTCTGATTGATCAGGGCGATGGTATGAAACCCTATCAGGGCATCACTGGTCTGGCGGGTAACAGCCTTGCGGATTGCGCCTCGGCTTACTTTGCGCAGTCGGAACAGCTGCCCACCACCTTTGGCCTGTCCTTTGGCAAATCGACCGAACCGGGCGTGCCCGAACATTGGCGCGCGGGTGGCATCATGCTGCAGCACATGCCCAAGGCATCACCCGCAGTCCTTGATGAGGAAGAGGCCGCCAAGGCCAGAGCCGCCGAAGAAGAAGAGCAGCGCGAAAACTGGTCTCGGGTGAATATGCATCTGGAAACCGTCGAAGAGCTTGAGCTGATCGGCCCCACAGTGCCGCCCACCGAACTGCTGGTGCGCCTGTTCCACGAAGAAGAGCCGCGTGTTTACGATGCGCAGCAGATCACATTCGGCTGCACCTGTTCAGAAGACCGTGTGCGCCAGAGCCTGTCGATTTATTCGGCCAAGGATCTGGAAAAGATGACCACCGAAGACGGTCGCATCACAGCAGACTGCCAGTTCTGCGGCGCGCATTATGACCTTGATCCCAAGACAGTGGGGTTTGAGGCGGTAAATGCTGATAAATGATCAGATAGATCGCCTGACGCGCGCGCTGGAGCTGTCCAGCGCGCCGTCTTCTGATTTTGATCTGAACCCTGATGTCAGATTGCCTGAAAACCGCAAGCTGCGCCCCGCCGGGGTGCTTTGTGCGTTTCAGCAGGGGGCAACGGGGCTGGATCTGGTTCTGACCAAACGGTCCTCTCATTTGAAACATCATCCGGGCCAGATCGCCTTTCCCGGCGGTAAGGTGGATGAAAGCGATGCGGATGTGACCGCCGCCGCCTTGCGGGAAGCCCGCGAAGAGATCGGCCTGATGCCCGACAATGTGCAGGTGCTGGGCACCCTGCCAGCGCATGAAACCGTGACCGGCTTTAGCGTGACCCCGGTTGTGGCGCTGATCCGCGCCCCTTTTGATCCGGTGCCAGAACCCGGCGAGGTCGAAGAGGTCTTTACCGCGCCCTTCAGCCATGTGACGGATCCTGTGAATTTCATCAACCAATCGCGGCGCTGGCAGGGGCGCAGCCGCCATTATTACACGGTCCCGCTGGGGCCTTATTACATCTGGGGCGCCACCGCGCGGATGCTGCGCGGTCTGGCAGAGCGGATCGGCGCATGACGCAGATCACCGGCGATTGGTTACAGTCCAAAGGTACACAGCAGGTGATGTCCATGCTGGAAGCGGCCGGGCATCAGGCCTATGCTGTGGGCGGCTGTGTGCGCAATGCGCTGCTGGATGAACCTGTCGCCGATGTTGATATTTCGACCGATGCCCGCCCCGAACGGGTGATAGAGCTGGCCAAAGCCGCCGGTTTGAAACCTGTGCCCACCGGGATTGATCACGGCACAGTCACCGTTGTGGCCAACGGCGAAGGCTATGAGATCACCACCTACCGCGCCGATGTGGAAACCGATGGCCGCCGCGCCGTTGTGCGCTTTTCGGATGATATCACCGAAGACGCGCTGCGGCGCGATTTCACCATGAATGCCATCTATGCCGACAGGAAGGGCAGGGTGATTGATCCGCTGGGGGGGCTGCCTGATCTTCAGGCCCGGCATCTGCGCTTTATCGAAGACCCCAACCGCCGCATTCGCGAAGATTACCTGCGTATCCTGCGGTTTTTCCGCTTTTTCGCCTGGTACGGCAACCCGGCGCAGGGCATGGATCCAGAGGCGCTGGCCGCCATTGCCAGCAATCTTGATGGGCTGTCCCAGCTGTCTGCGGAACGTATCGGCGTTGAAATCCTGAAACTGCTGTCCGCACGCGATCCGCTTATGGCGGTCTGCGTCATGGAGCAAACAGGCGTTCTGCCCCATATCCTGCCGGGCGCGCTGGCCAAACCGCTGGGTCCGCTTTTGCTGCATGAAGAGGCGCTGAGCAAATTACCTGATCCTCTGCGCCGTCTGGTGGGGATCGGGTTTCATGACGGGGCTGCGCTGCGCCTGTCCAAGATCCAGCAACGCCGTCTGACCCTGCTGCATGATCTGATTGGCGCTGATCAATCCCTACCCGAAATCGCCTATCGCCACGATCTGAACACCGCGACAGATGTGATGATTCTGCGTGCCGCAAGCTTTGAAATGCCGCTAACACCTTCGGATCTGCCCGCGCTTGAACGGGCGGCGCAGGCCTGTTTTCCAGTCAAAGCGCAGGATCTGATGGAAACCTATTCCGGCAAGGCGCTGGGCGATGCTCTAAGGCAGATGGAACGTGATTGGATTGCCTCGGATTTCACCCTGACCAAGGCAGATCTGTTAGCGCCCTAAAAACAGGGGTGACAGATGGGTGATTCTCGTTTACCACGAAACGCGACTTAACCGGAGGAAACATGATGGTGCAAGCCTGGACGAACATCAGCCCTGTCTGAAGTCCCAGCGCGTGCGGGTGCCTTTAGACACCCGACTAGCCATCATTTTCGCATTTTTTCTCTATGAGAGCCTTCTGTTATGTTTCGCTTTTTCGAAAACCTTGTCGATCCCTACACTGACTACGTCGAAACCAATCAACCGCCGCAAAAGCTCTGGCCGTTTCTGTGGTCTTTTTCGCAGCCGTTCAAGAAAGTCTTCTGGGCCGCTGGCCTGCTGTCGCTTGTGATTGCTGCGGTGGAAATTTCGCTGATCGCCGTGATGGGCTGGGTCGTGGATATCCTGACCGGTGATCCTGCTCAGGTCTGGGAAAACCATGGCACGGCGCTGATCCTTCTGGCCCTGTTCATCCTTTTCCTGCGCCCGTTGTTTCAGGCGCTGGATGTTCTGGTGCTGAACAATGCCATCATGCCGAACTTTGGCACCATCATGCGTTGGCGTGCGCATAAACATGTTCTGCGTCAATCAGTTGGCTGGTTTGAAAACGACTTTGCCGGCCGTATTGCCAACCGTATCATGCAGGCCCCGCCTGCTGCCGGCGAAGTGGTGTTTCAGGTTTTTGACGCCGTCACCTTTGCGTTGGCCTATGTGGTGGGCGCGGTGGTGCTGCTGGGCGATGCCGACCCGCGGCTGATGATTCCGCTGCTGATCTGGCTGGGTCTGTATTTCGTGTTTATGCGCGTGGTGATCACCCGTGTCGGCCCTGCGTCGCAGGCGGCATCGGATGCGCGCAGCCAGATCACAGGCCGCGTGGTTGACAGCTATTCCAATATTCATTCGGTCAAGATGTTCGCGCATCATGATCGCGAAATCGAATACGCCAAAGAGGCGATCGAATACGGGCGCGAAACCTTTATCAAGGAAATGCGCCTTTATACTGTGATGGATGTTGTGCTGGTCACGCTGAACGGCTTCCTTATTGTTGGGGTTGTTGGCTGGGCAATTGCACTGTGGATGCAGGGCAGTGCCTCGGCTGGGGCCGTGGCGGCGGCAACTGCGCTGTGCCTGCGGCTCAGCGCTATGACCGGCTGGATCATGTGGGCGCTGACCACTCTGTTCCGGCAACTGGGTGTTGTCGCTGAGGGCATGGAAACCATTGCTCAGCCCATCACCCTGATCGATGCCCCGGATGCCAAACCGCTGCAACTGACCGCCGGTGAGATCACCCTGAAAGACCTGACCCACCATTACGGCCGCGATTCTGGTGGGCTGGATGGGATCAACCTGACCATCAAACCGGGCGAAAAGATCGGCCTTGTGGGCCGGTCGGGCGCGGGGAAATCGACGCTGGTGAAACTGCTCTTGCGGTTTTACGACGCGGAACAGGGCCAGATCCTGATTGATGGTCAGGATATCGCTGCCGTGACACAGGATAGCCTGCGCATGCAGATCGGCATGGTGCAGCAGGATAGCTCGCTTTTGCATCGTTCGGTGCGCGACAATATCCTGTATGGCCGTCCTGATGCCTCGGAAGAGCAAATGCTGAACGCCTGCGAAAAGGCACAGGCGCATGAATTCATTTGTGATCTGGAAGATCCGCAGGGCCGTAGTGGCTATGATGCCCATGTGGGCGAACGCGGGGTGAAACTGTCAGGCGGGCAAAGACAGCGTGTGACGCTGGCGCGGGTGATCTTGAAAGATGCGCCAATCCTGCTGCTGGACGAAGCCACATCCGCATTGGATTCAGAGGTGGAGGCCGCCATTCAGGATACGCTCTACGGCATGATGCAGGGCAAGACGGTGATTGCAATTGCGCACCGCCTGTCGACCATCGCGCAGATGGATCGCATTCTTGTGCTGGATCAGGGCCGCATCGCCGAAGATGGCACCCATGACGATCTGCTGGCACAGGGCGGGCTTTATGCCAGCTTCTGGGCGCGGCAGAGCGGTGGGTTCCTTGACCCGGATACACAAGGCGAGGCTGCTGAATGAACCCGTTAAAGACCAACCCTTTTGCACCCGCAAAAGGGGCCCCACCGCGTCAGCTGGTGCCTTTCATGCGCTGGGCCTTGCAGGGGGCCTGGGGGCTGATCGCGCTGACAGCCATCCTGTCGATCTGTATCGGCATTTTCGAAGTCACTGCGGCGCTGTTTCTGGGTCGTGTGATTGATGGGGTACTGGAAAGCGATCCGCAGATGATCTTTGCGGATCAATGGCCCACGCTTGCTGCAGCGGTGATTTTCTTTCTGGTGCTGCGCCCGCTGGTCTCTGGGCTGTCTGCGGCTTCGACCTCTGTTTTGATGCAACCCACAGTCATGACTTTGGCGCTCTCACGTATTCACCGCTATACGCTGGGGCATTCGATTACCTTCTTCGACAATGATTTCGCGGGTCGTATTGCCCAAAAAGAGGTGCAGACGGCACGCGCGGTCAATGACGTCGTGGTCGAAATCGTGAACACCATGTTCTATGCGCTGGCCTCGGTTGTGGGGGCCGGGCTGCTGGTTGGGTCAATCGACTGGCGTATCGCGATTGGGCTGGTGGTCTGGGTTGTTGCCTATGGGTTTTTGCTGCGGTTCTTTATGCCGCGCGTGCGTAAACGATCAAAGGCCCGCGCTGCGGCGCGTGCGAACATCACCGGTCAGGTGGTTGATACCGCGACGAACATCAAAACGGTTAAACTGTTTGCCCATGCCGCACAGGAAGATCAGACCGCGCTGTCAGCGATGGACAGTTACCGCCTGCGCTTTGCCGAATTTGGCCGCGTTTCGGCCGCGTTTCGGTTTAGCCTGATTGCCCTTGGCGGGGCTTTGCCTGTGATCCTTGTGGGCAGCGCACTGTGGTTCTGGTCGCTGGGGCAGGTCACTGCGGGTGAAATCACCGCCACCGGGGCCGTTGCCCTGCGTCTGGCACAGTTGACCGGTTGGGTCAGTGCAACCTTTATGACCATGTACGCCAATCTGGGAGAAATCGAAGACGGCCTGCGCACGCTGACGCCACCCTATGCGTTGCAGGATGCGCAGGATGCAACCGAACTGGCCGTTTCTCAGGGGGCGGTACAGTTCGATGGGGTTGGCTTTGCTTATGGGCGTGAAACGGGGGGTGTGCGCAATATCATGCTTGATATCGCTCCGCGTGAAAAGATCGGTATTGTTGGTGCATCGGGGGCGGGGAAATCGACATTGGTTTCGCTGCTGCTGCGGCTTTACGACACCGAAAAAGGGGCGGTGCGTATTGATGGGCAGCCCGTAACGGATGTAACTCAGGACAGTCTGCGCCGTCAGATCGGCATGGTCACGCAGGAAACCGCGATGTTCAATCGCTCGGCGCTGGATAACATCCGCTATGGCCGCGCGGATGCGACAGATGCTCAGGTGATCGAGGCCGCCAAACGCGCCGAAGCGCATGATTTCATCACCGAACTGGAAGATCACGAAGGCCGTCAGGGCTATGAGGCACACCTGGGCGAACGCGGTGTGAAACTGTCTGGTGGGCAGCGCCAGCGTATTGCTCTGGCCCGTGCAATCCTGAAAGACGCGCCCATTCTGGTGCTGGACGAAGCCACCAGCGCGCTCGACAGCGAAGTCGAAGCCGCCATTCAGACCGCTCTGACCCGCGTGATGGATGGCAAGACCGTACTGGCCATTGCGCACCGGCTGTCTACCATCGCCAGCATGGATCGTATCATTGTGCTGGAACAGGGGCAGATCGTCGAAGAGGGCAGCCATGACAGCCTGCTGGCGCAAAATGGCACCTATGCCCGCTATTGGAACCGCCAGTCAGGCGGATTCATTGGACAAGAAGCAGCAGAATGAAACGGGTGATGATTGTCGGGCAGCCCGGCGGGGGTAAATCCTGGCTGGCGCGCCAGATGGGCGCGCGCACGGGCTTGCCGGTGTACCACATGGATCAGATCCATTGGATGTCCGGCTGGGTCGAACGCCCTTTCGAAGACAAGCTGCGCATGGCCACCGAAGTAGAAAACAGCGATCGGTGGATCTTTGAAGGTGGCTATGCGGTGACGCAGGCGCACAGGTTGTCTCGTGCTGATACGCTTGTTGTGTTGGATATTCCTTTTGCTCTTCGGGTTTGGAGGGTCTTCTGGCGGACTTTGCGCGATTATGGCCGCACACGCCCGGATCTACCCGAAGGGTGCCCGGAAAATTTTGCTTTGGAATTCTGGCAGTACATCTGGAAAACCCGTCGCACAGTGCGTCAACGCAATCTGTCATTGCTGGATCAGGCCGGGCCTGAAACCACCTGTCATGTGCTGCGCTCGCGGCAGGATGTTGCAGATTTCCTGAAAACGCTCGACGGATCGCGCAAATCAGGGCAATAGGCCCGCATGCAACGAATGATCATTGAACGCTTGGGGCATCGGGGTGACGGGATCGCCCCCGGCCCGGTCTATGTGCCCGGCACCCTTCCCGGTGAAGAGGTCGAGGGCGATGTGCTAAACGGTGCCATGGCGGCACCGAAAATTGTCACGCCCTCAGAGAACCGGGTCAAAGCCCCCTGCCGCCACGCGAAATCCTGTGGCGGCTGCCAGTTGCAACACGCCAGCGATGGTTTTGTCGAAGAGTGGAAAACCGATGTGGTGCGCCGTGCGCTGGTGGCTCAGGGGCTGGATGCCCCCATTCGCGGGTGCCACACCTCTCCGGCGCGGTCCCGCAGGCGGGCCTCTTTTTCGGCCCGCCGCACGAAAAAGGGCGCTCTGGCTGGCTTCCATCGCAAAGGCTCTGACGTGGTTGTCGAAGTGCCCGATTGCCAGCTGGTATCCCCTAAACTGGCGGGTGCGATCCCCATGGTTCAGGATCTCGCTGTGCTGGGGGCCAGTCGCAAAGGCGAACTGTCTGTTCTGGTCACCGATAGCCCGCTGGGGCTGGATATCTCAGTGACCGGTGGCAAGCCAATTGATACCGACCTGCGCAGCGCCCTGGGGGAACTGGGCCGCAAATACGGCCTCTCGCGCATCACCTGGGATGACGAAAGCCTGACCCGCATGCCGCCCTATCAGACCTTTGGCAGCGCGCAGGTCACACCGCCCCCCGGTGCCTTTCTTCAGGCCACCCCTGATGGGGAACAGACCCTTCTGGATGCGGTCCAAGAGGCGCTGGGCGATGTCAAACATATCGCTGATCTATTTGCTGGATGCGGCACCTTTGCCCTGCCTTTGGCGCAACAGACCCGGGTTCATGCCGTCGAAGGCAGCCGCGCCATGATGCTGGCGCTGGATCACGGCTGGCGCAATGCACAGGGGCTGAAACATGTCACCTTTGAAGCCCGCGATCTGTTCCGCAATCCGCTGCTTCCCGATGAGCTAAAGCGCTTTGACGGCGTGGTCATCGACCCACCCCGCGCGGGCGCCGAAGCACAATGTGAACAGCTGGCCGCCGCCCGCGTGCCTAAGATTGCCTTTGTATCGTGCAACCCCGTGACCTTTGCCCGCGATGCGCTGATCCTTGTGCAGGCCGGGTATCGCCTGAATTGGGTGCAGGTGGTTGACCAGTTCCGCTGGTCCACGCATGTAGAGCTTGCCGCTTCTTTCACTTTGGAAAAATGACCGATGTCCTTTCGTGATCGCCTGAATACCCTGCTGGATCAACCGCGCATTCAGAACACCATCATTGCCGTGATCCTGTTCAACGCCATTATTCTGGGGTTCGAAACCTCGCCCGGAATCATGGCCAAATGGGGTGGGCTGATCGGCTTTCTCGATAAACTCTGCCTTGCTGTCTTTGTGGCCGAAATCGCTGCCAAACTGTTCGCGCGCGGGGGTCGGTTCTTCCGCAATGGCTGGAACCTGTTTGATTTCGTGATTGTCGGCATTTCGCTGGTGCCTGCGGCACAGGGCCTGTCGGTGCTGCGCGCGCTGCGTATCCTGCGAATCATGCGGGTTATTTCCGTGGCCCCCCGCCTGCGCCGCGTTGTCGAAGGTTTCGTCACCGCGCTTCCGGGCATGGGCAGTGTTTTCCTGCTGATGGCAATCATCTTTTACATCGGCGCGGTCATCGCCACCAAACTGTTCGCCAGCAGCTTTCCAGACTGGTTCGGTGATCTGGGCCTGTCCGCCTATACGCTGTTCCAGATCATGACGCTGGAAAGCTGGTCCATGGGCATCGTACGCCCCGTCATGGAGGTTTACCCCTATGCCTGGCTGTTCTTTGTGCCCTTTATCATGGTCACTACCTTTGCGGTGGTAAACCTGCTGGTGGGTCTGATCGTGAATTCGATGCAGGATGCTCACCACGAGGAAGACAATGAAAAGACAGACGCCTACCGCGATCAGGTCTTGGAACGGTTGGAAGCCATCGAAAAAATGCTGGCGGAAAAGCGCGGCTAGGAAATCCTGCGCTATCCGAAAGAGGTAGAATAAGATACATTGCCAAAAAACATAAAGCTTGCAGACAAGCTGATACTTCAGAGGCAATGAGATGCGGTTCCTAAAAGTCTTTTTGATCATGGCCTTGGCGCTTGGCGTCACGGCCTGTAGTAAATTCCAGCGCTACAATGGCCCCGAGGTCACCCAGATCGTGGTGAACAAGGGGGATCGGCGCATGTACCTGCTGCACGGGCGCGAGGTGCTGAAAGCCTATGATTTCGGTCTGGGCTTTGCGCCCACGGGCGACAAACAGATCGAAGGCGACGGTAAAACGCCAGAAGGCAATTACTTTATCGACCGTCGCAATCCGAACAGTTCTTTCTATCTCAGCCTTGGGATTTCCTACCCCAATGCCCAGGATGTGGCCGAAGCCCGCGCGCTGGGTAAAAGCCCCGGTGGTGATATCTTTATTCACGGTCGCCCGTGGAAGAATCGCAAGGGCGGCCCTGACTGGACAGCAGGCTGTATCGCCGTGACCAATCGCGAAATGCGCGAAATCTATGCGATGGTCAAAAACGGCACGCCTATTCAGATTAATCCGTAAGAATCTGTTTTTGAATGGTTTTACCCATGCCGCGCGATGGAGTCCTTCGGGACTTCACCGCGCTTTTCCAATGTGTAATCCCGCGTCACCTCGGCCACGCGAATGCGGTAATCCTCAAACAGCTGATCACGCCCCCGCGCCTGCGCCTGACGGTGCTCAAACACATTGCGCCATTCTGACAGCGCCGCTTCGTCACGCCAGAAAGACAGCGACAGGATCTTGCCTTCGGTCACCAAGCTTTCGAACCGTTCAATCGACAGGCAGCCTTCCACCTGCGCCAGATGCGTTTTCAGATCAGCAGCGATATCAAAATAATCCTGCCGATGCTCGGGCTTGGGGAAGACTTCAAAGATAACAACAAGCATGGTTTATCCATTCATCTGTTGAACATAGCCCGCCACATCCAGCAGCGACGATCCGATGTGATGCGGCTCTACCCCCAGCCGTTCCAAAGGCTGTCCGGCGCGGTTCAGCCAGATGGTGTGATAGCCAAACCAGGTGGCCCCGCAGATATCCCAGCAATTGGACGAGACAAACAGGATTTCCTGCGCTGGCAGATCAAAGGCATCCGGCCCAATCTGATAGGCGGCGGCATCGGTCTTGAACTTCTGCACGCTTTCCACACTAAGCACATGGTCGAAATACTGCGCCAACCCCGATGACCCCAGCGCGCTTTCCAGCATTCTGGGGGTGCCATTCGACAGGATCGCCAGAGGCAGCCCCATGTCTTTTAGTTGCCGCAAAACTCCGGCGTTTTCGGGAAAGGCCGTCAGCTCTGCGTATTGATCCATCAAGGCACGTCGCTGATCCGCAGCCATATCCTGCTGATGAAAGTCGGCGGTATAATCCAGCGCATCGCCCGTCACCTGCCAGAAATCCACATAGCGATCACACATGGTGCGCAGCCGGGTGTATTCTATCTGCTTATCCCGCCAGGTGCCTGCCATCGCCGCCCCGTGACCGGGAAAAAACTGTTCCAGCAGGCGCCCGATTGAATAGACATCAAACAGCGTTCCATAGGCGTCGAAGGCAGCAGCTTTGATGGGCTTGGGCATAGAGATCTCCTTGGTTTGTGCCACCTTATCTCTTTGCCAGAAAATGTCGCCTCACGAACCTGTGTCTGAAAAAGGCCCTGTACATCGGTGCAAGGCCTGACATCTCATACGCTGCGGGTAGGGTTAGTTAGCCCTGAATTTCCGCCAGAACACTGGCCAGATCATCCGTCGCAATCGGGGCCGAGGCCACAGGCGCAGCGGGCGCTGCCGCAGGCTGTGCGCTGGCCACCGGCTGAGCAATCGCGCCTGCGCCCGGTGCCACACCGCCCAGCACCATGACCCACCAGATCTTGCCATTGCTTTCCTGATGCCAGTTGAACCCCAGATCCCGTGCAGAAGCATCCATGATGATCTGCCGCGTGGCGGGTTCTTCCATCCAGGCGGCAAGGGTCTGCAGCTCTGTCTCATAGGTCTCCGACAGGGTTTCCCCCACCAGACGCCCAGTATAGCCCACGCGCTGTACCCGGTCGATCGGCGAAGACCCGTCTGACCCAAAGTGCCAGGGCCGGTTCTGCACTGCCATATCGCGCGCATGGGTTGCCGCCGCCGCGTTCAGCTTTGAATCCATCCGCAGCTCTGCAACGCCCCCGGCCTGCCGCAGCGCGTTCACCGAATCAAGCAGACGAAACTGTACGCGCCCGCTATTTCCGATCCGGTACAGCTTGGGCAGAGGCTTGCCATCGGGCCCCAGTTTTGGCGCGGCGGGCGTCGAATCAGCACAGGCTGCAACCAGTGCAGCAGAGGACAGGGCAAAGAAAGCGCGACGGTTCATATATTCTGCTCACGAAAAACGGTGTTTCCAAATGCCTTACAGAAGGAATCGTGTCCAATCAAACCCACATCGGCGTGAGCACGCCATCTGACAAGTGTTTGAATTGCGACTGAGGCATTCGGGCCATATGATCGCGCCAATCAGGTACGAGCAAGCTGAGAGGAGCTTGGACAATGACGAAATCAGCAGGTTTCAAGCTGAACCGCCGCGCTTTTCTGGCCAGCAGCGCAGCGGCGCTGGGCACTCCGGCGCTGGCGCAGAACGTCGATGGTGATGGGTCGGTTGAAATTGAACGCGAAATCACCGGTGTTGTGCGCCGCAACATCAGCAGTTTCCGCACTCTGGATTGGCAGCCTTATTTCAGCAATCTGAAAAAAGGCGCTATTTTGGTGGATATTAGCTCGCGGGCGCTGCACTACTGGGAAGAAAACGGTACTTATCATCTGTACCCGTCCTCGGTCCCCCTGACCGAAGAACTGACCCGCCGGGGCCGCACGCAGGTTATCCTTAAAGACCCAAGCCCCAGCTGGCGCCCGACGCCATCCATGAAAAAGCGCAACCCGGAATGGCCCGATTTCATCGGCCCCGGCCCGGACAATCCGCTGGGCACCCGTTCGCTGCACCTGTCATGGCAATATTACCGGATCCACGGCACTCATGACACGCGCAAGATCGGCCGCCGCTCATCGAATGGCTGCATTGGTCTTTACAACGAACACATCGAAGAGTTGTATGAAATGGCAAAAGTGGGTACTCAGGTGTTGCTGATTTAACCACAATTTTGCCATCGACCCGGTTTAAGCGTCAGGTTGCAATTGCAAACCTCTGAAAATACTGCTTAGAACGAGTCACGAGGTAAGTCTTGGGTGCCTGCGTACGCTATGGTATGTGCGACAGGCAAATATCTGGAGGATATTGATATGAAAAAACTCGCTCTCGCCGCTGTTTTCGCTGGTGCAGCATCGTCCGCAATGGCCGGTTCCTACGCTAAAGGCGAAGTTGAAATGGAGCCCGTAGTGGTTGTTGAAGAAACCAAGCAGTCGTCTTCGAATGCTGGTATCGTCGTACCTCTGCTGCTGGTTGCTATCATCGCGGCTGCTGCTTCCAACTAATTTTTGGAATCAGAACAGTACTCTAAAAGGCGGCGCTTTTGCGTCGCCTTTTAACTTTTGGGAAAGACTTAACCGGTCTGCGCCAGTGTTTTAGGCATTTCCGGGTCGGGGAAAATACGAACAAGTTTCCCCAAAATGGACACATCTTATAGTTGTGAAAAAAGAAACCGCAGGCCTTCACCTGCGGTCTTTTCTTTACCTTTGTCAGCGCGGGTTACTTTACCCAGCCACCCAGATTTTCGCGGATCACCTGAGACAGCGCCGCCACATGGGCATCGTCGTCATTCAGGCAGGGGATATAGGTAAAGTGCTCACCACCCGCCTCTTCAAAGCTTTCCTTGATCTCTTCGTTGATCTCTTCCAGCGTTTCGATGCAATCAGCGCTAAAGGCCGGGGCAATCACAGCGATGTTCTTCTTGCCCTCGTCTTTGGCCAGCCGCGCGACCTCCTCGACGGTATAGGGGCGCAGCCATTCTTCCGGGCCAAACTGGCTTTGGAAGGTGGTGGCAATCTGACTGTCATCCCAGCCCAGCCGCTCTTTCAGCAGGCGCGTGGTTTTCTGGCACTGGCAATGATAGGGGTCCCCCTCCATCAGATAGCGCTGCGGTAGCCCGTGGTAGGAACACACCAGAAGATCCGGTTTCACCGCCGCCTCGGCATAGGCGCGCTCAACCGACTGTGCCAGCGCCTCAACATAGGCGGGATGATCAAAATATGGGTCTACCACACGGGCGGTGGGCTGCCATTTCTCTTTCATCAGGGCGCGAAAGAACTGGTCATTTGCCGTCGCAGAGGTGGCCCCGGCGTATTGCGGATATAGCGGGAAAAACAGTATCTTGGTGCAGCCCGCCTCGACCATGGCGCGCACCTTCGAGTCTGTCGATGGGTTGCCATAGCGCATGCAGAAATCCATCATGACCTGATCCCCGAAATCCGCCTGCATCTGCGCCGCAATCTTGGCGGTCTGATCCCGGGTGATGGTCATCAACGGGCTTTCGCCCTTGTCGTGGTTCCAGATGGATTTATAGGCCTCACCGCTGGAAAATGGGCGCTTTGTCAGGATGATCAGCTGCAACAGCGGCTGCCATTTCCACGACGGGTAATCAATCACCCGCTTGTCCGACAGAAATTCGCTCAGATAGCGCCGCATCGACCAGTAATCATAGTTGTCCGGCGTGCCCAGATTGGCCAGCAGAATCCCCACTTTGGCAGGTTTGATTTTCGGGTGATCAGCGGGCGCATGTGCGGGGCAGGTGGCGGTCATAGGGCGTCCAATAGGTTTTCACTCAGGTCTATACGTGGCGTGTTTCGGGTTTGGATCAATCTTTTAATGGGGTTTCCTGCGTGCCAAGCGCATCAGCAAGACTTTGTGTCGCAGAACCGGGCCGCAAAGGCTGGGGCTGGCTGGCATCATAGCTCCAGCCAGTCAGGGTGATCATCTCAAAGGTGGCGGGCACACGCCCGTCATCGGTGCCAAAGCTTTCGGCATAGATTTGCACTGCGCGCAGCAGAACATCGCGCCGGGTCATGTGCCGCAGCCGCCCCTCCAGCGCATTGGTTTCCCCCATGGCCCGCAGATCCCGCATCAGATGCAGCGCGCTTTCATAGCTCACGGTCAGGGGCGCGGCATCCGCCACAGGCAGGGTCAGACCGGCGCGCTGTAACAGCCCCCCCAGATCGCGTATCTCGCCCATGGGGGCCACACGTGGTGACAGCCCGCCGGTGATCTCGATTTCAGCCTGTCCCAGCGCGCTGCGCAACTCATGCAATGTCTGCCCACCCAGCGTGATCACCAGACACAGCCCATCCGGGCGCAGTGCGTGGCGGCATTGAATCAGCTGCCCCACCGGATCATCCGCCCAGTGCAGCGCCATGGCATGGATCACCAGATCATGCGCGCCCGGTTCCAGCGCCAGAATGTCGTCATCGGGGATCACCACCGCCTGCGGATAGCGGTTTTGCCACAGCTGCACAAAAGGGCTCACAATCGCCGGCTGCGTAAAGGTTCTGTTAACCATTGTGAGCCGATCCTCCACCTCGTCCAAAGCAGTTTCGTGCAGAAACAAAGCAGGGTCTTTCAGGGCCCGTGTTCTGTTGCGCGTCAATGCTTGGCGATCGGTAAGGCGAGGCGTGTGTGACATATGAAAGCTGATAGTTTGTGGGCGAGCAGTATGCAAACCCTCGTGCAGATGATTTACCCTCCGCGCTGTATCTCTTGTGGGTCGATGGTGGATACCGATTTCGGGCTTTGCAGCAGCTGCTGGAAAGACACGCCCTTTATTTCAGGCCTGTCTTGCGATCATTGCGGCACACCGCTGCCGGGCAATTCCCGCCACGCTGAACTATGCGACGAATGTCTCTCTACCCCGCGCCCCTGGCAGCATGGGCGCGCTGCGATCCTCTACAAAGGGCGCGGGCGCCGTCTGGTGCTGGGGCTCAAACACGGCGATCGCTATGATATCGCCAAGCCCGCAGCACAATGGATGGCCCGCCTGTGCCGCCCGCTTGTCACCCCTGACACGCTGATTGCGCCGGTGCCTCTGCATCTGCACCGGCTTTTGTCGCGACGTTACAATCAGTCTGCCCTGCTGGCCGAAGAACTGGCCACACTGCTGAAACTTGACTGGTGCCCCGACCTGATCGAACGCCGCAAACCCACCCCTTCGCTGGATGGCAAAAGCCGCGAAGACCGCTTTGAAACCTTGCAGGGTGTGCTGCGTGTGCCCGACTGGCGCACGGATCTGATCGCAGACCGGCCGGTGCTGATCGTCGATGATGTGATGACCACAGGTGCCACCATGACCGCCGCAACCGACGCCTGCCTTGCAGCAGGTGCAACGCAGGTTAATGTTGCCGTACTGGCACGCGTTGTCAAAGATACCTAAATCCCGTTAGAAAAGCGCAACTCTAGTCGGGATCTACCATGCCAAACGTCGAAATCTATTCCTCACCGCTTTGTGGGTTCTGCCACGCGGCCAAGCGTCTGCTGAATTCAAAAGGGGTTGAGTTCACCGAGTACAACGTGCTGACACAGCCTGAATTGAAACAACAGATGATCACCCGCGCCAATGGTGGCCGCACCGTGCCGCAGATCTTTATTGATGATGCTCATGTGGGCGGCTGCGATGATCTTTACGCACTCGAACAGGCGGGCAAGCTGGATCCGCTTCTGGCAAGCTGATGCGGATTGCGGTGCTTCAGATGACATCTTCGGATGATCCGGGCGAAAACCTGGACACTGTCCGGCAGATGCTGCGCGACGCCGCAGGGCAGGGCGCGCAGATCGCGCTCACGCCTGAGGTCACAAATTGCGTGTCCTCTTCGCGTGCGCATCAAAACGCGGTGCTGCATCCCGAAGACAGCGATCCCTTTCTGGCCGCGCTGCGCAATGAGGCCCGCGCATTGGGTATCTGGGTGCTGGCGGGGTCGCTGGCTGTCAAATCGCCCGCGCCCGAAACCCGCTTTGCCAATCGGTCGTTCATGATTTCGCCGCAGGGCGAGATCACCGCCCGTTATGACAAACTGCACATGTTTGATGTGCAGGTCTCACCCGAAGAAACTTGGCGCGAATCCGATGGGTTTGCCCCCGGCGATACAGCTGTGCTGGCGCAGACTGATCTGGCGACCTTTGGCATGGCGATCTGTTATGATCTGCGCTTTGCCTATCTGTTCCGCAAGCTGGCGCAGGCCGGGGCGCAGATCCTGACCGTTCCCGCCGCTTTTTCGCCCGGCACTGGCCCGGCGCATTGGCAGCCACTGTTGCAGGCCCGTGCGATTGAGACCGGCTGCTTTGTGCTGGCCCCGGCCCAGACCGGTCATCACGCCGCCAGCACCGGTAAACGCCGCCGCACCCATGGCCATTCTCTGGTGGTTGCTCCCTGGGGCGAGGTGCTGCTGGACGCTGGCACAAAGCCGGGTGTGTTCATCGCTGATCTGGATCTGTCACAGGTTGAAGAGGCCCGCCACAAGGTGCCCGCCCTCACCCATGACCGCGCGTTTGAAGGCCCCTAAACCATGAGCGACGCCAGCGCCCTCGCGATTTCCCTCTTTTCCGAGATCCTGACCGCCGATCAGCTTTTGCGCGCGCGGCTGACCAAGGTCTTGCCGAACAAGATGGAAATCTCGCATTTTTCGGTGCTGAACCAACTGGCCCGTGGTGGCGAACGCACCCCCGCGCAGCTGGCGAAATCCTTTCACGTCACACGCGGCGCGATGACCAATACGCTTTCTAAACTGGAAATCGCGGGCTATGTTCACATTCGCCCGGATTGGGATGATGCGCGGCGCAAGCTGGTGTCTATTTCCAACGCCGGCAAAGCCGCCCGCGAAGCCGCCCTTGCCGCGATCAGCCCCGTCATCGAAGAGATGCTGGTCGAGCTGGGCGAAGATAAACTGCGTGCCGCCCTACCTGTTCTGCGCGAATTGCGCGAAAGGCTGGATGAATAACGGCGCAACCGGATTTCCTTGGTCGGCGATGCCGACCAGCCCCCGACCGCCCCCCTGGGCGGGGGCTTTACCCCCACCCGCGGCCGGGAACTGGTCTCAGTGATTGGGATCAAAGGTTTTGGATGTATCAGGCCTGACCTGAGAAATCTTAATTTCACAAACCAAAGGGTTACCAAAACCTAACCCTTTTCAAATCGTTCCCGGCGATCCCTTAACCCCTGTTGCTGCACATGCGATATGCATGACATGTGCATGGGGTGTGCATAAGATGTGCCCCACTTTCCCGCGCCCTCAGGCCAAAGAAAGCAAGGTCAATATCCGGTTAAAGCGCCTTCAACGCCTCTGCCATGTTCGAGGCCTTGAATTCAGTGATCTCCAGCGCCACCACGTCGTGCACACAGAACGGATCCTGCGCCATCAGCGCCCTGATCTCATCCTTAGAAGCCCCCGCCGCGATAATCACACCCCCGGTGCGCGGCTCTTTCGCGCCAGAAAACAGGAATGCCCCTTTTGCATAGCACTCCGTGACAAACGCCAGATGTGGCTCAAGAATTTTCTCAATCTCTTCAAAGGGTTTTGTATAGGTCAGATCAATCACAAACAGATTGTGACCCTCAGCAATCAACGGCATGGCTTAATCCTTTGGTTTCACAGCGGCGGTGACATAGTTCACCGAAAGATCACGATCGGAAATGCGCCATTTCCAGCTGACCGGGTTAAAGACATAGCCCTTGCGATCCACTGGGTTCATGCCTGATTTTCTAATCAGATCAAACAGTTCGTCAGGGGTGATGAACTTGTGCCATTCATGTGTGCCCTTGGGCAGCCAACGCATCACATATTCCGCCCCCACAATCGCCACGGCAAAGCTCTTGGGGTTGCGGTTGATGGTCGAACACAGGTGCAGCCCGCCGGGTTTTAGCAAATCATGACAGGCATTCAGATAGGCCTGAGGGTCGGCGACATGTTCGATCACCTCCATGTTCAGCACCACATCGAACTGCTCGCCCGCCTCGGCCATCGCTTCGGCGGTGGTGTGGCGATAATCAATCTGCAATTCCGACTGCGCCGCATGGGCCTGCGCCACGGGAATATTGCGCTCAGCGGCGTCCACCCCGATGATTTCCGCCCCCAGACGCGCCATGGGTTCGCACAGCAGCCCACCGCCACAGCCGATATCCAGAATTCGCAGCCCTTCAAACGGGCGCTCGGTGCCTAAGGAACGGTTAAATTCGCCAGCGATCTGCGTTGTAATATAATCCAAACGCACCGGGTTCATCATGTGCAGGGGTTTGAACTTGCCATGCGGATCCCACCACTCAGCGGCCATCGCTTCGAATTTAGCAACTTCGGATGCATCGACGGTGATAGTCATAACTTCCTCATGGTCTTTTCCTACCAATATTCCATATAGGTAGTGTATGGACAGAATCCCGAGCCAAAAGCGCGCAGTGCATTATCTCTATCCCTCGATTGATCCCTTTGATCAACGGATGATTTCCGTTTCCGGGGGACACCAAATCTATGTGGAACAATGCGGTAACCCACAAGGGATGCCCGTTATCGTGCTGCACGGCGGTCCCGGCGGCGGCTGTAGCCCAGCCATGCGGCGCTATTTCGATCCGCAGGTGTACCGCGTGGTTCTGTTTGATCAGCGGGGCTGCGGTCGGTCGCGCCCCCATGCCAGCGTGGAAAACAACACCACCTGGGATCTGGTGGATGACATCGAAACCATTCGCAAAGGTCTGGGGATCGACAAGGCGGTGATCTTTGGTGGCAGCTGGGGCGCAACCATGTCGCTGATCTATGCGATCTCACACCCGGATCACGTCAGCCATCTGATTTTGCGCGGTGTCTTTATGATGACCCAGACCGAGCTGGACTGGTTCTATGCGGGCGGGGCAGGCCAGTTCTGGCCTGAAACCTGGGTGCGTTTTACCAATCTGATCCCAGAGGATGAGCACGGCGACCTGATCGCCGCTTACCACAAGCGCTTGTTTTCAGGCGATATGTCAGAGGAAATTCGCGCTGCACAGGCATGGGCCAGCTGGGAAAATGCCTTGGCGTCCGTCAATTCCAATGGCGATGGCGGCATGGCACCGGGCCATTACGCCCGTGCCTTTGCGCGGCTGGAAAACCATTATTTCGTCAATAAGGGTTTCCTTTCTGAAGATGGCTGGATTTTGAAAAATGTCGATAAGATCGCGCATATTCCAGGGGTTATCGTGCAGGGCCGCTATGACATGATCTGCCCGCCACAGCGCGCCTGGGAACTGGCGCGCGCCTGGCCCAATGCTGATCTGCATATGGTGCCTCTGGCCGGCCATGCGCTGTCAGAACCGGGCATCAGCGCCGAACTTGTCCGCGCGATGGATCAGATCGCCGAAGACATCAGCGGCTGAAACCGGGTGGCGTGCATTTCCGGGCGCTCAGATTGCGCCTGCGCCCATTCCACCGTTTTGGGCGCGTGATTTGCCCATGCCGTTCCCATCCCGCGATCCAGCGCAATATCGACCGTGCAGGCCAGCACAAGTGCGGCATAGGTCAGATCTGGCGGCGGGGTATACTGCGTTTCTATCCATGTCAGAATGCGCTCGGCCCGGTGTTCTTCATAGGCTATCACGGGCGTTGATTTCTGCCCGTCAGGCCGTCCGTTTTCCCGCAGCCAGA
This sequence comes from Pelagimonas sp., assembly GCA_025210455.1. Classification (GTDB taxonomy): domain Bacteria; phylum Pseudomonadota; class Alphaproteobacteria; order Rhodobacterales; family Rhodobacteraceae; genus JAOARQ01. Next base: position 81,706 of record JAOARQ010000013.1, read on the forward strand.
CAGCAACCCCATCCATCAAGCCGCACAGCACATGGCGCTGAAACCGGGTGGTCTCATCCTCGGGGGGCAGCCATCGCGGTACACCGGTGATCTGGTCAAAATAGGCGCATATATCACGGGTTTCTGCCACCACGGTGTCGCCATCCACAAGGGTGGGCACACGCGCCAAAGGGGTGATCTGAAAGAATTCAGTGTTGGCCTGTCGCGTTTTGGCTTCGATTTCAGTGACCTGATCCAAACCGCTTATCCGGGCCGCAACACGCGCGACCCGGGCATAGGGTGAATTGGGGGTATAATACAGCTGCATCGTCTTAGGATTGGCGGTTGTGAAAGATAAACCCAAGGAAATTCAGCAAAATTTGTGCCGCAAGGATCTGTGTGCTTTCGCTTGGATCATAGGCCGGGGCCACTTCGACCAGATCAATGCCCACCACATTCCCGCGCTTTGAAAGGCCTTGCAGGATCTCAAGCACATCATAGTAATTGAACCCGCCATGGCTGGGTGTGCCAGTGCCCGGCGCGATCGACGGGCAGAAGGCATCAATGTCGATGGTCACATAATACCGCGCCCCTTCCGGGATTCGCTCAAGCACGCCTTCGGTGCCCAATTTGTGCACCTGCCGGACCGACAGAATATCAGAGCCGCGCGCGCGCGCGTCTTCATAACCCTCTTTCGCAGTGGACGAGACATTGCGAATCCCCAGCTGCGTCATGCCCGACACATAGTCTTTTTCAATCGCGCGGCGCATCGGGTTGCCATGGCCTTCGGTGACGCCGTGGCGTTCATCAACAAAATCCAGATGGGCATCAATCTGCACCACATGAATCGGGCCATTCTCGGCGCAGTCTTCGTCAAAGGCGCGAATACAGGGGATATTCACCGAATGATCCCCCCCAATAGTCAGCGGAATGGCCCCGGCGGCCAGGGCTTTGCGCACGCCATATTCGATATTGGCATGGCTTTTGACTGTGTCAGTATGGACAATATCGGCATCCCCCATATCGACAATAGAGACATCCGCGCCCAGATAGGTTGCATCATCTTCGTGATCATAGGCCCCGGCATGGCCAAAGCTGAACAATGTCGATGCTTCGCGCACAGCGCGCGGGCCAAAACGCGCCCCTGAACGATACTGGCAGCCAAAATCATAGGGCGCACCCAGAACAGCCACATCTGCCTGAAAATCATCCCAATTTTCCACATAGGGCTTTTTGCCAAAGGTGGCGATGCCAACAAAAGGCAGGTTCAGGCGGCCGCCAGCGTAACCGTGTTCAGACATATCTGCTCCTCATTCGTTTCTGACAGATTGCGGGCCGGGCCGCGGTAAATCTGTTTCATGCGCGACATGGGTCCAAAACCGATGGCGCATATGATTTGCATTGGGGCTCAAAATTGTCAGGGGCACAAGGGGGGGCATTTCCATGCCAAAGCGACGTCGGGGAAATTGAAACGTCCTAAAGTTGCATAGAGTTTTTCACAATCGTGCCTCACTTCGATTCTACTCAAATCGAAGAAATTGATTTTATTGAGGTATCACTATGGGTTTTGGGATCCTTATTGCATTACTTGGAATGAATTGGCTGATGGGCCATGCAACGGCTGATGTGATCGAACACAGCGACGAAAACGGGGATCGTCAGGCGCTGGAAGGCGATGAAACCGACAATTTTCTGCTAGGGGATGAAGATAACGACGCTCTGTTCAGTGGCGAAGGAAATGATCTGATCGTGGGCGGCGAAGGGGACGATCTTATCATCGACGTCAGCGGCGCAGATACGCTGAACGGTGGCGAAGGGGATGATATTCTGATCGCCGCAAATGTTGTGGATGCGCCGACCGAACTGCAGGAAGTGCTGGCCGCCAAACCAGGGGAAACCGTCTATATTGAAACTGTCCGCACCACCGATGATGACGCTCTGGCAGACCGTCTGAATGGGGGGGGTGGCAACGACATCCTGACATTTGGCGCAGGTGATACCGTGGTTGGCGGCGAAGGCGATGATCGTTTCGAAGGTGGTGAATGGCTGCTGAATAACAGACATGCTATCGTCGAAGACTTTGATCAAAAAGACGATAGCATTCTGTATTTCACTTCGGACGCAGATGAAGTTTCGCTCAGCATGCGGGCTGTTGACGGCACAAATGATGTAGAAGTGCTGGATCGAAATCAGCACGTCATGACGTTGAAGTCAGTTGGATCGAAATTCTCTTTGAAAGATATTTCTATTGTAGAAGTATAACTTAGCCCAAATGCGCGTCGTAATCAGATACAAGAAGGTGAATGGGATCTTCGTCTTCTTCGATCTGGGAAAACCGGCCAATTGGCTTTTCAAAGATATTGTCGGTGAGGTCATCATTCACGGTTGAGACCTCTCCGATCAGCACGTCCCCTTCGCCCCAAAAGGCGTGCCAGGTGTCTGGGAACAGTGTAACGGATTCGCCAGGTTCGAGCTTTAGGTGCGCCCCGGCGGCCAGCGTACGGGTCATCCCATCGCTGAGAACCTGAACCGATCCATTGCGATCAATACCGCCATCTTCATCCGCGCGAAACAGCTCCAGGACCAATGTGCCACCACCGCGATTGATGATGTCTTCGACCTTGATTTCGTGCCGATGCATGGGCGACAGCTGCTCATTGCGCGAAATCATGATTTTTTCCGCATAAAGCATCGCGCTTTTCTGGCCGAGATCTTGGTTCAGGCCATTGCGTGTGGTGAATAGGAACAGGCCCATTTCATCAAATCCGCCAGCTCCGTAATCGGTGATATCCCAGCCCAGACGACGGGTTCGGATTTGGTCATTGTCGACGCATTGCAGGGCTTTGGGCGACAGATAGGCGAAAGGGGGCAGTGTGTAGCCAAAACTGCGAATGAAGGCATCACCTTCCAGTAGGATCTCATTGACTCGCGACCGTTTCACAATCTTCCTCCGGTTGTGTTTGCGCTGACGTTAATGATTGCTTAAAGACTTGTCAGCATCAAACTGTACTCAACCCGTATATATTCCCGGGAAACTGCTATGGATGTCAGGCGTCATTACAGGACGTAACGGCTCAGGTCTGCGGATTTCGTCAGCTCACCCAGATGAGTCTGAACAAAGGCCGCATCAACGACCACCTCGGTGCCCGGTTGATCCGGGGCATCATAGGATAGATCCTCAAACACGCGTTCCAGCACGGTATACAAACGGCGCGCGCCGATGTTTTCAACCGATTGATTGACCTCAGCGGCGATTTTGGCCAGCGCCGCGATCCCGTCTTCTGTGAAGGTCACAGTGACCTCTTCGGTGGCCATCAACGCAGTATACTGCCGCGTCAGAGCGTTGTCGGTTTCGGTCAGAATGCGCACGAAATCGTCTTCGGTCAGCGCATTCAGGGTCACCCGAATTGGTAGACGACCTTGCAATTCCGGTAGCAGGTCAGACGGTTTGGCAATGTGGAAAGCACCTGAGGCGATGAACAGGATATGGTCGGTTTTTACCGCTCCGTGTTTGGTGCTGACGGTTGTGCCTTCGATCAGGGGCAGCAAATCGCGTTGTACACCTTCGCGGCTGACATCCCCACCGCGGGTTTCCTGACGCGCGGCGACCTTGTCGATTTCATCAAGAAAGACGATGCCATTTTGTTCAACGGCCTCCAGCGCGGCGGTTTTCACAGTTTCATCATCCAGCAGCTTATCGGCCTCTTCGGCGATCAGCACTTCATAGCTATCTGCCACGCTCATGCGTTTTTTGACTGTGCGCCCACCAAAGGCTTTGCCGAAAATATCCCCAAGATTCATCATGCCCATCTGACTGCCTGGCTGTCCGGGGATATCCATCATTGGAAAGCCCTGCGGTGCGGTTTCTGACAGTTCAAGATCAATCATGGTGTCGTCCAACTCGCCCGCTTTCAGCTTGCGGCGGAACATGTCGCGGGTGCCTTCGCGGGCGTCTTCGCCGGCAATGGCGGTGATCACGCGCTCTTCTGCGGCCTGATGGGCCTTGGTTTTCACTTCTTCGCGCATATGTTCGCGGATCTGAATGATCGCGGCATCCACCAGATCGCGAATGATCTGTTCCACGTCACGCCCGACATAGCCCACTTCGGTGAATTTCGTTGCCTCGACCTTGATAAATGGCGCGCGCGCCAGCTTGGCCAATCGGCGGCTGATTTCTGTCTTGCCAACGCCGGTGGGGCCAATCATCAGGATATTCTTTGGATAGACTTCTTCGCGCAGGTCATCAGACAATTGTTTGCGTCGCCAACGATTGCGCAGCGCCACTGCTACGGCTCGTTTGGCATCTTTCTGGCCAATGATGAACCTGTCCAGCTCGGATACGATTTCGCGTGGGGTAAGGTCGGTCATGTGGCTCTCCTTGCGTTGGATAGCGATTACCTAACCATACGGGCGGTGAGTGCAAGGTGTTCACGACAGTTGATCGAACTGTGACCCGCGTTTCAGGAAAAAGTAGCTAGTTTCAGCGCAAGATGTGCAAAACTTACAGGAGAATCGCACATGAACCGCAGGAATTTCTTTGGCATTGCCGGGGCCACCGTTGTTGCTGGTCTGGCTGGGCAGGCCAGCGCTGAAAGCATGAAACCAATCGCGCAGGGCAGCTTTGAAGGGCGGTCTAACCATGTGACATCCGGCACAGTGCGGATCGTTGAAATGAATGATCAGTATTTTGTCGAACTGGGCGATGATTTCAGCCTGGATGGTGGGCCTGACCCCCGCGTGGGCTTTGGCCGTGGCGGTGAATATCTGGGTCACGAAGGCTATCTTGGCGCCCTGCAAAACCTGAATGGCAAGCAGGTCTATGCCATCCCCCGCGTCTGGAGCGTGGACTCATACGATGAGGTATTCATCTGGTGCGAGGTGGCCGGTGTGCCGCTGGGCGTTGCCAGCCTGAAATAAGCTTATCCGTCGGAAAACCTGCCGTCCGGGGATGACCAGGGCGGCAGGTTTGCTTTGCCGGGAAAGTTGGGCAATGCGTTCAAAATAGCGCAGCGGATGCGTTCCCACTGTGCGCCCAATGTCACCAAAAGCAGACCCAGCAGCAACACGGCAACCGCCCAGCCACCATCCAGAACCGTGGCAATCAGGGCGATCAGATAGCCGATGCCGGACAGCAGGAAAGACCGGCGATCAATCACAATCGCCAGCACAGCCATCACCAGCACAAAACCCAAGAGCAGCAGATTGCCCAGCACGGCATCTTGTGAAAACAAAGTGGCGGCGATGGGGTTCATGATCATCGGGGCCGCAGCCACATGCAGCCAAAAGGCGTTGGCGGTGTTGCGGGTGACGCGGTAGCGATCTTTCAGATCAAAGCGCAGCGCGATGCTGAGGCTGATCAGCCCGAGGGCCAGTGTAATAAAGGGCAAGATCCCGCCGTTGGACAATAAAAACAGATCTTCAAGGTTCATGCGGTCCTGGCTTAGACCAGAGGCGGCCGAGTAACACAGGGCAAGTGTCGACATCACGATCAGCAGCAGCGTGAAGGGGATGCGTGCCCAAAACCAAAAGAGCGTCAGGGCCCAAACAACCGTCGCCGGGGCGATCAGAAATTCGCTGCCAAAAGCGCTATCAAACACCAGCCCTGCACGCATCGCAAAAAAGCCAATGCCAAGGCTGAGCAGGATTGAGGGCGCTACCATGCGACGTTTAAGGGTGAAATACCCTGTCAGCGCAAGGGCCAGAGCCAGCCCAAACAGGCTATAGAGTAAGCCCTTAACCCCGCCGCCCGTACCGTACTGTGTAAATCCCTCACCAAGCGCGGTGTAGCCAGCAAACAGAATTGTCAGACCAACAACGATAAAGATCTCGTTGAAGCCACGAAACAGTTCAAAGGGTTCATCCTGAGGGGCACGGCCCGCACGCATATTGGCGCGTTGCTGCGACAGGCTCAGGATCGACGCGGCCTGGGCTTCGGTGATGGTGCCAGCGCCAACAGCGGCCCTCAGATCGTCTTGCGATACAGTCATCCGATGCTTTCAACCGTCAGTTTGCCGTTGGTGTAGACACAGATGTCAGCGGCGATTGCCATGGCCTGACGGGCGACCTCTTCGGCGGATTTGTCGCTGTCCATCATGGCGCGCGCGGCTGCCAGGGCAAAATTGCCGCCTGATCCGATGGCCGCCACATCATGTTCGGGTTCCAGCACGTCCCCTGCGCCGGTGATCACCAGCAGATCCTTGCCATCGGTGACGATCAACATCGCTTCCAGCTTTTGCAGGTATTTGTCAGTGCGCCAATCCTTGGCCAGTTCCACACTGGCGCGTTGAAGCTGGCCGGGGGTGGCTTCCAGTTTGGCCTCAAGCCGTTCAAGCAGGGTAAAGGCATCAGCCGTAGATCCGGCAAAACCACAGACCACGTCATAGCCACCGGGCGACAATCGGCGCACCTTGCGGGCTGTGCCTTTGATCACTGTCTGGCCCAGCGACACCTGACCATCGCCGGCCACAACAACCTGTCCGTTCTTGCGTACGCCAATGATGGTTGTGCCATGCCAGCCGGGGAAATCGTGGTCGCTCATGTTTTATCCTCTGTTTAGGCACATATGGGCCAAGCCCGCGCGCTGGGCAAGGGTTGGGGCAGGTCAGAACAGGCGCATATGCGCCAGGATCTGACCATGGTCCGAGGCCAGTTTGTTATATGGCGCTTCCGGGTGTGAGCCATCGGTCAGATGATCGTTGAAGACGCTGAAATATTCCATTTCGCCCAGCCGTTGCTGGTAATCCGGGTGAAAGTGACGACTGAGATAGATCTGATCAATCGATTCAAACACGCCGCCAAAGGCAGTGGTATAAACCATGTCGCGCAGGGATTTGCGAACAAATAGCCGTTCGGCGGAATGCAATTGCAGACGCTCGATGTTTTCGCGGATCTGTTCGTTTTCGTCTTTGGTATAGCGGTCGCTGGCGTGGCTGGCGTCGTGGCGCAGCATCCAGGAATAATTCTTAAAGGGGGCTTCGCCGGAAATGATTTCTGAGCTGACCGCAAACTGCCCATCGTTGAAATCGCCCAGCACCATAACGGGGCGGTCCTGTTCCAGTTCAGCGACGATTTCGCGCCGCAGCACCCAGGCTTCGGCCATGCGGCGCAGCCCGGCGCGCAGACTGCCAAGCGCCCGGCCAGATGCATCGTACTGCGTCAGATCTGCCTCGGGTGCGAAGGGCGCACCATCGGGACGGAAATATTCGCCAAGTTTCGATTTCAGATGACAGTTGAAGACAGTGATCACCTGATCTCCAACCGGAATTTGGGCTTTCAGAATGGGGCGCGACAGGCGTGAAATGGTGAAGGCGCCCGCATCCCCACCCCCAAGCGCGGCAAAGGGGATGGTCAGCGGTTCGGGGAGATCCTGAATGACTTCAGGCGCTTCGGCAAAGCCAAAGCGTGACAGGATCGCCAGCCCGGGGCGGCGCTGGCCCGGTTTGCCGGTGTCTTTGGCATTTGCGGCAAAGGCCAGCGCGGCATCCTCATAGGGTTGCACCTGCAGCCTGCGAAAGATCGCTTTGCGGTGATAGCGTTTCGACCGATCCGGGCGCGTGGCTGCATTCAGCGCTTCGGCGCGGCGATTGGTTTCTGATAAAACCGCCTCTAGGGCCTCTTCCTCAAAGATCTCCTGAAAACCGACGATATCCGCATCCATGGTCAAAAGCTGATCTGCAAGCCAATCTTCTTTCCAGGCGTGTTCTTCGGGGGTGTAGCTTTGGAAGCGATAGTATTCGCTATCAGCGCCAATCAGGTTTTTGACGTTGAATGAGGCAATGGAAAAACGGGTCATACGCTTTGGTCCTGATTAAATCAGGCAAAGCTTATCTGACCCGCTTAAATGTGCAAAGGGGCTTAGAAACGCGCTTTCTTGCTGTTTTCCTTGTGCAGGTACATTTCCAGATCAGCGTGGCGGCGCAGGGCATGGGCGGTATCGCCGTCATCGGGCGCGAAAGCCGTACCATATGAGGCCGAAACATGGATATCCACGGCGGGCTGATTGGGGGCCTGCCATTCAATCGGATGTTCCAGCGTGGCGGCAATGCGCCTGACCATCTCGGACAGGTTGTCCTGATCTGCGTCATCCAGCCAAAGACCAAATTCATCCCCACCCAGACGCCCGGCCAGATCATTGCGCCGGATCTCATGTTTAAAGCGCGCTGCGATGGTGCGCAGTACGTGATCCCCGGCATCATGGCCATATTGGTCATTCACCGGTTTGAAATTGTTCAGGTCGATAAAGACAAAGATGCCGGATTTTCCGGGGTTGTTCAGCGCGGCATTGCAGCGTTCCATGAATGTGGTGGCATTCAGAATACCGGTCAGCTGATCAGTTTCGCTTAGCGCCTTCAGGCGGCGCGCGGCGCGGCGCAGGCTGTCACGTTCGGTAACGGTTGCCGCCAGCCGCTGGCTGACTGAATTGCGATCCTGTTCCACCTTGCTAAGCCGTGCAGCGATGGAATTGGTTGCATCAGAGGCCAGCACAATCAAATGATTGCTTTCCCCAGGCAGCGGATCGACACGCCAGGCGTTGAATGTCCAGATTCGGTGGTTGTGCCTGATCTGCACAGGAAGCGATAAAGCCGACCGCGCCACCTGGATCAGCGCGTGCTCCATGCCAGACACATCTTCATCGGTGCCACTGGCGATAGGGTGACCCACCTGAAACAGCGTCACCGTGCGCGCACGGCGGTTCAAGCCGATCACGTTCAGCTCATGATCAAGAACGATCATACTACGCGGTGAGCGTTCTATGGTCTGAAGCAGGATCTTCAGACCAACACTCTCGGTTTGCAGCGATACAGTCATGCACGCCTCATTCTCAAGGTCATTACCTGCGCGAAACAGGGTCTTTTGCGCATCTTTCCAGGGGCTTTAGCCCGGTATTCTTATGTGTTTGATGGGATTACACAAAGAACCAAAAAGATTAAATTTTTCGAAACAGGCATAAACCCGCCTCTCGGTCCAGATCTGCAGGCTGAGAAACGCCCGTTTCAAACGCCACTGAGATCTTGTCTGAGAATCGGTTTCCATGGGTACTCCGCCTTTAGTACCCGAAATAGCGCTTACTTTATTAATAGCCGGTTAACTGCACTTTTTTTTAATTAACCAAACAGAATTGTGCCGCATATCAAATGCGGCACAATCTTTTATTTTCAATACATTAGGTTACATCGCGAAAGTTAATCTCTTTTGTGTCAGCGCCAGGGCCAACCTTTTCGCGACGCACCAGCAGACGGTTAAGCGCCTGAATATAGGCCCGCGCCGATGCCACAACCGTATCTGTATCCGCGGATTGACCGGTGGCGATCACGCCATCTTCCTCAAGCTTGACCGAGACGGTGGCCTGCGCATCGGTGCCGGCGGTTACCGCATGAACCTGATACAGCTGCAGCCGCGCGGCGTTTGGATAAAGCTCACGCACGGCCTTGAAGGTCGCGTCAACCGGGCCATCGCCACGGCAGGTCGCCGTGACATCCTTGCCGTCAATTTCCATTTCCAGTTCAGCTTCGGCCTGACCACCCGTGCCGCAGACGACCTTCAGGTTCACAAGCTGCAACGTGTCTTCTGCTGCGCCTGCGGCTGTGACAAGCGCCAGAATATCGTCGTCAAAGACCTCTTTCTTGCGGTCAGCCAGATCCTTGAAGCGGACAAAAATATCCTTGAGCTGGTTATCACCCACCTCGACGCCCAGATCTTTCAGCTTGGCGCGCAGCGCGGCGCGGCCCGAATGTTTGCCAAGCGGCAAAGAGGTGCCCGAGATGCCCACATCTTCGGGGCGCATGATTTCAAAGGTCTCGGCGTTTTTCAGCATACCATCCTGGTGAATGCCGGATTCATGCGCAAAGGCGTTTTTGCCCACAATGGCCTTGTTGAACTGTACCGGGAAGCCGGACACAGTCGAAACGCGGCGCGAGATATGCATGATCTTTCTGGTGTCGATCCCGGTGTAGAACGGCATGATGTCACCGCGCACTTTCAGCGCCATCACCACCTCTTCCAATGCGGTATTGCCTGCGCGTTCGCCCAGACCATTGATGGTGCATTCAATCTGACGCGCCCCACCTGCCACAGCAGCCAGAGAGTTTGCCGTCGCCATGCCCAGATCGTTGTGGCAATGGGTGGCAAAGATCACGTCATCTGCGCCGGGCACGGTTTCGATCAGGCGTTTGATCAGTTCTGCGCTTTCGACCGGTGCGGTATAGCCAACAGTGTCAGGGATATTGATGGTGCTGGCACCGGCTTTGATCGCAATCTCAACCACGCGGCAGAGGTAATCCCATTCGGTGCGGGTGGCATCCATGGGCGACCACTGCACATCTTCCACAAGATTGCGGGCATGGGTCACGGTTTCATGGATACGGTCCGCCATTTCATCCATGGTCAGGTTCGGAATCGCACGGTGCAGCGGCGAGGTGCCGATAAAGGTGTGAATGCGGGGTTTGGCAGCTTTGCGCACCGCTTCGGCGCAGCGATCAATATCAGGCAGCTGCGCACGCGCCAGACCGCAAATCACCGAGTTCTTTGAGCGTTCAGCGATTTCGGACACAGCGGCAAAATCGCCCTCAGAGGCAATTGGAAAGCCCGCTTCGATGATATCCACACCCATGTCATCCAGCAGCTCGGCAATCTCAAGCTTTTCGTCATGGGTCATGGTGGCGCCGGGGCTTTGTTCGCCGTCGCGCAGGGTGGTGTCGAAAATAACGACTCTGTCTTTGTTTGCCTCGGCAGAGGTGGCTTTGGTTTGATCGGTCATGTCAGTAACTCTGTTTGTCTTCTCGGTGCTTTGACAGGCTTAGGGCCTATGGGTCATCGGCGCGGTCAAGTTCCCCTCTGAGCGGACGCGCCGGACCGGCACGCTCAGAGGCGTGTTAGGAGAAGACCTAGGGCCAACGCAAGCGACGCCTTGGCAGGCGCGTCAAAAGGGATATGCGTGGCGGTTGTCATGGCGGCCACTATAGGGGGCAAATTTCAAATGAAAACCCCCTGTTGCATTGAGAGAATTTTTTCCAATTTCTGTAAGGGTCACTTTGCCTGATGATGCGCTTGCGGCATAGTAAACCCGGTAAAAGACGATAACGGAGCAGCCCCAACATGATCCGCAGATGGCTTGGAATTCTGACGCTGGCCCTGACCCCCACGCTATCTGTGGCCGAGCGTGACAGTGTCAAAACCTATATGTTTGGCAATTCCCTGGTGAACCATCTGAGCGAAGAGTCCGAGCACACCAATGTACCGCATTGGGTGAACGAAATGGCCAAGGCGGACGGTCGGCGCTTTGCGCTGGATGGGCAATGGGGCTTTATGCGCAGTTTCGTAGATCGCCTGCCGCCGACGTCGAACTGGGGTTTTCCCGGTGTGCGCGGCGTCTGGAGCACCGATGCAGGCCCGTTTTCCAGTTCTGGTTTTGATTCTGTGGTGATCACCCCGGCGAATTTCATCCAGTATCAGCAGCCCGATGTGCCCTATGATGGCGAAAACGCGAATAACCAAAGCCCGCTGGGTGCGATGCTGGAGCTGATGGATTGGGTTATCGCCGAAACACCCGATATGAATTTTCTGATCTACGAAGGTTGGTCAGACATGGGCAGCATGTTCAATGACTTTCCGATCAACCGCAGACAGGCGCGGAAATATCATGCGCATAATGCCGGGCCGTATCATGATTGGTTTGTTGATCTGCAAGATCGTGTGCGCTTGGCCCGCCCCAAGTCGCAGGTGGATCTGATCCCGGTGGCGGCGGTTCTGGCGCAGCTTCTGGGGAAAGACGGGTTGATGGCGGATATCCCGGTGCAGGAGCTTTATGAAGATAGTGCGCCTCATGGCCGCCCAGACATCTATCTTCTGGCAGCGATGGTGACTTATTCCACGCTGTATCAGGTGCCGCCGCCTGCCTCGTTTGACCCCCCTGCAACCATGCATCCGGCTTTGGTTGAGAATTATCCGCAGATTGCTGAATTCATCTGGCAGGCGGTGCCAAAGCTGGACAGGCGCAGTGCTGAGGCCACACCGGAAAAGACCAGCCTGCCTTTGCCCAAACGACAGGATGTAGACCTGCCGCCACGCAATATTCGCCCTACGGGGATGCCCGCACTGGCCTTTGGGTTAAACGGCATTTCCGACTGGTCCACGCAGCACCCGTTTATCGACATCATGAAATCGTCACGGGCCTGGGTGGGGCATATTGGTGATGACTGGGGCGGCTTTAGCAATGAACGGCTGGTTGCCGAAGGTTATCTGGATGAAAACGGCTGGCCAAAGCGGTTGCCTGCCGAAGTGTCAGCGATTGAATCGGTCATTCTGACCAGCCAGCCTGAAGGATCTGACAATCTGCGCACGGATTATGTTCTGACCTACAAGGGGCAGGGCAGGATCCGGCTGGTGGGGTCAGCCCGCCGCGCGCGCTATGAAGATGGCCGGGTCGAGTTCAGCTTTGAACCCGGCGGAGAAGGGTCTTTGGTCGGAATCAAGATCAACAAGTTGGATGAAAGTGACCCGATCCGCGATATTCACGTCTACCGCAAAGATCATCAGGATCTGTTTGAAGCCGGGGCCATCTTTAACCCGGATTGGATCGAGGTCATTCAGGATGCGCGGTCTGTCCGGTTTATGGATTGGATGCTGACCAATGGATCGCCGGTCACAAACTGGCAGGAACGCCCCCGCATCAGTCAGGGCACCTGGACACAATGGGGTGTTCCGCTTGAGGTGATGATCCGTCTGGCCAACAAAATTGGCGCGGACCCGTGGTTTACTATGCCGCACCGCGCCGATGACGACTATGTGCGCCGCTTTGCCGAAGTGGTGAAACGTGATCTGGATCCGGGATTAAAGGCCTATGTTGAATATTCCAACGAGGTCTGGAACCGCATCTTTCCACAGGCGCAATGGGCCGAAGATCAGGCCACCGCTAAATGGGGCAAAACAGATCGCGGCTGGATGCAGTATTACGGCATGCGCGCCGCGCAGGTCGCGGATATCTGGACAGATGTCTTTGGCGATGAAACCGATGCGCGGCTTGTGCGGGTGATTGCCACCCACACCGGCTGGCCCGGTCTTGAAGAATATATTCTGCTGTCGCCGCTGGGGTATCTGACCAATGGCAAACCGCCCCGCGAAAGCTTTGATGCCTATGCGGTGACCGGCTATTTCGGCTATGAGATGGGCGGCGAAGATATGTCAGAGCGCATGAATGACTGGCTGGATCGTGCCGAAGCAGAGGCGGAAAAAAAGGGCAAGGAACGCGGGTTACAGCGCGTCGCCCTGCGGGAGTTTGTGAAGAAAATCCGCTTTGATGGGGCCATCACCCCGGTTGCAGAGGCCCTTGCACAGGGATCATTGCGGGATCTGACCGAAGAGATCTTTCCCTATCACGCTGGTGTTGCGGCACGAAATGACCTGACCATGATCATGTACGAGGGCGGCACCCATGTGTCAGGCCATGGTCCTGCGGTGAATGACGAGCGTCTTACCGCCTTTTTCACCACCTTCAATTATACGCCGGAGATGGCCAAGCTTTATGAACAGCTTTTGAACGGCTGGGTGAATGCGGGCGGCAAGCTGTTCAATGCTTTTGTTGATGTTTCACCGGATACGAAATGGGGCAGCTGGGGCGCAAAACGCTATCTTGAGGATCAAAATCCGCGCTGGGATATGCTGATGGCCTATAACGCAGTTGGCCCGAATGAGTGGGAACAGCGCGACGCAAAGGTTTTTGATCAGGGCATTACCCGTGTCGCCGGTGCCGGAAACCAAAGCCTTCAGGGCACATCCTTTGAAGATGTTCTGATTGCCGGGCCGGGGAATGATACGCTGATCAGCAGCGGTGGATTTGACATCCTGCACGGGGGGCGCGGCACCGACCGGGCGGTTTTGCCCGGTGCGCGGGATGGGTATGATTTTGAACGTGACGACGGGGATCGTCTGATGGCCAAGGGCCCTAAAGGGGATATCTGGCTGACTGCAATCGAAGAAATCGTCTTTGACGCCGCGCCAACGCAATCCATTGCCGCGTCGGAATTCTGATCAGGCCAGTCTGCCCAACCGTTCTTCCAACACGTCGAAAGGCACACCGGGGTCATCCTTGGCGCCCCGGATCACCAGAGAGGTTTTCACGCTGGCCACATTTGGCGCGGTCAACAGATCACCGGTCAGGAAGCTTTGGAACGTCGACAGATCCGGGGCCACGCATTTCAGGATGAAATCAACTTCGCCATTCAGCATGTGACATTCGCGAACCAGTGACCAACCGCGGCAGCGTTCTTCAAAGGCGCTCAGGTCAGCTTCGGCCTGACTTTGCAGCCCGACCATCGCAAAAACCTGCACCTCGAACCCAAGTTCGCGGGAATCTACATCAGCGTGGTAGCCTTTGATAAAACCCTGCTCTTCCAAAACCCGCACGCGGCGCAGGCAGGGGGGGGCCGAGATACCAACCCGCTTGGCAAGTTCAACATTGGTCATGCGGCCATCTGCCTGAAGCTCAGCCAGGATTTTGCGGTCGATCGGATCAAGCCGGTGCGTCGGCATACCTTCCCCCAGTTTTTTCGCGTTAGTTATAGCACCCCAGGCCTAAGCGCAATAATGTTTCGCGAATGCGCAACATTATGAATGTTTGTAGAAGTGGGATGCTGGCGTCGAAAATCACTGCTACGACGCTTGCGCTGCAATAAACGCAAAAGCCGCCCTTGGAAAGGGGCGGCTTGCGGCGCTAACAAAAACGCGGGGTCAGACGACTTCGATCACTGATTTGTCGATGGTCAGCATATAACCCCGACGGGCGATGTTTTTGACCAGAAGTTCCGACACCATCTGATTGCCCAGCCCATCGCGCAACCGCTTGATCCGGGTTGCGCCAGCGGCTTCTTCACAGTCGCTTTCGCTGCGGCCAGAAATCATTGCTTCAATCTGAGCGCCGGACAGCATCTCATCATCCAGACGCGCTTCGGCCAGGACGGAAATGGTTTCCATCATCGCATCGGTCAGCTTGAACCCCATGGTGTTCAGATAGACGGTGTTTTCTTCGCGCGAAATGATCAAGCTATTCACCTCGATCCCCGAGCGTTCAATCTGCGCCATGCGCCGGTTCAATGTCATCAGCAGCACCAGAAACACCAGCGCGGCTACCAGCATCGCTGCCGCGAAAACCAGCAGCACAAAGATCACCATCCGGTAGGATGTCAGCGTATCAGCAAAAGATGTGCCGCTTTGGGCGAGGATCTCAAGCAGCTTGATCTCCGCCTGACTGGTCAGATTGCCGTTTTCGATAAACAGCTGTTCAACCCGCGCGTTAAACGCATTGGCATCGGGCAGGGTCAGCATCAGGAAGGCCGCTGTCACCGCCAGAATAAAGACGATGGCGGCAATGCCTGCGGTGATGATCCGGGTGCCGGTTCGGCGGCTTTCAGTAGCGGAGATAGTGCTCACCAGCGTCGGCTTTCATTTGGGCAGAGGGTTCCGAATCGGAAACGGTTGTCACGTTCAAAAGGGTCCATCCGGCCTGACGCAGCCGGGCATCGGCTTGCGACTGAGCCTGAGAGTTTGACGGGCAGCCCCCGCTGAGGGACAGCACACCATAGTGCAAGCGCAGCGGGTTATCCTGCTTGGCCTTATAGGCGACAAAACAGTCAGCCTGCGCCGCTGCGGGAAGGCACAGGGCAGCGCAGAGGGTCAAATATGAGATGCAGTTTTTCATGCCAAAACCATGCCGCGACATCCTGTGAAATTCAATAACAAGCCCGAATTTCCCATGGCTATCGCATAGCAGGGGGCTGTTATTGCGTGATTTGAGGAGAACAGGCCAGCTGGTATCACAAGGCCGCCTTTCCCGGCGTGCCATCCCTGTCTGTAGGAGAGCCTGCCATGTCGTCAAAGTTCATTTCCGGAGTGATTGCCGTTGCCACTGCCGTGGCTTTTGTCACTGCCAAACCCACGCGCGCTGAAGGGATCAGTGCCCAGGAACTGCTGGGTCTGACCGCTGCGGTGGTTGTCTTTGGGGCCATTGCCCATGAGATCAGCAAAGATAAGAAACACAAACGCGCCAAGGTGATTTCAGCTGACCCGCCCAAGCAGATTCACACACCCTATGCGGCGCATAAGCCAAAGAAGAAAAAGCATCGTGCCAATCATCTGCAGCGCCTGCCGGGGCAGTGCGTGCGTGAATCCTATGGTCGCAAAGCGCGTCTGGTGATGCCGAAGGGCTGTCTCAAGCGCAATGAGGTGCGTCTGCGGGATCTGCCCACTCAATGCAAAACCGTCTTTCTGAACCGCAACCATGTGAAACGCTATGGCTATAATGTGGGGTGCTTGCGACAGAACGGCTATCGCATGGCGCGCCGCTAACATCGAGCAGACCGGGGTAACCCGGCGGGGCTGTCCCGGCCCCTAAGACCCCGCCCCCACGCGGGGTCTTTCCATGAAAAAGGGGCGCTTGCCACGCCCCTGTTCCTTCGCCTGTCTGAACCCTTACGCGGGAATGCGCAGCACCTGACCGGGATAGATCTTGTCCGGGTGGCTCAGCATGGGTTTGTTGGCTTCAAAGATCTCTTCATAGCGCGCGCCGCTACCTAGAGCTTTCTCAGCCACGGCCCAAAGGGTGTCACCCTTTTCGACGGTGTGGAATTTGGGCTCTTCGCCGCCCAGATTGTCTTCCACCTCGGTCACGCCATCGACGTTGCCCACGGCAAGGATAACCTTTTCTTTGGTTTCCTGATCCACGTCGCCCGAAACAACAACCTTCTCGCCTTCGACTTTGATCTCAACGCCTTCGGCGTTCAGGCCCAGATCCGCCACTTCTTTTTGCAGATCTTCAGCGGTTGGTGCTGCGGCTTCTTCGGCTACTTTTTTGCCGCCACGGAAAAAACTGAACAAACCCATTTGTCTCTCCTACAGTTTGAGACTGCGGACCCCCCGCAGTTTATATTGAGCAGAGCCTAAGCGCGGCTGTGCGTGGTTCTCAGGGGAAAAGCAGGGTGATTGTCCCGCTTAGGGTCAGCACCCTAGTTCATGTGATCAACGGTTTTCAGAAAGTCCGCATGGGTTTTGCCGGGTTCGTCCTGAAACCTGTCCCCCGTCGCGTGACAGTGCATGATGTGATCCATGCGGAAGGTGCGGAAATCGTTTCGCTTTTCGCACCAGCAGGTCAGTGTCCAGACCTGACCCCAGAAATCAATGTTCAGCGGGCGCACCACACGATCCGAACGTTCCCCCTGAAGCGAGGTATAGCTGATTGTCAGTTTTAGCCGTTCACGGATGGACTGGCGCACAAGGGGCATAAATCGCAGCCCCAGTTTTTCCTGCGCAAAGACATAGACGCCAAACCCCCATTTCTGCGGAATGCGGGCCTCTGCGCGGGAAACCTTGTCAATTTTCCCTGCCAGGATCTTCGCCGCTCGGCGCAGTTCTGGATCGGCGATTTTCTGCACCATGGCAACGCCCAGATGCAGCGCCTCAAGTTCGGTCAGCGACAGGGCGACGGGGGGCAGAAACACGGGTTCGCGCAGCAGATAGCCCACGCCGCGTTCACCTTCGATGGGCACGCCAGAGGCCTCCAGCGTGTCCATATCGCGATAGATTGTGCGCACCGACACATCCAGCTGATCGGCCAGATCACGGGCCAGATGCAGGCGACCATCCTGCAAGATCTCAACCAAAGCTGAAAGACGGTCGCTGCGGCGCATGGGTCAATCCAATGTGTCTTCGACCTCAATGTGATAGCCGCCAACCGAAGCCTGATCGACGATGGCCATCATTCCGGAGGCTTCCGGGGCGGTCATAAAGGCATCAGAGGTGGCTTTCAGATTGGCCATACTATCCCATTCGGTTGTGTCCATCCAAACCCCGTTTTCATCCACACCCATGCGGCGTGACACAAATCCGGGTTTGGTTTTGATCCATTCGGACAGCGCAGCGCTTTCCTTCATCAGTGTATCGACAGAGGTGCCGGGTTTTAATTTGAAGGTAACGCAGTCGATGGCGTGTTTTGACATTTCAAAGCTCCTTTTGTTGTCTGGAGCCTGTTTAGAGTAGCCCAACTGACAAAAGTTGTCAGTTGCAAATTCGGAATGGCAAAGAAAAACGCCGCCCCAATAGGGACGGCGCAAAAATAGATTGATCGGCACTTAGTAGCGGTAGTGTTCCGGCTTGAACGGGCCTTCTGGTGTGACGCCGATATAGGCTGCCTGCTCGGGGCTGAGTTTGGTCAGCTTGGCGCCGACTTTGGCCAGATGCAACGCGGCCACTTTTTCATCCAGATGCTTGGGCAGAATATAGACTTCGTTTTTGTATTGCTCACCACGCTGGAACAGTTCGATCTGCGCCAGAACCTGATTGGTAAAGCTGGCCGACATCACGAAAGATGGGTGGCCAGTGGCGTTGCCAAGGTTCAGCAGACGCCCCTCAGACAGCAGAATTATGCGATTGCCGTTTGGCATTTCGATCATATCAACCTGTTCTTTGATGTTGGTCCACTTGTGGTTTTTCAGGGCGGCAACCTGAATTTCATTGTCGAAGTGGCCAATGTTGCCCACGATCGCCATATCTTTCATCTCGCGCATGTGTTCGATGCGGATGATGTCTTTGTTGCCAGTGGTGGTGATGAAGACGTCTGCGTCGGCGATGGCATCTTCCAGCAGGACAACTTCGAAACCGTCCATTGCGGCCTGCAGGGCGCAGATCGGGTCCGCTTCGGTCACCTTCACCCGTGCGCCTGCGCCCGCCAGTGACGCGGCAGAGCCTTTGCCCACATCGCCATAACCACAGACTACGGCAACCTTACCAGCCAGCATGGTGTCTGTTGCGCGGCGGATGCCATCCACCAGCGATTCCTTGCAGCCATATTTGTTGTCGAACTTCGACTTGGTGACGGAATCGTTCACGTTGATCGCGGGGAAGGGCAGCTGGCCGTTCTTTTGCAATTCATAAAGGCGGTGCACACCTGTGGTGGTTTCCTCAGAAACGCCCATGATCGCATCGCGGGTTTTGGTGAACCAGCCGGGAGAAGCCTCCATGCGCTTTTTGATCTGCGCTTTGATCACTTCTTCTTCTTCGGATTGCGGCACGGGGATGATGTCTTCGCCCGCTTCGGCGCGCGCGCCCAGCAGCACGTAGAGGGTGGCATCGCCGCCGTCATCCAGGATCATGTTCGGGCCATCAGCGAACATGAAGGATTTATCCAGATAATCCCAGTGCTCTTCCAGAGACTGGCCCTTGATCGCGAAAACAGGAATGTCAGCCGCCGCAATGGCCGCCGCCGCGTGATCCTGTGTTGAAAAGATGTTGCACGAAGCCCAGCGCACATCTGCACCCAGCGCCACCAGCGTTTCGATCAGGCAGGCGGTCTGGATCGTCATGTGCAGCGATCCAACGATACGGGCGCCTTTCAGCGGCTTTTCTTCACCGTATTCTGCTCGCAGGGCCATCAGGCCCGGCATTTCGGTTTCAGCAATGTCCAGCTCTTTGCGGCCGAAGTCGGCCAGAGTGATGTCTTTAA
Source organism: Pelagimonas sp. (assembly GCA_025210455.1). Classification (GTDB taxonomy): domain Bacteria; phylum Pseudomonadota; class Alphaproteobacteria; order Rhodobacterales; family Rhodobacteraceae; genus JAOARQ01. The sequence goes on from JAOARQ010000013.1 coordinate 101,171, forward strand.
CGATATAGTCACCGGCCATGGCGGTTCTCCAATCCGTTGAAATTTGGGTTTGCACTAACATCCAAAGGGGGCACAGGCAACGCGCATAGCGCTTCGTTGTTTACTCAACTGCGGGATCATTTTAGGGAAGGCGTAAAACCAAGAGGACAAAGCAGTGCCCAAACAGCCCCGCGCCTGGCAGCGCATGTTATCTGGTCGTCGGTTGGATCTGCTGGATCCGACGCCCTTTGATATCGAAATCGAAGATATCGCCCATGGGCTGGCCTTTGTGGCGCGCTGGAATGGTCAGACAATGGGTGATTACGCTTATTCCGTGGCTGAGCATTCGTTGCTGGTCGAAGAGCTGTTCGTGCGGATGCATCCCAAGGCCAAACCGGCCGAGCGTCTGACCGCTTTGCTGCATGATGCGCCCGAATATGTCATTGGCGATATGATTTCCCCGGTGAAAGCCGCCGTCGGATCCGGGTATGGCGAATTAGACAAACGCCTGACCGCGGCCATTCACATGCGTTTTGGACTGCCTGCAGCCACGCCTGTGCGGTTGAAAAAGCAGATCAAGAAAGCAGATAACGTCAGCGCCTGGATGGAGGCGGTGCAGATCGCGGGCTTTTCCGAAGACGAAGCCAACCGATTCTTTGGTGCGCCTGATCCCGATCTGATTGCCGGGCTTGATATTCATCTACGCCCTCCAAAAGATGTCCGACAGGAGTTCACCGCCCGCCATAATGCGCTGATTGCGCTGTTATAGCGGCAAAACCCCCACAGGTTTGTGGTTTTGGAAACAAAAATAGGGTGCGGGTGCAGATTGTCGGTGCCAGCGCCTGAATCTTGCCCCAATTAATTGGTTAACAAACAACAAGAGCAGATTCTTGGAGAGCATTGTGGCACGCGCACGTTTGGGGCTTTTGGTCCTTGCAGTTACATTCACAGCCGGATGTGTCATGGGCACGTCGCAGGTCAGCCGAAATGAAACCTCTTCGGTTGAATTCATGACCAGCGCTGCTGCGCAGGAACATGAAATGCACAAGCAGGCGCAGGCGCTGGACCAGATGACACGCGATATGATGGTCAAAGCCACCACCCAAGGGGCGGTGCTGGGCGCTGTTGCGGGCTGTGGTCTGGCGGCGATGACTGGCGCAGGCAAAAACAAATGCCTGGGCGGTGCGCTTGTTGGTGGTGCCGTTGGTGGTGCCATTGGGCATGCGCAGGGCAAGAAACAGGTGCAAGAGCGCGTTGAACTGGTGTCGTTGTCGCGTGTGATGCCGTCGATCAAAGCCTCAAAGGATCAGATGGCGCTGGTTGAAAAAGGCATTCCAGACATGCTGGCGGCGCAGGAAAAAGAAATCAGCACGCTGCAGCGAGATCGCGATGCGGGTCGTATCTCGGAAGAGACTTTTGAAACCCGCGTGGGTGAGATTCGCGAAAACCGTCGGGCGTTGGCTGAATCACTATCGCTCAGCGCGGAGCAATCCTCAGAGGCGCTGGCCGCGCTCAAATCTGCCGAAGCCGAAGGGCAAGATGGGTTGTCGTGGTACATTCACACGGTCAGCGGTATCGAACAGGATGCGGTTTCGGCGCGATCAACGATTTCGCTTCTGTGATTAAAAAAGTGGGCCCCGCAGGGCCCACTGGTGTTTCAGAGCTGCGCAAGGAATACATCAATTCCGGCTTGCGCGACCTCTTGGTCTTGCATGGGTGTGCCGGAACTGATGCCGATACCGCCCACCACATCACCATTTACGATGCCGGGCAGGCCGCCGCCCACCACCATCAGCCGCCCACCAATGGCCGAAGAAATGCCATAGGCCGGTGCGCCGGGCTGGCTGGCCGCCCCATATTCATGGGTCGCTTTTTTGGCACCAGCAGCGGTGTACGCCTTGTCCATTGCAATGATGGACGAGGTGACTTTGCCCCCATCCATGCGTTCAAAGGCGATCAGATTGCCCCCTTCATCGGTGATCGCGATGCACATGGGCACCCCGATGTCCTGGGCTTTGGCGCGCGCCCCTTCGATCAGGATACGCGCATCTGAAATATCCAGACGGTTGATTGTCAGCATGTTATGCCCCGTAGAGAGATTTGGCCTGACGGCGGTAAGCGTGCAAAAGTGGCTCGGTATAGCCTGAAGGCTGCTGTGCCCCTTTGATGATCAGATCGCGGGCGGCCGCAAAGGCCGGGCCATCATAGGCGGGGGCCATCGGGCGATAGGCAGCATCAACTGCATTCTGCGCATCCACCTTTACGGCCATACGTTTCAGGCTATCGATAACCTCATCTTCGGTGATCACCCCATGCATCAGCCAGTTGGCCAGGATCTGCGAGGAAATCCGCAATGTGGCGCGGTCTTCCATCAGAGCCACATCGTTCAGATCCGGCACCTTGGAACACCCGATTCCCTGATCCACCCAACGCACAACATAGCCAAGGATTGACTGGCAATTGTTGTCCAGACCATGGCGTACCTCTTCCGGGGTCAGATTGCGCCCCGTCATCACGGGCGGCGTCAGCAATGCATCAAGTGAAGCTTGTTCGCGGGTTTTGATCTCTTCGAGACGATCAAACACATTCACCGCGTGATAGTGCGTGGCGTGCAGTGTTGCGGCTGTGGGCGAGGGCACCCAGGCGGTGTTTGCGCCTGACATCGGGTGGCCCAGCTTGGCCTCCAGCATCTCGGCCATATCATCAGGCTTGGCCCACATGCCTTTGCCAATCTGACCGCGCCCGACCAACCCGGTTTCTAGACCCGCGTCCACATTGCCGTCTTCATAGGCCAGAAGCCAACCGGATGATTTCATTTCCTCTTTTGGAATGGCAGGCCCCAACTGCATGGCTGTGTGGATTTCATCACCGGTGCGATCCAGAAAACCGGTGTTGATAAAGACCAGACGATCTTTCACCTGACGCATACATTCCACCAGATTGACAGAGGTGCGGCGTTCTTCGTCCATCACACCCAGTTTCACGGTGTTGCGCGGCAGGCCCAGAATGTCTTCGACACCGGCATACAGATCTTCGGAGAAAGCCACTTCTTCCGGGCCGTGCATCTTGGGTTTGACCACATAGACAGATCCGGTGGCCGAGTTCTGGTTTTCGCTGCGCGCACGATCATGCAGGCTGGCGGCGACGGTGAACAGCGCGTCCAACATCCCTTCGGGGGTTTCCTGACCGTCCAGCAGAACAGCGTCAGTGGTCATCAGATGGCCCACATTGCGCACCAGCGCCACGGTGCGCCCTTTCAGCGTGATCGCATCGCCATTGGGCGCTGTCATCTGACGATCAGCCTGCAACCTGCGCTCAATGGTTTTTCCTGCCTTTTCAAATCTTTCCACCAGGGTTCCATCCATCAGACCCAGCCAGTTTGTATAGGCCAGCACCTTATCTGCGGCATCCACCGCAGCGACGGAATCTTCGCAGTCATTGATCGCGGTCAGCGCGCTTTCCAGTACCAGGTCTTTCAGACCAGCAGGATGCGCGGCCCCCACCGGGTGGCTGGGATCAATCGCCAGATCAATGTGCATGCCGTTGTGGCGCAACACATAATTGGCGGTGTCGTCCTCTTCGGTATAGGCAACAAAACCCGCCGGATCGGCAAAGCCGACTTCGGTGTCATCAATCACAGCCATCAGCGCAGTGCCAGACCGGCGATAGGCGGTGACGTCTTTATGCGATCCCTTGACCAGCGGCACAGCTTTGTCGAGAAAATCTGCCGACCAAGCCACAGCCTGCGCCCCGCGCTGGGCGTCATAGCCGGGGCCGTTGGCCTGACCAGGCAGGGCATCGGTGCCGTAAAGCGCATCATAAAGCGACCGCCAACGGGCATTTGCTGCGTTCAGCGCGTATCGTGCGTTCATCACCGGCACCACCAGCTGAGGGCCCGCGATGCTGGCAATCTCGGGATCGACATTCTCTGAACCGATCTGGAAAGCCTCACCTTTAGGGGTGAGATAGCCGATCTCTTGCAGGAAAGCCTTGGAGGCTGCGACGTCAAAGGCCTGCCCCTTGCGCGCCTTTGACCAATCATCAATCTGCGCCTGAAGATCAGCGCGCTTTTGCAGCAGCGCCGCATTGCGCGGAGCCAGTGTGTTCAGCAATGCGGCATAGCCCGACCAGAAATGATCAACAGTGATCCCGGTGTTCGGCAACAAGCGGTTTTCGGCGAAATCAGCCAGTTCAGCGGCCACTGACAGGCCTGCGCGTTCAACATATCCCATGACATGCTCCTTTCATTGCTTGCCTAAATCGGGAATTGCCGCCTAAATTTCAAATAACGGGAAAAAGTTTTCCACGATATGGAAAGAGGGCCATGGCAAAGACAGAAGCAGGCATTGTACAATCGGTAGATCGCGCGCTGGCGATTCTTGAGCAGATCGCAAACATGCGCACCGGTGCGCGCGTCTCTGAATTGGCACAGGATCTGGATCTGCCAGTCTCTACGGTACATCGCCTCCTGACCACCTTGGAACGGCGGCGCTTTGTGCAGCAGGATCCGCAGACGGATCATTGGCGGGTGGGCCAGCGGGCGCATAGCGTTGGCGAAAGTTATTCTCTGCATGATCAACTGGTTCTGCCAGCCCGGCCCCTACTGCGGCAATTGCGTGATCGTACCCGCGAAACCGCCAATCTGGGGGTGATCCAGGCCGAAGAGGCCGTGACCATCGCGCAGGTCGAAAGCCGGGAAATCATGCGTGCCATTGCGCCGCCGGGGGGGCGGGTGCCTGTGCTGAACTCCGGCATGGGCAAGGCGATTGTCGCGACATGGCCGGATGAAGCCATTGCCAATCTGGTAGAGCGGCAGGGGCTGCGGCCGATGACTTCGACCAGCCTGCGCAGCCCGAACGAAGTCTATCGCGAAATCGCCCGCATTCGCGCGCTGGGCTTTGCGGTGGATGACGAAGAATACGTGGTGGGCATGCGCTGTGTCGCGGCGGTGGTGCGTTCCGCCGAAGGGGAAGCCATCGCCGCGCTATCGGTGTCTGGGCTGGCCGCGCGGGTGACCGCAGAAAGCATCCCCGAGATTGCCGCGCATGTCTGCGAAATGGCTAAGGCGCTGACAGATAAAATCGCCAGCACCCCGGAAGGTCCGCGTTAAATCCCTGACAGGGCGGTGTCGATCGCCTTTGACAGTTTATCTATCATCTCAGACACCTGCGCGTCTTCAATGATGAAAGGTGGGGCCAGCAGGATGTGATCCCCCTGCTTGCCATCGCGGGTGCCGGACATCGGATAACAGATCAACCCATTGGCAAAGGCCGCCTTTTTGATTTTTCCGGCAATGCCCAGCGCCGGATCAAAGGGCGCTTTAGTGGCGCGATTCTGCACCAATTCCAGCCCCAGAAACAGCCCACGCCCACGAATATCACCGATATGGGGATGCTGGCCAAAAGCCTGTTCCAGCGCCAGATGGGTTTTCCGGCCCATCTCTGCCGCGCGTTCAGGCAGGTTCTTTTCTGTCAGTTCGCGCACAACGGCCAGTGCCGCAGCCGTGGCCACCGGATGACCCAGATAGGTATGCCCATGCTGGAAAAACCCCGATCCTGATTGGATAGCCTGATAAATCGACTTGGTGCACAGCATCGCCCCGATAGGCTGATAGCCCGCGCCCAACCCTTTGGCGATACATAGAATATCTGGTGCGATCCCGTCATGATCACAGGCAAACAGATGCCCGGTGCGCCCCATGCCGCACATGACTTCATCAAGGATCAGCAGCACGCCATATTGATCACAAATCTCGCGGATACGTTTGAAATATCCCTCAACCGCTGGCACGGCCCCCAGTGTCGCCCCCACAACGGGTTCAGCCATAAAGGCCATGACGCTTTCCGGCCCCAAACGCAGAATTTCGCGTTCCAGTTCATTGGCGACGCGCTGGCCATAGTCAAAGCTGGTTTCACCATCTTCGCGGCCAATATATTCGTAGCATTCGGAAATATGGGTCATTTCAATCAGCATTGGCGCAAATTGCGCCCGCCGCCAGGCATTGCCCCCTGCGGAAAGCGCACCCAGTGTATTGCCGTGATAGCTTTGCCTGCGGGCGATCACATGACGGCGTTCAGGCTGACCGATTTCCAGAAAAAACTGCCGCGCGAGCTTGATCGCGCTTTCGGTGGCCTCGGACCCGCCCGAGACAAAATAGACCCGATCCAGATCACCGGGGGCGTGTTTGATCAGCAGATCAGCCAGCGTTTCGGCGGGGTCAGATGTCATGAAACCGCTGTGGGCAAAGCCGATCTGCGCCACCTGATCCTGCACTGCTTTGATCACCGCCGCGTTTGAATGCCCCAGACAGGACACCGCCGCATCGCCGCAATCCAGATAGCGTTTGCCTTGATCATCAATCAGATAACACCCATCGCCTGCGACTGCTTTGGGCAGAACGGCTTTGGTGTGGCGGGGGAAAACATGGCTCATTCCGGGCATCCTTTCAAACGATGTACCAGCGCAGCCACCGAGGCAGCATTGTCTGGCCATGGCTGGCCTGTTTCGTCAACAAGAGCGTTTTCAAAACCTACCCGCACATCCCCACCCAGTTCTGCGGCTTTGGCAAGATAAAGATGTTCGTGCGGACCAAACGCGCACAGCATCCAGCGGTCTTGGCGCTGGGATTGATCAGGGAAAACGGGTTTTGGCTGCGGGCCACCTTGTTTGCGTCCTATCACCAGAATGCGGTCTGTTTGCTCCGCACGCAGGATGTGATTGGTCTGCCACTGGGTCAGGCGTTCTGCATCCTGTGCATCATACAGAATATGCTGAACCCGCGTGCCCTGGTCTGCACATAAGGCATAGACCCGCTTGGCCAGATCCATATCACGCGCCATTTCACGCACCGAAATCGAGGCCCAAAGCGGGCGCACATCGCGCAGGCAGTTAAATTGATCAGCCACCGAGAACCGATCAGCCGATTCGGTGGTGATCTGGATATCCAGCGCGGGAACTTCGGCTTTCAGCGCTGCAATTGTTTCACGGTAGCGCCCGGCATCAAGCGAATGCTGCCCCTGATCATCGCGGACATGCAGGTGCAGCCCGTCTGCACCCGCATGGTGACAGGTGGCCGCAGCCTTCAGGATTTCCTCAATCGTGATGGGCAGATTGGGATGATCTGCCTTGGATCTGCGTGCACCGTTTGGGGCAACAAGGATATAGGGGTTTGCCACTGTGGCACCTGTCGTTATCTGTTTCTTTGGCTTCTAAATCCAGTGCAGGTGTTTTTCCTTGGGTATCTAAAGAACATATGTTTTTTCTGACCTATGGAACACAGTCTTGTCTCGCAGTTGAAATCTCAGATCGAAAGCCTGCCACCACAACTGGCGCGGGCGGCGAAATACATCGTCGATCATCCGGCAGAATTCGGTATGCAACCCATTCGCGATACAGCCCAAGACATCGGCGTCAGCGCCAATACACTGGTGCGTCTGGCGAACCGCCTGGGTTTTGACACGTTCGAAGCCTTGCGCGCGCCCTTTCGTGAGGCATTGAAAACCGAACGGGAAAGTCAGCTGGGGGCGGATTGGCTGGATCAGATGGCGACAAAGGGCCCCTTTGAGGCGCAACATGCGCGCCTGTTGCGTGGTGAATTGAATGTTGTCAGCCGGTCATTGCGGTTGATGGCGCCGGATAAGGCAGAGCAGGCCATTTCAGCCATTCAGCAGGCCCAGACCTGCTATGTGACCGCTACCCGCGCCAGTTATGCTCTTGCGCACTATTTTCACTATGTCGGGCGGATGATGGTGCCGGGGATGCAACTGGTGCCGCGTCACATGGGATCCGCGCTGGATGAACTGATCGATATTGGCCCAAAGGATTGTCTGGTCGCCATGAGCTTTGCGCCCTATTCATCGGAAACCATTCAATCGATGCGGTTTGCGCAATCGCGCGGGGCGCGGTTGATCCTGATTTCAGACAGCGAAGTCATCGCGCCGCAGGTTGTGCCCGATGTGGTTTTCGTCATCTCCAGCCTGTCGCCACATTTCTTTGGCAGCTATGGCGGTGGCATGGCGGTGGTGGAGTGTCTTTTGGGGCATCTTGCAGCGCAGGCCGGGCCAGAGGCGGCGCAGCGCATTGCGGATTATCAATCCATGCGGGAAGAAACCGGGGCGTATTGGCAGCCCGCCAAACCCCCCAGGATCAAACGCTAGCTGCGCCGGGGTTTGTGCGCGCCGAGACCATCGCCATCAGGTTTTCCTTGGTGCCGATGATATGTCTGGTCAGCAGATCGCAGGCGGCGTCGACCCGCCCTTCACGGGCCAGACGCAGCAGCTCGCGGTGTTCGCTGCGGGCCTGACCACGTTTGTGCAGCACACTAAGGTGAATGCGCACATAGCGATCAGAATGTGGGTTCAGCCGTTGCAGCAGCTCTTCGCTCAGGCTGCGCCCGGCGGCGGCGTATAGCGCTGCATGATAATCATAGTTCAATGTGCCCCAGCGGCTGACATCATCCGCATCATATGAGGTTTCCATTTCCGTCAGCAGCTCTTCGCATCTGGCAAAGTGATCTTCGGTCATGCGGGGGATGGCGCGGCGGAACATATCTACTTCCAGCAGGATGCGCAGATCAAAGATTTCGCCGATTTCATCCAGCGAATGCTGGCGGACCGAGGCGCTGCGATTATTGGTGAACAGCACCAGCCCTTCGGCATCCAGCCGTTTCAGCGCTTCGCGGATTGGCATACGCGAGACATCGTATTCTTCGGCCAGAGCCTCTTGTCGGATCGGGGTGCCTTCGCCCATTTCACCACTCAGGATGCGTTCACGGATATCATCCGCAATCACATCTGGAAGGCTTTTGCGCGAAATTGCTCGCCGAGCCATGCCGTTCTCCTGTTAATCAAAGCTATTCAGAAACAGATACATGAGCGGGGAAGGCATTCCAAGCCGCTTGGGCTGGGCCTGCGACCTCATGCGCCCCATGTGTCGCTTAGGCGATAACCACCGGGCCAGGGATCATCGGGATCCAGCATATGCTGGTGTATGCCCGTCACCCAACCGCGCCCGCTGATTTCAGGAATGATCGCAGGGGTGTCTTGCAGCTGTGTCTGTTCGACAATACGGCCCGTAAAACGCGACCCAATGATCGACACCGCTTCGAAAGTCTGGCCCACCTGCATCTGCCCTTTGGCGGCCATAAGCGCCATGCGCGCTGAAACCGCAGTGCCAGTGGGCGACCGATCCACCTTGCCGGGCTGGATCGCCACCGCAGAGCGCCCGGTCAGCCCGGTTTCGGTTTCTGTGAGCGGCCCGCAAAAGGCGCAGAACGAAATGTGATCCCAGTCGGGGTTGGTGGGGTGGGTAAAGCCAAGCTGCTCATTGGCTGCATTGGTGATGGTGACGCCGAGACGGGCAATGTCTTTGGCTTCGGCTTCGGTGATCTCAAAACCTAGCGCCTGCGTATCCACCACCACAAAGCTGTCACCACCATAGGCGGTATCAACGGTCAGCGTGCCAAACCCCGCGACCTCAAGCGGCACGGCGATTTTATCGGCAAAGCTTGGCAGATTTTGCACATATATCCGCTGCGCTTTGCCATCACGACAGTCTGCGCGCACCTTCACAAGGCCACCGGGGGCTTCCAGCGTCAGATGGGTTTCCGGTTCCTGCATGGGAATGATCCCGCCATCCAGCAGCACTGTCGACACACAGATTGAATTTGACCCGGACATTGGCGGGGTATCTTCGGGCTCCATGATGATAAAGGCGGCATCCGCATCGGGATGTTTGGGGGGAACCAACAGGTTTACATGGCGAAACACCCCGCCGCGCGGTTCATTCAGCACAAAATTCCGCAGGGTCTGATCCTGCGCGATAAAGCTGCGTTGTTCCCAGAGAGTGTCGCCCTTGGGCGGTATGACACCGCCTACGATCACATCGCCCACTTCACCTTCGGCATGGGCAGAAATCACATGGATGGTTTTACAAGAGCGCATGTCAGAGCCTCAGAAACGCGTGGCGGAATAGGGCGAAAGCGGAATGTCGGGCTGCGTGTCTGTCACCAGCTGCGTCACAAGCTGGGCGGTGCCGGCAGATTGCGTCAGCCCCAGATGGCCGTGACCAAAGGCATAGATCACCCGGTCAGACTTGGGCGATCTGTCAATCACCGGCAGGCTGTCAGGCATAGACGGTCGAAAGCCCATCCATTGTTTGCCGCCTTCGGTGTTGAGCCCCGGCAGGAAGGCACGGGCCTTATCCAGCAAAATATCAGCGCGCTTGAAATTGGGGGGCAGGGCAAGGCCGCCCAGTTCAACCGCGCCGCCCACACGCACCCCATTGTTGATCCGTGAAACCACAAAGCCATGCCCGCTGAATGTGACATGGGTTTTCAGATCAAAGGCCCCTTCGGGCAGAGTGGTGTTATAGCCGCGCTCGGTTTCCAGCGGCAGGTGATCCTTTAGGGTTTTTGCCAGATGATGCGACCAGGCTCCGGCGGCAACGATCACCTGTGGCGTGTCGATTTCACCGGAGTTGGTGATCATACGCACGCCAGAGCCATGTGGGGCAAGTGCGCGGATATCTTCCAGATCAATTGTTCCGCCCCGGCTGAGAAACACCTGCGCCAAATGCACTGTCCAGGCTTTTGGATCGACCGTGTTCTTCCAATCGGGCGTATAGGCCGCATGGGTAAATCTAGCATCAAGACCGGGCTGGATTTCTGCGATCGCACCGCGGCTTTCCAGCAGATCCACGTTGACCCCAAGTGCTTTGCAGCGTTCCCAGTTCTGCAAATTGGCGCAGAATTCTTTCTGGCCCTCATAGACGGCCAATTGCCCATCACGCTGGATCATATGTTCGCCGTTCACCGATGTGATCAGCGGCTCCAGCGCCCTGCTGGACAGATCCATCAGCCGCGATTGCGCGGTGATCGCTGCCTGAAAACGATCTTTCCAGCTGGCGCGCCAAAATCGGATCATCCAGGGCGACAGTTTTAATGCGTAAGAAGGCGGGATAGACAGCGGGCCAAGCGGATCAAGCAGCCATTTGGGGGCCTTGCGCATGATACCGGGGGTGGCCAGCGGCACCAGTTCGCTAAAAGCAAAAGCGCCAGCGTTGCCCTGAGATGCGCCAGCGGCCACTCCGTATCTGTCGAGAATACGAACCTGAAAGCCCTTGTCCTGCAGCGCCAGCCCTGTGGTGATCCCTATGATCCCGGCGCCAATGATCGTGATGTCTTGGGGCATGTGGCCTCTTTATGTTTTGATACCCTGACGGAAAGGATCCCCTGTATCGAAGATCAGTTTTGTTTCGGCCATCACCCAGGCCTGCCCCGTAATGCTGGGCACGACGCCACCATTTTCACCGGCAACATAAGACAGGTGATAGGGGCTGCCGATGACGCTTTCCTGAATGATCCTGTGGCCCTGAGCCAGTTTCCCATCCGCAGCCAGACAGGCCAGCCGCGCCGAGCTGCCCGTGCCGCAGGGCGATCTGTCATAGGTGTTATCGGGGCACAGAACAAAGTTGCGGCTGTGAACATCTGGGTTGGGGGATTGACCCTGAAAGATCACATGATCAATCGGTTCGCCCTGCTCACCGCCCTGGCCTGCGGCGTTGGCTGCGTCGCGGATGGCGATGGTCATATCGGTCATCTCGCGGATATTACCGGGCTCTACAGGGATCGGGCTGGGATCGACGATAAAGAACCAATTGCCGCCATAGGCCACATCACCCGTCACCGGGCCATAGCCCGGCACCTCAAGGGTGACATCCTTGCGTACACGGCGGCTTTCGATATTGGTGACACAGACGGTATTGGCGTCTTTCAGATCAATTTCGACAATTCCCGCAGGGGTTTCGATCTTGTGAACCCCCGGCCCGATACGCCCCAGATGCGCCAGCGTAACACCCAGCCCAATGGTACCGTGCCCACACATGCCCAGCACCGCGTCTGCATCAAAATAGATCACGCCGGTCACACAGCTGGGGTGGGTTGGCGGCGTTAAAAGCGCCCCGACCATGGCGGGCTGGCCGCGTGGTTCCAGCATTACCGATTGGTAAAAGCTTTCGAACTCGGTCGCGAGACGTCTGGCCCGTTCCGCCAAAGAGCCGGATCCAAGATCCGGCCCCCCATCAAGGATAACACGGGTGGGTTCACCACCTGTATGGCTGTCGATTACATGCATTCAGCGATCACGCCCCCCTGTTTCGACCAATCTGCAAACCAGTTACGGAACAGGCTGTATTGCTGTTCGCAATAGGTGCGCTGCGCATCCGAAAGCGCATCAGTTTCAACGAAATGCAGACGGTATTCTTCTTCGCCATTCAGAACCAGAAGATGCTTGTAATACAAGACAAGATCGGTGCCTTCGTCAAAGCTTGCCAGAACGCCAAAGGCTTCTTCCAGTTCGCGGGCACGTTGGCGGGCTTCGGCATGGCCCTCGGCGGCTTTCTGGCACAGGGCGGCCAGAAGAAGCGCCTCTTTGGGCAGGGCTGTGCCGATCCCTGTGATGGATCCGGTTGCGCCGCAGTTGACAAACCCATGATAGACTTCGGTATCGACGCCGACCATCAGCGTCACCTGATCATCCTGACTGGTGATATGTTCTGCCGCATAGCGCAGATCGTCTTTGCCGCCGAATTCCTTGAAGCCAATCAGGTTTTCATGTTCCGCGCGCAGGGCAAAGAACAGATCTGCCCGCGTGGCAAAACCATAGACTGGGCTGTTATAAATGATGGCGGGGGTGTCAGGCGCGGCTGACAGAATGGCTTTGAAGTGGTTGCGCTGGGCGGCGATGGAGCTGCCGCGCGACAAAACGCGGGGAATGACCATCAGGCCAACGGCCCCCACCTTTTGCGCATGGGCGGCGATCTTGACCGCAGACTTTGTGTTAATCGCTCCGGTGCCAACCACCACGGGCACGCCCGCAGCTGTCAGCCGTTCCACGCCTGCCATGCGCTCTTGGTCAGACAGCAGCGGCCAATCCCCCATCGAGCCGCAGTAAACCACCGCAGACATGCCCGCTGCGATCATCTCTTTGCCCTTCTTGACCAGCGCATCGAAATCCGGGGTGCGGTTGGCGGTGCAGGGGGTCATCAGAGCGGGCATTGTGCCCTGGAAAACAGTTGTCGACATCGCGAGCTCCGTAATTGCGGGGTGGCCTGACGCCGTATCTGCCCCGTGAAATTTAGCGTTGCGATCCGTGTTACTGTTTTTTGTATCCAAAATCCATTGAAAAAAGAGCGACCGGGTTCCCAAACTGTTTTCACAGTCAGGGAAGGGTGTTCAAACCTCGATCCGTGAGATGATTTTGGCGGGGATACCCGCCACAACCGCCCCGGCGGGCACATCTTTGGTAACAACCGCATTGGCCCCGATCACGGCATGATCGCCGACAGTCAAAGGCCCCAGTATCTTGGCCCCGGCGCCAACATCCACATGCCCCCCCAGGGTCACAGGCCCGGCCAATGTCACCTGATGGAACAACATGCAGTTCACGCCAATCCGGGATTTTGGGTGGACAATCACGCCGGTCGGATGTGTCAGGCGCAAACCGCCGCCGATTTCGGTGTTCAGGTGCAATTCACTTTGCGTGATGGTCGACCACCACAGATGGTTCAGCACCCAATAGCGCGCACTCAGATTGCCCCAAAGCCCGCCTTTGGCCTTGGCCGCCTGATAGCGCCGGATCGCACGCAGCAGCTTTTTCCCCGGATCCCAAAAACCTGCGATCTCTTCTCGGGACCAGTCGGGGGTTTGCGCTGAAATTTCGGTTGAATGCACCAATCTGCCTTTGCCTTATAAAAAGGTCATATTGTCGACAGAAACTGCGCTATCTTTAGGGGTATGGCAACCGTTGCAAGGCCAGTGATGTAAAAATTGCCTCAGTTTGTCTTTGATCTTCCCCTATGGTGTTTCGTGTGAAGCCAAAAACTAACCTTTTGCGATGCAATCAAAAACAGCCTTTGGTGACTGTCTGAGATGCGCGCGCTGACCCCGTACAAACTGCCCTACCGGCCAGATATCGACGGGCTGCGCGCTGTTGCTGTTCTGGCTGTGATTCTCGGGCATTTCGGGCTGCCGCTGCGTGGGGGCTTTGTTGGGGTTGACGTCTTCTTTGTGATTTCCGGGTTTTTGATCGGCGGGCTGCTTTGGCGGGAATATGACGATACCGGCCGTATTGCCCTGGGTCGGTTTTTCCTAGGGCGCATCCGCAGGTTGGCCCCGGCCTTCTTTTTGATGCTGGCAGGTGTTGGGGTGATTGGCTGGTTTATCCTGCTGCCGTTTGAATATCGAGAACTGGGCAAATCTGCCATCGCAGCGACGGTCTATCTGTCGAATGTCTTTTTCTACCGTCAGGCTGGGTACTTTGAGACGATCTCGGTGGAAAAACCCCTGCTGCACACATGGTCACTGGCGGTAGAAGAGCAATTTTATCTGATGCTGCCGCTGGTGATTTTGCTGTTGGTGCGGTGGCGCTGGGGGGTGATTGGCGCTCTGGTCGCGCTTTGGGCCGGGTCATTGGTGGCTTGCGTGCTGCTTACTCCACATGCGCCAGACGCTGCCTTTTTCCTGTTTCCGTTTCGCGCTTGGGAATTGCTTAGCGGGGTGTTGCTGGCCATCTGGGCCTATGAAACCGATCGCGATCTCAGGGGCTATGCGCCCCTGTCTTGGCTTGGATTTGCTTTGATCATACTTGCGATCCTAGTCACACCAGAGGGGCGCGCCTTTCCGGGGGCGCTTGCGCTTGTGCCGGTGATTGGCACGGTTCTGTTGCTTGGTAATCGCGCGGGGAGGATCAATCATCTGCTTTCGCATCGCTATGTGGTGCTGATCGGGATGATGTCTTATTCGCTGTACCTTTGGCACTGGCCGGTGTTTTCGCTCTCGCACTATCTGCGGGCGGGTTACGCTTTTGTTCTGGAACCAGCGCTTTGGCTGATCCCAGTTTTTGGCCTGGCCTGGGTCAGCTGGCGATATGTTGAAACGCCCATACGCCGGGCGATATGGGTGCCAAACCCCGCGGTTCTTGCTGGGGCTGCGGTGCTTAGTGCCACGACACTAGCGGTTGGGTTCTGGATCTATCAAACCGAAGGGCAGCCCGACCGATTTGATGGCGGGGTGCGCGCGCATATGGTGGCCTCAACCGACTTTTTGCAGGATTGGCAGCGATGTGAAACCGCCAAGGGCCTGCCGCTCGATGGGCTGAAGGTCTGCCATATCGGCCCAGAGGGGCCGCCCAAGCTGCTGGTCTGGGGCGATAGCCACGCGCTGGCCTTTAAAGGTGGGATAGACAAACTGGCGCATGATACGGGAACGCCGGGGGTGATTGTCTGGCGACCCGGCTGTGCGCCGCTGATTGGGGTGCGCAAGGTTGAAAGCATGGACACCCGCGAGGGGGATACCGCCTGCACCCAGTCCAATACGCAGGTCAAACAGGCGTTTGGCAGACTTGAAAGCGTGGAAACCGTGCTGCTTATGGGGCGCTGGGCCTATTATGCTTCGGGCGAAGGCTCTGGTATAGATAAGCATTTTCGTATTGCGATGTATCCAACAGAAGGCCCCAAGCGTCTGGACCAATCTCAGCCCGATCTGATTGCACAGGCGGCTGAAAACACGGTGCAACTGCTAGAGCAATGGGGGCTGAGGGTGGCCGTTATGCGCCAACCCCCTGAGTTCCCTGATTACGACAGCCGCCGCGCCGCGCGCGAGGCTGCGCATCTTGGCAATCCTCTGGCTGCGCTGCCAGTGACGCAAAGCGTGCTGACTTTGAAAAACCTGGAAACGCGCCGCCAGCTGGCAGATGCGCCCTGGGTGCCGATTGTTCAGGCTGGGCGGGTAAAATGGTTGGATCCCTGGCCATATCTGTGTGCGCAGGCCACATGTTCGGTTGTGGTTCAGGGGGCGGGGCAGTACTTTGACAATGACCATGTGACCAATACGGCAGCCTTACGGATGGCCCCTTTGTTTGACCCAATTTTTACCGCGAAATCAGGCATGTCTCTTTTTACAGGGACAAGTGAATGAACATCCATCAGGCGGCCCACACGCATTGGGATGCAATCGTGATTGGCACGGGGATGGGGGGTGGCACCATCGGGCGGGCGCTGGCCGAGGCTGGTCAAAAGGTGCTTTTCCTTGAAATGGGGGCCGAGGGGCTGCGGGCGGAAACCCATGGATTGTCTGATATCTTTGTGCCCGAAGCACGCCTGACGCGCGGGCTTTGGCCGACACCGATTCATGCGCATCTGGATGGGTTAGAGCAGATCTTTTACGCCCCTCTGGGGGCGGGGGTGGGTGGGTCATCCGCGTTTTACGCGGCTACTCTGGAACGGCCTGAACGGCATGATCTAGAGACCACCGCGCAGCATGAGCACCCCACAGGCGGCTGGCCTGTCAGCTATGATGAAATGACCCCGTGGTATGCCCGCGCGGCCAAGGCGTATCGGGTGTATGGCACACCGGATCCGCTGTCTGCTGAAACGCCTTTACCGCTGCGCGATCCGCCCGATTTAAACACCACCGAAGCCAGCCTGATGAAAACTCTGACAGGCAAGGGGCTGCACCCCTATCATGCCCATACCGCGATTGAGCGTCTGCCAGATTGTCAGAATTGTCTGGGCGTCAAATGCCCCAGGTCCTGCAAGATGGATGGCCGTTCTGCCGGGGTTGAACCCGCTTTGGCCACAGGCAATGCCTTTCTGATTTCGAAGGCCAGGGTTGAACGCATGATTGCGGATGAGCATTCAGTGACGCGCCTGCTGGTACGCGTTGGCAACCGCCTGCGGCCCTTCACGGCCAAGCGCTATATTCTGGCGGCCGGGGCGCTGGGCTCACCGCGTGTGCTTCTGGCCTCGACCGATGAAAAACGTCCGCAGGGGCTGGCCAATAGCTCGGGTCTGGTGGGGCGCAATCTGATGTTTCATGTGAACATGATGTTTGCGCTTTGGCCCAAAGCTGGTAAACCCACCGACGGCCCGACCAAGGCGATTTCGCTGCGCGATTTCTATCACCGCGATCACGAACGGCTGGGTACGGTTCAGGCGATGGGCATTCGCGCCTCTTACGGTGAGATCCTGCACTATATGAACCTGATGCTGGCGCGCACGCGGTTTGGCGGCATCAAAGGTCTGAACCAGTTGACCCGCATTCCTGCGGCTCTGGCGCATTATCTTTTTGGATCGGCGCAGATCTTTGTTGGTATCATGGAAGACCTGCCTTATGCGCAAAACCGCGTTCTGTTTGATCCGGATGATCCTGACAGGCTGGCTGTGGACTATCACCTGTCAGACGAACTGAAAGCGCGCTTTGCCAAATTCCGCAGCGTAGTGAGGCGTGGGTTGCGCGGGCATCGGTTCATGATGCTGGGGATGGGGCCGGATATGAACTGGGGCCATCCCTGCGGGACGTTGCGTTTTGGTGATGATCCGCAAACCTCGGTTTTGCGCCCTGATTGCCGCACCCATGATCTGGATAATCTTTGGGTGGCAGATGCCTCGTTCATGCCCACATCCATGGGTGTAAACCCCAGTCTCACGATTGCCGCCAATGCGCTGCGTGTGGCGGATACGATTGTGAAAGGAATCCCATGACCAAAGTTACCCCTCAGGACGGAGTTGCCATTGTCACAGGGGCCAGCGCCGGTCTTGGGCGCGCGATTGCTGTCGAACTCTGCAAGCGCGAGTTTCAGGTGCTTGGGCTGGGGCGTAACCAAGAGGCTTTGGAAGATACGCGTCTGATCTGCAAAGGTGGTGAGTTTCGCTCTCAGGTTCTGGATGTTTCCGATGCACAGGCGGTGAACGATGCCTTTGCGCAGCTGGGGCCCATTGCGTTGCTGATCAACAATGCTGCGGTTTACCCACGCCGGGATTTTCTGGAAGAGACCCCACAAAGCTTTATGGAAAGCATCAACATCAATCTTGGTGGTGTTGTGAACTGCTCACAGGCTGCGCTTCGCGACATGACATCGCGGGGCGTAGGGCGGATCTTGAATGTTGCGACCTTTGCAGATCTGAACCCTTTGCCTGCCTCATCAGCCTATAGCGTCTCAAAGGGGGCCGCGCGCATTCTGACCCGCGCGATGATTGCTGATCTGGCAGATCGTTTTCCTGATATTGTCATTGGCGACTGGATGCCGGGCATGTTGCAGACCCGCATGGGCATTCCAGACGGCACCCCGCCCGAGCTATCGGCGAAATGGGGGGTGGCGCTGGCCTTGAATCGTGCGCCAGACATGATGGGCGCGGTGTTTGAGGAAGACAGCGAAATCCTTCCGCCGCGCGGGATGAAAGGCAAGGTCAAAGATCTGATTTTGATGCGCCGTCGCAAGCCGCGCCGGATCGAAATCTAGCGCAGTCTTAGCGTCACAGATTGGATCATCTGCCCAGGTAGGATGGCCATGCATTTCAGATAGCGCATAGCCAGCCGATTGGGGTTGCTTAACATGCGCCACAGCCATTCCATCGCGAGATTTTGCACCCATTTGGGTGCACGCTTTTGTGTGCCTGCAAAAAAATCCAGCCCTGCGCCAATACAGGCAAAGCCCACTTCGGGCGCGATTTTGCGGGCGCGGGCAGCAAGGATTTCCTGCTTGGGCGCGCCCATGGCGATAAAGCACATCCGCGCTCCGGACGCTGCGACCTGTTCCAGCAGGTGCAGGGCTTCTTCGCTGTCGGGATCAAACCCCATTGGCGGTGAAATGCAGCTGACAACCTGCAAATCGCGGATTGTGCGTTCAAGATAGGCCTTGGCGCCGGCCAGCGCGGTATCGCTGGAGCCAAAAAGCGCCACGGGCACCCCTTGTGAGGCAGCGATTCTGGCGAGGGGTTCGATGGTTTCCGAGCCCGGGATCAGCTCAACCGGGCGGCCAGCCAGCCGTGACATCCAGACAATCGGATTGCCATCTGCAACCACGAAATCCTGCGCCTGATAGGCCTGAACAAAATCAGGATCACTGCGCAGTTTGACAAGATGATCCAGATTTATCGTTGCCAGAGAAAACCCCTGATTTTGGGCAAACCTTTCACGCACGCGCGCTTCCAGTGCGGCGCGTGTGGCCAGGTTCACTGCAACCCTTTGCCCTTTGATTGTGAATTCCATGCTCAACCTCTAAACTCACGCTGTTCAGGTAGGCGCGAGATTCATTATTCCCAGTGTTTTGTGCAACAAAGCGGCCAAAATATGGACCACACCCACCCAAGGCGGCCTTTTTTGCGGTTTTTCTTAAACTGTCGAATTCTGGCCATGATTGTATGGTGTTTCCCGAAATAGGGACAGAGTGATTTGAACAAAGTTTTGGGGCAACCCAAGGGGATTTGGCCGAGGGGATCTGGTGATGAGTGGAAAGATCGTGCTTTTGGGCTGCGGCTTTGTCGCTGATCTTTATATGCGGTCGCTGTCTGTGATGCCTGATCTGCAGGTGGCGGGTGTCTTTGACATTAACGAAAACCGCCTGAAACAGTTCTGCGAATTCTGGAATGTCCCTGCCAGGCCAAGTTTCGAAGCATTGCTGACAGAGGCCCCTGACGCTTTGGTTTTGAACCTCACCAACCCGCACGCGCATTACGAAACATCCAAAGCCTGCCTTTTGGCCGGGCGGCATGTGTATTCGGAAAAGCCGCTGGCAACAGATTTTGCGCAGGCGCAGGAATTGCATGAACTGGCCCAGCGCGCTGATCTGGTTCTGGCCTCAGCCCCCTGTTCGGTTCTTGGCGAAGCGGCGCAGACATTTGGTCATGCGCTGCGCCATGATCTGGCTGGGACGCCGCGCGCGATCTATGCAGAACTGGATGATGGGTTTATCCCGCAGGCTGCTTATAAAAAGTGGCTCTCAGAGAGTGGCGCGCCCTGGCCCTATGAGGATGAGTTCCGTGTGGGCTGTACTTTGGAACATGCAGGATATTACCTCACATGGTTAATTTCTTGGTTTGGGTCTGTGCGCACGGTGGTTGCTGCCAGCGCTGAAACCATCCCCAATAAAGAGGGGCAAGGGCCCTATGCGCCGGACTTTTCTGTCGCGACGTTGTTCTTTGAAAATGGCCCGGTGACGCGGCTGACCTGTTCGATCACCGCGCCGCATGATCATTCGATCCGGATTGTTGGCGATAAGGGGGTGCTGTCCTGCAAGGCGGCTTGGGATAATGACGCCAAGGTGCGTTTTGCCAAACGCATGACGATCCGCAGGCGGTTGATGGAATCGCCCTGGCCGCGCCGGGTTCGGCTGCAGGGGGGCACCCACCCCAAGGTGAAACGCTGGGGCGCGGCCGCGATGAATTTCATGCTGGGCCCGCAGGAAGTTCTGAATGCGTTGAAAGAAGGCCGGGCCTGCCGTCTGTCGAATGATTTTGCGCTGCACCTGACCGAGGTCACCCTTGCGATCCAGAATGCGGGCGAAACAACCGGTGCGCAGCAAATGACAACCACCTGCCCCCCGATGGAGCCGATGCCATGGGCGATGTAAGCCGGATATTGATCACAGGGGCCAGTGGTTTTGTTGGTGCGGCCTGTGTACGCAAAGCCCGGGCTCAGGGGCATCAGGTGATCGCGCTTTATCGTTCTGCCCCGTTAACAGGTTGGGCGTCAGATGATGGGATCATCGCTGTTCAGCTTGATCTGGCCGATGCCAAGGCCAGCGCTGTTTTGCAATCTTACATGGGGCAGTGCAGCGCAGTTATTCATGCGGCTGCGCATTTGGGTGGCGATGCGGCGGCCCATGAGGCCGATACTTTGCAGGCCACGCAGACGGTTTTGGATGGCATGCGGGGCAGTCAGGCGCCATTGGTGCTGGTCAGCTCAATCGCGGTTTACGACACTATGCGGCTGTGTGATGGCGATGCGCTGGATGAAACTGCCCCATTGGAAAGCGCTGACACCGCCCGCGATAGCTATACCGCCGCGAAACTGCGCCAGGAAGAGCTGTGTCGTGCCTCGGGTCTGCCACTGTGGATCATGCGCCCGGGGGCGATCTATGGGCCGGGGCGCAGCTGGCACGCGCTGATGGGGATCTTTGTGCCAGGGGTTCTGGTGATGATCACCTCAGATGGTGAACTGCCCCTGACCTATGTGGATCATACGGCGCAGGCGTTGGTGTGCGCGGCTGTGCGCGATCCGGCTGGTGTGCAAGTGCTGAATGTCTTCGACGATCACCGGCCAACGCGCGCGGAATTTGCGCAGGTGCATCGCAACCTTGCGGGCTGGCCCAAGAGAATTTTACCTATTCCTTTTTCGATATGGCTGTTGCTGGTGAAGGGATTGAAACCCTTTGCCCCCAGACTTCCCGGATTACTCCGCGAGCCGATTTGCCGGGCGCGTCTCATGCCGTTGCGTTTTCCCAATTCTGCGTTGCGTGCAGCGCTGGGCGGGGCGGATGAAGACAGCTTTGAGGCCATGATGGCGCGCAGCCTGGAGGGTGCGAAATGACTTTGCAAAAGCTTGCTTATCTGACGGGCGAATATCCCCGCGCCTCTGACACCTTCATTCAGCGCGAGGTGGCCGCGCTGCGCGAGATTGGGCATGAGGTGCTGACCTGTTCCATTCGTACCACTGGTGCGGAACATCTGGTGGGCCAAGAGCAACGCGAAGAACATGCGCGCACCTTTAAGGTGCTGGATGCGGCCAAAAACCCGCTGCGTCTGATCCGGTCACATCTGCGCTGGCTGCGGCGACCTGCGCGGTATTTGTCTGCCTTGAAACTGGCCTGGCAGACCGCGCCCAAGGGCATCAAAGGGCGGCTTTATAACCTGTTCTACTTTCTTGAGGCCGGGGTGCTGGCGGCGCATCTACGGGATCAGGGTGTGCAGCATCTGCACAATCATATCGCCAAGGCGTCGTGCACTGTGGCGATGCTGGTCAATGCGTTGTCAAACCTGCCCTATAGTTTCACCATTCATGGCCCGGATATCTTTTTTGCGCCGGATCACTGGCGCATTGATGAAAAGGCTGCCCGTGCCCGTTTTGTGGCCTGCATCAGCGATTACTGTCGGTCACAACTGATGTGTTTCGCAGATCAAAGCCATTGGGATCGGTTTCATATCGTGCACTGCGGTGTTGATCCGCTGCGCTACACCGCGTCGCCCCATCAGGGTGAATCCCTGCTGTTTGTCGGGCGGCTTGCGGCGGTGAAAGGGGTGCCGATCCTGCTGGATGTTTTGCCGGATCTTTTGAAAACACATCCTAAATTAACGCTGACACTGATCGGCGATGGCCCAGACCGTGCGGCACTGGAACAGCAGGCTCAGACGCTTGGGCTGGGGGATTGTGTGACTTTCCTGGGGTATCGCAATCAGGATGAGGTGGCAGAAGCGCTGATGACCACCGATGTCTTTGTGCTGCCCTCGTTTGCCGAAGGGGTGCCCGTGGTGTTAATGGAGGCCATGGCAGCCGGTGTGCCTGTTGTTACGACGCAGATTGCCGGGGTGCCTGAGCTGGTGAAACAGGCGCATACCGGGTTTCTTGTCCCACCCGGGGATGGGCCCGCGCTGGCAGAAGCGGTGGATCGTCTGCTGCAGGACAATTCTGAGCGCATGGCCATGGGCGATCTGGCGCGCGATACTGTCGATATTGAATACAATGTGCGCCGGGAAGCGCGCTGGCTGTCTGATCTGATGCAAAGCTATGCTGCCGATCCTCAGGCCCGCCCAAAGAAACGACGGGGCTTTGCCGAATGACTCCGGTAGATGTTGTTCTGATTGGCCGCAACGAAGGTGCGCGTCTGGTTGCTGCGTTGAATTCGGTGCAGGGGCAGGCCCGGCAGATTGTCTATGTGGATAGTGGATCCAGTGATGACAGCATCACTGAGGCGCGCAAGGTGGGCGCGAAGGTGGTTGAACTGGATATGTCCACGCCCTTCACAGCGGCACGGGCGCGCAATGCCGGGTTTGACGCTTTGGATAACCCGGAACTTGTGATGTTCATTGATGGGGATTGCGCCCTTGTGGATGGGTTTATTGCCGCCGGCCGCGCCCATCTGGAGGCGCATCGTGAAATCGGCATGGTCACCGGCTGGCGCTCTGAAATCCACCGTGATCGGAGCCTTTACAATCAGCTGTGTGATTGGGAGTGGTCCCGCCCGGCTGGCGAAATACAGGCGTGCGGCGGAGATATGCTGGTACGGGCGCAGGCCTGGGCAGGTATCGGTGGTATGGACCCAACCGTGATTGCTGCTGAAGATGACGAATTTTGCACAAGGCTGCGCAAGGCGGGCTGGGTGCTATGGCGTATTCCGCACCAGATGACGCGCCATGATGCGGATATGCTGCGTTTTGGCCAGTGGTGGTCGCGTGCGGTGCGTACCGGGCATGGATTTGCGCAGGTGGGCTTTCTGCATCCTGAGTATTTCAAAACCGAACGGCTGCGCGGCTGGCTTTACGGGCTGGGAATGCCACTGCTGTTCTTGTTTGGCCTGATCTTTGCGCCGGTTGTCTGTCTGGTTCCGCTGGCGATTTACACGATGAACTATTGGCGCACGGCGCAGGGGCTGATCCGCAATGATCTTCCTGCGCCGCAGGCCTATCGCCACAGTCTTTTGCTAACACTGTCAAAAATTCCCAATGTGATTGGGATGGTCCGCTTTCATCTGCGTCGAATGACAGGCGCGAATATGCGGATCATCGAATATAAATGAGGTTTCCATGACCAACACCATCCGTGTCGGCCTGATTGGCGCTGGCTATATTGCGACCTGGCATGCCGAGGCTTTGCAAGCGACGGACAATGTGCAGATCACCACGGTCTGTGACCCAAATGAAGATGCGGCACGTGGGCTGGCTGAGATGTTAGGCGCGGCGCCGGTCACTTCTGTGGATAAGTTGATTCAGGATCAGCGCTGTGATGCGGTACATATTCTGACACCCCCTCATTTACATGAAGAAATTGCCATTCAGTGCCTGCACGCAGGTCTGGATGTGCTTGTGGAAAAACCTGTGGCTGAAAGTGGGGGTTCTACTGCCACCATTCAGCAGGTGGCCGAAGAAACTGGCCGCCGCTTTCACGCCGGGCACAATTTTCTTGGGTTGCCCTCTTACGAAAAGATGAAGGCGGCGATGCTGGCAGGGGAATATGGCCGCATTTCCGGGGCGGAAATCACATGGGCTCTGCCGCTGTCACCGCTGCGCTCTGGTCCGTTTAACCTGTGGCTGTTGCGAGAACCGAAAAATCTGGTTCTTGAACTGGGGCCGCATCTGATGGCTTTTGCGCAGGATCTGTTTGGTGATGTTGAAATCACTCATGCAGAGGCGTCAAAACCTGCGATGCTGCCCGGTGATGATCCGCGTCCACAGTACATTCGCTTTTTCGCCCGGGCCGGGGGCGCTGAGCTGACCTTCACCATCTCTATGGTGGAAACGGTTGATGACCGTTCGGTCACCCTGCGCGGCTCTTCTGCGCGGGCGCGACTGGATTTTGCGCAGGATGTTCTGTTGGTTGAGCGCGAGAATGCCGGGGATCTGGTGATCAACCCGCTGCGCAAACAGCTGGATCTGTCGCGTCAGCATCTTTGGCAGGGCGCGCGAAATGCAGCGGTGCAGCTGACCTCTCTGAACACCAAACAGCCTTATGCGCTGTCGTTTCGTGGCATGGATGCCGCGATCTATGGCGCGATCAGCGCTGGCACACCCCAGGATCCGCGGTTTTCCGGGGCAACTGCTGTCAAAGTGATGCAGGCGCTGGATCAGGTGATTGATCTGCTTCCCGAAGAGGTGAAAGCCGTCAAATCGCCAGCGGTACAAACCCGCAAGCCCAAGCCAACCGCACTGGTCATTGGCGGCACCGGCTTTATCGGCCGCGCGCTGACCCGGCGTTTGGTCGCGCAGGGGCGCGATGTTCGGGTGTTGTCACGTGGTAAATCCGGCCCTTTCCCGGATTTGCCGGATCAGGTGGAAACGGTTGGTGTCTCGCTGCACGATCTCGATGGGTTGACCGAGGCCATGAAGGGCATGGATGTGGTCTTTAATCTGGCAAAAGCGCTGGAAACCACATGGGCGGATTGCCTGAAAAACGATGTGGGGGTGGCGCTGCGTGTGGCCATGGCCGCCGAAAAGGCCGAGGTGAAAAGGCTGGTCTATACTGGCACCATCGCCAGCTATGATATGTCTGACCCCAACCAACAGATCACCGAGGAAACCGGTTTTGCCGAGGATATGACCGATCGCAATCTCTATGCCCGATCCAAGGCCGAATGCGAGAAAAAGCTGATGGCACTTCACAGGGAACGGGGTCTGCCGCTGGTAATCGCGCGCCCGGGTATCGTTGTTGGCCCCGGTGGCCCACTGCAACATTGGGGAATTGGTCGCTGGCATGGGGCTGGCGCTGTCCGCATCTGGGGACATGGCCGCAACATCCTGCCCTTTGTCCTGAACGAAGACATTGCTGATGGTCTGGTGCGCATGATCGACGCCGAGGTGGAAGGGCAAAGCTTTAACCTGATTGGCGATCCGATGTTTTCCGCCCGGGATTACTTTGATGCCATTCATGAACAGTTGAACGCGCGCATCCGGGTGAGCCCGGGCAATCTACATCTGTTCTATGCTTCAGATGCGGTGAAATACATCCTCAAGGCCTATGCGCTGCGCCGCAAAGGGGTGATCCGCCCGTCGCTTGCAGATTGGAAAAGCCGCGCGCATTTCTCACCCTTTGTGAATGACAAGGCCAAGCGGCTGCTGGGGTGGCAGCCGGAATCGGATCGCGCTGTCTTTATTGACAAAGCGATCAAAGGTGCCAACCTGATTGGGTTCTAGGGGTGGTGGGGCTCTGTTTTGTGAACAATTAGCGCAAATCTGACTTATTCTAGCCAGATTTGCGTGGTGAATCTGGGGTCGGGCAGTGCTTTGCCCGGTGATAGAAGTTTTTGGGAAGACAAACGTCAGGGGTGATTCTGCCTCTGCGGGAGATCTTCCCGAAATCGGTTTGTTGGTCCTAGCTAATCAGGGGGCGTGATCTTGGAAGAACGCCGGAAATTCAGTCGTAAGAACCGCAAAGGGGTGCCTGCCTCTGAGGGGTCTGTGCGTCCCGTGAATTCAATCCCTGAAGATATCCCCGCTGAAGAACTGGCACGCCAGACCAAAGCGCAACAGGCGCTTGCGCCGGACAATGGATCCCATCCTAACGTCGAAGATGCAGGGCAGGCGCTGGAACTTCGTCAGCAGAAGATTGCAAAACTGCGCCAGTTGCAGGCCGCAAAACGCCGGGCCGAGCAACAGAAGCTTGCTAAGGAACAGGCGCAGGAACGCGCGCGCAGACAGCAGCTGGAAGAGGCGGCGCAGGCGCGGGTTCTGGCAGAAGAAAAGCGACGTCAGGAGCAAGAGCGCAAGGCGCTGGAAGACCACCGCCGCGAAGAGGCTGCACAACGCAAAGCGGAACAGGAACGTCAACGCCTGCGCGAAGAGGCTGCCGCTGAAAGGCGCCGTCTTGAGGAAGAGCGGCAAAAGGAACTGCTGGCTGAGCAGCAACGCGCCGAAGAAGAGCGGTTGCGCCGCGAAGCCGAAGAAGAGGCGCGCAAAAAAGCAGAAGCCGCAGCGCTGGAAGAACAGCGCAAAGCGGAAGAGGCGCTGCGCAAGGCCGAGGAGGCGCGTCGCGCCGAGGAGGCCGCCATCGAAGAAAGCCGCCGTAAAGCGGAAGAGATGCGGCTTCAGCAGGAAAAGGCACAAAAAGAAGCTCTTGAAGCGCAGCAACGCGCTGAAGAAGCCCGCAAAAAGGCCGAAGAACAGGCCCATCTGGCAGAGCAGCAAGCCGCCAAGGCCGAAGCTGCACGTCAGCAGGCTGTTCAGGAACTGCAGCGCGTTCAGGCGCAGCAGGAACAGCTGTTGCGCGAAGAAGAAGAGCGCCTGTTGGCAGAGCTGTCACAGTCGGACGATCTTCCCCTGCTGGATCCGGTGCCGTTGCCAGCGGAGGTATTAACGGTTGATCCGCCTGCTGACATGCCGGTTCAGATGGATGTGCAAAGCCTCTCGGACTTTGAAGAAGGCATGCATTCGGATTATTGGGGGGCGCTCAGTGAAATCAGCCTGAATAGCGAACTGCTTAACAGAAATCGCATTATCACTGCAAAACGCGAGAATGCCGCGCATACGGTATTTGACGTGTTGCGCACCCGCTTGTTGCAGGCCCTGTCTGACAATGGTTGGCGGCGCGTGGCGATCACCTCTGCCGGGCAGAACTGCGGCAAGACCTTTACCGCCGCCAATCTTGCGATATCGCTGTCGCGGCAATCAAACTGTCGCACGATCTTGATGGATTGCGACATGCGCCGCCCCAGTTTGCACCGCATGTTGGGCGCTGAGCCAACGCATTCGCTGGGCGATATGTTGCGTGGCGAGATCGCCCCCGAAGACTATTTCCAGCGGTTGGGTGAAAACAGCTTTGGTGCGGGCGCTCAGCTGGCTTTTGGGCTTAACGACATCGTGGAGCCCTATGCCTCAGAGTTGCTGCAAGATCGTCAGACACAGTCTGTTTTGCAGGAGATTCAGACGAAACTGGCCCCGGATGTTTTCCTGTTTGATCTGCCGCCCGCCCTGTATTTTGATGATGTCATGGCGTTCCGCCCCTATTTCGATGGGGTTCTTCTGGTGGTTGGCGGAGGCGTGACGTCGCCCAAGGAAATCAAAGAAGTGGAACGCCGTCTGGGGGCAGAGACGCCGCTTTTGGGAATGGTGCTGAACATGGCGGAAGGCACAAATATTGAGCGGTTCCGGTACTAAAATCTAACCGCGACAAAGAAAAGCCGACCTGTTCAGGGTCGGCTTTGGTGTTTTTAGCCCTCGCTTACGCTGCCGCCAAATCGCGATACCAGATCGCTGATCCAGGGGCTGCCCATAGAAATCAAGCGCACCGCCGCCAAAAGCACGATCACAGCCAGGCCGATTTTTCCGGCTCTGGCAAGAATCGCGGATTTGCTTGTACCCTGCTGTTCGATCACGGGGATCGTCACA
This sequence comes from Pelagimonas sp., assembly GCA_025210455.1. Classification (GTDB taxonomy): domain Bacteria; phylum Pseudomonadota; class Alphaproteobacteria; order Rhodobacterales; family Rhodobacteraceae; genus JAOARQ01. The sequence continues at coordinate 129,017 of JAOARQ010000013.1, forward strand.
ACAGGAGTCACACCCAAGCTGCGCTCTAGTTGAGACGCGGTGCGAATGGCGGGGTTCATCATTTCAACAATAAACGCAACAAGCAGGCCCAGCGCACCGCTGACAATCACACCCATCATCACAATCTTTTTGCGACTACGCGAGACAGAGACTTCTGGCACCAGCGCCTCTTCCAGAACCTGAAAACGGCCTTCGTGTTCGCGCACTTCCAGCGCCTGGCCCATTTCGGCATCGGCTTTGCGCGATGTGATGACAGTGTATTGTTCTTGCAGCTTGGTCAGCTCGCGCTCAAGCCGGTTTAATTCGCGTTCAACCTCTGGCCCGCCTTCCAGAATGGCCTGAATTTCGGCAACCCGTTCCGCGATCAGCATTTTCTGTTCGCGCAGCAGGGCCTCTTCGCGGGCATTTGAATCCTGCCGCTGACGTCCAGAAGAAGACCCCAAAGCAATCAATTCGCGGTCCAGATCCAGATCGGCGGTATCCAGCTGGGTCAGTTGGGTGCGCAGATCCTGCAGGCCTGCGGGCAGTTGCTGGGCGTTGGCTTGTTTGAAATCTGAAATCTCGGCTTCCAGCGTCTCTATTTCAGCGCCAACGCGTTTTTCCTCTGAGGTGAAGAAGGCCAGCGCTTCACGGGCGCGGGCGGCATTGCGGTTGCGGGATTGCTCAATCACCGAATTCATCAGATCATTGGCGATGGCCGCCGCCTTTTCAGGATCGCTTAGGCGGACATTGATCAAAAGCGCTGACGGAGTGCTGCCGCCGGGCGTAAAGCGCTGAGCCTGATCGCGGATTTTTTCAATGCCAATCGCAGAGCGGATGACAGACAGGCGTTGTGCCAGCGGATCGTGATTTGCTTCCGGGAACAGTTGGTATTCCGAAATCAGGCGCAGCAAATTATCGCGGGACATCAGGCGCTGTTCGATCAGGCGCACGGCGCGCGATGCTTCCTCGGTGCGCGCCCCAGCGGCGACCAGCGCCTCAGGAACAGAGGCGTCTTCGATTTGCACAACCGCTGTCGCCTCATAGAGCTTTTTCTGGTTCAGGGCATATTGCACTGACAAAACAGCCCCTGCGATCAGGATCGCAAAGATAATCCAAAAACGTCTTTTAAAGGCTGACAGAATTTCGCCAGCTGATTGAAATTGATTCATCCTACTGCTCCCGCAATGTTGCCCCCAATGCGGAACAGGCGTTTCTTGGTTTTAACTTGTTACTCAACAACGGCCAAAGACATAAAACGCCTGCTTCATGACACAGTTTAGCAAAATTGCCTAAATTTCGCCACGGGTTTCCCCGTGGGGTCTGGAAACAATGCATTTTCACTTTGGAATTGAGCGCCATGATTTCGCCATTTTTACGCTGATTTTCCGCAAATTGAGGCGATTTTGAGGCGCCGGGCGCGGTGTAGAGCCTGTCATTTCCCAAAGAAAAACGGTGCACAGAAACCTGCACACCGTCTGAGTGTTCTGCCATGGGCGATTCGCCTAGCTGCGTCGTCTGGCGCGCATTTCCCGGCGGCGTGTCATGGCATCCGCGCGCGATTGTGCGCGACCAGCGGTTTGTGCTGTGACGGCGGGCTCGGGTGTTTTTTCGGTTTGCGGTGCCGCAGTGTTTGATGCTGCCCCTGCCCGATCAGCAAGCGGGGCCACACGCGCAGCCAGATCATTCAACACCGGGAAGCGGAAGATATCGGTGATCGACAGGCTTTCCGCCCCCAATTGTTCGCGAATGGCCCGATGGGCCTGAACCGCCAGCAGCGAATGGCCACCCAGTTCAAAAAAGTTGTCGCGTCCGGTGATACCCTGAACCCCCAGGATGTCGGACCAGATCCGCGATAGCGCAGAAACGAAATGCGCAGTATCTTCTTTGACGGTTCCCGACACAGCGGCCGAACTGATCGGGCGCGGGGCTGTTGGGGTGTGCTTGCGATGTGGCTTGGCCTGAACCGCAGGCAGCGCTTTGCGATCCACTTTCTTGTTTGGCGTCATTGGGAAACTCTCTAACTGTACAAATCGGCTTGGGACCATGAAGGGGGGAAGGTTCTGCCCCATGGCCTGTTTAAGCCGCACTCCATCCTGGACACGACCGGTGTAATAGCCCACGAGGCGTTGATCGCCCGGGGTGTCTTCGCGCATGGCAACCACCGCCTGGGTGATGCCGGGCTGATCTTCCATTGTGGCTTCGATTTCGCCCAATTCGATGCGGAAACCGCGCAGTTTGATCTGATGATCGACGCGGCCCACGTAGTCGATGCGCCCGTCAGCGCGCCGGCGCACCAGATCGCCCGTGCGATACATGCGCCCGTCATGAAAGGGGTTTTGCACGAACTGTTTGTCCGTCAGTTCAGGGCGGTTCCAATAGCCACGCGCAACACCTTCGCCACCGATCCACAGTTCACCTTCAAAGCCAATGCCCACAGGCTGGCGATCTTCGTCCAGCACATACATCTGCTGGTTCGCAAGCGGCAGGCCGATGTTACAGACGGTTTCCTGATCGGTTGCAGGCTGACAGGATGACCAGATTGTGGTCTCAGTCGGCCCGTACATATTGATGATTTTGGCGTCGGTGATGTCCTTGAATTCTTTCACCAAGGCACCGGGCAGCGGTTCCCCCCCCAACAGCAGCTGTTTTACCCCGCTAAGCGCATAGCGCGCCTCATCGTTCATTGCGAACATGCGCGCCATTGACGGGGTGCATTGCAGGTGGGTCACATTGTGCCGCAGGATCTGCGCGGCAATAGAAAAGTCGTCTTCGGCCAGATCTGGTGTGGCATTGGCGCGGCTAACCACCTCGGCAAGGGGTTCAAGACCGGCAAGAACGGTTTCGCGATCAATGCCATAGTCGATCAGGCAGGCGATTTCCGTCACGCCGATCTTTTTCAACTGCTCGGTGCGGGCCAGCGCATCTTCGACGGTGCCAAATAGCCCGCTGTCATTGAAATAGCGTTCAAAGGCGAATTCCAGAATGGCGTCAACTTCTTCTGGCTCCAGCACATCCAACTGCAAATCAAAGGCGTTGTTCACACCTTCGGGGCGTTTGAAAGCCGGAAAGGCCCATGCGTATTGCTTGATCAGCCCCGCCGCAGAGGTGAGGTAATCTTTCATCGGCTGGCGGGCAATGTCGCGGGCGTGTTCGCGACTGTCTGAAATAAAGGTGTGCAGCATCAGCGCCACCTGGAAGTCTTTCGGGTCGTGGCCTGCTTCGCGCAGAGCATCGTGGTAGATTTTGATCTTTCCGGCCACTTCGTCGATGGATTGACCCAGAAGATGGGTCAGCACATGGCAGCCATTCAGGCCCGCATCGCGCCAGGTGTCAGGGTTGCCCGCAATGGTCAGCCAGACCGGCAATTCGCGGGTCACCGGGCGGGGCTGTGTGACAACATCATGCAGGCTGCCATCCGCTTTGGGAAAGCTCACAGCTTCGCCGCGCCACAGTCGGCGCACCTGATCCAGGCTTTCCATCATTGCGGTTTTATTGTTGGGCGGCGTGTTTTCCGGGCGCAGCACAAAGTCATCGGGCTGCCAGCCGCTGGCCACCGCCAGTCCGGCGCGCCCATTGGTCAGATTGTCAATCACGGCCCATTCTTCGGCAATACGCGCCGGATGGTGCAGTGGCGCCACCACTGAACCAGAGCGCACACCGATATTATGTGTGACGGCGGCAACCGCCGCCCCCGTCACCGAAGGATTGGGGTAAGGGCCGCCAAAGGCGTGAAAGTGGCGTTCTGGCGTCCAGACCGCTTTGAACCCGTTTTGATCCGCGAATTGCGCGCCCTCTAGCAAAAGGCGATATTTGTCGCGGCCAACACCATCATCATTGCCCCAGTAGTAGATCGAAAAATCCATCGACAGATCAGGCTTGGGCATAGCACCGCTGGACACCAGCGCGCGGTCTTCATCCGAGCTGAGCACAACAGTCAGGCCGCGGGCGGTTGTCCAGAACAGCTCCAGCACGGAAATGTCAAAACTAAGCGAGGTCACCGCCAGCCATGTGCCGCCATCTGCGTGATCAATCTGCGCATCCATGCCGGTGTAAAAGTTCAGCACATTGCGGTGTTCCAGCATCACGCCTTTGGGTTTTCCGGTCGAACCCGAGGTATAGATCAGATAGGCCAGATCGTCGGCGGAGCAGCTGGTCTGCGGGTTGTCAGATGGGGCGTTTGCCAGACGCGGCTCTGCATCCAGCACCAGAATATCTGCCTGATGCGGGGGCAGTTCCGCTTCAAGCGTGGCCTGCGTGATGATCACGGCGGCCTGACTGTCATCAACGAAATGGCGCAGCCGGTCTTTGGGATAGGCCGGATCCATCGGCAGATAGGCCCCGCCTGCCTTCAACACGGCCAGCGCGCCCACCAATAGATCCACCGAACGGCGCATATACAGCCCGACAATAGCGCCGGGTTTCACCCCCATGTCGCGCAGCACATGAGCGGCGCGATTGGCGCGAGCGTTCAGTTCCGCATAGCTGAGCTGCTGGTTTTCGAAAATCAGCGCAGTGGCGTCTGGGGTTTTGTCTACCTGCGCTTCAAAAGCGCTTTGCATGGTTTGCGCCCGGTCATGATCGACGTTTGTGGCGTTCCAGCGGTGAAGAACATCGTGACGCTCGGATTCGGGCAGTAACTGATCAGGCGATTTCGCGGTATATTCCAAACGGGTAGCCAGAATTTGCACCAGTTCTGCTGAGACCCTGCCACTGTCATAGCTTAGCATCGGGGTGTCGCCAAAGATCACGGTCAGGGCAGTGCCCGGCACATGCAGATCCGGCGATAACCCGATATCGGGGGTGGTCAGCTGCGTGATTTCAGGCGCACGGGCAAGGATATCCAGCGCGAAACTACGCGCGGCGCGTTCTTTCAGGCGCTGCTCAATGGCTTTGTCATCGGTGCAACGCAAGGGGGCCCAGGCTGACAGCAACCCGGTTTGCGCCATGTCAGAAATAGCAGTGTCGCAATAGGCTACATCCGTCTGGCCTGTCTGCAACTGCACCCATCGCAACGCCACGGCGGCGCCTTCAAGGCCCGCAGGGATCGCAATGGGGCGCTGTTCGATTGCACCGCTTTCAGCCCCCAGGCCCGGCAATAGCGCGGGTTTAAGTGTTGCCAGATGCATGCGAAAAACCCCGTCAAAACGGGCAATCCGGGCGTAATCCTGATTGATCTGCACTGTGTCCGGCGCAGCGGGCAGGACATCGCCCACCGTCAGTGAATTTGCGATGTCTCCCTGATCCGCGATGGGTGACAGCGATGACAAAATAAGCGCATCACTGCCGCAGGCTATGGTGAGGCTGTTGCTTTCGATCTCCAGAACCGTACCGGGTGCGGCCTGCGATTTTTCCAGCCGTGCTGTGCCGATGTTCCAATATTTGCCCGCCGCAAAGATCTTGGCGGTGCTCAGCGGGTTCCAGTAGGGGCCGTGATCCAGCGCCCGAACCAGCCGTTCCAGTTCAGAGGCAGGGCGGGTAAAATCCAATACCCCCAGACCGTCTGGCCGATCCGCCAAGGCGTGATAGCTGCGCTGACTCAGATCCTGCGGCAGGCGGTGCAATTCCCCGGATTCAAGCTGATCCAACAGCGATGGAAAGGAATTCAGCGCTGCCTCATAGGCCTTTGTGTTCAAAGTCAGCGCGGTATCCTGCTGTGAGATATCAAAGCTGCGCTGAACCAGCACATCCCCTTCATCAATGCCACCTTCGATCAGATGCCAGGTGATGCCGTGCTGTGCCTCACCCTCGATCATTGCCCAAACGGGGGCGTTCAGCCCGGCGTGATGCGGCAGCGGACCATCGTGAAAGTTGATTGCCCCCTGTGCGGGCATGGCCAAAAGGGCCTCTGGGATAATGTCGAGATTGGCGATGGAAAACAGCCAGTCAAAAGACATATTCCGCAGATCCTGCCCTGGCAGCATATGCGGGATATCGTTTTTATCGGCCCAGGTCTGAACACCGGCGTTGCGGGTGATGACAGCGCAGACAGTGTTTCCCCTGTTCAAAAGCATATCACCGCATTGCGTTAACAGTGATTCATTGCCCATTAGAACACAGGAAAACTGTGACATCTTTTTACTCCGCTCTGACCTCTTGCGCATTCATCGGGTCCAGGCTCATCTTTGTTTTCGCAACCGGACGCAGCAGCGCTTTCACATCATGTACTATAAGATCGCGCAAAAAATATGGCGGATCTGCACGGGATTTACCCTGAAGCACCCGCCGGATGCGCCATAACAGCCCACCTGCCACATGCATCAGTGTGGCAGTTGCGGCATAGGCCTTGCCATGATTCTTGGCAAAATAGCGCCAGCGACTGTCCAGCCAGTATTGCGGAACGCGGGGCCAGCTTCCCATTCCAGTTGAAACCGAACCGATATGGATCACCTGGCTTTCATGCACATAATGGACCTGATGACCGGCATTTTGTGCGCGCAGACACAGATCGGTTTCTTCGAAATACAGGAAAAAGGTTTCATCGAAGGCGCCGACATCATCCAGAGCCGTGCGTCGCATCAAAACTGAAGCCCCCGCTAACCATGATACCGGTTGGCTTTCGCTGACAAACAGCGGGACAGACTTGGTTCTCAATAGCCGCGTGATCAACCCCAGACGAATCGCGCCCTCAAACTCGGACCACACAGTTGGAAAACGGAAGGTTGTCAGCTGTGCGCCACCATCTTCACCACGCAGACAACTGCCAGCAATGGCGGCTTCTGGGTGGGATTCCAGATGGTTGACCAAAGCTGCGATGGCCGTGTCATCCGGAAAGGCGTCTGAATTTTGCACATAAAAGTAATCTGGCCGCGACCCGTCTGACATTCTGGCACGCATGCCAACATTGTTGCCCGCGCCAAATCCGCCATTGTGCCCAGCCTGAATAACGCGAATAGGCGCGTCCTTGGCCCAATCGGCAGCGCCGATTGCACGTTGTATTTTTTCATACGACCCATCGCCACTGTCGTTATCGACAATGACCAATTCGGCCTCTAACCCCTGCATGGCCCTGATTGAGGCCTCTGCTGCACGCACAGTCATGTCCGGTGTGCGATAATTCAGGGTAACTACCAAAACCTTTGGCATGTTCACTCCGCTGCGTGAATAGGAAAGTTAACCACTTCGCCATGCCCATTCTGCGCCGCTTCTGATTGTTCTATTGCGTGGCGCATCTGGGTGGCGAGTACCCTTACATTTGGTTCCAGAACCATGCTGTCATGATCACCTGGCACTTCATGAACTTCGATTTGCGGCGCGTATTGTCCCCAATCGTTATCATCGGTCAAATAGCTGCGTTCTGAGTTGACGAGTGCTCCTTTTGATACTTGCCATTTGCCAATCAGCGGGGGTCGATACAGGACCAGACGGCCCTCCCATGGTTTCATGGCGTAGGCTGCGACAGCCCGGTGAAAGGCCGCTTCGATTTCGGCATTATGGAAGGCGTTTTCGTCTTCGGTTTCCAAAGGCGCTTTGCGCTTGTTCAACTCCCAGTTCAGACGGTTGCGCAGCCAGACATAGAAATATCGCGGCCCCTGTTCGCGCAGTTCGGCGAACTTGATCCAGGCTCTGTCGATCAGTGTCAGCGGCCGGCGCTGCGGCAATGGCGTATCCAGAAGCACCACCAAAGACACGGCTTCGCCCATGGTTTCCAACTGGTGCGCCACCTCATAGGCCGCGATCCCACCGCCTGAGAACCCGCCAATCATATAGGGGCCATGTGGCTGCACCTGCTGCATTTCTTCGATATAGGCGCGGGCGGCTTCTTGCAGGGTTTCATGAGGTTTTTCACCGCCATAAAGCCCCTTGGCCTGCAGCCCATAGAACGGGCGATCCGTGCCCAGAAGATGCGCCAGATGACGCAGGTTCAGAACATTGCCAAACATCCCTGCGATCAGGAAGAAGGGCTGGCGGGGTCCGCCGTCTCCGTCATGCATTGGTACAAGATGGCGATACCGGGCCTCGCGCGGTTTGGCACTTTCGGAAGCGGGGGCCGTGCCCTGCGATTGGACCGGGCCAATCTGCGCCTCGATCAATTCCGCACATTGGCGAATGGTCGGGGCCTCAAACAGGATTGAAATCGGGAAATCGACGCGGAAGATCTTTTTGATCAGCGCAAAAAGGCGCACCGCGGTCAAGCTGTGCCCGCCCAGATCAAAGAAACTGTCTTCGGCGCCGACATTGGCCACGCCCAGCAGTTCTTCCCAAAAGGCGGCCAGCTGGATTTCGATTTCACCTTCAGGCGCAACAAAATCGCTTTCAAGCTGCGGGCGTTCAAAGGTTTGCGCCGGGCCATTGTCCTGGGTCGAACTGGCCACCTGACGGCTGAGATCATCCAGATCCATCGAAGACACAACCACTTGTGGTAGATCCAGCGCCAGCGCGCGGTGGAAGGCTTCGACACCTTCAGGGGGGCGGATGCCCTGCGACAGGTTGTGGGCCAGTCGTTGTTCCGCTGGCGACAGCGGCTGACAACGTCCGGGGGCTTCGTCAAAGGTGATTTCCGACATCAGCGGTTTTGGCAGTTTGCGCAGGAAATCGGGGCGATCCAGTTTGCGGATGGTAAAGCCCGAAATTTCAACCAGCACCTGCCCGGCCATATCGCACAGCGTGATATCAAAGCTGGCTGTTTCGCGGTCAGCGCGGTTTTCAGCGGCGTTGCGCACCCAGGATACAATGCGATCTGGCAAAGGCCCATGCACGCGCATCCGCCCGTAGCGCACCGGCGCCCAAAGGTGGGTTGGCTGGTAGCCATCAATCAGATCCATTGCCCAACCGGTTGCGATATCCATCAGCCCCGGGTGCAGATCGCAGTGATCCTGTGCCGCGGCGGGGTTCATTTCCAGTTCAGCAATGCCTTCGCCCCGGCCATATGCGCGGGACTTCAGTACTTTCCAACGTGGGCCAAAATCCAGATGCACCTCTTGGGCGGTGGTCAGGCTGGTGCCATGGGGGGCTATTTCCGGGCTGTCACAGCGGGCACGGATCTGGTCCAGATCAATGGTTTCCGGGCGCACCATCGGCAAAAGCGAGACAGAGCCCTGTGCCGTTGCCACAAACCCGCGTCGTCCGTTCAGTGTCGCATCTGAGGTGAATTCCAAATCATACCCAAGGTCGGTGCGTTTAAGTTGCAGCCGCAGATCCCGCCGTCCGCTTTCCGCGACGCGTAAGGGGCGCAGAAAGTTCAGGTCGCGCAGTTCAAAAGCGGCCTCTTCGCGATGGGCACGCAATGCCTGCAACGTCAGCGCCAGATACCCGGTGCCCGGCATAAGCGCATCGCCAGCCTTGGTCCGGTGTTCGTCAAACAGCCAGTTTTCAACCGAATACTGGGCCGAAAAGACGCGGTTCCCCTGATCATCAAAGCTGGCTTCATCCAGGAAAGGCTGATCCACCTTGGTCACGGGCGCTGAAGGCAGATCACCCGAACGGGAAGCAACGGCTTCGGCGGCCATGCCCACCTCGGACCAGATGCCCCAGTTCAACGCGGTGATCCGCGTTTTGCCAGACCGCGCCTGAGCAAAGGCATTCAGATAGGTATTGGCAGCAACATAGTCGATCTGGCCCGCAGGGGCCGTGACCGTCGAAGATGAGCTGAACAGAACCATCCAATCTACGGAACCATCCGGGAACACCTGCCCCAGCACATCGGTGCCATGAATTTTCGGCGTAAAGACATCTTCGATGCTGGCCGGGGTCTTGGACATCAGCGGCGCATCTTTGATCAGACCTGCCCCATGGATCACACCGGTGATCTTGCCAAAGCGGGCTTCGACCGCGTTGCGTGCCGCCTGCATCTGATCCAAGTTGCAGACATCAGCAGCCACGATCATGACCTCACTGCCGCTTTCTTCCAGTGCGCGCACCGCGAGAATACGCTGCGAAATGCGGTTTTGCGGCGCGTGGCGGGCAAGGTAATCATCCCAAAGCGCGCGCTCAGGTAGCGGTTTGCGCGACACAAGCGCGACTTTGCCGCCGTGTTCGACAAAATCCTTGGCCAATGTCAGGCCAATCCCGCCAAAGCCACCTGTAATCAGATAGACACCGTCACGTTTGATCTGATCGGCAGCCTCTAATGGAACCGGGCGCAGCGCACGTTCAAAGCGGCGATCCTGACGCAGGGCTGCGCTTTGATTGGCGGGTTCGCTGATCAGCTCTTCGATGATGCGGCCATCCAGACGATCCATTTGCGCCTGATAGTCATCCAGCATCTTTTGGCGTGACCAGAACGGCAGGGCCGGGGTCTGGGGCAATTCCACATCCAGCGTGCTGACTGACATATTGGGCAGTTCACGCGGGATAACCTTGGCGGGGCCGGCGATGGTCGTCTTGGCCGGGAAGGCCATCTTTTCATCACGCAGCTGCGCCGCGCCATTGGTGAAAACGGTGATATGAACCGGGTGCCCGATGCCTTCGGCTTCAAGCGCCTGAGACAGGAACATCAGCGCATAGAACCCCTGTTCCTGCACGCGGTGAAAGAAAGAGGATCCCGGCCGGTGGCTTTCGTCTTTGGTCAGCAGCCAGAAATGGCCAATCCGGGTCGGTGAGATGTTCCGTTCGCACAGATCGCGTATCAGTTGATCATAGGATTCACGCCCGCGTTCTGGGGCCAGCGCATAGCGGGTTTCCGACCGGCGCGAAAAGCGATCGCCGGTGCAGATTTCCAGCACAGTATGCCCGGCGGCGCGCAGCTTTGTCGCCGCCCGTTTGGCGACGCCCGAATCATCCATGAACATCAGCCATGTTTCGGGGGTGCTGTGATCCAGTTCTTCCAGCACATCGATATCGACCTGCGCTGAGCGGGGACGCCAGATTGGCTTCCAGCCCCATTGGGTCAGGTCATCATTGCGGGTCAGGAATTGTGGTGGGGCTATCTTAGTGGCTTCGCCCGGAGCGATGAAATAGCGCGACCGTTGGAATGCATAGGTGGGCAGCGGCACGCGGCGGCGCGGGATATCCCCCCAGATCTGCCCCCAGTCGATCTGCACACCCAGCGCCCAAAGCCGCCCGAGCACCTCGAACATATGTTTGTCATCACTGATATGTTCGTCGGGGTGGCGCAGCGAGGAAATGACCTGATTGGCATCCACATCCCCGTGCTGGCGCGCCAGCGAAGACAGGGCCTTGCCCGGACCAACCTCCAGGAAAACCCGGTTTGGATCAGCCAAGGTGCCTATACAATCGGCGAACAGCACGGTGCCGCGCAGATGTTCAACCCAATAATCCGCACTTGTGGCCTGCGCATCGGTCATCATCTGACCAGTGCGGTTTGATGTCAGCGGGATCTGCGGCGGGTTCAGGTCAATGCTTTGCAGATAGTTACGGAATTGATCCAGAATCGGATCCAGCATCCGGCTATGGGCAGCAATGTCGATGGCGATGCGCTGAAAGTCGATCTCTTTGGTGGTCAGCCGATCTTGCAGCGCTTCAAGCGCGGCCTGCGGGCCAGACACAACAGAGAGGTTGGGCGCGTTGACCGCCCCCAGATCCAGATCATCGCCCAGCATTTTGCGCAGTTCGTCTGCGGGCAAAGCGACTGACAGCATCCCACCGGCAGGCACTGAATCGAACAGGGTGCCGCGCAGATGCACCAGACCGATGCAGTCTTCGAAGGACATCACACCGGCCAGACAGGCGGCTGTGTTTTCCCCCATGGAGTGGCCAGCGAGCGCAGAAGGGGTGATACCCCAGCTGATCCAAAGCTGCGCCAGTGCATATTCGGTGATCATGATCAGAGGCAGTTGCAGGCTGGGCTGCTTGAGCGCCTCATCGGCCCGTTCCCGGTCCTCTTCGGCGGGCAACCACAGCGCGCGCATATCGGTGTCGCTGAGGGTTTGCAGGTGATCCAGACCCCGATCCATCCATTCGGCAAAGACCGGTTCAGTTTCGTACAGATCATGGGCCATGCCGGCGTATTGCGCGCCGCCACCGGGAAAGAGGAAAGCTGTGTCTGGCGCATCCAGGGCCGAGTGCATGTGCACACGGCGCGGATTGCCATGGGACAACAGGCGGGCGGCCTCCTGATGGGTTTCGGCCACCACGATCATGCGTTTTTCAAAAGCCTGCCGTCCCTCTTTCAGAGTCCAGGCGATATCATCCAGCGATTGTTCCGGATGGGCGCGCAGGTGGGCGGCAAGGTTTTTGGCATTGTCTTCCAAAGCGGCCTTTGTGCGGCCTGACACAGGGAAAATATGGAACGGAAAATCCCCCACTTCAGACGGGGCAAGCTCGGGTGCTTCTTCCAGAACGACGTGGGCGTTGGTGCCACCAACGCCAAGCGAATTCACCCCGGCGCGGCGCGGCGACGCCCCTTCCTGCCAGTCGCTGAGGCGATCATTGACCCGAAAGGGGGAGGTTTTGAAATCAATTGCTGGATTGGGGGCTTCGAACCCAAGGCTGGGAGGCAGTTTTTTGTGATGCAGTGCGAGGCTTGTTTTGATCAGACTGGCCACACCAGCAGCTGTATCCAGATGGCCGATATTGGTCTTGACCGAGCCAATCTTGCAATGCCCCACCTCGTCCGAGGTTTCACGAAAGGCTTGCGTCAGCGCGGCCACTTCGATCGGGTCGCCCAGATAGGTGCCGGTGCCATGGCATTCCACGTAATCAATGGTGTCCGAGGTGACACCGGCAAAAGCCTGCGCTTCGGCCACGGCGAGGGCCTGCCCATCCACCGACGGGGCCAGATACCCCGCCTTTTGTGCGCCATCGTTGTTAACGGCAGATCCTTTGATGATCGCCCAGATATGATCGCCATCCGCCAGCGCATCCTGCGCGCGCCGGAGTACAACCACACCAGAACCAGAGCCAAAAACCGTGCCTTTGGCGCGGTGGTCAAAGGCGTGGCATTCCCCATCCGGGCTGAGGATTTCGTTTTCTTTATAAAGATAACCCCGCCCTTGCGGCAGTTCGATTGTGACCCCGCCAGCCAGTGCCATATCGCATTCGCCATTCAGCAGGGCCTGTGCCGCGTAATGCGTAGCAACCAGCGATGTAGAGCAGGCCGTCTGCAGGTTCAAAGAGGGCCCTTTCAGATCCAGAACATGCGACAGGCGTGTGGTCATGAAATCTTTGTCATTGCCCGTGTGGCGCAGCAGGAACATACCTGTGTTTTCAACCAGTTCCGGGTTTGAACAGACATTGAAATAGAAATAGCTGCCCATCCCGCAGCCCGCAAAAACGCCCACCTGACCGGGGAAGTTCGCTGGCACATGGCCTGCGTTTTCCAGCGCCTCCCAGGCGGTTTCCAGAAACTGGCGATGCTGGGGGTCCATGATGGCGGCTTCTTTGGGGGAAAACCCAAAGAACTCAGCATCAAAATTTGCAAAATCATCCAAAGGGGCGGCGAAAGGCACATAGTTCTTGTGCCGCATTAATCCGGGGTCTTCGCCTGCGTCTAAAAGATCTTCTTCGGAAAGTTTGCGGATAGACGAATGGCCATCGCGTAGATTTTTCCAATAGGCATCAATCGACGCCGCACCGGGCAGGTGCGCGGCCATGCCTACAATTGCAATGTCATTCTCACTAAATTCTACGGACATAAGGGTTTCCCAACTCAAGCACCGCCATCTTTATGCATTCGGAATATGAGGAAAATGGGGCGGCAAACGGTTTCGCCCCATGAAAATTGCGTGAATTCAAAATGAGCTTGCCACAAACTTGCCAAACTCAGAGGGTGCGCATGAAATCAAGCGCTCATATCCCACTGAGACTCTTTATAGCATCAGCATTGAGCCAAAGACAAATCGCCGTAATCGCAAGGCCAAATGCGGCGAACATGCCGTCGTGCAGCTTGTCCCATACACCGGTGCGCCGTGCCAGCCAGACAACCGCAGGATAGGCTAAAAGATTGGCCAATGCGATCCCGGCAATCGCGCCAATCAGACCATGGGTTTCCAGACCGAGATAAAGACAGGTGATCATTAGCCCGGCCCGAATGGCAGCCAGTACGAAAAAGCGCCGCGAATCCCCAGCGGCCAGCGCGGCCTGATCATAGGTTAGGACAATCACCAGCGGAATTTGCGCGCAGGCCAATAGCACGGTCATCGGCCCGGCTGTGTGATAGCGCGCGTCATATAGTGCCTGAATCAAGGGGATACCGAAGATCGCGACAAACATCAGAAAGTTCAGCAGAAGACCTGTGACTGCAAAGCGCATTTTGCGTAGCTTGGCGAAATTCTGGGGGCTGTCTTTGGGTGGGGTTTCGCGGTAGATCGGGATGAGGATTTTCAGGGTGACGATGGTGCCCAGCAGCATCGGGAACGAGGCCCAGAAATATCCGATATTGTAGATGCCGAACAGGTCGATGGGGACGAATTTCCCAATCAGGATTTTGTCAGCCTGTGTCAGGAAAAAGCCGCAGACCGTGGCCAAAAACACCCATTTGCCAAAGCCGATCAATTCGTGGGCAGCGGCGCGCTCCATGCGAAAGCGGTTTGCCTGTCCGGGGAGGAACATCCAGTTAAAGAAAATCTCGGCCAGACTGCCAATCACCCCGCTAAAGACCAGCGCCCAGACCGATCCTGTCCACCAGGCCAAAAGAATGCCAGCCCCGACACCGACGATCTGAGTCAGCATATCCAGCAATGTGACACGTCCCAGCATCAGATGCCTGTTGGCTGTCACCATCCGGGTGGGGCGAAAGCCGCTGATCAATAATGTCAGGGCTGAGATGGGTAAGATCTGCGCCAGAAGGGGCTGATTGTAAAACCAGGCCATCGGCCAGGCCAATGCGCAGGCCACCAGCCACAGACCGATACCGCGCACCACCTGAATGGACCATGCGGTATCAAGAAACTTCTGATCATCTCCGCGCTTGCTTTGCAAAATGGCGGGGGTAACGCCGACGTCGGAAAACTGACCAAGACCCACAAGAAACACCGCCACCAGAGCCATCAACCCAAAGGCTTCGGGAAACAAAAGCCGCGTCAGGATAAGGTTTGAGGCCAGCCGCACCATCTGCGAAAAGCCAACCCCGGCCACCAGAAATGACGAGGATCGAATGATCCGCGCGCGCAGCGAACCGCCTAGAAACAACTGCGCTAAGATCATCGGCTTCGGCTCCAGCCCTTGGCTTGCTTGCGGGTGAGTTTTGAATAAAGCGCAACAGCGGTGTAAATCGCAAACCCAATTGGATCCCGCAGGGCCAGCCGCAGTTTTTCCCCCGCAGGGAAGGGGGATTTGTCGTCGTTATGCAACAGATCCGGATAGAGTGCTTCGATTTCCTGCACCCCGGCATCCTGCCGTCTGCGCACCTTGGCCAGCGCTTTGAACCCTTCGGCAATGGGCCAGTCATAGCCTGCTTTGGTTTTAAGGCGCTCGCCGGGTTGAAAACTGAGGCGGACAAAGGTGTCGTCGGAAATGATTTCAGGAAAACCACCCCAGCGCGCGCGCCCTGCCTGATTGACGGCAAATACACCACACCCGGGCACGCCTTGCCGCATGAAAGGCACCTGCCGCCAGATCCGCGCATAGGCGCGGCTGACCCAACCTTTGGCCCGAATGCGCAGGGCGCCGCTGGCGTAACCGGGTGCTGGGCGATCCAAAAGCGCAACGATCTGCTGCAAGAGCAAAGAGTCAATTGTGACATCCGCATCGAGATACAGCCGGATTGGCCCCTGCGCAGCGGCATCCCCGGCATTCAGGGCGGGCAGTTTGCCGCCCTCTTGGCGTTCGATCACCTCTAACGTCCAGCCCTTGTCAGCAAACTGAGAGGTAAAGGATCGTGCACGGGTGGCAGTGTCATCCTGACAGCCATTGGCAACAACAATCACCTGGACACGATTCGGCAGTGACCAGTCTGAGCGCAAAACAGACCCAAGGCAGTCGCCGATCAGCGCTGCTTCGTTACTGGCGGGAAGAATAACGGACAGAATCGTCTCTGTTCCGTCCCGGTCTGCGATCATAGCCGTACCCTCGGGGACACACATTTCAAAAAACTGCCCCTTTTGAATTGCTTATTGATCAACAACTATGGCCAAAGCATGGAAACACCTAGAATAAATTGCAAAACCGCAATCTGCTGCGGGCTGCTTTTGATCAGGAAACATGCGTGTCGCACCCCCTGCGCATAGGATATATTGTTCCGGAATTTCCGGGGCAGACCCACATTTTCTTTTGGCGTGAAATTCAGGCGCTAGAGGCAATGGGGCATTCTGTGCATGTGTTTTCCACGCGCAGGCCACCCGATGGGCTGATCGCGCATGACTGGTCGCGCGCGGCCATGGCCAGCACCACTTATCTGGGAAAGATAGATCCACTTCATGCGACGATTGCGCTGGGTCGTTTGCTGCCCAAAGGTTTGCTGGCGTGGATGCTGCGCGAAGGTGTGGGATATTCCAAAGATGCGCTGTTCACGCTGGCGGCGGCCAATCGGCTGCGTCATG
Organism: Pelagimonas sp.; assembly: GCA_025210455.1. Taxonomy (GTDB): domain Bacteria; phylum Pseudomonadota; class Alphaproteobacteria; order Rhodobacterales; family Rhodobacteraceae; genus JAOARQ01. Next base: position 145,375 of record JAOARQ010000013.1, read on the forward strand.
ATGCCAAGCGGCTAAAGCTGGATCATATCCACGCGCATTCCTGCGGGCGTTCGGCGTTGATTGCAGCCATGTGCCATAAAATGGGTGGTCCGCGGTATTCCCTGACATTGCACGGGCCGCTTCAGGATTACGGCCCCGGTCAGCGGGTAAAATGGCGTGATGCGTCTTTTGCGACGATCATCACCCATAAAATCCTGCATGAAATTCAAGAAGAGCTGGCTGGCTATCTGCCAGAGCGCCTTTTGATCCGCCCGATGGGCGTTGATACCGAAGTGATGCGCCGCGACACCCCCTATGAACCGCCTGCCAAAGGGCGACCGCTCAAGATCTTTGCCTGTGGGCGTCTGAACATCGTCAAAGGCCACCAGGATCTGATGAGCGCCACGCGGCAGCTGATTGATCAGGGTGTTGATCTGCGTGTGGAAATCGCTGGCGAAGATGATCTGGGCGGGTCTGGCTATCGCAAAGATCTGGAAGAGCATCTGAAAAAGCTGCGCCTTCAGGATCACGTCAAACTGCTGGGGGCGATTGATGCGGGGCAGGTGCGGCTGAAACTGCAGGAATCGCATCTTTTTGTGCTGGCTTCTTGGCACGAACCGCTGGGCGTCGCCTATATGGAGGCAATGTCGATGGGGGTTCCAACGATTGGCACCGATGCGGGGGGCGTGCGCGAACTGATTCAGGATGGCTCTACCGGCTATCTGGTCGAGCCGCAAAATCCTGGCATGCTGGCGCGCACAATCAAATCGCTGGCCAATGATCCCGATGCGCTGGCCCGCCTGTCTCAGGCTGGTCGCGATCATATCGAGGCGCATTTCCGCGCCTCGCTTGGAGCGGAAACGCTGGTTCAGGAAATTGAACGCCTTCGGGATTGATGCATCCAATTCCAGAACAAAGAAAAACCCCGCGACAGAGGCGGGGTTTTGTTTGTTAGGGTATGGCGATTAGCTGTCCAGCAACCCGTCAATCACACTGCGCGCGGTGCGTGTCATGCTGACCTGGCCAAAGTCATCCAGATCCGTAAACTTCGGGAACATCGACAGGAACAGGGCGCGGATCTTGCTGCTCATGTTCTGGCCGATGGCTTTGCCGGGATGATAGGTTTCGAACTCGACACCGCCGACATTGATGGTTGTGTGCTGGCTGACCATCAGGTGGTACATTTGCACGGTGCCACCCGGAGTGACCTCAAGATAGTGATCACCGTCGATATAGTCAGAGACAGGGGCCAGAACGGCCTCTTGCCCTAACAGGGCTTTCAGCTTGGGGTGGCGCACAACCATACGTGCGGCAGGCCCGGCCAGCACATCCATGCCGCTAAATGTTTTGGCGGTGATGCGGGTCAGGTGTTTTAGCGAGGTTGATCCATCGTGATGGCCGGGCACATAGGTGGTTGAGCCAATCCAGGTAACAGGCTCTGCGCCAACTGCGGTTTCGATGTAATCGCCGGGGATCAGATCCTCAATCGCGACAGGGCCGCGCACGGTCTGGATCAGGGTGCCACGGGCAAAAGCCGTAGCGCATTCTTCGAACATGGGCAGGGCAGGGGCCACATGTTGATTGTAGGACACTGTCAGATCCGGCAGCAGCGCAGAGGCTTCGTACCGGCGCATCAGCGTCGGGCTGGCTGTCGGGCGCGGGGCCGTTTCGCGCTTTGGCGCATAGTCCACATCGGGGCGGACTTGCAGTGTCATGGCAGTTTGAGTGCGTGTCGGGACGCGGTGCAGACTGTTCATGTGATCATCCCATTCTCAGGTTGGTCACATCCGTGTTGGCCCCCACCAACAACGCAGAAGGACGATAGCAGATGTCGTTTCTTCCTTTGATGCCTATTCATAACACAATCAGATTGCTGGGCCAAAATTGACCGGAAATCGGCACCTATAAGGCGGATAATGAAAATAAACCGGAACTATTGTTTACAAACTTGATGGCCGGTCCGGCGGAATTTGTCCGGGCTGCCACATTCTGGCCTACCCGTTACGATTCGTCAGAAAGGACGTCAGGCAGATTTGCGCAGATCGACGCTGGCGGTGCGGCGGGCGATCATTGCTGCGCGCATGGCCCCACGTTCCCAGGGCATCTTTGCCGTGTTGGTTTTGGCGTTGGTCACGATGGATTTGATGAACTTGGTCTTCATGACGCTTATCCTTGCTGCTCGGCTGACTGAACTGACAAAGATGTTGTGGCCGGGAAAGGCGGCGGGTTTGTGGCGCAAATTGGATAATCTTTCGCAATTCGCGCATATTGTTTCCCCGCACAGGGCGATTTCACTGTTTTACAGGCGAATGCAGGCAATCAGCCGTCCATAATCTGCTTCTTTGGCGTGGGTTGCGCGTCTGAAAGAATAGAAGCGATCCGAATCGGAATAGGTGCAGTGATTGACCCATTCCACCTGAACTTCGGCGGCCCGCAGGCGTGCGGCCCCGAATCCGGGCAAATCAAACAGCTTGCGATCCCCTTCGCCCTCTTTGAAGAAACGCGCATTATCCGGGTCTTTTGTCAGAAAGCTATCCAGAAACTCAGGCCCCACTTCGTAGGCGGCCTGACTGATACAGGGGCCGATGACAGCGCGGATAGAGGCGCGCTTTGCCCCCAGATCAATCATCGCCTCAACGGTGTTTTCCAAAATACCATCCAGCGCACCGCGCCAGCCTGCATGGGCTGCACCGATGACATTCGATTCTGGATCGGCAAAAAGAACCGGCTGGCAATCCGCGGTTAGCACTGAAAGCGCCAGATCGTGGGTGGCGGTGACAAGGGCATCCGCCTTGGGGCGCGGTGTGGGCAGCGGGCCGGTCACGGTCACAACATCGGCAGAATGCACCTGATGCACGCCGACCAGCGCATCAGCCGTCACATCCATGGCGTCTGCCACGCGGCCCCGGTTGATGGTCACGATTTCCGCCTGATCTGAGGAACCGGCACCGCAGTTCAACCCCGCAAACACACCAGATGAGGCCCCCCCTTTGCGGGTAAAGAACCCGTGCCGGAATGGGGCGAGATTGTCAGAGGCGATAATTTCAAGCGTCAAGGCTCTACTCCCGGAGGGGGCTGAGTTCCCTCAGCATAGACAGCAACCACTTTGAACAGCGAACCCATTTCTTCTGGGTGCGTCAACCTGCGATGTGCGGAAATATGCGATTGCAGCGCTTCGCCAGACAGGTTTTGCGCCAGCGTCTGGGCGCGCTGGGTGATGCCCAGACGCTCCAGAAACACACCCTGTGGGGTCACTCGGGAAAACTTTGCGGGGTGGGCTGCGGCGGTCAGAGCTTCGAAATCCACATGGGCCGTCAGATCGGCATTGCCGGGATTGGCAAAGGGGCTGACATGCTGGTGGTTTTGCAGCGCCTGCAGTGTATCGCCCTGAGACCGCCAATCACCATAGTCGATGATCAGGGCCGCCCCACCTTGGGTCGTGATGCGCGCGCCAATCTCGGCGGTGATTGTTTTGGCTGGGGTGCAGATTTCAACCACATCCCCATCCTTGGTATCGTTCAGGCGATTCTTTAGCGCGGCGGGTGTGCTTGGATCAGTCAGGCCCAGCACAAGCGCGCCGTCTTTTTCCCCGACCACATGTTCGCGCCAATGATCCCCCTCGCGTGTGAACTGGCGGATGGGTAGGGCGTCAAAGAATTCATTAGCCACAAGGAACAGCGGCAGATCGGGCAGGGTGTTTATCGTGTCGTGCCAATTGGCCTGCGGCACATGTTTCGCCTGTTCTGCCCGCAAGGTGGGCGAAGCCTCAACCAGATGGATCTGCGCGGCCTGATGAAAGCCGGGCACGGCTTTTGTTGCGCGCAGGATATCCGCCATCAGCGTGCCACGCCCGGGGCCAAGTTCGGCCAGCACAAAGGGTGAGGGCGCGCCTCGATCCAGCCAGCTTTGCGCCAGCGCCAGCCCGATGAGTTCGCCAAACATCTGCGAGATTTCCGGCGCGGTTGTGAAATCACCGGCCGCACCCAGCGGATCGCGCGTGCTATAATAGCCATGTTCGGGATGCATCAGGCAGGTCGCCATGTATTCGGCCAGGGTGATTGGCCCGGTTTTGGCAATCTGTCGAAGCAGAAGATCTTTGAGTGCGCTCATGCCCGATGTCGTCGCATGGCCAACCAGATCAAGGCAAGCCCGAAGGCGATCATTGGCAGGTTCAGGATCTGCCCCATGGTCAGGCCATAGCCATTGAGGTGCAGCGCCAGACCCAGCGGATTGCCTTCTGAAACAAATTGCAAATCTGGCTGGCGAAAGAATTCAACGATAAAGCGCCCGATGCCATAGCCTGCGAAAAAGGTGCCCGCGACCATACCGGGCTTTTTCAGCGCTCCGCGTTTGACCATGATCAGCAGCACGATCAGCAGCAGTAGCCCTTCCAGTGCGGCTTCATAGAGTTGCGAAGGGTGGCGTGCGCAGAATTCACCCAAGGGCTGACCGCAATCCTGTGCCAGCCCGCCCGGAAAGATCACGCCCCATGGCAGATCGGTCGGGCGGCCCCATAGCTCGGCATTGATGAAATTCGCCAGCCGCCCCAGCAACAGCCCCGGCGGGGTCGCCAGTGCCAGCATATCGGCGGTCGAGAGTTTGGGCAGCTTGTGGATGCTGGTATAGATCCAGGCCGCGATCACCACCCCAAGGAAGCCACCGTGAAATGCCATGCCGCCTTTCCAGATCTGCAAAATCTCTGCCGGGTGCGAAAGGTAATATCCGGGGTGGTAAAAGAACACGATCCCCAGACGCCCGCCCAGAATCACCCCCAGAATAATCCATGTCAGCAGGTCTTCGATCTGGCGCGGGGTCATCGGTGGTGTATTGTCCACCCAAAGCTGCGCCTGTTTCACCGCCCAGACCGCCAGCTTCCAGCCGGTCAGCAGCCCAACAATATAAGCCAGCGCATACCAGCGCAGGGCAAATTCCATACCAAACAATGAGATCGAAAAGATCTCGGGCGAGAGCGGGGGAAAGGGGATGGCGGCCTTCATGCGTCCTGTTGCCTCTGCTTTTGGGGTGAAGTCAAGCTTGAGGGTTTGCGTTTGTGCGCCCATATAGAGGGGAAATGCAACGTCGGAGTAACCCATGCAGACGCGCAACAAAGTATTTGAAGATATCAGCCAGCTGATGACCAACGCCATGGGCGTGGCGCAGGGCGCAAAGGAAGAAGCCGAGACCGCACTGAAATCCATGCTGGACCGATGGCTGGCAGATCGCGATTTTGTCACCCGCGAAGAATTTGACGCTGTGCGCGCCATGGCTCAGAAGGCCCGCGAAGAGAACGAAGCGCTTAAGGCGCGTCTGGACGCTTTGGAGGCGAAGTCGCCAGATTAACTTATGACGAGGGCATCCTGCTTGTGCTGGTACGCTGGGGGCTTTGCCCCCAGACCCCCAAGGTATTTAGGGACCAAAGAAAAGCTGTCAGGCTGGCCTTAGGCCTGACCGTGTAGGGATGATCTGTTGCGCGATGCCAGCGAATAGCAGATAGACGGATGTTGCCACGAGGCCCCAATGCGCCCAGCTTTGGGGATGGAAATCCACCCAGGCGGCCCAGCCTGCAAAGAACGTCCAGGCCATGCCAATCGGCAGCGAGACCGGACGCCAGCGGACAGTGCGGGTGGGGTGGATGAATTTGAGCGGCAGGAACATTGCAATCGCCAGGGCCACCACCAGCGCCATCATGATCCATGTGCTGGGTTTGATGGCAAAGATGACGATGATCAGCATATTCCAGCAGCCTGGAAAACCCTGAAACGAATTATCCGATGTCTTCATGCGGTTGTCTGCGAAATACATCGCGCTGGCAAAGGTGATCACGATGATCGCAAACCAGCCTGTCCAGCCTGGCAATAGCCCCGACTGGAACAGGGCAAAGGCGGGGATGAACACATATGTCAGATAGTCGATGATCAGATCCAGCAGCGCTCCGTCAAATCGTGGCGCGTTGGTTTTGACATCATACCTGCGCGCCAGCGGCCCGTCGATTCCATCTACGGCAAAGGCAACAACCAGCCAGACAAACATCATGGACCAGTTTTCCTGAACCGCCGAAAGCATTGCCAGCATGGCAAAGACGGCTCCGGTTGCGGTCAGAAGATGAACAAAAAGGGCGCGGGTCTGAATACTCATTTGCGCGTCATGCCGGATTTTGTCGCAAAGCGCAATCGTGCAGCGGCGTCAGGGCTGAATACCGGCGTCAGCCCGCCAAAGGAAAAGGGCACCACATATGTGATGCCCTTCTTTTGTCTGTTCAGCTCTGCTTAGCCGATGGTCGCGCCATCTTCGCGCCAGACGGTCACAACCGACGAACGCGGTTTGCCATTGCCATCGGGCCATTGGCCTTTGGGATGCTGGATGCCAACAAAGGCCACTTTGCGATCCAGAGACCAGCACAGACCGGTGACTTCGGCACCGTAGGGTACGGTCATGAAACGGACGATTTCGCCGCTTTCAGGATCACCCACCAGCATCTGGTTGTTGCCCATGCCGGCAAAGTCGCCTTCGTTCTTGTAGTTGCCGTCGGTCTGGATCCACAGCAGACCTGTGCTGTCAAAGGCCATCCCATCGGGTGAATTGAACATATTGCCTTCGTTCACATTGGCAGAGCCAGCATAGGCGTCGCTGTGTATGGTCGGGTTGCCCGCCATGACATAGAGATCCCAGGCAAAGCTGTCAGCGGCGTGGTTTTCATCCGCCGGGGTCCAGCGCACGATCTGACCGTAGTTGTTGGTCTCACGCGGGTTGACTGCGTTAACCGCGGTATCATCACCGCCTGCGTTCGGCTTGACGCCACGGTTCTTGTTGTTGGTCAGGGCGCAATAAGCTTCGACCTTAACGGGATTCGAGGCCACCCATTCCGGGCGGTCCATGGTGGTGCCGCCCACAGCCGACGCGGCCATACGGGTAAAGCAGAGGATCTCTGCCGTATCCATGCCGGTGGTTTCCGGGGTCAGCGCCAGCCATTCACCGGTCTGATCATCGTTGAACTTGGCCACATACAGCTGACCATCGTTCAGCAGATCGCCGCCATCCTGACCTTCGGTCCAGATGCCATTCGAGACATAGCGATACAGATATTCGCCGCGTTCATCGTCACCCATGTATACCACGATACGGCCATCTTTGGCCTGAGCCATTTCGGCGTTTTCGTGTTTGAAACGGCCCAGAGCAGTGCGCTTGACCGGAGTTGAGGTCGGATCAGACGGGTCAATCTCGGTGATAAAGCCATGGCGGTGCGGCTCATTGGGTTCGTTCGAGATGTCATAGCGCGGGTCGAACTGTTCATAGGCATAGCGGCCTTTGCCTTTGATGCCATAGCGCTTGTAGCCTTCGCCTTCCGGCATATCGCCGGTTGCACCAAAGTAACCGTTAAAGTTCTCTTCGCAGGTCAGATAGGTGTTCCACAGCGTTCGGCCCGAACCACAATTGTTCATGGTGCCTTTGACCACGGTGCCTGCCGGGTCTGCTTTGGTCTGAACCAGCGCATGACCAGCCAGCGGGCCAGCGATGGTCATTTCGGTTTCGTGGGTGATGCGGCGGTTCAGGGGGCTGTCCTTGACCACGGCATAGCCGGCATCGCCCAGGGCGACTTCCATTACGGTCACACCCTGAAGGTTCTTCAGCAACTTCACTTCGTCTGCGTTCTGCGGCACGCCTTCGGAGGCGGCAGGCAGGTTGATCTTGGGGTTCACATATTCCGAGTTCACCGCGATGACTTCTTTGCCATCAACGTCGAACAGTTCCATGCCGTCGGTGTTTTCGCCAAACACCTTGTCCGCCATATCGGCCGACACGCCGGTTTCCGGCGAATAAGCGCCATCCGCTTCGGACCACAGGGCATCGCCCCAGCGCACCAGAACCTGGCTTTTGTAGCCTTCTGGCACATGAACTGCGGCATCCGTTGCTGTGCCAATTGGATGGAATGGGAATTTGCCATGGCCACCAGCGCGGGCTGCGGTGGTGGAAGACATCAGGCCCGAGCCAAAGACAGCTGCGCCTGATCCAAAGGCCAGAGCGCCCCCCAGAAAGCCACGGCGCGAAATGGCGCGCTCGACGACCTGATCAAACTGGTTTTCTTCCGGGCGGGGGTCGCGGGCTTCGTCAAATTCATCCCATGACAGATCAACAAGATCTTTATCGGCCATGATGCTGCTTCCTTTTGGCTGAGTTTCCCTAGCTGCAGGATGGAACATCCTGCGTGGTGCAGGCGTAGATAGAAAATCTATGTATCAGAAAATTAACGGTTTTGTCGCGATTTTGCGACGAAGCGATTTCCCTGGAAAAAATCAAGTGAGAAACCCGTGTCGGACTTCCCGTGCCCTTTTGGTGAACGTAGGGTTAACTTACCCCCAGTTTGAGTGAGTGCAAAAGGGGAAAGACATGGAATTGATCATTTCTTTGATCGCGGGGGCTGTCGGTGGCAATGCGGCTGGTGGGCTCTTGAAAAACCTCAATCAAGGCACGCTGATTAACTCGATCGCTGGTATCTTGGGCGGCGGTCTGGGTGGTCAGATTTTGGCGATGCTGGGTGCGCCGGATATGGCTGGCGCGGCTGGTGCTGTCGGCGGATTGGATATCGGATCGATTCTGGGTCAGGTCGCTGGCGGCGGCGTTGGCGGTGGCGTTGCACTGGCACTGGTCGGCATTGTGAAGAACATGCTGGCCAAGTAAGTTGTTTTTTCGCCATTTGATTGGTGGAAAGGGCGGTCCGGCGGGCTGCCCTTCTTGCATGCGCGACAGCCCTTGCCTAAAGACTGAGTGACAAGGCCCGATAGGAGGTGCGGCATGGCTGTTGATGATCCCAAAACACTGGTTTCAACCGAGTGGCTGGCCAAGCATCTCAAGGATCCTGATCTGCGCATTCTGGATGGCAGCTGGCACATGCCTGCCTTGGGGCGTGACGCGAGGGCGGAATATGATGCCGCGCATATCCCCGGCGCGCGTTTCTTTGACATTGACGATGTCGCTGATCTGCGATCCGACCTGCCGCATATGGCGCCGCCTGTCGAAAAGTTCATGTCACGGATGCGTGCGTTGGGCGTGGGTGATGGGCATCAGGTGGTGATCTATGATGCCTCTGGGGTGCGCTCTGCCGCGCGGGTCTGGTGGACCTTTAAGCTGATGGGGCAGGACAATGTCGCTGTTTTAGACGGTGGTCTGCCGAAATGGCAGTCTGAAGGGCGCGAGATCGAAGATCTGCCGCCCGTGATCCGTGATCGTCACATGACCGTGCGCCGCCAGTCGCATCTGGTCAAGGATGTCACGCAGGTTTCGGCAGCATCCAAGCTGAAAGACTATGAGATCATCGACGCCCGCGCGCCCGGCCGTTTCAAAGGGGAAGACCCCGAGCCGCGCGAAGGTCTGCGCAGCGGGCATATTCCCGGATCGCGCAATGTGCCCTTTGGGATGCTGTTGAACGAAGACGGCACCATGAAGGCGGCAGAAGAGATGCGCGCCATTTTCGAATCTGCGGGGGTGGACCTGTCCAAGCCCGCGATCACCAGCTGCGGGTCGGGTGTGACCGCAGCGGTTCTTAGTCTTGCCCTTGAGGTTATGGGGAAGACAGATCACGCCCTGTATGACGGGTCATGGACCGAGTGGGGGGCCTTCCCCACCTTGCCCGTCGCCACTGGAGAAGACTGATGTTCGAGAATCTGAAGGAACAACCGGCAGATACAATCCTGGCCCTGATGGCCGCCTATCGCGAAGATCCACGCGAAACCAAGATCGACTTGGGCGTGGGTGTCTATAAGGACGCAACGGGCCACACCCCGGTGATGCGCGCGATCAAGACGGCAGAAAAACAGCTGTGGGAACAGGAAACGACCAAGGCCTATACGGGTCTGGCCGGTGATCCCGGATTTGCGGATGCGATGATCGAACTGGTTCTGGGCGGCTCTGTTGCGCGCGGCAATGTGGCTGCGGCAGCGACACCGGGTGGCACAGGGGCGGTGCGTCAGGCTTTTGATCTGATCCGCCTGGCAAATCCGAACGCCCGCGTGCATGTCTCTGATCCGACCTGGCCAAACCACCTGTCGATCCTGAACCACATGGAAATCGAAACCGTCATGTATCGCTATTTTGATGGCGAAACTCGTGGCGTGAATTTTGACGGCATGATGGATGATCTGCAAAAGGTCAACGCGGGTGACGTGGTGCTGGTGCATGGGTGCTGCCACAATCCGACGGGCGCCAACCTGAACCTTGCGCAGTGGAAAGAGCTGGTCGAGCTGCTGAATGCCAAGGGCGCAATCCCAATGGTCGATATTGCTTATCAGGGTTTTGGGGATGGTCTTGAGGAAGATGCACAGGCAGTCCGCCTGATTGCATCGAGCTGCCCTGAAGTTCTGATTGCAGCCTCATGTTCGAAGAACTTTGGCGTCTATCGTGAACGTACCGGTCTGCTGATGGCTGTGTGCAATGACACGTCGCGTCAGGCGCTGAACCAGCAGTCGCTGAATTTCCTGAACCGCCAGAATTATTCCTTTCCGCCCGATCACGGTGCGCGACTGGTGACCATGGTGCTGACGGATCCTGCGCTGCGCGCCGACTGGGCGGCAGAGCTGGAAGAAGTGCGGACGTCTATGCTGGGGTTGCGTGAGCAACTGGCAAGCGAATTGCAGCGCCTGTCCGGATCGGACCGGTTTGGCTTTATCGCCCAGCACCGTGGGATGTTCTCGCGGTTGGGGGCTGCGCCTGAGCTGGTGCAGAAGCTGCGTGAAGACCATGCGATTTACATGGTGGGGGATTCCCGCCTGAATATCGCGGGCCTGAACAAGACCAGCGTGCCAATTCTGGCTGATGCGATCATCAAGGTCGGTATCTAAGCTGCTATTATAATGTGCGGGCCTGACGGCCCGCGCTGGATGTCTCGTCGTCTGGCTTGCGCCATCCTTCTCGGGGTGGCGTTTGTTTTAACCGTTGCGATGAGGCGCGACCCATGCGCAGGTTGCTAGGATCAGCCCCGCGACCGTTGCAATCATTCCCGCCGCTGATACCGAGGCCTGTGCGCCAACCCAAAGCGGGCCATAGCCGGCAAGCACATAACCCAGCACGGCAGAGAATATCGCAAAGACCAAAGACCATACGATCTGGGTTTCCAGGCGGTTTGTCATCAGGCGCGCGGCGGCTGGGGGACAGATGAACATGGCGATCACGATGATGGAGCCAACTGCGTCAAAGGCGGCCACGGCGGCCAGCGCGGCCATGGTGACGATGCCCAGACCAATTGCCGTGGTGGGCAGCCCCATGGCGCGGGCAAAGCCTTCGTCGAATGTTGACAGTTTGAGGGGGCGCCAGACCAGCCATGTCAGGAAGGCGACGACCAGCAGGGTCAGCCCCATGCGCGGCAGTTCGGGCGGCAGCCCAGCCAGCGCGGTTAGATCTGTCAGTGAAGACCACCCGGTTGCATCCAGCCAGATCAGGCTTTCTAGATTGCCATAAAGCGCGTGTTCCACATCCAGATGCACCGATGAGGTGTCGGATTGTTCAAGCAGCAGAACGCCGCCTGCGAACATGGCGGTAAAGACCACGCCCATGGCAGCCCCGGGTTCCACATTGCCAAACCGCCGGATGGCTTCGATCAGCAGAACGGCCACAAGCGAGGCGCCAGCCGCGCCAATCATCATGGGAAGGGCTGCAATGGCTCCGGTCAGTAGAAACGCAACGACGATGCCGGGCAGTACCACATGGCTGATCGCGTCGCCGATCAGCGACTGGCGGCGCAGCAGCAGAAAGTTCCCCGGCAGAGCACAGGCCATCGCGGCCAGTGTGCCGATCACCATAGGTGGCAGCGAAAAAGCGACAAATTCAAAGCCCATCACTGCACCCCTTGTGGGTTAAGACGCTGATCCAGAAGCTTGATTTGGTCTGGAGTTAGGATATCTTCGATACGGGTTAGCCCGTCATCACGCGGGGCGAGCTCGGCCAGTTCTTCGACGCGGCGCAGTTCCTGCCAGCGGCTTTCATCGCGCAGGGTTTGCGCGGCCTGATTGCGGCCCTCGTCGGTGGGCACACCATCGGCGCGCATCAATCCCTTGGCAATCAGCATCCGGCGGGTCATGTCTTCGTACAGGGGTTGCCCATGCGCAAGCGCCAGCAACCCCTGCCGCAAATGGACCCGGTGTTGCAGCTGGCGATGTTGCAGCGCTGAGGCAAGGATCCCGCGCGACGGCGCAAAGAAGAGCGACAAGGTGAACAGCGCAAAGGCCACCAATACGATTATCGGGCCAGTGGGCAGATCTGGCGCGGTGGCAGAAAGGGCGGCACCGGCATAGCCAGAGAGCCCGCCAAAAACACCAGAAAGGATCACAACCTGCGTTGCGTTTTCTGTCCAGAACCGGGCGGCGACGGGGGGAATGATCAGCATGGCGACGATCAGGATCAGGCCGACAATCTTAAGCCCCACAACCGTGACCGCCAGTATAAGAGTCATCAGCCACATATCCAGCCGCGCAGTGTTGATGCCCTGAACCTGCGCATAGCCTTCGTCAAAGGCGATCATCAACAATGGGCGGCGAAGGGCGAGGGCGGCAAACAGAACGGCCGCGCCCCCCGCTGCAATTAACAGGGCGTCGGCGCGTAACATGCCTGCGGTTGATCCTAGAAGGAAGCCTTCCAACCCGGCCTGACGTCCGCTTTCCATGGTTTGGATGATGGTCAGCAGTACGATGCCAAAGCCGAAAAAGACTGAAAGCACCGCGCCAATGGCGGCGTCTTCGGTCAGCCGGGTGCGGCGGGTCAGCCAGCTGACTGTCCACAAACCGAACCATGCGGAAAGCGCTGATCCCAGCATCAAAGCGGGTAGCGATCTGCCATCCCCGCCCAAAGCGACAAGCAGCAGAAAGGCCAGGGCCAGGCCGGGCAGGGTGGCGTGGCTGATCGCATCCGAAACCAGCGCCCGTTTGCGTAGATACAAAAAGGCCCCGACTGCCCCGGCTGATATGCCAAGCGCACAGGCCCCAAGGGCCACAAGCGTTGCATTGTAGCCCAGTTGCAATGTTAAGGCTTCGAAAAGCATTAGCCTACGCGCGCCATCAGGCCATCACCCAGACGACCACCATAGGTGGCGTGCAGGGTGTCATCCGTAAAGGCCTGTGCCACGGTGCCTTCGCCCATGCGGCGGCGGTTGATCAGGAAGACCCGGTCAAAATAGCTGCTGACGGTGGACAGATCGTGGTGCACGGCGACCACTGTTTTGCCTTCATCGCGCAGAGACTTCAGCACGGTGATGATGGCCTCTTCGGTGGCGGCGTCAACGCCCGCAAAAGGTTCATCCAGCAGATAGAGATCAGCGCCCTGCGCCAGAGCACGCGCCAGAAACACCCGTTGCTGCTGGCCGCCAGACAACTGACCAATCTGGCGGTCCGCGAAATCCTGCATTCCCACGCGGGTCAGGCAGGCCATGGCTTTGTCGATGTGCCTGGCGCGGGTGCGGCGCAGCAGACCCAGTTCGCGATACAGCCCCATCAGAACCACATCGATCACACGCGTCGGGAAATCCCAATCGACGCTGGCGCGCTGTGGCACATAGGCGATGCGGGCGCGCTGACTATCAAGAGATCTGCCCCAGGCTGTGACCTGACCAGCCAGCGGTTTGATCACCCCAAGCGCGGATTTGAGCAGGGTCGATTTGCCTGCGCCATTGGGCCCGATGATAGCGGTCATGGTGCCAGAGGCCACTGTCATATCGACAGAGAATACCACTGGCTGCCCGCCGTAAGATACTGTGATGCCGCGCAGCGCCAGAGGGCTCTGGCTTAGGTCTTCGGTGACGGCAACGCCATTTTCGCTGACAAGATCAAGGGGGCTCATGAGTGTGCTTTCAGTTTGCCGTTCATGCCCTGTTCGGGGGCGGTGCCACCCAAAGCGCGGGAAATGACGGTGGCATTGTGATCAAGCATCCCGACATAGGTGCCTTCATAGGTGCCGGGTTCGCCCATGGCGTCTGAGAACAGTTCGCCACCAATCGAAACAGTATGCCCCTTGGCGGCGGCCCCTTCGATCAGCGCGCGCACATTGCGATCAGAAACCGAGCTTTCCACAAACACCGCGCTGATTTTGCGGTCTACCAGCAGATCGACCATTCCGCCGATCCGTTGCAACCCGGCCTCGGAGGCGGTGGACAGGCCCTGAATGCCCATGACTTCGAAACCATAATCGCGACCAAAATAGCCAAAGGCATCATGAGCCGAGATAATCACCCGGGCCTCTTGGGGGACTGTTTCCAGAACATCACGGGCATAGGTTTCCAGCGCGGTCAGTTCAGACAGGTATGCATCGGCGTTGGCGGTAAAGATATCTTTGGCTTCGGGGCGGACCGAGATCAGCGCATCGCGCACACCCATCACCGCATGTTGCCAAAGTTCGGGCGACATCCACAGGTGTGGATCAGAGCGGCCTTCGTAATCATCATGGCTGCGCAGCAGGTCCTTGGGGGTGGCTTCGGCCACAGCAAAGACAGTGCCACGCTTTTCCAGCTTGTGCATGAATTCTTCCAGCTGGGCTTCTAGGAACAGGCCGTTCCACAGCACCAGATCGGCGCGGGTCATGGCAACAATGTCAGAGCGGGTCTGACGATAGGCATGCGGATCAACACCGGGGCCCATGAGGGCGGTAATGGTCGCCTGATCCCCGGCGATGGCGCGCGCGGCGTCAGCGATCATTCCGGTGGTTGCAACGACATTCAAAGGGGCTGCAGCAAAGGCGCTGTTGGCTAGGAAAGGCGCAGCCGCAAAGCCCGCAATAAATGAACGTTTTGTGAATTTCATCGTTTCTTCATCCTCGTCTTAGCGTTGAATATGCGAATCATTCGCAAGAAGTCAATGCTTTTGCGACTAATTCGCAATTAGAGGGGGAATTGACGCTCGATCTGTACAGTTGGCTGGGCTAAGAGGGCATGACTGTTCAAAACAAGGCAGGTGGTAATGGGTGATTTCGCAACGCTTGATCTGGCAGACAGCGGCTTGCGGCGCGAAAGCCGCGTGCCCGAGAAGTGCCAGATCGAGAGCTATTTCGATCGTTTTGATGCCACGACGCTTTGGTTCGATGCGATCTGGGCCAAAGGCAAGGTCTGGCTGATCTGCCCGCGTTTGAATAATTTCAAATCAGCGTTGAAATCCGGGCAGATCCTGCTGGATGGGAAACCTGTGCGCCCGCGTTTCAAGACCTACCGACGCCACACGGAAATCACCTTATCCGCGCCCAACTGCCCGAAAGAGGTAGAAGTGCAACTGGACGGCTGGACCGGGCGCACCCGCGTAAAGCCCACAGATATTGATACCTTTGCTGGGCGCAATGTGTTGATCACCCTTTCCAAAGACAATGAACCGGACTGGATCGAAGACTGGGCGCGGTTCTATGTTGAACAGCATAAGGCAGACGCGGTTCTGTTTGTTGACAATGGATCGACCACGACCACACCCGAACAGATCGAAGCTGCCCTGCGCCGTGGTGGCTTTGAGCTGGTGAAAGTGATGACAACGCCGTTGCGCTATGGCCCCAAGGGGGCGCCGCCCTATGCGAACTCTGAACTTTACCTGCAAACCTGTGTCTTGAACGCGCTGAGGCTGGGGCATTTGTCGACTGCGCGTGCGGTGTTGTCGCTGGATATTGATGAACTGGTTCCTCCGCAAAACCAAACCATCTTTGATCGCGCGGTAGAAAGTCACTTTGGCTATGTGCGGTTTCGCGGGCGCTGGGTGCATATGGATCCTGCGCTAGAGGGGATGCCGCATCATGGGGGGCACAGCTATACGCTGCCCGATTCGGACAGATGCCCGCCAAAATGGTGCATCGTGCCCAGTGGCCCGCTGGGCATGTGGTATTGGTGCCCACATGGGCTAGAGAAGTTCGCGCTGGACAGTTTCTTTGTCGATAAGAACTGGCAGCATCTGCATTTTTTTAACCTTACCAGTGGGTGGAAGGTGCCGGGGCGGTTGATGTCTCAGCCGGGGATTGTTTTTGACCAAGGGGTTAAAAAAATTCTTTCAGACGCGGGGTTGCCTGTCAGATCGGGTTGAATTTCGCCCGCTAACAGGGCAGGGTCTCGGGGTTGTGACGAGCGGAGAAGACCATGTCCACAAGCGCCCCTGAAACCCTGACACAGACGGCGACAGCAAATTTGCCTCAGGCTGTTGAGCCTCGTAATCCGGGGATGGAACTGGATATGGACTGGGTGATGCGCACCCGGGCCAATCGTTCTGCCATTGAACGCCGTGCGGCGACACTGCCAGGACGGCGCAGTGTCAAGAAAGACTATCAGGCGGCCTGGCTGGCCCGTGCGATTTCCTGCATTGATCTGACCACCTTGGCAGGGGATGACACCGCCGGGCGTGTGCAGCGCCTGTGTGCCAAGGCGCGTCAGCCGGTACGGGCAGATATTCTGGAGGCGATTGACCTGACCGGCCTGCAAACTGGCGCGGTCTGCGTGTACCACGATATGATTGAAACGGCTGTAAAGGCGCTGGAAGGCACAGGCATTCCTGTGGCTGCGGTGTCGACCGGATTTCCAGCGGGCCTGTCACCGTTCCATCTGCGCATCGCCGAAATCGAAGAAAGCGTCAAAGCCGGGGCAGAAGAAATCGACATCGTGATCTCGCGCCGTCTGGTGCTGTCTGGTGATTGGCAGGGGCTTTATGAAGAAATGAAAGCCTTCCGTGCCGCCTGTGGTGACGCACATGTAAAAGCGATTTTGGCCACCGGCGAATTGGGCACCTTGCAAAATGTCGCGCGGGCCTCGCTGGTGTGCATGATGGCCGGGGCGGATTTCATCAAGACCTCAACCGGCAAGGAAAGTGTGAATGCGACATTGCCGGTCTCTTTGGTGATGATCCGGGCAATTCGTGAATTCTATGAACGCACCGGGTTCCGTGTGGGGTATAAACCTGCTGGTGGGATCTCCAAAGCCAAGGATTCAATCAACTATCTGGCATTGATCAAAGAAGAGCTGGGGGATCGCTGGCTGCGCCCTGATCTGTTCCGCTTTGGTGCCTCTAGCCTGCTGGGCGATATTGAGCGGCAGCTGGAACATCATGTCTCCGGTGCCTATTCCGCCAGCTGGCGTCACGCAGCGGGCTGATCCGATGGGGGGATCGCCAACCTTTGTGCTGTTGATGCTGGCAGGCGCGCTGATCATGGGCGCGTCAAACTGGCGGCGCAGACGCATCCGCAAGGCGGTGCGTGATCTGCCGACCCCGATGCTGCGCCTGTTGGGCGATGATCCGCTGTTCGAACCGCCCCAAGGCGAAATCCCCGATGGGCTGCGTGCCTATACCAGCCTGCATCGCCGTTTGGCGTATATCGAAAAATTTATCTGGGCACTGGCCGCGATCTGGCTGAGCTATGTGCTTGTCCTCGTTCTGAGAGGGAACTGAAAATGACCATCAAAGAGATCTTCGAAACCATGGAGTACGGACCCGCCCCCGAGGCTGCTGGCGATGCTTTGGCCTGGATCACCGATCAGGGTGCGCGCTTTGGTCATTATATTGACGGGGCCTTTACGGCGGCTGGCGAGACCTTTGAAACCACAAACCCCGCAACGGGTGAGGTTCTGGCCGAGATCACGCAGGCCACGCAGGGCGATGTGGATGCAGCGGTGGCCGCCGCGCGCAAGGCGCAACCCGCGTGGGAAGCGCTGGGGGGCGGTGGGCGTGCCCGCTATCTTTATGCTTTGGCGCGGCTGGTGCAGAAACACGCGCGCCTGCTGGCGGTGCTGGAGACGCTGGACAACGGCAAGCCGATCCGCGAAGCGCGCGATATTGATGTGCCGCAGACCCATCGTCATTTCTATCACCATGCAGGTCTTGCGCAGTTGATGAATAGCGAACTGCCTGATCAGCAGGCGCAGGGGGTTTGCGGGCAGATCATCCCGTGGAATTTCCCCCTGCTGATGCTGGCCTGGAAGGTGGCCCCGGCGCTGGCTGCCGGGAATACCGTGGTGTTGAAACCCGCAGAATGGACACCGCTGACCGCCCTGTGTTTCGCGGATATCTGTCGTCAGGCGGGGCTGCCTGCGGGGGTCGTGAATATCGTCACGGGGGATGGTGCCGTGGGTGAAATGGTCACCGCCGCCGATGTGGATAAAATCGCCTTTACTGGCTCTACCGAGGTGGGGCGCAAGATCCGTCAGGCCATCGCCGGGCGCGGCATTTCCCTGACCTTGGAGCTGGGCGGTAAATCCCCCTATATCGTTTTCGAAGATGCCGATATCGACAGCGCCGTCGAAGGGCTGGTGGATGCGATCTGGTTCAATGGCGGGCAGGTGTGCTGCGCGGGCTCGCGGCTTTTGGTGCAAGAGGGCATCGCCGAGGTCTTTCACACCCGCCTGAAAGCGCGCATGGATAAGCTGCGCGTTGGCAATCCGCTGGATAAATGTATCGACGTCGGCGCCGTGGTCAGCGAAGAACAGCGCGCCCGCATTGCTGCGATGGTCGACGCCTCTGCCGGCGAGATCTATCGCCCGCAATGCGCCATTCCCGAAGGCTGCTTTTATCCGCCCACTTTGATTTCCGGGCTCTCCAGTGCGGATCCGCTGATGCAGGAAGAGATCTTTGGCCCGGTGCTGGTGTCTTCGACCTTCCGCACCCCTGCCGAAGCTGTGCAGCTGGCGAATAACACGCGCTATGGTCTGGCGGCGTCGATCTGGTCTGAAAATATCAACATCGCGTTGGATATCGCGCCCAAGCTGGTGGCGGGGGTGGTGTGGGTGAATGGCACCAATATGCTGGATGCCGCCGCGCCCTTTGGTGGTGTGCGCGAAAGCGGGTTTGGCCGCGAAGGGGGCTGGGAAGGGCTGTCTGCCTATACCCGCCCCAAAGGTGACGCAAAACCAATGCAAAAGGTTGAAGCCTTTGACGGGCTTGAGGCCGAGCCGCAGCCAGTGGACCGCACCGCCAAGCTGTATATCGGTGGCAAGCAGGCGCGCCCGGATGGTGGCTATGCCCGCAATGTCTTTGACAAAAACGGCAAGCTGATTGGACAGGCTCCGATTTCCAACCGCAAAGATCTGCGCAACGCGGTCGAAGCGGCGCGGGGGGCGGCAGGCTGGGCCGCCGCAACAGCACATCTGCGGGCGCAGGTGATTTACTACATCGCTGAAAACCTCGCGGCCCGTTCTGATGAATTTGCAGCGCAGATTGATCGTCTGACAGGTGGCTCGGATGGGGCTGCCGAGGTCGAAGTGGCCGTGAACCGGCTGTTCACCTATGCTGCTTGGGCTGACAAGTTTGACGGGCGTGTGGCGCAGGTGCCAATGCGTGGCGTTGCCATGGCGATGAAAGAACCCTGCGGCGTGATTGGTGCGCTTTGCCCCGATGAGCGCCCGCTGCTTGGCCTGATTTCGGTGATGGCCCCGGCCATTGCCATGGGCAACCGGGTGGTTCTGGTGGCGTCAGAGGCCTTCCCGCTGGCTGCAACGGATTTCTATCAGGTTCTGGAAACTTCAGACGTGCCGGGTGGCGTGGTAAATATCTTGACCGGCAGCCATGATGAACTGGCAGGCACGCTGGCCACTCATATGGATCTGGACGCTGTCTGGAGCTTTTCCTCTACAGATCTGGCGCAGGTGATCGAAGCCGGATCCGCAGGTGTTCTGAAACGCAGCTGGGTTGACACCAAGGCGCGCGATTGGATGGGTGCGCAGGGCGAAGGCCGGGCCTTCCTGAATGCCGCGACCGAGGTCAAAACCGTCTGGGTGCCCTACGGTGCATAGGGCTGTTTGCTCTGACATTGAGATTGCGCAGGCTTGATGCTATATTGAGCCTGCCCGGCGCCGGGTTTGCGGCGTTTGAACAAAGGAGGACATTGTCCTGTCTTCGACGACACATGCGGCCAATGCCGCGGATCAAGGTGAAGCCGCTGTGGTTGTCACCGGATCTGAAAAAACCAGCGACTCAATTCTGGGGCTGGTTCTGAGCTCTCTTGAGGAAAACAAAGCCGAGGACATCGTGCAGATCGACCTGCGCGGCAAGACCTCTGTCTGCGATCACATGGTGATCTGTTCCGGGCGGTCTTCGCGTCAGGTGGCGGCGATTTCTGAAAAGCTGTCAGATGCGCTGAAGCAGACCCATGGGGTGCTGACCAAGATGGAAGGCAAGGAAACCGGCGATTGGGTTCTGATCGACGCGGGCGATGTTGTCGTACATGTGTTCCGCCCGGAAGTGCGCGACTTCTATCAGCTGGAAAAAATGTGGCTGCCTGCGGGGGATACAGCCAAGTAATGCGGATTCATCTCTGTGTGGTTGGGCGTTTGCGTAAAGGCCCGGAAAAAGAGTTGATTGACGACTATCTGAAACGGTTTGAAAAGACGGGGCGGGCGCATGGGCTTGGCCCCGTTTTGGTTCATGAGGTCGAAGATCGCAAAGGTGGTGGCATGGCTGCCGAAGCCGATCTGCTGCGCAAGGCTCTGCCCAAGGGCGCGGCGATCTGCGCTTTGGACGAACGTGGCGCGATTGTCAGCTCGCCCGAGTTTTCGCAGCGGATTGAACGCTGGCGTGATACCGGTGTGCAGGATCTGGCGCTGATCATCGGCGGCGCGGATGGGATCGACCCATCGTTGCGCGATGAGGCGGATTTTCTGTTATCTTTCGGTAAGATGGTCTGGCCGCATATGCTGGTGCGGGTAATGATTGCTGAACAGCTATACCGTGCGGCGCAGATCACTGCGGGCACGCCCTATCACCGGGTCTGACTGGTATCAGCTATATGCGATGACCAGCAGGATGATGCCCAGAATCACGCGATAGATCACATAGGGTGTGAAGCTGACAGACTTGAGCAGGCGCATCATCAGCACTAGCGCCAAAAGCGCTGCGACAAAGGACATTGCTGCCGCCAGTGACAGATCCAGCGCGACTTCGGCTGTGATGGTTCCGATCACCTCAAGCAAAAGTAACCCGCCAGAGGCGAGGATGGTCGGGATCGACATCAACATCGCCAGTTTCGCAGCATCTTCGCGCCCATAGCCCAACTGACGCGCGCCGGTGATCGTGATGCCGGAACGCGAGGTGCCGGGGATCAAGGCGATCGCCTGCCAAAGCCCCATGATTACGGCATCTTTTAATGTCCAATCCTGTTCGGTTTTGCTGTGGCCACCCTTCATATCGGCCCAGTACAGAACGATGCCAAAGATCAGCATTGTCCAGCCGATCACAGCGATAGAGCGCATCTGGTCATTTAGCCCGGTGATCTTGAGGAAAAGGCCGAATAGGATAACAGGGATCGTGGCGATCAGCAGAAGCCAGGCCAGCCGCGCGCCGGGGGTGTCGATGCGCCCGCGGGCAAGTCGAGTGGTGCCGACCGCAGCGCTGCGCACGTCGCGCCAGAAATACAGGATCACCGCGCCCAGCGTGCCCACATGGGTGGCGACATCAACAACCTGTCCCTGATCTTCCATGCCTGTGAGAGAGGGCAAAAGAATCAGGTGACCCGAGGAGGAGATGGGGAGAAATTCAGTAATCCCTTGGATCAATGCGAGAATTAGCAATTGGAAGGTCGACATGGAAAGCGCCTGATTGGTCAGTTTATCATGGGTATAACCTGTTGAAACCAAAAGAAAAGCAATTTGATAGGTCCGTTTCGGATCTAAAATTCGGGAGATTTTCGGGGGTTTGGGATGTTCACTGGATTTATTTTGTCATATAGGTAAACATTGCTGACTTTCAATCCTCGCTGACATGATATAGTCAGGGCGCAATCCAGCAATTCCAGCCAGAGAGACTTCGAGATGGCAAAACAGCCGATGTTGAAATTTGTGACCGTTGATCGTGCGATGCCGCAAAAGCGGGACGCGACGGTACGCAAAGAAGATTTCGATGAGATTTATGCCGGGTTCGCTGAAGCTAAGGCTGAAGAGCAGGCGAGCCGTTGCAGCCAGTGCGGCGTGCCTTACTGCCAGAACCATTGCCCGCTGCACAACAACATCCCAGATTGGCTGCGTCTGACCGCAACGGGCCGTCTGGAAGAGGCCTATGAGATCAGTCAGGCCACCAATACTTTCCCGGAAATCTGTGGCCGCATTTGCCCGCAGGATCGTCTGTGCGAAGGCAACTGTGTCATCGAACAATCGGGGCACCAGACCGTGACCATTGGCGCGGTTGAAAAATACATCACCGATACCGCATGGGAAAACGGTTGGGTCCAGCCGATCAAGCCTGCGCAGGAACGTGCTGAATCTGTTGGTATTATTGGCGCAGGCCCCGGTGGTCTGGCCGCAGCAGATATGCTGCGTCGCGCTGGTGTGCAGGTGACCGTCTATGATCGCTATGACCGCGCGGGCGGGCTGCTGACCTATGGTATTCCGGGGTTCAAGCTGGAAAAAGACGTGGTGATGCGCCGCAATCAACAGCTGGAAGACAGCGGTGTTGAATTTGTGATGAACTGCAATGTCGGCGTTGATATCTCGTTTGAAGACATTCGCAGCAAGCATGACGCCGTGATCATCGCCACTGGTGTGTACAAAAGCCGTGATCTGGGTGGTCCGGGCGCTGGTGCCAAGGGGATTGTCAAGGCGATTGACTATCTGACCGCGTCTAACCGGGTGGCGAACTTTGGCGATACCGTTGCCGAATTTGACAGCGGTGAGCTGAACGCGGAAGGCAAAAATGTAGTGGTGATCGGCGGTGGCGATACCGCGATGGACTGTGTGCGCACAGCGATCCGTCAGGGCGCAACAAGCGTGAAATGCCTGTATCGCCGTGACCGCGCCAATATGCCGGGATCGCAGCGTGAAACGCAGAATGCCGAAGAAGAAGGTGTTCAGTTTGAATGGCTTACCGCGCCTGCGGGCTTCAAAGGTGATGAGGCTGTCAATGCGGTGATCGTGCAGAAGATGCGTCTGGGCGCGCCGGATGCCTCGGGCCGTCAAAGCCCCGAGCTGATCGAAGGATCAGAGTACGACGAACCTGCCGATCTGGTGATCAAAGCCCTTGGCTTTGAACCCGAAGACCTGTCGCTGTGGGGCTGCGAAGAGCTGGAAGTGACCCGTTGGGGCACGGTGAAAGCCGAGTTCACCACGGGCCGCACGGCGGCAAAGGGCGTTTATGCGGTGGGTGACATCGTGCGCGGTGCGTCGCTGGTGGTTTGGGCGATCCGGGATGGCCGCGACTGCGTGGACGCGGTGCTGGCGGATCTGAATGCCAAAGCGGCGATTGCAGCGGAATAAGCCCGAAAACGCAGGTGGCACAATCTATGCACAACGCATGCACATTCCATGCATAGGCTGTGTGAGACCCGTTACTGAGATCTTAACCCGATATGTCAGGTGATCTGACCAAAGACCGACAAAGGATGAACAATGTCTGATCAGGCAACAGAGCGAAAAGGGGGCTGCATGTGCGGCGCTGTGCGCTTTGTCGCACAGGACGTTCCCGGTGACTGCGGCGTTTGCCATTGCGAAATGTGCCGCCGCTGGACCGGGTCAGCTTTGATCGGGGTGACCGTTCCAACTGAGAAAGTGGTTTGGGAAGGTGACAGCCTGACGCGCATTCAGTCGAGCGACTGGGCCGAGCGGGGGTTTTGTTCGCGATGCGGGACGGGGTTGTTCTTTCGGGTGACGATGGAAGGCGAGTGGTTTGGGAAAACGGAAATTCCGGTGGGGGTCTTTGACGACCCTGATGGGTTTACCATGACCAATGAAATTTACATCGACCACAAGCCCGACAGCTTTGCCTATGCCGGAGAGGGGCGCAAGCTGATGACCCGGCAGGACTGTGTTGAGAAGTTTTCTGTGCTGGACAGTTAGCACGAAGGGCAGCGCCCGACCCTGGGTGGGCGCCGCAAGGATGATGAAAGGCAGGGCCTAACAGCGCTGCAAAACGATTGTAGGGAGCAAAACCGAGAGAATGCGCCCTCCCATGGGGAGGGTCGGGCGCTGTCCGGCGCGAGGCCGGGCGGACCATTCGGAAAGCTCTTTTTGGAATAGCACGGCCTTCGGGCCTTCATGGAGGAACCTTAGCCATGACCAAATATGATGAAAATTGGGTCGCAGCCGAAGAGGCCAAGCGCCAGTTCATGTCGGACAACGGCATGTATCACGAAAGCGAAGAGCACAGCTCATGCGGGGTTGGCCTTGTGGTCAATCTGGATGGCAAGGCGACGCGATCAGTTGTTGAGGCCGGGATCACCGCGCTGAAAGCGATCTGGCACCGTGGGGCTGTGGATGCGGATGGCAAGACAGGCGATGGCGCGGGCATTCACGTGCAGATTCCGGTGCCGTTCTTTTATGATCAGGTTGAGCGCACCGGCCACAAGCCGCGCCACGATGAGCTGATTGCGGTGGGTCAGGTGTTCCTGCCGCGCACCGATCATGGGGCGCAGGAAGCCTGCCGGACCATCGTGGAAAGCGAAGTGCTGCGCATGGGCTATTACATCTATGGCTGGCGTCACGTGCCTGTTGAGGTGTCCTGCCTGGGCGAAAAGGCCAATGCGACCCGCCCTGAGATTGAACAGATCCTGATTTCCAATTCCAAAGGGGTCGATGAAGAGACCTTTGAGCGCGAATTGTATGTGATCCGTCGCCGGATCGAAAAGGCGGCGGCCGCAGCGAATATCAATGGCATCTATATTGCGTCGCTGTCGTGCCGGTCGATCATCTATAAGGGCATGATGCTGGCCGAGCAGGTGGCAGAGTTCTATCCAGACCTTCAGGACGCGCGCTTTGAAAGCGCCTTTGCGATCTATCACCAGCGCTATTCCACCAATACCTTCCCGCAGTGGTGGCTGGCGCAGCCGTTCCGCATGCTGGCGCATAACGGTGAGATCAACACGCTGAAAGGCAACGTCAACTGGATGAAGAGCCATGAAATCCGCATGGCAAGCACGTTTTTTGGTGAGCTGGCGGATGACATCAAGCCGATTGTTGCGGCGGGGTCGTCTGACTCGGCGGCGCTGGATGGTGTCTTTGAGGTGATGGTGCGGGCCGGGCGTTCTGCGCCGATGGCCAAGACAATGCTGGTGCCGGAAAGCTGGTCCAAGCAGGCGGTGGAACTGCCGCAGGCCTGGAAGGACATGTATTCCTATTGCAACAGCGTCATGGAGCCATGGGATGGCCCGGCGGCGCTGGCCATGACGGATGGGCGCTGGGTCTGTGGCGGGCTTGACCGTAACGGTCTGCGTCCGATGCGCTATGTTGTGACTGGCGACGGGATGCTGATTGCCGGGTCGGAGATCGGCATGGTGCCCACAGATGAGGCAACCGCGCGGGAAAAAGGCGCGTTGGGGCCGGGTCAGATGATTGCCGTCGATATGAAAGAGGGCAAGCTGTACCACGACACCGAAATGAAAGACGCGCTGGCGGCGTCGCGTCCGTTTGGCGACTGGGTCGGCAAGATCAACGAACTGGACAGCAAGCTGTCTGCGGTTGAAGAAAAGCCGATGTTCAGCGGGAGCGAGATGCGTCAGCGTCAGATCGCGGCGGGCTATAGCATCGAAGAGCTGGAGCAGATCCTTGCGCCGATGGCTGAGGATGCCAAGGAAACGCTGGCCTCGATGGGCGATGACACCCCTTCGGCGGTTCTGTCAAAGAAATACCGCCCGCTGTCGCATTACTTCCGTCAGAACTTTTCTCAGGTGACCAACCCGCCGATTGACAGCCTGCGGGAATACCGCGTGATGTCGCTGAAGACGCGCTTTGGCAACCTGAAGAACGTGCTGGATGAAAGCAGTGCGCAGACCGAAATTCTGGTGCTGGATACGCCTTTCGTGGGCAATGCGCAGTTTGAAGAGCTGAAAAATCAGTTTGGATCACCCTGCACCACCATCGACTGTACCTTTGAGCCGGGCACAGGCGCGTTGCAGGCAGCGCTGGATCGGGTCCGGGCCGAGGCTGAGGATGCTGTGCGTTCGGGCGCGGGGCACCTGATCCTGACCGACGAACATGTCAGCGCTGACCGGGTGGCGATGCCGATGATTCTGGCAACCAGCGCGGTGCACAGCCATCTGACACGCAATGGGCTGCGGACCTTCTGTTCGCTGAACGTGCGGTCGGCGGAGTGTATTGATCCGCATTATTTCGCGGTGCTGATCGGGTCGGGTGCGACTGTGGTGAACGCCTATCTGGCGGAAGACAGCCTTGCGGATCGGATTGAACGCGGTCTGCTGGATATGTCGCTGACCGAGGCCGTGGCGCGCTATCGCGAAGCCATTGATCAGGGCCTGCTGAAAATCATGTCTAAGATGGGTATCTCGGTGATCTCGTCTTATCGTGGCGGTCTGAACTTTGAAGCTGTGGGCCTGTCGCGCGCCATGTGTGCAGAGTTCTTCCCCGGTATGACCAGCCGCATTTCCGGTATCGGTGTCTCGGGCATTCAGAAAAAGGCCGAAGAGGTGCATGCCGCGGGCTTTCAGGGCACCAATGTGCTGCCCATCGGCGGGATCTATAAGGCGCGTAAATCTGGTGAGACCCATGCCTGGGGTGCGCAGACAATGCATCTGCTGCAATCGGCCTGTGACCGCGCCAGCTTTGAGCTGTGGAAACAGTATTCCAGCGCCATGCGGGCCAATCCGCCGATCCACCTGCGTGATCTTCTGGCGATCAAGCCCATGGGCAAGGCCATCCCGATTGAAGAGGTGGAAAGCATCACTTCGATCCGCAAGCGCTTTGTCACGCCGGGCATGAGCCTGGGCGCGCTGAGCCCGGAATCGCACAAGCTGCTGAATGTGGCGATGAACCGGATCGGGGCCAAGTCTGACAGTGGTGAAGGGGGCGAAGATCCGGCACATTTCGTGCCAGAGCCAAACGGCGACAACCCATCGGCCAAGATCAAGCAGGTGGCTTCGGGCCGGTTTGGTGTGACTGCCGAATATCTGAACCACTGCGAAGAGCTGGAAATCAAGGTGGCTCAGGGGGCAAAACCCGGAGAGGGTGGCCAGCTGCCGGGCATGAAGGTGACCGATCTGATTGCGCGTCTGCGTCATTCGACCAAGGGCGTGACCCTGATTTCACCGCCGCCGCACCACGATATTTATTCAATCGAGGATCTGGCGCAGCTGATCTATGACCTGAAGCAGATCAACCCGACTGTGAAAGTCACGGTCAAGCTGGTGGCGGCCTCTGGTGTGGGCACGATTGCCGCTGGTGTGGCCAAGGCCGAAGCGGATACCATCCTGATTTCGGGCCACAATGGTGGCACCGGGGCGTCGCCTGCGACCAGCATCAAATATGCCGGTCTGCCATGGGAAATGGGTCTGACCGAAGCGCATCAGGTTCTGGCGATGAACAACCTGCGCGATCGCGTGGTGCTGCGCACCGATGGCGGTCTGCGCACAGGGCGTGACATTGTCATGGCGGCGATGATGGGGGCCGAGGAATACGGCATCGGCACTGCCGCGCTGATCGCGATGGGCTGTATCATGGTCCGCCAGTGCCAGTCGAACACCTGCCCGGTGGGCGTCTGTACCCAAGATCCTGAGCTGCGTGCCAAATTCACCGGCACTGCGGATAAGGTGGTGAACCTGATCACCTTCTATGCGCAGGAAGTGCGTGAGATTCTGGCCAGCATCGGGGCGAAATCCCTGGATGAGGTGATCGGCCGTGCCGATCTGCTGAGCCAGGTATCGCGTGGCTCTGAGCATCTGGATGATCTGGATCTGAACCCGCTGCTGATCCGTGTCGATGGGTCGGATGATATCGAATACAACCGGGATCGTCCGCGCAATGCTGTGCCCGATACGCTGGATGCGGAAATCGTGCGCGATGCGGCGCGGTTCCTGGAAGATGGCGAGAAGATGCAGCTGTCGTACACGGTGATGAACACACACCGGACTGTGGGCACACGCACCTCTTCGCATATTGTGCGCAAGTTTGGCATGCGCAATGCGCTGCAGGATGATCACCTGCACGTCAAGCTGACGGGCTCGGCTGGGCAGGCGCTGGGGGCCTTTGCGGCGCCCGGTCTGAAACTGGAAGTGTCCGGTGATGCGAATGATTATGTTGGTAAGGGCCTGTCGGGGGGTATGATCGTGGTACGCCCGCCGCTGGTGTCACCGCTGGACGCGTCTGAGAACACCATCATCGGCAATACCGTTCTTTATGGGGCGACCGATGGTCATCTGTTTGCCGCAGGCCGCGCCGGCGAGCGCTTTGCTGTGCGCAACTCTGGGGCCAAGGTGGTGATTGAGGGCTGTGGTTCGAACGGGTGTGAATACATGACCGGCGGTGTCGCGGTGATCCTTGGATCCATCGGGGCGAACTTTGGCGCGGGCATGACCGGCGGCATGGCGTACCTGTATGATCCAGAGGGGCTGTCGGCTGACATGATGAACATGGAAAGCCTTGTGACCTGTGCTGTCACCACCCCGGAATGGGAAGCGCAGCTGAAAGGCCTGATAGAACGTCATGTGGCTGAAACCCGGTCGCGCAAGGGCGAACATATCCTGCAAAACTGGGATCTGGAGAAGGCGAACTTTGTTCAGGTCTGCCCAAAAGAGATGCTGGATAAGATCGCGCATCCGCTGGGGATCGAAGACGCGGCCATCCCGGCTGAGTGATCTGACCCCATAGATTTTGGATAGCCCCCGGTTTTCCGGGGGCTTTTCTTTGCGCGGGTCTCTGCCGGTGCGGAAATCCTGCCTTGTGAATGCTGTGGGGGCGGGTCTTGATGCGGGCAGGGTTTTCAGAAAGGTTTTGGTATGAAGTCGACCGGGATACGCTTTGCGATTGTGGGGGCGCTGACGTTGATCATGTTCATTCCGCTGTTCTTTGCGGCTGAGCTGATCAATGAACGCAAACGCTATTCTCAGTCCACCATCGAAAGCGTGGGGCAGGAATGGGGTGGCGCGCAAAGCCTGTCGGGCCCGGTGATGGTGATTCCGGTTGAACGCCACTATACCGTAGTTGAACAGCGGCAAAAGCTGGATCCGGTGACAAATGCGATCCTGCGCGATCCGGTGACGAAATCACCGATCATGGAAGAAATCGAGGTGGCGCGGGTGGACCGGGAAAACCCGATTTACCTGTATCCTGAACGCTATGATGTCGATCTGGATATTCAGACGGAAATTCGCAGCCGGGGCATTTTCCGCGCGCCCGTCTATCAGGCGCAGGCGCAGATGCGGTTTGATTTCGATTTTGATCTGACCAAACGGGTGATCACCAAAGAGAATGTGATTTTATGGGATCGGGCCAATCTGCGGCTTTATGTGTCGGCCAACCGGGCGTTGCGTGGCGCGGCTGAACTGACCGTGGATGGGCAACCGCTAAAGGCCGAGCCGCTGACCGGGCGGGCGGGCTTTGTTGTGGCGACGGGGGACCCGCGTGGCAATGACAAGTATGAGCTGAAGCTGGGCTTTAACGGCGCACAAGAGGTTTTTGTCGCGCCGGTTGGGCGGACCACGGTGGTGAATATGAACAGTGACTGGCCGCATCCGTCGTTTTCCGGGGGCTTTTTGCCGAATGATCACCAGATCAGTGAAACCGCTTTTTCTGCCAATTGGAATATCCCGCATCTGGCGCGCACCCTGCCGCAGGTGAGCCGCGAAGACACCGATGCGCGGGCGCGGTCGGGGGATATTTCCTTTGGCGTGCGGCTGATCGAGCCGAATGACTTCTATCAAAAGGCCTTTCGTGCAGCGCGCTATGGGATCCTGTTCATTGCGCTGACGTTCCTGACCATCTTGTTGACAGAAAAGGCCAGCGCCCGGCCGACGCACCCGGTGCAGTATATTCTGGTGGGGCTGGCGCAGACGGTGTTTGTGCTGCTGATGGTGTCTTATGCGGAACATCTGGGGTTTGAGACATCATATCTGATTTCCGCAGGCGCGACGATTGCCCTGCTGACCCTGTTTGGGGTGATTGCGCTGAAGATGGGGGCGCGGGTCTGGGTGCTGACGGTGGCGCTGATTGTGGTCTATGCGGTGCTATATCTGATCCTGAAATCGGCGGATTATGCGCTGCTGGCGGGATCGACGCTGGCCTTCCTGGCGCTGGCCATCACCATGATCGCCACCCGTAACGAAGATTGGTATGGGCCGGAAAAACCGGCAGCGGCGACTGCACCCGATGCCCCGGGCCCCAGCGCGGCACCTGCACCTGAAGCCGCGCCGGAGCGGGCGGCAGAGCCTGTCAAAGACACCCCGTCAGAGCCGAAATCGCCCTGGCCCGGCGGCTGAGACAGGTTGCGCTTGACCGCTGCTGATTTCTCTGCCCCAAAGTGCGGGCGGAGAATAGCAAAGTGCGGCCATGGTTTTTATCACGATCCTTCTGGGGCTTTTGCCCAGCTTCCTTTTGGTGGGGCTAGGCGGGATGCTGCGCAACCGGCTCAGTGTGAATGCCTGGCAGGGGTTGGATAAGCTTAACTTTGAGATCCTCTTTCCGGCGTTGCTGTTTGTGGCCGCATCGGGGCGGCCTATCGCCCTGTCTGAGGTGTTGCGCATTGGTCCGGCTGTCTGGATGATTTTGACATTTGGGCTGGTGCTGGGCTATGCGGCGCGGCGCTTTGGGCCGGAAAAGTTCCTTGATTTTGCGGGCTGCTGGCAGACGGCCTGGCGCTTCAACACCGCGCTGGCCTTTGTGGCGATTGAAACCCTGCCGCAGGCGCAGCCTGCGCAATTGGCCGTGGCTGTGGGCATGGGGGTGCCGGTGGCAAATGTCTTTGCGGTGTCAGCCCTGTCGCGCGGGGGCAGCCTGGGGGCTTTGGCGACAGTCAAGAAAGTGGCGCTGAATCCGTTTTTGCTGGCGTCGCTGTCGGGGGTGATTGTGGGGTTAAGCGGGATCAGCATCCCGCAGCCGGTTCTGGCCCCGCTGGCGATGCTGGCGCAGGCGGCGATTCCGGTGGCATTGATTTCCATCGGGGCAACAATGGATTGGGGTGCCTTGGCGCGGCTAAGCCGCTTTGATGCCATATTGAATGGGGTGCGGCTGGTTGTTCTGCCTTTGGGGACAGTGCTGGCCTGCCTGATCTTTAACGTGCCCGGCAATCTGGCGGCTGTGTTGGTGCTGTTTTCGGCGATGCCCACGGCATCAGCTTGTCATGTATTGGCAGCGGGGTTTGGCGCGGATCGCACGCTGGTGGCGACATTGGTGGCGCAATCGACGTTGCTGGGCGCGGTGACATTGCCGATCTGGATCACTCTGGCGGCGCTGCTGTTCTGATTGTTTCTCTGTTTCCGGTGGGCAAACAGCGCGGATGAATACCCCGGTATTGTCCGACCCTTGCCCAGATTGTGCCCGAATCTATCCGCATACCTGTTTCCAGATTAGAAACCGAAAAGTGGAGACGGATATGGATCGTCTGACTGAAATGGAGGCATTTGCCACTGTCGTGGACCAGGGTGGGTTCACAGATGCCGCCAAGAAGATGGGGATCTCGAAATCTGCCGTGTCCAAACACGTCTCAAGTCTGGAGGCCCGTCTGGGGGCGCGGTTGCTGAACCGCACCACGCGCCGGGTCAGCCCGACCGAGATTGGCCTGGCCTATTATGACCGCGCCCGCCGTGTGCTGAACGACGCAGGCGAAGCGGATGCGCTGGTGACCTCGATGCAATCCGCGCCTTCTGGGCTGTTGCGGATTTCGGTTGCGACAGATTTTGGTGTGAACCATCTAAGCCCGGTTCTGGGCGAGTTTCTGGCAGAGTTCCCGGAAATCACGGTGAACATGGTGCTGAACAACCGCTATGTTGAGCTGATTTCCGAAGGTTTTGACATGGCAATCCGCATTGGCGAGCTGGAAGACAGCACCCTGCGGGCCCGCAAGCTGACAGAAACCACCAAGCGTATGATCGCCGCGCCCGGCTACTTTGAAAAATACGGCCGCCCGCAGCGCATTGATGATCTGAACGAACATAAGCTGCTGCATTATTCGAACCAGTCGTCGGGCAATGTGTGGAAACTGACCGCGCCATCGGGTGAAAAACGTCAGGTGCGCACCGCGGGCTGGCTGACTGTGAATGATGGGCAGTCGCTGCTGAATGCCTGCGTTGCAGGGCTGGGTATCGCTTATCTGCCCTCTTATCTTTATCACGAAGCCATGGAGGCCGGGCTGGTCGAAGACGCCATGCCGGATCTGCCGCTGGAAACGCAGGGCGTTTACGCGGTCTACCCGCCGGGCCGGTTTACCCAGCCCAAGGTGCGCGCTTTCATTGATTTCCTGGTGCACGCTTTTGCCGAAAAAGGCCCACATCAGTGGTGATCGGCTGACCTTGTTTTCTTCCCCAGCCTGTCCAAGACTTCAGGCCACCTCGTTGCTCCGTCGCATTGCGGCGGAGTTTTTTTATCTGGTGCAAGAAATTGCTTTCTTTCTGTGGCCGGGGGCGGTATCAGCCCCACCTGTGATGCCCTGTTGGGGTATTGCGATTCGTCCGAGACGGTGGGTGAACCCGACATGTGGTTCATAATTCCTGCCTGAGACGGGAAGAGACATCTTTAAATCCGACCCCGGTTTCCGGCTGTCGGTCACAGGATGCGTCGACCCTTCTTCGGATTAAGTGGCTTGGGAACCCCTTGGGGCATCCGGGCCGAATTGAGCCGGAGGGTCCGCCCTCCACTACTTGGAGTGAAACTGTGGATAGAGCCCAGAAAGAACAATTGGTCGAAGAGCTCGGCCAGATCTTCCAAAGCTCTGGCGTTGTGGTGGTATCCCGCTACGAGGGTCTCACGGTTGCCGAGATGACGGACCTGCGCAACCGCGCACGTGCAGCAGAAGCTGTGGTTCGTGTCACCAAGAACAGGCTTGCCAAAATCGCCATCAAGGACACCGACTGCGAAAGCATCGGCGAATACCTGGATGGTATGACTGTACTGACCTACTCGGAAGACCCTGTGGCTGCGGCCAAGGTCGTCGAGGATTTCGCCAAGACCAACGATAAGTTCCAGGTCCTTGGCGGTGCAATGGGTGGTACTGCTCTTGATCGTGCTGGCGTTGAAGCCGTGTCGAAAATGCCTTCTCGCGAGGAGCTTATTGCTTCGATCGTGGGCTGCATCGGCGCACCTGCTTCGAACATCGCTGGCGCAATTGGCGCACCTGCTTCGAATATCGCTTCGATCCTTTCCACAATCGAGGAAAAGGGCGAGGCGGCTTAACGGCACCTTGGAAGATCCGCGTAGGGCAATCGCCCACACGTTGGAACACATCTTATATACTGAAAGAGTCTCAAAATGGCTGATCTTAAAGCACTCGCAGAAAGCATCGTTGGTCTGACCCTGCTGGAAGCACAAGAACTGAAAACCATCCTGAAGGATGAGTACGGCATCGAGCCCGCAGCTGGCGGCGCTGTTATGGTTGCTGGTCCTGCAGGCGACGCCGGTGGCGCAGCTGCAGAAGAGCAGACCGAGTTCGACGTTATCCTGAAGTCGGCTGGCGACAAGAAAATCAACGTCATCAAAGAAGTCCGCGGCATCACCGGCCTGGGCCTCAAAGAAGCTAAAGAGCTGGTTGAAGCCGGCGGCAAAGCTGTCAAAGAAGGCGTTGACAAAGCTGAAGCTGAAGAAATCAAGAAAAAGCTGGAAGAAGCAGGCGCTGAAGTCGAGCTTAAGTAATCCCCTTACGGGTTTTACAGGAAACGGCGGTCCCATCGGGCCGCCGTTTTCGTTTGGGGGGCTGAGTATTTATTCGTTGGTGAATGTGATTGTCTTGGAATGTTAGGTGGTGACTGTTTTCAGCAGGCGTCTGCAATTGAATGCTGAATGGGCTGGGTGCTGCCACACGGCCATTTGTCTGTTTGAGGTTGAGGTCCGCCCATTTTGCCGAATGCTGCATGATGATTGAATGTCAGTTAAATCCAACCAACGGGGCGAGGGAAGCCCCATCTTTTGATGGTGCGAGCATCTGAAGAACGCTACCGTGCGCTCGAAGAAAATAGATGAAAGAGGCTGAGCAATGCGGCGTGTAGGGGCTGTGATTTTTCCCGGATTTGAGTTGCTGGATCTCTTTGGGCCGCTTGAAATGTTCGGGCTGCTCAAAGACGAATTTGACCTTCAGCTGGTAGCAGAGACATCTGATCCAATTGCAAGCAATCAACAGGTTCGAGCAAACCCGGACACCACAATAAAAGGTGCCGATCACTTCGATGTTTTGTTCGTTCCCGGTGGTATGGGGACGCGCCACGAAGTAAATAACCCGGCTCTCCTAGATTGGATCAGAACAACATCAGGTTCAGCAGAGTATGTCTTGAGTGTATGCACAGGCAGTTTACTTCTCGCAGGCGCGGGTGTTTTGGACGGGCGTCGTGCCACGACGAACAAAGCGGCTTACACAAGAATCGCGGATCAGTACCCGCAGGTCGATTGGGTGAAACAAGCCCGATGGGTAGAAGACGGTAAGTTCATTACCTCTTCCGGTGTCTCAGCCGGGATAGATATGGCTTTGGGTGCCATCGCGCTGATGCACGACCACGAGACAGCAGAAAAGGTTGCAACGTGGAGCGAATATGATTGGCACAAAGACAAAGATTGGGACCCGTTTGCCAAAACCCATGGCCTCGTTTGATGCGGTCAAGCCCTTCGCCAGCGTCTATCACTTTTCACCGTCTTTCCCGTAAGATGACATTGGCGCAAACGCAGCGAAATGGTGCTATGTCTGCATTGTTGTCATCCGGCTACCTACAGTGCAAAGGTCGCTTACTGAGCATCGCCGCCAGCCGTATAGACACAGAACTATTAAATTTAGGCTGGTGGCCGCCAGTTGTCTGAACACGCAGCGACCGTAATTTAATGCCTGGAAACACCCAAGCCCTCAGCTAAACCCCGGTGTGCCTCGGTCTTTTGGGTGGGTGCGGAGGTGTTTTTCCTTGATCACTTCCGATGTATCGCGTGAGCCGTCGTGGCTCCAGCCCGGGGGGGCGATGCAGTACATCAGGCGGTCACGCAGGGTGATGCCCGGCTGGGTGGCGTCTTTCCAGATGCCGACCCATTCGTGAAAGGCCACGCGGATCGGATTGAAGGTGCCAAGGTTATGCACCAGCCCGAAATCGACTTTTTCATCGTCTTGTTCGGGAACAAAGGTGCCGAACATCTTATCCCACACAATAAAGACCCCGGCATAGTTGCAATCCAGATAGCGCGGATTGCGGCCATGGTGGACGCGGTGATGGCTGGGGGTGTTCATGATGGCTTCGAACCAGCGGGGCATTTTGCCGATGGCTTCGGTGTGGATCCAGAACTGATAGACCAGATTGATCCCGCCCACGAACAGGATGATGGCCGGGTGAAAGCCCAGCAGCACCAGAGGCGCGCGCACGATCATCATAAAGGTAAAGGTGCCCGTCCAAGTTTGGCGCAGGGCGGTGGTCAGGTTGTAATGCTGGCTGGAATGGTGGTTCACATGGCTGGCCCAGACCCAGCGGATGCGGTGGCCAAAGCGGTGCACCCAGTAATAGCGCAGATCGTCCAGCACAAAGCACAGGGCAATCACCCAGACTGAGGTGCCCAGATCCAGCGGGGTGATCTGCCAAAGCAGCATGAAAAAGCCCCAGGCGATGAAGCCCAGCAGAATGCCAGAGGCGACGCTGCCCGCCCCCATGACCAGCGATGTAACGGCGTCACGGGTTTCATAGCGCCCGCCGCGTTTCTTGATCACGATCCAGAGGATCTCGGTCAGGATGGCGGCGATAAAGAAGGGCACGGCCAGTTGGGTGACATCGGGGAAAGACAGATCGGTCATGCGGCCTCGCTTATGGTTTGGGTCCAGCTGCGGATTTCATCCTGCGTCAGCCGAAGCTGGACTTTTGGGGCGGCGTAATCGGGAAGGTGCAGGGTGAGGCGATCGCCAGACGCGGTATAGCTGGCGCCGGTGATCAGCCGCGCAGTGGTGTCCTGCCCCATGGGCCAGACAAGGCCCGGGCCCTGCACGGTATCAATCAGCGCGGCAGTGCCAGACTGGCAACGGCTGACCGACCGAATGTCGATTTCCGGAAATTCCCGCAGCCAGGCGTCCCGGGCATCGCGGTCGCTGTCAAAGCGGTGGGGCTGGGACATGCCCAGCAGATGCGTCAGCAGCGCGACGCCGGAAATCCCGATCACCACAAGTGCGATCAAAATATGAAGCGGCATGATGTCCTCCCTTGGGGCAGAAAACCCCAAGGGGTGGGGGATTGTCAAAAGCTACGGGGCGTCAGATTGGGGACAGGGGCCTCTTACTTGGCCTGCATATCCGCCATCATTTTCAGAACGCGGCGGCGGGGCAGGAGGGGGATCAGCCAGTTCAGCATAAAATTAAGACGCGGATCATTGATGGTGATCAGATCGCCGCGCAGCATGGCGTCATAGCCACATTTGGCAACGGAAGAGGCGCTAGCCCCCTTCTGATTGGCCAGACCGGTTCCACCCAGATCTGCGGCGGCGACAAATTCGGTGTTCACCAGACCGGGGCAAAGCGCGGTCGAGGTGATGCCATGCGGGCGCATTTCCTGATCAATCGCCTGACTGAACGAGGTCACGAATGCCTTGGTGGCGAAATAGACCGCCTGATTGGGGCCGGGCATGAAGCTTGCGGTTGACGAGACATGCAGCATCTTGCCGCCGCCCTGCGCTTTCATATCGTTGCCCACAAGATGGCTGAGCGTCACCAGCGCCGAGATATTGAGATCAATCATCGCCTGATCTTTGGCCAGATCGCGATCAAGGAAGGCGCCATGGCCGCCAAACCCGGCATTGTTGATCAGGATATCAATCTTGATCCCCTGCGATGTGAGGGTGTCGTAAAGCGCCCGGGCCTGTGCCGGTGTACCGACATCCTGCGCGATGACGGTGATGGTCACGCCATGTTTGGTTTCGAGTTCGGTTTTCAGCGCCTCAAGCGGTTCCAGGCGGCGTGCGACGATCACCGCATCCCCGCCTTTTTGCGCATGATAGCGGGCGAACTCTGCGCCAATCCCAGAAGAGGCACCGGTGATAAGGGCAGTGTTGGGCATTGTGTTCTCCGAGTATGTCAACAAGTGTTGACGAAAAGATAGGGGCGCGGTTTCAGCCTGTCAACACATGTTGACGAAAACGTCATGACCTCATAGATACCCCCCATGGCCGAGACCCTTTCGACAAAAGAAAAACTGCTGACTGCGGCGCGAAGACTGTTCTGGACCCGCGGGTACTCTAACGTTTCAGTGCGCGATATTACCGGTGCTGCGGGCGTGGATGCGGCGCTGGTGTCACGATACTTTGGCGGTAAACAGGGATTGTTTGAGGCAACGCTGGCCGAGATTCCCCCGTGGGAGGCCCTGGCAGGCGCGCCGGACACGCTGCTAGAGCGGGCGGTTGCCAGCTTTTCCGCACCCTATGATCCCGAAACGGATCAGGTGACCCCGTATGCGATGTTGCTTGCCAATGTGATCGATCCGGTCATGGGGGACCGAATGCGGCAGGTTGTGCAAGACGGTATGGCCGGGCCGCTGGCGCAGAAAATTGGCGGTGAAGACGCGCAGGGCAGGGCGGCCGCCCTGCTGGCGGTGCTGTTCGGAATGGCGCTGATGAGAAAGAACTTTCAGTTGCAGGGGCTGGCGGATCAATCGCCCGACGCGCTGCGGGCGCTTTCGATGCGATTGGGGCAGGAAGCCCTGCAAGGACACCGCAGTTAGGGCCTGTTAGCAGCCCCTAATAAGACTGTGCCAGACGTGACAGAAGATCTGCATTGCAGCAGCCCGGTGGTGGTGTCGCGCTGGTGCTGGTCTGGCAGGCCAGCCATTCTTCGCAGGCTTCGACCAGGGCGCAGCCACGGCAGGTGGTGACCATATTGGCATAGGTCGCCGGCGCCAGATCGCCTGTTTGCATGGCTTCGTTCAGGCTGAGCCCCATGACGCGCGCAACGCTGCGGGTCATGAAAAAATGGCGGTTCGGGTCGCCCAGTTGCGGTCTCATGCGGGGGAGTCTTTCAATCGTGATCTGATCTGTTCAAGCGGCGCGCGGTTTTCGCACCCCTCCGGCAGAGGGCTGTCGATATCAGGATCGGCGCGGTCAAGGAAGCGCTTGCAGCCTTCGGTCCATTGGCATTTGCGGCAGTCGGTGACCAATTGCGCCCAGGCCTGCGTGTTCAGGCTGTCGTGCTGCATGGCGGCCACCAGATCGACGCCGGTGGCTTTGGCCATGCGCTGTAGCAGCCAATAGTGGTCTTTGGTGGCACCAAGCACATGGGGTTTTGCGCTCATGGCTGGCCTTTGGACAGCTCTTGAAACAATTCGGTGTTGCGGCAATAGCGGGGTGGCTGATCGGCTTGGGTGCCCTGAGTTTCATGGGCCGTCAGCCATTTGCTGCAGGCACCGGGGCTGTCACATAGGGTGCAGCTGAGCACCGCGTCTTCCAGTTCTCCGATGCAGAGATTGCCGCGCAGGATTTCTTCTTCGAGGTCCACGCCATTGGCCTGTGCCATGCGGTCGACCAGATTGGCGTGCTGTTTGATCGTCGAGGGGTTTTGCATTTGCTGTCCTTTCCGATTCGCGCCCCAAGGGGCTGGCGGTCATTGGAAAGGAGCCTAGCTGGCGCGCTGGCCTGTGCCTTTGACTCAGGTCAACGCATGCGGGTATGGGGCCAAAGATCCGGCCCCGGCCTGAATCAGGCGGCTTCGTGCAGCATGATCGCTGCCTCGGAACTGGAAAGATTGCGCCGCGCATAAGAGCCATAGCTATGGGGGTTATCGGCCACCTGCGGCAGTTGCTTGATCAGCCTGCTGCGGTCTTCTTCGCGGATCGACGACAGCGCGGTATTGGCGGGATGGAAGCTTTCGGTTTCGACGCCATTGGCAAAAAGCACCTCGTGGCGTTCCAGAAGCATGTGGATATAGGTGACTTCTTTGACGCGGGTGTCCAGCATGACGCTGTCACCATTGATCAGATCGCGGGCGGCCACCAGCACTTCGGGGGTGTTGAACAGGGCGCGGGCGACCACACCTTTCACCAGCATGCGGTGTTCGGGCGAGACAAGGATTTCCTTGTCAGGTTCGCCAATGCCAAAGGCGCCGGGGCGAATGCGGATCGGGCGCAGGCGGGGCATGGCAAACAGGCGCGCGCCGCTCATACGGCGGCTGCCGATCCAGCGGACTTCCTGCGGACCATTGTCTTTGGTCTGAACGCGGTCGCCTTCGCGGATCTCTTCGATGGGCAGATAGCCTGCCGGGGTCAGAATACGGGTGCCGGGGGTAAAGCAGATCACGCCCGAAACCTGATCACCGGCGGCATAGCTGCGCACGGGATCAAGATTGTGATGTACGATCCAGAGATCGCGGCCGCGCGGCGGCATTTCGTCAAGGAACATCAGCAGCGGTCGGGCGTTCTGCCCAACTTCAATCAGTGTGACCGTATAGCTTTTCGTGCCATCGGTGACCACAAAGCTGCTATCTGCCAGCGGGTGATCCACTTCGACCTTGTCGATCTGGGTTTGATGGCTCACGGCGGCGCCCACCAGACGACGCACCATGCGGGCCGCGCGGCGGCGCATATCTGCTTCGCCATCGGATTGATCCAGCCTGAGCACATTGCCGGGCCCGTCCACGCGAACGAAATCCCCGGTCCAGGACCAAGCGGCCCCTACCGTAAGTGATGATGTCGGAGCGGCCTGAAGCCCGTCTATCTCGGTCTGCGACCACGAGATGACGAACGTGCCTTTGAAGCCCGTAGTCATGGTTACTGCCTGCCTGCGTTTATAATTATTAACGATATATTAACAGCGCATTTAACCCTGTGAATACCGCTATACGTTTGAGACATGCCTCTGCACTATCAACTAAAAGGCGTGTTGCTTAGATGCAACTTCGCCCGTGTACCGATTAAAACTTGAGGTTCAGTCTGAGTGACCCAACCACCTGACCTTCGGATTGCGATTTATGCTCTTCTGAAAGATAGGTGAGACCGTAAAACACTGCGTTCCTTTCCCCTTGCCAGTGCATGCCAGCCCGCACGCGGTGGCGTGTGTCTTCGGGGATGACACCGTTGGATTTGGGGATGATTTTCGACGATCCGACATGGGCGACATCAGCACCCAGCACATAGCTGACACCCGGTGTCTGGTTGCGGATAGCGCGATAGCGTTGACCGGTGACGGGGTCGCGGATCAGCAATTCACCTTGCCCCAGGCTGCCAATGGTCAGATCCGCGCCGATACGGGCGATGTTTTCCAGACCCACACGGGTTTCCACGAAGGGGCGCACAATGGCCTGTCCACCCACAGCAAACGAGCGCCCGGTTTCAGCCACCAGCGAGGGGTGAAAGCCATTTTTGACCTGGCCGTTCAGCACCCGCTGAGAGGCAGGTTTGACGCCCAGCCCATCATGCAGCGCGGTCTGAAACGCGCTGAGGCCGTTCTGTTCCCCGGTGATGGCCAGATCGCCACCCAGTGAAAACTCGGTCTGGCGATGGCGGAAATGCGTGTGCAGCCCCAGCGACAACACCCCGGCAAAGGGGCGATCCCCTGTTTTGGGACGGCGCAGATTGTTGGGGGCGCTGATCTGGGTGCCGATGCGGTATTCCAGCAGGTCAAAGGCCTGTTCGGGCAGCGCGCCATTCCAGTCGCGCCCCACCACATGGCTGCCCGAGACCGAGCCACTTTGCCAGCGGTCTTTGCCATCACCAAGAAGATCGTTTGTCACCAGACGCCCGCGCCCAAGAACCTGACGGCCTTCGGCAGAAACCTCGGGGGCGAGGGTAAGCATGGCCAAAGCGGCCATCACAAAGTGACGGATCATAGTTAACCCCAGATTGTATGCCCCCCCGGGCACCCTGTGCATAACATGCAAATCGCCGCCCCGGGAAGGGACGGCGATGATAATTTCATTTTTTATTTATACCTGCGACTTCAAAGCCTTGATCATGGCTTGGGGAAGCCTTCTCGACCAATGCTTTCATAGGCGTCAAAGCCCGCGCGTTTGGCATCGCGATTGGTATAGATATTGCGCAGATCGGCCATGCGGGGCTGGGCCATTTTGCGGGCCAGTTTCTTGAGATCCAGCGCGCGGAATTCGTTCCATTCGGTCAGGATCACCACAAGATCAGCGTTATTGGCGGCTTTGTATGGGTCTTCTTCCCAATGCACGCCGGGCAGCAGCGCTTCGCCTTCGTGGCGGCCTTGCGGGTCACAGGTGCGCACCTTGGCCCCGCCGCCCACCAGCGCGGGTACGATGGTCAGCGCGGGCGCATCGCGCATGTCGTCGGTATTGGGTTTGAAGGTCACGCCCAGCACGGCGATTGTCTTGCCATTGAACGAGCCATCACACATATCCATCAGCTTATCGATCATGCGGCGTTTGATCTGTTCATTGACGGTGATCACGGTTTCGGTGATCTGCATTGGCGTGGCATGTTCCTGACCAATGCGGGCCAACGCTTTGGTATCTTTGGGGAAACAGCTGCCACCATAGCCCGGACCTGCATGCAGGAATTTGTTGCCAATGCGACCATCCAGGCCCATGCCCTTGGACACCTGTTTCACATCTGCGCCCACCTTTTCACACAGCGCGGCGATTTCATTGATGAAGGTGATCTTGGTCGCGAGAAAAGCATTGGCGGCGTATTTGATCATCTCCGCAGATTCCAGATTGGTGGTGATGATCGGAAATTCACGCAGATAGAGTGGGCGATAGATTTCTTCCATCACCTGCGCCGCGCGGTCGTTCTGAACGCCCACAACCACGCGATCGGGCTTCATGAAATCATCAATCGCCGCCCCTTCACGCAGGAATTCCGGGTTTGAGGCGACATCAAATTCCAGTTCAGGATTGGTTTTGTGGATGGTCTGTTTGACCTGCCGGTTGGTGCCCACAGGGACGGTGGATTTGGTCACCACCACCACGTAATCTTTGGCGGTTTGCGCGATCTCGGCGGCGGCCGCCATCACATAGGTCAGATCCGCATGGCCATCCCCGCGGCGGGTGGGGGTGCCAACGGCGATAAAGACCGCTTCGGCGCCCTCAATCGCCTGTGCAAGATCCATGGTAAATGACAGGCGGCCTGCCTCGACGTTTTTGGCCAAAAGCGCATCAAGGCCCGGTTCGTAAATTGGCACCTCTCCGCGTTCGAGCATGTCGATTTTGTTCGGATCTTTGTCGACGCAGACAACTTCGTGTCCGAAATCGGAAAAACAAACGCCAGAGACCAGCCCTACGTAGCCGGTTCCAATCATCGCAATTTTCATGAGAGCTGCCTCTTGCTCTGGTATGATTTTGCTTTTTCATGACGTGGAATGCGCTGTTTTGTCAACGAAGCGGGAACAATCTTTGGCAATCTGTTGCATAGTTGGCGGAAGCCCGCAGGGGAAATGCGCGAAGGTCTTGAGATTTGGGTTTGGTTTCGCTCTGTTGCGGGAAAACAGGGG
Source organism: Pelagimonas sp. (assembly GCA_025210455.1). Classification (GTDB taxonomy): domain Bacteria; phylum Pseudomonadota; class Alphaproteobacteria; order Rhodobacterales; family Rhodobacteraceae; genus JAOARQ01. The sequence goes on from JAOARQ010000013.1 coordinate 187,577, forward strand.
GATGAGATGGATCAGGCAGGATTTTCAAAGACAGCGGTTCTGGGGGCGGGGGTGATTGGCGCCAGCTGGACGGCACTGTTTCAGGCGGCGGGCTGCGATGTGGCGGTCTATGATCCTGATCCCGATACAGAAGACAAGGTGCGCAGCTATGTGGCGCGGGCCTGGCCATCTTTGGAAGAGCTGGGGTTGGTAAAGGGCCGGCCCGGCGCGCTACGGTTTTGCACCAGCGCAGCTGAGGCGGTGGCAGGCGCGCAGTTTGTGCAGGAAAACGTACCCGAACGTGAGGCCATCAAACATGCGCTCTACGCCGAGATTGAGCCCGCGCTAGAGGCTGGCGCGATTGTCGCAAGTTCGGCGTCGGGGCTGACACTTAGTCAGATGCAGGGCGGCTGGCGTGATCCATCGCGGCTGGTGCTGGGGCATCCGTTCAATCCACCACATCTGATTCCTCTGGTCGAGGTCATGGGGAATGCAAAGACCGCTGACGGTGTGGTTGAGGCGGCAGAGGGCTTTTACACTGCCATCGGCAAAACCACGATCCGGGTGAACAAAGAGGTGCCGGGGCATGTGGCCAACCGCTTGCAGGCGGCGATCTGGCGCGAGGCGATCCATTTGGTGCTGGAAGGGGTCGCCAGCGTCGAAGATGTGGATAAGGCGGTGGCCTATGGGCCGGGCGTGCGCTGGGCGGCGATGGGGCCGACCACACTATTTGGTTTAGGGGCGAATGGCGGGCTTGAGGCCTTTCTGGCACATTTCGCCGAGGTGTTTAACGGCTGGTGGGATGATCTGGGGCAACCAAAGATGGATGCGCAGACCATTCAGGCGCTGGTCGCTGGGCTGGAGGCCGCCCTAGAGGGGACCACGCAGGAAGAGCAAAGCGCCAGGCGGGATGCTTTGTTATTGCAGATTTTGAAGGCCAAGCAGTCAGGAGGGTAACCCGCCATTGCGTTGGTGTCCTCCTTCGGAGCGACACCAATGGATCCGACTGCTCGTCCTTTGAAGGATATCCTTCATATGTCCTGCCACAACTAAAAAGGCCGCAGCGCATTGCGCCACGGCCTCTTCGAAATTTTGGTATCAGCTTACTTCCGTACCGCGTTTCCGGTTGCAGTGATCAGCGACGGGAAGATCTGTTGCAGCGCGCGGTTCCACTTGGTGATCGGCTGCTCTTCGATGAAGACGATATCATTTGGACGCATTTCAAAGCGTGTGGTCATGATCAGATCCGCAGCATTTGACGCGTTCAGGTGATAGGCATTCGCACTATAGGCCCCTTCATTCGCGCGGATCACATAGATCTGCTTTGGATTGCCTGTTGTGTTGTCAAACCCCTTTTCGCCGTACAGCACATCCGCCAGCGACGCCATGTGATCAAAGGGCAGGGCAACGCGGCCCTGGGATTTCACTTCACCGGTCAGATAAACATAATCGCGCTTCACCGCGCCCAGCTTTTCACGCGACAGGAAGTTCTCGCGGCGTTCCGACAGGGCTGCACGGCGCATTGCCATCTCGACTTGTACAGATTGCAAGGCCTTCGAGCGCGAGTCGCTGCGCAGGGCAATCACATCCAGCTGAGACTTGTAGTAGGACAGCGCGCGATCCAGATCATAGGTGGTATCAACGAAAATCGCATCGCCATTCAGCAGCACTTTGTTCTGCCAGCTCTGGTTCTTGCGGAATTTCGAAAGCGGCATCTGGTACAGCGTGTCAGCGCGGAAAATGCGAATGGTGGCAAAATCTTCGTCTTTGACGCTCAGACCGCCAGCCGCGGTCAGCGCTTCACCCAGAGTGATCTTGCTCGGTGTTACCGGCACCAGCTTGGGATCGCGAACCGCACCACCAACAGAGATCCGCTGCGAGTTGAACTCGGCCACCTCAAGGCTGAATGTCGGGTCCAGCTGATTGGTGACCAGCGCCTGGAACAGAGTCTCTTCTGCGCTTTGCAGGGTCAGCCCTTCGACGGGAACGGACCCAATTTGCGGGATGGCAATGGTGCCATCGTCGCGCACGGTATAGCCCTGACGCTTGCTTTGCGCCGCCAGCAGACCGGTCAGCTGTTCAACAGTGCCGGTATTCCCAGAGGTGGCCAGAAGCAGTACATCGCCCACGCCGATCACGTAATCAGGGGCGGTTACATCAGGCAGCGGCCGTTCTTCCAGTGTCTCCGGGCGCTCGGTCGGCAGGAAAGGCTGTGCGGGCAGTGCGCCAACGCCCGCCACACCCGTTCCACCGCCTGCAGCGGCAAAGAACTCGGCCGGCAAAGCGCGGGGGGTGTATGGATTGGAATTGGCCTGCGCGATTGTGGCAGGGGTCAGATCAACAACATGAACCTTAGAGCCGTCTTCCCGCCCTTTGACCGACGAACTGTGATAGGTTACGCCGCACCCTGTCAGGCCAACAAGTAAACAGGCTGTAGCGACATTTCGTAAAGAAATCAAAACTCACCTCATCGGGTTTTATTGGGTAATTTGGGAACACAAACACCGGTTATTTTGTGCTCAGCCCCAGTACGAAATACACGAGCATGAGCTTTGCAGCAGAAGTAGCAACAAACCGCCGTTTCAGCGAGGATTGCTTGCGACAGATAAAAAATGCGCATGACCACTATTGCGCCCTCGCAACACAGGACGGAACGGGTGGTCGCTCCCAGAGAAATCAAACGCGGCTATACATACAACTTCTAGAACTGCACACCACATATTGAGTTTGCCTTGATGGCTCAAGCCTATATTCGCGGAGACATGCGAAATCCTTGCCCAAGCAGGGCAACCGGTAAGGGTTGAGTCTCAAAGCCGAGAAAATCGTATGGCGTGTTGTCGCGGCGAACTCTCGCCAGAAAACAAGCGACAGCTGCAGTCAAGTCGTGAAATACATATCACAAGTGCTTGACAATTGGTCGGGAACCCTGTGACTTGACGCAAAAAAGCGTCAGGTCAGATTTAGGTGATTTTCCCCGACCGGCGCATGGCATTTTAACACAGGGGGCTTTTATGACGGACCAACCGATCAGCAAAAAAGAATTCTGTCTGGAGAACCTGAAAGCAAACATTCTGACGATGAAGCTTGCCCCAGGGGTCGAGCTGGATGAACAGGGTGTTGCTCAGGAGTATGGGTTGTCGCGCACACCAATGCGCGAGATTTATCAGGTTTTGAATGGTGAAGGGTTTGTGACGCTTCAGCAGAACCGGGGCGCGCGTGTGGCGTCGCTGGATGTTTCAACCGCGCGCTATCTGTTCCAGACAGCGCCCACCGTTCTTGCGAATACCGCGCGATTGGCCTGCGATCATCGTACAGATGACCAGCTCGCTCTGGCGCAGTCGCTTGTCGACGCGATTGAAGCGGCGCAAGAGGATGGCGATGCCGGGCAGACCGCTTTGCTGGATTACCAACTGCATATGCTGATTGGCCAGATGGCCGGGAACAGCTATCTCATGCCTGCGTTACAGCGGGTGCTGATTGATCAGACCCGCATGTCGCTGGATTTCTATGATCCTGAAAAGAAAAAGGAAAAAAAGCAGGTTCGTAAGGCTGCGCTGCAACATGAAACCATTTTGGCCGCAATCCGTGATTGCAATCCGGAACGGGCTGCCAATCATTCGATTCAGCACTGGGATTTGTTGCAGACCCGTATGGACGAGTTCCTAAAGCCCGCGCCTCTGCCTTTGGATGCTACCGCACCTGCAGCGCAATCGGTTTAATCCCCCTGCGCCAGATCCCTTAGAATGGGGCAATCCGGTCGGTCATCACCGGCACAGGAAGACACCAGGTCTGCCAATGTGTCACGCATGGCCTGCATCTGGGCAATTTTCTGATCGATCTGGTCCAGATGTCCTTTGGCGATCTGCTTCACATCCGCGCTTGCCCGCGAGCTGTCTTCGTAGAGCGCCATCAGGGTGCGGCAATCCTCAATGGAAAACCCCAGCGCCCGTGCCCGCGCCAGAAAGGCCAGTTTGTGCACGTCGACATCGGAAAAATCGCGATAGCCATTGGCGCCGCGCGCAGGCGCGATCAGCCCGATGTCTTCGTAATACCGAATGGTCTTGGCGGGCAGCCCCGCCTTTTTGGCAACCTCGCTGATATTCATGCGGTGCCTCCGTCAAACCGGCGCAGCCGCAAAGCGTTGCTTAATACAAAGACCGAAGACAGCGCCATTGCCCCCGCCGCCAGCATCGGCGACAACAGCATCCCCGTCAGCGGATAGATCACCCCCGCAGCCACCGGGATCAGCGCCACGTTATAGCCAAAGGCCCAGAACAGATTCTGCCGGATATTGCGCATCACCGACTGGCTTAGCCGCAAAGCTGTCTCAACGCCCTGCACCTTGCCCGACGACAGGATTACATCCCCCGCTTCAATTGCCACATCGGTGCCCGTGCCCATGGCGATACCGATATCCGCCTGCGCCAGCGCCGGGGCATCATTGATACCGTCACCCACAAAAGCCACTGGCCCCAGCCGAGCTTGCAGATCTTTCACCACATCCAGCTTGCCTTCGGGCAGCACCTCTGCCTCAACAATATCTATCCCCAGATCCCGGGCGAAATGCTGTGCAGTGGCTCGCAGATCCCCGGTGATCATGGCCACCTTCAAACCCTTTGCCTGCAATGCCTGAACGGTCTCTTTTGCACCCGGCTTGATCTCATCCGCGATGGCCAGCGCCGCTGCGATCTGCCCGTCAATGGCCACCAGAACCGGCGTTTGCCCCTTGCTGGCCATGGCCGTGACCCGCTGCTCCAGCGTGCCCAAAGCAATCGCTTCGCGTGCCATCAGCCGGGCAGCCCCCACCAGCACCTGCCGCCCGTCAATCATGGCAGACAGACCAAATCCGGCAATGTCCTGCACATGCTCTGCCTCAGGCGCGTCAGGGCTGCTGGATGCAATTGCCTGCGCGATAGGATGCGCTGATCCCTTTTCCGCGCTTGCCGCCAATCGCAAGACCTCATCGCGGTCAAACCCATCGGCCAAAGATGCGTCAACCAGCGACGGTGCGCCCTTTGTCAATGTGCCCGTTTTGTCAAACGCCACCACGCGGATGTCTTCCAATCGTTGCAGCGCATCCCCTTTGCGAAACAACACCCCCAGTTCGGCACCCCGCCCAGTACCCACCATGATCGACACCGGCGTCGCCAGCCCCATGGCACAGGGGCAGGCGATGATCAGCACCGAAACCGACGCCACAAGGGCAAAGGTCAGCCCCGGCCCAAATGCCAGCCAGACCAGCAGTGTCAGCGCCGCCAGCCCCATCACCGCAGGCACAAACCAGCGCACCACCTGATCCGCCAGCGCCTGAATCGGCAGTTTTGCCCCCTGCGCCTGTTCCACCAGCGCAATGATCCGCGCCAGCATGGTGTTGGCCCCAACAGCCTGCGCCCGCATCACCAGCGCCCCCTGACCATTCACCGTGCCCGCGATCAGCCCATCACCTGGGGATTTCTCAGCAGGAACAGGTTCCCCGGTGATCATGCTTTCATCCACAAAGGAATGGCCCTTGATCACCTCGCCATCCACGGCAATCCGATCACCTGCCCGCAGATGCAGCAGATCGCCCTTTTTGATGTCGCTCACTGGCAGATCAACCACCTGCCCATCGCGCTCCACCTGTGCCGTTTCAGGACGCAGGGCCATCAACCGCCGGATTGCAGCGCCTGTGCGCCCTTTGGCCCGCGCCTCCAGAAATCGCCCCATCAGGATCAGCGTCACAATCACCGCTGCGGCCTCGAAATACACCTCGCGCGCAGTGTCGGGCAGCAGGCGCGGCAGGAACAGCGCCACCGAAGAATACCCCCAGGCGGCCAATGTCCCCAGCGCCACCAGAGAATTCATGTCAGGCGCGCCTTTGAACAGCAGTGGCAGACCAATACGATAAAACCGCCGTCCCGGGCCAATCAGCACAGCCGTGGTCAGCAAAAACTGCACCAGCCACCAGCCGCTATGCCCCAATGTGCCCATCAACCAATGATGCAATGGCGGATAAAGATGCCCCCCCATGACGCCAAGAAACACAGGCAGTGTCAGCGCCCCAGCGATGATAAGATCCCGTTTCAACAGCGCAATCTCGCGCGCCTGCCGCGCTTCGCCATCCTCATCCTTGGCAAGGGCCTGGGCCGGATAGCCCGCTTTGGTTACGGCCTCTGCCAGATCCTGCGCCAAGACCACGCCGCTGACAGCCGTGACCTCGGCGGTATTGGTGGTCAGGTTCACATGTGCCGCCGTGACCCCTTCGAAATCTGACAGAGCAGCCTCAACCCGCGCGGCACATGACGCACAGCTCATACCCTCAATCGCGAGGGAAATACGCGCCTCGGCGGCAGGATATCCCGCAGTCTTCAGCGCCTCACGCAACACCTGCAAAGGGCGCGTGGTTTCTACCACAGCCATTTTGCTCGCCAGATTGACCGAGGCTGCGGTGACACCTTCAACCCCCGAAAGCGCGCGCTCGGCACGGCCGGCACAACCGCCACAATTCAGATTGCTGACTTCAAAACGATAGGTATGCATGGCCCGACTTTCATAATTCGGTGCCTACATAAGGGTTCCTGCAACTGGAAGGTCAAGGGCCAAAGCGATGACGCGCGCAGCGCGGAAAAGCGCTCCTCAAGCCCGCGCGGGCTTTCCTCGCTATAGCCCCGCCTCTGCCGCGATCTCTTTACGCGATTTGCGTGCCCGTTCCGTGGCAGATTTCAACTGACCACAAGCGGCCATGATGTCATCCCCACGCGTCTTGCGAATCGGCGACGCATAGCCCGCCTGATAGATGATATTGGCAAAGGCGCGAATCCGGTTGTTCGACGACCGCTTATAAGGGGATCCGGGCCATTCATTGAACGGGATCAGGTTGATCTTGGCCGGGATATTATGCCGTTTGATGTGATCAATCAGGCGATGCGCATCTTCATCACTGTCATTCACCCCCGCCAGCATCACATATTCAAAGGTGATCCGCTCCGAGTTCGACAGGTTGGGATAGCTCGCCAGTGCCTCTAACAGCTGTTCGATATTCCAGCGTTTGTTGATCGGCACCAGCACATCGCGGGTTTCATCGGTGGTGGCATGGAAAGAAATCGCCAGCAGGCAGCCGATTTCTTCGGCCGTGCGCGCAATCCCCGGCACCACACCGGATGTCGACAGGGTGATGCGCCGCCGCGACAGGGAAATCCCTTCCGGGTCCATGGCGATCTTCATCGCATCGCGCACGTTTTCAAAATTATACAGCGGCTCGCCCATGCCCATAAGTACGATATTCGACAAAAGCCGCGTTTCATCCTTTGGTGCACCGGGCACAGGCCATTCGCCCAGATCGTCGCGCGCCATCATGATCTGGCCGACAATCTCAGAGGCCGTCAGATTGCGCACCAGCTTTTGCGTGCCCGTATGGCAGAACGAACAGGTCAGCGTGCAGCCCACCTGAGAAGAAATGCACAGCGTGCCACGATCATCTTCGGGGATATAAACCACCTCGACCTCATGGCCGCCCGCGATCTTGACCAGATACTTGCGCGTGCCATCTTCTGACACCAGCTTTTGCACCACTTTGGGCAGTTCGATGACAAAGTTCCGCTCCAGCATGGCACGATAGTCTTTGGCCAGATTGGTCATGTCAGCGAAATCGCGCACGCCCCAGTGATAGATCCACTGCCAAATCTGATTCACCCGCATCTTGGCCTGCTTTTCCTTGGTGCCAGCCGCCAGCAGGGCCTCTTTGAGACCCGCGCGGGTCAGCCCCACAAGGTTTTGCTTTCCCTCCGGCAGCTTGCGGGGGATGGTCAATACGTCCTGAGTGATCGGGCTTTGGGGTTCCATGGCGCGCCTCCGGTTTCCAAGCCGCCGCTATAGCCTACTTGAACCCGCCTGTCACGCGGCCTGAACCGGAACCCTTAACAGGATCCGGGGCAGGGCATATCACATCGGTGTGATTGTGGCGCAGATCAGCTGCTGCAGCGCTTTTCTGCATCTTCCACTGCGGCGGTAAAGCCCAGCAGGGAAAAGGTATCTTTGGTGCGGGTGCCACGGGTGGAAACCGCTGTCAGCACCGCATTGGCGCCCCGCTTCATGGCGGTGATGATCTTGGCATCATCCTGCGGTGTGGCCGGCCAGGCCCATTCACCTTCGGTGTACAGCTCAAATTTGTTGCCGCTGATATCGACAGTCACGGTAGAGCCATTGGCAAATGGATAGCCGCCGGTAAAGGCCAGCTGCCCCTTTACGCCCGCTTCGGGACGATGGAACACCATCAGCAGAATCTCACCACGGGTCACCGAAACAACGCGCCCGTCTTTGGTGTTTACGCTTTCCTTATAGGTGGTCACAGCCCAGCATTCACGCGGGTTCTGCCCCTCGAACACCGACCAGTCGGTCATGGCATCCACACGGTTGGTGCTGGTTTCCTGCGCCTGTGCCACAGTCGCGCTCAGCGCAATCAGTGCGGCCCCTGCCATTTGCCCCAGACGTGAAATCATTCCTGCTGCCTCCAGCCTATCTTGTCAGCTTTTTGCGCACCCTGCCTTACCAGCCTTAGATCTGCGCGCCGAGCTTTACCTCTCGACGCCCGCAGCATAGCCTGAAACAACACGCAACTGAAAGCCCTGTTGGCAGATAATCGCTTAATCATGAGGTCAATATGAGCAAGGCACCCGCACCTATGGTGGAAATTCTTCGCGGTGGCATGGTCGAATGCCAGCATCTGGGTCATGCGGTGATCTGCGATGGCAGCGGGGATATCCTTCAGGCCTGGGGCGATCCGCAGGCCGTGGTCTATCCGCGTTCGTCCTCCAAGATGATTCAGGCTCTGCCGCTGGTGGCTTCGGGCGCAGCCGATGCCTTTGGGCTGGATGACAAACGCCTTGCCCTGGCCTGCGCCTCGCATGAAGGTGCGCCCATTCATGTCGATGAGGTCACCACATGGCTGTCGGAACTGGGCCTTGGCGAATCTGATCTGCGTTGCGGGGCTCAGCCCAGCCGCGACAAAGAGCTGAAACTACAAATGATCCGCGATGGCGAACGCCCCTGCCAGCTGCACAATAACTGTTCCGGCAAACACGCGGGTTTTCTGACCCTTGGCAAACATCTGGGGGCTGGGCCTGACTATGTTGATCCAACCCATCCCGTACAAAAAGCCGCGCTTGAGGTCTTTGATGAGGTGACGCAGGAAACCAGCCCCTGCTTTGGCATTGATGGCTGCTCTGCGCCCAATCCTGCCGCCACCATGCATGGCACCGCCCGTGCCATGGCCTTTTTCGCCACCGCCCATCAGCGCAATGATGTGCTGTCAAAAGCCGCCGCGCGACTGGCCGCAGCCATGTATGCCTTCCCGGAAATGGTGGCGGGCGAAGGCCGCGCCTGCACCCTGATCATGCGCGCCGCCAAAGAACCGCTGGCGCTGAAAACCGGCGCCGAGGGGTACTTTATCGCGATCCTGCCCAATCGTGGCATCGGCATTTCGCTGAAAATTGCAGATGGTGCCACACGGGCTGCCAACTGCGCCATCGCCGCAATTCTGGTGCGTCTTGGCGTGGTCGATGCGGATCACCCCAATGTGAAACAGTTCCTGAACCCCGAGGTCAGGAACTGGCGCGGTCTGCTGACCGGTGAAATCCGCGCGGCGGCCGGGCTGGCCGCCTGACACCCCCCTCAAATCGTGTTCACAAACTCATCGGCCCGATAGCCCATCAGGTACAAAAGCGCGGTCAGATCCCCGTGGTTGACCCGCAGCTGCGCCTGTTCCTGCACCGAGGGTTTGGCATGAAGCGCCACGCCAAACCCTGCGCGCCCCAGCATCCCCAGATCATTCGCCCCGTCACCTACTGCAATCACATCCTCTTCCGTGATGCCCTGCCGCGCAGTGATCTGCTCCAGCGCTTCGACCTTGGCCTGACGCCCCAGAATGGGCCGCCCCACCTCGCCGGTCAAAGCGCCATCTTCCGCCAGCAATGTATTTGCCCGGTTTTCATCAAACCCCAGCATTGCGGAAACCCGCGCGGTAAACGCCGTGAACCCCCCCGAGACAAGGGCACAAAATCCGCCGTCCTGCGCATGGATCGTATCCAGCAGGGTCTTGCCGCCGGGCATCAGCGTGATCCGCGTGTCCATCACCGTATCAATCACGCTTTCCGGCAGGTCTTTCAGCAGGGCCACCCGTTCAATCAGCGCCCCTTCAAAATCCAGCTCGCCATTCATCGCCCGCGCTGTAATGTCTCTTACATGGGCGCCCACGCCTGCCTCTTCGGCCAGCTCATCAATGCATTCTTGCTGGATCATCGTGCTGTCCATATCGGCCAGCAGCATTTTCTTGCGGCGGTTTTCAGGTGGCAGCAGGTTCAGATCGGCCTGATCCGCAATCGCCGCGCGCAGATCATCAAAATTCGACGGCGCGCGCTCAATCGCGAACTCAGCCGCTTCTCCGGGGTTCAGCCAGGTCAGGTCGCCGCCCCCCATGGCGTTGCGCAGATTGTCCACCAGCGCAGGATCCAACCCATTGGGTTTGGCGATAAGCGAAGCGATAAGCATGGCAAAAGACCCTTTCCTGCCTGTGGCGCGCAGCTGCACCAGCCGATGTCGCGCTTTTGTCAGAAAGGGTCGGGTTTGGCCAGCGCCGCCTAGGGTCAGGATGCATTAATCCTGCGCCACTGGCGTTCGAAAGGCAATAAAGCAGGGGTTTTGGGCGCGCCGGAACTGGTGGACCAATTTCAAGCGGTCAAAGCCGCTGCTTTGCAGCGTTTCGATCGTCCGGAGGATTGCTCAGTTTTTGCCCCTGATCTGCGTTACAGCCCTTTGAAATAGAACCACTATTCCAGGCGGGCTGTGCCTTGTCAGGACCAAAAACTGAGCAACCAGTGGTGCAGGATTAATGCATCCTGACCCTAGCCGCAGGTCAGATCTGTGATCGTGCCCGCCTTATCCACATGGATATTGTTGCGCTGCGGGTTGTGATCCGCGGTGACAGCCCCGTCCGGCAGGATCACCCGCTTGGGAAAGGGGATTTGCCCGGCAGATGAAATCGGCTTGCCGATTATCTCGTCTTTCAGGGCCAGCCCGCCGCAACTGTGCTGGGGCGCTGATCCACCGCAGCCTGCCAGCAAAATCGGGCCAAGAAAAAGATAGGTAATAACATATCGCATAGGCAATCCTCACATATGATGACAGCAAATAAACCCGTAAAATCAGTAACTTCCAAACAAAAAATCCTTGTTGACGAAACATAGCCGCACTATGTCGCGTTTCAGGCTTGTCCGAGTTCAGCGAATGACGCAGGCTAAGAGTTAAATAGACATTTGGAGGGTCAAAATGCGGACGCGCGCAGCTGTAGCACTTGAGGCAGGCAAGCCTCTCGAAGTGATGGAAGTAAACCTGGAAGGCCCCAAGGCGGGCGAGGTTCTGGTTGAAATCAAGGCAACAGGCATTTGCCACACCGATGAATTCACCCTGTCCGGTGCCGATCCCGAAGGGATGTTCCCCGCGATTCTGGGCCACGAAGGTGCAGGCGTGGTGCTGGAAGTGGGCGAAGGCGTAACCAGCCTGAAACCGGGCGATCACGTGATCCCGCTCTACACCCCGGAATGCCGTGAATGCGAATACTGCCTGTCTGGCAAGACCAACCTCTGTCAGGCGATTCGCGCCACGCAGGGCCAGGGCCTGATGCCAGACGGCACCACACGTTTCTCTATGCTGGATGGCACGCCGATCCTGCATTACATGGGCTGTTCGACCTTTGCGAACCACACGGTTCTGCCTGAAATCGCGCTGGCCAAAATCCGCGAAGACGCACCCTTCGACAAGGTTTGCTATATCGGCTGCGGTGTTACCACCGGTGTCGGTGCGGTGCTGAATACCGCCAAGGTGGAAATCGGCGCGCGTGCGGTTGTCTTTGGCTTGGGCGGCATCGGTTTGAACGTGATCCAGGGCCTGCGCATGGCCGGGGCGGATCAGATCGTCGGTGTTGACCTGAACGATGACAAACGCGAAATGGCCGAAAAATTCGGCATGACGGATTTCGTGAACCCTAAAAACGTCGAAGGTGACATGGTCGCCCATCTGGTCGAACTGACCAAAGGCGGCGCGGATTACACCTTTGACGCCACAGGCAATGTGCAGGTGATGCGGACCGCTCTGGAATGCGCGCACAAGGGCTGGGGCGAAAGCATCGTCATCGGCGTCGCCCCTGCTGGCGCCGAAATTTCAACCCGTCCGTTCCAGCTGGTTACTGGGCGCGTGTGGAAAGGCACAGCTTTTGGCGGCGCAAAAGGGCGTACCGATGTGCCGCGCATTGTCGATTGGTACATGGACGGCAAGATCGAAATTGATCCGATGATCACCCACACTCTGACACTGGATGAGATCAACAAAGGCTTTGATCTGATGCACGCGGGCGAATCCATCCGTTCTGTCGTGGTCTTCTAAAACCCTTCAGACATCAGCGCTCTTTCGCCAGATCGGGCGTACAGACTGTAAGGCCGGTGCAATTGCGCCGGCCTTTTCCTATACTTGGGGGGTAACTGCGCTCAAAGGCCCGCCCATGTTCGATCCCACTCTGGCCGAGATTCGCTTTGGCTGTGGCCTGTCGCCCAAACAGCCCGCGCCGCAAAGCGTGGATCAGATCCTGTCTGGTCTGACAGCGCCTGATGACATGGCCAGCCGCTTCCCCATCGAACCCTTTGAAACCTTTCAGGATCGCGTGCTGCGCGACCAGCTTCTCAGCCGCAATATGCGTCGTGGCCCCGACGAAGAAATCCGCCAGGGCGCGCGCGAAAATCGCAAAACCCTGCGGCGTGATACCTTTCGGGCCAGCAAAGACTGGGCCATCGCCCATGTGGCCCGCCGCATTGAAACCCGCACCGGCTTTCGCGAGCGGCTAGAATCCTTCTGGGGCGATCACTTTACCGTCTACGGCAAAGGCGGCACCCTGCGTTATGGCACCTCGCCCTATCTGCACAGCATTCTGCGCCCGCGCATGACGGGCCTGTTCGAAGATCTTCTCTTCGAGGCCGTGACCCACCCGATGATGGTGCTCTACCTCGATCAGGCGCGCTCTGTTGGGCCGCAGTCGATTCGCGCGCGCCAGAAACCCGGCACCGGGCTGAACGAAAACCTCGCCCGCGAAGTGCTGGAACTGCACACATTGGGCGTGGATGGCCCCTACAGCCAATCCGATGTGCGTGCGCTTGCCACTTTGATGGCGGGGCTGACCGCTGGTGCACGCAAAGGACGCCTCTTCAAGAAAGACTTTGCCGAACCCGGGCAGAAAACCGTTCTGGGGCAAACCTATAGCGGCGCCCGCCCGGGGCTGCGCGATACCCAGATGGTGCTGCGCGATCTGGCCCGCCATCCGGCCACAGCCCGCCATATCGCGGGCAAGCTGATCCGCCATTTTGTCACCGATACCCCCGATTCCGATCATATCGCGCAGATCGAACAGGAATGGCTGCGCAGCGGTGGCGATCTGATGCGCGTCTATCAGGCGCTGCTGTCCCACCCCGCTGCCTGGAATCCACAGTTGCGCAATGTGAAATGGCCCTTTGACTATGTCACCTCGGCCTGCCGCGCCCTTGATGTTCCGGTGGAAAACCTGACGCGCAAATCCATCGTCAATGCCATCCTGTCGCCGGTGCAACTGATGGGTCAGCCCTGGCAAAATCCCCTCGGCCCCGATGGTCTGGCAGAATCCGACAGCGCATGGATCACCCCGCAGGGCATGGCCGCGCGGGTGCAATGGGCCATGGCCATTCCCGGCCTTTTGCGCCCCGATCTGCCCGATCCGCGTGATTTCCTGACAACCGCGCTGGGGGCAAACACCACCCAGACACTGCGGTTCGCCGCCAGTGCCGCCGAAACCCGCAACGATGGCATCGGCCTTGTTCTGGCCGCCCCCGCCTTCCAAAGGAGCTGACATGGATCGCCGCCACTTCCTGCAGTCAGCCTTTTTGGGATGTTCACTGGCGGCCAGCCCGCTGGTCACGCCTGTTACCTTTGCCGCCACGCCCGGTGATCACCGTCTTGTGGTAATCATCCTGCGCGGCGGGATGGATGGCCTTGATGTGGTGATCCCCTATGGCGACCCCAGCTATCAGACGTGGCGGGGCCATACCCCGCTGGGCGTGGAAGGGGCGGTTGATCTGGATGGGTTCTATGCCATGCACCCCGGTCTGCGCCCGCTTTTGCCGCTGTGGCAGGCGGGGGATCTGGGGTTTATCCACGCCGTTTCAACCCCTTACCGCAACAAACGCAGCCACTTTGATGGGCAGGACATCCTCGAAGCGGGCATTCCCGATCTCACCCATGGCGTTGGCCGTGATGGCTGGCTCAATCGCTTGCTGTCCCTTTTGCCGGGGGCCAGCGCAGAAACCGCCTATGCGGTGGGCCGCGATTCGCTGTCGATCCTGTCTGGCGATGCACCCGTTTCCCGCTGGGCCCCGGAAAGCGATCTGATCCTTTCTGCTCAGGCGCTGCGGCTGACAAAACTGATCATGGCCGAAGATCCAGCCATGGCTCAGGCGCTGGACAAAGCCTTTGATCTGGCCGCCCGCGATGGCGATCCAATCGTTTTTGAAGGCAGCACAGAAGATATGGCGGCCATGATGATGCAGGATGCCAATCAGGCGTCCCGCCGCAGAGGCGCAGAATCCCGCCTTGCCAGCTTTGCTGCCCAACGTCTGACAGAAGAGGCCCGGATTGCATCCTTTTCAATTTCAGGCTGGGATAGTCACGCCCGGCAGGACCGCGTGTTGAATAACAGCCTGAATCGCCTGTCGCAGGCTATCCTTGCCCTGCAATCCGCCCTCGGCCCGCATCTGTGGGACAAGACCACACTCCTCGCCATGACAGAGTTCGGCCGCACCGTGCGCTACAACGGCACGGGCGGCACCGATCATGGCACTGGCGGTGCGATGCTGCTGGCGGGCGGTGCGATCACAGGTGGGCGCGTCACCGCAAACTGGCCGGGCCTGACCGAATCCGATCTGCTGGATCGCCGCGATCTGATGCCCACAAATGATATCCGCGCCCATGCGGGCTGGATTATCCGCGCGCTTTTTGGGGTGCGCGCCTCTGATATTGAAACCAGTGTCTTCCCGGGTCTCGACCTTGGCCAAGACCCCGGGCATTTGCTGTAATCACATCGCCAGACGATCTGTCATGCGATCCTGTACAAGGGCCGCCACACGCGCCAGATCCGATTGCACCGGGCGTCCGGCCTTGCGCGATCTGGCCAGATCCGCCGCCGCCTTTTGCAGCACCCCGTCACCTGCGCTTTTAGCGACACCCTGCAAAAACTGGGTCACATAGGCCAAATGCCGATCATCATCCTTTTCATCCAGAACATCCGCCGCATGGGCCATATCATCGCGATAGGCCAGCGGATCGGGAATGATCTCATCATCACTTACCAGACGCGGGCCGGGGGGCTGACGTTCGGGTGGCAGGGCTGACAGAATGGCATTCTGAAAGGCCACAACCGAAGTCACAGGTTTGGGTAGAAAGCCATCTGCACCTGCGGCCAGAGCCACCTCTTCCGAAAACGTATCGCCGCTGGTGCCCAGAATCACATCCACGCGTGGCACAGTCACGGACAGCTCAGAAATCAGTTCAGCCCCTGATCCATCCGGCAGCCCCAGATCAATCACCGCCACGCTGGGGCGGTACACCTGCAGATGCCGGCGCGCAGATTTCAGACAATCCGCCCGTCGGATACGTGCACCTGATCGCAGGCACAAAAGGCGCATGGCGTCACAGGAAAACCGGCTGTCTTCCACGACCAGAATGGTCAAACCCAACAGCGGGCGCGTTGCGGTGGGCCGCAGATGCGCGGCCATCGGATCTTTGTCGTCCATGTCTTTCCCTCCAGATGCGAGTCACCTCAAAAGTTTCGCCCCACTTGGTGAACAAGCGGTTAAAGGCCGCACCATCTTGTTCACGGCTCTTGCACAGGCCATAACCCGCCCCATATGCATCACGAGGGAGAGAGACCATGATCGGACGCCTGAACCACGTTGCCATCGCCGTGCCCGACCTTGAGGCCGCCGCCGCGCAATATCGCACCGCTTTGGGCGCCACAGTTGGAGAGCCTCAGGATGAACCCGATCACGGCGTTACCGTGATTTTCATCGAACTGCCCAACACCAAGATCGAACTGCTCTACCCATTGGGCGAGAACTCTCCGATTCAGGGCTTTCTTGACAAAAACCCCTCGGGCGGCATCCACCATGTCTGCTACGAAGTCGAAGACATCATCGCCGCGCGCGATCATCTGAAAGAAACCGGCGCCCGCGTGCTGGGAACAGGAGAGCCCAAGATCGGCGCGCATGGCAAACCCGTGCTGTTCCTGCATCCCAAAGACTTTAACGGCTGCCTGGTCGAGCTGGAGCAAGTCTGATGGGTATCACGTCGGGGCTCGTACTTTTTGCGGTCATCTGGTTCATGACCTTCCTCTGTGTCATTCCCGTGCGTCTGAAAACGCAGGGCGACATGGGCGAAGTTGTACCCGGAACCCACGAAAGCAGCCCCGAACGTCACAATCTGAAACTCAAAGCACTGATCACCACGGGCATATCCCTGGTGCTTTGGGCGCTCTTCGCCTGGATCATCATCGGCGGCCTCATCACCGTCGACGACATCGAGCGCTGGACCTATGGCGAAGATGGTCTGCGCAGCCTCTCAAACTGACGGGCTCAGTTTGGGGCGCTATGTTTGCGCCCCGTCAAAAACTACCCCCGCTGCAAGCGATGGAACATATGTGTAAAGGTCGCCGCCCCCAGCACCGGGATCAGCAGGTTGACCAGCGGCACCGATAGCGGCACGGCCATCAGCACACCGCCCAGCCAGATCGTCATAATATGCCGTTTGCGCAGACGGATCGCTTCGACGCGGCCGACACGGCGCATCGCGGCAAGGGTGAAATATTCCCGCCCCAGAAGAAACCCGTTTAACGCCCAGAAGATAAACGGCGCAAAGGGGGCGAACAGCACATAAAGCACCAGCGCAATCAGGTTGGCGACAATCATCACCCCCAGAAATGACAGCGTATCACGCAGACCATCGGCAATCCCCACTTCGGTGGCGGGGCCAAGACCGGGGTAATGCTCATCTTCGACCGCCTGCGCCACCTCATCCAGAAACATCGAGGTAATGGCAGAGGCCACCGGTACCATCAAAAACACCGACAGCACCATCATCACCGGCACCATCGCCCAGGACAGCACATTGTCCAGCCAGGTAATTTCACCGATCCACGGCAGGGTGAGACTATCGCCCACCAGCCAGCCGGTGCCCCAGACGAACAGCGCACTGACGCCGAACAACAGTGCCAGCCCCAGTCCGACACCTTTCCCAAGAACCACCTGAAAGCGCCTGTCGCGCAACTGCCCAAGGGCCTTGAAAAAGCTGTCTAGTATCATTCATCCATCCATTGCGTGATCGCCTGTACATCCGGGCGCGGGCGCTCGGGCGGGGTGCTGGTTTCAGTCCCGATATGCATATAAGCGGCCACGGATTCATTTTCAGCCAGCCCCAGCTCTTTTTCCACCAGCGGGCGATCAAAGGCCATCCAGCCGCTCAGCCAGTTCGCCCCCCAGCCATCTGCCAGCGCCGCATTCAGCAACGCCAGACAGGCGGCGCCTGCGGAGTAGGTCTGCTCAATTGGTGGGATCTTGGGGCTGTCTTTTTGCACCTCAACCACAACCACACACAGCGGGCTATCGGCAAAAGCGCTGACAGACTTTTCGATCATCGCCTCATCTTTCCCCAAAGCTTTGCCGCGCAGGCGCGTGGCCTCTGCCAGACGCTCCAGCGCTTTGCCTTTCAGCACGATAAAGCGCCAGGGCTCCAACTTGCCGTGATCGGGTGTGCGGGCCGCAGCCGTCAGCAGCGTCGTCAGACGCGCGTCATCAGGGGCTGGCCCTGTCAGGGTTTTGGCCGGGCGCGACCGGCGGGTCAGCAGAAAATCCAAAGCGGCGGGATTGGGTGTGGTCATGGGGGCTCCTGTTCTTTGAACTCTATGTCAGCGCAGTTCCTGACAAATTCAAGCAGGAATTTTGCGCAGTGCCCCGAGCCTTGCTAATCCTCCCGCATGTCTTTGCCCGATCTCTCCGATCTTGCCACGCCCGGAACCACCATTGCGCTGCGCGTCACGCCCAAAGCCTCACGCAATGCGATCACCCGTGACGGGGATGATCTGCGCATCTATGTGACCACCGTACCCGAGAACGGCAAAGCCAACACCGCCGTGACAAAACTTCTGGCCAAAGCGCTGTGTATTCCGAAATCTTCTCTCACCCTGATCAGGGGGGAAACATCGCGCGACAAGGTCTTTCGGATCCGCTAGCCTTCGGGCGTCTGCGTCCGCCGATAGACCCCTTCCGGCAGCGTCACCGCAGCCACCAGATCCTGCATCTGCGCAATCGACAGCGTCACCCGCTGAACCGCATCCGTGCGCGGATCATATTGTTCCACCGTCACGCAATCATCCAATGTCGAGACAATCACATCCTCAACAAGATGCTCTTGGCCTTCATCCACCAGTGTCACAACTGTCGCGTCAAATTCGTGTTCGATACTAAACATAATCCCAGCCTAACCCCGATTGTGCCATTTCCCTAGGGCTTTGTGCGTTGCCAGATCACCACCTTCAGCGCGCGCCTGCTTAATCCTGCCTATCTGCATCATCATGCGCATGGGTTTTGCATCCTTTGTGCATGAAATGTGCCCTGCGATTTTGGCCTGTTGTTGGCCAATTAACCTCTGAGTCGCATAAACAGCAAAAGTAATTCCCCCCACGCCAAGGATTGCCATTTTTGCTGCGTCTAGGGTCAGGACCCACTAATTTACAACGCTCAGTTCGCCAGATTTTGCTCCAGACAAGGCATATGCCCGCCCAAATAGTGGTTCTATTTTAAGGGTATATAACGCAGGATGGGGTGAAATCCGGCGAACCCGGAGGGCATGGAGAAATGCACGATCTCAGCGGCGTGGCTTTCTTGCCAAGGCAACCAGCCTTGACGGCGAAACCCAAACCTCTGATTTCGCGCATTTTTCCATGCTGAGCATTGCAAATTAGCGGGTCCTGACCCTAAGGATTGTGATGGACATGACAGTTTCAGAAGAAGATCTGGCCAGACAGGCGGCCAAGGGCGATGCGGCGGCTTTTGCCCTGCTGATCGAACGCGTCTATGACCGCGTCTACGCCTTTGCCTTTCGCGCCACAGGGCGGCAGGCCGATGCCGAGGATCTGGCGCAGGATATCTGTGCCGCTCTGCCAGATAAGCTTCTCAGTTTTCAGGGGAAATCCAAGCTATCAACCTGGTTGTATACCCTCACCCTGAACGCGGCCCGCGATCGTTTTCGCCGCCAATCCACCTATGCCAAAGCCACCCATGGCTGGGGCGAATGGGAGCTGGACCGCCGCGCCGCGCAGGCCGAACAGCACGAACGCTTGGGTTGGCTGCGTCTGGCCATGGATACGCTCACCCCGCCAGAGCTGCGCGAAACCGTACTTTTGATGCTCGAAGGGCTCAGCCATGCTGAAATCGCGCAGGTACTGCAGGTGCCCCAAGGCACCGTCAGCTGGCGAATTTCAGAAGCCAAGAAGAAATTGAAAGCTATGAAAAGGGACGAAGAATGAGTGACTTAGAAGATCTCAACCGTGCCTTATCCCAGGCCACGCCAAAGCCTGATGCAGATAAACGTGCGGCTGCAATTGCCCTGGCAAAGAAAAATTTCGCCCGCTCCCAAGAAAGCCGCGATCCGGCGCGTCTTACCTCTGAACGGCCCAAAACGGGCCTGCTGATCAGAGGAGCAAAAGCCATGCTAAACACCCTATCAAACCGCGCCATCATGACCGTCACAACAGGCATCGCTGCTGTTGGGCTGGTGTCGGTGTCCACGGGTTTCTGGATGAATAAGCCGTTGTCGATAAAAGGGAATTCGGACGATCTGGTTGTTGTCGAAGAGGTGATGATGCCCGAGGATCTTGCCGCCGAGCAAGAGACGTTTCTGGCTGAGCCAATGGTCGAGCCGATGATTGCCATGGATCAGGCCGCCCCCCTACTGTCCAAACGCGCAGCCCCGCTTGCCGGAATGCCGGCTCAGCCGTTGATTGGCGCAGCATCCAATGCTGAAACCTTCCCGGAAGTCATTGATAATCCTGTAAAAGTCACCGCCGAAGACCCGGTTTCCACCTTTTCGGTTGATGTCGATACAGCCTCATGGGGCGTGATCCGTAATTCGTTGAACTGGGGCAGCCTGCCACCCAAAAACGCGGTTCGCATTGAGGAAATGGTAAACTATTTCCCATATGATTACACCGCCCCCAAAGATGACGCAGCCTTCAAAACCTCGGTCGGAGTGACCAACAGCCCGTGGCGCGATGGGGCGCAGATCGTGCACATCGGGTTGCAAGGCGCTGAAATCACAGACAAACCCCCGCTCAATCTGGTGTTCCTCATCGACACATCTGGCAGTATGAGCGATCCCAACAAACTGCCTTTGCTGATCCAAAGCTTTCGTTTGATGCTGGGTCAGCTGTCTGACAACGATATGATTTCAATCGTGACCTACGCAGGCAGCGCCGGGCAGGTGCTAGAGCCGACAAAAGCCAGCGACCGCGAAACCATTATGGCTGCGCTGGAACGTCTGGATGCGGGCGGCAGCACCGCCGGGCAAGAGGGGCTGCAACAGGCCTATGCCACCGCAAAATCCATGGCGCGTGATGGGGCTGTGTCGCGGGTGATCCTTGCCACCGATGGGGATTTCAATGTCGGGATTCAGGAACCCGATGCGCTGGAAGAATTCATTTCAGAACAACGTGATAGCGGAACATATCTCTCGGTTCTGGGATTTGGGCGCGGCAATCTGGACGATGCCACCATGCAGGCACTGGCGCAGGCGGGCAATGGCAATGCCGCCTATATTGATACCCTCTCTGAGGCGCAAAAGGTGCTGGTTGATGAACTGAGCGGCGCGCTATTCCCCATTGCCGATGACGTGAAAATTCAGGTCGAATTCAACCCTGCCACCGTCGCCGAATATCGCCTTATTGGCTATGAAACCCGCGCGCTGAACCGTGAAGATTTCAACAATGACAAGGTCGACGCCGGTGAAATCGGCGCGGGCCATCAGGTGACCGCACTTTATGAAATCGTCCCTGTGGGGTCGCAGGCGCGCCTGACTGATCCACTGCGCTATGGCACAGCACCCACAGGCGGTAACCCGGATGAGCTGGGCTTTTTGCGCCTGCGCTATAAACAACCCGGAGAAAGCGAAAGCCAGCTAATCGAAACGCCGATCCTGATGAATAGCGAACCTCTGCAAGAGGCTGATTTTGCTCTGGCCATTGCAGGGTTTGGGCAGATCCTGCGCGGCTCTGATCTGATCGGGGATTGGAGCATGCAAGATGCCATTGATCTGGCCATCAGCGCACGCGGGCAAGATCCCTTTGGCTATCGCCAAGAGGCGATTACCCTGATGCGTCTGGCCCAGAGTCTTCAGTAATTCTATGCGGTGGTGGGGTTTCCCTGCCACCGCGATTTCAAATAGCCGTCATCAAAGCGTCACCCTGCTGTTACCTCGGGCCGTCACCTAGGCGCGTGATCCAACATAGGGGATTTCCATGCTTTTTCGCACGCTTTGCCTGACCAGTGCCGCTGCGCTGATCGCCGGTGCTGCCAGCGCCGAGATGAACTTTAACCGCATTGCTTCCTTTGCTACGCCGCTGAACATGGCGGATGGCGAAGATCGCAAGCGCGAAACCTCGGCCGAGATCATTGCCGCCACTGCGGATGGCAATACATTGATTTACACCGATAGCCCGCTGGGTGTGCTGGGCCGCATCGACATCTCAGATGCCAACGCTCCCAAACCCTTGGGCAATATCGCGCTGGAAGGCGAACCGACCTCGGTCGCCGTGACAGGCACCACCGCCTTTGTTGGCGTGAATACATCGGAAAGCTATATCCAGCCGTCCGGGTTCCTTGCGGTTTATGACGTGATGTCGGGCGCTGAAAAAGCCCGTTGCGATCTGGGTGGTCAGCCAGATTCGGTGGCTGTGGCCAAAGATGGTTCTTTTGTTTCCGTCGCCATCGAAAATGAGCGTGATGAAGATTTGGGCGACGGTCGCACCGGCCAGCTGCCCGCCGGTTTTCTGGTGATGGTGGATGTCAAAGACGGTATGGCCGCCTGTGACACCCTGAAAAAGGTTGAGCTGACCGGACTGGCAGACGTATCCCCAGAGGATCCCGAGCCAGAGTTCGTCGATATCAACGCTGCAGGCGAAACCATTGTGACCTTGCAGGAAAACAACCATCTGGTGGTTGTGGCGCGCGATGGTGCGATCGTAAATCACTTCTCGGCGGGTGCGGTTGATCTGAAAAACATCGACACGCTGGATGAACGTGGCAGCCTTGATTTCGACAAGACGCAGGAAGGCCGCAAGCGCGAACCCGATGCGGTCAAGTGGATTGATGACGCCCATTTCGCCACCGCCAACGAAGGTGACATGGATGGTGGTTCCCGTGGTTGGACCATCTTCAACAAAGATGGCTCGGTTGTTTATGAAAGCGCCGAAAGCTTTGAACATGCGTTGATCCAGATCGGCCACTATCCGGACAAGCGCTCTGACAGCAAAGGCGTTGAACCCGAAAGCATCGAATTCGCCAAATTCGGCGATACGCCCTATGTTTTTGTAGGCTCGGAACGTGGATCAGCCGTTGGCGTTTATAACGTTACCGATCTGGCAAATCCGGTTCTAGAACAGATCCTGCCCTCAGGCGTTGGCCCAGAAGGCTATGTCGCGCTGCCCGCGCGCAATCTGCTGGTCTCTGCCAATGAAAAAGACCTGATCGAAGACAAAGGCCCGCGCGCCCATGTCATGCTGTTCGAACGTCAGGATGCGCCTGCGATCTATCCTCAGCTTACTTCGGACGGCGCGGATGAGCTGATCGGCTGGGGGGCACTCTCCGGCATGGTCGCTGGTAAAGATGGTATGATCTATGCGGTCAATGACAGTTTTTACGGGTTCCAGCCTTCGATCTTCAAGATCGACCCAAGCCAGACACCGGCCCGCATCGTGGACGTGATCCGCGTCCACCGCGCCAATGGTCAGCCCGCCCAGAAACTGGATCTGGAAGGCATTACGCTGGACGGCAAAGGTGGCTTTTATCTGGCTTCAGAAGGCCGCACCGATCGGGCCATTCCGCACGCCATTTACCACGTGAACAGCAAGGGTCTGATCAAAAGCCACAAGCAGGAATATGGCCTGCCAGCAGAGCTGATGGCAGTTGAAAAGCGCTTTGGTTTCGAAGGCATCACCAAGGTTGGCGATACCCTGTGGATGGCTGTGCAGCGTGAATGGAAAGATGATCCAAAGAACCACGTGAAACTGGTGGCTTATAACCTTGAGACCAAGGAATGGGGCGCGGTTCACTATCCCAAGGCAGAGCCGAAAAAAGGCTGGGTTGGCCTGTCTGAAATCGTGGCACATGGCGATTATGTCTATGTGATTGAACGCGACAATCAGATCGGCGCCGATGTGGTCACCAAGAAGATCTATCGCATCCCGGCGGCTGAAATGGTGCCTGCGAAACTGGGTGGTGAACTGCCCGTTGTGTCCAAAGAGGAAGTGCGCGATCTGATCCCAGATCTGCAGGCACAGGGTGGCTATGTGACAGACAAGGTTGAAGGTCTGGCGATCATGGCCGATGGCACCGCCTATGTCAGCACCGACAATGACGGCGTTGATGACAGCTCGGGTGAAACTTTCTTCTGGTCAGTTGGTAAGATCGACTGATCCCGAGATATACTTTTGACGTTCAGCGCACCCCTCGCAGTTTTGCGGGGGGTGTTTTGTGTCTCTGGTCGAACAGGATCAACTGTTTGAAACAGTGAACTTAGGCGGCACCGCGCTTAGCCAAGCTGGGCCTGTAGTTTGCTGAGATAGCTGTTCACCAGATCACCGGCGCGATCTGCGCTGTCGGCTTCTGCGTAGCAGCGCAGTTCAGGCGCATTCCCTGAGGGGCGCAGGTGGACAATTTCACCAGTGTCAAAGGTGACACGCAGCCCGTCGGTTTCATCAAGCGCGGTTTCTGCCCCCGCGTCAGCAAAAAAGGCGGCGCGTGCCGCCGTATCACCCGACAGGCTGGCGATGAAGGCCTTTGATGCTGCGGTTTCGATGCCTTTGATGCGGTCTGCAGCGGTGAAGCGCGGGGGTAGGGTGGAAACCAGCTGCGCCAGTGTCACGCCGAATCGCTGTGCCATGGCCAGCGGGGCCAGCATGGGCAGCATGCAGTCACGTGTGAGCAGTGGCGCCATGCCATTGGTCTCATAGCCCAGAAGAAAGCCGCCATTGGCTTCATAGCCGACAACTTTGGCCTTGGGGTTATCGGCCAGCACCTGTTCCATCGCGTCGATCACATAGGGGGATCCAATCCGGGTGGTCTGGATTTGTCTGAACTCTGGCATCTGCGCAATCATCGTATTCGATGAAATCGGGGTGCAGATTATCTCGGCCCCGAGGCTAAGCGAGGTCAGCGCGCCAAGCACATCACCGGGAACAATGCGGCCCTCAGCATCTGCGACCATCGGGCGATCTGCATCGCCATCGGTCGAAATCACCGCATCCAGTTTGTGTTCGGAACACCAGCCTGCCAGCATGCTGCGGGTTTCGGGATCAAGGGCTTCGGTATCGACAGGAATAAAGGTGTCAGACGGGGCCAGTGGAATCGGAGTGGCCCCCAAAGCGCGGGTAATGTCCACCATGACATCACGCGCCACAGAGCTGTGTTGATACACGCCGATGCGCAGGCCCTTTAGGGCGCCCGCGCCAAAGCTATTGATATAGCGGGCGGCGTAATCCCCCAGCGCATCTATGCCGCGCATGGGGGAGGGCAGATTGGCCTGCGACAGCACTGGGCGTAGATTCGCGGTGATCTGGGCCTCTTGCTCTTTGGTGATTTCCCCTTCGGGCGTATAGAATTTCAGCCCATTGCGATCAGCCGGGATGTGGCTGCCGGTGACCATGATCGCAGCGCAGCCTTCCTTTTGGGCGGCCAGCGCCAATGCCGGGGTGGGCAGCACGCCACAGCGTTCCACGTCGCGATGCGCCCCCTGAATCGTGGTGCTGACCATGCCGGCAATTTTTTCGGATGAGGGGCGCAGATCCCATCCCAGATAGATTTCGTGGCCCTTGGGGCAGATATCGAGAAAGGCCTGTACATACTGGCTGACCAGATCGTTTGTCAGTTCCGTTACTAGGCCGCGCAGACCGCTGGTTCCGAATTTGGGGGGCAAGGGAGGCTCCGTTAGAAAGGGCGAATTCAAAGAGATTTGTGCATGTTTATGCGCAAATTCCTGCGGATTTCCTACCTGGATAACAGCGTGATTGGCCGCAAATCAGGATAAATCGCGACGAAATGTGGCACGGTGTACCAATGTATACTGTTTACGCGGGCCGCAGATTGCCCTATGGACAGGGCAACTCAGAAAAGGGGTTTATTATGTCCGAGAACACTCCCGATATCATCTATACCATCGTTGATGAAGCGCCCGAGCTGGCCAGCGCGTCTTTCCTGCCGATCATCAAGAAGTTTGCCGCTACCGCTGGCGTTTCGGTTGGCACCAAAGATATTTCGCTGGCAGGCCGCATCATCGCGACCTTCCCTGAAAGCCTGACTGAAGAGCAGCGCCAGAATGACGATCTGGCCGAGCTGGGCGAGCTGGTGAAAACCGCTGACGCCAATGTCATCAAGCTGCCGAACATCTCGGCTTCGGTGCCGCAGCTGGTGGCCGCCATCGAAGAACTGCAGGCACAGGGCTATGCGCTTCCCAACTACCCGGAAGAGCCCGCGACCGACGAAGAAAAAGCCGTGCGTGCCCGTTACGATGGCATCAAAGGGTCGGCGGTGAACCCGGTTCTGCGCGAGGGCAACTCTGACCGTCGTGCGGCGAAGGCTGTGAAAAACTATGCCCAGAACAACCCGCATTCGATGGGCGAATGGGTGTCGGACAGCAAAACCAAAGTGTCTTCGATGCCGGGCAATGACTTTTATGCCAACGAAGTCTCGGCCACTATCACCGCCGCACAGGCCGGTGCTGCTAAGATCGAATTCGTCGGCAAAGACGGCGCTGTCAGCGTTCTGAAAGACGGCTGGGCGCTGGACGAAGGCACCATCGCAGACGCGACCTTTATGTCGGCCAAGGCGCTGGGCGCATTCCTGGCGGACGCGATCGAAGACACCAAAAAAGACGGCACCATGTTCTCGCTTCACATGAAAGCGACCATGATGAAAGTGTCGGATCCGATCATCTTTGGTCATGCTGTGAAAGCATGGCTGGCACCGGTGTTCGAAAAATTCGGTGACGAAATGGTCGCGCTGGGTGTGAACCCGAATTCTGGCATGGGTGACCTGCTGGATCGCGTCAAAGACAATGCTGACATCATGGCGGCGATTGACGCTGTAACGGCTGATCGCCCTGCGATGTACATGGTCGACAGTGACAAAGGTATCACCAACCTGCACGTGCCAAGCGATGTGATCATCGACGCGTCTATGCCGGCTGTGATCCGCGCGGGCGGTAAAGGCTGGGATGCCGAAGGCAAGAAGGGTGACACCAACTGTGTGATCCCGGATCGCTGCTATGCAACTGTCTATGACGAATCGATCAACTTCTTCAAAGCCAATGGCGCGCTGAACCCGGCAACTGCCGGTGCGGTGGCCAACGTTGGACTGATGGCACAAAAGGCCGAAGAATACGGGTCACACCCCACCACCTTTGAGGCACCTGCAGACGGCACCATCCGTGTTGTGACCGCCAATGGCGACACCCTGCATTCGCATGAGGTTGAGGCCGGTGATATCTGGCGCTCTTGCACCGTAAAGAAAGCGCCGATTGAAAACTGGATTGGTCTGGCGATGGATCGCCAGCGTCTGACCGGCTCTGAGGCGATTTTCTGGCTGGACGCAAACCGCGCCCACGATGCGCAGCTGATCGAATACGTTAAACCTGCGCTGGAAGCAGCCGGTGTTGCCGATAAATTCCAGATCATGGCACCGCGCGAAGCCACGGCTCAGTCGCTGAAAACCATCACCGCAGGCGATGACAGCATCGCAATCACCGGCAACGTGCTGCGTGACTATCTGACCGACCTGTTCCCAATTCTGGAACTGGGCACCTCGGCCAAGATGCTGTCGATTGTGAAACTGATGCAGGGCGGTGGTCTGTTTGAGACCGGTGCGGGCGGTTCGGCACCCAAACACGTGCAGCAGCTGGTGGAAGAAAACCACCTGCGCTGGGACAGCATGGGTGAATTCTGCGCGCTGGGTGAAAGCCTGAACTTCCTTGCGGATGTGAAAGGCAATGCCAAGGCAGGTGTTCTGGGGCGCGCGGCTGAGGCGGCAACACAGGGTATTCTGGACAACAACAAATCGCCTTCGCGCAAAGTGGGTCAGCCGGATAACCGTGACAGTCACTATTGGTTTGCCCGCTACTGGGCCGAAGCGCTGGCGGCGCAGTCAGACGATGCCGACCTTGCGGCTGAATTTGCACCGGTTGCCAAGGCACTTGTTGATGGCGAAGAGGCGATCCTGTCAGAGCTGGCTGCGGCACAGGGCCCTGCGGCTGAGATCGGTGGTTACTACCGCCCATCGGTTGAGCTGAAAGCCAAAGTGATGCGCCCATCGGCCACGCTGAACGCGATCATCGACTGATACAGTTGTGGGCGGCCCGATCTGGGCCGCCATTAAGAACCTAAAAACCGCCCGTCAGGAGAGAGCCTGGCGGGCGGTTTTCATTGACATCTGGTGAAAAGAGAGAGCCCCCGGATGTTCGCGATTTGCGATGTCAGGGGGGCTGGAATGGTAGACGAGGGACCGTGCAGCAGGCCCCCCGTACCCCGCGCACTCCCACCGCACGCAAAGAAACTGAACCCGGCCTTCTGCCAGCATTTCCGTTAGGTTAGCCTGTTACCCACAGTGTTGCAATTTCTGAATATGTCCAATTTCATTGAAATGGGGCGAAACGGGAACATCGGGCGTCAGTTGCCCCCCAACAGGCTGCCAAGCCCGCCGCCCAGCTGCTTTTTCAATTCATCCTGCAACTGCTGTTCCAGCTTCTTTTCCTGCTTTTTCAGCTCTTCTTGCAATTGACGTTTGGCGGCCTGTTCAACGTTTTCGCCCTGTTGCACCTTAACGCCCAATTCGCGCTCAACCGCTTTGTTGATCTCTTTATTGACCTGCTTTTCGAGCTTTTTCTTTTCCTCGGCCAAGTTCTGTTCCAGCAGTTCCGCCGCATCAACGCGGATTGAAATGGCATCCCAGGGGCCTTTGATACGAACCGGGAATGAGGCACCGCGCCCGTCGCGGGCATTTGGGGCAATCACCGTTGCCAGATAATCAAGCCGTTGGCCGCCCAGATCCACGATGCCTTCGCCCTTGGCCTGAACCTTGGGCAGCCCCATTTGCAGATCGTTGTTGCGCAGGATGCCTTTGTCGGCGGTAAAGCTGGCGGTAGCGGTGTTGAACACGGTGGTGCCGCCATCAACGCGCCCGGTCAGGGCGGCGGCCAGATCAATGCCCTCTACCACGCCGGGGCCTGCGGAAATATTGCCTTCGCCAGACCAGGATGACATCAGCGCCGCCATCGAATTCCCCACGCCTAACAGATTGATGCGGCCATTGGCCTTGCCTGAAAACCGATCGGTGTCGATGGCGTCTTTCAGCAGGGTCTTCATTTCGACATTGTTAAAACCCATATTGGCCCGCACAGACAGACCGCTGCGGTTGTTGGCAATGAATTGACCAGAGAGCTGACCTTCATAACCATTGAGTTCGCGCAGATCAAACACCGCACGGCTGTTATCGACGGTGACGCTGCCTGCGGTTTTGCCAAAGCTGAAGCCCGCCGCCTTAAGCGACCCGGTCGAGAAACTCAGCGTGCCGTCAAAAGCAGACAGGAATGACATATCAATCGGATCGCGTGACCACCCGGATGAGGCAGGGGCGGGCGCTGCGCTGTCATCGCTGTCGGTCAGGGTGCTCAGATCAAGGCTGGGCAGGGAAAGCGTGGCGTTGATCTGCGGCTTGCCCGCGATATTCACATCAGCCGAGGCCGTGACGGTATGCGTATCCAGCGCGAGAGAGGCATCGCGCAGCGCAAGACGGGTGCCCGCAAAGGCGAGCTTGGTCTTGCCATTGATCTGTCGGCCAAAGCCCTGTGGGATATCGACCCCATCCACACCCAGTGATTTGGCAAACCGCGCGGTATCGGACAGGTTAACTGTCAGGTTGCCCGCCACTTTGGCGGCGGTGCTGGCGTTGCCGGTAAAGTTGATCTTGCCGCCCTTTGTGGTCACATCCACCTGCACAGGCGCGTCATTCCCGGCCAAAAGCCCCTGAGGATCCTGCAAGAAGGCCTGAACCTGAATATCGGTGCCAAAAGGCGCAGCATTCAGCGAAGCCTGGATCGGGCCGTCTGAGTTTGGCCAAGTCAGGGTAATATCAGCGTCATCAAACCGGGTGGTGCCAGAGGGATCCTGAATGATGATGGTGCCGCTGGTGATCACCAGTTTATCAAGCGTGGGCAGGGCGGTGCTGCCACTCTCATTGCTGCTGGTGGTCTCAGCCGGGGCTTCGCTGCCGCCTGATAGCGCATCGAATTCCCAGTTGGCTTTGCCATCAGCGCGGGTTTGCAGGCGCAGGGTTGGGTTGGCGGCGTTGATGCTGCGGAACTGGATCTTGCCGGACAGGGCTGCGCTGGTGTCCAGCCCAAAGGACGCGCGTGAGGCCTGAAACATCGGCTGATCCCCGGCCCAGTCCGCATTGGCCACCCGCACATCCGAAGCATCCACCCCGAACACCGGCCAAAGCGTGACTTTGACCGCGCCAAGATGCACATCGCGGCCCAGTTGTTTGCTGATCTGGCCAGAGGCGATATTGCCCAGCTTATCTGCGGGCATCACGGCCACGCCCACCACCAAAAGCGCCACAAAGACCACCAGGCCCACTATCAGTTTGATCAGAAATCGCATATGCCCACCCTCAATCGTTACAACCTGACCTAATCGGATTGGCCAAAGCGTCAAGCATATAAGGTGATTATGCCCCCTTTTCCGCCGATCTGCCCCTGTGTATGAGGGGGCATGGTTCAGAATCCCCCAGATCTCCGCCCCGACTTGGCGCGTGCGCGTATCCAGGAAACTCAACGTGATGGCCAGCCGACCATTGGCATGGTCAGCCTTGGCTGCCCCAAGGCGCTGGTTGACAGTGAACGCATTCTGACCCGGCTGCGCGCCGAGGGCTATGGCATTTCCGCGGATTATTCCGGCGCGGATGCGGTGATCGTGAACACCTGCGGGTTTCTGGACAGCGCCAAAGCCGAAAGTCTCGAAGCCATCGGTGAGGCGCTGGATGAAAACGGCAAGGTGATTGTCACCGGCTGTCTGGGCGCTGAGCCAGAGTTTATCACTGGTACACACCCCAAAGTGCTGGCAGTCACCGGGCCGCATCAATATGAACAGGTGCTGGACGCGGTGCATGGGGCGGTGCCACCCGATCCTGATCCCTTCGTGGATCTTCTGCCCGCCAGCGGTGTCAAACTGACCCCGCGCCACTATAGCTATCTTAAGATTTCCGAGGGCTGTAACCACAGTTGTAAATTCTGCATTATCCCCGATATGCGCGGCAAACTGGCGTCGCGCCCGATGAAAGCGGTGCTGCGTGAGGCGGAAAAGCTGGTGGAAGCCGGGGTGCAGGAACTGTTGGTGATCTCGCAAGATACCAGCGCCTATGGCACCGACTGGAAAGACCGCGACAGCAAGTTTCCCTTTCTGGATCTCAGCCGCGAATTGGGCGAGCTGGGCGTTTGGGTGCGGATGCATTATGTCTATCCCTATCCGCATGTGCGTCAGGCCATTCCGCTGATGGCAGAGGGTAAGATATTACCCTATCTGGATA
This sequence comes from Pelagimonas sp., assembly GCA_025210455.1. Lineage (GTDB taxonomy): Bacteria > Pseudomonadota > Alphaproteobacteria > Rhodobacterales > Rhodobacteraceae > JAOARQ01. The sequence continues at coordinate 218,500 of JAOARQ010000013.1, forward strand.
TTCCCTTTCAGCACGCCCACCCCGATACGCTGAAACGTATGGCGCGCCCGGCGGCGTCAGAGCGGACCTTGGATGAAATCCGCGCCTGGCGGGCGGATTGCCCGGATATCACCCTGCGCAGCACATTTATTGTTGGCTATCCCGGTGAAACCGAATCGGAATTCCAGACCTTGCTGGACTGGATGGATGAGGCGCAGCTGGATCGTGTGGGGTGCTTTAAATACGAAAACGTCGATGGGGCGCGGTCCAACGATCTGCCGGATCACGTGCCCGAAGAGGTTAAACAAGAGCGCTGGGAACGTTTTATGGAAAAGGCGCAGGCCATCTCTGAGGCCAAGCTGGAGGCCAAGGTCGGCAGCCGCATTGAGGTGATCGTTGATGACGTCGACGAAGACGGTATCGCCACCTGCCGCACCAAATCCGACGCGCCCGAGATCGACGGCAACCTGTTCATAGACGAAAATGCAGATCACCTGCAACCGGGCCAGATCGTCACTGTCGAGGTGGACGAAGCAGGCGAATATGATCTGTGGGGGCAGTTGGTTACGCCCCAATAAAAAAGGCGCCTTCGGGCGCCTTTTCATCACGATGATCGTTGATTTAAACCGTCTCGTCTTCCAGATGCAGTTTCATGTCGATCAGCACCTTCTGGATGGCGAGGGTCTCTTTCAGAAGGCGTTTGGCTTCGTTGGCGGAAATAACACCGTCTTCGATCGACTGGTTGTACTCTGCCATCAAAATCGCAAAGCGCTGTGACAGGGCGATGACGTCTGAATTCACGCCGCCTGAATCCTTTTCGGAATTGCGGCGGGGGCTATCAAAGTTCAGCGTGATGCCCTTGAGTTCCGACAGCGCTGCGGTGACATGCGGATATGAGGCGGCCTCTTCCAGTGCGGCGACGGTGTCGACCGGCATGAAGCGATCTGCATGTTCGGGATAGTCGGAATAATAGCGGCCAAGGGTGGCTTTGGACTTTCCTGACAGCTCGCAGGCGGCTTCGATGCCCACATCTTTGACCAGCGCCTCGATGTGTTTCTTCAGATAACGTCCAACAGTTTTTGACATATGACCCCTCGTACTCTCGCAATGTCCTAGCACGCCCTGAAAGCGTTGGGGAACATGCATATTCAATTCCCATTAACTGTCTGTCGCGGAATTGTCATGTAAAAACAGGTCTCAAAAGAAGTAGACCGTTAACAAGTGCCCGGCACCCAGGCCGGCTGGTTTCGAAAATATGGCCTTCGGGCTCTGGGTGATCGGGTTTCTGATCGGTTTTCGAGTGATTCCAGGGCGGATCGGGGCCCTTGACCCCCGGGGGACTTCCCCAGGCTTCGATCCGCTTTGATCATGTGACGTTGCGTCTGCTTCTGGGCCTTGCGCTGCTGGCCCCGCTGGGGCAAACCGCCCTTATGGCCAAGCTTTACTTTCAATACTCAACCATGAACGCGGGCAAGTCGACGCTGTTGTTGCAGGCGGCCCACAATTATAACGAGCGCGGCATGGCGACCTATCTGCTGACCGCATCCTTTGATGACCGGGCCGGAAAGGGGCGGATCGGATCGCGGATCGGGCTGAACCGTGAGGCGGATCAGTTTGGATCATCCGAGGATCTGTTTGCCAAAATCCAGACCGAGCTGGAGCGCGGACAGGCTGAGGGTGCGCCGATCAAATGCATCTTTGTGGACGAAGCGCAGTTTTTGTCGCGTGATCAGGTCTGGCAATTGGCGCGCGTGGTGGATGATCTGGGGGGTCCCGTCATGGCTTATGGCTTGCGCGTTGATTTCATGGGGGAATTGTTTCCCGGATCGGCGGCGCTTTTGGCGCTGGCGGATGAAATGCGCGAGGTGCGTACCATTTGTCATTGCGGTAAGAAGGCCACGATGGTGGTGCGGCAGGATGAAAATGGAATGGTTCTGACCGATGGCGAACAGGTGCAGATCGGCGGCAATGAAACCTATGTCAGCCTGTGCAGGCGGCATTGGCGCGAAGCGGTGGGGGATCTGTGATGGATCTGCCGCTGGTGATTCTGGTGGGGCACGGGCAGCCCTCTGCCCCGCAAGAAGGCGAGCAGCAGATCGCTGATCTGGCTGCACAGGTGGCGCAGCACATGCCGGGGCAGCGTGTTGAAGGAACAACCCTAGCGGTGCCGCAGCGGCTGGAAGATCTGGTAACACAGGCGGATCAGGTGGTGATCTTGCCGATGTTCATGACCGATGGCTATTTCACCACGGTGGCGCTGCCAAAACGGATCGGCGTGGCGCAGGCGCGGATTTTGCCTGCCTTTGGAATGGATCCAAGATTGATTTCATTCACGCGCAACTGGCTTTTGGCTGAACTGGCCGGGCGCAGGTGGGCGCTTGAAGAGACAGTGCTTTTTCTGGCGGCGCATGGCTCGGCAAGGGGGCCTAAACCCGCGATTGCCACGCAAAGTTTTGCGGATGCTTTGGGACAGCAGATGAGTTTTGCGGAAATCCGCTGTGGTTATGTTGAACAGGATCCCCGGCTGGAAGACGCGGCAGCGAATCTCACACAGCAGAGTTTTTGCCTGCCCTTTTTCGCCTTTCGCCGCGGGCATGTGATTGAAGACATTCCCGAAGCCCTGGAGGCCACAGAGTTTCCCGGCGCTTTGCTGGACCCCTATGGCAGCCATCCGGATTTACCGCGCTATCTGGCGGATGTCCTGAAAACAGCGTAGGTTTTGAAAACCACCACCAGAGGCAGAGCAATGCGGCACCCGGAATATCAATATCTTGATTTGATTTCAGACGTTCTGGCACGCGGGGATGAGCGGGTAGATCGTACCGGTGTTGGCACCCGGTCTTTGTTTGGGGCCACGGCGCGGTTTGACTTGTCTGATGGCACTGTACCGATTCTGACAACCAAGCGGGTGTACTGGAAGCCTGCGGTACGTGAAATGCTGTGGTTTCTGACCGGGCAGACCAATATTCAATCGCTGTTGAAAGATAAGGTACGCATCTGGTCGGACTGGCCGCTTGATAAATATCGCCGCGCCACTGGCGAAGAAATCAGCCAAGAAGCGTTTGAACAGCGGGTGCTGGAAGATGATGCCTTTGCCGAGCAGTGGGGTGATCTGGGCCCGGTCTATGGCAAACAATGGCGGCGCTGGCTGGGGGCTGATGGCAAGGAATATGATCAGATCGGCACTTTGGTGCAGACACTGCGTGAAAATCCGTCTAGCCGGCGGATGCTGTTTCATGGCTGGAACGTGCCGGAACTGGGCGCGATGGCTCTGCCGCCCTGCCACCTGCTGTATCAATATCATGTGACGTCAGACGGGCGGTTGAACAGCCTGATGTTCCAGCGCTCGGTTGATTTGCTGTTGGGGCTGCCGTTCAACTTTGTCGGCGCGGCGGCGCTGCAATTGATGCTGGCCCAGCAGTCTGGGTTGCAGCCGGGGGAGCTGGTCTGGATGGGGGGTGATGCCCATCTTTACCTGAACCATCTGGAGCAGGCGCAGCTGCAATTGACGCGGGAACCGCGCCCGCTGCCCAAGATGCGACTGCTGCGGCAGGCGGCATCAATTGACGATTATCGTTTCGAGGATTTCGAAGTCACGGGCTATGATCCGTACCCGCCTATTCAGGCAGACGTGGCGGTTTGACCCGTCAGTTGTGCGCCCTCAGCGCCTGAAATCTGCGTTTCGACAATCTGCCCCACGGGCTGAGCCGTTGAAAAATGCACTTCGGCGAATTGTTCGGTGCGGCCCATATTGGGGTTTTCGATTAACACTTGATGGGTCTTGCCCTGTTGCGCATGCAGATGGCGTTGCACCGCGCGATCACCTGCAGCACGCAACTGAGCGGCGCGGGTTTTGATCACGGCACCGTTTACTTTGTTCGGGATCTTGGCCGCCGGGGTGCCGGGGCGGGAAGAATAGGGGAAGATGTGCAACCAGGTCAGCTGGCAATCGTCCACCAGCTTTAGCGAGTTTTCGAAATGGGCCTCGGTTTCTGTTGGGAAGCCCGCGATGATATCTGCGCCAAAGGTCATCTCTGGGCGCAGTTTCAGAGCCTCTTCGCAGAACTTGATCGCATCATCGCGCAGGTGGCGGCGCTTCATGCGTTTCAGGATCAGATCATCGCCATGTTGCAGCGACAAATGCAGATGCGGCATCAGGCGTGGTTCGGTCGCGATGGCCTGCATCAGGTTTTCATCCGCTTCGATGGAATCAATCGAAGAAATGCGCAGCCGGGGCAGATCGGGGATCAGACGCAGGATGCGCATCACCAGATCGCCAAGGCGGGGTTCGCCCGGAAGATCAGCGCCCCAGGACGTCAGATCAACGCCCGTCAGCACCACCTCGTTATAGCCCTGATCCACCAAAGCTTTGATCTGATTGATCACGACACCCGCAGGGACGCTGCGGGAATTGCCGCGACCATAGGGGATGATGCAAAAGGTGCAGCGGTGATCACAGCCGTTTTGCACCTGCACATAGGCGCGTGACCGGGTGCCAAAACCATCAATCAGATGACCAGCAGTTTCTGTCACCGACATGATATCGTTGACCATCACCTTTTCGGTGTCACCGATGAAATTTGGCCCTAGTTTGGTCCAGGTTTCAGGGGCCATCTTGTCGGCATTGCCAACAACGGTATCGACCTCGTCCATTTCTGCGAAACTGTCGGGGTCGATCTGCGCGGCGCAGCCTGTCACAATCAGCTTGGCACTGGGGTTCTCTCGGCGCAGGCGGCGAATCTCTTGCCGGGCTTTCCGCACCGCTTCCTGCGTGACCGCGCAGGTGTTGATCACCACCGCATTGTCGACGCCAGCCTGTTCGGCCAAGGCTTTCATGGCTTCGGTTTCATAGGCGTTCAGGCGGCAGCCAAGGGTGGTGAACTTGGGTGGCTGATTCATCTGCTGGCGTCCATCCATTCAGGGGTCAGGACCCCGTGAAAGACAATTGCTGTGGCGCCTGTCATCCAGACGCCATCCTGGCGCCAGTCGATATGCAGGGTGCCGCCGTCCAGATCAACGCGTACCGCGCGGCCTGTCAGTCCGCGACGGGCAGCCGCGACGGCCGTCGCACAGGAGGACGAGCCAGAAGCCATGGTGATGCCCACTCCACGTTCCCAGACCCGCATCCGCAGATGATCCGGCCCCAGCAGACTGGCAACCTGCACATTGGTGCGCTCTGGATATAGCGGGTGATGTTCTATGGTGGGGCCGAAGGCAGGCAAATCAATGGCTTCGGCATCACCCACAAAGAAAGTGCAATGCGGATTGCCCATACCGGTTGCGGTTGGGCCCCCTTCGATTGGCAGGGTCAGCGTATCCATTTCATGGGCCAGCGGGATCTCATCCCAGGCCAGTTGCGGATGCCCCATGTTCACCGAGGTCAGCCCATCGCCAGCATCACGCGCATGCAGTGTGCCGCGATCGGTGGTCAGCACAAGACTGTCTTTGCCCATCTCATCCATCAGAAAGCGCGCGATACAGCGGGTGGCATTGCCACAGGCGGCAGAAGATGAGCCATCAGAATTGAGGAAAGTCAGATGCGCATCCCCTTCGCCATTTTCGATCAGGGTCAGCTGATCAAAGCCCACCCCCATCTGCCGGTGGGCGATGGCCGTCACAAGCTGAGAGGGCAGATCCGGCATCTGCGCACGGGCGTCGATCACGACAAAGTCGTTCCCCAGCCCATGCATCTTGATGAATGGCAATCCTGATACGCGCGTCTTTTCCATGGCCCGCCTATACGGGAAAGGAGCCTTTCTTTCCAGCCAAAGAGCTTTGTTAAAAAAACTGACAAGATTTGCATTTTTGTGGGTTGACCCTATCCGGCACAGCCCATAGAAGGCCCCTCACAGACAGCGTGGGCCGTTAGCTCAGTTGGTAGAGCAACTGACTTTTAATCAGTGGGTCGCAGGTTCGAATCCTGCACGGCTCACCACTGAAATCAATACATGAACTGTGAATGAACCATAAGAGTGCAGATTTGGAGCATAAGCTTGCAGATCTGGGTGTTCACAATGTTGGCGAAAGAAATAAATGGACCGATTTGTTTCTTAGATGACTGAAATTCTATCTATTTCTCCACTGTCCTGCCGAATCCCAAGTAGACTGCTGGCACTTTGTCGGTGAGCCATACACCGTTGTCGGCACGAAAAAACTCAAACCCGTCCTCGAACAATCGTTGCGCCTCGACACGTAGGACAACAGGTTTTCCGTGCCGCTGGCCGACGCGTTCGGCTGTGTCAGGGTCCAAGGAGAGGTGAACTTGCTTGCGACGTCCGGGGTTTAGGGGCTGTTGATCCCAAGTGTTTCACTTTGCGCACCGGTCCCGAAATCAAACTGCCCTTTGGTAAGCGCGAGTTGAAAACGGCCTTCGTAGCCATCGGAAAGGTCGACAAGTGGGATAATCGGCAGCGGTTTGAGAGAGGTTTGTGCCCATGCCAGACCAGTTCCGGCCAAAAGCGCCTGCGCCCGTTGTCTTCAAGAATGCGCGTCTATCCATGTGAGACCTCCCAAATCTCGGTAGATATGTTGCGCCAATCTACCAAAATTTGTTGCATTTTTTGAGGCTCGGGGGGCCAAATTTACATTTGGGAAACAGCTTTGCTGCCATAAAATATTTATTGTCAATATTGACAATATCCACATGCTGCCCCAAATACTGTCCAAACTGACAGTAAAAGGTCAACTACATGCCAATGTCCAAACCCACACTCGCCGCCATCGCTCTGCTTGCTTCTGTCCAGATGGCGGGCGCGCAGTCCAACGAGACTGCAGCATTGACCGCGACAGTTGAAGACGTGCGCAATTCAGCGGGCGTTCTCATCATCGCAGCATTTGACAAGGCGACCACATTTGAAGCCATGGATGTTGCAAATGCGGTTGCGATGGCTGTGGTGCCAGCGGCGCAGGGCGATGTTTCGATTACGTTTCATGATCTCCCGACAGGACGTTATGCCATCGCTGCCATTCATGACGAGAACCGGAATCTTGAACTCGATCAATCGGGCGAGGTGCCAACCGAAGGCTATGGATTTACCGCCATGGGCCCAAGCGGATTGGCCCCCCGCTTTGAAAATGCTGCGACCAAGGTTGAACTGAATGTCACAAGTTCGCTGGCTCTAAAATACTGGAACTGAAATGGTCGGCCGCCCTTCCAATCGCGATGAACGCTTTGAACAGGTCATGCAAGCAGTTATGCGTTGCGTTTCGAGTCATGGCCTCGAAGGGGTGTCACTTGCGCAGATTGCGAAAGAATCTGGGATGACGCGACCGCTGGTGCGTCATCATCTTGGCAATCGTGGGGAAATCATTGATGCGTTGAAAGACTATGTTTTCAAGCAGTTTGCAGATCAAACTAAGGAACTGGTTGAGGCAGTATACGGGCCTGATGCATCGAGATCAATGATCGAGATCCTTTTCTCTGATGTGTCCATCTCTTCCCCTGAACTTGTCATGGTTTTCGCGGCTCTTACGGCACGATCTGTCGAAGATGAAAAACTCCGGTCAGAGTGTCGGGAGGTCATACTCTCAGTTGAGCTGGCGGTTGCCAAAATAATGCGGACGGACCACCCGAACAAGGCGCAAGACGCGCTTGATATCGCGGCTCACGGTATCGTCGCGCTCTACTTTAACGCTTCCTCGCTTGCGCCTTTAGAATTGCCAGACATCTGGAGAGATCGTGCGAAACAGGCGGCACATATTCTTCTTGGCACACTAAAGGAAGCACAATGACACGGGCGCGATTGCTGAATTACATCACCTTCTTCGCGCTCATGGTTGCCACCGCATCTGGGTATCAATCGCTCTGGGGGCTCCTGTTTATCTATTTGGCATTTTATAACTTTTATACTGGCCACGCGTTCCTGCTGTCAGACGTGACCCGCGATGAGGATCCGATCCTGTTCTGGTTGGTTCAGATCGCCTGGGTCGTTCTAGGCCTGTTCATGCTGCTGAGCGACTTCTCTGCGTCGCTCGCCTGATCCATCCTGAGGAGGGTAAACCCAAATGACGAACATGCTGCATTTCTTACCGGTCGAGGCTTACACGAGCCAGGAATGGTACGACCGCGAACAGCGCGATATCTTTTCGAAAACCTGGCGCTACGCTGGGTTCATGGAAGATGTTGCAGAGCCAGGCCAGTACATCACGGTGCAGGCTGGTCTTAACAATATCTTTGTGGTGATGGGGCGTGATCGTCGATTGCGCGCGTTTCACAATATCTGCCGGCATCGTGGCACGCAGTTGATCCGCGCCGTGGGCAAGACCCAAAAGGCGCTGACCTGTCCTTACCACGACTGGACCTATGATTTGGAAGGCAACCTGATCTCGGTCCCTGATGAGCAGGAAGAGTTCGGGCAGGTCGATAAATCATGTCTGGGTCTGAAGCCCGCCAAGGTCGATCTCTGGAAATCGATGATCTTCGTCCACCCAGACCCCGACGCCCCCTCAGTTGCCGAATGGTTCGGAGCCACAGAGCCGTACATAGGGCCTCATGTGCCGGAAGATCTGGTTGAGTATAAAGAACTGAACCAAAGCTATGAAATCAAGGCGAACTGGAAGGTTGTCGTTGAGAACTACATCGACGTCTATCACCTTAGTCATCTGCATTCCGGCACGCTTCAGATGTATGATCACAAGGCGGCGAAGTACCACTGGGAAGGCCCGCATTACATGTTCTGGGAACCCCCTGTTGAGAGTTTTGCCAAGGATCAGGATAAGAAACTGATTGCCCCGCGCGTAATCCCCGACGACATGACCGGCGCATGGGTGCCGATGCTCTGGCCCGGCATCGGGATTGGTGCCGCCGAAGACGGTTGGAACGTTTTCATCATTGAACCGCTGGGTCCAGAACTGACCCGCGTTCACAACCGGGGCCGGGTGTCTGCCTCGACCGGCTGGGAGTTCACCAAACAGGCGATGCGGTCTTCGATGTTCTGGACGAAATTCGGGCTGAGCGGAAAGTACGCTGATTACGATGCGATGGACGAAAATGATCCGATGGTCAGCGGCGATTTTACGGCAGAGGACATCTACGCATGTGAACAGCAACAGAAGGCATTGAAGTCTCCTTACTTCGAAACTGGCCCCGCAGCCAAAGGCGAAAGCCCTGTGACCGACCATCAAAAGGTGGTGCTGCAGTGGTTGGGTGAGGCGGCCCCCCGATGATTGCCCTATCCGATCACCTCTCGATCGGAATGCTGATGCGTCTCTTTTGGGGACGCATCATGCTGACCTGGGGGCTGACCCTGATCGAGACGGCTATGTTTGCCATCTTACCGCTTCTATTAGGGCGATCAATCGATGGTCTTCTCAACAACGATTGGACACCTTTCAGCCATTTGATGATGGCTTTGGCTGCATTGCTGATCGTTGCAACGGGTCGCCGTGCCTACGATACGCGCGCCTATGGGACGATGCGTGTCGAACTGGGCAAAGCCCAGGCGGAACGGGGCAAGACCGATGCGGTTAGCGTGACAAACGCCCGCGTCAGTATGGGCCGCGAGTTGGTGGATTTTTTGGAAGACACGGCACCCATATCTATGGCCGCACTGGTGCAGGTTGTCGTCGCGGTTGTGGTTCTGCTTTCCTTTCACGGAAACCTGGCGATTTCGGCGGGGGGTGCCTTTATTGTCATGCTGTTGATTTACGGATTGTCCGCTGGCCGTTTCTTCCGCCTCAACGGAGCATTGAACGAGGTCGCCGAAGGTCAGGTTCATGTTCTTGAAGGGCGTGACCCCAAATCCATCACCAGACATTTCATAGGACTTCGACGGGAGGAAGTTCGGCTGTCCGACACGGAAAGTATCGTCTACGGTCTGATCTTTGCGGTGCTTCTGGTCGTGCTGGCTTACAATTTGTGGTTCGCAGCAACGCAGTTGGGATCATCGCCCGGCCAGATTTTCTCTGTTGTCGCCTATTCTCAAGAGTTCCTGCAGGCCGCCGTGCAGCTCCCCTTCGCACTGCAGTCTCTCACACGCCTTCGGGAAATTACCGAACGCATCAATCGAACAACATCTGAAATTTTGGAGGAGAAGACATGAGCTTTCACCCCCTTACTGTACTGGATACCCGCGAAGAGATTGGTGGTATGGCCAAGACGGTCATGTTCGATATTCCAAACGCTTTGCGCGACACCTTCGCGTGGCGGGCTGGGCAGCATCTATCGTTCAGGTTTGTTGTGAACGGCGAAGAGCACAGGCGCAGCTATTCCATCTCTTCTTCACCGTTCACCGGTGACCCGTTACGCATCACGGTCAAGCGGGTCAAAGATGGCGTGATCAGCAACCACATCAACGACAATGTGCACAAGGGCGATATAATTGATGTGATGCCTGCAAATGGGGCGTTCTGTCTTGATCCGGGCATGATGGCCCGGCGCACCCATTACTTCTTTGGCGCGGGCTCAGGCATTACGCCGCTTTACGCAATGCTGTCTTCCGTCATGATTGCTGAACCAAACTCGTTTGTGCATCTGGCCTATGGCAACAACAACGAGAAGAGCATCTTGCTGAATGATGAGATCAACTCTCTTTGGGGGCAGAACGCTGATAGGATGACCGTCCATCACGTGTTTTCCAAACCCGGCTGGTGGTCTTCGGCCAACTATTGGCGCAGTGGCAAGATTGACAAGGATGCGATTGAAGCGCTGATCACAGAAAACCCGCCTTATGCGCAAGATGCCCACTACTACCTGTGCGGGCCAGGTGGAATGAACAAATCAGTGAAGGCCGCGCTCATGTCGCTCGATGTTCCGGCCAACCGTATTCACATGGAAAGCTATGGTGGCGCGGAGGAGCTGGACACCAGCATAGACGGCGTGGCTGCGACAGCGCAAATCACTTTGGGCGGTAAAACACAAACTGTTGAGATTGCCGCTGGTCGCACTGTACTGGAGGCAGCAGCTGCCGCGGGCATGAAGCCACCATTCTCTTGCCAGTCCGGTGTTTGTGGTAGCTGCAAGGCCAAAATCACCAATGGCAACGTTCACATGCGCGCGCGAATGGCCCTGGAAGACAAAGATGTCGAAGGCGGCGCGATCCTGACCTGTCAGGCTCTACCAACAACCAACCAAGTGTCGGTCAATTATGACTAGGGTCTGTGAATACTATGCAGTTTTCACCTGCGATCGTATTTCGGCACTTTCGTGGAAGAGCAGGAGGAGATCGCCTAAGGACTGGTAGCGCCCATCTGGCCTGTCAGTCCTGTCGTCGCCGTCTTTCGTGGTTTCTATCGGATTGGCCGTGCCGTCTGGGCCGTGCGGTGGCGTCTGTCTGCGGGGCTTGGCTCGCCAACACTGCTCATTTCGAACCCGCGACCGTTCAGACATCATTTCTGAAAGCCGGGTTTTCAACAGACCCTAGCTAACCAGCTCTATCGACTGGCTTGATTCCGCGAGTTTTGCGACATGCGACTTCAGTACATCAACGAACCTGTCACGCGCTTCGTTTGGTTCTGGTTGCATTGGAAAAAGAAGACCAAAAGACATCCAGCGCTCAGGCGAAATTGGAATTGTTCGAACACGCGCCTGATCCACATCAGCCGCAACAAATTCATCTGCGATTGTGACACCGCCACCATCTGCGACGAGAGCACATGCCAGCGAAGAAGAGGCGACTTCGCAGGTTTGTTTTGGCAATATCCCTGCGGATCGAAACATATCGTCCAGCTGATCGCGTAAAAGCAATCCATGCATAAGCCGGACGACGGGAAAGTCAGCCAGATCATCAACGGACACTTCCTTTAACTCTGACAGCGGGTGATCGACTGGTACAACGGCTTGCGCTCTTACGCGCAACAGCAGCTCGGTTCGGATGTCCGGGTGTTCGACGGGCAGCGCGCCGATACCCACGTCATATGCCCGTCCGGCCAGCCACTTGCCGGCTTCTCGACGCGCGCGCACATCGAGACTGACATTGGTATCAGGATTTGCCCTGACAAATTGGCCAACAGCGGGAGAGGCGAGCGAGCGCGCGATGCGAGGCATGGCGACGATGCGAAGGTTCTGGGTGCGTCCTGCGCGAATTTCAGCCGCGATGCTGGGGATCTCATCGAGGTTGTCCAGAATGCGGCCCGCTTCGCGATAGAACGCCAGCCCCTCGGGTGTCGGCGTGAGGTTGCGGCCACTGCGATCAAAGAGGTCAAGCCGCAACGCACCCTCAAGGCCGGAAATCAATCTGCTGACTGCTGGTTGCGAAAGATGCAGTGTCTTTGCAGCTGCTGCGAGTGATCCTTCAGACAGCGTAGCTCTGAATGCGCGAAGCGCCTTTATGTTCATGTTTGCCACCTTTACTTGCACATTTTGCAATTAAACTAAACATCTTTGCATTTTTCGCAACTCTCATCCTCTGCTAAGCGAGAATGGGAGAGAAATTAGGGAGGACTTTATGAAACGCAGAACACTTATTTCTGCTGCAGTTGCAGGCATCGCCTTCGTGGCGACAGCCACAGCCAGCTTTGCAAATGATTGGCCCAAACGCCCGATCAATCTGGTCGTGCCTTATAAAGCAGGCGGCGGAACAGACGCCTATGCCCGCGCGATCTCGGCTGCTGCCGAGGGCATTTTGGATGTGCCGGTTGTGGTGGTGAACAGACCTGGTTCAGGCGGTTTGAATGGTGCCAATTCGGTCGTGGGCGCGCGGCCCGACGGTTATACGATGATGATGACCTCTGGTGGATCGTTCTTGTTGTCTACCATGACCCGCAACACGGATGTCGATGCGCTGGACAGTTTCGAGTTCGTCGCACAGGTCGGCCAACTGCAAACTTCGCTGATGGTCCCGAACGGCAGCCCATTCCAATCGGTTCAGGACGTGATCGATGCGGCCAAAGCTGATCCCGGCGCGCTTCGCTGGGCGCATTCCGGCCGCGGTGGTTTCCACCATGTCGGCGGTCTGGGCTTTCTGGCCAATAATGGCATTGAAGCGCAGGATGTGCCCTTCAAAGGAGGCGGGCCAACCCGCGCAGCTCTGATCGGATCTCAGGCTGACTTCGGCTTTCTTGGTGTTCAACAGCTGGCAGGTTTTGAGGATCAACTTCGTGCGCTTGCTGTGAACAGCCAGGAACGTGACGGTATCATGACGGAAGTTCCCTCCTTTGGTGAGCTGGGCATTCCATTTGCGGCGGTTTCGTCACCGGTGATTGTCTTCGCTCCGAAAGGCACCCCTGCAGAAGCGGTCGCAGCGATGGAGGCTGCGCTGGAACGGATCGCAGCAAAGCCAGAGTTCGCTGCGTTGCTCGCGTCTCGTGGTACCGGTCCGGTCTATCAAAACGGCGCTGATGCGAAGGCGACGCTGACATCAATGAAAGCAGATGCGGCCCCATTGGTCGAAAGCCTGACCAAGTAAAAGATGAAAGGGCTGGTGCCAGAGCGCCCTGGCCCTTTTCCGTTCACGCGATTTAAGGGAGGACGACATGCGTGCTTATGCCGAAGGTTTGGTGCTGGCGGCTGTTTCACTTGTGGCCATTTGGGGCGCGTGGCAGGTGCCAGCAGCATCGCCCGGAGACACCTGGCCCGGGATTGTTCCTCTTGCTGCTTCGATAGCCCTTCTGGGCCTGTCTGGTCTTTTGATCGTCGGGGCGGCGCGTCAGACGGGAGAGGTCGCGGCGGACAGCGGGGCCAGCTTTCAAATTATCGTGTTGTTTATCGTTGCGTTGATTTACCAGCAGTCAATCCGCTGGTTCGGGTATCAGCTGCCGACGGCCATCGTGGCCCCCATCGTGCTCTATATATTTGGCGTGCGCAGTTGGATCGGCCTTGCGGTTTCTGTGGTCATCTGCCCGCTGGTTTTTCACTTCATCTTCTTTGTGCTGCTTGGTGTCTTCCCGCCTTATGGCGAGGTGTTTGACCTGCTCAGCTGGATACAGGGATAAGTCTCATGGAAATTTTTCCCGCCCTCTTGTCGGTCATCACCGACCCGATGCTGCTGTTTGCCATCGTTCTTGCTGCCGCGGTTGGCATGGTTGTTGGCGCGACGCCGGGTCTTACGGCATCAGCTGCAATCGCCATGCTGCTGCCCATCACCTTTTATATGTCGCCCCTCTTTGCGCTCGCCTTTCTTTATGTGATCGGAAAATCCGGGCGGTATGGTGGCTCGATTGCTGCGATCCTGTTCAATACACCCGGCACAGCCGCGAGCGCTGCTACACAGATTGATGGCTATCCGCTGGCACGCAGCGGAAAGGCTGGCAAAGCGATGAAGGTCGCTACGATTTCCTCTGTAATTGGTGATCTGATGGGAGACATCCTTCTGGTCGTTGGTGTCGGCTTTATCGCGGCCATCGCGCTGAAACTGGGGCCGCCGGAAACATTTGCCATCTATTTTGCAGCCTTTGTCGTGATTGGTTCCGTCATAGGTAAGTCTATCGTCAAGGGGTTGGCCTCGGCTTTGTTGGGCATTCTGGTGGCCATGATCGGTCTTGACCCGATTTCCAGCGAAGAGCGCTACACATTTGGCTCTTTCGACTTATCCAATGGCATTGGCCTCGTGCCTTTGATGATTGGTGTTTTTGTTCTGGGTGAGGTCTTTGCCCAACTCGAAGAGCGGCGCAAAGCGAGCGGCGAGACACAGGAAAACGAAAGCTCTGCTGATGGAAATGATCTGACATGGGAAGAATACAAGCCCTGTTTGCCCCATGCGCTGCGTGGCGGGTTCATTGGTGCGGGCATTGGTGTTCTGCCGGGTCTGGGCTCTGCGATTGCGGCTTTCATCTCCTATGGGGAAGGGAAGCGCCGTGCGAAAAACCCTGAACAATGGGGCAAGGGCGCCCTGGAAGGCGTCGCTGCACCCGAAGCCGCCAACAATGCGGTATCCGGCCCCTCCATGGCCCCGTTGCTGACTTTGGGTATTCCAGGTTCAACCATCGGCGCGATCCTGCTGGGCGTGTTCCTGATCCACGGCATCCAGGTTGGGCCTACGCTGTTCCTGACCGACAAGGAACTTGTCTACAAGCTCTTTGCCTGTGGGATGCTGGGTATTCTCGCCTATGGGGTGATCGGCTATTTCGGGGCCACGCAGGTCGCGCGGCTGATCCTGAAGATCCCGACGAATGTGCTATATCCGCTGATCTTCATGACCGCTTTCGTGGCAGCATACTCGGCGCGTGGATCGATGTTTGATGTAACGGTAATGACCTGTGCCGGATTCGTCGGCTGGCTGATGCGCAAGTACGATTTCAATATTGCAGCCTTCGTGATCTCATTCGTGCTGGCCAAAGGGGCAGAAGAGACCTTCCGGCAATCGCTTCTGATGTCGGACGGTGGAGCGCTGATCTTCGTCGAGCGCCCTATCGCGCTTGCCTTTCTGATCCTAGGAGCCGGGGCGATTGCCTTTCGTATTCGCGGCATCATGAAGGAACGCAAACTGGCGCAGGGAGGGTTGGGTGATGCTTGATTGGCAGCTCATGCAGGGAAGCTTTTCGAGCACAGATATGCGCCGCATCTGGTCCGAGGCTTCCACAATCTCGGCTTGGATCAAAGTTGAACAAACGCTGGCGTGTGTGCAGGCCGACGTAGGGCTCGTACCAGGTGAAACGGCCGACGCACTCGATGGCTTTTGTCTTGGAAAACTGGACCAAGACCGAATGCGCGAAGAGATGGCACTTGTCGGGCGGCCCATCGTCGGGCTGGTCAGGCAATTGCGCGAACATGTGGGCGAAGAGCTTGCGAAGTTCGTCCATTTCAAAAGCACGACGCAAGACATCATGGATACAGCGCTAGCGATGCAGATGAAGCTTGGACTGGCGACCGTGTTGAACGACCTTGATCAGCTCGTGTCCTCCCTTACGGGTCTGATTGACGCGCATCCCGAAACGCGCATGATCGGGCGCACTAACGGGCAGCACGCCGTTCCGATGCTTCTGCGGACCAAGTTTGAGGTCTGGCGCGCAGAGCTGCTACGTCGCCGTGACGTGATCGTCGAAGCGGAAAACCGCGGAACACTGGTTCAGGTCGGCGGTCCGTTGGGGGATTTGTCAAATTATGATGATGGATCCGGGGCAGCGACCAAGGCACGCATGGCAGAGGCACTTGGTCTGGGTGTTGCAGAGCCTCATTGGCAAAACGCACGTGACGGCGTGGCTGATATCGTCACCGCCCTTGGCGCGCTGTGCGCCACGATTTGCAAAATCGCACACAACATCAATCTGCTTTCGTCCAGTGACATTGGTGAGGTGCATGAATGCCATGAAAACGGCAAGGGCGCTTCATCCTCAATGCACCATAAACGCAACCAGCGTGCCAGCGAATTTGCCGAAGCCGTAGCAAGGCTGGGGCGCCAAAGGTCAGTACAAATCGGGGAACTGACCCTGCACCAACATGAGCGCTCGGGCGGTGTCTGGGTGGGCGAATGGGTGGTTGTCCCCGAAGTGTTTCTCCTGACCTCAGGCGCGCTATCCTGGGCAAAACGGATACTGTCTGATTTGAGGATAGACAAGAATCGGATGAAACAGAATTTGACCTGAGAAGAGTTCTGAGGCGTCTTCAGTCATTCTTTCTATAAGGGCAACATTAAGTCGCTATCTGATCGGGTTTCTACCATGCCATCTCGGTCTCTAACCAGATGGACAAAGACCCAGATCAGCCAGAAACCAACCAGCGAGCGACATCGCCGCCCCAGGGAAGGATTTAGGCCGATTTGGGGCTGGGTTTTAGAACTTTACCTGCAGGCCAAGGTTCACTTCACGTGACAGAGCCTTGTCGCTTTTGTTGAATGAAACCTCCAACCCGAGATTGCTTGTCTCTGACAATGCTGCGCGGAGCCCGAGAGATGCGCGCAGCGCATCACGACCAAGGTTGGCGCCCTGTGCAGTAAACTGCGCGCCCTGGATTGCGTGTTGGGCAGTGGTGTCGACCGAGTTGAACGTTCTTCTGTAGAAGACAGAAGACGTCAGCGAAAGGTCAGACCCAGAAGCACCAAAGGCTGTGTTCGTTGACAGGCCAAGTTCCGCATAGGTTTCATCATATGTGTTTTTGGAAAGGGTCAGTGCACTTGCCCCGGTTTCCGCAGAGGCCAGCGTCTGGACGCTGTTCCAGCCCAGTGTGACCTGAGGTTTCAGGGCGGTCGAGCCCAGCTGATAGGTGTAAGAGGCATCAATCGCTGCAAAATTGCCGCGCAGGCTGCTCTTGGAAGAGGCTTTGCCGCCGATTGTGTTACGATCGGTATCAATCTTGCCCAATGCGACCCCTGCGGTGACGCCAACGTCCAGCTGGGCCATTTGGGTGTCAAACCGGAAAGCCAGCTGCGCCATTTCGACATTGGCATCGCCAAAGCGGTCATTCACCCGCGCTTTGGAATAAGACCCTGCAAGGCTTAGATTGGCCCCTGCTAAGCGGCTTTGTTCGATATCCATATTTGCCCCAAAGGCCAGGCCGCCAAAGCTGGATTGATAGCCTTCGGTTCCGTCTTCAACCTTGGATCTGCCCGCAAGCGGCAGGAACCATGGCTTGCCGGGGGTGTTCTGAGTGGTGCGCATCAGTTGCGACATGCGCCGCACGCCTGCGAGCGCCTCTTGGCCGGTATCGACGTGAATGGTGCCCGCGCCCGAGGAGAGCAGATCCGCCAGCGCAGTGGGTGCGCTGCGATAGAGCGTGTCGAACACTTCGGTGCTGCCCGTCAGGCGCGGCCCCGCCGCTGGGCGGATGGTATCCAGTGCGGCTCCAAACGCCGTGCCCGCAGCATCTGTAGTGATGCCATTGGCCGCGAGATTGCCATAGCTGAGCGGGGTTGTGACCAGCCGGATCTGTTGGGTGTCATAGAGCAGGTCAAACCGTGTCGAAACGGGCAGGCCACTGGTTGGCTGTGTCACAGTCGCAAATGCGCCGGAAACGGTTCCGTTTGGCGTTGTAACAAAGGCAAAGCTTTGCCCCAGCACGGGTGTGAATGCGTTGGTCGCCGCACCGCTAATGCCGCGTAGCATTGGGGTTAGTGTCCCGCCTGCGGTAAAGGCCACGCCCTGACCATTCACGATCAGGCGGTCAAAGCTTCCTGCGCCAGTCCCGGTGCCTGTGCCGTCCACTTCAATTGTTGTGTTTGCTGTGCCGGTCAGGGTGAGCTGGTTGGCAAAGGTTAATGTGCCTGGCGAGGCCCCCGGTGACAGATCACCTGAAACGGTGGTTTTGCCGTTGACCCGCCCTGTGCCCTGTAGTGTCCCGCCTTGATTTACCTTTACTTCAGGTGCATCCAATGTGCCGCTTACATTGACCTTACCTTTGTTGATACGCGCGGTTGACCCAAAGCGGGCGGTTGTATCCTTTTCGATGTTCAGCGTGCCTTCGCCAGTTTTCTTGAACCCGCCCTGACGCTGAAAGCTAAAGGCAAAGTTGCGGGTGCCAGAGGCATTGAACACATAAACTGCGTTGGGATCTTTTGGTTGCCCGGTTGGCCCGGCCAGGGCGCGATCCAGTCGCAGCAGGCCATGCCCATAGATCCGATCCACACCTGCAACGCCCAGATCTTCGGCGGTAGAGAACATGAGCTGGGTCAGCTGTCCCGGGGTCATATTCGGATAGGCTTCCATCAGGATCGCAAGCGCGCCCGAAACATGCGGTGCCGCCATCGAGGTGCCGCCAGCATATTGGTACTGTTCATCGCCAAGCGTGGTTTCGTCTGAACCAAGATTGTCTGGATAGGTCGACAGGATCTCTCTTTGCTCGACCGTATCTGTTTTTGGATCCCAGCGTGAGTCGCCACCGGGTGCCGCAATACACCATTGTGCAGCAAGGCCGCAGCGGTTGCTGTAAGACGCGATCTCTTTGCGGGCGTCGACGGCAACCACGACAACAACCCGGCCAAGCGCTTTGCCCGTGGCTTTTTCTTCGGCGGCAAGGGCTGTGGGGGTCAGATCGCCAAAGTCGTTTTTCCCCTGTCCAGTGAAAACAAGATCGCCGTTGGACAGGCGAGCGTCTTTATTGGCTGCAGAAATTATTGGCAGGGCGCCAATTCCCGTCGGGTTCTCAGACTGAATAGGCGCGTGCGTGAACTCATTGCCTGCAGCGGCTACGAAAATCTTACCCGATCTGACGAAGTCGCGTATCGCATAAGCCTCTTCCAGCTCATCTGAAATATCGTAGGTCGTCGCACCAACTTCTGGTCTGGGTCCAAACGATCCGTTGACGATGCGCACATCGCTATATCCTGTGATCTTTTTTATGGCCGCTGTTGATCCCTCTATCGTCTCCCCTTCGGAATCGTACAGCCGGTCGCAGTTTCCGGTCAGAATGACCATCCCGCATTCTTGAAGGTCAGCATATACCTGGCCTGGATCGGCCCCCGGTATTTGATCCCCTGACAGAATGGCGCCAATTGACAGGATAGTTGCGCCCGGAGCAACGCCAACCATGCCGCGCCCATCCCGGGCAGCAGCAATAATACCAGACACATGTGTGCCATGGCCGTCGACGTCTTCCCACCATTCAATATTGTCACGGTCAAAAATAAGCTTTGCTGCGTCTTCTGGTTTTAAGCCGCGAAAGTCGCTTTCTGTCAGTTCTTTGTTGACCCAATGCTGAAAGCTTTCGGAACGGGGATCAATCCGACCTTCGAACTCGGGGTGGACATCTTCATCTTCGCGCCGGGCAATACCCGAGTCGATCACCCCGACAACGACACCTTTACCGGTTAACCCCTGGCGGTGCGCGGCTTCTGCGCCGATCATGTTGTAGCCAAAATTGCGCTGTTCTTCGGTCAGGCTTTGAAGATCTGCGTTCACCACAGCGCCGGGCGGAAGGGCTGGCGGCATGGCCAGTCTGACGCCGGTATCAGAGGCCCGCGCCAGTTTTGGAGCCAAAAACGGGCGCAGGGAGACCGCTGTTTCAAGCACTTGATTTTTGCGCCATGGCGTCAGGCGGGTGTTTTCAATCACACTGGCGATCAACGACGTTGGACCATGCCGGGCAGCATCAGACAGGGCAGTGTGTAGTGGGATGTGCTGTGCCTGTTCAGATTTGGCAGGCGCGACCGTTTGTCCGAACATTGGCGCCGCAGAAGACATAAGCGCAAAAAGAGCGACGGCGCATGCTCTGTAAAAGGGCTGTTGAGTTTTCATATCCCACCTTTGGTTTTTATATGCACTGGCATGAGCTGTTGGGCATCTATTCTGGTGAGACCAGTGCCTTGCAGGCAAACACAAAAGTCAAAGTGGGGATGCAGTGTGCAAGAAGATGGATGGGGTGCACACTGCGCATAAATCAAAGGATCAGCTGCGCAGTTCTCTACGGTTTCCTGGAAAACATCGTGTGGGTTGCCGGTATCGCAGACGGTTCCACAGAAAACCGCTGCACGAACGGACACCTATAGCCATCTATAGATGGCGGGGTTGAATGAGAAATACCCAAAGGCAAGCGCAGCGCCTGCCTTTGGTCTAGCAAAATCAGTGAGCGCGCAGGTTCTTGGCTGATTCCTTGATAGCAGCATACTGACCTGACGGGCGATAGCTCCAGAGGTAGTCGTCTAATACGGCGTCTGCGGTCACGGGCTCGATCCCGAGGTCGGCCAAACCCTTTGCCCCTTGCGACACCACATTATCCTGACGCAGTTGTTTGACCTGATCCGCGGTGATCTGTGCTGGCACCAGGCCAAATGTCATGGATTGGGTCAGATCCATCAAACGCCCCATGACGCTGGCGGCCCAGAAGGGAATATTCAGAATCAGACGGCGACGGCGGATCACCTGCAACATGGTCTGCATCCAGTCGCGGAAGCTTTCGGCATCGGGGCCACCCAGTTCGTATATGCCACCATCTGCTTCGCCGAGGATGCCTTTGACCGCAGCGCGGGCCACATCATCGACATAAACCGCCTGAAATTTGGTGTCCGCCCCGACAACCGGCAGGATAGGCCCGAGGCGTGTCATCTTGGCGAAACGATTAAAGAATCCATCTTCTGGCCCAAAGATCACCGAGGGGCGCAGGATCATCGCATCTGGCATATGGGCCAGCACACCGTCTTCGCCCTTGGCCTTGGTTTGTGCATATAGGCTGGGCGATGCTTTATCTGCACCAATAGCAGAGATATGCACCATGCGCGGTATACCCGCGGCGGCAGCCAAACGGGCGATGCGTTCAGCGCCTTCATGCTGGATGGCGCTGAAGCTGTTTCGGCCCGTTTTGTCAAAGGTGCCCACGCAGTTCACCACCGCATCCGCCCCATCCAAAGCAGCGGCAACGCTGTTATCATCGCGGATATTGCAGAAAACTGGTTCAACCTGACCAACGGCACCATAGGGTTTCACAAAAAGCGCCTCGTTGGGGCGACGCACGGCGACGCGTACACGCCAGCCCTGTTTTGCCATACGCCGCGCGATGTAGCGCCCGACAAATCCTGAGCCGCCATAGATGGTGACGAGTTTCGACATAGGCCGTCTCCCAAGCATAGATTGCACGGTGAAATTACCGCTGAGCGGGCATTTCGACAAGGTGCCGAGATGCCGCGCAAAATTTCTTTCAAAAAGGCGTTGACACCCCCTTAAAGCGGCTTTAAACCCCGCCCTCACCAACACCGTTGCCCAGATGGCGGAATTGGTAGACGCGCTAGCTTCAGGTGCTAGTGTCCGTACGGACGTGGAGGTTCGAGTCCTCTTCTGGGCACCATAAAAAGCCGCTAAGCTCTTCAGCTTAGCGGCTTTTTTGGTTTTTAGGCTGCGCGCTATTGATCCGCGTTTTGTGTGTAGGTGATGCACGTGGAAGTGTGCTTGGGTGATATGCAGTCGCGGTGGTGATGTTCAGGCCTGTCGCCTGTTCGCGGGTGTCTAGGGGTGCGAACAGCCCGTTCAGGATTTGTCGATTCTCTGATATGTGGCGAAGAACCCGCAAGGCTAAGATCCCACCTCGGGCGGGCTTTTTGACCTGATGCTGTTTGCAGGTGGTCGATGACCGTTAAAATGAATGCGCATCGCCTTATAAATAAGTGCTCTGCACCCTAGACTCTGTGTCTTTCTGCTGTTATCAGCGCCCAATCTCGCGGCCTCGGATACGTTCCGGGGCTGCTGTATTTTGCGAATCATTTGCTGCAAGTCCCCGATTTCAGGGCGCTTTCACCACATGATTTTCACCGGGGACCTTCGGGGCCCTATACCAGTGGACGGGATGTGGCCCGTTCATGCCATAGGCGGGACACCCCGCCGAGCTAACGGAAGACAGAAAGCATGGCACTCAAGTCGTACAAACCGACGACGCCGGGCCAGCGTGGGCTGGTGCTGATCGACCGTTCGGAGCTGTACAAAGGACGCCCGGTCAAGGCCCTTACTGAAGGTCTGACCAAAAAAGGCGGTCGTAACAACACCGGACGGATCACCGCACGACGCCGCGGTGGCGGGGCGAAACGCCTCTACCGTATCGTAGATTTCAAGCGCAACAAGTTCGACGTTCAGGGCACTGTTGTTCGTATCGAATACGACCCGAACCGGACTGCGTTCATCGCGCTCGTTCAGTATAATGACGGCGAACAGGCTTATATCCTCGCACCACAGCGTCTGGCTGTTGGCGATCAGGTTATTTCGTCCGCCAAGGCTGACATCAAGCCGGGCAACACAATGCCGTTCTCGGGCATGCCGATCGGTACCATCGTGCACAACATCGAACTGAAGCCTGGTAAAGGTGGTCAGATCGCACGTGCCGCTGGGACATACGCTCAGTTCGTGGGCCGCGACGGTGGCTACGCTCAGATCCGTCTGAGCTCGGGCGAGCTGCGCATGGTCCGTCAGGAATGCCTGGCAACCGTGGGCGCCGTGTCGAACCCCGACAACAGCAACCAGAACTTCGGTAAAGCCGGTCGTATGCGCCACAAAGGCATCCGTCCGAGCGTCCGTGGTGTCGTTATGAACCCGATCGACCACCCACACGGTGGTGGTGAAGGCCGCACATCCGGTGGTCGTCACCCGGTTACTCCTTGGGGTAAACCAACGAAGGGTAAGCGCACTCGCAACACCAACAAGGCAAGCCAGAAGCTGATCATCCGCTCGCGGCACGCCAAGAAGAAGGGGCGGTAATTTATGTCACGCTCTGTTTGGAAAGGCCCCTTTGTCGATTCCTACGTCCTGAAAAAGGCCGAGAAGGTTCGCGAATCGGGCAAGAACGAAGTCATCAAGATCTGGTCGCGTCGTTCGACGATCCTGCCCCAGTTTGTGGGCCTGACTTTCGCTGTCTACAATGGTCAGAAGCACGTTCCTGTGCAGATCTCTGAAGACATGATTGGTCAGAAGTTCGGCGAATATTCCCCGACCCGTACCTACTACGGCCACGCGGCCGACAAGAAATCCAAGAGGAAGTAAGCCATGGGCAAGGATAAGAATCCCCGCCGCGTGGCGGACAACGAAGCGATGGCAAAGCTGCGCATGCTGCGTACTTCGCCGCAAAAGCTGAACCTCGTGGCACAGCTGATCCGTGGCAAGAAGGTAGACAAGGCTCTGACCGATCTGACCTTCTCGAAAAAGCGGATCGCAGTAGACGTGAAGAAATGCCTTCAGTCCGCTATCGCAAACGCAGAGAACAACCACGGTCTGGATGTTGACGAGCTGATCGTCGCTGAGGCCTATGTTGGCAAAAACCTGGTGATGAAGCGTGGCCGTCCTCGTGCCCGTGGTCGCTTTGGTCGCATCAACAAGCCGTTCTCGGAACTCACCATCAAGGTGCGTCAGGTTGAGGAGCAAGCCTAATGGGTAATAAAACAAACCCGATCGGTATGCGTCTGCAGGTGAACCGCACCTGGGACAGCCGTTGGTACGCTGACACCAAAGACTACGGTGATCTGCTGCTGGAAGATCTGCGCATTCGTGATTTCATCCACGAAGAGTGCAAGCAGGCCGGCATCGCGCGCGTCATCATTGAACGCCCGCACCGCAAGTGCCGTGTCACCATCCACACAGCCCGTCCGGGTGTTATCATTGGTAAAAAAGGTGCAGACATTGAAGTTCTGCGCAAGAAAATTGCCAAGATGACCGACAGCGAGCTGCACCTCAACATCGTTGAAGTGCGCAAGCCCGAGCTGGACGCTCAGCTGGTTGGCGAAAGCATCGCTCAGCAGCTGGAACGCCGTGTATCCTTCCGTCGCGCGATGAAGCGTGCCGTTCAGAACGCAATGCGCATGGGCGCCCTGGGTATCCGGGTGAACGTTGCAGGCCGTCTGGGTGGTGCTGAAATCGCACGTACCGAATGGTACCGCGAAGGCCGCGTGCCTCTCCACACCCTGCGTGCGGACATCGATTACAGCCATGTAGAGGCCTCGACCCCCTACGGTATCATCGGGATCAAAACCTGGATCTTCAAAGGTGAGATCATGGAACATGACCCGCAGGCACGTGATCGCAAGTCGCAGGAAATCCAGGACGGCCCCGCACCTCGTGGTGCAGGTGGCGACCGTCGTCGCTAAGGAGGCCCTAAACTATGCTTCAGCCTAAGCGTACTAAATTCCGCAAGATGCAGAAGGGCCGGATCAAAGGTCTGGCCAAGGGCGGTTCCGACCTGAACTTCGGCACCTACGGTCTGAAGGCTCTTGAGCCTGAGCGTGTAACTGCACGCCAGATCGAAGCGGCACGTCGTGCAATGACCCGTCACATGAAGCGTCAGGGTCGTGTATGGATCCGTATCTTCCCGGACACCCCTGTGACCGCGAAGCCCATCGAAGTTCGTATGGGTAAAGGTAAGGGTTCCGTGGATCGCTGGACCTGCAAGGTCAAGCCGGGCCGCATCATGTTCGAGATCGACGGTGTTGCCGAAGATATCGCACGTGAAGCTCTGCGTCTGGCGGCGATGAAACTGCCGATCAAGACCCGCGTTGTGGTTCGCGAAGACTGGTAAGTCTTTGCCACCCATGTGGTGATTAGAAATAGACCCTCGCCATTGATTTGGCGGGGGTTTCTTTTTGGGAAATTCTGCCGATGTTGGGAATTTTCAAGGCTCTGTTAATTAAAGATTTACCTGAACACCGTTTCCTTACACAACTTCTGGGCGACCTTTGCCATTCAACTGTGAGAAAGCCGTGTTTGAAAGCCTGAACAGGAATATTCTTTTAACAATCAAATCTGCTGCTGATCGCGGCAATTGGCTGGCCAAACGACTGGTGGCGCATCAGGTTCGGCAGTTTCTGGATACTCTACCAGAACAATCTCCGATTATCTCTGGACCTTATGAAATCGAGGATTTTACGCAACCCTTGGAAGAAAGCGGTTTTGACAATCTGATGGACCATTACAAAATGGTGCCTTTCGAACCGGAACAGATTGATGCCAAGGCGCTAAAGGGGCAACAGGTTGAAATGGTGTCTTGCGAACTGGGCAGCTATGGTATTGGCAGCTATGGGTTCTTTGGTCTGTTTCTGGGGGAAAACTGGTTGATAGTGCCCATCTTTGGGGCCGCAGAATGGATCAGCCTGGATGGGTGCATGCTGCGCGAAACCCGCGAAGGGGCCTCTTGCTGGATCAAAGGGGGCAATGATCAGGATCTGGAACGACGCTTGCAGGGTGCGCGCGTACAGACCGCTGTCATTGGCAAACATCATATGTCGGTGCTCTTTGACAATGGCGCGGTTCTGGAAATCGCCCAAAATCCAAAGGAACGCCCCAAGTTTGAAGGCAGTGAACTGCCAAGGGTCTTTCTGCCCGGCGATGACCTGCGCCGCTCTGTGTTTCTGAGCCCCTCTGGGGTGATCACCGCCTGAGCTGACGCAGAGCTTTCGGGCTGTGCCCCGTCCAGCCCTGAACCTTGCGCCGCAGGCTGCGCGTATCTTCAAAGCCCAGATGCTGCGCGACGTCTGCCAATGGCATATCCGTTTCCAGCAGCTCAACTGCCCGCCCTTGTCGCACGCGATCCAGCAGCTCGCTATAGCTGACCCCGGCCTGTGTCAGTTTGCGACGCAAGGTGCGTTCGGTCATGCCAAGCGACCGCGCGATGTGCTCCATTGTCGGACTTTGTGCAATCTGTTGAATCAACAGATGTTCGATATGCGCCAGAAAGCTCTGGTTGGCTTGCTCCTGCGCCATCAGGCTATCCAATACAGCAAGAATAGAGGGCAGCGCATAGGCGTCAGCGGTGTCCAATGGGGCAGCTAATACCTCAGAGGAAAAAACCAGGGTGTTATCCGTCTGGCCAAACAGCACCGGGCAGCCAAAGGTGGTGCGATAGAGCGCTGGGTTCCTTGTTGTGAACATCAGGTGAACCTGTTTCACCGCTGTGCCCTGGCCATATAAAAACCGGGCGATTTGGGTGATGTTGGTAAACAGTTCTTGAACCAGAAAGGCTGAGATCTGCGGCGTGGGATGGCGTGATGTCGTCCTGAGCATTACCACGTCATCAGTGGTCTTTTGGAAAAGCAGATCCAGCATGCTGCCTGTAATCCGATGATATTTCACCCCCAACGCCAATGCATCGCCACAGGTTGCGCTGGCCAATAGGCCACTTGCCAAAAGCCCGGCAGACCCAATGGTCTGTCGACGGCCAACAGCCACCCCCAAATCAGGATCCTTTGATAGGGCCAGCGCTCTTTGGATCAGATCCTGACTTTGCGCAAAACTGACACGGGGGCGCTGCATATTCAGGACGGGTCGAATAACCGTGGGCCATTGCGGTAATCCTTCCATAGCGATCCCGCGCGCCTGCAGTTCGATGCAGGTGTAATACAAAATATGAGAGGAAATCGTTGCCTCAGCCGTCATGCGCAACCCTTTTTGTTGATCGCATCCTAGCAAGGGGGCTGCTTGCCGCCATTCAAAATGTCCGAAAATGTCCGTTTTTCCGCCGGAACATGTCTTTGTGCAGCACAGCGCCTAGGGCAGGCTGATGAAAAGAAACCGTATGACCTGTCTGGGAGGATCAGCCATGCGGCACCGGGAGGAGAAAGTTTTGGAAGAGACAAGAAAAGCCTGCATCATTGGTGCGGGCCCGGCGGGGTTGGCGGCAGCGCGGGCCTTGCGGGTCAAAGGTGTGCCCTATGATCACTTTGATGCAGGGCAGCGTGTCGGCGGGATTTGGGATATCACCCGCGATGGCACGCCGATGTATGACAGCGCGCATTTCATTTCGTCAAAGACCCTGTCTGGATTTGCCGGTTTTCCGATGCCGGATCATTTTCCCGACTACCCCAAGCATTCGCAGATCCAAAACTACGTTGAAGACTTTGCGCAGACCTATGGATTGAATGAACAAATCCGCTTTGAGACCAAAATTGCAGATATTGAAAAGCAGCCGGATGGACGATGGAAAGTCACCCTTAGCACCGGTGAGGTGCACCAATATTTCGCGGTGATCTGCGCCACGGGGTCGCAGTGGCACCCCAAGATGCCTGATCTGCAAGGGGCCTTTAGCGGTGAGATCCGGCATTCTCACAGCTACCGATCGATGGATGAATTCAAAGACAAGAGGGTCTTGATCCTTGGGGCGGGAAATTCCGGCTGCGATATCGCCTGCGATGCGGCGGCAGCTGCGCAAGAGGCCTATATTTCGGTGCGGCGGGGGTACTACTTTATCCCCAAGCATATCTTTGGCAAGCCGGCGGATCTGTTTGATCACGACAGCCCAAATCTGCCCCTGTGGATCAGCCGCCCAATCATGACCTTTCTGCTGAACTGGCTGGTCGGCGATCTGACCCGTCTGGGACTGCCAAAACCGGATCACAAGCTGTTCGAAAGCCACCCGATTCTGAATTCGCAATTGCTGCACTATCTTCAGCATGGCGACATCACGGCCAAAGGTGACATCGACCATCTGGATGGCGCAGATGTGGTGTTCAAAGACGGGACACGCGCGGCGGTGGATCTGATCATCTGCGCAACGGGCTATCATCAGCAGCAAGGCTTTGCGCGGGATTACTTTGACTATCAGGGTGGTCGTCCGATGATGTATTTGCAGGTCTTCAACCGCGCGCATCGCAATCTTTTTGGTATCAGCCACATCGAAACCAACTCTGGCGCTTTCAAGATGTTTGATCAGATGGGTTTTCTGCTGGCCAACTATCTGCGCGACCAGTTGGATGGCAAAGAAACCGTGGCTCAGCTGGATGAAAAGGCGATGGGGCCATCGCCAGATCTGAGCAACGGGATCAGGTTCATCGCCTCGGATCGTCACAAGGGCTATGTAGATAGCGATACTTACAAGCGCTTTGTTGACAAGCTGATGCGTGAAATTGGCTGGAAAACCCTGGCCGAAGAAGAACTGGCACCCAAACCCACTGCGCAGGTGGCAGCATGAGCTATCGATATGAGGGGCGCACGGCGATTATAACCGGCGGCGGCGGAGACATCGGTCGCGCCTTGGCGGAGTTGCTGTATGCGCGCGGTATGAATCTGGTGATTGCGGATCAAAATGAATTTGCCGCGCATCATGTCTGCAAGACTTTGGGCGAACGGGCCATGCCCTTTGTTGGGGATCTGACCGAAGATGCGGCAATGGAGGCCCTGCTTGATCAGACCCAGGCGCGCTTTGGCGGGCTGGATCTTCTGGTGAACGGGATGGCGATCACCGTGGCAGCCCGGTTTCACAATCGGAGCGTGGAAAGCATCCGCAATGAGATCAATATCACGCTGATCGCGCCCTGTGTCCTGACGCGACTTGCAGTGCCATATCTGCAAAAATCAGATGATCCGCGGGTGATCACCACCACGTCGCTGGGGGGCATCCAGCCGCTGAGGGAAACGCCGATCTATTCAGCGTCAAAGTTCGGTTTGCGCGGTGCGATGCTGTCATTTGCGCTGGATATGGATCAGCACGGGATCAAAGTGGGCACGGTTGCGCCCACTGCCACCGATACCCAGATGCTGCGGCAAGAGGCATTGGATAACGGCAATGTGCTGAATTTTATCGACGAACCGCAGCAGCCGATAGATGTGGCGCGCTCATTCCTGCGGGTGCTCGAACATCCGCGACTTGAGGATTACCCGAAGCGCAGCGATTCAATCCTGTCGCGGCTTGCGATGCTCTGGCCCAATCTTCAGCCGCGTCTTTTGCCCTTTTTTGAACGCAAGGGGCGCAAAGGGATGGCGCGCTATATCAAAAATCTGCAAGCGCGCGGGTTAGTCGAAGACGTAGATGGCAAGCTTGTTTTGACTGCGCGCCCCGAAAGAGATGGCTGATTTGATCCTGCTCAAGGGGTAGGCATGCAGCCTGACGTAGAGCATGATCGCGATACATAAAGCTTTCCAATGGTGCGGATCTGCGTCACAAATTGGATATAGAATACAACAAGGAGGATATTATGAAGACCCGGACGATGCTTACGGCAGCCCTGCTGTCCTCAACTATTTTTACAGCGGCCTTCGCGGCGGATGTGCCTGAGGGCACAAAACTGGCAGAAGATCAAACCTTTACCTATCGTGTTTTGGATGAATTTACCTCGTTTGACCCGCAGCTGGTCGAAGATGTGAATGGATCAGAAGTCGTGCGTGACCTGTTCGAAGGTCTGTACAATCAGGATGAAAATGGCGCGTTGATTCCGGGTGTCGCGCTTAGCCATGATGTCAGCGCCGACAATATGACCTACACTTTCAAGTTGCGCGACACTGCAAAGTGGTCAGATGGCCAACCGGTGACGGCGCATGATTTTGTCTATGCCTGGCAGCGCGCGGTGACCCCGGATCTGGCATCGCCCTATGCGTGGTACATGGAGCTGATGTCCATCGAAAACGGTGGCGCGATTATCAAAGGCGATAAACAGCCGTCAGAGCTGGGGGTGTCTGCGCCTGACGATCATACGCTGGTGGTGAAACTTAGCCAGCCACTGCCCTATTTCGCCAAGATGGTCACCCATGCCACCACCTTTCCCAGCCCCAAATGGGCGATCGAAGCCAATGGCAAAGAATGGACCCGTCCGGGCAACCTGGTTTCAAACGGGGCCTATAAGCTGACCGAACATGTGCTGAAAGAACGTTCCGTTCGTGTGCGCAATGACATGTATTGGGACAATGACGCCACTGTGCTGGATAAGGTCGTGACCCTGGTTATTGGCGATGACGCGCAGGCGCTGACCCGCTGGAAAGCGGGCGAAGTTGAGCGCACCGAAATCCCGGCAGGCCAATATCCGGCCCTGCGCAAAGAGTTCGGCGAAGAGGCCTATGCCCTGCCGCGCCTGTGCAACTATTATTTCAACTTCAATCTGGTTTCAGGCCCCGAAGCGTTCAAAGATGTGCGCGTGCGTCAGGCGCTGGCCTATGCGCTGGATCGCAGCGTGATCACAGAACGCGTGCTGCAGGGCGGTCAGTTCCCGGCCTTTACCTTTACCCCCGGTGCCACCGATGGCTTTGAGGTGCCAGAAGTCGATTATGCCAAGATGACTCAGGCTGAGCGCGACGCAAAAGCCAAGGAATTGCTGGCCGAAGCGGGCTATGGCCCCGGTGGTGAAAAGCTGGCGTTCGAATATCTGTACAACACGTCGGATGCGCACCAGCAGGTGGCGATTGTCGCCAGCCAGATGTGGAAGCAAAAGCTGGGCATCGAGGTAACGCTGGCCAATCAGGAATGGAAAGTCTTCCTGGAAAACCGTGGCAACCAGAACTTTGAAATGGCGCGTGGCGCCTGGTGTGGCGACTATAACGAAGCTTCGACCTTTCTGGATCTGCTACAGTCTGAATCCGGGTACAATGATGCCAAGTTCAACAACGCACGCGTAGACGAATTGCTGGCGCAGGCGAAATCGGCGCAGGACACCGTGCCGCTTTACACCGAGGTTGAACAGATCATTGCCGCTGAAATGCCGGTGATCCCAGTCTATCACTATTCGACCAACATGATGCTGGACGGGTCGATTCAGGGCTGGCCGGTGAACAACGTGGAACAGACATGGTATTCGAAAGACCTGTTCAAGGTCGCGGAATAATCCTGTTTTAGTCTCAAGCAATTGCCCCCTGCCGCACAGAATGTGGCGGGGGGCTCAGCGAGGTTTCCATGTTGAATTATACTCTGCGTCGGCTCATGGCGATGATCCCGACGTTGCTGGTGCTGGTGATCGCATCCTTCTATCTGATGCGTCTGGCTCCGGGCGGGCCCTTCACCTCTGAGCGCCCTCTGCCGCCTGCTGTGATGGCCAATGTTCTGGAACGCTACGGGCTGGATCAGCCGCTTTATGTGCAGCTTTGGACCTATATCAAAGGCATTGTGCTGGAATTTGATTTTGGCCCCAGCTTTTCGCAAAAAGATCGTACCGTAAATGATGTGATCGCACAGGGCTTTCCGGTGACGCTGACCTATGGGTTCTGGTCGGCGGTCTTTGTTCTGTTGGCCGGGGTGCCACTGGGGATCATCGCAGCGCTGCGACACAATTCAATCTGGGATTACACGATGACCGGGCTGGCGATCTTTAGCCAGATCTTCCCGAATTTCGTGCTCGCTCCTATTATGGTTCTGCTTTTCACCCTGTCATGGGGGCTGTTGCCCGGCGGCGGCTGGAACGGCGGGCAATGGCAATACATCGTCATGCCTGCAATCGGTCTGGGCACCTCCTATATGGCCGGGGTCGCGCGCCTGACGCGGGGCTCCATGCTCGAGGTGATGAATTCGCCCTTTATTCGCACCGCCCGCGCGAAAGGTCTGCCCGAGCGCGTGATCTTGTGGCGGCATGCGCTGAAACCGGCACTTTTGCCGACGATCACCTATATGGGGCCGGTATTTGTCTACATGATCACCGGGTCGGTGTTTATTGATGTCTTCTTTTCCACCGGTGGGATCGGGCAGGATTTCATCAACGCTGCTTATACCCGCGACTATTCCATGCTGCTGGGGCTGGCGATCCTGTACAGCGTCCTGACCTTTTCCCTGAATCTTATGCTTGATCTGGCCTATGCCTGGATTGATCCCAAAGTGCGGAGCCAGCTATGACCTCTGCCAAGAAACGTTTGAATTCGGCCGCCTTTGCCAGCGAAGTCGCCGAAGATATGATTACTAGCCGATCCTTTTGGGCTGATGCCCGGGTGCGGTTTTTGAAAAACCGTCTGGCGGTGTTTTCAGTCTTTATGCTGTTTGGGCTCGTGCTGTTTGCCATTTTTGGTCACAGCATCGCCCAGTGGAACTATGAAGAGATTGATTGGAACATGCTGGGGCAGATCAAAGAGATCGGCGGCCCCTCAATTGAAAATGGCCATTACTTTGGGGTCGATGAACTGGGGCGCGATCTGTATGCGCGCGTGGTTCAGGGGTCGCGCACCTCGCTGTTGGTGGGGTTTGTGGCGGGGCCCGTGGCCGTCATGCTGGGGGCGACCATTGGGGCGCTGGCCGGGTATTATGGCGGGCGCTTTGATCAGATTGTCATGGCGGTTTACAACATCTGGCTGTCCATTCCCTACATCATCTTTTTCGTGGTCTGGCAGGCTTTCTTTGGGCGCTCGCTGACACAGATGATTCTGGTGATCATCATTGTGAACTGGACGTCGGGGCTGTTGATCATTCGCGGACAGGTGATGATGCTGAAAAACCGTGAATTTGTGGATGCCGCGCGAATGCTGGGCATGAGCGACTTCGCCATTATTTTTCGTCATCTGCTGCCCAATGTGCTGTGGCTGGTGGTGATCTATGGATCACTGGTAATCCCCGAAGTCATCATGAGCGAGAGCCTTGTCTCATTCCTTGGGGTGGGCATTCAGGAACCCAACACCAGTTGGGGCGCGCTGATTTCCGCAGGCGCGGCCACAATGACCTTTGGCACGCTGTGGCAGCTGGCCTTTCCGGCGGCCTGTTTCGTGATTGCGCAGGTGTCTCTGTTTTATATCGGTGATGGTCTGCGCGATGCGCTTGACCCGAAGGAGCGCTGATGTCTCTGTTATCCGTAGAAAATCTTTCGATCCGTTTTCGCACCGGCGATGGTTTTGTGCATGCGGTGAATGATGTCAGCTTTGACATTGAGCCGGGGCAAAAGCTGGCCGTTGTGGGGGAAAGTGGATCAGGCAAAAGCCAGATTGCCCTGTCGATCATGGGGCTGCTGGCCAAGAATGGCAGGGCCTCGGGGCGGGTGATGTTTGGCGGGCAGGATCTTTTGCAGATGTCTCAGCCGCAACTGAACAAGATCCGCGCCAAAGATATTGGCATGATTTTTCAGGATCCTATGTCGTCGCTGAACCCCTATATGCGCATCGAACGCCAGCTGGGCGAAGTGGTAGAGCAGCACGAAGGCCTGAGCCGTCGCGAGGCGCGCAAACGGGTGCTTGAAGTTATGGAGGCGGTGCAGATCCCTGATGCCAGGAACCGGCTGCGTGCCTATCCGCATGAGTTTTCCGGTGGGATGCGGCAGAGGATCGTGATCGCCATGGCGCTGATCTGCAAACCCAAGCTGATCCTCGCGGATGAGCCAACAACCGCACTGGACGTGACAGTGCAGGCGCAGATCATGAACCTTCTTGATGAGATCCAGCAGGAAATGGGCACAGCGATTATGCTGATCACTCATGATCTGGGGGTTGTGGCCGGATTTTGCGACGACACGCTGGTGCTTTATGGCGGCAAGGTGATGGAACAGGCGACAACGCTTCAGATCTTTGATGCGCCGGGCCATCCCTATACCCGTGGCCTGCTGCGCGCCGTGCCCAATATCCATGAGGTCGCGGGCGAACTTAGTGCCATTCCCGGAAGCCCGCCCAACCAGACACAGCCGCCATCGCATTGCCCCTTTGGCCCGCGCTGTGTGGATGCGCTGGATAGCTGTGCGCAGGCCCTGCCGGATCTGGAAAACTGGAAAGCTGGAAAACGCGCCTGCCTGCGCCCGGTCGAGGAACTGTCATGACATCCCCAATTCTAAGCGTGCGCGACCTTCATGTGACCTTTCCGGCGCCTCAAACAAAGAAATGGCCCTGGTCAACCGCTGGCAAGGTTCATGCGGTGAATGGTGTCAGCTTTGATCTGGAGGCAGGGAAAACCCTTGGGATCGTTGGGGAATCCGGCTGTGGAAAGTCGACACTGATCCGTGCCATCGCTGGGTTGATCACGCCCGAAAGCGGGCAGGTTGCCCTGGATGGCGAGGTTGTGGATTACGCTATGCGCTCTGACCTGCAAGGCTTGCGCCGTCAGGTTCAGATGATTTTCCAAGACCCGGTTGCTTCGCTGAACCCGCGTATGGCGGTGCGGGAAATCGTGTCTGAACCCCTGCGATACTTCCGCCCAGAACTGTCCGCGCAGGAACGCAATGATCTGACGCGGGACATGCTGGATCGGGTTGGCATCGCAGAGCGTAACTTTAACCGCTACCCGCATGAGTTTTCCGGCGGGCAATGTCAGCGCATTGGCATCGCGCGCTCGCTGGTGACACATCCGCGTATTTTGCTCTGTGATGAACCTGTGTCGGCGCTGGATGTGTCCATTCAGGCGCAGGTGATCAATCTGTTGCGCGATCTACAGCAGGAAATGGGGCTGACGCTGATTTTTGTCGCCCATGATCTGGGCGTGGTCCGGCATATTTCGGATGATATTCTGGTGATGTATGTGGGCGGCATGATGGAGAAAGCGTCGGCTGATCGTCTTGTTGGCGATCCACAGCACCCCTATGCGCAGGCGCTTTTGTCGGCAGTGCCGGTGCCCGATCCGCGCGAAAAAGTGGTGCCGCAGGTTTTGGATGGCGATCTGCCCAGCCCACTGGATCTGCCGCCTGGTTGCCTGTTTCAAACCCGCTGCCCGAAACGCAGTGAAAAGTGTGGGCAGATGCGGCCGGATCTGGAAATCAAACAGGGCCGGGAAATCGCCTGTTTTAATGTTTCTGCCTAGGCTGCTGTCGGAGCTGGAAATTTAGTGTGACTAAAAATTGTTTTGTGCTTTTGTCCAAGAGCGCATTCAATTACCCCTGAGGCAAGTGCAGCGTGTATGGGGGATAAAATGGTGGACACAAAGAAACACAGTCAGTCAGCGGGCCATCCGGATCAGCTTGGCCCGGCCATTCGCAGGCGCCGCAAAGCGATGGGGATGACCCTTGAGCAAACCGCGCGCGCCACCCAGCTGACCACTGGCTTTTTGTCTCAGGTCGAACGCGGTATCAGTGCGCCTTCGCTGACCTCTTTGATGGCCATTGCCAAGGCGCTACAGACCAGTATTGAACAGCTTTTGTCGGTTCCACAGGTGTTTTCTGAACATGTTCCAAAGGATGGACGGCAGACTTATTCTCTTGGAACACGCGGAAGACATTACGAAAAATTGGGCCCAGGCTTTCCCGGTGCGTTGTTTTATTCCCAGATTGTGCATCGCCCGTCAGGTCATGTGTCTGAACAGATGCGCCATGCGGGCGAAGTGTTTTGCTACCTGATGGAGGGGCAGCTGGAATATCACGTGGGCGATGTGACCTATATCGTGAACCCCGGTGATGTGATTCACCACGATACATCCAAGCCGCATTTCTCAAAGGTTCTGAGCAAAGAAAACGCCGTTGAGCTATGGGTCAGTACCAAACCTATGGATGAGACCGCAGATAGCTAGATCTAACCCATTGGGGTTCTTTGATTTTGCAAAAAATGTATCCAATCTGCTAAAAAAGATTTTAGTATCGGTAAAATTTGACCTATCCTTCCCTCATCAACAGAAAAATGACTCGGGGAGAATGGCTCATGAAACTCACTTCGATGGTGGCGGGCATCGCGCTTTGCGCCGGTCTGGCTGCGCCTGCCTATGCGCAGGATCGTGGCGGTATCCTGAACTTTGCCCGCTATGACGGATCCCGTCTGATTGATCCGATCTATGCGGATCGTAATCCGGATATCTGGATGGTTGGCAGCATTTTCGATACGCTGCTGCGCCTTAGCGCTGATGGCAATTCGGTCGAACCCGGTCTGGCCAGCGCCCATGAGGTCTCGGCCGATGGTAAGACGGTCACGCTGACGCTGCGCGATGGGATCAAATTCGCGGATGGGTCTGCCATGACAGGCGCGGATGTGGTGTTCTCGCTGGATCGTGCCCGCAACGGCGATCTAAGCCCATGGGCCGGTCTGCTGGGCACGATTGATGCGGTCACGGCTCAGGGCAACACTGTCACCGTGTCGTTGAAAACACCCGACCCAACCATCTTGTCGATGCTGGCCACCTTCAACACGGCGATTGTTTCCAAGGCTGCGTTTGATGCAGCAGAAGGGGCGACGGATCAGGAAAAATCCGCTGCGATCTTTGGCGCGACCAAAGCAGGTGTCGGCACCGGTCCTTTCTATCTGTGTGGGTTCGAACAGGGCGCATCCATGGATTTCTGCGCCAACGAACATCACTGGCGGAACGGTGCTGACGGCAAGCCGCTGCCCTATCTGGACGGGGTGCACTTTGAGATCGTGCCAGACGATGCCACGCGTATTTTGCGGTTGCAGGCGGGTGAAGTGGATGTCGCAGAATTCATCCCCTTCAATCGTGTGAGCGAACTGGACGCAGATTCCAAGATCGACATGAATCTCTTCCCCTCAACCCGGATCATCTATTCGCCGATCAATGCGCGTGACACCCGTTCAGATGGGTCGCCAAACCCGATGGCTGACCCGCGTGTGCGTCAGGCGCTGAACTATGCCACCAACAAAGAGGCGTTGATCGGGGTCGTCCTGCACGGTGCTGGCAAACCCATGAGTTCGCCTTTGATGGCGGCGGCCACGCAATATGCGGCCAATCTGGATCCGCTCTACGCCTATGATCTGGACAAAGCCAAGGCGCTGATCGCCGAGGCCGGGATCGAGCCGGGCACCAAGGTGACGCTGACCACGCTGGCAGGATCGTCAGATGATGCGACTGTTTTTGCGGCGCTTCAGCAGATGTGGGCACCGCTGGGCATTGATCTGGTGGTAGAACAGGTGGATGGCGCAACGCGCGGGGCCAAGAACCGTTCGGGTGAGTTCGATATTCACACCTATGGGTGGGTGAACGATGTGAACGACCCAAGTCAGGTTGTCGGCTGGCTGGGTTATTCCCCAACCCGAAAGGCAGTTGGCACCGGCTGGGAAAGCAAAGAGTTCAATATGCTCTTTGAAGCGGCCAGCACCGAAATGGATCCGACTAAGCGCGAAGGTCAGTTCCTGCAGATGCAGAAAATCTATGCCGACGCGGCCCCGTTGCTGTTCATGTATGAAACACCCTTTGCGGTGGCGCTGTCCAAATCGGTGAATGGCTATGTTCAGACACCGCTGGGCAACAATATCTTTGATCAGGCCACTGTCAGCCGCTGAGCTGACACATAAACACCCCGCCGGGCTGTTGTCTGGCGGGGCTGTCTATTGGGGGGAAACGTGGCAAGTTTGCAGTATATTCTGAAGCGTCTGGTTCTGATGATCCCGCCCTTCTTTCTGGTGATGATCATCATCTTTCTTTTGGTTCGCCTGCTGCCCGGAGATCCTGCAATCGCTATGGCAGGGGATCGGGCATCAGACGCGGATATTCAGGCCATTCGCGAACGTCTTGGGCTGACACAGCCGCTTTGGACACAGTTCTGGCTGTTTTTGACAAACACAATTCAGGGGGATCTGGGGCGCTCAATCCTGATGCGGACAGAGGTGATGGATGTGATCATTCAACGCCTGCCCATCACGCTGTTTCTGGCGCTTTATGCGGTGGCGCTGTCTTTGCTGATCGCTGGGCCGTTGGCCTTTGTCGCGGCGCTGAACCGCGGGCGCTGGCCTGATACGCTGATCCGGTCGGTGTTTCAGGTGGGGCTGTCGATGCCGGTGTTTTACATCGGGCTGGTGTTGCTGACGTTTCTGGCGGCGCAGCTGCGCTTGTTCCCGGTGGGCGGCTATGGCGACACGTTCCTTGAGCGGCTCTATCATCTGTTTTTGCCCTCAATGACGGTGGCGCTGTATACTTCGGCGATCATCATGCGGAACCTGCGCAGCGCGGTTATTGATGTGCTGGATGCGGAGTATGTGCAGTTTGCCCGCGCCAAAGGGTTGCCCAACAGTCTGATTCTCGGGCGGCATGTGCTGCGCAATGCGCTGATTTCAACGGTGACCCTGCTGGGGCTGTCGATTGGCAACCTGATGTCCGGGACTTTGGTCACAGAAACGGTTTTTGCCGTGCCCGGCATGGGGCGGCTGATGCTAGAGGCAATCTTTGCCCGTGACTACCCGCTGATCCAGGGGCTGACACTGACCTTTGCGGTGCTGGTGTCGCTGGTGTTTCTGCTGACCGACCTGTTTCAGGCGCGGCTTGATCCAAGGATGCGACTGCAATGACCGATGTGATGACAACCGGGGCCAAGGCCCCTTCGCGCCTGCGGCAGGTCTTGGCGAAACCCGGAATGATGCTGGGGGTGCTGATCATCGGTATTTCGACCCTGCTGGCGCTTTTTCCGGGGGTCTTTGCCCCCTATGATCCAAACGCGATTGACTATCTGGCGGTGCGGCAGTCCCCTAGTTGGGCGCATCCCTTTGGCACTGACCTGCTTGGGCGCGATAGCCTGAGCCGGGTGATCTGGGCCTATCGGGTGAATATGCAGATGGCGGTTTTCGCCACTGTTTTTGCTTTGGTGATCGGGGTGATTGTTGGTGCACTGGTGGGATACTACCGGGGGATCGCGGATATCATCTTTGGTCGTGTGGTGGATGCCATTATCACCTTTCCTTTTCTGGTGCTTGTCATCGCGGTGGTTGCGGTGCTGGGGCCGGGGCTAATCAATATGTATATTGCGATCACGCTGGTGGGCTGGGTCTATTATGCGCGCCTGATGCGGGCCGAGATCATTGCGCAGATGGGCAATGATTATTCCGCAGCGGGTGTAGTGATGGGCTATTCTGACCGCCGGATCATCTTTCGCCATCTTCTGCCCAATGCGATCACACCTGTGGTGGTCTATTGGATGACAGACATGGCATTGGCGATCCTGCTGGGATCATCGCTGGGCTATCTGGGGCTTGGTGCGCAGCCGCCGCAGGCGGAATGGGGCGTGCTGATTGCAGAAGGGCGCAGTTTTATCGCCACAGCATGGTGGCTTAGCCTGATGCCCGGCATTGCGATTGTGATCACCGGGCTTGGATTTTCGCTTTTGGGGGATGGCGTGGCAGATCTGCTGCGGCCAAGGGGATAATCATGAGTGACAAGATTTTAAAGGTCAAAGGTCTGAGCACCACCTTCTCACGCGGTGGTCAGCCCTTGCCCGCGCTGCGCGATGTCAGCTTTGATGTCGGGCGGGGCGAAGTGCTGGGGCTGGTTGGCGAAAGCGGATCGGGCAAAAGTGTAACGCTGCGCTCGGTCATGGGGTTGTCGCGGCAGTATGGCGCTGTCGAAGGGCAGGTGCTGTGGCAGGGGCAGGATCTGGTGCCCATGTCTGATCGCGCGCTGCGGCAGGTCCGCGGGCGCGAGATTGCGATGATCTTTCAGGAACCGATGACTTCGCTGAACCCGCTGCTGACGGTTGGGATGCAGTTGGAAGAAACGCTAAAGGCCCATACGGACCTGCCGCGCAAAGCCCGCCGGGACCGGGCGATTGAAATGCTGGATCTGGTTGGGATTCCCTCGGCTGCCAGTCGTCTCAAGGATTATCCCCACCAGTTTTCCGGCGGTATGCGCCAGCGGGTGATGATCGCCATTGCTCTTTGTGCCAATCCAAAGCTGTTGCTGGCGGACGAACCAACCACAGCATTGGATGTGACCATTCAGGCGCAAATTCTGGATCTGATCCTGCAGCTTGCGCAAGAATTCGATATGGGCGTGGTGCTGGTCACACATGATTTGGGCGTCGTGGCGCAGACCTGTGACAGCCTGGCGGTGATGTATGCCGGGCGCATCG
The DNA here is from genome assembly GCA_025210455.1 of Pelagimonas sp. Taxonomy (GTDB): domain Bacteria; phylum Pseudomonadota; class Alphaproteobacteria; order Rhodobacterales; family Rhodobacteraceae; genus JAOARQ01. The sequence continues at coordinate 258,108 of JAOARQ010000013.1, forward strand.
TTGAACAGGGCAGGGTGCGCGATGTGCTGCGTGATCCCTATCACCCCTATACCGTGGGTCTGATGCGATCGGTGCCCGAGAATATCCCGCCGCGTACCCAGCTGTTTTCAGTACCCGGAGTGCCGCCCAGTCTGGATCAGTTGCCCGCTGGTTGCGCCTTTGCTCCGCGTTGCGGGGTGGCCTCTGATCAATGCCAGATCAGCCGACCCGAGCTGCAGGCCCTGGCCGGGTCACGTTTCGCCGCCTGCTTTAGCCCAATGACAACGCATCAGGGGGATGCCGCATGAGCGAGACAGTGCTGGAAGTGTGTGATCTGCATCTTGAATTTGCTCTGGGGCGGACGCTGGTCGATATGATTCAGGGCAAGCCGGGGCGGGTTGTAAATGCGCTTAATGGGGTCAGTCTGGATCTGAAAAAAGGTGAGACCCTTGGCGTGGTTGGTGAATCCGGCTGCGGAAAATCCACGCTCGCGCGGTGTATCGTGCGGCTTTACGATCCGACAGCTGGGGAAATTCATTTCGACGGCTCTGAAATCTTTGCCCCTGATCAGCGCCATGATCGCAGCTATAACCGCCGCGTGCAGATGATGTTTCAGGATCCCTATTCATCGCTGAACCCGCGCATGACCACCGGGCAAATCCTGGCCGAGGCCCTGCGCGTGCACGAGATGCGCCCGGACAATCAGATTGACGCCCGCGTGGCGGAACTGCTGGAACTGGTGCGTCTGCCACAGGATGCTGCGGGGAAACTGCCGCATGAGTTTTCCGGTGGTCAGCGACAGCGTATCGCCATTGCGCGCGCCCTTGCGGTTGAGCCTGAGATCCTCATCGCAGATGAACTGGTGTCTGCTTTGGATGTGTCAGTGCAGGCGCAGGTGGTGAATCTGCTGCTTGAATTGCAAGACCGGCTGGATCTGACCATTCTGTTTGTGGCCCATGATCTGCGGCTGGTGCGTCATGTGTCGAACCGCGTTGCTGTGATCTATCTCGGGCGTATCGTGGAAATCGGGGATAGCGAAACCCTGTTTTCTGCCCCGTCGCATCCCTATTCCCGGGCGCTGCTTTCTGCGGCCCCCTCTTTGGACCCGGATGATCGCGGGGCTGCCATTCGCCTTGAGGGCGAATTGCCCTCACCATTGAATATTCCGTCAGGTTGCCCGTTTCATGTGCGCTGTCGCCATGTCACAAGCCGCTGCCGATCAGAACGACCAGAGTTGCGCCCGATTGCCGGGCGTGGTGAAACTGCCTGCCATCATGCTGAGGACATTGAATACCATGTATGACACTCAAGAGCCTGCAAAAGGCCCCGTCATTGCCGACCTGCGTACGCAGATGAAAGCGCAGGGCCTGAACGCGCTGATTGTGCCGCGCTTTGATGCGCATCAGGCAGAATATGTTGCCCCGCATGATGAACGGCTGGGCTATGTAACCGGCTTTACCGGATCAGCGGGTATGGCGATTATCAGCGCGGATGAAGCTGCGCTGTTTGTGGATGGCCGCTATACGGTTCAGGCAGCGGGCCAATGCCCCGAGCCGCTTTTTACACATTATCACCTGTTTGAAACCCCGCCTGAAAGCTGGCTGTCACGGGTGCCGCAGGCAGGGTGGCGCATAGGCTTTGACGCCATGCATCTGCCGCCATCGTGGTATGATCGCTTTGCCCGCGCCTGTCATGCTTCTGGGGCCGAGATGGTCGCAACAGAGGGCAATCTGGTGGATCAGATCTGGGCAGATCAACCTGCCCCACCCAAGGCGACCATTCAACCGATGCCATTGCAGTTTGCGGGCGTCAGCGCCGTGGATAAACTGGCAGATCTTTGTGCACGTTTGGCGCAGGAAGATGCTGATTTCTTTGTTGATACCCAGCCGGACAATATCGCCTGGGTGCTGAATGTGCGCGGGGCAGATGTGGCTTTCAACCCAATTCCCCAGTCATTCCTGATGGTGTCGCGTGCAGGCAAAGTCACATGGTTTGTTGATCCAGATAAGCTGACCGCTGATTTGACATCCCATTTGCCTGAAAGTGTTGAGCTGCGCGCGCCGGGTGATCTGTTGCCGACTGTCCGCACACAGGTTACCGCAGGCCAGCGTATCTGGCTGGATCCGGATTTCAGCGCTGTGGCCGTACGGCTTGCTGTCGAAGCGCAGGGGGCGCAGACCTTGCTAAAAGGCAATCCGCTGACCCTGACCAAGGCGGTGAAAAACCGGTTTGAGCTGGAAGGTCTGCGAGACTGCCATCTGCGTGACGGCGTCGCCTGGACAGAGTTCTCAGCCTGGCTGGCACATAACGTGCCGCAACGTGCCGATGCCGGGCAACCAATCTCCGAGCGCGAGGCTGAAGACAAGATCCTTGAATTCCGTCAGGCTCAGCCCGGTTTTATCTATGAGAGCTTTAACTCGATTTCGGCAGCGGCAGGAAATGCGGCGATGTGTCATTACGCAACGCTGCCGGGGAATGATGTTCCCATTTTGCCAACCGGAACCTATCTGCTTGATTCAGGTGGGCAATATGACACCGGAACGACTGACGCCACGCGCAGCTTTGCCTTTTCTGACAGCCGGCCCGAGGGGTATGACCGGGCCTATACGGCTGTGTTCAAAGCCTTTCATGCTTTGGTCACGTTGCGTTTCCCAAAAGGAACGCAGGGCCATCATATTGATGCGATCTGCCGTCGCCCGCTGTGGGATCTAGGGCTGGATTACGATCATGGTACGGGCCATGGCATTGGCCATCGCCTGTCGGTGCATGAGCATCCACAACGGATCGGCAAGCCACATAATCCGGTAAACTTGCGCCCGGGCATGATCCTGTCGATTGAGCCGGGGCATTATGTGGCTGAGCTTTACGGCATTCGGATCGAAAACCTGTTCGAAGTTGTCGAGGCCGATGATGGCTTTATGGAGTTCCGTAATCTGACATGGGCGCCGATTCAGACGGATATGCTGGATCGTGCTGCACTGACAGATCAGGAATGGGCGTGGCTAAGCCAGTATCATGCGCAGGTGAAGCAACATCTGGGTGCGCATCTGTCAGATCAGGCATCGGATTGGCTGGATAAGGCCTGTCAGGTGTTTGACACCTGACCGCATACCCCCTTGTTCCTCTGGTCCGGTCGCGTCAAAACTGGGCCAGAACACAAGGAGCAGAACATGCGGTTTTTGGTGATGATTGTCGGGCTTTGGGCCTGTCTGGCGGGGGCAGTTCAGGCGCAATGTGCGGGGCGTGATCTGCGGCCCGCCTTGTCAGCACCGCAAAAACAGATGGTGCAGGCGCATCTTGCGGCGACGCCCTATGCCAAAGGCAACCATTGGAAAGCGGTGCGCGGGTCACAGGTGCTGCATCTGATCGGTACGATACATCTTGCAGATGATCGGTTGGCCCCTTCGGTTGCCCGGCTCAAACCCCTGATCGAGGGGGCGGACCGGCTTTTGTTGGAAATGACCGATGCAGAAGAGGCGCAGCTGATGGCCTCGATGGGGACAAACCCTGAATTTCTGGTGCTGCAGGATACCACTCTGGTTGAACTTCTGGGGGATGATTGGCCGCAACTGGCGCAGGCCCTGTCAGATCGCGGAATTCCTCCTGCGATGGGATCAAAGATGCAGCCTTGGTATCTGTCGATGCTGTTATCGCTGCCCTCTTGCATGAAGTCGCTGCTGGTGGATGACAATGGGCTGGATACCCAGCTGGAACGGATCGCGGATCAGGCTGGGGTGCCAACGCAGGCGCTTGAACCCTTTGACACTGGGTTTCGTGCCTTTGCGGATGTGCCGATGGATCTGCAAATGGTGATGATCCGTTCGGCGCTGGGCGATGATCAGGTGCAGGAGGATCTGTTTGAAACCATGGTGAACGCCTATTTCGAAGAGGCCCATGTGGAAAGCGTCTTTGTCATGCAGATGCTGACACCTGAAATGACATCGCTGTCGCAGCAAGAAGCCGACCGCATTGATGCGGTGACTCAGACGGCGCTGTTGGATGACCGCAACCGCGCCTGGATCCCTGTGATCGAAGCGGTGATGGCGCAGGCCAAAGGGCCGGTTGTTGCCGCCTTTGGCGCTGGGCACTTGGGCGGCGAGGCAGGTGTGCTGAACTTGCTGAAAGCGCAGGGCTTTACCCTGACGCGATCTGAGTTCTGAAATGAAAAGGGCGGCCCGCAAGCCGCCCCCTGTTTATCTTTGCAGCTGCTTAGCGACGACGGTCGCGGCGCGAGCTCATGGGTTGGAAAGCCACGCCCACATGGGCCTCGCAATAGGGTTTGCCCTGCTGGACAGGCAGACCGCAGAACCAGAAATCATCTGTCGCAGGATCACCAACAGGCCATTTGCAGGTGCGTTCGGTCAGATCCATCAGGGTCAGCTTTTTGGCTTTCTTTTCCACTTCCGACACGCGGGCCAGCGCCTCTGGGCTGATCTCATTGGCCGAAGGCTGTGGTGGCAGGGGCTGACCTGCCGGAATGATCTGTTTGCGCGCCGGTGTGGGGGCCACGGTTGCAGGGACCGATTCGGCCGCTGCGGGGGCTGGTGCAGGTTTGGGGGCCGGCTCTGGCGCGGGCTTGGGCGTGGGGGCCGGTTTTGGCGCTGCGGCCTTGGCGGCCTTGGGCTTTGGTTCGGCCTTGGCTTTGTCAGCGCTTGCGGCACCTGCCGAAGCAGCGCGATTTGAAAGACCCAGACGGTGCACCTTGCCGATCACCGCGTTGCGCGTCACACCGCCCAGTTCTTTTGCGATCTGGCTGGCCGACTGACCTTCCCCCCACATTTTCTTGAGCAATTCGACGCGTTCATCGGTCCAGGACATGGCAACTCCACGGAAAAAAGCGGCCACAGTGCGGGCCGCGCGTTCAATTCTGTCTTGGCCCTATTCTAATCATCGCAGAACAAGTTACAAGGCACCGCAAGGATCGGAGGCCCCATGTCGCATTCACCCAGCTATGAACAAGGAACCCGCCGCTTTGGCCGTATCAACTGGCTGGGGCTTTGGACGCTCGCCAAACGCGAGATATTGCGGTTTCTCAATGTCTGGACGCAAACCCTGCTGGCACCACTGGTGACCGGCGGATTGTTCATGGTGATATTCTCAATTGCGATTGGTCCGCGCCGCGGCGATGTGATGGGTGTTGATTTCACCACATTCATTGCGCCGGGCATTATGATGATGACGGTGATTCAGAATGCTTTCGCCAATACATCCAGCTCTCTTGTGATTTCAAAGGTGCAGGGCAACATCGTCGATACCCTGATGCCGCCGCTGTCCGCCGGAGAGATTCTGGCCGGTTATCTTGCCGGGGGTATTGCACGCGGGGTGATTGTGGCGATTGCCATCGGGCTGGCCTTTTGGCTGACGCTGGGCATCTTTCCGGCGCATCCAATGGCGATGCTGGGCTTTGTTATTCTTGGCGGGGCGTTTCTGTCTGCGCTGGGGATTGTTGCGGGGATCTATGCCAACAAGTTCGATCAGATGGCGGCGATCACCAACTTTATCGTGACACCTTTGGCCTTTCTGTCGGGCACCTTTTATTCCGTCGAGGCCCTACCGCCTGTACTGTATCAGATCACCCATCTGAACCCGGTGTTCTATCTGATAGATGGTGCACGCTGGGGGATGATTGGCGTGTCTGACAGTGCGCCGCTTTTGGGCTTTTCCATTGCTCTGGGCGCGACTGCGTTGATCTGCCTGCTGGCCTGGTCGTTCCTGCGCCGTGGGTATCGGCTCAAGCCATAAGCGAGTGCACACCAACCCAGATCAGGCGCAGCGACAAGATCAGCAGCGCCAGATCCAGCCCGCGTCGAAAGGCCTTATCTGAAATGCGCAGCAGCAGCTGTTTGCCAATGGCAGTGCCAGCAGCCCCCAATAGGATCATCAGCACGATAAAGGGCAACCAGGGCGCAAAGGCAAAACCCAGCAGCCCAAAGGCCAGCGTCTTTAGCAGATGTTGCAGGGTCATCATTGCTGCGTGGGTGGCCACATGCGCCTGACGGGGCTGGTTCAGCGCTTTGGAAAAGGTGGCCACAAAGGGCCCGGTGGCGCCAAAGAACATGGTCAGAAAACTGGAAAAGGCACCGGTTAGCCAGGGCCAGCGCGCCAGCCACGCCGGGGGCCGCATCCAGATTGACCAGATCACAAAAGCCCCCACGCCAATCTGTACCCAGGCCGAAGGCAATGTGACCACCAACTGGCCTCCCAGCAGCACCCCAGCAACTGACCCAACCGCAAAGCTGATCAGTGGCGGCCATGTGACATGGCGCAAAAGCACCAGGCAGCGCACAAGGTTTGCCCCAAGCTGAATGACACCATGTATCGGGATCAGGGCAGCCGGAGGAAAAATCGACGCCATGACCGCCAGCAGTAGCACGCCACCGCCAATCCCAAGGGAAACGGTGATGAAAGAGGCGACAAAACTGAGCCCCAGCAGTAGCGCACCGTTAAAAGGGGAAAGGCCGTTAAAGATCAGATCAAACATCGGGGGCTCCAGAAATCTCTGGGTTTGTATACAAGGGTATGCTGAAAATCTAGCGCCGATCCGGACTGCTGGTTTTGATTTGCACGGTTTCAATCCCAGGGTTCTGATCAAAGATGCCGGCGTTTGACCGATGGTCATAGGCCAGCGCATAGCGCCAGCCCTTGGGGCTTTCATAGCCCAGCTCAATGCCGGATCGAAACTCGAACATGCCGCCCAGATCAAAGCCGCCGTTGTCGAAATAAAGGCCCGGCATCAGGTGAAACTGCGCATAAAGCCCCGTCAGGCCAAACCGAATGGTATAGGTGCCACCATAGCCTGCCCAGATTTCCCCTTTTTCCCCAAAAGAAACCCCGGCTGCCTGTCCAAAGGGGCCATAGTTCACGCCGGGATCATAGCGCATATAGGTTTCGGTTGCGGGTTTGGCGTGGCGTTGCACCACTTCGCCCGCTGACACAGACAGGCGCGGCGGTTCTTTGGAGACAGCCCAGCAACCACCATCGGTGCCGCAATAATTGTTACCCATATCGGTGAACCCGAAGATGAGCATCAAAACTGCCATTGTTCCGTCGGCCATGGGCCCTCCGCCAGTTGCTGAGGATCTTTCTAAGCTCAAACCTTTGCCTCTGGTAGGGGGCAATTCCAGCTCGGTGGCGAAGTTTCGCGGGTAGCTTGTGCTGGGCATTGTCAGTTCAATCCGACGCGTTAGTCTGAGCGCAGGTCATGAGCAGGACAGTCACATGTTAAAACATTTTTGCCTTGGGATCTGTGCCCTATTGGTGTGTGCAGGGGCTTTGTGGGCGCAAGAGGCGGCGCCAAAGTCATCGCTGCGCCCGCCAAGCGCTGAACGCACGCCCGTGCTGTCCTCTCAGGGGGGAAGCGAAGCTGGGTTTCAGGCTTGGGTCACTGACTTTCGCCCGCGCGCGATAGAACAGGGCATTCCGGCCAGGCTGTTTGATCAGGCTTTTGACGGGGTGCGCTTTAATCCCAAGGTGGTTGAACGGGATCGTCGTCAGTCAGAATTCACCAAGACGATCTGGGACTATCTGGACACCGCTGTATCCGATCTTCGGGTAAGTAATGGGCGCAAAGCGCTGAAAAAACACCGCAAACTGCTTGACCGGATCGAAAGGAAATACGGTGTCCCAAAAGAGATCGTCGTCGCGATCTGGGGACTGGAAAGCGCTTACGGCACCTTCCGGGGATCAGACAATGTGATTCAGTCGATGGCCTCGTTGGCTTATGATGCGCGGCGCAAAGGCTTCTTTGAGGCGCAATTGCTGGCGGCGCTGGAAATCTTGCGTGATGGCCACACGCAACCGCGCAATATGAAAGGATCATGGGCCGGTGCCATGGGGCACACGCAGTTTATGCCAACGTCCTTTTTGGAATTGGCAGTGGATCACACGGGCGACGGGCGGCGTGATATCTGGGGGGATGACCCGACCGATGCGCTGGCCTCAACCGCAAATTATCTGCGCCACAATGGTTGGAAAACTGGGGTGCCCTGGGGCGTTGAAGTGCGCATTCCCAAAGGGTTTGATTACCTGATGGCCAACCGTGATGATTTGCGGCTGCCTTCTGACTGGGCGGCGCTGGGGGTGCTGGGGATCAATGGCAAACCTGTCCGGGATTTTGCCAGGGCTTCGGTGCTGCTGCCCGCTGGGCATCAGGGGGCAGCCTTTTTGGTTTTCGAAAACTTCGAGGTACTGGAAAGCTACAACACTGCTGATGCCTATGTCATCGGCGTGGGTCATCTGGCGGATCGTATTGCGGGGCGTCCAGCCATTCAGGGCAAATGGCCCCGGCAGGATCGTGCGCTCACCTATGATGAACGTATTGAGCTGCAAACAAGGCTGACCAAAGCTGGTTTCGATACCAAAAAGATCGACGCCAAAATCGGCCCGTTGACCATTCAGGCGGTGCGGGATTTTCAGCGCGCCAAAGGGCTGGTGCCAGATGGGTACGCGTCGCTTTCCGTGCTCAAGCTATTGCGTTAACGGGTCTTGGGTTCGCAGCGCTTGCCTTTGAAGCAGCGGACAATCTGACGTTCTTGTGCTTTGCTGGGATTTGGGTGCAGGAAATTGCCACAGGGATCCGCCTGCGCAATATAGCGCGCGCCCTCTTTCTTGAGAAACGCCAAATAAGGCGTGTCGCTGCTGGGCTGAGCGCACCACGGGCCAAAACATCTGGCCCGCAGTATGATCTGCGCATCCACAGGGCTGTCAAAGCCACCCCCTGACAGCATTTTTCCAGTGATCCGCGCGGGGATATCTGTGCTGGGTGGCGTCAGCGTTTGATTGTTCAGATCGGTCTTGGGCAGCTGGCTGGCGTCAAACTGCAAAGTTCCGCTGACAATCACCCATTCCGCACTGTCCTGCGCAGCGTGCTGATAATCCCGAACCACATCCGCAGGCAGACAACTCAGCGCAAGCACCGGCTTGGCGACGGCCATGAAGAGAACAATCAGCAATCCACGCATCACATGATCCTTTCTAGATCAGAGGAAGTCGTCGAAAGCCTCTATCACCTGTTGGTAAACAGCGCGTTTGAACGGCACGATATTTTCAACCAGATCCTCTACAGGCAGCCAGCGCCATTCTGAAAACTCCTGATGTTTTTGCACGATGTTCACCTGATCATCGGAGCCCTCAAAACGCATCAGAAACCACTTTTGCTTTTGCCCGCGAAAGCGACCTTTCCAGATTTTCGGGATCAGATCATGGGGAAGATCATAGGAAATCCATCCCTTGGTTTTGGCGATAACCGTCACCAGATCCTTGGGCACCCCGGTTTCTTCTTCCAACTCGCGCAGGGCGGCTTTCTTGGGTTTTTCGTCTTTGTCGATCCCACCTTGCGGCATCTGCCAGGCGGGCACGGTGCTGTCGATGCGCTGGCCAACAAAAACGTGACCATCGGCGTTGATCAACATCACACCAACATTCTTGCGATACGGGAGCTGTTCGATTTCTTCCGGGGTCACGGGATCATCCTTTGAATGCATTTCGCAAATCTTCTGCCAATGTCCGGGCACGTTCTGGTTCGACATGCCAGCAGACAGCCACTTCATAGGCCAGCGCAGCATGTTCGACAATGTCCGAGCTGCCCCCACGGGTGCATAGATCAAAATCCGGTGTGTTCCGGTGCGCTTCATCCCAATCATACAGGGTCAACTGGCCTGTATCTGCGATGCGCATATTGCCGGAATGAAGATCGCCATGGATGACGCAGCCCGGTTGACCAGGCAGGTTTTTCCAGGTGGCAAGGCACAGATGCACCAGATCTGCTGGGATGGTGTTCAGGTCGATATCGCCGGAAATGGTTTCTGGGGTGAAGTTGCCGATTGCTGCAAAGCCCGGGCGCTGCGCTATTGCGTGGCTAGCAGAATGAAAGATGCGAATAGTTTCAATGATCTGTGGCCTGTCAGTGTCACAAATTTCGCGCCCGGTTATATAGGGTTCGGCGGTCCAGCCGCGGTGAGTTTTGAGCCCCGTAAGGGTGGTCGTGGGTATCGGCGCAATGATCTGAGAGTGGCCAAGCGCATCGGTGAGATGATCAAGCCATTGCAGCTGATCCTCGCTGCGGCAGGTTGTTTTGAAAACAACACGGTGTTTTTGGTTCTGTCCCAGCAGCACACGATTGCGATAGCCCCTGGGCAGTGGGGTAAAAGAAAGATCCGGCAAGCCCCAGGCTGCCGGATCTGGTTGGTCGTCGCATGAAATCAGTTCTTTGGACCCAGCGCTGACAGACCTTTCAGAATGTCGATGGCATAGGCCAGCTGATAGTCATCTTTGCGCAGTTTGGCGGCCTCTTCTGCTTTGGCGCGGTCAGCTTCGATCTGATTGATCTCATCTTCTGTCAGTGAATCGTTCTCAAGGCTGCCGCGCAGATCCGCCTCTGAGCGCGAGAAACGGTTTTCGGCGCCCTCTTCCGCGGTTTCCTCGGTGCGGCGTGGCTGTTCGACGATGATGTCAGGCGATACACCCAGCGATTGGATCGAGCGACCCGATGGGGTGTAATAGCGCGCGGTGGTCAGGCGCATGGCCCCGGCGCCCCGCAGCGGCATCACGGTCTGAACGGATCCTTTGCCAAAGGATTTGGTGCCGACAACAATCGCCCGGCGATGATCCTGCAAGGCGCCTGCAACGATCTCAGAAGCCGAGGCAGAGCCGCCATTGATCAGCACCACCAGTGGTTTGCCAAAGGCCAGATCGCCTGCGGTGGCGTTGAACCGTTCACCATCCGCCGGGTTGCGGCCACGGGTTGAAACGATCTCACCCTTTTCAAGGAAAGCGTCCGATACGCGGATCGCCTGTGTCAGCAGGCCACCCGGGTTGTTGCGCAGATCCAGTACCACGCCATTGACGCTGTCGATGCCGCCAGCTTCTTCGATCTGTTTGGCCAGACCATCGGCCATCTGCTGATAGGTCTGATCATTGAAGGTGGTAACGCGCAGCACAACGGTGTCCGCTTCGATGCGGGCGCGGGCGGCGGTCAGCTTGATCTTGTCGCGGATGATGGTGACGTCAAAGGGTTCGTCTTCGCCTTCGCGCACAACGGTGATCACGATTTCTGACCCAACCGGGCCGCGCATCCGTTCCACGGCCTCATCCAGTGTCAGGCCCAGCACGCTTTCGCCATCGACATGGGTGACGAAATCACCGGCTTCAATTCCGGCCTCATCCGCAGGGGTGCCATCAATCGGAGAGACAACTTTTACAAAGCCCTCTTCCTGTGTGACCTCAATGCCCAGACCGCCAAATTCGCCACGGGTCTGCACGCGCATATCGGCGGCATCATCGGGCGGCAGATAGCTGGAATGCGGATCAAGCGAGGTCAGCATCCCGTTGATTGCTGCCTCGATCAGGTCACCGGGCTCAACCTCTTCGACATATTGCGCGCGCACCCGTTCAAAGATGTCGCCAAACAGATCCAGCTGTTCATAGACGGTTGCGTTCTTTTCGCCTTCCTGCGCCAGCAGGGGGCCAACAAATTGCGTGGTCGCCACCACCGATGCCAGCGAACCGGCCAGCGCGGCCATCACGAACTTCTTCATTTCACACTTCCTTATTCGGTTGTGAACCACGACAGCGGATCAACAGGCGTATTGCCTTCTCTGACTTCTATATAGAGCGTTTCCGAACGCCCAGCACCAGCCCCTTCACCGGGACGTGAAATAAATTTTTCTGACTCGCCCCCCATGATGCCAATCGGAGAGCCCTCGGGCAGAACCTGCCCCGTTTTACCATAGACTGCCGCCATTCCGGCGATCACGAACAAGAGATCAGATTGTGGTTCCAGAATGGTTACCAGACCATAATCCAAAAGCGGGCCAGTATAGCGGATGGTTGCAGCGGTTGGTGTTGTCACCAGCGCCTGCGGCTGGGTGCCCAGAACGATGCCGGGCCGGATAATCCCGGCGGCATCCGGTTCCGCCGCACCGCGCAGGATCACGCCACGCGCGGGCAGGGGCAGCAGCCCCCGGCGATCACCGATTGGGGGCAGGGGGTCATCGACCTCGTTTTCAGCGATCTGCGACAGGCCCGAAGCAAAGCCATGCAGGGTTTCTGTTGATGAAATCAGAATTGCTGTGCGCACGGGATCTTCGGTGAAGCGCTGTGGCAGTTCAGTGCGATCTGCAATCGCCTGTGACAGCGTTGTGCGCGCAGCCTGCACATCGGCCAATCCCTGTTCCAGCGTCAGCGCCGCGTTTTGTTGCAGCGCCCCAAGGGCAGTGACCTCATCAAGATCGCGCCTGAGCCGCGCCGCTTTTTCTGCCAGACCGGGGGTGACAGCCGCCAGCAGCATCCCCGAACGCGCCATACTTAGGGGGCCATCCGGATGAACCAGCGCCCGCGGTTCGGTTTTATTGCCAAGCGCAGACAGCGCGCCAAGCAGGCTGGCCACGTCGGCCTCTTGGGCCTGAAGCTTGCGCCGCAATTCTACTTCGCGGGTGGCGGCATCACGCAGTCCATCGCGCATCGCAGACAGCCCATCTTCAAAGGCGCGCACCGTTTCTGTCAGCGCAGCCACGCGATCACGGGCACCTTTTGCCTGATCCAATTGCACCGAAGCCGCCTCAAGCGCCTGAGCCGCCCGGCGTGCAGGTTCCCCCGCGTCCTGCGCCGCCAGTGGCTGCGCCAAGAATAGGATCAGACCAAGCGCCAGTCGCGTCACGAAATAAGGCTCTCCCCGGTCATTTCGGAAGGCTGTTCCAATCCCATCAGTTGCAGCAGCGTCGGCGCAACATCGGCCAGACGGCCGGGTTTGACCTGCGCCCCGTCTGGGCCACCAAACAAGATCACAGGCACCAGATTGGTGGTATGCGCCGTATGCGGTCCACCGGTTTCCGGATCCACCATGGTTTCACAATTGCCGTGATCGGCAATCACCAGCATCGCGCCGCCCTTTTCTTCCAGCTTGGCAACGACCTGTCCCAGCCCTGCATCCACCGCTTCGCAAGCGGCTTTGGCGGCGTCCAGATCGCCTGTGTGCCCTACCATATCGGGGTTGGCATAGTTCACAACGATCAGATCATAGCCGTGATCAATTGCGGCAAGGAACCGCTCGGTCACTTCACCGGCGCTCATCTCGGGTTGCAGATCATAGGTGGCGATCTTGGGGGATTTCGGCATAAAGCGATCTTCGCCTGCCTCTGGGGTTTCCTTGCCACCGTTCAGGAAAAAGGTCACATGCGGATATTTTTCTGTCTCAGCAAGCCGGTACTGAGATTTGCCATGTTTCGCTGCCCATTCACCCAAGGTGTTGACGATATCGCGCTTTGGGAAAACCGTGGTCATATAGCTGTTATGCGCATCGGAATATTCAACCATGCCCAGCAGCGCCGATAGCTGGGGCTTTTCGCGCACAAAACCGTCGAAGGTGGGGCTGCCAATGGCCGCAAGGATTTCGCGCGCACGATCAGCGCGGAAATTGACGAAAAAGATCCCGTCTCCGGCGTTCAGCCCGGCGTAGTCTCCGACCGGGAAGGGCTGGATGAACTCATCAGCCACATCCGTGTCATAGCTGGCTTTGATCCCCGCAAAGGCGCTGGGCTGACGGGTGCCTTGGGCCTCAATCATGGTGCGATAGGCTTGTTCTACCCGTTCCCAGCGATTGTCGCGGTCCATCGCGTAATAGCGGCCTGATACTGTTGCGATAAAGGCGCCTTCTGGCAGGGCGGCTTCGAAATTGGCAATCTGATCTGCCGCCGAAGTTGGCGCAACATCGCGCCCATCGGTGATCACATGCACGGCAACCCGCAGACCTGACCCTGTCAGCGCTTTCACAGCGGCGAGGATATGTTCGGAATGCGCGTGAACCCCGCCGTCTGATGTCAGGCCCATCACATGAGCCACACCGCCCGTGTTTTTGACCGACGCGGCAAAATCCAATAAGGCGCTATTCTCAAAGAAAGACTGATCTTCGATGGACAGATCGATCTGCCCCAGATCCATGGCCACTACCCGACCCGCGCCAATATTGGTGTGCCCCACCTCTGAGTTGCCCATCTGCCCTGTTGGCAGACCCACATCGGGGCCGTGGGTGATCAGCGTTGCGTTCGGGCAGGTCGCATAAAGGCGATCCATGGTTGGGGTATTGGCCAGCAGCGGGGCGTTGGCCGCGGTGTCCTCGGACAGGCCCCAGCCGTCGAGAATAGTGAGGATGACGGGTTTGGTCATGAAATCAGCCCTCATGGAATGTTTGCCAGCCATGTATCAGGCACCACCCGGAATGTGGAGAGCATAAGGCGCGCGAAAGCCGCATTCGCGGTTTGTTTTCGGTCTGGTTGTAAAAAGCGGTTTCATTTCACCCAGGACTTAAGGCATTTGGGATGAATGTATACAATAACCCCTCTATACCTCCAAAAGGTGGGCGGCCCTTACGCTGGGTTGCAGGGGTGCGTTCACCCAAGACGACATAGCCAGACACAATGCCCGGAACTGACGACTTCTTTGTGACACGCCTGTTTTCCCTCTGCGAACGGTTGATGCTGACGCAGAACCTGTCGCTTGATGTGTCGACAGATTTCGAGGCCTCGCAGCGGCGCATGACAGCGATGCAAAAGGATTCCTTTACGCCGATGCTGTGCAGTCGGTTTCACGACTTTTCGAAAGACGATGCCTTTTACATGTTTCTGCGCAAAGGCAGCAAAGACATCGCCGGTGTGGCCGCGCGGTTGGATAATCTGCATTCCGAAACGCTAAGCGACTATTGGACCCGCAGCTATGCGCGGCTGTATGGACAAGAAAGAGAGAGAATTTCCCATCTGCATGCCCCAGCCGCCATTTCAGAGATACGCGGTAGGGTTGTGTATCTCGGAGAGTTCTACTTTACACCCTCAGCGCGCGGTTCAAGAAATTTGCTGCGCCTGTTTACCAATTCGTTGTTTTCCTATTGCCACCTGCATTGGAAACCGGACTGGCAATATGCCTTTATCCGCAAAAAGCACATCGATCGCGGCTATGCCGGGGTTTACGGGTTTACACGCCAAATCCCAGGCGCGCAGACATGGCTCGCTCCCCCGGAAGGACGCAGTTCACAGGAATATCTGGTTGCCCTGCCTCATAGCGAATTGATCCATTCCGCGCGCTACTACGTGACCAATCCGGAGCTGTTTTTGGGGGAAGACACGCTGAGCAAAGTGGAAAAGTTAAGCACATAGGGCACGCCGACAGCATCCTTGACCGGCAACATCAGGCGTACAAAATCGACCTGAACCGCCTCGGCGGTTTCGGTGGCGGGCACCAGACGTGTTTGCGGTGTCACCATGCCAATCCCGACTTGGCGCACCGTTGCGATATTCTTTTTCAGCGCTTCCATATCCACCTCGTTTAAGGTGTTGATAAAGCTCTGAAGGCGACAGGTATCTTTTGAATTCAATGTCTTGGCAGATAGGCCGCGCGCGCCCATGTGTTTCACCTGTGGTGCGCCGTGATCTAGGCCAGAGGCTGACACGAGATCCACATAAGGCATCAGCGCATCGCAGTTTTCCAACCTGCCGTTGGTTTCCTGCCACCAACCAACCACGGTGTCCATCGAAGGGCGATCACCTTGGGCCAGCAGTTTTGTCCGGGCAGAACGCAGGACTTCGGTCAGCATCTTTGAGGCCTGACGGTCGATATCGCTGGGGGCGGTGTTTTCAAAATCGAGGGTGTCATCGTCAAAATATGACAGGCTGACACCCAGTTCTTTCGCCAGTCGCGACATGGTGCCGATAGAGGGGTCTTCCACCCCGGTCCGGTTTAGATAGCCAGACAGATAGCTGCGGCTTTTTCCGATGGCGAGGCTGAGCTCTGTCACGCCACGATCCTGCGCGCCGACGAGATTTTGAATCTTTCGGCGTAGAATTTCCGAATCCATATCCCCCACCCGTACAATATTTTTAACGTTTGGGGGACATTGCAAATGCAACGTATGATTGTCAAGCGCTATGGCTTAGCGACCAGCTTTACGTTTGCGCGACACCTTTCGCTGCAGTTTGGCGTCTTTCTTTTTGCCTTTTGCAGCTTTGCGTTGCGGAGATGGCCCCTTGCGCCCACGCCGTGGCCCGCGCCCGCGCATCCGTCCGCCGGGGCCACCTTCAAAGGCGTCACCTTCCAGTTCAAGCAGTTCGAAAGCCACCCCACCGGTCACAGGGGCGGCCTCTAGCAGCTTAACCTGTGCCCGCATCCCCAGCGCGATAACGCGCCCAGTTGTGCCACCCATCAGCGTGCCGCTGTCATGGTCAAAGTGGAAATACTCATTGCCAAGGGTCGAGATCGGCACAAGCCCGTCCGCCCCGGTTTCATCCAGTTTGACGAAAATACCAAACTTGGCGATCCCACTGACTTTGCCAGAAAATTCCGCCCCCAGACGATCAGACAGATAGGCAGCGAGATAGCGATCTGTGGTGTCTCGTTCGGCCAGCATCGAGCGGCGCTCGGTGTCAGAGATGTGCTGTGCTGTGGTGTCCAGCGCGTCGATATCCTGCGGGCTAAGGCCATCGCTGCCCCAGCCATGGGCGGTGATCAGCGCGCGGTGCACGATCAGATCCGCATAGCGGCGAATAGGAGATGTGAAATGCGCATAGTTCTGTAGCGCCAGCCCAAAGTGGCCAAAGTTCTGCGGATTGTAATAGGCCTGCGTCATAGACCGCAGGGTTGAGATATTGATCAGCTCTGCGTCCTCTGCTCCGGCTGCGTCAGACAGCAGTTTGTTCAGATGACGTGTTTTGAGCACCTGACCTTTGGCCAGCGTCAGCCCGGCAGATTTGGCAGTTTCGCGCAGCGCATCCAGTTTCTCAACCGGTGGTTCTTCGTGGACACGGAACAACAGGGGCTGGCCCTTTTCGATCAGGGTTTCAGCCGCTGCGACATTGGCCAGCACCATGAACTCTTCGATCAGCTTATGGGCTTCCAGGCGTTCGGTGAAAGCGACTGAGCTGACCTTGCCATCCTTATCAAGCACGATTTTGCGTTCAGGCAGGTCCAGTTCCAGCGGTTGACGATCTGCGCGTGCACGCAACAACGCATCATAGGCGGCATAAAGCGGGCGGATTACCGGATCCAGCAGGGCTTCGGTGCGCGCATTTGGTTGCCCATCTATGGCGGCCTGCACCTCCTGATAGGTCAGCGAGGCGGGCGAGCGCATCAGGCCGCGCACAAAGCGCTGGCTTAGCTTTGTGCCGTTCCGGTCGATCTTCATGCACACGGCGATACAGGCGCGCGGCACCCCTTCGTGCAGGCTGCACAGATCCCCTGACAGGCGATCAGGCAACATGGGCACCACGCGATCGGGGAAATAACTGGAATTGCCCCGCTTCTTGGCTTCGCGATCCAGTTGCGATTGCGGCGTAACGTAATGGGCGACATCGGCAATGGCGACCCAGATCAGGAAACCATCGGGATTTTTAGGATCCCTGTCTGCTTCGGCACAGACGGCATCGTCATGATCCCGTGCATCTGCCGGGTCAATCGTGACCAGTGGCATCTCACGCAGATCTGTGCGCCCTGTCAGCCCTGCGGGTTTATGTGCGTCTGCCTCAGAAAGAACCTCTGAGGGAAAATCGTCGGGGATGCCGTGCTGATGGATCGCGATCAGTGATACGGCGCGCGGGGCGGTTGGATCGCCCAAGCGGGTGACAATACGGGCCAGCGGAAGCCCCATGCGCGACTTTGGCCCGGCCTGTTCCGCTTCGATCAATTCTCCATCTTTGGCGCCTGATGTGGCATCTGGCAGAACGCGCCACTCTTTGTCACTGCCTTTGTCGATTGGTAGAACACGACCGCCCTCTGCGCCTTTGCGGAAAATACCAACGATACGTTTGGGCGAATTGCCAATACGGCGGATCAGTCGGGCTTCGTAATTGTGATCTTCTTCATGCACGACCTGTAGGCGCGCCAACACGCGATCACCGGCCCCAAGCGCGGGATCCGTGGCGCGGGGCACGTAAAGCACGATGGGTTCAACCCCTTCGCCATGCCATTCCAAAGGGGTGGCGAATTGATCCCCATTGTCGTCAGGACCCTTCATCTGCAACACAGATACGGGCGGCAGGCGATCTGGATCACGGTAGGTTTTCTTGCGTTTTTGCAGATGCCCCTCGGCCTCAAGCTCTTTGAGGATCCGTTTGAGATCAATCCGCGCAGCCCCTTTGATGCCAAAGGCTTTGGCAATATCGCGTTTCGAGGTCAGCGTCGGGTTTTCAGAGATCCATTCAAGGACTTCGGGTTTGGTCGGCATGCGTGTCATACCGCCCCCTAACACAGAGATGTGACGTTGAACACGGCGAAGACGCCCGCAGGGCGGAGGAGCGCTCTTCAAGCCCTGTCGGGCTTTCCTCGCGCAAGGTCTTTGATGGTGTCGACATCGTGCAAGACATTGGCCAGCGCGACCTTCGATCCGGGTAACGACGCAATGCTGTCAGCCAATGCATGTTCCGTCGACCAACGGGTGTTTTGAAATAGCGATTCAGGCACTGCTCGGGCATTGCGCAGCCCCACCAGCCAATAGCCCCCGTCATCCGCTGGGCCAAAGACAGCGTCATGCCCTTTGAGCTGTTCAAATGCATGGGCAAGTTCCTGACGGGTGACACCGGGAATGTCGCCGCCAATCACGCAAACAGGGCCTGCTGGGGCAGCGCGCATAACGCGTTTCATCCGATCCCCCAGGTTGCCTTTGCCCTGTGGGATCCTTGGCAGATCTGCGGGCCAGATCCGTGCTGCCATTCCTTCGCGGTCGGGGGCCACCGCCAGAACCACCTGCCAGCGCGGATCGCGAATGCGGCGAAGCAGCCCCTGCACCTGATGGCGAAACCACCAGGCTGCGGCTGTCATGCCCAGATCGCGGCCCAGACGTGTTTTCACTCGCCCCGGGCGCGGCACCTTGACCATGACAATCACCGTTGGCTTCACAAGATCACCTGCATATCGCGGTGAGGAATACCCGCATCATCATATTCGGGGCCAAAGGCGGCAAACCCCAGTTTTTCATAAAACGGGATGGCATGGCATTGTGCGCCCAGCATGACGCGCGCCACGCGGCCTTCTGTGCGGAAGTGGTCGAGCCCAAACCGGATGAGGTCCGCCCCTAGCCCACGCCCGCGATAGTCGCGTGTCACACAGACCCGTCCAATTTTGCCGGTGTCCCCCTCCCAAAGCAGGCGGGCGGTTGCAATGGGGCGCGCGCCGTCGCGGATCAGCAGTTGCAGGGCCTGATCGTCCAGATCATCCCATTCGTCGTCTTCGGCGATGTCCTGTTCCACGATAAAGACTTCGCGTCGCAGTGCATGACAGGCAGCCAGATCATCGGTTACTTCGATCTTCATGCGAAATAGCCTTTCAGGATGCGGCCATAGATCGCCTTAAGCTGTTCGATCTGCGCCACCTCCACCCGCTCGTCGACGGCATGCATTGTTTTACCCACGAGGCCAAATTCAACAACCGGGCAGTGGTTTTTCACGAAACGCGCATCTGAGGTGCCACCCGTGGTCGATAGCTCCGGACGATTGCCGGTCTCAGCTTCGGCTGCGTCTGCAATCAGATCAGACAAAAGGCCGGGCGGTGTCAGAAAGCTTTCGCCGGAAATCTTGATTTTCACATCGGTGGAGGTGCCAAATTGGCTGTCCACAGCGGCGGCCTTGCTGCGCAGCCAGTCTGACAGATCCGCGCCGGTGTGCGCGTCATTGAACCGAATATTCACGCAGGCGGTTGCCTTGGCGGGGATGACATTGGTGGCAGGGTTGCCGGTGTCGATGGTGACAACCGCCAGGGTCGAGGCGTCAAAGTGCTCGGTTCCTTGATCCAGTTCATGGCTGGCCAGTTGGTCCATCAGCCGTGCCATGGCTGTCAAAGGGTTCACAGCGCGATGCGGATAGGCGGAATGCCCCTGTTTGCCTTCGATGGTGAACCAAGCGGAAAGAGACCCGCGCCGTCCGATTTTCATCATTTGACCCATGTAGTCCGGGCTGGTGGGCTCACCGACCAGACAGTGGCTCATCTGTTCGTTGTTTTCTGCCATCCAATCCAGCAAAGCGGTGGTGCCATCGGTTGCATCGCCTTCTTCATCGCCGGTGATGGTCAGAATGACAGCGCCATCTGGCGGTGTGTCTTTGACAAAATCCACAGCGGCAGCCGCAAAGGCCGCCACGCCGGATTTCATATCCGTTGATCCACGCCCGTACATAAAGCCATCTTTGATCTCGGCCCCAAACGGATCATGTTGCCAATCAGCAGGATCACCGATTGGCACCACATCTGTGTGTCCGTTAAAGCCCAGGCTGCGTTCGTGCCCCTTTTGCCCCCAACGGGCAAACAGATTGGGGGTGCCATTGCGATCAACACGGGTGCAGTCAAAACCGGCCTCTTCCAGAAGGTCTTGCAGCAGTTGCAAAGCGCCACCTTCTTCGGGTGTCACAGAGGGGCATTGCACGAGGCGGGCGGTCAAATCGACGGGATCGATCATTTGGTCTGGCTCCTGAAGCGTTTGAGACTGGCTAGCTTGCCTGCCCTGATTTGGCAAATGTGGCGAAAATGCATCGAATTTCTTACCCAAATGGATAGATAGGCGGATTTTTGCGTTAACCACTTAGGGTTTCTGCGCTAAGCTATCCCAAAGATAAAAAAACATAGCCGAGGCAGGCAAGCAGTACCGAGTTCACAAGGGTACGGGTTGGACCGTGCGCAGCAGATGCTGTGCGCGTGTTGTACTGTCTCATGAGCAGAATTGAGGCAGTTTATGGTTACTCCTGTTGAGTTGCCAATCAATGAAAGTGCGTCCGCCCTTCAGATGGCGCAGACCATCTTTGGTGATGGGGCCACTGTCGTCTCTGCCAGCTATACCGGTGACAGCCGGTCGTCTGGTATTTACTCGGATGGTCTGAATACATCGCCCGGCGTGGTGCCATCGAATTCCGGGGTGATCCTGTCAACTGGTCGGGTGCGTGATTTCACCAACAACGGCCCGTGGTGGTCGAACAATTCGAACCAAAGCAGCAGCACTTCGACAAATACCTCCGGGCCAAACAATCTTGCGGATTTCAACGCGGCTGCGGGCACATCCACGCGGGATGCCTCTTTTATAGATGTGGATTTCATTCCGACAGGCGATCTGATGACGATGAGCTTTGTCTTCGCCTCAGAGGAATATCCTGAGTATCAAACATCGCAGTATCAGGATTTCGTGGGGGTCTGGATCAACGGTGTGCAGGTTGAGGTGGGTGTCGGCGATGGCGATATCGACCCGCTGAACATCAGTTCGGCCAGCAATGAAAACCTTTTTGTCAGCAACACCAACGATCAATACAACACCGAGATGGACGGGTTTACCCTGACCATGACACTGAACATTCCAGTGATTTCAGGGCAGGTGAACTCAATCCGCATTGGGGTGGCAGACGTTGTGGATGCCAGATATGATTCAAACCTGCTGATCGCCGCAGACAGTGTGCAGACCACGCTGGTGGCTGAAGATGACACTGTCACGCTGAACCCTGACGGGACAAAAACCGTTGACGTGCTGAGCAACGATATCAACAGCACCGGCGGTACGCTGAGTATCACGCATATCAATGGGATTCCGGTCAGTGCCGGATCGTATGTTGTGCTGACCACCGGTCAGGTTGTGACGCTCAATGCTGATGGCACCCTGTCTGTTGAGGGCGATGGCAACGAAGAGACGGTGAATTTCACCTATACCACCCAGAGTACAACGGGTGATACGGATGTTGGTCTGGTCACGGTGAACTCGGTCCCCTGTTTCGTTGCGGGCACCTTGATCGAAACACCTGATGGGCGCAGGCCTGTGCATACGCTGCAAGCGGGGGATCTGGTAACAACCCGCGATAATGGCGCGCAGCCCCTGCGTTGGATCGGGCGCAGATTGGTGCGGGCCAAGGGGCGTTTTGCCCCTGTGCGCATTGCTGCCGGGGCGCTGGGCGATCACGAAACGATCATGGTGTCACCGCAGCACCGGGTGCTGGTGCAAGATGTGCTGGCGCATCTTCTGTTTGCAGAACCCGAGGTGTTGGCGGCGGCCAAACATTTGGTGAATGATTCATCTGTGCGGATCGTCGAAGGGGGCTATGTCGAATATGTGCATATCCTGTTTGATGAGCATCAGATTGTCTGTGCCAATGGTCTTTTGAGCGAGAGCTTTCTTCCCGGTTCCCAAAGCCAGAACCTGTTCGAAGAAGAGACGCTGGCTGAAATCACAACGCTGTTTCCAGAACTTGATCCTGAGACCGGAGAGGGTTACGGACCAGCAGCGAGACGCGTTTTAAAGTCTCATGAGGCAGTATTGTTTGCGAGTGGATGAGGTAACATGAGTTGGATAGCCTATTCCGGACAGGGGCGTTCCTGGGTTTGCCCCAGGGTTTTTGATATCCGGCGGGAACGCCGTGACACATTGCTGGCGCGCGGGTCGATTGTGATCGAAACGAGGCTTAGCACCGATGACAAACCCCAGACCCTTTTGGCCTATGAACGCACCCACCCCTGGAAGGGGGGGATTTCCTTTCGGGCGGTGCCCGGCGGCGCCATCATTTTGGTGATGTATCAAGGCGATGAGGTCTTTCATACAGTGTTGCAGCACAATCTGGAGGCCCGCGCCGATGTTCTGCGTGTGACCTTTTCCTGGGACAGCGAAGCCCGAAGTGGTCAGATCGCAGTTGAACGCCCGGAAAGTGATGACATCACGGTGCAGCGCACACCGCCGCCGCCGCCATTGTTGCTGGAAGATATCTATACCCTCGCGAATCGCCCGCAGCTATGTGAGCAGGATTCCGAGGTGCTGTTCTTTGCTGTCTCCAACACCATCGAACCCATTGGGCCCATGCCTTCGGTCATCGGCAGCCTGCCGGTTCTGACACCCTTTGGCTATCGCGCGATCGAAGATCTGCGGTGTGGCGATACGGTCACAACCCGGCAAAACGGTGTGGTGCCTGTGCTGTCGCAGATTTCCCGGGAAGTGCCTGCGCTGGGCTCGTTCCAGCCTGTGCGAATCCGTGCGCCTTATTTCGGCCTGCGACGCGATCTTGTTGTGGCACCGCATCAACGGCTGGTGATTGGCGGCACCGATGTTGAATATCTTTTCGGACGCGAAGCTGTGCTGATCCCGGCGGCCAGTCTGGTGAACGGCTTTGCCGCTTACTTCGAAGAAGAGGCGCATCTGGTGCGCTACCACCAGCTGCTTTTGCCCGGCCACGAACCCTTTGTTTCAGGCGATACTGAATTGGAAAGCCTGTACATTGGGCGCATGCGCCGCAGCCGTGAACAACTGGCCCAGACCCTTTTGCAAGAGGTGCCCGGCACGCTTTTGCCGGAACACGCCCGCCGTGGTCTGAAAATTCTGCAGTCTTTTGAAGCCATTGCCCTTGCTCAGGCGCGGGCGGCCTAGCGTATGGTATCAGTCAAAGAAGGGGGTGACCTGCGCTACGATTACAGCATTTTCCTGCAGCGCCCGTGTCATCAGTTCTTCTTCGTCGGCTTCAATCGTATGGCCAGCGTCGCGGCGTTCATCCGCAGTGCCATATCCGGTGACATCCAGAGGCGCCATATCTGCCTGTTTGAGGATCGCAACGGTTTCACGCACCGCTTCGGCTTCGTCCACGCCAGAGGCATAGCACATCAGGGCAGCCCCGGTGCTGTCTTTGGGCAAGCCGTCGTCAGACTTGCGGCCCACCTCTACCAGAAGCGTGTAAACTTGGGCGGGTCTTTTCTGTTTCTCTGCCATGGCCCCGAGATGGCAAATGCGCGGGCGGGGCGCAAGTACAATCGCTCTTGGCACAGCGCGCGTAACCCTGTAGGCGCTTACGTAAGGCCCGAACCGTATGGGAAAGTGAAATGAAGTGTAAGCTGGTCACGTTTCTTGGCCTGTTGTTTGTTCTTATTTCTGGGGGTCTGAGTTCCACAGCAGATGCGCAAGACGCGCCGTTAGAATTCCTGACAATCGAACGCCCCCCTTTTGCCTTTGAGCAAGACGGTGAAGCCACGGGTTTCAGCGTGGACCTGATGCGCGCGATTTCCCGTGATATGGATCGCCAGATTGAGTTCACCCTGCACAACAGTTTTGCGCAGATGCTGGGTGAAGTCGAAGCTGGCAAGGTCGATGGCGCCATCGCCAATATTTCGATCACCCGCGCCCGCGAAGCCGCCATGGACTTTTCCCAGCCGATTTTCCGCGGTGGTGTGCAGATCATGATTCCGACGGAACAGGGTTTGCCCCGCATCTGGACCTCAATTTTCAGTGCTGAACTGGCTCTGGCTGTGCTGGTCGCTTTTGCGCTGCTGTTTGGGGGTGGGATGCTGATGTGGTGGTTTGAGCGGGGCAAACAGCCCTATTTTGACCGCCCGCTGTCTGACGCCATGTTCCCATCCTTTTGGTGGGCTCTGAATCTTGTGGTGAACGGCGGGTTCGAAGAGCGTATGCCGCGTTCGGTTCTGGGGCGGTTGTTTGGCACGCTGTTGGTGGTGTCTTCGCTTTTTGTGGTGTCGGTCTTTGTTGCGCATATCACTGCGTCGGTGACGGTGCAGACGTTGTCTGGCTCGATCAACTCCATTTCGGATCTGGATGGGCGGCAGGTTGGCACGACGGATGGTTCTACCGCATCGCTTTATCTGGATAGCCGCGATATCGGACACACGCGGTTTGGCTCGTTCGAAGCGCTGATTAACGCCTTTGAGGCTGGATCGCTGGATGCAGTTGTCTTTGATGGCCCGATTCTGGCCTATTATGTGCAGCAGACCGGTTCGCAATACGGGCATCTTTTGCCAATTGTCTTTCGACCAGAAGACTATGGCATCGCCCTGCCAGCAGGCAGTGAGCTGCGCGAAGACATCAACGTTGCTTTGCTACAGCTCAGTGAAAACGGCGAATACGATCAGATCGTAAAGCGCTGGTTTGGGCAGATCCCGAACTAAAAGGGGATTAGCCCCTCAATCTTTCGAATTCGGAAGAAAGGTGGTTTGACCTGCGGTTCTGCTATGTAATAACATCACGCAATTCACGACGGCGACCATCACTTATGAAACCCAAGAATCTGAATAGCTCATTGCGACGCAGGCGCACGCGTAGCCGCGGAATGGATGATTTTGATCGCTTGCCGCAACCGGCTCGCCAATGGCTGGCACAGGCGGCCCTGCCTTGGTCTGTACCTTCGGTGCGGCGGCTGTGGGGGAAGGCGCTGAAAGAAAGCGGTGGATCGGTCACCGAGGCACAGAACTATCTGTCACAGATCGAAGACCGCCGCCTGGCCAAGGACACCTGCTGGACAGCCGATGTCTGGCCACAAAAAAACGCGGCCCCGGTGAGCCGCGCTTGATTTCACTTTGTTGGGCGATCAGTCGCGCAGCAGCTCGTTGATCCCTGTTTTTGAGCGGGTCTTTTCATCAACGCGTTTCACGATCACCGCGCAGTACAGGTTGATCCCGTTCTTGGACGGCATCGACCCGGCCACAACCACCGAGTAGGGCGGCACTTCGCCATACATCACTTCGCCGGTTTCACGGTCGACGATCTTGGTTGACTGGCCGATGAACACACCCATGCCCAGAACCGATCCTTCACGCACGATGCAGCCTTCGACGACTTCGGAACGCGCACCGATAAAGCAGTTGTCTTCGATGATGGTTGGGCCAGCCTGCATCGGTTCCAGAACGCCGCCAATACCAACGCCACCTGACAGGTGCACGTTTTTACCGATCTGCGCGCAAGAGCCAACGGTGGCCCATGTGTCAACCATGGTGCCCTCATCCACAAAGGCGCCCAGGTTCACAAAAGACGGCATCAGCACAACGCCAGGAGCGATGTAAGCCGATTTGCGCACAACCGCGTTTGGCACCGCGCGGAACCCTGCGGCTTTCCACTGATTGTCGCCCCAGCCTTTGAATTTGCTGTCGACCTTGTCCCACCAGCCAGAGCCCTGCGGGCCGCCTGCGTGTTCTTCCATGTCTTTGATGCGAAAGCCCAGCAGAACCGCTTTTTTGGCCCACTGGTTGACGTGCCAGCTGCCGTCGGCCTGCTTTTCAGCGACGCGCAGCGACCCGCTGTCCAGCGCGTTAAGCGTATCTTCGATCGCCTCACGTGTCTCGCCGGTGGTGGTCGGAGTGATGGTGTCGCGTGCGTCCCACGCGGCTTCGATGGCTGTTTCCAGTTGTGCGTTCGACATGATCTTCCCATTCAGTGACTTGTCGCTGGCTACCTGAAAGCGATGCAAATTGGAATAGGTTTACCAATGGGTAACTGCGCAAAGCTCTGTGTCGCAAATCCGGAAAAGAAAAATCAAAGTTTAGGCGCGCTACCCTGTTTTGCCTTTTTCCCACCCTCGGGCTGTCAGAATTCATGTGCATCTTGTTGCTTGTAAAGAGTTGCCCCTGTTTGTTTTGGGCGAAACCGCAGGACATCCTGCAATGATCTGCAAAAGGTGAGGCGGCTGTGTTCCCCTCACCTTTTTCTATGGCACGCTTGTGAAATGCGGCTAAAAAGCCTTATGGCGAAGAAAGCAGTCAAAAAGAAAGCTTCGGGCAAAAGCAAAAAGACAAGTGGGCGCAAATTTCAGCCTTTGCGCTGGCTGCGGCGTCAGGCGTTGCGGTTGTTGACGGTTTTGATCGCGCTGGTTTTGGTGCTTGTCCTGCTTTACGGCGGGGTGAACCCGCCGACCACGCATACCATCTGGTCCGAAAAGCAGCGTCTGGGATCGGTGGATCAGGAATGGATTCCTATTGAAGAGGTCGCTCCGGTGATGTTGCGATCCGTGGTGGCGGCAGAAGATGCGAATTTCTGTGGGCACTGGGGTTTTGATGTGAATGCCATCAAAGCCGCAATCGAAGGCGGTGGCGCGCGGGGCGGCAGCACGATCAGTCAGCAGGTGGTGAAGAATGTCTTTCTCTGGCAAGGACGCAGCTATGTGCGCAAAGCGCTGGAGGCTGTGCTGACCCCGGTCACGGAACTGTTCTGGTCCAAGCGTCGGATATTGGAAATCTATCTGAATGTGGCCGAGTTCGACGAAGGTGTTTTTGGCATCGAGGCCGCATCACGGCACTATTTTGGTGTTGGTCCAGATGCCCTAAGCGCGCGTCAGGCGGCATTGCTGGCCAGTATTCTGCCAAACCCCAAAAAACGCAGTGCGTCGCGCCCCAGCGCCGCAATCCAGCGCAAGGCGGGGCGGGTGATGGATGGGGCGAAGACCATTGGCCGGGATGGGCGCGCAGCGTGTTTTGAATAGCTGCAACGTAAAAACGGGGCCGCAGATGCAGCCCCGTGGATGTAGATGAACCGCGCTCAGTTCAGACGCTGTCCTGTGCCCGGTTCAAAATAGGATACCTTTCCCAGATCAAAGGCCAGTTCCTGCGCAACACCCGGTGTGGCGGTAGTTTCCGCATGCAGGCGGGCCGTGACGCTTTTGCCGCCCAGTTGCATCACAACATAGGTATCTGCGCCAGCTGGTTCGACGATATCCACCATACATTCCGCTTTTTGCGCCTCTTGATTGGCGCGGAAATCTGGTTCGGCAATGTCTTCTGGGCGCACACCCAGAATCACATCCTGAGGCAGATCGGTGTTCTTGGTGTCTGTCAGCACGATCGGCGCGGCATCTTTGCGTGCGATTTCGATCCGGGTGCCAGAGCCGTTTGCTGTGGCCTTGGCCGGGATCAGGTTCATGGCCGGGTTGCCCATGAAATCCGCCACAAAGAGATTGGCAGGGCGGTTATAGATTTCCGCCGGTGTGCCGATCTGCTGGATCACGCCACCTTTCATGACGACGATCTTGGTGGCCAGGGTCATGGCTTCGATCTGGTCATGGGTTACATAAACCATCGACGCCCCAAGCCGCTGATGCAGCTCTTTGATTTCAGTGCGCATTTCCACGCGCAGCTTTGCATCAAGGTTCGACAGAGGTTCGTCAAAGAGGAACAGTTTCGGATCGCGGACAAGGGCGCGGCCCATGGCAACCCGCTGACGCTGACCGCCGGACAGTTGACCGGGGCGGCGCGACAGCAGCTTTTCGATCTGCAGCTGTTGCGCCACCTGCTGCAGCTTTTGTTCCTGTGTGGCCTGATCTACCCCACGAACCTTCATGCCAAAGGTGATGTTTTTGGCGACAGTCATGGTTGGGTACAGCGCGTAAGACTGGAAAACCATGGCGATATCACGGTCTTTCGGGCTGACGTCTGTCATGTTGCGCCCGTCGATATGCAGGGTGCCGCCGCTGATAGGTTCCAGACCGGCGATGCAGTTCAGCAGGGTTGACTTACCGCAGCCCGATGGGCCGACCAGCACCAGAAAATCACCGGGATCAATCGAGACATTGATGTCTTTCAGGATCTCGGTCGATCCGTAGTTCTTGTACAGGTTCTTAATGTCAAGGATGGGAGCCATTGGATTATCCTTTCACGGATCCAGCGGTAAGACCGCGGATAAAGTATTTACCGGCAACAACATAGACAATCAGCGTTGGCAGGGCCGCGATGATCGCGGTGGCCATATCCACGTTGTATTCCTTAACGCCGGTGGTCGAATTGACGATATTATTCAGCGCCACGGTGATCGGTTGCGTACCCGCCTGACTGAAGGACACGCCAAACAGGAAATCATTCCAGATCTGAGTGAACTGCCAGATGACTGTCACCACGATGATGGGCAGCGACAGCGGCAGGAAGATCGACCAGAAGATCCGGAAGAACCCAGCACCATCCACTTTGGCAGCTTTGGTCAGCTCAGAAGGGATCGACACATAGTAATTGCGGAAGAACAGTGTGGTGAAGCCCAGACCATAGATCACATGGACAAAGATCAGCCAAGGAATAGTGCCCGCAATCCCCATTTTGCCCAGCAGGGTCGCCATGGGTAGCAGAACCACCTGGAAAGGGATAAAGCAGCCAAACAGCATCGCCGCAAAGAACAGGTTCGCCCCTTTAAAGCGCCATTGCGCCACCACATAACCATTCAGCGCGCCAATCAACGTTGAGATCAAAACCGCAGGCACCGCAATCAGAACCGAGTTCCAGAAGAACGGGCGCACACCTTCGCAGCGAATACCGGTGCAGGCCTGTGACCATGCGGTGATCCATGCGTCAAACGTCACTTCGCGTGGCAGGGAAATCAGATCGCCGGTGCGGATTTCTTCAAGGCTTTTCAGGGATGTGGTGATCATCACAAACAGCGGCATCAGATAGTACAGCGCAAAAATCCCAAGGATCACATAGAGCAACCAGCGCAGAGCAATCTTGCCGATCCGGCTGCTGGATGGGGCGGGGGTCATAGAAAGATCAGTCATTTTTCGCCCTCAGTTCAGAGTAGAGGTAGGGAACGACGATGGTAAAGACGACGCCCATCATGATCATGGCCGAGCTGGCTGCCTGACCAATGTCACCGCGCGAAAACGCCATGGTATACATGTAAGTCGCGGGCAGATCCGAGGCAAAGCCGGGGCCGCCGCCTGTCAGGGCGATGACAAGATCAAAGCTCTTGATGGCGAGGTGCGACAGCACGATAAAGGCAGACAGAAAGATCGGGGCCATCGAAGGGATGATGATCGCTGTATACACCCGCCATGTGGGGATACCATCGACCTGCGCTGCGCGGATGATTTCCGTATCCACAGACCGCAGCCCGGCGAGAAACAGCGCCATCACAAAGCCAGAACTCTGCCAGATTGCGGCGATGACGATGGTGTAAATCGCCATATCCGGGTTCACCAGCCAGTCGAAGGTGAAATTTTCAAATCCCCAGCCGCGCACGGTGGCTTCGACGCCAAGACCGGGATTGAGGATCCATTTCCACGCTGTCCCGGTGACGATCATCGACAGCGCCATAGGGTACAGATAGATCGTGCGGATTGCACCTTCGGTCCGGATATTCTGATCCAGCAGAATGGCCAGCACCAGACCGAGGATCATGGAAATCCCGATAAACAGCGCGCCAAACAGGAACAGGTTGTTCATCGCCACATCCCAGCGCGGAGCGGAAAACAGGCGATCATATTGGATGAAACCGTGGATCTCGTATTTGGGAAGCAACCTAGAACGTGTCAGAGAGACCCAGGCTGTCCAGGCAATGAAACCGTATACAAATATGAGAACCGCGATGAAGGAGGGGGCCAAGACAATTTTTGGCAGGTGATCTTCAAGCCATTTGGACATGAGACTCTCCTGGTTTGCTGCCCACACCTGCGGGGGCGTGGGCAGCCTATGTTAAAAGATCAGAGGCTGTTGGCGATGGCGGCTGCCAGCTGCTTAACGGCTTCTTCAGAGGACATGTCCGAATTGAAATGTGCGGTCACAACATCGGTGATGGCACCGGATTGCGCGCCGCGCAGTGCCATTCCGTGGGCATAGCTGGGCAGCAGCGACCCACCTTCGGAACTGTCAGACATTTCCTTGGCCGACAGATGCGCGCAGCTGTCAAATTCGTCCAGCGCCACATCAACACGTGCCGGGATCGAGCCTTTGTTCAGGTTGAACACCTTCTGAAAGCTCTGGCCGACGATCAGCTTGGCCAGCAGATCCTGACCGGCTTTGTTTTCGTCACCGTCTACGTCAAACATGGCAAAGCTGTCGACGTTATACAGGAAACCTTCGCCGGGCACCGAGGCACACAAGAAATCTTTGCCCGGCGCTTTGCCTGCCGCCAGGAATTCACCCTTGGCCCAGTCACCCATGATCTGGAAGGCGGCTTCGCCATTCATCACCATGGCTGTGGCCAGGTTCCAGTCGCGGCCCGGGAAGTTCGGATCAACAAAACCACGCATGGTGCGCATCTGGTCAAAGACCGCTTTCATTTCATCCGATGTCAGGGTTGCTTCGTCCAGTTCGACAAAGGCCTTGCGGAAGCCATCTGCACCCAGAACGCCAAGCGCAACGGCTTCGAATACGGTCGCGTCCTGCCAGGCCTGACCACCATGTGCCAGCGGGATGATGCCAGCGGCCTGCAGTTTTTCGGCTGCGGCGTTGAACTCATCCCATGTTGTGGGCATTGCGATGCCGTTGGCTTCCAGAACTGACGCATTGGCCCAGATCCAGTCTACGCGGTGTACGTTCACAGGCGCGGCGCACCATTTGTCTTCGCACTTCATGTGACCCGCGATGGAATCAGGCAGCACATCTGCCCAGCCTTCAGCGTCAGCAACGGCGCTGATGTCTGCCAGTACGCCCTCTTCGTACCATTCCTGAATGGCGGGGCCTTTCAGCTGAACGGCGGTCGGCGCATTGCCCGACAGAACCCGTGCGCGCAGGGCGCTCATGGCGGCGTCGCCACCGCCACCGGCAACCGGCATGTCGGTCCAGGTGCCGCCATTGTCAGCAAATTCCTGCTGCAGAACCGCAACGGATTTTGCTTCGCCGCCCGATGTCCACCAGTGCAGAACTTCAGCTTTTGGGCCGGCGAATGCCGCGCTGGCCGAGATCAGGGCTGCGGCGGAGACCGCGCTCAGGACATAATTCTTCATTGTGTTTCCTCCCACAAGATTTCAAAGCAAGCCAATTTGAGGCTTCTTTGTTTGAGTGCATCATGTTTGAAACGGGGGCAGGGCTGCAATCAACAGGCGCATGGCGGGTATTCGTCAGGGGAATGCAGAAAACTGAACAAACTGTTACGGCCTGTTACACGGGGATTGATTCCGTTGCACTCTGTTACATTGGCATTGATTATAAAGTCTGAGGAACCGCAGTCGGGAAGAGGGGTGTTGGGGTGATTCCACGGATACTTGTTGTCGATGATGATCCCGAATTGCGGCAGATGCTCACGCAGTTCTTGCAACAGAGTGGCTGCATCGCGCTGCCTGCCACAAATGAAACCGGTATCCGCAAACATCTGTCGACCGGGCGGATTGATCTGATTTTGCTGGATGTCATGCTGGGGGATGAAAACGGTGTCGATATCTGCGCCAATCTGCGCAGCGAACAGTCGGTGCCGATTATCATGATCTCCGCGCTTTCAACTGACAGCGATCGCATCGCGGGATATGCGGTGGGTGCGGATGATTATATCGCGAAACCTTTCAATACAGATCTGCTGCTGGCGCGAATCCGGGCAGTGCTGGCCCGTACACAGCGCGCATCATCACTGGCGCATCGCCGCCGCATGGCGACCTTTCGCTTTAATGGCTGGACGTATGATTCAAAACGCGACGAAGTGCTGTCACCCGAAGGCTATCAGGTGTCGCTGTCTCGGCGCGAGACGACGTTGTTGCAGGCGCTGCTGGCCAATCCCCGCATTCCGCTCACCCGACAAGAGATCGCGGATGCCCTGGACGTAACCAAGGAAAACGAAGGC
The DNA here is from genome assembly GCA_025210455.1 of Pelagimonas sp. GTDB lineage: Bacteria > Pseudomonadota > Alphaproteobacteria > Rhodobacterales > Rhodobacteraceae > JAOARQ01. Next base: position 290,314 of record JAOARQ010000013.1, read on the forward strand.
CCATCCGAGGCCGAAGGGCGCGCGATTGATGTGCTTGTTGGGCGGTTGCGGGCGAAGATCGAAAAAGATCCCAAAAACCCGGATATGCTGCGCACGGAACGTGGGGTTGGGTATATCTTTGCGGTGGATGTTCTGGTCGAGGAGGAATGATGTCCTCTCTGCGGCTTGGCGGTGTTGCTTTGGTGGTCGTGGCCTTTGTGCTGGGATTGCTGGCGGCGGCGGTCTGGCTTAGATCTGATGCGCGCTGGAACAGCCATCTGCAACGCGCTGAATTTGCCGGGGCGGTGCTATATAGCAGCCTGCAATCCGGAGGTGCTCCGCCAATGGACGCACAGATCACCGCCTTGGATGCCGAGGATCAGGCGCGTGCGGATCGGGGGCGGTTTGATGCGATTTCCGAGGTGCCGCATCCAGCTCTGGTGACAAATCTGTCGATCCGGTCAAACCCAACTTCTGCGGATCGGGTTCAGCCACTGACACTGGCGATCCTGTCACCAGATCTGCGCTATCCTTTGTCTGGGGTTTCAGCGCGCGCGGCTTTGTCGCCGTCTGAAACCATGGCCAGTGTCACCCGACTGATGGCCACCTTTTGCAGCACCCCTGTGATGCTGGCTAAGTCGAGCGCGGGCCAGTGGTTGCGGATTGATGCACCCAAGATCTGGGGTTGCAGTGCCGCGCCCACGGATTATAGGCTGATCGCGGTTGGTATGGCGCTGGTCTCTCTGGCGATTTTGATCACGCGGGTGTTGAACAGTTCAGCGCAGTTCACCGAATTTGCGCAAAGGTTGCGGGATCGCAATCGTATCGGCGGCCCCGAGGTCTATACCGCAGAAGGGGTGCAAGAGCTGCAAGATATCGTTGCAGCGGTGAACAGCCATCTTGAGATTGAGCGCGACAGGCTGTCAGAGAGGGCAGCGGTATTGTCCGGGGTGACCCATGATCTGGGAACGCCCGCCACCCGTCTGAAACTGCGCACCGCCCTGATCGCGGATGCGGAACTGCGTTCCAAGCTGGAATCCGACATCGACAAGATGACAGAGATCATCGAAAGCGTTCTGACCTACACGCGCTCGGAACTGGATGCAGAAACGCCGCGCCAGATTTCGCTGACTTCGCTGATTGAATCTATCGTGGATGATTATCAGGATATCGGCAGCCCGGTTGTGTTTCAGGCGGCGGATGCCCTGTCTGTTCTTGGGGGGCGGTCGCTGTTTATGTCGCGGCAAGGCACTGGATCACTGCCTGCGGATGATAAGGTGATTATCACCGGGCGTCCGGTGGCCCTTGGGCGGGCAGTTTCCAATCTGATCGACAACGCGCTGAAATATGGGCGCCGTGCGACGGTGGGGTTGGAAAAGGACGCAGACTACGCAACCATCATCGTCGAAGACGAGGGCACTACTGTCACAGCGCAGGATGTGGAAGTTCTGGCTGCCCCGTTCAAACGCGGCAGCAACACCAAGGTGATTGCAGGGCACGGGTTGGGGCTGACGATCGTATCTTCAATCGTCAATCTTCACGGCGGCACAATGACATTCGAACCGGGTGCCAGGGGGCTGCGCGTCAAGATCACCATTCGGCGGCAATAGGAGTAGATGGTGAAATTCGTGCAGATTTTCTGCAACAGCTTGAAACGCGCCTTGGCTCTTGGCTAGAGTTTCCATAATTAGACAGCTTAGCGGGATCGCATACTATATCCTGTGCTTTCTGGGGGTAACTTTGTGGATAAAAACGTCACGCATCTGGTCAAGCTTAGCGTCGGGACCGAAAGTATCGAAGGTCTTGAAGACTGGCAGTACAGTTATGCGCAGCGCTTTGCAGATGGGTTTCCCCGCCATATCACCCGTATGTTTCCAAAGCGTAGCGCAGAGATTCTGGCAGGCGGATCAATCTATTGGGTGATCAAAGGTCAGATCCAATGCCGCCAGCGCATTTTGCGGTTGGATCGGGTGGAGGCCGAGGATGGTACGCCCCACTGCGCGATTGTGCTGGATCCTAAGATCGTGCGCACAACATCCGCACCCAAACGCCCATTTCAGGGCTGGCGGTATCTGTCGGATGAGGATGCCCCAAAGGACCTGCCCAAGAATCGCCAGAGCGAAGATCAGCTTCCGCCAGAGCTGGCTGGGGCGCTTGCCGAGATTGGCGTGCTGTAACATCTGGACCTGCCCGTTTTCTGGGCAGGGTAGTGCGACAAAGGGTAGACGAATGCGAATTAGATGTTTTTCTGAAACCGATAGCGGTATGCGTTTTTTGATCGCCCGGCAAATCTGAGTACGACATGGAATTTCAAGAGGTCACAAACCGCAACGATGAGATCGAAGAACTGCTGATGCGCCACGCGGCGTTGATGCGGTCATTGTCAGAGGAAGAAAGCTGTCATGTGATGACAGCGCAAGAGCTGCGTGCCAGTGGGGCGCAGGTTTTTGGATTGTTTGAAGCCGGGGCTGCTGTGGCTGTGGGCGCTTTGAAGCCCCTGGGGGACACTCCTCAAGCCCTTGCGGGCTTTCCTCGTGTGGAACTGAAATCGATGCATGTGCGTCAGGAACGGCGCGGTGCGCAGCTTGGGCGCAAGTTATTGCAGGCGCTTCTGGCACAGGCAGGGCGGGACGGAGCGCAGAGTGTTTGGTTGGAAACCGGGTCAGACGAAAGTTTTGCAGCGGCACGACGCCTGTATGAGGCCGCAGGCTTTGAGTATTGCCCACCTTTTGCGGGCTATCTGGAAGATCCGGCAAGTGTTTTCATGACGAAAACCCTGTGAGGTAAGGCAGGCAGCCGGATCGGCTGCCCTGGACCACTTTGGTCAGTCTGCAGCGCTAAGGCCCAGATCTTGCAAGATCGCTTTGGTCTCTGACTCCCAACGGGACTTTAGCTCGCTGTTGGAGGTTTTGCGCAACCCATATTTTTTTAGGGTCTCAGCCTTGGCAGAGACATCAGCCCCAAACGAGGCTGCCACACGCGGCCACCAGTAGGCGACAGATGCCTCAAGCGCCGCTTTGTCTTCGGTGACAGCCAGCTTGGTCAGCCCCTCGGCTGCAAGTTCGGCGTGACGCGCCTCAATAGGGGCGATGGCGCGAAAGGCCTCGGCAAGTGGCTGATAAGAGACCATCGAAAACTCGGCCAGTTGTACCGCAACAGCGCGCCCCATCAGCAGGTTCATCACCACCGAATCCGCCCAGCCATCCAGAGGATAGTTGAACACCGCCAGTCGCATATCCTGCTCTGATCGGGTGGCGCCAATGTCGGCATCACGATCCAGCCGGGCGGTCCAGGGATGGTGATTGGCATATTTCGCCTCATCCACACCGAACTGCCCCATAATCTTTAACACGCGGTCGGCGTTATCAGTTTTCTCCAGCACGATTTTGGCCGCTGCGATGCGTTCCTTGATGCCGGGGCCTGTGTTGATCACATCGGCAAAGCCCGCTGCGCCGGCCAGTTCGGAATCCACAAAGGTGGCCATCAGCTTCATCAATTCCGCCCGATAGCGCGCAGGCACATTCGTTGGGTTGGTCAAAACCCCACCTTTTTCCAGATAGCTTTCAATGCTCATCTCTTCGGACATTTTATCCTCCCAAAACAAAAGGGGCCGCGAGGGGCCCCTTTGAATTTCCTTACTGATCGAAATCGACGACAACCTTATCTGTCACCGGGTAGGCTTGGCAGGACAGCACATAGCCTTTCTCAACTTCGTAATCTTCCAATGCGTGGTTTGTGACCATGTCTACTTCGCCCTCCAGCACGCGGCAGCGGCAGGTTGAGCACACACCGGCCTTGCAGGCGTAAGGCGCGTCGATCTTGTTTTCCAGCGCGGCGTCCAGAACAGTCAGGTCTTTTGAGACATCAACGGTCTGCGTTGCCCCATCGACAACAATCGAAACGCTGGCCTGATTGCCACCAGCGGCCGCGTCTTTCGACACAGCGCGCTTTTTGGCGCGGCCTGGCTGGCTAGAGGCAAAGAGTTCGAATTTGATCTGGCTTTCCTCCAGACCCGCAGTGCGCAAAGCCGCGGCGATGCCCAGCATCATCGGTTCAGGTCCGCAGATAAAGGCTGTGTCGACCGAAGGAATGTCGATCCAGCCTGAATTGAACAGAGCGGCACATTTTTCTTCGGTCACCAGACCGGTGAAAAGATCGATTTCCTGCGCATCCGATTCCAGAATATGGATTACATTGAACCGACCCATAAATATGTTCTTCAGGTCTTCCAGCTCTTCGCGGAACATGATCGTGTTCACGCCTTTGTTTGCGTAGACCAGTGTAAAGGCAGACTGCGGTTCTTGGGCCAGCGTCGTCTTGATGATCGACAGCACAGGCGTGATGCCCGACCCACCGGCAAAGCCCAGATAGGTTTTTTCGTTTGCCGCATCCAGAGCGGTGAAAAAGCCGCCCATGGGGGGCATGGCTTCGATGGTATCGCCGATCTTCAGCTCTTCATTGGCCCAGGTAGAAAAGGCGCCGCCGTCCACGCGTTTGATGCCAACCTGCAAGATGCCTTCATCTTTGCCAGCACAGATCGAATAGCTGCGGCGCAGTTCTTCGCCGTCGAAATCATGGCGAAAGGTCAGATACTGACCCTGGGTGAAATCAAATTCCTCAGCGGCCCCATTGGTGGGTTTGAGGGTTAGAACCACCGCGTCGCGGATGGTTTTGTGAATGTCTGTCACTTCTAGTTCGTGAAAGCGCGCCATTGGTTGTCCTCCCTCAGATGCACTTGAAATATTCGAATGGCTCAAGGCAGTCCTGGCAGCGCCATTGTGCCTTGCATGGGGTTGAGCCGAACTGGCTCAGCTTTTCGAGATGTGCGCCGCCGCAATGGGGGCAGCGCTGGGGGCCGCCCGCAGGTTGCGGAGGGGCGATCCCGTATTTTTCCAGCGCGTCCCGCGCCTTGTCTGACATCCAGTCTGTCGTCCAGGCTGGGGCAAGCTGCTGTTTCAGCTTGATATCTGTCATGCCGCAATCGCGCAGCCGGGTCTCGATATCCATATTGATCATCGAGGTCGCCGGGCAGCCGGAATAGGTCGGTGTCACAGAGACCACGCAGGTTTCACCGAGAAATTCCACATTTCGGATAATGCCCAGATCCACAAGGGTGATCACGGGAATTTCCGGGTCGGGGATGGTTTCCAGCCATTCCCATACCTGTTCAACACTCGGCTGGGTCATTGTCCTAAGTCCTTGCGGTGTGTCACACGGCCCGTATCTGGGCCGCGTTCAGATCACCATTCGCAACCGGGATAGGCGCGTTGCAGCCACTGCATGGTGGTTAGCAGGTGGCCCAGATGCTCGGTGTGCATATAGCCCGTGCGCCCGCCCTTGTGCGCATAAGCGCTGTCTGGAAGCGTCAGCGTTGCCTCTGCCAGAACACGACCGATCAGCGCATCATATTCAGCACGCAGGCCTGCTGGATCGGGGGCGATACCAGCCTCAGCCATGGCGGCGTCAATGTCGTCACTTTCGAACAGCTCGCCAACATAGGGCCAGAGGTAGTCCAGCGCCTCTTGCATGCGGGCATGGCTTTCCTCGGTGCCGTCCCCCAGACCCACAACCGTGTCAGCAGAACGTTCTACGTGATAGGCCACCTCTTTCGAGGCCTTGGCGGCAATCGCCGCGACAGTTTCATCACTTGATTTCATCAAGCGGCCCATCAGCACGGATTGGAAGGCATCAAACAGGAACTGGCGCAGCAAGGTGCGGCCAAAATCGCCATTGGGCAGTTCCACCAGCAGGACATTGCGGAAATCCCAGGCATCGCGCAGGAAGGCCAGATCATCAGCGCTTTTGCCTTCGCCCTGCACTTCGGCGGCATAGCTCAGCCACATCTGGGTTTGCCCGATCAGATCCAGCGCGGTATTGGCCAGCGCGATGTCTTCTTCCAGGATGGGCGAGTGGCCACACCATTCCGACACCCGATGGCCCAGAATCAGCGTGTTATCGCCCTGACGCAGCAGGAACTGCAGCAGTTTGGTTTTTTCAGCGGCCATTACATGTGCCCCACTTCTTCCGGAATGTCGAAGAAGGTCGGGTGGCGGTAAACTTTGCTTTCCGACGGCTCAAACAACGGGCCTTTGTCGCCCGGCGCTGTGGCTGCGATGTGCTTGGCCTCAACCACCCAGATCGACACACCTTCGTTGCGGCGGGTGTACACATCGCGGGCGTTTTTGATGGCCATATCCGCATCAGGCGCGTGCAGCGATCCCACGTGACGGTGGCTCATGCCATGCTGACCACGGATGAAGATTTCCCAAAGGGGCCATTCGTTTTTCATGAGCAGGTCTCCTCCTGGCTGGCTTATTCTGCTGCAAGCTTGGCAGCGGATTTTTTGCGTGCGTGGGCAAGCAGGCCATCACGGACCCACTGGCCGTCATCCCATGCTTTGCGGCGCGCGGTCAGGCGATCCACATTGCACGGGCCATTGCCTTTGATGATGTTGAAGAATTCGGACCAGTCCGGATCCGAGAAATCATAGTGGCCGCGTTCTTCGTTCCATTTGATACCGGGGTCAGGCAGATCCAGCCCAAGGTATTCAATCTGCGGCACAGTCTGATCCACAAACTGCTGGCGCAGTTCATCGTTGGTTTTCACTTTGATCTTCCAGGCCATCGACTGTTCAGTGTTGGTCGATTCACTGTCATTCGGGCCGAACATCATGATCGCCGGGAACCACAGGCGGTTCACCGCATCCTGTGCCTGACGCTTTTGTTCCGGGGTGCCAAAGGCCATTTTTGAAATCGCATGATAGCCCTGACGCGCGTGAAAGCTTTCTTCTTTGCAGATGCGGATCATCGCGCGGGAATAGGGGCCATAAGATGTGCGTTGCAGCGCCACCTGATTCACGATCGCCGCACCATCAACCAGCCAGCCCACCGCGCCGATATCGGCCCAGTTGAGAGTGGGATAGTTGAAGATCGAAGAATACTTCATCCGGCCTTCATGCAGCAGGCGCACCATTTCATCGCGGGTTTCCCCCAGCGTTTCAGCGGCTGAATACAGATAAAGACCGTGCCCGGCTTCATCCTGAACCTTGGCCAGCAGGATTGCCTTGCGCTCCAGTGTTGGCGCACGGGTGATCCAGTTGCCCTCGGGCAATTGGCCGACCACTTCGGAATGCGCATGCTGGCCGATCTGACGGATCAGCGTGCGACGATAATCATCCGGCATCCAGTCGCGTGGTTCGATCTTGATGTCGTTGTCGATCTTATCCTGGAACGCGCGCTCCTGGTCGCTCATCTCATCCCGAGACTTCACGCCCTTGGCTGCGGTCTTGATCATCTGTGCGTACATCCTGGCTCTCCTCTGGCTCAGACAGTCTCATGGCAAAGCGGCCCCGTCGCCCACAAACACACCGAAGATGCGCCGCGTTCTCCAACCGCCGGTCCTTCGCATGTAAAGCTGACCGTATAGTCGGTTTAGTTGCCAGAGTGATTCGTGACAAGAGAAACGTTACACACTTTTGCTCATTTGTCATTTGTGGTAACGTATGGGCGCAATCTTGGCTGCTGGCCAAGTCAGGCAAGGTGGGATAGAAACGGTTTATGTCTCGTTCGGCAGATCTTTGGTTTGAAAACTCGATTGCAGCGCTGAATGCGGTTGCCACGCAGCGGGTCTGGTCGGTGATTATTTCCTTGCTCGGGGATATGGCGCTTGCGCCCAGCGATCGCATCAGCGGCCCGGCCATCACACGTATTGTCGAACCCATGGGCATCCGACCTGAATCAAAGCGGGTTGCCCTGCATCGGCTGCGCAATGACGGTTGGATCATCAGCGAAAAAGCGGGGCGTCAGAGCCTGTATGGGCTGACCGAAAACGGCTATCGCCAGAGTGTCGAGGCCGCCCCGAGGATTTACGCCTCCGATGAACGTGCAGCCGGGTGCTGGCAGGCGGTTATCTTGCCCCCGCGCGGCATCGGTGATGCATCTGAAAGTGAGGCGCAGCTTTTGGCGCTGGGCTATATCCAGCTGGCGGCGGGGCTGATGATTGGCACACAGGTGATCAAATCCCCCCCTGACGATGTTCTGATATTAAAACCCACCAATGATGGGATGCCGGATTGGGTCAAATCCCTGTGCGGATCGCAAAGCGCTTTTCAAAACTATCAAACGCTAGAGACCGCGTTGCAGCAGGTCGATAAACTGGTGTCAAAATCCGTACAGCCAACGCCCGTACAGGTGGCGACACTGCGCACTTTGATCGTGCATAACTGGCGCCGGGTTCTGTTGTCTCATGCGGATCTACCGCCCGAGTTCTTCCCGCAGGGCTGGCGTGGCTTTGCCTGCCGGGCGCTGGTGATGTCACTGCTTGAACGGCTGGACCGCCCCGCGCTGCAAGATATCGAAGAGCAGTTTCGCCGCGCGTCTTAGAGTAAAGAATTTTTTGAAATTTCCCCTATGGTTTGCGGGTGGATAACCTATGTTTTAGGGGCATAGATATTGCCCTGATGCTTTTCACCAATGAGATCCCAGATGACCTTTTCCCGCCGCCACATGATTTTGACCAGCGCAGCCACTTTCCTTGCGGGTTGCGGCGCGGGGGGCGGAACTGCCCCGGTGGTTGCCCGCCCGGATCCCGCGCTTGAGGCCGGGCTGCGACCCCAGCCAAACGCATCTTATGATGCCTGGGTAGCAGCATTCAAAACCCGGGCGCAGGCGCGCGGGATCAGCGCCAGCACCCTGAACCGGGCCTTTCGCGGGCAGGGCTTTTTGCCGGGCGTGATTGAACGTGATCGCAACCAGACCGAATTCAAACGCTCGCTTGAGGATTACCTCAATATTGTCGCCCCTGAAGAAAAGGTGGTGTTTGGCCGTCGCTCATTCGCAGCGCAAAGCAGGGCGCTTGCACAGGTTGAGGCGCGCTATGGTGTGCCAGCTGATATCCTTGGGTCGATCTGGGGGATGGAAAGCTATTTTGGTACCAAACGGGGGAAAATCCCTGTGATTTCAGCCACCTCCACGCTGGCGTGGGAAGGGCGCCGCGGGCGATTCTTTGAATCGAACCTGATGGATGCGCTGCGGATCGTGCAAACCGGTGATGCGCGGCCTGATCAATTGTTGGGCAGCTGGGCAGGAGCTATGGGTCATACGCAGTTGATCCCAAACGCCTATCAGGAACATGCGGTTGATTTCGATGGCGATGGCAAACGCGATATCTGGTCGAACAACCCCATCGACGCCTTTGCCACCACCGCGCGCTTTCTGTCTAAAGCTGGCTGGCGGCGCGGGCAGATCTGGGGGCTTGAGGTCACCACTCCGTCGGGCTTTGACGGGCCTACGGGGCGCAAGGCGAAAAAATCAGTGGCACAATGGCAAGCCCTTGGGGTGCGTGCGGCCAATGGCGGGCGTATTCCCGATCATAGCAGCGCGGCGCTGCTGGCGCCAATGGGGCTTGGGCGGCCAAGCTTTCTGGTGTTTCACAACTTCAATATGATCCTGCGCTACAACCCGTCGGAAAACTACGGCATTGGGGTTGGCTATCTGGCCGGGCGGCTTATTGGCGGTGGCCCGCTGCGTGCCGGGTTTGGGCCCGATAAATACGGCCTAGTGCTTTCTGAACGCAAAGCTTTGCAAAATGGTCTGACACAGCGCGGCTTTGATGCGGGCAAAGCCGATGGGGTGTTTGGCAAAAAGACCGAGGCCGCCATTCGCGGGTTCCAGCGGGCAAATGGCCTGGCTGAAACTGGCGAACCATCGCGCCAGCTGCTGGGGATGCTGGGTTAGACCAGCCCTTTGGCTTTGCGCCGCATGTGGCGATTATAAATGATCCGCGCGACGATATGCGTGTAGCCCCAGCTAAGGATCTGGAACAGGCCGGGGATCCGGCTGATCCGGGCCAGCCAGCGATAGCGCGGCATCTGTTCCCACAAGATCACCATGGCCTCATAGCCGATATACAGCTTGCCCTGATGTTCTACATGCAAAAGGCGTGTGGCCTCATCCTCGGTCACACCCCATTTTTCCAAACCGGACTGGGTCAGGTCATCAAAGGCTATCGGCAAATCGCTTTGTTTGGCGTAATCGGCATAGGTACACATCTCGGCGTTGCACACGGGGCAATCCCCATTATAGAGCGCGCGGGTCTGAGCATTATCTGTCATTTGCGAACCTTACTCTTGGATACGTAAAAGATAGGTATTCAGCCGCCCAAGGACAGAGGTGGAATGTCGCACAGATCTGCGCTAGAGCGCCGCACAGTGCCCGCCCATCGCCAGCGCCGCGATCCACCGCACAGGAGCTGCCCCAATGAAATCCATCATGACACTTTTTGATCTTCAGGGGCTGACCTTTGGGGTTCTCATGGCATCGCTCGGGGTTGTGTTTTTGAAATCTGCGGGGTTGGTGACAGGTCAAACGGCGGGGATCGCGCTTTTGCTATCCTATGTTTTGTCGGTTGGGTTTGGGCCGATCTTCTTTGTGATCGGGATTCCCTTTCTGGTGCTGGCCTGGTTCCGGCGCGGGTCGGTTTTTGCCATTCGCACCCTGTTTGTCGTGGCCGGTATTTCAGCCTGTTCGCAGTTTCTTGAACAGATTCTGGTGTTTGATGCGATTGCCCCCTGGCTGGCTGCGGTGCTGGGTGGCGCTGCTGGCGGCATGGGGTTGGTGGCGATTTTCCGGCATAACGCCAGCGCTGGGGGTCTGACAATTGTCGGCATCATCATCGAACACGCCACCGGATTTCGCGCTGGTAGGTTCCAGCTTGGCGTGGATGCGCTCGTCTTTTTCGCCGCCGCCTTTGTGCTGAGTTTCGAGCAGCTGATCTTTTCACTTTTGGGGGCGGTGATCACAAATATGGCCATTGTCTGGAACTTTGATGTCGCCCAATCCGGGACGGGGCGTCCGGGCTATGGCCGGGCCTCTGTGCCGGACGATACTAAAAAATAAAATTTCAACGATCTGAAATAAAACGATTTTAAGTGTTCGACAGCGCCGATGTTCTGCGCTAGCGTTTTGCGCATGACACAGACCTACGCCACCTTCTGGTATTTTTACTTTCCGAGCCACATGGCGGTCGGACGGGTCTGCGCGTGAGATAAAAACGCTCAAGAGATACCAATCCAACCGCCCCGAGAGGCGGTTTTTTTAGGTCCGCCAATCGGGAAACCCGAGATCAAGGACCAAAAAATGACAACCAACGACGATCTGCGTATCACCGACATGCAAGAGCTGCCCTCTCCTCAGGAGGTGACAGCCTCCATTCCCGCTTCTGACAAGGCGCTGGAAACCACCCGAACCTCGCGCAAGGCGATCCAGTCCATTCTGCGCGGCACCGATGACCGGCTGATTGTCGTGGTCGGCCCCTGTTCTATTCATGATCCCGAGGCGGCGATGGATTATGCCCGTCGTCTTGCGCCGCTGCGCGATGAACTGGGGGGGCAGTTGGAAATCATCATGCGGCTTTACTTTGAAAAGCCGCGCACCATTGGCGGCTGGAAAGGGCTGATCAATGATCCGGGGATGGATGAAACTTACCGCATTCATGATGGGCTGATGACGGCGCGCAAGCTTTGTCAAGATATCAATGATCTGGGCCTGCCCATCGGGACAGAGTTTCTGGATGCCAATACCCCGCAGTATATTTCTGATCTGATGGCCTGGGCGGCGATTGGCGCGCGCACCACCGAAAGCCAGATTCACCGCGAAATGGCCTCTGGCCTGTCTTGCCCAGTGGGGTTCAAGAATGGCACCAAGGGCAACCTGCAGATCGCCATTGATGCGGTTCGCTCAGCGGCGCGGCCCCATCACTTCATGGCGATGTCCAAGACCGGGCGCGCTGCAATTGCCGCCACCAAAGGCAACCCGGATTGCCATATCATCCTGCGTGGCGGTGGTGGCACCAACTATGACGAGGTCTCGGTCGATATGGCCTGCGCTGATCTGGAAAAAGATGGCGTGCGCGCGCAGATCATGATTGACGCGAGCCACGCCAATTCCGGCAAAGATCCTGCAAAACAGCCCTTGGTGCTGGACAATATCGCCGGGCAGATGGCCAAGGGCGATCAGCGGATCACCGGGGTGATGATCGAAAGCCATCTGGTGGCCGGTCGTCAGGATCTGGGCAAAGGCCCGCTGACGTACGGGCAATCCATCACGGATGGGTGCATCGGCTGGGAGGATACCGTTGACGTCCTTCACTCCCTGGCGCAGGCGGTGGCCTCGCGGCGCAGTGTTCCTGTGCGCCAAGCAGGCTGAGTCCCCTGATGCACTTCTTGGCCTCGCTTGCAATGATGCAGGCGGGGCCGCATATCTTGGCGGTGATAGATGGAGGAACCCGATGTTTCGACGCGCCGCTTTGATCCTTGGTCTGCTGGCCTCTCCGCTTTTGGCCGAGACCCGCGTGCCGACCAGCCCGCTTGAGATCAACCTTTCTTTTGCCCCCCTCGTTAAAGAGGCCGCGCCCGCCGTGGTGAATATCTACGCTCGGCGCGTGGTGCAGCAATCGGTCAGCCCCTTTGCTGGCGATCCTCTGTTTCGACAGTTGTTTCGGGATTTCGGTACAAGGCCGCAGGTGCAGAATTCGCTGGGGTCCGGGGTGATCCTGTCGTCCGGTGGAATTGTGGTATCAAACTATCACGTTGTGGGCATGGCCACAGATATTCGCGTGGTTCTGAATGACCGCCGCGAATATGAGGCCACTGTGCTGCTGGGGGACGAGGAATCCGATATTGCGATTTTGCAATTGAAAGATGCCGCAAACATGCCCCACCTGACGCTGCGCGATAGCGACACCGTCGAGGTGGGCGAACTTGTTCTGGCGATCGGCAATCCCTTTGGGGTTGGGCAGACGGTCACGTCAGGGATCGTTTCGGGCCTTGCGCGATCGGGGACCGCCACGGGGAATGCGCGTGGTTACTTTATCCAGACAGATGCGCCGATCAATCCGGGCAATTCAGGTGGCGCGCTGATTGATGTGAATGGACAGTTGATTGGGGTGAATACGTCGATCCTGACGCGCTCGGGCGGATCAAACGGGATTGGTTTTGCCATTCCTTCGGCTTTGGTTGGGCAGTTTGTCGAACAGGCGCAAAATGGTGAAACGCGGTTTTTGCGCCCATGGGCCGGGATGACGGGGCAGCCCGTGGATGCTGACCTGTCTGATGGGTTGGGGCTGACACGTCCCGGGGGCGTTCTGATCGCTAATCTGCACCCGGAAAGCCCCTTTGCCAAAGCGGGTCTGGGCATCACTGATGTGGTGCTTAGTGTTGATGGCCAGCCGGTGAATACCCCGGCCGAGATGCTGTTTCGTATGTCTGTGCGCGGGATCGGGGAACAGGCCCGGATAACCTATGTGTCACGCGGCAAAGAACGGCAGGCGGATGTGGAGATGATGATACCACCCGACAGCCCCCCGCGTGAGGAAACCGAATTGGATCGGCGCAGCGTTTTGCCGGGGTTGAAACTGGCGCGGGTGAACCCTGCTGTCATCGCAGAGTATGATCTGCCCTTTGATCTGCAAGGTACGCTGGTGCTGGATCCCGGCCCATACGGTGCGCGTGTAGGGTTGCGCCCCGGCGATGTGCTGCGTGCGATCAATGGCACCGAGGTCAGAGGCCCCTCTGAGGTGCAGCGCCTGCTGGATCGGGCTGGCTCTCGTATTCAGATTGAGGCACAACGGGGCACGCAACGGCTTTTCCTGCGGTTCAGGACATAAAATGGATCTTTTCGACAGCGCCCCCGGCACGCCAGATCTGGGGACACGCCCCTTGGCTGACAGGCTGCGGCCCAAAACCTTGCAAGAGGTGATCGGTCAGCGGCAGGTGCTGGGGCCAGAAGCGCCGCTGGGCGTTATGCTTGAGGCGGGAACGCTGGGGTCGATCATTTTCTGGGGGCCGCCGGGGGTGGGCAAAACCACCATCGCGCGGCTTTTGGCAGATGCCACCGATCTGCATTTCGTTCAGATCAGCGCAATCTTTACCGGCGTGCCCGATCTGCGCAAAGTCTTTGATGCGGCCAAATTGCGTCGCAAGACAGGGCAGGGGACGCTGCTGTTCGTCGATGAAATCCACCGTTTCAACAAGGCCCAGCAAGACAGCTTTCTGCCCCATATGGAAGATGGCACAATCCTTCTGGTGGGGGCGACAACAGAAAACCCGTCGTTTGAGCTGAACGCAGCGGTCATGTCCCGCGCCCAGGTTCTGGTGCTAGAGCGGCTGGGCGTTGATGATCTCGAATTGCTTGCACAGCGGGCCGAGCGCGAATTGGACCGCCCGCTGCCTCTTGATGCGGATGCGCGTGTTGCTCTGCTGGATATGGCGGATGGCGACGGGCGTGCGCTGTTGAATTTGGTTGAACAGGTCATGTCGTGGAAAATCACGGCGGATCTGGATACAGACGCACTGACCAGCCGTTTGATGAAGCGCGCGGCGCAATACGATAAATCCGGCGATGGCCATTATAACCTGATCTCTGCATTGCATAAATCCGTCCGCGGATCAGACCCGGACGCCGCGCTGTATTGGTATGCCCGCATGTTAGAGGCAGGCGAAGACCCCCGTTATCTGGCGCGGCGGATCACGCGGATGGCGGTGGAAGACATCAGCCTTGCGGATCCGCAGGCGCAGGCCTTTTGTTTGCAGGCTTGGGAAACCTATGAACGTCTTGGCAGCCCTGAGGGGGAACTGGCGATAGCGCAGTCACTGGTCTATCTCGCGCTCGCGCCGAAATCGAACGCGGTCTATGCCGCCTATAAAGCTGCGCGGCGGGCAGCAAAAAAGACCGGGTCGCTTATGCCGCCAAAACATATTCTGAACGCCCCCACACAGTTGATGAAAGATCAGGGCTATGGATCGGGTTATGCCTATGATCATGACGCCGAAGATGGGTTTTCCGGTCAGAATTATTTCCCGGATGATATGCCACGCGAACAGTTTTATGATCCGGTAGAGCGCGGCTTTGAACGCGATTTGCGCAAGCGGGTTGATTACTTTGCGCGGCTTCGTGCCAAGCGACAATAAAGCAGTTCATGTTCCTGAAATTGAATGTAATCTGAGGTTGTCGAAAAATTTCGACGGACTGTCATATGTGCCGCGTATAATCCAATACGCTAGCTATTCCTTCAGGAGCCAACCATGCGCATTGCTTTGATTGCAGCTGTTCTTGCTGCCCCCACTTTCGTGATTGCTGACCAAGCCCAGGACACGGTCGAAGCCCGTCAGGGCTATTATAAACTGCTCGGTGCCAATATGGGCGTTTTCGCCTCAATGGCCAAAGGCGCGGTTGAGTATGATGCCGCCGCCGCGCAGACCGCTGCGGACAATATGTCGGTTCTGACCAGTTACAATCTGGCACCACTGTTTGCGCCGGGCACCTCGTCTGAGGATGTCGATGGGTCGCGTGCCTTGCCAGCGATCTGGTCGGATATGGCTGGTGTGCAAGAAAAAGGCGCGGCCTTTGTTGCAGCTGTGGCCAATATGAAAGAGGTCGCCGGTCAGGGCAAAGCCGAGATGGCAGGTGCGCTGGGTCAGTTGGGGGGCACCTGCAAAGCCTGCCACAAAGCCTATCGCGCTAAATAAGGAGACCGCGTCATGAACCAGCAGAGTGCTGAAACTGTGGAACGCCGCAAGATCTGGGACATCGGGCTGCGCCTGTTCCATTGGGCTTTGGTGATCTGTGTTGGTGTGGCTTGGGGCCTTGGCGAATTTGGCCCCAACGTCATGACGCTGCATTTCTACTTTGGTTACGCGGTCATTGCTTTACTGGTGTTCCGCGTGATCTGGGGGTTGGTTGGGCCAGCCCCCGCGCGTTTCGTGCATTTCCTTTATGGGCCCGGCACTGTGTTGCGGTATGCCAAGACCCTGTTTCAACGCAAACCTTCTTATTGGCCCGGCCACAACCCTTTGGGGGCGCTGGCGGTTTTTGCCATTCTTGGGGTGTTGTTTCTTCAGGTTGTGACAGGGCTGTTTGCCGACCCCGATGATTACATCAATGTTGGGCCTTTAGCGCATTGGGTCAGCAGCGATGGAACGCGGCTGGCGTCGCAATTGCATGAGCTTGCCTCGAAACTGATCCTTGCACTTGTGGTGATTCATGTGGCGGTGATCGGGTTTTACAAACGCTTCAAAGGCGAGAACCTTGTGACGCCTATGATCACTGGCTGGAAGCTGGTGCGCAAAGATAGGCTCTGACGTTTCGCGAAACCCTCCTATGCGCCCCTTTCGCTTGACAATTGTGGGCCAACGGCAGAACTAGCTGCATGTTTGCGAACCTTGCCCAAGTTGCCATCGGCGGTGCCATCGGTGCCAGCGCCCGTTATCTGACGGGGCTTCTGGCCGTGCGCCTGCTGGGCAAAGGGTTCCCCTGGGGGACGTTGTTCGTCAATATTGTCGGATCGTTCCTGATGGGGGTGCTGGTCGTGGCGCTGCTGCATGTTGGTGGCAACCGCTTTGCCCCTCTGCTGATGACAGGCCTGTTGGGGGGATTTACCACCTTCTCGGCCTTCTCGCTGGATGCTGTCACCCTATATGAACGGGGCGCGCTGGCGCTGGCAGGGGCCTATATCACCGCGTCCGTTGTTTTTTCTCTGGCTGCGCTTTTTGCGGGCCTTCTGATCGCCCGGAGTTTCACCACATGAGCCGCGTGCAAACTATCACTGTCGGCCCCGGAGACGGGGATCAGCGTCTGGATCGCTGGATGAAACGCCTGTTTCCGCATGTCGCGCAGGGGCGTATCGAAAAGATGTGCCGCAAAGGTGAGCTGCGCGTAGACGGTGGTCGGGTCAAGGCCTCGACCCGCCTGGAAGTGGGGCAAAGTGTGCGTGTGCCGCCATTGCCCGAACCGGGGCAGATCGAGCGGGCACCGCGCCCATCGGTAAATGAGAAAGACGCACAGCTGATCCGCGACTGTGTGATCTATCAAGATGATCACATCATTGCCCTGAACAAACCGCCGGGTTTGCCCACGCAGGGCGGTAGCAAACAGACGCGTCACGTGGATGGCATGTCCGAAGCGCTGATGTATGGCGATGAAGACAAACCTCGTCTTGTACACAGATTGGATAAGGATACATCTGGTGTACTTCTACTGGCGCGCACCCGTGAAATGGCCAAGGCGCTGACCACGGCGATCCGCCACAAAGAAACGCGCAAGATTTACTGGGCTTTGGTGGCAGGCGTGCCGACGCCTTATTTGGGCGAAATTCGCTATGGTCTTGTGAAAGCAGGCGGTCACGGGCGCGGTGGTGAAGGCGAAAAGATGCGGGCCATTCACCCGCGTGAGATCGACGAAACGCCCGGCGCCAAAAGAGCGCACACATTGTATGCAACGCTATATCGCGTTGCCAGCCGTGCCTCTTGGGTGGCGATGGAGCCCATCACAGGCCGGACCCACCAGTTGCGTGCGCATATGGCCGAAATTGGCCATCCGATCATTGGTGATGGCAAATACGGTGGGTCAGGGCAGGAAAATCTTGGAGATGGCTGGGGGGCGCAACTGGGTGGAATCATTTCCAAAAAGCTGCACCTGCATGCGCGGTCGATGACTTTTGAACACCCGATCACAAAGAAGGTGATCACCGTCACTGCGCCCCTGCCCGAACATATGGCACACAGTTGGGATACACTTGGTTGGGAAGAAAGCTTTGCCAATGACGACCCGTTTGAGGGGCTATAGATGCGGCTAAAGCTGGCGATCTTTGATGTCGACGGGACGCTTGTTGACAGCCAGGGGGAAATCCTTGCCTCTATGCGGTGTGCTTTTGAACAGCGCGGTTACGACGCCCCGTCGCGCGATGCGATTTTGGGGATTGTAGGCCTGTCGTTGCCACAGGCTTTGGCAAAACTGGTACCTGACTTGCCTGAGGCCGAGCAGCTAGCCTTGGTCGAAGGGTACAAAACCGCCTATGTTCAGATCCGTGACCAAAAAGGTGTGTCGCCTTTCTATCCCGGCATTGCTGATCTATTGGACAGGCTGGCTAAGATTGATCACTTGTTACTGGCCGTCGCTACGGGCAAAAGCCGCCGGGGCTTGGACGCGCTGATCAACGGCCACGGGCTGGAAGGCCGTTTTGTCAGTACGCAGGTTTCCGACACGCATCCGTCAAAGCCACATCCCTCTATGCTATTGGAATGTCTGGCTGAAACAGGCGTCGATGCGCAGGATGCGGTGATGATCGGCGATACCAGCTATGATATGGACATGGCCCGCAACGCCGGTATTCGCGGGATTGGCGTGACATGGGGCTATCACGCTGCCAGCCATCTAAATGCCGACCAGTTGGTCGATACAATCGAAGGGCTGGAGACAGCCATTATCTCATTTCTGGGAGACACCGCATGAGCGAATGGGCCCCAAAACGGTTCTGGAAAAACACCGAAGTCAGCGAAGTTGAGGGTGGTTTTACCGTCACTTTAGACGGGCGCGGGATTAAAACACCGGCAAAAACAGCGGTAGTGGTTCCCACCAAAGGGTTGGCGCAGGCCATCGCTGCTGAATGGGATGCGCAGGAAGAAAAGGTTGATCCTGCAACCATGCCATTCATGCGCACCACAAATTCAGCCATTGATAAGGTGACGATCCAGCATGCTGAGGTGGCTGATATGCTTGCGGCCTATGCAGATAGTGATTTGTTGTGTTACCGCGCTGATCACCCGGCCGAGCTGGTTGAGCGGCAGCGCGATACCTGGGATCCAGTTCTCGATTGGGCCGACAAGACATTTGGTGTGCGCCTTGAGCCGCGCGCGGGTGTTATGCATGCGCCGCAATCTCCAAAGGCATTGGAGATATGTGCACAAGAAGTGCACGGTATGTCCCCCTATGCGCTGGCAGCCTTTCATGACCTTGTCACAATGACGGGTTCATTTATTCTGGCACTTGCCGCCTGCCGAAACGCTTACCCCGCTGAAGACATCTGGGCCATGTCGCGCCTTGATGAGCTGTGGCAGGAAGAGCAATGGGGCCAAGATGATGAGGCTACGCAGAAAGCCGAATATAAGCGCGGCGAATTCCAACATGCGTTCAAATACTATCATCTCAGCATCTGATTGGCCCGAAATACACCGGAACGCCTTGGAAAGACGCCCGGGTTTTCTATCTACGCTTGACCTGCATATGGGATATCGCTCAAACTGATTATGTTCAGTTCAGCCACATAGCAGCGTCTGATACGCGGAAAAAATAACAGAATTGCAAATGTCCTGGGGACTTTGGGCAGGGAAGCTGGTTGTGAAAAAGAGGCATGCATTCGCTTGGGTCGGCTTTGGCATTTTGCTGGGGTCAGGGGCCTTTGCCGGGACATTGCAGGATGTGCAATCCAGAGGTGAGCTACACTGCGGTGTGAACGCACATCTGGTGGGGTTTGCCTCGCAAAGTGATGACGGCAGTTGGAGCGGCTTTGACGTGAGCCTTTGCCGGGCTGTAGCTGCTGCGGTTTTGGGTGATCCAAATGCGGTTTCCTTTCATCCAACCAATTCAAGCGCGCAGTTTGATGTGCTGCATGCGCAAGATGTGGATCTGATCGCACGCAACACTACATGGAATTACACCAACGACGTCAGCGCTGATGTGGATTTCGCTGGAATTTCATTTTTCGACGGTCAGGGGTTTCTGGCGTCAAAGTCGCTTGGACTGACCTCAGCCAAGGAAATGGATCAGTACACAGTTTGTGTTCACTCCAATGAGCGCAGCCAAACCACGCTGCAAGATTTCTTTTTGCGCAATAATATGCGCTATGAGCCAGTGACAGTAGAGTCGACTGAAGATGCATCAGAGCTGTATCTCGCATCTGAATGTCAGGTGTATACAGCGGATACATCCCGGCTTGCCGCACTGCGGGCGGCCTTTGCACAGCCTGATGATCATGTGCTTTTGCCCGAAATCATCTCAAAACAGCCGCTTGGTCCCGTGGTGCGTGAAGGGGATAGCGAATGGGAAGATATCATTCGCTGGGTTCTGACGGCGCTTGTAACTGGTGAAGAACTGGGTGTGACCTCAGCCAATGTGGAAGAGCTGAAAAAGGGCACGGAAACGATTGAAATCAATCGCCTGCTTGGCAGTGAGGGCATGTTCAGCGCCACGCTGGGGTTAGATAAGGACTGGGCCGTTCGTGCGATCAAGGCGGATGGCAATTACGGAGAAATCTTTGCCAAGACCATCGGCGAAAACACAGCAATTGGCCTGCCGCGCGGTTTGAATGCGCAGTGGATTGATGGCGGATTGCTGTATGGTCTGCCTATTCAGTGACAGCTTATTCAGTCAATTCACGTGGAACGATAAAATCGATAACGGTCCCTGAACTGATTTCTAGATCACGCCAGTCTGAGATATCAAAATCTACGACCAATGTTGCGCCTGTCGGATAATCTGCAAAACGCGGGTGCGATGGGGGCGAGACTACGAGAGTTTCAGCCAATTCCGCTATGCCTGGATTGTGTCCGACTATCAAAACGCAGTTGCGATCCGCGCCGCGCAGGCATTCAAGCATGGCTTCTGGTGGGGCCAGATAGAGTGCGCGTTCGTGCCAAGTTTGAACCCCGACGTTGAGCAAATCCAGCGTTTCCCGCGTGCGTATGGCGGTTGAGCAAAGAACCTCATCAGGCAGATAAGCTTTTTCTTGCAGCCAACGGCCCAATGCCTTTGCGGATTTCCGACCCCGTTTGTTCAGTGGGCGGGCGTGATCTTCCAGTTCAAAAGACCAATCGGATTTTGCGTGGCGCATCAGGATCAAACGTTTCATGCCACATAGTTTTTCATGAAGGCCCGCATGTGGAAAGCAGACTGTTGCGGTAAACGCTGAAAATCTATCGCAACCGGGCAGGACCGCCGCGCAAGGCAACCGCCAACCATGCAATTCTGGCCCGCTTCTGATGCAAGATAATCTTTGCAGCGCGGAATATCATAGAAATGATCGACAGAAAGCGCCTGAACCGGGCAGGTTTGGGTACAGGGCTGCGCGCAATCCGTACAAGGCGATTCGCCTATTGCGGGTATTTCTGAGGCTCCGGGCAGGACCAATGCCCCCCGGTAGCTGATGAAAAGCCCGGCCTGATCATGTACCAATGGTCCAATGGGGGATTGCCAGCATTGGCCTGAGGTCTGCGCCCAGGATAAAAACGGTGGATAGGGGGGGCCATCCGAGGGAAACACGGCGCGACCGCCAAACTGTTTCGCGATCTGGTTCAGTATCCGTTTGGACCAGCGATCCAAAGGATCGTCCAGCCCATCCAGGTATTCGGGTGATGTCGAAAAAATTGGCCAGAACGCAGGTTCATCCGGGCCAATCAAAAGCACAGTCTCCTGCCCATCAGGAGAGACCCCGCGCAGTGCAAGCCCGTGGGCCTGCAAAGCATCCTTTATCTCAGGAGTCAGCGTCATCAAGCGGCGGCAAATCTGCGGGGCGGATCAAAGAGCCTGACCCATGTTCTGTAAACAGCTCAAGCAGGCAGGCGTTCTGGACGCGACCATCGATGATCACGACGCCGCGCACGCCCTGTTCAATGGCTTTCAATGCGGTTTCGGTTTTGGGGATCATGCCGCCTGCAATCACACCCTCTGTGGTCAGCTTGCGCACCTCTTCTGGGGTGAGTTCGGTCAGCACTTCGCCATCGGCCCCTTTTACCCCCTGCACGTCCGTCAGCAGCAGCAGGCGATCCGCCTGCAACGCGCCCGCAATCGCGCCTGCAGCCGTATCGCCGTTCACATTGTAGGTCTCGGTTGAGGTGCGTCCGCCGCCCACCGGCGCAATGACCGGGATAATGCCGTGATCAAACATGTCATGCAGAACCTGAGTGTTCATCTCAACCGGTTTGCCGACAAAGCCCAGATCCGGGTCATCAGGTTCACAGACCATCAGATTGTCATCTTTACCCGACAGACCAACCGCGCGGCCGCCCTGCTCCATGATCGCCTGTACAATGCGTTTGTTGACGCGCCCTGTCAGCACCATTTCGACCACTTCGACCACGGCTTCATCCGTGACGCGTTTGCCGCGCACAAACCGCGATTCGATGTTCAGACGCCCCAGAAGATCATTAATCATCGGGCCGCCGCCATGCACCACCACCGGGTTCACGCCGACCTGCCGCATCAGCACGATATCGCGGGCAAAGGCGGCCATGGCTTCATCGTCACCCATGGCGTTGCCGCCAAATTTAACCACGACAACCGCGCCAGTATAGCGCTGCAGGAACGGCAGGGCTTCGGACAATGTACGGGCTGTGGTGATCCAATCGCGGTTCATGTTCTGGGGTCTCATGGTCTAATCCTCTTGGCGAACTTTGTTACGCGCTTGGGCGGCTTATGCCAAGGGGTCATTGCGGCGACGCAGAAACTTGCTAAGGTTTCGCGGGCTGCTGAGGAACAGATCATGAGCCAGAAAACACTTTTGTTGACAGGGGCAAGCCGCGGGATCGGGCA
This sequence comes from Pelagimonas sp., assembly GCA_025210455.1. GTDB lineage: Bacteria > Pseudomonadota > Alphaproteobacteria > Rhodobacterales > Rhodobacteraceae > JAOARQ01. The sequence goes on from JAOARQ010000013.1 coordinate 312,651, forward strand.
TGCGACGGTGAAGCGCTTTAGCGATGAAGGCTGGCGGGTCATCACCTGTTCGCGGCAGGCTTTTTCCCCGCATTGCCCCTGGCCCGGCGGCGAAGAAAACCACATCCAGATTGATCTGTCCGATCCGGCAGACACGATCAACGCGGTGGGCATCATTCAGGAACGGCTGAATGGGCGGTTGGATGCCTTGGTGAACAATGCTGGCATTTCCCCAAAAGGCCCCAATGGCGAACGTCTTAGCACCCTGACCACAGATATTATGGATTGGGGAAAAGTATTCCATGTGAATTTCTTTGCGCCTGTCATTCTGGCGCGCGGTCTGGCCGAAGAACTGTCGCAGGCCAAGGGTGCTGTGGTGAATGTGACTTCGATTGCTGGCAGCCGTGTGCACCCATTTGCAGGTGCGGCCTATGCAACATCAAAGGCGGCATTGGCAGCGCTGACCCGCGAAATGGCGCATGACTTCGGCCCGATGGGGGTGCGCGTGAACGCCATCGCGCCGGGCGAGGTTGAAACCGCCATCCTGTCGCCGGGTACTGAAAAGATCGTGGAACAGCTGCCGCTTTTGCGGTTGGGTCAGCCCGAGGAGGTGGCCTCGGTTATTTATTTCCTCTGTTCACAGGAAAGTTCGTATATCTCTGGCGCCGAACTGGAAGTGAACGGCGCGCAGCACGTGTGATCAGCTAAGGCCCGCAATAATTGCGCGCAGGGTGGCCAGCCCGTCGCCCTTTTCGCTGCTGGTCAGCACCAGTTCAGGATAGGCGGCAGGGTGTTTAGCCAGTCGTTCGCGTACCTGTGACAGGATCTTGTCCTTGTCTTTTTCATTCACCTTATCTGCTTTGGTCAGCACCACCTGAAAGGTGACCGCAGAGCGATCCAGCAGCGTCATGATTTCATCATCTACCGCTTTGATTCCATGGCGAAAGTCGATCAGCACAAAGGCGCGCCGCAGGCTTACGCGGCCAGCCAGATAGTTTTTCAGCAGAGCCTGCCATTTCGCCACCACCGCGACCGGGGCGTTTGCAAAGCCATAGCCTGGCAGGTCAACCATGTAGTGATCTGACCCAAGGGTGAAATAGTTAATTTCCTGCGTGCGTCCCGGCGTATTAGAGGCCCGTGCCAGTCCCTTTCGACCGGTTAGTGCATTGATCAGGCTGGATTTCCCGACATTGGATCGCCCGGCAAAGCAGACCTCGGCACGGCCATCCGGGGGCAGGCCATCCATGGCCACAACGCCCTTAAGGAAATCCACATCCCCCGCAAAGAGCTTGCGCGCAGCTTCGACATCCGATGGATCAAGATCTTCGACGATGGGAAAGGGCAGTTGCATTACAAAAGCTCCACTGTGTCGTTGACGCGGATTGTGCCGGGTTCAACGACTTTGGTTTGTACCGAGAAATCCTGGTGGCCAAAGCGATCCAGTACAGCCAGAATATTGGCATTGCGCTGCCCTGTTTCCGGATCGTTATGGGTTGCCAGACAGCGTCTGGTAGGCTCAATCACGCGCAAAACAGCCGAACCGATACGAATGTCCCGGTCGATCCAGTCAAATTCGGCCCATGGCGCGAGCCCCTCAATCCACAGGTTGCCACGCCAGCGATGCACGGAAAGTGGCGCACCATGCTTTTCTTCGACGGCCCGGTGAGAAGCCCAGTTGCACAGGGTGATGGATGGGAAATCCGCATCGGTAAAGCCACGCTGTTCACCGCGGATCACCCGATCTGACTGGGCCCGGCCCTCGGGAAGGAATTGGCCTGCCCATGTGATCAGCTTGTCGCCTTCGCTATCGGGAAAAAATGTCAGATCCTCCAGATCCGGATGCGAAAGAGTGACCTGCCGCGTCGCCTCATTCAACTCACAGGAGATTGCTGACAGCCCTGGTGCCTTGGCCCCGCGTGAAAACTGGCTGCAGGGCACCCATTCAGAACCATCAGCTGACGACGCGTCGTGCGCAACCGCCCAATGCCTGTCAAAAGGCAAGCCCTGACCAATGGTCAGGGCCGCGTCCAGAATGGCTTCCCAACCATGTGATTTGATCGGGAAGCGCCAGATGTCGGTCAAAATAGCGGTCATTTGCCCTCTGACTTATCAGCTTTCTTAAAGCTGGATTTGATATTGCCTAGAATGTCAGGCGTATATCCTTGGCTGCGCATAATCGCGTATTGCTGAGTAAAGGTGATCACGTTGTTGGTGATCCAGTAAACAACCAGACCCGATGCAAAGCCGCCCAGCATGAACATGAACACCCATGGCATCCAGGCAAAGATCATTTGCTGGGTCGGATCGGTGGGTGCCGGATTCAGCTTTTGCTGCAACCACATAGATACACCCAGGAACAGCGGCAGCACACCGATAAAGACCATGGCCAACAGGCTGCCCGGTTCGGGTGCGGCCCATGGGAACGCACCGAACAGGTTAAAGATCGAGGTCGGATCTGGTGTGGACAGGTCTTTGAACGGGCCAAGCCATGCGGCGTGGCGCAGTTCCAGCGTCACAAAGATCACCTTATAAAGCGAGAAGAAGATCGGGATCTGGATCAGAATAGGCAAACAGCCCGCAGCCGGATTTACCTTTTCCTTCTTGTAAAGCGCCATCATCTCTTTCTGGAGCTTCTCGCGATCCTCACCAGCGCGTTCTTTGATCTTCTCCATCTCAGGCTGAAGTTCTTTCATCTTTGCCATGGAGACATAGGATTTGAACGCCAGCGGCAGCACGGCAGCCTTGATGATCACAGTCAGCGCGATGATCGCCCAGCCCATATTGCCAATAGTTGCGTTCAGCCAATGCAGGATCGCGAAGATCGGCTTGGTGAAGTAGAAGAACCAGCCCCAATCGATCGAATCTTGAAAACGGTCAATCTGCGGACGATCAGCATCCACCTTGGCACCAAAAATGCGGCCCCAGAACCAGGGATCATTCTGGTAATAGTTAATCGCTTCCCATTCTTTGGCACCAGCGAACAAACGGGTTGTCACCTCGACAGTGTTGCCAGGGGCAATTTGCTCAGCCGGTTGAACGGCTTCAGCCTGATAGATGGCATTTGTCGGGTTGTACTTCACAACAGATTTGAATGGCGTGCCAGCCTCAGGCACCAGTGTCGTCATCCAATAGTGATCGGTGAAACCAACCCAGCCGTTTTCTTCCACGCGTGAAACGGTTGCTGGGGCTCGCTCACCTGCGGCAATGTCCATGTCGGGCATATCGTCATATGACACCATTTCAAGGATGCCATCCGACATTTGCAACGCGCCTTCATGCAGGATGAAGAAGTTTTTCAGATCTTTTGGTTCACCGTGGCGCGCAAGAATACCATAAGGCGCAGCCGAGAGTGTTTTGTCTGTCGGGTTTTCAACCGATTGCGTGACGGTGAACATGTAGTTTTCGTCGACAGAGATCGTGCGGCGGAAGATCAGGCCTGACGGGCTATCCCAACGCAGTGTGACTGGTGAATTTTCGGTCAACTCACCACCGTTTTCAACCCGCCAACTGGTGCTTGAACCGGGTACATCTTCGACGGTCAGCCCTTGAACCGGAACCCAGCCATAAAGCGCATAGTAAGGGTTTTCGCCGCCAACCTTGTCAAGGAACTGAACGATTTCAGCCTCGGGGTCTTGTGAAACGCGGTAATCCTTCAGGCGAAGATCGTCTATCCGGCCACCCGTCAAAGAAATGGAGCCTTCAAGGCGCGCGGTATCAAGCGCAATCCGGGGGGCGTTTTCCGCCTCAGCTGTCGGGGCTGTGGTTGCGGCAGCTGGCTCGCTTCCATCGGCCGCGGCCACTGGCGCTGAGGCCACATTCGTCGCAACCCCATCTACCGTCTCAGCCGCGGGCACCGGAGTGTCCAAAGCCGTCTGTTCTGGCGGGGGGAACAGAACGAACCAAACCAGGATCACGACAAAGCTCAACGCTGTTGCGAGAAGCAGATTCTTATTTTGATCGTCCATGGAGACAGCCACCGTTTCCTTCGAAAGTCACCGCAGGGTTCAAGCGCCCCAGACCGCAAAGGTCAAGTGCTTTCGCAAGATACACGCTGCTTTGCGTCACATCGCCGTCATATTTTATGGGTCGAAAGGGCGAATTGCAAAGGTTGGGCTGCACTATCCAGAGCGCCTGCTCAGGTTTTGCGCCTCCGAAATGCGCTCTGCATGCTCCTTGGCCCATGTCACCAATTGATCCGGGGGCATTGGGCGTGCAATCCCGAAACCCTGTACATGATCACACCCGAGTTGCCCCAGCAGAGCATGTTCGCCAACGCTTTCTACCCCTTCCGCCAGCGTTGCAAGATCCAGACGGTCGGCCATCCCAAGCACTGCGGCCAACATACGATGTTGGTCTTCATCGCGATCAATGCGCGTCACAAAACTACGATCAATTTTCAACCGATGAACGCGGAACCGGCGCAACGCTGTGATTGACGCGTGTCCAGTGCCGAAGTCATCTAAATCTATGTGGCAACCCATTTCGCCCAGAGCGACAATATTCCGGGAAACGATCCCTTCGGGAGAGCCGGCGATAACGGTTTCAAGAACTTCAATCCCAAGTCTTTGGGGGGTAAGGCCAAACCGATCCAATTCCCATTGTATCCGTTCTACAAGTCTTGGATCACGTAACTCGGTATCCGAGAAATTTACACTTACACGCGGGACATTGAGGCCGACCTGATCCCAACTGCGCAGTGCTGTTAGAGAATGTTGCAGTATAACTTCGCTCAACCGCTCCATCTTGCCAGTTTCTTCCAAGATTCTAAGGAACTGAGCGGGCGGAATAATCCCACGTTCAGGGTGGATCCAGCGCGCAAGCGCCTCGACACCGCTGATTTCACCAGTTGAGGTGCATATCTGTGGCTGGAACCAAGGTTGTATCTGACCACCGCTTAATGCTTGATCTACTTCGTTTTTTAAGCTGTTTTTTTCTTTTTGAGCAGCACGCATGTTTTCAGACCATGCCCGGATGGACGAAGGCCCGTTTCCTAGAGCCTCGTCCAGGGCCACCAAAGCAGCCTCGACCAGATGCTTGCCGCGAGCGCCTGAAACCATTCTGCTGCTGCTGCAAAAGCCAATGGTCGCACTGACATGACGCAGAGCGTCGTCGACATGGACTGGCTCTTCAATGGATGCTTGCAACCGGCTTGCCAACTGAAGCAAAGATTCGAGATCAAGCCGCACAGAAGGGCCTAAGACAATCAAAAATCGACTATCGCCCGTACGTACAACAGTGTCGTCTTTCCGTAATGCGCCACGCATACGCCTTAGCAGTGATTCTTGAACGACCAAAAAGGTCTCATTGCCAGAAGCCTGAGAAATCTCTTCATCGCCAGCAAGATCAACAACCATACATGCGGTGGACATGTTGGTTGCGCGGGCCTTTTCCAAAGTGGCATCCATCAGTTTTTCGGCTTTGGGTAAGGTCACAAGATCCAGGGCGGGGCCGCTACCTTCGCCCCCGGGTGTGCTGGTGGATCCTCCTGCGACAAGGAAGAGCAACGGTAAACCCAGGGCCGAGGCGATCAACAGCGGTTCGCCACCCAGCCAGAAAGCGGCCAAGACAATTGCGGGAAGAAAGGCCAAAGCCTGCGGGCCAAAGCAAACCCGGCGCAAGAACACCTTAAAATCGCCGAATCGCTGAACAATGGCCGTTTTCATTACTCGCCCTTTCCCAAAACATAGCTGGGAAAGTAGAGCACAGTGGTAACTCGGATCTTAACGAAGCAGCCATTTTTGTGGCAACTTTTAGCCCAAGCCGCCCCGCATGAGCCCCGCAAAGTCAAATAGCTTAGGGTCCAGCATGTGAGAAGGGCGAATGTTCATCAAAGACTTGAACATAACATTACGACGCCCCGGACTGTTTTTTTCCCAGGTATCAAGGATTTGCTTGACCTGCATCCGCTGTAGCCCGTCTTGCGATCCGCAAAGATCACAGGGGATGATTGGGTAATCCATCGCTTTAGCAAAACGTTCGCAATCTACCTCGGCCACATGTGCTAATGGGCGGTAAACAAAAAGGTCCCCTTCTTCATTCACCAGTTTAGGTGGCATCGTCGCCAGGCGTCCGCCGTGAAACAGATTCATAAAGAAAGTCTCGAGAATATCATCGCGGTGATGGCCAAGAACCACGGCTGAACACCCCTCTTCGCGCGCAATTCTGTACAGGTTTCCGCGCCGCAACCGTGAACACAGCGCGCAATAGGTGCGCCCTTCCGGCACCTTATCCGTCACGATGGAATAGGTGTCTTGGTATTCCACCCGATGAGGCAGCTGCATTTTTTCGAGAAACTCAGGCAGAACCGTCGAAGGAAAGCCGGGCTGCCCTTGATCCAGATTGCAAGCCAGCAACTGAACGGGCAGCAGGCCACGCCATTGCAGTTCATGCAATACCGCAAGCATGGTATAGCTGTCTTTGCCGCCCGACAGGCAAACCAGCCATTTCGCACCCTCTTCGATCATCCCATATTGATCAATCGCTTCACGCACATTTTTGACAATGCGCTTGCGCAGCTTCTTGAACTCGGTGGTTTTGGGCGCCCCCTGAAACAGCGGGTGGATATCGTCGGTGTTGTCGTACATTGGCCTGCCTCAGGTCTGCGAACAGAGCGGGTGGTGTAAGCGATGACGCCCAAAGGGCGGAAAAGCGTTAGTCCGGGACGTTGTCGATGCCAGAGCCACCCCAGGGGTGGCAACGGCCAATACGGCGTATGGTCAGCCATGTTCCTTTGATAGCCCCGTGTTTTTCCAGCGCTTCAAGAGAATAAGCGGAACATGTTGGATGATAGCGGCATCCATGACCAACCCAGGGTGACAGCAAAAGGCGATAGGCACGCACAGGCAAGGCAACAACATGTGCAAGAGGTGTCATGCGGATTTCCCGTGTGCTTTGGCCAATCCACGCCGCAGATCAAGGCGCAGCTTCTCAAATTCACGTCCAGAGGTCTGTTCGGCCCGCCCGATCAGGACATAGTCAAACCCATCCTGCCCGAGGCTGGGCAATTCAAGCCGGGCAATTTCCCGCAGACGTCTTTTGGCGTGATTGCGGGCTACGGCATTGCCGACCTTCTTAGAGCAGGTAAACCCAACGCGAATGCCCTGAGCTTCGCCCGCGCTGCGTTTGCGCACCTGAAGCATAAAACTGCCGCAGGGTATACGTTTCGCCCGCGCTGCTTTTAGAAAGTCAGCCCGTTTCTGCAACACGCTCATATGGAAAAGAGCCGCCTCAGGGCAATCCCGGGCGGCTTTTTCACATGACATATCGTGCCCCGCCATAAGCGAAGCCACGTGTCTTATGCGCTCAGCTTCTTGCGACCGCGTGCGCGGCGTGCATTCAGAATCTGACGGCCTGCTTTGGTGGCCATGCGCGAACGGAAACCATGGCGGCGCTTGCGGACCAGGTTCGACGGTTGATAAGTGCGTTTCATCGCGGCTACTCCGGTTCGGTGGCCGCGGCAATCAGGTGAATCGCACAGCCAGAGGTATTCGAAGCCCGTCCTATAGGACCGACTCATTTGCATGTCAAACGGGGAATCTACTTTGGTTGCAACATTTACCACTCTGGTAAGGGTTCAAATGTTACATCCTGCCCCGAATTGCCTCTTTCTTTCACAGAAACGCCTGCAATGATCAAGCACCTGTGAGGTGGGTGGCCCTTTTCTTTGCCCGGTCGCATGTTGGTCTCATCAACAGCAAGGCCAGAAAATGAGTGATATGACACAGACCCCCAGCTCCGTTTCGCCCATCCGGCGTATGTTACCTTTGATTGCGATCGTGATCGTCGCCATTGCAGGTGGCTATTTCCTCAAGGATTATCTCAGCTTTGAGGCGCTGCGCGACAATCGTCAGGCGCTGCTGGAGTTTCGGGATGCCAACTACCTGCTGACGCTGAGCATTTTCATGGTGTCCTACATCATCATCGTGGCGTTTTCACTGCCTGGCGCGACGGCGGCCACGCTGACTGGGGGCTTTCTTTTCGCCACCTTCCCGGGTGCGATATATAATGTCACCGCAGCAACAGTTGGCGCCACCGCGATCTTTCTGGCTGTGCGCTGGGGGCTGGGGGCGCAGCTTGGGGCCAAGCTGGAAAACAGCCAGGGGCTGATGAAAAAGATCAAAGAGGGCATTGATGACAATCAATGGTCCATGCTGTTCCTGATCCGCCTTGTGCCGGTTGTGCCGTTCCTTGTGGCGAATCTCGCCCCGGCGTTCCTGGGTGTGCCGCTGCGCCGCTATATGATTTCGACCTTTCTGGGCATTATTCCGGGTGGCGTCGTCTTTACTTCGGTGGGTGCAGGTCTTGGAGAAGTCTTCGCCCGGGGTGAAACACCAGATCTGGGTATTATCTTTGAACCCCATATTCTTGGGCCAATTGTCGGGCTGATCGCTCTGTCGCTGCTGCCCATCCTCATCAAAGCCATTCGCGGCAAAGAAGGGTTGTAATCCATGCAACAGTTGAAATGTGATCTTCTGATTATTGGTGCCGGGTCTGGTGGTCTGTCGACGGCTGCGGGGGCTGCGCAGATGGGGGCTGATGTGATCTTGCTGGAAGGTCACAAGATGGGCGGCGATTGTCTGAACTATGGTTGTGTTCCATCGAAGGCGCTGATTGCTTCGGCAAAATCCGCTTATAGCATGTCCCATGCCGCACCTTTGGGCGTGGCCAATCATATGGCTCAGGGCGATTACGCCGCCGCCAAAGACCATGTTGCCGATGTCATCGCGCAGATCGAACCCGTCGACAGTCAGGAACGTTTTGAAGGCTTTGGTGTGCGTGTCATTCGCGAATATGGCCGCTTCATCTCTGAAACCGAAGTCGAAGCCGGTGAATTCCGCATCAAAGCACGCCGCATTGTCATCTCTACCGGGTCGTCACCGTTTGTGCCTCCAATCCCCGGCCTGTCGGATGTGCCCTACATCACCAATGAAACCCTGTGGGAATTGCGTGAACAGCCCAAGCACCTGCTGATCATCGGGGGTGGCCCAATCGGTTTGGAAATGGCTCAGGCGCATCGCCGCCTTGGGTCAGAGGTCACAGTCATCGAAGGAGCAAAAGCGTTGGGGAAAGACGACCCCGAGATGGCCGCGATCGTTCTGGAAAGCCTGCGCGAAGAAGGGATCGACATCGTCGAAGAGGCCTTTGCCAAAGAGGTGCGCGGCGAAGCCGGCGCGATTGAGCTGGAAACACAGGACGGGCGTGTTTTTAAAGGCACCGATCTGCTTGTCGCAGCCGGGCGCAAAGCCAATATCGACAATTTGAACCTGCAGGCAGCTGGTATTGAAACCACCCGCACAGGTATCAAGGTGGATGATAGCCTGAAAACCACAAACAAACGTGTTTACGCGATTGGCGACGCTGCAGGCGGGCTGCAGTTTACCCATGTGGCGGGCTATCACGCTGGTATCATCATCCGGTCGGCACTGTTTGGCCTGCCTGCCAAGGCCAAAACCAATCACATCCCATGGGCCACATACACACAGCCCGAATTGTCGCAAATCGGCCTGACCGAAGCACAGGCGCGTGAAGCCCATGGTGATGCTCTTGAGGTGGCGCGCTTTGACTTTCACCACAATGACCGCCTGATCAGCGAACGCAAAACCCGTGGTCTGATCAAAGTGATGGTGGTCAAGGGGCGGCCGGTTGGCGTGTCTATCGCCGGGCACCAAGCGGGTGAGTTGATCAACCTTTGGTCACTCGTGATCGCCAATGGGTTGAAAATGAGCGCGGTATCCGCAATGGTTTCCCCCTATCCGACCGTAGGGGAAATCAACAAACGTGCAGCGGGTGCATACTTTTCCCCCCGGTTGTTTGAAAACGATACGGTTAAAAAGGTCGTGCGTTTTGTCCAGCGCTGGCTACCCTGAAACTGACGGGGACTTATGTTGAACTCTCTCTCGGGCCGCTTCCTGATTTTGACGGTCATCTTTGTTATGTTGGCCGAAGTCCTGATCTTCGTGCCCTCCATTTCGCGGTTTCGCGAAGACTACCTGCTCTCGCGCCTTGAAAAGGCGCAACTTGCCTCGCTAGCTTTGCTGGCAGATGACATGCTGTCCGAAGACCTGGAGGCCGAGCTTTTGGAAAATGCCGGGGTCTTCAATGTGGTGTTGCGGCGGGATCAGGTGCGTCAGCTGATGCTGTCGTCGCCCATGCCGCAGCAGGTTGATCAGGATTTCGACCTGCGCGATGCCCCCGCAATCGTGCTGGTCAAAGATGCCATGGCGCGTCTGCTTGATCCCGAACCAAAGATCATCAGGGTTCTTGGCGCGCCCTCTCTGAACGCTGGTGAGCTGATCGAAGTCACCATGGAGACCGCAGACCTGCGGGCCCGGATGCTGGATTATGGCTTGCGGATTCTTGTTCTGTCGGCGGTCATCTCGGTGGTGACAGCGGTACTGCTGTTTTTGGCGGTGCGGGTGTTGCTGGTGAAGCCCATCAAGGGGGTCGTTGGTCATATGCAGACCTATGCCTCAGCCCCCGAGGATGCGCGCAGCGTGATTACACCCAACTCTTCCCTAAGCGAGCTGCGCGAAGCCGAAGAGGCGCTGCATTCTCTGCAAACCCAACTGACCCATTCTCTGAAACAAAAGGAGCGTCTGGCACAATTGGGGGGGGCAGTCGCGCGGGTCAGCCACGATCTGCGCAATATTCTCACCTCGGCACAACTGTTCACTGACCGAATTGAGATGTCCGAGGATCCGACGGTGAAACGCATGGCGCCGAAGCTGGTGAACTCTATCACGCGCGCGGTGTCTCTATGCGAAAACACTCTGGCCTTTGGGCGCGCCGAAGAACCAGCCCCGACATTGACGCTGTTTAATCTCGCTTCTCTGGCGGGTGAGGTCATGGAGGCCGAGCGGTTGGCCATCGGGGATCTGGAAATCAGCCTGTCCGAAGACATCCCGGCGGGCTTGATGTTGCGCGGCGATCCCGAACAGATCTACCGCGTTCTGGCAAACCTTGTACGCAACGCCCGGCAGGCGCTGGCTGCAACCGGCAAGCCTGGTGAAATCAACATCCAGGCCAGATCTGCGGAACATGACTGGCTGATCACCATCACGGACACAGGCCCGGGCCTGCCTCCCAAGGCGCGCGAGAATCTATTCAAACCGTTCCAGGGTGGTGTCCGCAAAGGGGGATCCGGCCTTGGGTTGGCCATTGTCTCTGAGCTGGTGCGCGGCCACGGTGGTCGGTTGTCTCTGCAGCGCAGCGACGAAACAGGCACCTGTTTTGAAATCAGATTGCCGATGGGGGAAATGAATTGAAAAAAATGTCATTTTCCACTTGCGCTTATCTGAAGGCACCTTTAAACGCTCACCTCACGGACCGATAGCTCAGCTGGATAGAGTACTTGACTACGAATCAAGGGGTCGGGGGTTCGAATCCTCCTCGGTCCGCCACCTTGAAAATGTCGAACGTCAGATGAATTTGACCTTTGCGTCATAAACTGACCCAATCCCCATTTTTGCCCGTGCGGCCTGTTACGTTGATCTGACTTCCTGTTTGGAAAATCAGGGCTGATTTGCAGATCAGACGGCGAAGCCGCCTGTTCCTGCTGATCTGCCACGTGGCGAACGCGGATGGGGGCGAGGCAATGCTATTCGACAAAAGTGGTGCGGCCCGCAGCGCAAAGCGCGAGGACACGGTTTTGTCTAATAGGGTTGCCCGAGGGGGAAGGCAGCGTCTTCCCCCTGACGGCCAGGGGCGTTTGGCTTGGCCAAATCCCGCTGGCCCACAAAACGAAAGCGGCGGGGCCATCAGCCCCGCCACCGTTGCGGTCATTAGATTTTAGAGATTGAAATTACAGCACGCGGGACAAAGCTACCGTCCGTCAAACAACGCTCAATGAATGCTCCCAGCCCGAAGCGGACGTGATCTGCCTGTCCCTTCGCGTGCGCAGCATCCACGGGTCGGGCGGAAAGCCGACATTCTCTGCGAGTGCAATGAGCCAGTCGTTGTAATAGCAAGTGCGGACGCTGGCACGGAGGCATTCGTCGACAGATTCGCACCTGCTCTAGGAGAACTCACTCTGAGGCCAAGCAGACAATCTGGAGGCTTGAGCGGATGGATAATAGGTTTTTGGCCAGCCCTTGTCGCTGAACCTATATTGCGGGATTGAGTTCGACCGTTTAGCTTGAGAGAGCAGGCAGGTACTCAACTAAAGCTAGGAAAGAAATGCACGCGAAGATCGTCCACCTTAGTGATCTCCATTTCAAAAACGATGCTGAAAATAGGAAGCGTATTGAGTATCTGAAAGAGGATCTCCAGCGGCTGGAAGCTGAAGGAGGGGTCTTCACGGCTTTCACAGGCGACCTAGTGCAGGCTGGTGATCGGAACGAAGACTACGATGTGCTTTTCGACATACTCATCGCGCCGCTTTCAGAAATGGGTCATGAAGTCTTGGTCGTTCCCGGAAATCACGACGTTCAACGCTCTGTTGCGAACCATGAATTCATTGACAAACATCTGGAGGATCGGACTAGTTCTTACCTCTTTCAAAAGTCCAGCGAGATGGTCCAACCTAACTTTGATGAGGTCGGGGATCCTCTGGAGCACTATCGAACGATTGAAGAAGTTCTCGGGCCATATGACCATCATACCTACTACGGTTACTCTCGAACGCGTGGGGGCTTATCGTTTGTCGGAATGAATACGACTTGGTTGTCACGCGAGAGACCCGTTGGGGAAACTGACAGGGGAAAACTACGGTTAGAACCCTATGTTTTGGATAAGTTGTCGGAAAAGCTGGCTTCAGAAACTACGAAGGTTGCTCTCCTGCACCATCCCCTCGATTGGCTTGAGGAAACAACGCGAGACGCAGTATCAAAACTACTCATGAACCGATTTGACCTAGTTCTTTATGGCCACGTTCATGCGACGGACTTGACTAATCTGGCGCAAATTGGTGCTGGATGCATCTTTATGCAATCGCCACCTTTACGATCGGGTTGGTCGAAGGGCAGCAATGGGTACACCGTTATCCAAGCCAATTTAGAGCATAAGAAGTTTGAATTGGAGTACCGCGCCTATTCTGAGACCCGCCGTAAATTTATCCCTGGAGAGGATTTTGCCCCTAAGGGGATACTAAGGCCGAGAGAGGAAGACGAAATCTTCTATAGCACGAAGCCTTCCGGCGAGACGCTCATGCTGAGATTTAGCGAATCGGAAACCTTTGACTATACTGCGTGGTACAGGGCAAATATTCGCGCAAAATCCAAGGTTACCTCCAATTTCGTTAGCCCCAAGGCACGGAAAGTGTCGGTGGATCAGGACGATACTTGGCTGGAGCCAGCTCTGCCCGTGACACAGTTGGCCAAATCGTCTTTTCGAGATCAGTACTATATTGCACCGCTAGATTCCGGCTTAACCACTGCGGCTTTCTTGACCTTCAAAGAGATTGCTGATGACTTCAATAGACTCAGGAGAATTCCTGCATTCTTCGATGCCAAAGAGCAAAAGATAAACAAGGCTTCAATTCTCAGAGAGATAGGTCGCACATCCCTTGTGAGCTACAGCCATGCTGAAGTTGAGGCATTGGTAAACTTGGGTGGAGTCTGCGTCATAGTGGACGGCCTTTCTTTAGCAAACGTTGAACAGTTCAACCTATTTCGCGAAGTTGCTGGTAAGTTCTTCTCGAAGGTTCGCTTCATATATTTCCTCACTACTGAGCAGCGTGGGGCACCGACAGTTGGTAGCGCAATTCCAAATCTAAATACGGAGGCAGACGAAGTCTACGAGTTTGCTCAGATGGATGTAGCAGACATTCGTGAGATGGTGTCTCTTCGTTCCTCCGAACACAGCGTCCATCCTGTAGATTCGGTTGTCTCACAAGTAGTCGAATCCTTCAGGCAAATGGACGAGCCAATTTATGCGAGTAGCGTGGCAGTTGTGGTCGAAACGCTAAATCAAGATCCAGAGTTTAAGCCGATCAATAAAGCTCGCCTTCTCGAAAGATATGTCGAGTGCCTATTGGGGCGGTTTGACCTAGAGGATGTGCGGGAAGGAACTTTTGCTTCGAGTGACAAGATCGACCTTTTGAGTTTTGCTGCTCGGCGAATGCTTGAAGAAGATGTCCAGGGCATAGCTGAGAAAGCTTGGGGTGAACTATGCGTCGACTATCAAAGTGCTTATCTAATAGATCTTCCCAATCACCTTCTTGATGAGTTTATTGAGAAGGGCATTTTGACCATTTCTAGCGGTCAGGTGACATTCAGGGGAGACTACCTTTTTTCATTCTTTGTTGCTCGCCAGATGAAAGCTGATCCAAAGTTTTCAGAAGAGCTGACCACAGGAGAATCGCTCTTCAAGTATCACAAGGAGGTTGCTTTCTATGGTGACCTAGAGGGCACAGAGACACGAAGCGTTCTTGGCTCGATCCATACTGCGCTTGATAGCTTACAATCCATCTTGAATGAAAACTACTCAGACGCAGGCGTTGACCTTGCCGCAGAGTGGCAAAGAATCTGCACTGAACAGGATGGCATCTCGAGCCAAACGGAGGCATTTGAGAATGCCGCTGATAACTTGGGTCGGGCGGGTGCAACTCCTGAACAGGCAGATAGGTTCGATAATTCCCAACTCTCGGAGATAGCTCGGAGTCGCGGCGTTGCGAAACGAATGGCTGTGATGGAAGCAGAGGCAAAACTGCTAGTCGCGCTGAGGCTCTATGCTGCCCTTTTAAAAAACGCTCTTCAAGTTCCCGCAGCTGAGAAACTCAAGCATCTATCGAAGCTATTTGAATCTGCGGAAACTTGGGTGGGCTTTCTCTGTGCCTATCGAGACGAGATCACTTCCAATCCTGTTATTATGATAGGAGGCATTAGAATTATTAACGCCACTGCATTGATCGATTCGGACCGATCTGCACGAGAGTTCAAGTACAATGCGCCAAATAGCATGTCGCGAGTTCTTGCCGAAGCTCTAAAAAATCCCCAACTAGGAACCGCACTTCGCAAAGTTTTGCCTGAATTGCAGCCAATGAGTGCTCTCTTCGCTCGTGACGCACTTCTCGGCCTTCCTAGTGTTGAAAATAGGGAAGCGTATCTCAGTAGCCTAAGAAATGAGAAGGACATTAGCCTTGCAACGTCGTCTCTACGGACGCTTCGAGGAAGATATTTAGCTTCGGGACGAAACAAGGCCCAAAGAGAGCATATCGAAACGGTAGTCGAGCAGTTGTCGCGGATTGGCAGTCCTGTGGGCAGCATCAACTTCGACAAGTTGAAAAGGGCGAGGATGCTTCGAGACATGAAAGAGAAAGCAAATAGCCTACACAAGGAGATTCGTTGAAGGTTTAGCCTGGTCAAATAAAGAGTGGGCAACTCAGACGCGATTGAGCGCCCGCTCCGAATGACCGGTCTAGAGAAGCTGCAACGCAGCGTTCGACGTTGGGGTAAAGGTCTCCAGAGGGCCGGAAAGGACTGGGCGTGTCAAGAACGCTAAGCCGACGCGAGCTCTTGACTTAGATCGTTACGCCCATAGTCTCCATGACGCCCCAAGCGAAACACGCCTTTGGTGCTGGGTCGTCATAATCGCAAAACTCGGTGCTATCAAATTGCTCTTGCTCAACATCCGGTAGATCAACGTTGAATTCGGCTTCGTCCAACGGATCTATCCATATTGGTGTTTCAGCGAAATACTCTTTCTCCTTACCGTCCTCATCGAAAATATTGACCACGATCTTAACCCAAGTGGTGACATGGTCTGGTGTCTTATTCTCAAGGGTGCCCCCCCAGCCAATGCCTTGTTGGATCACTCTTGGTCCAGCGCGACCAGTCGCGTGGTCGTTTCCATACAAACGCTTCTGGAACGTCCTGACGCATGTTGCTCTGATGGCATGTTCAGAAAGAAGGTCACTACTCGAATAGCTCATGCAACGTTCGATGCCTTTCAAAGTGCCTTTATGCGTTGCCTCGTTAATTGCTCGCTGCACTGGCTCAATGCCGATTATCAAAGCCGTAATGAGAACCAGCAACCCAAAAATCAGGTAGTTCTTCAATTGGTCTGCCTCCTTCAATTTATGCGCTAGGCTATAGTAGCTGGCTGAATAACTGGAATGAATAGCTGCGTTGCAGAAATTCTGGCCTGTGGCCAAAGGCCGCTTTGGGCCGTCATTAGCAGAGCGCAATTGCTATGCCTACGCCACCCAAGAGAACAGAAATCAGCGCGAGCCAAGCCGGGACGTGAACTGCTGGATCGGGCGTTTTTAGCAGCCACAAAATTTTGCCAAGTCGGCAAACCTCTTTGATTTCGAAATTGAGGTTCCCAGCTTTGTCTACTCCGAGGGCTTGTCTGATGTCGTATGGCATGAAGATGGCGGAGTCGTCATCATGCCCAAGAACCAAGACTCTAACAGATTTGCTGTTTTGAGTGTTTGTCAATTTAGCAATACCATAACGTGGAATACCAGCTCGATACGCCTTGTTTACGCGAACCAGCAAGCGGCCAGAATCGTTGGAGGGTAGAGCCTTCACTGTAAGTTGTGCCATAACTTGAACCTCAATTCACTCGGTCATTGCCGAATAGCATGGAATGTCGGCTTCCGGTATGCTGCATTGCAGAGGCGTCTGGCAGAATGATTGTCAGGTTTGGGCCGTCAAATCCTTCGAATGAACTCTTCCCATCCCCCGGCCAAGGCTTTGTCAACCGAAACAGTAATTTCTTCTCTCCCATTTTTGCGCAATGAGTTCCTCGAAAATCCGTCATATCCAATGCGCTCGTCGGCACGATCCGCAAGTAGTTCGCACCAAGCTCTCATGGACGAAATACATTTCTCTAATTCAGTTCGTGTCAAAGAATGGCCTGTTTGTTGGCCGTGCAGTATCTTCTTCCTGTATTGATAGGCAGTATTCGTGTCCCGCTTTAGCGCTCTGTATTGGTCCTGCATCAAATCTTTCACTGAACAGTTTGAAAGTCGGTAGATCGCTCCAATGAATTTGTCGTGATTGGCCGTAGTCTTCTGCAGGATAGCTGCTCGCACGGCCGTCTTGTGTTCACTCGCTCCATCTTCGAAAGCCGAGTGCTGAAAGATCAAGTTCGAAGTCAGTCTTCTGAGCTGTTTTTCCAGCTTCACCCATGAAAGCGTAAACGCATCCACCGCTCGTGTTTCCGCATCCGACTTGAGCAACAGATCAACCGTGGAAAATTCAGCTGAGGTTGTGTTCTTCATGTTTGAGACCCGTTTTCGATGAGTTTCACACTGCCAGTTTACAACTGGCTCCCTAGGTGTCGACATCCGAATGTCTGCTTAAAGGGAGCCGCGCTGCGGCAACCAACGACATTTACAAAGTCGGCTTTGGGCCTGACCTTCTTACGTACAGAACTTGCACCCGTATTGCCGGAGCCGGGTCTTTGCCCGTTTCAGTTCATCTGGTGTGAAAAGCTCATGCCAAATCGGGTTTTCTAAGACCATGGCCTCCACAGTTAAATCCAGCCGCCCTTTCTCATAAAGTGCAGTGTATCCATCACTAGGCTTGCTTGCATTGATCAAGGTTCGTGCCGTCTGGATACCGCCATTGTCGGAAAGCATTCGAAGAAAGATTGAGGCGTTGTAGCCCGCTTCCTTTTTAGCGCGCTCGTAGATGCTGAACATTGCTTGATCAAATGTCATTGTTACTAAACCCTCGCAAACGACATTTTTGATATAATAACTCAATATCAAGATTAGCGTTCAGCGAAGACGTTACAAGGTCTGCTTTTTGAAGGCTGCGCTGCAGCGCACAACCACACTCACAATGGCAGGTCCGGGCCGTTCCCGGCATTGGCGCCCGTTCGGTGGCTGTCTTCACAAGTTCCGCTTCTTGCTTTGGCTGGCATCCGCGCCGGGCTGATAAAAACAGATACAAAGGACGGCCTCCAGCCCAAAGTGGTCTATTACCAGAGGTCAAACTCCAGGTGCTTCATCAAAATCTCCCGGCCAATAAGGATCCAGATCCACGCCCACCGGAGCATCCCCGTCAAAGTAAACTCCGTTGTAACCTCCTACAGCACGCCCGGCGTCCTGAATTGCCCATTGAACGTCAGGAACCCACAGGCCGTTGTGAATCGTTACGTTGTACAGGGCGCATGCGTTTGAGTCGCACCAGATTGCTTCAATCCGCCGAACACTGTCCGGTGCAAGAGCGTCTACAATTCCCTTCATTTTACTGATTTCATGAGCAAAGTCATGACGGCTCGACAGATGGACGCCTTTATATGTGATGGGATCCTGTTTAGTCTCTGAGCTTGCTACCGAGGTTTTGGATTTCGACTGTTGCACAATCCAAGTCTCGATGAGGAAAAGCGCCATTGATCCTGCCAGATTCACTGCCAACGCAGCGTGCCTTTCAGCCGGTTTGACTTTCTGGCGCCCGCTTCCATGAGCGTCACTGATTTTGTTTCGAAGGCTTCCTAGACTTTCGACAATACTATTGCACCCGCCCAAGATCCGTTTGAAAACTTCTTCTGTATGTTGAGATGGAGCTAGGTTCATCGCCTTTGAGGCTTCACTATAAAGCTTTGGCAAGTCCCACTTTTCAAACGAAGTTCTGCCAGTATCTTCAAGGATATGCTTACATATTTCCTCAAGTAGAGTTCGCGCTGATGTAATTGCGCCCTCAGGGTCTGATTTGCGACGGCTGAGGGCTTTTTGCCAAGCCTCAGAGACAGCCTCTTCATCGTATTGCACAAGTGAGGCGGCAATCTCGGAGTCAGCTGGAGTGCCACATTCTGACAGGAAGTCCAAAAGCGGCTTGAATTCAGCTGCAATATGCTTGCGTCGAGCCGCATAGGCTCCTTCCCCTGTATGAAAGTCTTTCAAGTATGCCCACACCCCGCCACCATCAAAGTTGTCACGGACCCAACTGGGAAGTAATTTCCGAGTGTCGGCAGAGTCAAAAAATTTTGCTCTAAGCGTGCGGAATCTTGCATCGTCCATTGATCGACCCGTTGCGTGCTCGGTGAGAATGGAACGAAGCTCCAAAGCGTTGTCGAATTTGAGGTTGCCCATAAAACATGCCTTACAAAATCTAACCGCGGAACGAGCGACTGCTGTCTAGCAGCGTTGAGCGGTGTTACAAAGGTCTAATTCTGGTGTAATTTTGGCCGTTCTGGTGGCATAGTAGCCAAACTTTGCAAAGCGCGCTATCTGCGCATTGCTGCCGTTGGTGCTATGCGCAGTAAGCGGCAAAATGGGCTCTCCAGGCACCTTCGCCGCGATCCGCACCAAGTGCTGGTCTGGCATGAGACGACTTTCGCTGCGCACCGCATGAATAGGCGAGACGCGGACGAAGTTGCCGTTCGCCGCCCTTGCGTCGACGTCCGCTATCCGGCATGCTAGCCTCTCCAAGCGCGAATGAATTTAGAAAAATGCGAACCTTTTTTACTAATTTCTCCCATGCAATCAGTGCTTTTACAGATCATCCGATAAAGTACTGCGTTGTATTTTTGCCGTTGTTGGTGTGCTTGGACTTATTGCGACCAGCATTCAGCGCAATCCCGCTAACGATCTATGCGATAACATCTTCCGGCGGAACGCTGGATACAGAAGACTATATTATCGGCTCTCTTATTGTCATTGCCTTCATGGTCCTGTTTATGTTGATGCTTCTTGGGCTACGACTATTTTTAGTTGGAATATCAAACGATGGCTTCGCAAAACTCAGAAGACGCAGAAGAAAGCTGTACCTTTTTTTAGTCGCTTACTACTTTTTTGTTACCCTGGCCTACAATCCGTTTTTTAGCGACATTTTCATCCGCCCGCTTAGTCTCAACTTTTCTATCCTGACTTCGCCAATTCCAGACAGTCTAATTTTGGCAATTTCAGCCATGAGTGTCCTGATCTTTAGTAGAGACAGGGGCATCATCGGGGTCCAAAGACGCAGTGCAACTGAGCAAGAGCCCGAAGCGCAAGTTGGCGAACCTACGGCGCGATTGCTAAGAGAAAGGGCGCGGAAAGCTAGGGTATCAGCGGGTACCGCTATTTTCTTTGTCGTGGCTTTATTGGTTCTTGCCTCTGGACTGGTTTGGTCAACTGTCATTGATACTAATGTAGACGCACCAGTCTCAGAAGTTGAGCGAGCGCGTGTTGAGCTGAATGATCTCGAGCAATCTCGGTTAGAAATTCAGAACACAATTCTTCGAGCACTCCCGAAAGAGATCAGCATTGGCTCAGTGATCGAAGGAAAAAGACTGGATACGTTGCAAACTAGGCAAGCTATTAGAGCCTGGCAAGTTGACACGAAGGGTCGCGACACAGACGAAGAATTCCTTCGGCACTTGCAGTCACTTGAGAGTATCGATCTTGAAATAGATATCGGTCAACGCCGCCTGACGGAGATTGCAGCCGACGACACGACGGAAATTGGTCAACGAGAAGCGTACATCCGACTGGCTCAGTCAGTCCTTGTGCGAATTACACTCGTTGTGCTGATACTCTTTTTGGTGCGACTTCTCTTTAACCTGTATCGTTATCTTACCCGAATTGCAGCGGCTTATGATAGCAAGGCAGATGCGATTGACCTCGTTTCATTTGATCCGGATAAGCTCACAAAGCTAGTTGATGCTTTCTCTACCGAGCAGTTTGATTTCGGAAAGACGCCCACAGGTCCTGTAGATCAAGCGACAGAGATTATTCGCGCCGTGAACGGAATCAGCAAAACAGGTGAGAAATGATCTGGCGCGGAAAGCGGGCATCTGATGATGCCGCAGCATCAGTCTAATTGGGCTCAAACGCGCCTTTCGGTGTGCTTTGAGTTAAGGGCAGCTTTTCTCAAAAGATAAAACTATGTGTCGCTCCACGGCAACGCAGCGCGGCGGTGGCCGTGAACGTTGTTGGGGAAACCCCTTTCGTCAACTTGCCCGA
>JAOARQ010000014.1 GCA_025210455.1 Pelagimonas sp.
GAATATGCGGGTTGAAAGGGTTTCATAGCTGGAAAACACTTCGGCGTTTCCAGTCAGAACCAAAGCCAGGACAATGGTCAGAAAAATAAGGATGTCTTTAGAGTACAGCCAGAGCGACAGCTCGTGCCTTGTTAGTGAAATCACCTTGCTGTTGTTCAGCCGCAGATGGATGGTTTGATCACCCTGCCAGACGTCTTTTTGCTGCTGAATAAGTAATCTGAGACCACGCACAAAGAGCACCTTTACTTTACCTACAATTTTTTACCTTTTCGAAAATGTTTAAGTCCAGAGTTGTCTGCGCGGGTGACTCTTTTCACGCAGTTCTCTCAGGGGCACCCCGCAGTTTGATGCTGTAAAACTGATTTCGGTTGCTCAGTTTGTTCCCTCAGACGGGCTCTGCCTTATTTTCGCCACAAAATGACCCGCTCAGGGCCACAAAGTGTTAATTGCGAGTTAATCGCTGCGGCGCAGGGTAAGGGGGCACGGAAATCGTGGCGCAGGACGGAATGCTTTCCTGTATGGGTCAGAAGACGCGAAAATACCGATGGTCGGTATGCCCGCGCAGAAGCGCTTTAGTGAGTTTTGTTAGAGGCGCTGCAAATGTCGAGTATCCTTACAAATCAGGGGGCCCAAACGGCCCTGCAAACCCTGAAATCAATCAATTCCCAAATGTCCCAGACCCAGTCTGCGATTTCCACGGGTAAGGCGGTTTCGTCTTCAAGGGACAATGCGGCGGTCTGGGCCATCTCGAAAGTGATGGAATCGGACGTGGCCGGGTTCAAAAATGTCTCAGACAGTCTGGCGCTGGGCAAGGCAACTGTTTCGGTGGCGCGTCAGGCCTCTGAAACCGTGACGGATCTGCTGACCGATATCAAAGGCAAAATCGTTGCCGCCCAGGGGGACAATGTGGATCGTTCGAAGATCCAGACAGATATCGCGGCCCTGCGCGAACAGATTTCGTCGGTGGTCGGAGCCGCCAGCTTTAACGGGGCCAATCTGCTGAGCAACAAATCGGAAACCTCTGGCTCTGGCTCGGTCAATGTGCTGGCCTCGCTGGATCGCAGCAGCGACGGTGTGAACTCAACCGACATTGCTGTTTCCAAGCAGGATCTCGGGCTGCAGGCGTCTTCAGTGGCGGCCTCAGGTGGGACCTATGCGGCCGACGCTGTCACCGCGACGGTGGATGCCACTCAGACGCGCACTCTGGATGCCAGTGGCCTCACCGTCGAAGCTGGGGCCGCCTTTTCCCTGAGCGTCTTCGGGACAGATGCCGACAATTCAACCTTTACTCAGGCTGATTATCGTTCGACATCTTCCGCTGCCCAATCCCGAGCGGAAATGGCGTCTGGCGATATGACCTATGTGGCGCGCGAAGGTGACACTGCTGCGGATGTGGTCGCTGCGCTGGGGCGCAAGTGGGATGCCTATGCTGGCGACAATGGTCTGGACAAAGATGTTCTGAGCATCAAAGCTTCGGGCACCAATCTGGTTGCCACCTCTACCGTGACAGACGGGACAGATTCCATCGCGGTGTCGATCAACACCCTGGGGACTGATGCAACCACCACCATTGGTGGCGGGCTCGAAGATCTTGCCGGTATTGATGTCTCAACCAAACAGGGGGCCGAAAGCGCGCTTGCGCAGATTGATGGCCTGCTGGAGGTGGCGGTGAATGCCTCGGCTGCATTCGGTTCGTCTGAGGGGCGTCTGGATACGCAGGCGAATTTCGTATCGAACATGTCTTCTGCTTTGAAATCCGGTATCGGCGCCATGGTGGATGCGGATATGGAAGAGACGTCGGCCCGTCTGCAAGCGCTGCAGGTTCAGCAACAGCTGGCAACACAGGCGCTGTCGATCGCTAACCGGCAGCCACAATCGCTTTTGTCGCTCTTCCGCTAACTCACGGAATGGAAGTCGCACTCAGGCAGGGCCTTCGGGCCCTGTTTTTGTATGTGAGGGTGCGATAATCACCTGCGTGTTCCAGCCTGCACAGTTTTCGGCCAGAAAGGCAGGCAGCGCTGCGTCTGTCACCAGTACATCCAGCGATTTCAATGTGGCGATCCGCACCGGCGCGCTGCGGTGCAGTTTGCTGTGATCCGCGGCCAGTATAGTCTTGCGAGACTGATCCAGAATGGTCTGGCTGACAGTTACCTCTTGCAGGTCATAGTCCAGAATATCGCCGCTTTCATCCATAGCAGAACAGCCAATAATCGCCAGATCGAATTTGAACATCCGAATGGTGCGCGCAGCCAGATCCCCCACCAGCCCCCCATCACTGCTGCGAAAATGCCCGCCGGTTAGAATGACTTCGCAGCTTGGGTTGTCCGCCAGAATAGGGGGAATGTTGCTGTTGTTCGTGACTATCAGCAGGTTCTTATGGGCCATAAGTGCGCGCGCAATGGCTTCGGTTGTCGAGCCGATATTCAGAAACAGGCTGGCCCCATCTGGGATCAATGCGGCGCAGGCGCGGGCGATATTGGTTTTGGCGTCGCTGTTCAGCTGGCGCCGTTCTTCATACTGAATATTGCTGGTGCCAGAGCTGGGCACCGCCCCCCCATGCACCCGTTCAATATGACCCAGCAAGGCCAGTTCGCCCAGATCGCGGCGAATGGTCTGTTCGGTCACGTCAAAATGCCTGGCCAGTGCATCGACACTGACCTTGCCCTGCTGGCGGGCCATTTCAAGAATTTCAGGTTGGCGAAGGCGTTGTGACATCAAAGACCCTTTTCACTGGTTTTCACATTTTGTGCGGGACTGTGCAATATGTGTTCGAAAATGTTGTTTTTGTGTTCGGTATTTTGCTGTATTGGCTGGCTAAGCGATTCCCACAAAGGATGCAGATCATGGATCAGAACAGCGACACCCAGCACAATGACGAGATGGTTGATCTTTTTGTCATTGGCGGCGGGATCAACGGCTGCGGGATCGCGCGTGATGCGGCGGGCCGGGGGCTTAGCGTTGTTTTGGCGGAAATGAAGGATCTGGGCTGGGCGACCTCTTCGGCATCGACCAAGTTGTTTCATGGCGGGTTACGCTATCTTGAAAACTTTGAATTCCGGCTGGTGCGCGAGGCCTTGATTGAACGCGAAACGCTGCTGACAGCCATGCCACATATCAGCTGGCCCATGAGATTTGTCTTACCTTATCATAAGGGTATGAGGTTTGATAGCACGACACCACTGTCGCGCGTCTTGGGGGTGGTGGCCCCCTGGCTTAAGGGGCGGCGCCCTGCCTGGCTGATCCGCCTTGGCCTGTTTCTTTATGACACCATGGCCGGGCGGCAATTTCTTCCGGGCACCACGCGGGTTGATTTGACCCGATCCAAAGAAGGGACGGGGCTGAAACCGGATTTTCGGTCAGCTTTCGAATACTCGGACTGCTGGGTTGATGATGCTCGTCTTGTTGCGCTGAATGCGCGGGACGCGGCGCAAAAAGGCGCACAGATTATGACCCGGACAGAGGTGATTTCAGCCACCCCCTGTGAGGGCGGTTGGAACGTTGAAACGAAAAATACCGAAAATGGTTCGATCACCACCACACGTGCAAAAGCGCTGGTGAATGCCGCGGGGCCTTGGGTGAAAGAGGTCATTCAGGGGCCGATTGCTGCCAGAACCGATGGTCAGATCCGGCTTGTTCGCGGCAGCCATATTGTAACGCGCCGCCTGTTTGATCACGATAAGTGCTTCTTTTTTCAGGGCACAGATGGGCGGATCGCCTTTGCCATTCCCTATGAACAGGACTTCACCCTGATTGGCACAACCGATGTGGATCACCCCTTTGCAGATGTGCGGCCAGAGTGCAGCCCAGAGGAAGAGCAATATCTGATCGACTTCGTAAACGCCTATCTGAAACAGCCGATTTCCTCTGAAGATGTTGTCTGGCGTTATTCCGGCGTGCGGCCGCTGTATGATGATGGGGCAGGGGCGGCTTCGACAGCGTCGCGGGATTACACATTGCGTGTGGACAGATCTGAAGGCGCGCCGGTTCTGAATGTCTTTGGTGGAAAAATCACCACATATCGGCGGCTTGCGGAATCCGCGATGCAGGAACTGGCTGAGGTATTCCCAGATATGCGCCAGCCCTGGACCGCAAGGGCCGCGCTGCCCGGCGGGGCTTTTCCGGTCGATGGGCAGGCCCAGCTGCGGGATGAGTTAAAACAAAGCTTTCCTTTCCTCAGTGATACCCATGTGGCGCGGCTGGTGCGCAGCTATGGGGTCGATAGTTTTGATCTGTTGCAGGGGGCGCAAGCGCTGGCAGACTTAGGGCACGACTTTGGCCAGACACTTTACGAGGTCGAAGTGCGCTGGCTGATGCAGCATGAATTTGCCCGCACCGCCGAGGATATCCTGTGGCGGCGCAGCAAGCTGGGGCTGCGGTTTTCTGATGCGCAGGTGGCGGCGCTTGAAAGCTGGCTGGCTGACCCTAGTCTTCGATAAACTGGAAACGGGTGAAGACCATGCCGTTGCAGATGTCGTACTCAAGGGTGAACAACCGACCGGAAACTAGGGTTTCGCTTAGCGGTTTGGTAAGGGTGATCACAAGCCTGCCCTCCTTTGGCGGCTGTGTGATTTGGGCATAGTCAAACCCAAAGATGCGGCGCACGCTGGGGTATAAGCCTTTGAAGAGGCTTTCCTTTGCCGAAAACGCAAGGGTGGCCGCCGTCAGGCGCGGCAAATCCGAAGCGGCCAGCACCCGCTGATCATGTTGGCTTAGAACCACCCCGTTCAAGGCGGCGAATTTCTTTTCATCGACGATATGTTCGATATCGATGGCAGGTTGAAGCCCGGCGTTTTCTGTCAACACACAGCCGCAATGATGGCGGGTGTGGCTGATGGAACCGCGCAGCCCCGATGGCCAAATCGGCGCGCGATCTGCGCCGGATGGGATATCCTGAGGGCTCAGCCCGAGTTCATACTGCGCCAGTTTTGCTGCGCATCGCCCGGCCAGATATTCGGCTTGCCGCTTTTCAATAGCTTTGGAGATACGATCCGGGCAGGTGATATTCAGCCGAGAAAACAAAGATATATCATAGGCTTGAATGTCATAAGGCGCATCAATTTGCAGCGCATCCCCAAACCGCTGCACGCGGGGTGTGCCCAGAAATCCAGCGGCAGAATCTAGAAAGTCGTCCTGCTGTTCCCGCGTCACAGCGCCATAACCCCGCCATCCACGGCAATGGCCTGACCGGTCATATAGCTGTTGTCAGGCGAAATGAGGCTAATCATGGCGCTGGCCACTTCGTTCGGGTCGGCCAGACGTTTCATCGGGCTGGCCTGCGCCAGAAACTCCTGCATATCCGCTGCGCCGCCTTCTGTGACCAAGGGGGTCGGGCTGTAAAAGGGGCAGATGGCGTTAACGCGGATGCCTTTGCGGGCGTTTTCTGCCGCGGCGGTTTTGGTCAACCCGATCACCGCGTGTTTTGAGGCCGCATATGAGGCCAGCTTGGGCGCGCCATTGATCCCCGCCACCGATGAGGTGTTCAGGATGCACCCGCCTGTTTTCAAGGCCAAAAGTTGATGCTTCATGCCAAAGAACACACCTTTGGTATTGATCGCATAACAGCGATCCATGTCCTCTTCGGTGGTGTGGGTCAGGGGTTTCAAATCCGGGGCAATCCCGGCGTTGTTCACCGCAATATCCAGCCTGCCAAAGCTTTGGATCGCCAGATCAACCAGTGCTTTTTGATCCGCTTCACAGGTGACATCACAGCGGGCATAGCGCGCGCCAAGCGCCCCTGCGACGTCCTGTAATGCCGTCAGATTGATATCGCCCAGCACCAGGTGCGCCCCCTGATCTGCCAGCCGTCGTGCCAAAATCTGACCAAAGCCGCTGGCGGCGCCGGTGATCAGAACCACCTGTTTCGCAAATTTGGGCTCTGCTGCGCTGGTCAATGGGCTGTCTCCCCTTTTTCGACGGTGAAAAAGAACTCTTCTGCCGGGGCTTTTTCCAGAATTTCCTCGGGCACACAGTCTGGCCCGGTCAAAAATACATTTGCGCCAAAACGCCCATGCATGCGCGACAGCTTTTCCAGCCGTGGCCCGGTCAGCTGTTCGAAAAACTGCTGCTGATCGGGGCGGGCGCGCAATTCGTCGATCTTGGCGCGATGGGCGGCGACACATTTTTCGTGCTGCGCGGCGATCTCGGGATCAGCCATCAGCTTATCATATTCGACCTTCATCATGTCGATGCGCCGCATGATCGAACGTTCTTCTACTGCGTTGTTGTTCATGCGAAACCAATAGGCCAGCCCCTGATCGCGGTCGACGTGGTTCACGCGGCCCCGGTCACGTTTAACCAGAAAGCTTTCGGCATTGCGCACCGCATAATGATTGAGCGACACCAGATCATAGCCATAGGTCGCCTGCGTTGACCGCCAGGCGTTGCGGAATTCATTTTTCGGCAGGGGCCTGCCTGATCCGTTGACCCAGTTGATTTCTTCCCACAGCTGAGGACGCAGACCTTTGGGGCGATGCACCCCCATCTTCTTAAAGATCCCATTGTTGCGAAACAGGGTTTTGAATCCCCAGGCCTGATGCGGTTTCGGGGAAAACTCTTCGGCGCAGCGATCAAACTGGCCAATGGTGAATTCATCCGCAAAATCATGACGATCCGAGTTGCCAAACAGCCGCCATGTGCAGGAAATCATATTGGCATCGGGCACCGCATCGAACAGATCCTTCAGCCGTCCGTCGCCCACTTTGACATTGATGAACTCATCCACATCCATGCAGATCAGCCAGTCGGCTTCTTGTTTCAGCGCTTCGTCTTCGGCCATTTGCAAGGCGGCGTGCTGTGGTTTCAGATCCATCTCGCGGAACTTGTTGTCGCGATGCTGCACGATCCCTTTTTCCTGCAGCAGATCAAAGAATGTATCGGTACCGTCGTCACAATCATTGGTATAAACCAAAAAGCCCGTCACCCCGATGGCGCGGTGATAGGCCAGCCATTCGATGATAAAGGGGCCCTCGTTTTTCATCGTGGTGACGATGGTGGTCTTATAGCCTTCATCCGGGCTGGAGGTTTTGACCGCCGGCACCCGCACAGGATTGGCATCAAAGGCCTGCGCCATCAGCTGAATGATCGGCTGGCTTTCCACCAGCGAGGTTTTCGGCACGATCTGGCTGGCGCGCTGGGTGCGGTGGCGCACGGCCATGCAGCGCAGGAATGAGCCCTTTGCCGTTGGGGTGAGATCGGAAATGCGCAGGTATTTCAACAGGCTTTTGCCGGTCAGATGTGCGGGGGCAACGCACCAGCGGCGGCGCAGCTTGGGCTTGTCGAATTGTACGCAGATATGATCTGCGAAATGCGGGGTGTCATCATTGCGCACCCGCCATGGGTAACAATGCAGCCCCAGCATATCGACCGGCCCGTCCTGCGCCTGATCAAAGGGGTTCTTTTCCTTGTTCTGCCGGATCATCAGATCATGCAGATCCAGATTGGCAATGGCGCGGGCCTGTTTGAGAAACCTTTCATAGGCCAGCTGAAAAATCTGACTTTCCCCCAAAGGCGCGCGCCAGGGGTTGGGCGGCGGGATGTCCATCCGGTCGTGGCCGGGCGCCTCGGCGACATTGATGGGGTGCTCTTCCTCGGGGCGGTTTGCATCGCCCAGGGGGCTGTCACATTCCATGACCACCACGATTAGATCGGCCTTGGCGCGTTTCAGGATCTTGGTGACATTCTCCCACAGAGATTTGGATTTTCCCGGCTTGCGGCGTTCAAAGATCACCGCCCCACCCAGATCATAGTGTTTGTGATGATAGAGCAGCCAATCGGCCACCACCCGTGCGCTTTCGCCATTGCGGGTGGCGATCAGCGCATTGCGCCCGGCAAACAGCCCGTGTTCTGCGCCGGCAAAGGTCAGATTGGCCCGCGCGCCCCGCAAGAAAGGCGCACCAGCGATGGTGGCGCTGGTGTGTGGCGGTTGGGGCAGGATGGCGCGGGCAGCGTCCATATCGGCGTGTTTGAAAAACACATAGCTGGCAAGATTGGTGGCGGGATCCACCACCGCATCCATCAGCGCCACGCCATTGATGTCGCGTCTCGTGAGTTTGCGAAAGATGACTTTTGCCTTGCTCATGCCCTGCCTGTCTTAGACCGGTTTTCCGGGTCTCAATCCTGCTTTTGCTGCGCAGCTTAGCCCAGCAGAGCAAAGACTTGAAGTCAAAGCCGGTTTTCGGCACCTTTACGAAAAAATGAAACGAGCCGCCCATGCGCATCTTATGCGTCACTTCAGTGAAAAACGAAGCGCCCTATCTGCTGGAATGGATCGCCCATCATCAGGCCTTGGGTGTGAGCGATTTTCTGGTCTATTCCAACGATTGCCATGACGGTACTCATGAGATGTTGCAGGCGCTGCACGATCACGGGGTGTTGTGTCATGTGTCGCAAGAGGTGGCACCGGGCATCAGCCCACAGTGGCAGGCTTTGAAGGCGGCCTGGAAACACCCCCTGCGCAAAGCCTGTGATTGGGCGCTGGTGATAGACTGCGACGAATTTGTTGCCTTGAAACAGGCGAGTACCCTGCCAGATATGATCGGCCGCCTGCCCGGTGATCTGGATGCGCTGGCGATGCCCTGGCGGTTTTTTGGCGCATCCGGGGCGATCTGGGCGCAAGATGGCCCAACCCTGCAACGTTTTACCCGCTCTGCCAGCGAACACTGTCTCTATCCGATTGCGGCGACATTCTTTAAAACGCTGTTCCGATTACAGGGGCCTTTTCAGCAGTTTGGGGTGCATCGCCCGAGACAGAAATCTGCCGATAAAGCGAGGCTGCCTGTCTGGTATGATGGGGCGGGGCGCGCGCTGCCCGATAGCTTTGCGGGGGCGCAGAACCGTTTGTCGCTGTTGGGCCAGCGGATCGGGCGTGACTTGATTGAGCTCAACCACTATTCCCTGCGTTCGGTGCAGGAATTTACCGTCAAACGCGGGCGCGGGCTGCCCAATCGCACGGAGAAGGCGCTGGATCTGTCGTATTGGGCAGAGCGCAATTTCAACACGGTGGAAAACACTGCCATCCTGCGACATTGGCCTGCAACGGCGGCGGCGCTGGCCTCTCTTACTGCGCTGCCCGGTATGGCTGAGATGCATCAAAGCGCGTTGAACTGGCATCAGACGGCCTTTGAGGCGCAGATCAAAGATCCGCAGGAACAGCGCCTGTTTTCCCGCCTGTCTGTGGCCGGGGACAGCCGCGAACTGCCCCCCGACGCGGTGCGGCGGCTGATCCAAAGCTATCAGGCCGCCGATCAGGGCGCGTTATAGCCGGGTCTCAGCAATGGCGCGAAACATGGCCACATGCTGATCAAACACGCCGGGTTCACGGAACTTGCGATCTGCCGAGTTGATGGCGATCACCGTGCCGGTGCGTTTGTGGATATAGATGTACTGCCCATAGACGCCACGCGCGAGGAACTCGCCCTCTTCGGCATCATTGGGCGCCCACCATTGATAGCCGTACAGTTCGCGGCCATCTGCTGTGTTCGCCGATGGTGTTGTGCTTTCCAGCACCCAATCCGCAGGCACGATCTGTTTGCCTTGAAAGGCACCGTCGTTGCGAAACAGCTCGCCCATGCGGGCATAATCGCGGGTGGTCAGATTAAGCCCCCCCAGCGCAAAGGCCACCTTATAGCCATCGGTCACGTAATAGGGCTGCCCATAGGTGCCCATCGGCCCCATGATATGTTCGCCCAGAAGCTCGGCCAGTGATTTGCCGGTCACGTTGCGCAGCACCATCCCCAGCACATGGGTGTCAATCGACACATATTTCCACTGCCGCCCCGGATCGGCAAAGCGCTTGTCCTGCCCGGCGGCAAAGCTGTCCATTGACCCACCCAGCGCCAGAATGCGACCCATCTTGTTGATGTCGCTCCAGAAATCCAGATAGTCTTCGTCAAACTCCACCCCCGAAGACATGCGTAGAACATTGCGCAGGGTCGCACCATCATAGGCGCTGCCGACTAAGGTAGGAACATATTTGGTGATCGGATCATCCAGACTGTCAATTTTGCCCTGTGCTTTGACGATACCAAACAGCGCCGACAGATAGGATTTCGCCACCGACCATGAAATGCGCTGATCTTCCTGAGCGGTGCCCATGTGATAGCTTTCATGCACCATGGCGCCGTCTTTCAGCACAACCACAGCCGTGACTGAACGCTCAGACAGCCAATCCGACCAGCGCGCGGGCAGGGGCAGATCGGCCCCTTTCGGTAGCGCCCGAACGGTGCCGGTGTCGCTGATGGGGGTGCTGACAAAAAGATCGCCCATATGGCTGAAGTTGTGAACGATCTTCTCTTCTGAAAAGAGCGTGTTCACCGCCCCCAGCCGCGTCAGTTCTTCTCGTTTCCAGATCCCGAGACCCACCGCAATGGCCCCCAGAATGATGATGCCGCGTAGGGCGATTTTCCCGAACCGCATGGATGCCTCCCTGTTTGGACCAGATGATCAAACGAATTCGTCGGCTCGTCCAGAAAGACGTTAGGGCAAAGACCCTAGGGCAAAGAGGTTGGCCCGGTCCAATCGACCCAGCGGCCATGAAAATCAATGCGCCCAAGGGGCAGGTGCAGATCGCCGGGCCATAGCCGCAGGGTCAGCGCTGCACCGCGTGTTTCGTTATCGGCTTCCATCTGCATCCAGGCCAGAGGCGCATCATGGGTTGCGCTTTGTCCGGCGGCTTCAATCATCGCTGTGCCTTCGGCCTGTTTGTCGGCGGGGAAATATTGCCAGGCGACAGTGGAATAGATCAGATGCACCTGCCCCGCCTGATGGGGCAGACGCCCGGACAGCCAGTCAATCGCATCGCTTTGATCCACCATTACATCGTTCAGCGCGATGGCTGCGCGGGTGCGTTGGATGCGGTCCAGCTGATCGGGCCAGAGATAGGCCAGAAGCCGCAGCTGGGCGTTTTCGGTGTGGGCATCCAGCGGGTTCAGATCCACGCCGCGCCGTTCTGCGATGGTTGCCGTCGCGGGGGCGGGGTAGGGGCCAGACCAGTCTGGCGCAAGCTGCACTTCAGAGGCCGGGCCAAACGCCTGATCCGCGATCTGCATGTGAAAGCGATCAAACATCAGGTTCAGCCCGGCGCTGGCCCCCAGTTCTGAAACGCGCAGAGGCATATCATAGCGGCTGCACAGCAGAGCGCTGGTGGCGATCATAGCTGCCGCTCGGCGCACCTCATTGGTTTGAGGCGGCAACGCTAGCCAGCCCGGCCAGAAATCATCATGTCCGCGCAGGGCAGATTCGACTGCGGACCAGAGCGCGTCATCATCAGCGGCGTTCGGGGGGTACACCTGCGCCAGCGCCATATCCTGCCCCGACAGGCACAGCGCATGTAGCCCGCCGCACAGACGCAGCGGTAAGGAATGCCCCTTGGGGCCGATGTCGCCTGTGTATTCTGACAGCAGCGCGGCAACCTTGGTGTCCTCGGGCCAGCGATCTGCCAGAAGATGCAGCAGACGATCCATGAAGGGGCTGCCGAGGGCGCGGCAATGCGGGGCCTGTTCCAGAAAAGCTTGGGTCAGTGTCATTTGAATTTATCCGCCAGTTTTTGCAAAGGGCTGCGATTGTCCGGGGCCTCGGGTTTTGCGGGCTCAGTGGGTTTTGTTGCGCTGTCCGCTTTCGCAGATTTGGACGATCGGGGCGGATTGGTGCGCAGGGCGACCGCGTTTTGAAACTTGGCGGCCTCTCCCTCTGCCAGCGCCGGGGCCCCGTCACAGATCCCGCGTAAAAGATCATCCAGCCAGACCTCATCCGCCTTGCCAAAATCATGCAGCACATAGGCCGAGACCAGATCTTTGCGGCCCGGATGCCCAATGCCCAGACGGATGCGCTGGTAGGCTTCGGTGATGTGGCTGTGGATGGAGCGCAGACCATTGTGCCCCGCATGGCCGCCCCCCATCTTGACCCGGCATTTGCCCGGCGCCAGATCCAGTTCGTCATGGAAAACCGTCACATCCTGCGAGGTCAGCTTGTAAAAGCGCATGGCTTCGCCCACGGACTGACCGGAAAGGTTCATGAAGGTTTCCGGCTTGAGCAGCAGCACCTTTTCACGCCCCAGCCGTCCTTCCGCGATCTGCCCCTGAAATTTGGATTTCCACGGGCCAAAGCCGTGATCCTCGGCAATGCGATCCAGCGCCATAAAGCCGATATTGTGGCGATTGCCCTGATATTTCTTGCCCGGATTTCCGAGCCCCACAAAAATCTGCATGGTTTTCCTGTCACTAAGTCAGGGGCCTTGTACGATATTGCAGGGCGCGGGGGCAATGTTGTCCTCTATTTCCCTAGGCTGACGACTGGCGCATCACGATCAGTAAAGCGCAGGATTTCGATGTTGTGGAGGGTGTCGGTGCCGCTGTCAGGGCCTGTGACAGTCAGCCTGTCACCCTGCGATGTGATCTGTGCGTCCGCAAAGGCGAAGTCATATTGCACCACATCCACGCCATCCCGACCGTCAATCAGATTGTCCCCGGCATTGCCCAGCAGGATATTGTCATGCGCATTGCCCGCCAGCCCCGATGGGTGATCCCCCAGCAGGCGGGCCTTCACAAGGTATTGTGACTTATGCGTATAGGGGATCTCAGGATCGAACTGCATTTCAAACACACCCTGAAACCCCGGATCAATCCGCGCCATATAGGTCACCGTCGGGGACAGGAAATCAGTTACAAGGCTTGCCCCCTGTGGGTCCTTGGAAAGAACCTCGGCGCGAGTTTTTGCAGCATAGATGCCCCACATGCCGCCAGATGCCTCATGCCAGCCGCCCCAATACCCATAGTAACTGTCCAGCACGCTGGCGATATATTCCTGTTCCAGACTGCCTTCTGCTTCCAGTTCCTTGAGCCACTCCTGCGTTTCCGCCCGCTGCTGCGGATCCGGGTTGCTGGCCCAAAGACCATTTTCCAGCGCATGGGTTGTCGCCTTGGTGATCTTTGCCTGATAGCTATGCTTTAGCGCACCGTCCGTGAATTTGGTGCCGATGCCATTGTCATGCACCAGATGAAAGATCTCTTCGAACCCGGCATCACGCTGGGAATAGTCATTGGTGATATAGGCCTGTGATCCCTCAACCGGGAACTCAAGCGCATAAAGCGGCTGCCCCTGCAGTGCCCACAGGCTGATCGGGCTGTCCCCATCCGCGCCGCCGGGCATGACCAGAACCGCACCATTATCGGCCATGGTATTGACCACCGCGGTTTTATCAGCGCCAAAAAGCGCGCCCGGCACATCTGTGAGGTAGAAATCCAGAATGTTATAGGCCCGCAGCAATTGCTCATCGCTCATGCCATCGGTGGCCACCAGAAGGATCTCGCCTCCGTTTGGGGTTTTGTAGGCAATGAACTTTTCATAGTTGCGCCGAAAGACGCGGCGCAGGTCGCCTAGATCGCGCTGGATCAGCTCTGGTCCGGGATAGCGGGTGTAATTAGGGTTGCCTTCAGCGCGCGCATAGGGGGCAGCGCAGCACATGAGCAATGAGGCAGTGCAGATCTGTCTGAACAAAGCGGTCTTCCTTGAGTGGCTTTCGGGTCAGAGATAGCCGCAGCCAGCAGACAGCCAAGACCTGCGGCCTTGTCCGGACGAAATGCGGCGGAATTCCACTGTCCGGACAATGGAAACCGGCCAAGAAAAAGCCCCGCGCAGCAACTGCACGGGGCTTTCCGATAGATTTGGGGGGGGAAGATTACTCTTCGCCGCCTGCTTCTTCTTCTGCTTCGTCGTCAGCAGAGGCTGCCAGACCCGACGGAGCCGAGATGTTCGCAATCACGAAATCACGGTCGATAGTCGGCTTGGTGCCTTCCGGCAGAGTCACGTCCGAGATGTGAACGATGTCGCCGATGTTCAGGCCAGCCAGATCAACGGTGATCTTCTCAGGGATGTCACCGGCGGTCACAACCAGTTCCACTTCCGGGCGTACAACGGTCAGAACGCCGCCTTTTTTGATGCCAGGCGCGGTTTCTTCGTTGATGAACTCAACCGGAATGAACAGCGCCACTTTCGAGGTGCGGCGCAGGCGCATGAAGTCAACGTGAGTCGGCAGGTCTTTGACCACATCACGCTGCACGTCACGGCAGATCACACGCACGTCTTCGTGCCCTTCAACCTGCAGGTTGAACAGGGTCGACTTGAAACGGCCGTCTTTCAGCTTTTTGAACAGCTTGTTGAACGGGATGTTGATCGGCAGAGGCTCTTTGTCGCCGCCAAACACAATGCCCGGAACCATGCCGTCACGGCGTGCTTGACGAGCGGCGCCCTTGCCTGTCCCCGTACGTTCCAGAGCTACGAGATCAGGAATCTCACCAGCCATAATAATTCTCCAATGTTAGGGCAGGGTGCCTCCAAGGCTGTCACCCCGCGTGAAGCTGTGCGCGTAAACCGGAATGGATCATTTGGCAAGGGGATTCGGCGCTTTGGGTGCTGGACCGGCCCATTTGAATGTGTCACAGGCACAGTTAATCCTAACAAAGTGTGACGCCCCATGAAACAAGACATCTGGATCAGCAAAGGGCCTTTGGCCGCCTTTATGATTGTTGGCCTCTATTGGGGTGTGTTTGGTGCGCTGGTGCCCGATGTCAAAGCTATGGCCGATCTGTCTGACGGGGCGTTTGGCACCGCGATGCTGATTTCCACCTGTGGCGCGCTGGTGTCGATGTATCTGGCGCCCAAAGTGTCGCGTGGGCTGGGGCGCTGGGCGCTGACCATGATGAGCCTCGCGCTGATTGCCGCCTTTCTTCTGCCGGGTCTGACGTCGGTCTGGATCTGGTTTGCACTGGCCATGGCACTGGCCGCGATGGCGTCAGGCCTGCTGGATGTGACGATGAACGCGCAGCTTTCCGTGCTGGAAAGCAGCTCTGGCCGATCTCTGATGAATCTGAACCATGGCATGTTTTCCGTTGCCTATGCTTTGGCGGCGATTGGCACCGGCTTTGCCCGCGAAGCCGGATTGTCCCCGTTTCAGGTCTTTTGCGGGGCAGGCGTGGTGGCGCTGGCGCTGCTGATTGTGGTGCATGCCAACCCGGTTGCCCCATCGGACACCCCGGAAGAGGGGGCGGCGCAAGCCACATCTCTGCCTTGGACATTGGTGTTGCCGGCGGGGCTGGCCTTGCTGATTGCTTTTTTATCTGAACAGGGCACCGAAGGCTGGTCGGCGTTGCATCTGGAGCGCGGTCTGGGCGCAGGTGAGGCGCAGGGATCGCTGGGGCCCGCGATCCTGGGGATCACCATGGCGATAGGGCGTCTGTCCGGTCAGGTGGTGATCCAGCGCTTTGACGAGGTGCGGCTGCTGCGCGCAGCGGCCTGTGTTTCTGCGCTGGGGGCACTGATAGCCGCCTGGGCCCCCAGCATTGGGATTGCCTATCTTGGCTTTGCTCTACTGGGGCTGGGTGTATCGGTGATCGTGCCGATTGGGCTGGGGATTGTCGGGCGTTCGGTGCGCGATGATCAAAAGGCGCTGGCGATCAGCCGGGTGACGATGGTGGGCTATACCGGCTTTTTCATTGGCCCGCCGATGATGGGGTTTCTGGCGGAACTGATGGGGCTTCCGATGTCCTTTACGGCGGTGGCGCTGCTGCTGATTATGGTGCCTTTGGTCTTGCTACCGATGATGGCGAAACGGATGGTATGATGGAACAGGCCTTTCAACTGCGTCATGCGCTGGACACCGAAGGCCCGGCACTGGCGGATCTGCGTGTCGCCGCCATGCGCCCCAGTCTTGAAGCGGTTGGCCGCTTTGATCCAACTCGCGCCCGCGCGCGCTTTTTGTCTGGGTTTACGCCACAGAACACCCATGTGATCGCGCACGGAGACGAGCTGATGGGCTTCTTTGTGCTGCGTGAGACTGAAACTGATATCTGGCTTGATCATCTCTATGTTTCGCCCAAGACGCAGGGGGCGGGGGTTGGGCGGTTTGTCATGGATTACGTCCAGAAACAGGCCCGAGGCGCGGGCAAACCTGTGCGCCTGATGGCGCTGATTGGCAGCGCGGCGAATGGGTTTTACCAATCTCACGGCTTTGAAGAAACCCACCGCGAAGAATTCGATATCTTCTATATCTGGGTGCCAAAGTAAAAGCGGGCCCGCAGGCCCGCCTCAAATAATCACGAGAGTAACATTCAGATTTTCAACCATTAAGTCGGCAACGCCGACCAGCCCCCGACCGCCCCCATGGGCGGGGGCTTTGCCCCCACCCGCGGCCAGGAACTGGTCTAAGTGAGTGAAGGTAAGCGGTTCAGGTTGAATGCACGGTGCTTGAAACGTCTCAGCTCCAGTCGCCCGAAAAGCCTTTGGGAACCATCAGAATATCGCGATCAACACCGTTGATATTGCGATGCCCACATAGCGCCATTGAGGTGTCCAGCTCTTTGTGGATCACGTCCAGCGCCTTGGTCACGCCGGCTTCGCCCTGAGCGCCCAGACCATAGACATAAGCGCGGCCAATCCAGCAGCCTTTTGCCCCCATCGCCGTGGCTTTCAGCACATCTTGACCCGAGCGGATGCCGCTATCGAGATGCACTTCGATCTTGTCACCTACCGCATCCATGATGGGTTCCAGCGCGCGGATCGACGACAGTGCGCCGTCCAACTGGCGGCCCCCATGGTTGGACACTACAATCGCATCAGCGCCCACATTGCAGGCCTCAATCGCATCGCGCGGATCAATGATACCTTTGATGATCAACGGCCCATCCCACATCTTGCGGAACTGGCGGATGCGATCCCAGTTCAGCGACTGGTCAAAGCTTTCTGCGGTCCAGGTGGTCAGCGAAGATCCATCGGTCACACCTTTGGCATGGCCAACAATATTACCAAAGAAGCGGCGCTTGGTCTGGAGCATCCCCAGCCCCCACTGCACTTTGGTCATCATATTGGCAATGGATTGTGGGGTCAGTTTTGGCGGAGCAGACAGGCCGTTTTTCAGATCTTTGTGGCGCTGCCCCAGCAGTTGCAGATCGACCGTGATCACCGCTGCGGAACATTTGGCGTCTTTGGCGCGATCAAACAGACGCTGCATGAAATCATCGTCTTTCAGGGTGTAGACCTGCATCCAGAAAGGTTTGTCAGTGTTTTCCGCCACATCTTCAATGGAACAGATCGACATGGTCGACAGGCAGTAGGGCACGCCAAATTTATTGGCTGCACGCGCGGCTTTGATTTCACCATCAAAATGCTGCATCCCGGTCAGCCCCACCGGTGCAAGCGCCACAGGCATCGCCACATCCTGCCCAATCATCTGGGTTTTGGTTGACCGATCCGCCATATCAATGGCCACGCGCTGGCGCAGATAGATCTTGTCAAAGTCTGAACAGTTTTCGCGGAACGTCTGTTCTGACCAGCTGCCCGACTCACAATAGTCGTAGAACATTTTAGGGACCTTGCGCCGATAAATGCGTTTAAGATCCTCGATTTCGGTAATGACTGACATGATGGGACTTTGGCCTTTTGGAATGAGGTGGTAAGTTTTCTTTACCAAATTAGCCGCAAAAACGCAATGCAGCTGTTAAGCGGGGTTTTACCCTTGGCCCCTAGGATCAGGATCCATGTTCTGGAAGGAGGGCCTGATGTGAAGGGACTGGTGTTTACAGAGCTGTTGTCGATGGCTGAGGACGCCATCGGCGAAGACGCCATGGATGACATCCTCGACACACTCGATCTGGACAGCGATGGTGCGTATTCGGCGGTGGGGAACTATCCCTGTCGTGAGCTGATGCAGATTGTGGGCGCGGTCAGCGAACACACCGGGCTGGGTACAGATGTTTTGCAACATAAGTTCGGTGAATGGATGTTTGCCCGTTTTGTCGAAGGCTATCCGCAGTTCTTCGAAGGTAAGACAACCGCGCTTGAGATGCTGGATGCGATCGAAAATGAGGTGCATGTGGAGGTGCGCAAGCTCTATCCCGATGCAGAGCTGCCGACGTTCAAGACCGAATTCGTAACCGAGACCGATCTGAAGATGAGCTATCATTCAGAACGTCCTCTGGTCGCCTTTTGCCATGGCCTGATCGAGGCCTGTGTGGCGCATTTCGCGCAGCCGGGTCGGGTGAGTGTGGTGACACAACCGGGATCGACCACGGCCGAGTTTGAAATCACTCTGGATCGCGCAGCATGACGCTTGAACTGCAATCAGAGCGGCCAGAAGGGGTATCGCGGCGACGATATGATCGCGCCTGCCGCGCCCGCGCCGAGGCAGAGGCGCTGTTGGAACAAAAAAGCCGCGAGCTGTTTGAAGCCAATCAGGCGTTGCGCCAGCAGGCGGCGCAACTGGAAACAGCTGTGCGGGAGCGGACCGCAGAATTGCAGGCCGCAAAGACCGCGGCAGAACAGGCCAACGCCGCCAAAAGCACCTTTCTGGCCATGGTCAGCCATGAAATCCGCCCCCCGCTGAATGGTGTGCTGGGCATGGCAAGCGTGCTGGTCGATACAGATCTGAGCGACGAACAGCAGCATATGGCCGATGTCATGTTGTCTTCAGGCAATGCGATGCTGACGTTGCTGAATGACATTCTGGACATTTCCAAGATCGAGGCGGGGCAGCTTGAGATTGAGATGCGCGATTTTGATCTGCGCGCTCTTGTGACAGACACATCGGAAACCTTTCGCGCCCGAGCGGATCAGAAACGTCTCACCCTGAAGATAGACTGCGATTCGGGGCTGCCGCGTTGCGCGCGTGGGGATGCGCACCGGTTGCGTCAGGTTCTGTTCAACATGCTGTCGAATGCGGTGAAATTTACCGAACAGGGCAGCGTTTCACTAAAGGTCTGGGGCCTTGGCGATATGCTGTTTTTTCGCGTGCGCGATACCGGCATTGGCGTGCCCAAAGACAGGCGGCATCGGCTGTTTCAGTCTTACGCTCAGGCGGATAGTTCGGTTGCGCGCACCTTTGGTGGTACAGGGCTGGGGCTGAGTATTGCCCGCAAGGTGTGCCAGCTGATGGGGGGGGATGTGATCTATGCCCCGGCGCCCGGCGGCGGCTCTGATTTCGTGGCGTCAATACGTTACCAGCCCGCGCAGGGGGACATCGCGACAGAATCTGTGCGCGCCTCTTATCAGGATGTGCTGGGGGCGCAGCGCTGGCGTATTTTGGCGGCGGATGATTCAGGCACCAATCGCAAGGTGCTGCATCTGTTTTTGCGCAGGTTTGATCTGGTGGTGGATATGGTGCCTGATGGGCGAGAAGCGGTGAAGCGCCATTTGGATACGCCCTACGATCTGATTTTGATGGATGTGAACATGCCCATCCTTGATGGGATCGAAGCAACACAGAAAATTCGCGCGCATGAGGTTGCAACAGCGGGGGGGGCTGCCACCCCGATTATCGCCCTGACCGCCAACGCCATGACCCATCAGGTTGCCACATATCTGGCAAGCGGCATGGACGCCCATGTCGCCAAACCCGTCCGCCATGAGGAGCTGTTTCAAACGATGGCAGAGCAGTTGCGTGGCAGGATACAGGATTAGCGCATCCTGCCGCATATAAATCAGGCGGAATGTGCGCCGTCGGCCAGACCTTTGACAAATTCCAGCACCTCGGACACGGGTTTGCCCGCCGCGATTTCACTGACAATGGCCGAGCCCACAACGCAGCCATCTGCAACCGCAGCAATCTCTTTTGAGCTTTCCGGCGTACGGATGCCAAAGCCCACGATCACGGGCAGATCTGTCGAAGCTTTGATGCGTGCCACTTCCGGCGCCACATCTGTGGCCTGCGCGGCCGCCGCACCGGTGATCCCGGTGATAGAAACATAATACACAAAGCCCGAGGTGTTTTGCAGCACTTTGGGCAGGCGTTTGTCATCGGTGGTGGGGGTGGCAAGGCGGATAAAGTTCATGCCAGCCTCTTGCGCGGGAATGCACAGCTCGCTGTCTTCTTCGGGTGGCAGATCAACGATGATCAGCCCGTCAATGCCAGCCTCGGTCGCGTCTTTCAGAAAGGTGTCTACACCACGGCTGTAGATCGGGTTGTAATACCCCATCAAAACAATCGGCGTTTCATTGTCGCCCTCGCGGAAGGCGCGCGCCATATCCAGCGTTTTTTCCAGCGTCATGCCCCCATCCAGCGCGCGCTGACCGGCCAGTTGGATGGTCGGACCATCGGCCATGGGATCGGTGAAGGGCAGCCCAAGTTCGATCACATCCACACCGGCATCGGGCAGACCGCGCATCACCTCTAGCGAGGTTTCAACATCAGGGTCACCCGCCATGATATAGGTAACAAATGCTTTTTTACCGCTTTCGTGCAGCTGGGCAAATTTGGCTTCGATCCGTGTCATGGGCCGTGTCATGGGTCTCTCCGCAGAACTGGTTTCAAAACCTGTTGCCGGAAAATGGCTGCAATCGCAAACGCAAAAGGGCGAAAACCGTATTCCTTTCGGCGTGCAGCCCCAAAATCCAAAGAATTTGCATCACTCGACCCGATTTCAGCACAAAAGTTACAGTTTTTTGACACGGCTCAAAGTGCGGCTCAGCGGGATATGCCAATACTTCGCCGCGACAAGAGAAGGAAACCGCATGCTAGATAAAAACGTCTCATCCAAAGTAAAAGCAAATGGTAAACTGCAGCCGGTCTCGAAACTGCCCGTACAGGCGTCGAAGTCCAAGGCCGCAAAGGTTAAAAAGGTTAAAGTGAAGGCCAAGAAGATCGCCAAGGCGGCTGAGATCAAGGCAGCGCCAATGCGCCGCGAGCCTACGCAGGATGAGATCCGTCGTGCATTTGAAACCGGTGAATATCCTTACAAGAAAAAGATCAAACGCCCCGAATATGAGGCTGAAAAAGCCCAGCTTCAGGCCGAACTGCTGAAAGTTCAGCATTGGGCGCAGGAAACCGGCCAGAAGTTTGTTCTGCTGTTTGAGGGGCGCGACGCGGCAGGTAAGGGCGGCACCATCAAACGCTTTATGGAGCACTTGAACCCACGGGATGCGCGGGTTGTGGCGCTGAACAAACCGACTGATGCGGAACGCGGTCAGTGGTACTTCCAGCGCTATGTGCAGCACCTGCCCACCGAGGGCGAAATCGTGCTGTACGACCGGTCGTGGTACAACCGCGCGGGCGTGGAACGTGTGATGGGTTTTTGTGAACCAAATGAATACCTTGAGTTCATGCGCCAGACCCCGGCCTTTGAACGCATGCTGACCAACTCAGGCATTCGCATGTATAAATACTGGTTCTCGGTGACCCAGGAAGAGCAGCGCCGCCGCTTTAAATCGCGCGAAACCGATCCGCTGAAGCAGTGGAAGCTGTCGCCGATTGACAAGGCGTCGCTGAACAAATGGGATGACTACACCGAAGCTAAAGAGGCGATGTTCTTTTATACCGACACCGCTGATGCGCCCTGGACCGTGATCAAATCGAACGACAAAAAGCGCGCGCGCCTGAACTGCATGCGTCACTTCCTGTCGACCATTGACTATCCCGGCAAAGACCATTCGGTGGCTCAGGCCCCTGATCCGCTGATCGTCAGCGGTGCGCAAAAGGTGATCCATAATGCGGATCATATTCTGGGGGCGTCGCTGCACCCGGATCAGCGCAAGTCGTAAGACGCAGCGGCAGAAAAATTCAAACGGGCTGGCAGGATCTCTTGCCAGCCCGTTTGCGCTCTCATAAGGGTTGGGGATGAGCACACAACCCATGACATATTCCGAGCATTTCAAAGCGGTGTTAAAGCTGGGTCTGCCTCTGGTGGGCGGGCATCTGGCACAGATGGCGATCGGCTTTACCGATACGATCATGATTGGCTGGTATGGCGTGCCCGAACTGGCGGCACTGACGCTGGCCACCTCGTTCAACCATGTGCTGTTCCTCTTTGGCTGCGGCTTTGCTTTTGCGATCATGCCGATGGTTGCAACCTTTGCCTCGCGCGGGGACGAGACCCAGATTCGCCGTGCCACCCGTATGGGGCTTTGGCTGTCCGGATTTTATTTCCTGCTGGTCCTGCCGGTCTATCTGTTTTCCAAACCGCTATTGCTGGGGATGGGGCAGACGGATCAGACGGCCTCATTGGCGCAGTCGTATTTGCAGATCGCAGTCTGGGGGCTTTTGCCCGGGCTGGCGGTGATGGTGTTGAAGAATTACCTCGCGGGGTTGGAATATACGCGGGTGGTGTTGTGGATCACCATTGCGGCGGTCTTTGCCAATATGGCGGCGAACTATGGTCTGATTTTTGGGAACTTTGGCCTGCCGGAAATGGGGATCGCCGGGGCGGCGATTGCTTCGGTCATTGTACAGCTGCTGTCAGTTGTGCTGGTGGTGATTTATGCGCTGCGTGTTTTGCCGCAACATCAGCTGTTTGTGCGCTTTTTCAAAGCCGACACCGAAATGCTGCGCCGGGTGTTTTCCATGGGGCTGCCGATTGGCTTTACCATGCTGGCCGAGGTGGGGCTGTTTGCGGCGGCTTCGGTGCTGATGGGCTGGATCGGGACAATCCCGCTGGCGGCGCATGGGGTGGCGATCATGCTGGCCTCGGCGACATTTATTGTCCAGCTGGGTATTTCCAATGCGGCCACCGTGCGGGCGGGCAATGCGCTGGGGCGCAATGATGTGCTGCATCTAAACCGCGGCGCGCATGTGGTGATTGCGCTGGCGATGTTCTGGGTTGCGGTGTCGATTGCCGCCTTTGTGATCATCCCCAACCCGCTGATGAGCATCTTCCTGGATCCCAATGATCCTGAGCGCGAAGCGATCTTGGCGGTTGGGCGTGGGTTGCTGGTGATGGCGGCACTGTTCCAGCTGGTGGATGCGCTGCAGGTGATCCATCTGGGTCTGCTGCGCGGCCTGCACGACACGCAGGCCCCCATGGTCATCACTGCGCTGGCCTATTGGG
Source organism: Pelagimonas sp. (assembly GCA_025210455.1). Taxonomy (GTDB): domain Bacteria; phylum Pseudomonadota; class Alphaproteobacteria; order Rhodobacterales; family Rhodobacteraceae; genus JAOARQ01. The sequence goes on from JAOARQ010000014.1 coordinate 22,803, forward strand.
TGATCGGCATGCCTGCCGCCTATTTCTTTGGGTTTGTGTTGCATTGGGAAGGGCAGGGGATCTGGTTGGGTTTGACCCTGGGGCTGACCACAGCGGCGGTGCTGATGATGCGCAGATTCTGGGCGCGCGGTGCGCAGATGGTGGCATCGCAAGGTTAAAGTGGGGTGTTCCAGAGCACCCCACTCTAGGTACCAATCAGAAAATCCTTGTAAAAACGCGGCGTTGAGCGCAGACTTGGCCTGTATCCATTAAAAGGCGGTATCGGTTTTGTGACGCATCAATGGAGCACATTTCTTTATGCTTTTTCAGACGTTTTATCACAGCAAATCTATTTTTCCCCGTGGCCATATCACTGATTTGGAAATTCTGCGGATTGCTCAGGAAACAAACAGGCATCTGAGACTGACCGGTTTTCTGGTTCGGGCCAATGGTTGTTTTTTCCAGTATCTAGAAGGTGGTGTGCATGAAATGCTTGAGGTTCTTGAAAGGATTCGTCTGGATACACGCCATTTCGATATGAATGAGATCAGTGTGATGCGGGATGAACCCCGCCAGTTCCCCGGCTGGTCAATGGGCTATGCGGATGTGCCACCCGACGAGGTGCGCACGCTTGAGCAGATGCTCCAGAATTGCCACGGTAATCTCAGTGAGATCGTCAGGCAGGTCAGCGATATCGCACAGCAGCACGGGGCGACCCCGCTTGAGGAATAAACCCGCATAGTTTATCCGCCCAGGCAACTTGCGCCGCGACACCCTACGGACTAGAAGCAGCGCGATGTCTATCATGGGCTTTTGCGCCCGTTTGTCTGGAAAAGGGGGCGCATCATGGGCTTTCGTATGGGAATTGTGGGTCTGCCGAATGTTGGCAAATCGACCCTGTTTAACGCGCTCACCAAAACGGCTGCGGCGCAGGCGGCGAACTTTCCGTTCTGCACCATCGAACCCAATGTGGGTGACGTGGCGGTGCCTGATGCGCGCCTTGATAAGCTGGCGGGCATTGCCGGTTCGGCGCAGATCATCCCGACCCGAATGACCTTTGTGGATATTGCCGGTCTGGTCAAAGGCGCCTCTAAGGGCGAAGGTCTGGGGAACCAGTTCCTTGCCAATATCCGCGAAACCGATGCTATCGCCCATGTGTTGCGCTGTTTTGAAGACGAAGATGTGACTCATGTGGATGGGCGCGTGAACCCGGTGGAAGATGCGGAAACCATCGAGACCGAGCTGATCATCGCCGATATGGAAAGCCTTGAAAAGCGCCTGCAGAACATCGTGCGCAAGGTGCGCGGGGGCGATAAAGAGGCGGTGCAGCAGGAACGGCTGATGAAGCTTGCGCTGGAGATGCTGGAGCAGGGCAAACCTGCCCGTCTGTGCGAGATTGACGATGAGGATATGAAGCAGTGGAAGATGCTGCAGCTTCTGTCCACCAAGCCGGTGCTCTATGTCTGCAACGTCGATGAAGGGGACGCCGCCGAGGGCAACCACCTGTCGGCGCAGGTGGCTCAGATGGCTGCTGCGCAGGGCAACACCCATGTGGTGATTTCTGCCAAGATCGAAGAAGAGATCAGCCAGCTGGAAGAGGAAGAGGCCGAAATGTTCCTGGGTGAGCTGGGGCTGGAAGAAGCCGGGCTCGATCGTCTGATCAAAGCGGGTTATGAGCTGCTGCACCTGGAAACCTATTTCACCGTTGGCCCAAAAGAAGCCCGCGCCTGGACCATCAAACAGGGGACGCTTGCACCACAGGCCGCTGGGGTGATCCATGGGGATTTCGAACGCGGCTTTATCCGTGCGGAAACCATTGCCTATGATGATTACATCGCCTGCAACGGCGAAAGCGGCGCAAAGGAAGCAGGCAAGATGCGCGCCGAGGGCAAATCCTATCTGGTGCAGGACGGCGACGTGATGCACTTTCTCTTCAACACCTGATCTGGTCATGATCACGAAAACGTGGGGCTGCCTTTGGGCGGCCCTTTTTGCTTTTATCACCATTTTCGGTTGATCTGGGTCAACGCACGCGTATTACATACATCTAAGAAACCGGATATATCATCAAGTGAGGGCCGGTCATGACTGACATCAACGCCGCTGCCAACGAACCGCGTTTGGAGCATTTCCCTGTCACCTTTTTTGCCACGGTCATGGGGCTGTCTGGTCTGGCCTTGGCGCTGCATCTGGCGGAAAGCCGATTTGACTATCCGCATGTGGCCAGTCAGGTGGCATTGGTTCTGGCGATTGCTGATTTTGGTGCGGCGGTACTGCTTTATCTGATCAAGGCGTTGCGCTTTCCCAGCGCAATTGGCGGCGAATGGTGCCACCCGGTGAAACTGGCCTTTTTTCCGGCGATTTCGATTTCCCTGTTGCTGATTGCCGCGGCGCTGCGCCCGGATGTACCTGAAACTGCGCGGGTCATCTGGATGCTGGGGGCGGCGGCGCAGGCGACGCTGACGCTGGCGGTGATTTCCGGCTGGATCGGCAAGCGCCCTTTTCAGCCGATGCATATTTCGCCAGCCTGGTTCATTCCGGCGGTTGGCAATGTGGTTGCCCCGGTTGCGGGTGTGCCGTTGGGCTTTGTGGAAATCTCCTGGCTGTTTTTCTCGGTTGGTGTGCTGTTCTGGCTGGTGTTGCTGACGCTGGTGATGAATCGCCTGATTTTCCACGATCCTTTGCCCGCGCGGCTGCATCCGACATTGGTGATCCTGATTGCACCGCCTGCGGTGGGGGCGCTGGCCTGGTTGCAGCTGAACGGCGGGCAACTGGATGCGATGGTGCGGGTGTTTTATAACTGCGCGTTGTTCTTTGCCGCGATTGTGGTGCTACAGGCGCCAGCCATTGCCCGGCTGCCCTTTGCCCTGTCGTGGTGGGCGCTCAGCTTTCCTGTCGCGGCCCTGACGCTGGCAACGCTCAAGTTCGGTGAACTGGCGCAATCGACTTTTCATGACGGGCTGGGGCTGTTCTTTCTGGTGCTTCTGCTGGTCATCGTGGCTGGGCTGATTGTCAGAACCAGTTTGGCGGCAATCAATGGTGAAATCTGCCGCCCAGAGTAGCAGGCACAAAAAATTTGACTGGGTACCGCTCTCTATTCCATCAAGTCGGCAAAGCCGACCAGCCCCCGACCGCCCCCATGGGCGGGGGCTTGGCCCCCACCCGCGGTCGGAGGCTGGTCTAAGCGCTTGGTATCTAGCGGAGCAGCTTCGCGGAACGATGCTTTAGAACGGCAGCTTCATATCCGCCGGAAGACCGAGATCTTCGGTGATCTTTGCCATTTCAGACTGCGCGCGTTCCGTGGCTTTGGTCTGCGCATCTTTGATCGCGGCGAGGATCAGGTCTTCGACCACTTCCTTTTCGTTCGGATCAAAGATCGAAGGATCAATATCCAGCGCCTTCAATTCGCCCTTGGCGGTGGCTGTGGCCTTGACCAGACCCGCACCGGATTCCCCAACCACCATCAAAGTGTTCAAGTTTTCCTGCATCTCGGTCATGCGGGCCTGCATGTCCTGTGCTTTTTTCATCATCTTGGCCATATCGCCAAGACCACCCAAGCCTTTCAGCATGTCAAATCTCCTGTTTGGGGGCGCCCCCGTTTGGCGCGGTTATCGCAGCACGGGGGCAAAACGGCAAGTCCGGGGTCACTCTTCTTCGAAGGGATCCCATTCATCTTCCACCTCTTGCAGAGCCTCTTCCTGCGCCTGCACAGCGGCCTCTTCGGGGGTGTGAATCTTTTCGATCCGCGCCTTGGGGAATGAGGCAATCACCGCCTGCACCATCGGGTGTTCGCGTGCCTCAGCCTCAAGGGCAATCTTGGCGGCGTCGCGCTTTTCGACGATGGTTTCCGCCTCGCAGCCATTGACCAGCGTGACGGCCCAGCGGTTGCCTGTCCAGCGTTGCAGCGCGGTGCCCAGACGCGCCGCGAGATCTGGGGCGGCATTATCTGTTGGGGTGAATTCGATCCGTCCGGGCTGATAGGCTGCCAGCCGCACCGAGGCCTCGACCTCGACCAGCAGTTTCACATCGCGGTTGGTGCGGATCAGTTCCAGAACATGTTCAAAACTGGGATAACGCGCGAGGGCCTGATCGGTGGCCTGTGCCACGGCCACCCTCGCGCCGCCCAGCGAGGCAACCGGGCCAGAGGGGCCGTGATGTGTGGGGGCGGGGGCCTGGCCCATGGTCGAGGTTTGTGTGTTTTGCGCGAAGCTGCTACCGGGGCCAGAAGAAGGGCCAGTTGGCGCTGGCCCGCCCGCAGGTGGGGTGGGTCTCTCTTGCAGCTTACGCACCAGTTCCTCAGGCGAGGGCAGTTCGGCCACATGGGTCAGCCGGATGATCGCCATTTCCGCCGCCATCATAGAAGAGGGCGCATTGGCCACCTCTTCGATGGCTTTCAGCAGCATCTGCCAGGCACGCGACAGCGGGCGCATACCCAGACCATCGGCATAGCTTAGGCCGCGACCGCGTTCATCGGGGGAAATGGTGGGATCTTCGGCAGCCTCTGGGGTAATCTTGACCACGGAAATCCAATGGGTCAGCTCGGCCAGATCCCGCAGAACGGCCAGTGGGTCAGCCCCATCGGCATATTGCGCCGAAAGCTCTTCTAGCGCGCCCGCAGCATCGCCCCGCATGATGCGTTCAAACAGATCCATCACGCGGCCACGATCCGCCAGCCCCAGCATGGCGCGCACCTGATCCGCTGTGGTTTCCCCGGCCCCATGCGAAATGGCCTGATCCAGCAGCGACGTGGCATCACGCGCAGAGCCTTCTGCCGCGCGGGTGATCAGCGCCAGCGCATCATCGGTGATCTCGGCCGCTTCCGAGGTGGCAATCTTGCGCAGCAGCCCGATCATCAGTTCCGGTTCAATCCGGCGCAGATCAAAGCGCTGGCAGCGCGATAGCACCGTCACCGGCACCTTGCGGATTTCGGTTGTGGCAAAGATGAACTTCACATGGGCAGGCGGTTCTTCCAATGTCTTGAGCAACGCGTTGAACGCGCTGTTCGAGAGCATATGCACCTCGTCGATGATATAGATCTTATAGCGCGCAGAGGCGGCCCGGTAATGAACGGAATCGATGATTTCGCGCACATCATTCACCCCGGTGTTCGAGGCGGCGTCCATTTCCATCACATCGACATGGCGGCCTTCCATGATGGCCTGACAATGTTCACATTGCCCGCAGGGTTCGGTGGTTGGGCCGCCGGTGCCATCGGGCCCGACACAGTTCATGCCCTTGGCGATGATCCGCGCGGTGGTGGTTTTGCCGATACCGCGAATCCCTGTCATCATAAAGGCCTGCGCGATGCGATCCGCTTTGAACGCGTTCGACAGCGTGCGCACCATGGCATCCTGTCCGACCAGATCGGCAAAGGTTTCGGGGCGGTATTTCCGGGCGAGAACCTGATATTCGTGAGACTCAGACATGGCATCCTGCGGCTTGGGTCAGCCAAACCTAAGCGCTGAGGCGCGGGGCGTCCACCGCTTGATTTTCTCGGGCGTTCGGGGCAGTGTCGCGGCAGGGCCGTCACAGGGGGCCTCCTGATCCGCGGAAAGCGATTGCGCCTGTTTGAAACCACATCAAAGACGATTTTCGGCTCTCTTGCCCGAAATGGCGGATCACCGGGCGCATCAGGAGACAACCGAAATGCGTGACCTTTCCCTTGATTCCCTACGTTTAGAGGCCAAGCGCCTGCATCGTGCCTTTATTGCCCGCGATCCTTGGGCGCTTGAGCGGCTGGCGCAATATCCATCCTCGAAAGCAGATGATCGTTTGGTGCGGGCAGATTTTCTGCATGTGATTGCGCAGCAAAATGGCTTTGCCAGCTGGCCCACCCTGAAACAGGCGGCTGAGCTTCAGGGGCTCGACAGGGCCACTGCGCTGCAAAAGCTCAAGATTGCAATGGCCAATGGCCGCAACGGGCTGGCGCAGGATCTGCTGGCGCGCTGGCCGGATCTTGCGGATGGGGTGTTTGGATTGGAATGTGCGTTGTATCGCCGTGCAGCGGTGGAGGCGGCGTTGCAGCGTGATCCCGGGTTGGCGGTGCGCAGGGCTGGGCCAAGGTCCCCCATCCTGCACCTGGCCTTTTCCAAGTGGCATCAGGCCCACCCTGAGTTGCACAAAGATATGCTGGCCATCGCCGATTTGCTTTTGGCGCATGGGGCCGATGTGAATGATGGCGCGCCCTATGCGCCGGGGGAAACGCATCTGTTGTCAGCGCTTTATGGGGCGCTGGGGCATGCGGATAACATGCCGCTGGCACGGTGGTTTCTGGATCACGGGGCTGATCCCGATGATGGCGAATCGCTCTACCACGCGACCGAGCTGGGCCATCACGACGGGCTGCGTCTGCTGTTGGCGGCGGGGGCGAATCCGCAGGGCACCAATGCGCTGCTGCGGGCGATGGATTTTGACGATGTGCAGGCGGTGGCGCTGTTGCTGCAACACGGGGCGGATGCCAATGAGTTCAACCCGGCTGAGGTTGGCGGTGAAACCCCTTGGGTGATTCCCGCGCTGCATCAGGCGGCCCGTCGGGGCTGCTGTGCCGAGATGGTGGATCTGCTGCTCGACGCTGGGGCTAATCCCATGCGCCAACATAATGGGGCCAGCGCCTATGGGTTTGCGCGTGCCTATGGCCATCACCCCCTTGCAAAAGCGATTGAAGCGCGCGGGATGGCGATTGAGCTGACCGCTCAGGAACAGCTGCTGGCCGCTGCCGCTGAAGGGCGGGACAGTGCTGCACAGATTGAGTGGTCTGCTGTTCCTGCGGCCTATCACGAAATTCTGCGCGAATTGCTGCCCTTGCCGGGCAGGCTGCCGCATATCAAACGGCTGGTGCGCCTGGGCGTGCCTTTTGACGCGCCGGGCAGCGAAGGGCTGACCCCGGTTCAGATCGCAGGCTGGGAAGGTCTGCCCGAGATGCTTGAATATTTCCTGTCGCTGGGGCCGAATCTGGGCCATGTGAATGCCTATGGCGGGACGCTTCTATCGACAATCTTGCATGGTGCCGAACATTGTCCCACCCGAGACACCCGCGACCACGCCACATGTCTGACGCTGGTTTTGCAGGCTGGGGTGCCCTTGCCACGGGTGCAGATCGGCCATGTGGATCGGGATGATCTGCGTGTATTGTTAGAGGATTGGGGGGAACAGCATCACGAACAGGTGGTCTGATGGTCGGGGCTGCCCCTCAGGTGCTTGGGGCGGGTTCGCCGGCTCTCTGTCCATCTTGCTCTGCGAATCGTTAGGAGATTCGCGTGATCCGTGTATCATTCACAGGCCGGGTTGGGAGGATCCGGCCAAAACCCACATGGAAAGACACATGGTCAAGCAAAAGACTGCAGCCTCAGGTGGACAGCCGCCAGCGCAGGATATCAGAGAGCCGGTGGTGATCCGGATGATGTCGGTTGCCGGGGGAATTGTGGCGATGTCGTCACTGCCCGGTGGTGCAGGCGATCTTGAGGGGGATCTGGATCATCTCAAAGGGTTGCAGCCGGCCTTTGTGGTGACGGCACTTTCCGAACAGGAATTGCAGGACACCTGCGCAGGGGATCTGCGCCAATATGCGCAGGATCATGGGGCGCGCTGGATCCAGATCCCTGTCAGCTGCGGGCAGGAACCCGATGCGCGCGCCTCAATTCACTGGCGTGATGTCAGTGTGCGGCTGCGTCAGGCGCTCAAAGGGGGCGGGCGGATTTTTGTGCATGGGCTGCATCAGGGCAACCGCGCCAAAATGCTTGTGCTGCGTCTGATGATCGAAGCGGGCGAGGCCCCCGATGAGGCTGAGGCGCGGCTGACATCGGTCTGGCCCGGGCCAATGGATCACGCGGCGCAGCGACAATGGGCGCTGGGGGCGGATCGCGCCCCGGCAATTTTCATGCGTCACCAGCCGCAGGCGCGGGGTGGGCCAATGGCGGGGAATATCATCCTGCCACGCAGCAAATCTGCGCCGCTGATCAGCTGAAGTCTGGGGGGTATACCACGACATGGTATCCCAAGACTGCGCCGTATCATCCAAAACATGCAGGGGGGTGGGTGAGAGATTGTAACGACCCAAACGGTGCTCGTTACGGCTGCTTCCTTCCGGACCTGACCGGGTTGGCGAGGCGCCTGCCCGCACAACCTCTCAAGGCGTCATCTAAGCGACATAAAGGGGAAATGCAATGGCTGGATCGGATTTCTGTTCCGGTTTTTATGTAACCCCGCTAAAGGGGCGCCATGGAAAACCGTTTTGAAATATTCGCCGCCGCGCCGCCGGGGCTTGAGCCTGTTTTGTTGTCCGAAGTGCAGGAGGCAGGCTTTGATCAACCCGTGCAGGTAGCAGGGGGTGTGACGTTTCAGGGCGATTGGCCTGAAGTGGCGCGCGCCAATATGCAGCTGCGCGGCGCTGGGCGGGTGTTGGCCCGGATCGGATCATTTCGGGCCTTTCATTTGGCGCAGCTGGACAAACGGGCGCGTAAGTTTCCATGGGATCAGGTGCTGCGCCCCGATGTGCCTGTGCGGGTCGAAGTGACCTGCCGCAATTCCAAGATCTACCATGATCGCGCCGCACGTCAGCGGGTTGAACGCGCAATCTCTGAGGTGTTGGGGGCTGAGATCAGCGCCGAGGCCAGCCTGCGTATCATGGTGCGGATCGAAGATGATCTGGTGGTGATTTCTGTCGATACTTCGGGTGAAAGCCTGCACAAACGCGGCCATAAGGAAGCGGTGGGCAAGGCCCCGATGAAAGAGACGCTGGCGGCGCTGTTTTTGCGTGAATGCGGCTATGCGGGGCGCGAACCGGTGCTGGATCCCATGTGTGGCTCGGGCACATTTGTGATCGAAGCGGCCGAGATCGCCGCGGGGCTGGCCCCCGGACGGGCACGGCGCTTTGCCTTTCAGGATCTGGCCTGCGCGCCGGATCTGCCTGCGCCGGGTGAGGGTGCTGAACGTCAGGTTGCCAGCCGGTTTTACGGATCAGACCGCGATGATGGTGCGATCCGCTCGGGAATTGCTAATGCCGACCGGGCGGGCGTCGGGGATCTGTGTCAGTTCAACCGCGCGCCGATCAGCGATTTGCAGCGGCCCGATGGCCCGCCGGGGCTGGTGATGGTCAACCCGCCTTACGGCGCGCGCATTGGCAATCGCAAATTGCTGTTCGGGCTGTACGGCACGCTGGGGCAGGTGCTGCAAGAGCGCTTTCAGGGTTGGCGATTGGGCATGGTGACCTCGGATGGTGGTCTGGCCAAGGCGACGGGGCTGAAGTTGCGCGCAGGCCCGCCGGTGGCCTTTGGTGGCCTGAAGGTCAAGCTGTATCAGGCGGGACCGTTTTAAAGCCCCCGGTTCATTGCGCCGGTTCGATGGCAATTTCCTGCCGCAGCTTGCCCGTGGCGCGATCAAAAATCAGGATCTGATCCGCTTCGGTGACGACGGCATACCAGTCAGAGCCCTGGGTATAAGCGCTGGCCGTGGCACCCCCGGGCAGCTCAATCACCTCTGGCAGCGGCGCGCGTGCATTGTTATAGCGGTGCCAGATCAGGCCAAGGATCAGCACGATCCCGGCAATCATCACTGCGGTCAGCACCGTCACCAGAATGCGCAGAAAGCGTAGGGCAGGCGGCTCTGGCAGGGTTTCTTCGGGTTCAGGAGATGTCATGACCATCCTTCGCGTCACAATCGCGGCTTCACCGCCGCCCCGTCTTGATAAGGCGCTTGCGCGTGATGTTCCAGCAGAAGCATCGCTGTCGCGCACCCGCATCGCCCGGCTGATCGAAGACGGCGCGGTGAAACGCGGTACCGAAGTGCTGACAAATCCCAAGATCAAACTCTCCGAAGGGGATGAGATCGAAATCACCGTGCCTGAGGCGCAGGAATATGACGTGCGCCCGCAGGATATCCCGCTGGAGATTGTCTTTGAAGATGATGATCTGATTGTGATCGACAAACCGGCGGGCATGGTGGTGCATCCCGCGCCGGGATCGCCTGATGGCACGCTGGTGAATGCGCTCTTGCATCATTTTGATGGGCGATTGTCTGGTGTGGGTGGTGAAAAACGCCCGGGCATTGTGCATCGGATCGACAAGGACACATCGGGTCTGCTGGTGGTGGCCAAATCCGACAAGGCGCATCACGGGCTGGCGAAACAGTTCGAAAAGCACACAGCGCGGCGCGCCTATCTGGCGGTGGTTTATGGTGTGCCGGATCTGGCAGATCCGCGTCTGATGGGTACCAAAGGGGTTTCAAAGGGGCAGCACGGCGAATTGACCGTCACCAGCGGCCTTGCGCGCCACAAAACGGATCGACAAAAACAGGCGGTCTATTTTGACGGGCAGGGGCGGCACGCGATCACCCATGCGCGGGTGTTGGAGCGCTTTGGCGCCCCGGCCTGCGCCTCTTTGGTGGAATGCCGGTTGGAAACCGGGCGCACCCATCAGATCCGTGTGCATATGGCCCATGCAGGCCACGCGCTGGTGGGGGATCCGGTCTATGGCGGGCGGCGCAAGGTGCCCACCAAGGCGCTGTCCCCCGAAGGGTTTGAGCAGATTTCAGGCTTTGACCGGCAGGCGCTGCATGCGGCTGAACTGGGCTTTCGCCATCCGGTGACCGGCGAAGACCACCTGTTTCACGCCGCCGTGCCCGAAGACATGCAGCGCTTGATCGAGGCGCTTGCCGGTTAATCCCCGCGCGTCATGATAATGCAGGTGGTTGACCCGGTGGCATAGAGCCGACCGTTTTCAGCATCGCGAATCTCACCAACCGCAACGCCGGTGGATCGTCCACCATGCTGCAGCCTGCCTTCGCAGATGATTTCCCTGTCCAGCGGGATGCTGCGCACGATATTGATCTTGTATTCCAGCGTTGTGTAATAGCCACCCTTGGGCACCGTTGTCATGACGGCGCAGGCCATGCTGCTGTCGAGCAGCGTGCCGTACCAGCCGCCATGCACCGTGCCGAGCGGGTTGCAGTGTTCAAAGGTGGGTGTGCCGCGAAATTGCACCATGCCCGGTTTGACCGCTGCCAGCTCATAGTTCAGGGTCTTGGCAATTGGCGGCGAGGGCAACCGCCCTTCCAGAATACCGGTCATGAATTCCAGACCTGACATGGATGTCATCTGGTCAAAACTGAGAAGGTCTTCGAATTTTTCAGCGTGTTTCAGCATTGGCGCGCTCCTGTTTGGGACAGATTGCGGGGTGTGGGGTGAAAGGAAAAGCCGGACGCCACGTCCGATGAGGCAACAATCTGCACAACGGCGTGAAGGGGCTGTCACAAAGCGGGGGCAGGGGTTTAAGCTTTGGCAAGAGAGTTTAACTGCATTTCAACCTTTTTGGGTCAAAGGGGTTGTAACGCTAACATAGCCTACCTATCTGCTATGTTAACACGAATAACATTTCTGCACTGCAGGAGGAACAGGACATGAGTAGTTACGCAAATCTGCCAGCACCTTCACCGGAAGCGGGTCTGAACCGCTATCTGCAGGAAATCCGCAAGTTTCCGCTGCTGGAACCCGAAGAAGAATACATGCTGGCCAAGCGCTGGGTCGAAGAAGAAGATTCAGGTGCGGCGCATAAAATGGTCACATCGCATTTGCGACTGGCGGCCAAGATTGCCATGGGCTATCGCGGCTACGGGCTGCCTCAGGCCGAGGTTATCTCTGAGGCCAATGTGGGCCTGATGCAGGCAGTGAAACGCTTTGACCCGGAAAAGGGATTCCGTCTGGCGACCTATGCCATGTGGTGGATCCGCGCCAGCATTCAGGAATATATCCTGCGGTCCTGGTCGCTGGTGAAAATCGGCACCACCAGCGCGCAGAAAAAGCTGTTCTTTAACCTGCGCAAGGCGAAAAATCGCATTGGCGCGCTGGAAGAAGGCGATCTGCGCCCGGAAAATGTGCAACGTATCGCCAATGATCTGGGCGTGTCCGAAGATGACGTGATTTCGATGAACCGTCGCATGTCGGGCGGGGATGCCTCTTTGAATGCGACTGTCGGCTCGGAAGACGAAGGGTCGATGCAGTGGCAGGACTGGCTGGAAGATGAAGACGCGGATCAGGCGGGCGATTACGCCGAACGCGATGAGCTGGAAACCCGCCGCGTGCTGCTGGAAGAGGCGATGGAGGTGCTCAATGAGCGCGAAAAAGACATTCTGACCCAGCGCCGCCTGACGGAAAAGCCGGTGACTCTGGAAGATCTGTCCAGCGTCTATGACGTCAGCCGCGAACGCATTCGCCAGATCGAAGTGCGCGCCTTTGAAAAACTGCAGACCCGGATGCGCAATCTTGCGCAGGAGCAGGGCCTGCTGTCTATCGCCTGATGCTATGACAGTGACGTTGAAAAGGCCCCGATTGCGGGGCCTTTTACATGTGTGCCACCTTGTATTTTCTGCCACCTGCTGAAAGGGTAAATGTCAGAAAATTTGCATAGGTGATTTATGCCAGATCCAAAGCCTCAGACCGCGTTGTTTTGCCATGGTGTGCCCGGCAGTGTTTTGGATGCGCAGCTGATCCCCCGGTCGGATCACCTTATGCTTCAGTCGGATAATCTACTGAAAATACGACCGGATTATGTGCCGCAAGTTTTGCGGGATGCGCAGGCGCCCATGCCGGTTGTGGGCTTTTCCATTGGGGTCATGGTGGCGTTGAAACTGGCGGCGCTCTATCCTGAACAGGTAGAGAAGCTGGTGCTGATTTCACCGGCCGCGCCACTGTCACTGGGGGCATTTTTACCGCATATGGCGGGGGCACCGGTGTTTCGTCTGGCGCAAAATGCACCTTGGGCGCTGCGGGCATTGACATGGGCGCAGGCGCAGATGGTGCGGATCGCTCCAAACGCAATCGTTCGCCAGTTATTCGCCAAATGTGGCCCGCGAGAGCGCGCCTTGCTCGAAACACCGGCCATGCAGGATGCGGTGCTGCAGGCCCTGCGCAACAGCTATCTTGAAAACCGCGCCGGATATTTCAGCCTGCTACAGGATTATGTGTCGGATTGGGCCCCGGTGCTGGATCAGGTCACCTGCCCGGTTGAAATCTGGCATGGCGCGAAAGACAGCTGGGCGCCATTATCCATGTCCGAGGCGTTGAAAACCCGCTTGCCGGGCAAGGTGACGCTAAATGTTGTTGAGGGGGGAGAACATTATTCGACGCTCACCCATGTGCGTCTGTAGGCGCATACATGGCATCGAACCGCTGGGCGGCTTCGAAATCCAGTGCGGTCAGGCCGCCGGTATCATGGGTGGTAAATGTCACCGTGCAATAGCCCCATCCCAGCTGAATATCCGGGTGGTGGTTGATCTGATCCGCCAGAAAAATCGCCAGATTTGAGGCATAGACTGCCTTGGCAAAGCCTTTGACGCGCAGCTTTCGCTGTATGGCTTTGCCATCTTTGACCAGCGACCATTCCGGGATGCTGGGCAGTTTCTCAGCGATTTGATGCGGGGAAAGGGCGGTGTTGGTCATCTGGGGCTCCTGCAGTTTCACACCTTACCCAAGCCCAGGCCGAGTGTGGGTTCAAGGGGCATGAGGTTTGCGCGTGCGCCTTCCCCATTGACCTAGGCGCAGGGCGGGCGCACAACATGCCTATGACTGAAAGATTCACTGGAAATTTCACCCAACAGGAACCGCTGCCGCAAGAGGCGATGCAGGCAGCAATGCATGTGCTGTCGCATGGGCGGTTGCATCGCTATAATGTGTCTCCGGGCGAAACTGCGGAAACCGCGCTGCTTGAGCAGGAGTTTGCAGCCTACACTGGTGCGAAATACTGTCTGGCGGTGGCCTCGGGCGGGTATGCCATGGGCTGCGCCATGCGCGCCGTTGGGGTCAAGCCCGGTGACAAGGTGCTGACAAACGCCTTTACGCTGGCCCCGGTGCCGGGATCCATTGCCAGCCTTGGTGCAGTTCCGGTCTTTGTGGGTGTGACCGAGGGGCTGGTGATCGACCTTGAGGATCTACAGGCCAAAGCTGATCAGGCGGATTTCCTGATGCTGTCGCATATGCGCGGCCACCTGTGTGACATGGATCGGCTGATGCAGATCTGTGATGCCGCCGGGATCACCGTGATCGAAGACTGCGCCCATACCATGGGGGCCACCTGGAATGGTAAACAATCCGGGCGCTTTGGCGCTGTGGGCTGCTATTCGACTCAGACCTATAAACATCTGAATTCGGGCGAAGGTGGCTTTTTGATCACCGACAATCCCGATATTGCCGCGCGGGCGACCATGCTGTCGGGCTCATATATGTTGTACGATCGCCATCTGGCCGCGCCAGAACCGCAGGTGTTTGAGACTATCAAATATGAGACCCCCAATGTGTCCGGGCGCATGGATAATCTGCGGGCAGCCATCCTGCGGCCGCAGCTAAAGCAGCTTGATCAGCAGATTGCACGCTGGAATGAGCGCTATGCCATCACTGAGGCGGGGCTGCGCGACACGCCGGGGCTGACGGTGATCAGCCGTGATCCGCAGGGGATCTTTGTCGGGTCTTCTATTCAGTTCCTGTTGTTGGATTGGCGCGATGCGCAGATCGCCGACCTTTTGGCGCGCTGTGCTGCGCGCGGGGTTGAACTGAAATGGTTTGGCGGCGCTGAGCCAAGTGGCTTTACCAGCCGGTATGACAGCTGGCGGTATGTGTCGTCTGATCCGATGCCGCAGTCAGACAGGGTGCTGCGGGGGATCATTGACATGCGTCTGCCCCTGACCTTTTCGCTTGAGGATTGCGCGCTGATCGCCCGCATTGTGAAAGCCGAGGTCAGCGCTGTCTATCAGGCGGGCTGAAGCATCGACCTCGGCGCAAAGACCTGACGGCGGTTCTTGCGCAGGCGGCTGACATAGCGCTTTTGCTGTTCGCGCTGTGGGATTTCATGCGGCGAGGCCTGTTCCGGGGCCTCTGGCACAACCGACAGATGGGGAAACAGGGTCAGCAGCTCATGTCGGGCGGCGGAATCCAGCGCCTGCAGCGATTGTGGCGTGGCCAGAAAGCTTTCGGTGGGCGCGCCTTCGGCAAAGATGATCTCATGCGTGTCGAACATCAGATGATAATAGGTCACCTGCTCGGTCTGCTCATCAATGCGAATGCCGGGCAGGGCCAGAAGGCGGGCGGCAGCCACCAGCACATCTGAGGTGCCAAACATATGCTGCGCCGTTTTCGACCGACTGACAAAACGATGCTGGCGTGACACCCGCATGGGACGGCGTGGCAGGCCCGCGCCAAGGGCGCCGCGTTGCAATAAAACGGGTCGCAGCTTTGGGTCTTGCGCCAGTTCCTGCGCGGACAACTGGCGCTGTCCGATCCAGCGCAGGGGTTTCGCGCCATTTTCGGTCACCACAAGATCACCCGGGCGCAGATCCTGCACGGGTCTGTCGCCGTCAGGGGTGGCGATCATGGTATCGGCACAAAAGCAGATCAGCAAAGACACGTTGTCAATGATCGCCCCGAGCGAGTCATTCGGCCCGGTTTCCGTCAGCCGCAACGTATAGGTGCCCGCAGCGGGAAAGCGAATGGGCAGGGTGAAGGTCGACCAGCTGTTCACAGTGGGGGTGACTGCCATCGAAGCAATCACCGTGCCGCTGCTATCCACCACCTCGGCGATAAAGCCCTCGGTGCCCGGTTGCGGCAACGAGGCGTTGCGCAGTGCAGATTCCAAAGACAGTTCCGTCGAGAATGAACCGCCTACCTCAAAGCTTTGCTCCATCACCGTGGTCAATCCACGGCGCCCATCCATTTCCGCCACCCGGTTGCGCGAGCCATTGCCCAGATAGGCGGTTTCGCGATGGTTGGTTTCCAGATCGGTCCCGGACCAGCCGGTATTTCCGGCGGAAAATGTCCCGTTGATGATGGCATTGATGGTTGGCATGGCGTTACTCGTCAGGGTCTTTGAACTGAAACTTGTCCCGATGATCGGGCAGGTTCATTTTTGACGAAAATTTTGGCCAAACTAAGGGGAAATCCGCGCGATCGAGCCACATTTTAACAAATGGGACGGAAATTTTTCTTTTTATGTTCAGATGTTTAATTTGTCCGGACACGGTTTTGAACGGTCCGGACGCGATTTTTGTGGCGTTGGGACACGAAACTGTTGGAAAGATGCCTACATAGCAACCAGCTGTTTCGTTGTGTTCAGCCACACAGGTTTTGCAAGGATCGTGAAATGACCAAGAAAACTGCAAGCATTGAAATACGGATTTCTCCGGAAGACAAGCAGGCCCTGGCCGATCGCTGTCAGGAGGAAGGCGCTTCGATGAGCAGTTTTGTGCGTGATGTCCTGTTTCGTGAGCTGAACCCGCAAACGCAAACAGATGGAGAACATGATATGTCTCGTATGAAATCCTCGATAGGTATGCGGATGGGGCTGGCCAGCCTTCCGGTTCTGGCTCTGGCTGGGGTCTATCTGGTCAGCAGCAATCAGATGGCTGTCGCCTCTGCCGAAGATCGCATGGCTTTTGCGGAACTCGATCGCAATGGCGATGGTTTGCTCAGCCAGCAGGAATATGAGGGCATGGCCGAGTTCGACGACGATATGGCGGCGGAGGACAGCGAAGAGCTTCCGGCGGCCTGCAGCCCCTATGCGGCCTCATTGACCGCCTCGCATGAGCAAGAGATGCAAGAGATGCATTATCTGGATCTCAATGGCGACACCATGATCAGCTATGAGGAATTCGCCAAGGCGATGCACAAAGAGCGTCTGGAAATCTTCCGCGAGTTTGACGCCAATGCCGATGGCTTTGTGACCGAAGCGGAAGTTCTGAAGCAGATGCAGCCGCCCTCGGCTGATATGCTGGCGGTCGAATTGGGCATTGATCAGGCCTGCGCCAAAGCGCTGATCGCCATGGAAGAAGCCTGGGAAGCGGAGTTCAAACAGCACATGCAAGATGAGCTGACACCGCAGCAAGAGGCCCGCATTTTTATTGCCGCTTATGACGACAACCGCGATGGTCAGGTGTCGCAGGCGGAACTCTCTGTGAATTAAAGATTTTCCACTCACGGTAATCAAGATGAACGGGGCGCTTCGGCGCCCCGTTTTCATATTCCAAAAACCAAAGGTTGACGCGAATCGCGTTTCGCGGCTAGGAAATGAACAGGTGTTCAAATAACTCTGGGAGGAGACGCACATGTTCATGAACGCGATGCAGTTCGATCTGGGCGAAGATGTGAATGCTCTGCGCGAGATGGTGCATAAATGGGCGCAAGAGCGGGTCAAGCCGCTGGCGGCCAAGACCGATATCGAAAATGAATTCCCCAATGAGCTGTGGGAAGAAATGGGCGAGCTGGGCCTGCTGGGCGTGACGGTGCCCGAAGAATTCGGTGGCGCGGGCATGGGCTATCTGGCGCATTGCGTGGTTGTCGAAGAACTGGCGCGGGTTTCAGCTTCGATCTCGTTGTCATACGGTGCGCATTCAAACCTCTGCGTGAACCAGATCAAACTCAACGCCACGCCTGAACAAAAGGCGAAATTCCTGCCGGATCTGTTGTCTGGCAAAAAGATCGGCGCGCTGGCCATGTCTGAACCCGGTGCGGGGTCTGATGTGGTCTCGATGAAGCTGCGCGCGGAAAAGCGGAACGATAAATATGTTCTGAACGGCAATAAATACTGGATCACCAATGGCCCCGATGCCCATACTCTGGTGGTCTATGCCAAGACCGATCCTGAGGCAGGCGCCAAGGGCATCACGGCCTTTTTGATCGAAAAGGACATGGTCGGGTTCTCGACCAGCCCGCATTTCGACAAGATGGGGATGCGTGGCTCGAACACTGCCGAGCTGATCTTTGACAATGTCGAAGTGCCGTTTGAAAACGTGCTCGGCGAAGAGGGCAAAGGCGTGCGTGTGCTGATGTCCGGGCTGGATTACGAACGCACGGTTCTGGCGGCGATTGGGCCGGGGATCATGGCGGGCTGCATGGATGAGGTCATGCCCTATATGGTCGAACGCAAGCAGTTTGGTCAGCCCATCGGGAACTTCCAGCTGATGCAGGGCAAGATCGCCGATATGTATACCAAGATGAATTCGGCGCGCGCCTATGTCTATGAGGTGGCCAAGGCCTGTGATCGCGGCGAAGTCACCCGTCAGGATGCGGCGGGATGCTGTCTTTATGCCTCGGAAGAGGCGATGGTCGTGGCGCATCAGGCGGTGCAGGCCTTTGGCGGTGCGGGCTTCCTTGCGGATGCGCCGGTGGGCCGGTTCTTCCGCGATGCCAAGCTGATGGAAATCGGGGCAGGTACCTCAGAAATCCGCCGGATGCTGATTGGCCGCGAACTGATGGCTGCACAAAGCTGAGATCAGAACAATTGGCGCGGTTCAGGGGGGAGACAGGGCCGCGCCAATGTCATTAGGTTGTGAGATATTCCCTATCCCAACCTTGAGGAGATCACCCGATGAAATCTGCCTTTGCCGCCCTGCTGCTGTTCGCACCACTTGCCGTGCAGGCTCAGGATCTGAATTTTTCTACCGGATCACTGGAAGCCTGCATGGAGGTTACAGAAGAAAACCCGTCCTTCTGCATTGGTGAAGCGGCGGCGACCTGCATGGAGGCCACGCCCTATGGCTATAGCACGGTGGTTATGAGCGGCTGTATGGATGCAGAGCTGTCCTACTGGGATAAGCGTTTAAACGTGGCGTATAAACAGTTGCGTGCGTCCGCCAAGGTCATGGATCAGGATCGCGGCGCAGGTGCGCCTTCGCAGGAAATTGCCCTGCGGGATATGCAGCGCGCCTGGATCAAGTTTCGTGATCAGAAATGCAGCTTTTCCGCCAGCCAGTGGGGCGGTGGGACAGGTGCGGGCCCGGCTTATGTGGGCTGCCTGATGGAAGAAACCGGGATGCAGGCAATCTTTCTGGAAGCGCAGCAGGGGGGCTGATGACCTGGGGCGTGGGGCATAAACGTGCGGCCAGCGGGCGGGTGCAAAAAAGGCCCGCCACCTGGGCAGGCCCTTCGCATCTTTTGTGGGGTGGCTCAGAAACGGTGCACGTAGCCCACGCTGTAGACCAGCGGATCAATTTCGGCGGTGCCAATCGGCGCGCCATTCAGCTTGGCCTTCATGTCGATGTCCATCCAGCGCAGGTTCAGGCGCACCGCGCCACGGTCGCTGACCGCGTAATCCAGACCGGCGTTCAGCGCCAGCCCCCAGGAATCTTCCAGCTCAAGCTTGCCCAGCGGCGAGCTCACGTCCAGCGCCGTGGTGTAGTTCACACCAACCCCGAAGAAGGGCGACAGGCTGCCCCCCGTCGGCACGTGGTAATTCAACGAAACGGTTGGCGGCAGGTGCTTTACCTTGCCGGCGACATTACCACCCAGCTTCAGGTCATGGGTGAAAGGGGTCGCGGCCAGCAGCTCGATCCCCAGATTGTCGCGAATAAAGTATTCTGCGGTCAGGGTGAGCTGGGTGTCTTCCTCGGCGGTCAGCGTGTTGCCCGCCAGTGTCCCGTTGTTATCCTTCGGGGCAACGGTTCCGATCCCAAACCCAAGGGTCCAGTCCCCCTGCGACTGTGCCATGGCACCGCCTGCACTGAGGGCAAGAACGGCTGCTGCGGTAAGAAGGAGATTTGTTTTCATGTCTTTGCCTTTCCAAGTCGCGCGCGCGGCTATCTGAGCATGCCAAACGCCGGTGGCGTTGACTTGAATCAAGTATTACATAAAAAATATGGAATATGTATTTTCCAGATATATTTTGCTGAAACCTCAAATGGAAACAATCATTTACCCTGCATGATTTCACATCCCCAATCTCTGACAGGAGGTGGCAATGTTAAAGCGTGACCAAAGCTGGGCGCAGCTGACGGATGGGTTCAAATGGGATCTGCCGCCGCAGCTGAATATGGCGGCGCAGGCCTGTGATGACTGGGTGAAATCCGATCCTACGCGTACCGCGATCATCGACCTGACAGCGGGCGCGCGGCGTGACATCGACTTTGCAACACTGCAAGCCCTTTCAGCGCAGGTTCAGGCCGCGCTGGTAGCACGCGGAGTCGGTGCCGGGGATCGTGTTGGGGTGCTACTCAGCCAGTCGGTGCTTTGTGC
>JAOARQ010000015.1 GCA_025210455.1 Pelagimonas sp.
TGGCCCTTCGCCAGAGCGCCACTTTTACTCCTACCGTACAGACAAACAATGTTGGAGTGACGGTCTGCCTAGATAAAAACCAGGAACGAGCCACATTGACCTTTCTGGAAGCCCATCACGGCGCCCCTAACCAAATCCATTCATTCTGCGTGGTCTTATCCAAAGGGTTAAATCAACTCTTCAATCAGGACTGGAGCGGCCCTAAGGTCGACCGATCTATGCAAAAACTCGCAAGATAGCGCAAAGTACTTGTGAGATGTTTAAGGCTTTGTTGCACAAATCCGTTGATGGGCAGGCTTCCCCTTTCCCCGGACGGACTTATCCTATGGGCTCTGTGACGGGTATGCCAAGAGCGGTGTAGCCGTTCAGGACCGCGACGCGTGCCTGGATTTCCGCGACCTGTCTGTCGAAGTCGCGCGCCATGAGTGACTGACCAAGAAGTTTCACGCAGTTCATCTTGCTCTCGACACGGCTCCTGCGGTGATATCCGCTCCATCGCCGCCACAGGGCACGGCCCAGGTATCGCGATGCGTTGACCGCTTCGTTCCGGGCTATGGCCCCCGCGCTGGTGGGTTTCCATGGTTTGGCGTTCTTGCGCGGCGGGATGACGGCATGGGCATCACGGGCAGCAATCGCGTCGTGGCATTTGCGCGTGTCATAGGCTCCGTCGGCGGTCACTGATCCGATGTCCTGATCAGACGGGATTTGAGCGAGCAATTCCGGTAGCATCGGCGCATCACCGACATTGCTGGTGGTGACCTCGACCGCCCGAACCTCTAGGGTTTCCTCGTCGATCCCTATATGTATCTTGCGCCAAATCCGGCGTTTGGGGCCACCATGCTTGCGGGCGTTCCATTCCCCTTCACCCTCGGCCTTGATGCCTGTGCTGTCAACGAGAAGGTTCAGCGGGCCGGTTCCACCGCGATACGGCAGGTTGACGTTCAGTGTCTTTTGACGGCGGCAAAGGGTGCTGAAATCGGGCACTGCCCAGTCCAACCCAACCAACCGCAACAGGCTCTCCACGAAACCCATGGTTTGCCGCAGCGGCAAGCCAAACAGCACTTTCAGCGTCAGACAGGTCTGGATGGCCGCGTCGCTGTACTCCTCCGCCGACCACGCTTACCAGTCGGCGGCGGGGTCCAAACCATTCCAGGATCAAACCAGATCGAGAGCGATCCGCGTTGCTTCAGTGCTGTGTTGTACGAAGGCCAGTTCTTGGTCTTGTACTTCGTAGGGGCCCAACTGCTCATGCTTCCAGCTATCACGCTGGATTCATGGAGTGAATCCTCAAGCCGATTTGTGCAACAAAGCCATCCGCATAGATAAAAAACGCGCAGGGCTTCAGCCACTCCAGAGGATGGTCGACAGAAGATAGCAGCGGACGTCTCAAACGGAACCATGCGTATACCCTCGCCGAACTCAGGACGTGGCGCGCGGCTATGGGCTTCTATCAGTTGTTTTGTATAGCGGGGAAAGGGCTTCGCGCTTTTGACACGACGGTCCCTTTTCAGGCGCCAGACCTGGGTGACATCCGCAGGTCGCTATCAGCAGATGGTCAACTATCCTCTTTATAAAATCCGATCACATCATTCTCTGTTGTGGCTCCCAACCCGTTCAGCAGTCTGTTGGAATAATTGAAATAGGCGCAGACTTGATTGACCTCCAGGATCTCGCCGTCACTGCATCCCATGATTTTCAATGCTTCGAAATCCGATTTGATCAACTTGCCCACATCGGTGGTCAGTTTGGCTGCATAGCGCAGCAATGCCAGTTCTTTGCCTTCGAATTCATCCTCGGGGCGATGCGCCTTGAGGGCGATAAAAATCCGGTCGCTTCGGGGCTGATCCTTGATCAGGTTGCGGACATTCATGAAGTGATGGGTGAGCGAATAGGTGCAATCATTGAGGATTGAGGTGTAGCTCGCAACCACTTCGAGGAACCAGAAAGGCAACACGTTGTCTTGTGAATGCAGCACTGACCGATACAGCGTTACATGACCGTTCATCGTTTCAGGCCGCAGCGAATGCACGCGCATCACCGTATCGACGGTGCCGTGCGGTGTCCGCGCCTTGTCCAACAGTTCTTTCAGACGGCCTGTGGCGTCTTCGTCGGGCACCATTTCAATCCATGCGCTCATCTTGGTCTCCTGTTCAGCTGCCCTATGTTAAATCCAATGCGAACATTCCTGTCAGTAAATTTTTCAACCATCATGACATTTTTGTGGATCAGCCGACCTTTCCAGCGTTAAAGTCACGTTAACGTGATGTCTTTGGTAAGGAGCAAACGCATGCAGCAGTCCGATTTGCGTCTTGGCGCCGAGAATCTCCTGATTACCTGTGGCGGGCTGAGCGCAGGCGGTCGTGTTCTGGTGCTGCAGGAAGAACCGGGAAATGACTATTATGATCAGGATATTGTCGACGCTGTGGTCGAAACCGCCCGCGATCTGGGCCTGCAGGTCGACTTGCGCACTCTGCCATTTGCCCCGCTGGGCAGAACGATTTCCTCAGATCACGTAGAGGCGATGAAACAGGCCGACCGCACTATTTTCCTGTCACGTTCCGGCGATCAGATTCGCTTTGACGCCTCAATGGCGGGCATCCGGCCCATTATGTGTTATGCGCTGGATGCCAAGATGCTGGCCTCTAGCTTTGGCCGCGCCCATTATTCCGGGTTCATCGCGTTGAAAAACGCAGTCAACGCGATGTTCGCCGAGGCGGGCGAAATCCGGGTGACCTGCCCGCTGGGCACAGATTTTTCCGGCCCCGGTGCCGCCTATGCCCCGACGAGTGCCGCCGATGTCAGTGTTACTCGTTTTCCATTGTCGGTTTTCGCCCCGGTGCCCGCCAGCGGATTCTCTGGCGTTGTGATGCAAGATGGGTTCCTCGTTGGCACCGGGTCGAAGTTCTATGCCCCCTATGGCTGCGAGTTGCGCGAACCACTGGCCGTACATTTCGACAATACCCGCCTGACACATTTCAGCGGCCATGAGATGGACGTGCATTGTGCCCAGATGCACTATGAAAAAGTCGGACGCATGTTTGATCTGGATCCGCTGACCATGCATTCCTGGCATGCGGGCATCCATCCCGGTTGCGCCTACACCTTGCCTGCCGCCAATAACTTTGAACGCTGGAGCGGCGGTGCTTTCGGCAATCCCCGCCTGATGCATTTTCACACCTGCGGGCATTACGCACCCGGAGAAATCTCGCTGAACGTTCTGGATCCGACCATCACCCTCGATGGTGTCGCAGTCTGGAAGGACGGCGTCCTGGATCCTGCGCTGGTACCGGGCGGAGCAGAAATCCTGGCCCAATACCCCTGTATAAAAACCGTGTTCGACACCCCCGCCCAAGAGGTCGGTCAGGGTCCGAATGGCCGCCTGATGGGCGCAGCCTAAGGATTGCTGCGACGGGTCAGAATCCGACACGTCGCAGCAATGGTTACGTTTGTGATTGATTTTCTGATGCAATCATCTTGGCTACCCGCGTGCGAAAGCGCATCGCACCTGCATCCAGCCCAAGATTGAGATAAGGTGTCTTGCGCCGCGCCATGCCGGTCTGCACATATTCCAGCACGTCCTTATCTTCGGTGAAGGCCATGATCGCGCCTTCAAACATCCGCTTGGAGATTGCCGTATCTTCGGCATGCATATTGCGGTGCTGAAACCAGAAATAGCGCGCATTTTCTTCATCCACCGGGGTGATGAAATTATACGAGATATTCACAAACGCATTGGGTGAGAGCGGCTTGTCCGGCCCACCTTCACCCACCGGAGCGTAGACCGACATATTGATTGCCGTTGAGGGTAACCGGCACTCATAATGTTGTTTCCGATCGCAGTTCGGGCCAAAGGGCAGCATCGGTTTGTAATAGGGGGCGGGGGGTTCGTCATAGATCCAACGAGAGACCACCACGCCGTCGTCAAACTCATCGAGATCCAGCGGGCGATTGTCCGTACCGGCCCCCGCAAAGGAAGTCAGATGCACCCAGGCCACATGGCTGGGATCCAATAGGTTGTCAGTGATGTAGAGATAGTGACAGGCCATCTCCATCGCGCCCTTGGCGGTTTTGCCCCAAGTCGGATTGTCGAAATTCGGAATGTCGATGATCTTGGCAGGGTCAGCCTTGTCCGGATCTCCCATCCAGAGCCAGAGAAAGCCCCAGCGATCCTCGGCGGCATAGGAATGCACGGCGGCGCGGCGCGGCGGGTTGTCCAGCTGGGTTGGAGCGATGACGCATTCACCGCTGCAGTCAAATGTCAGCCCATGATAGCCACAGACCACATTATCGCCCTCGATGGTTCCCCGCGACAGGGGCAGTTTGCGGTGCGGACAGGCATCTTCCAGCGCAACAGCCTGACCCTTGGTATCGCGGTAGATCACGATCTCTTCTTCCAGCATGCGCACTGCACTCAGCTCACGACCAAAATCCTCACTACGGCCAGCCACATACCAGCAGTCGCGAATATAGCCCTTGGCCCCAATCAAATCCGGACGCATGGTAGTCTCCTATTGGGAAAAAGTATCAAAGGCCTTCAGTGCCTTGGCGCTATAAGCATAAGAGGGACCACCGCCCATATAGGTTGCCATCGCAAGGGCCTCGCAGAACTCTTCACGGGTGTGTCCCGGCCGGCCAGCGCTGGGGCAATCAAGCCCGATACGGCGGGCCAACCGGGGGCCGATGGCCTTTCCCGGGGCCTGAA
>JAOARQ010000016.1 GCA_025210455.1 Pelagimonas sp.
GAGTATCACCTCTGTTCTGACGGGTCTGCCACTGGGGGGCACTGGGGCAGGCAATGGGAATGCCACTGAACAGTCAGCATATACGCTGGACAACACCGCTCCAGCCCTACCCGCACCTGATCTGGCTTCTGCATCGGATAGCGGTGTTTCCGACAGTGACAACCTGACCAACATCACCACCCCAACCTTTACCGGTACAGGGGCCGAAGCCGGGGCGGCGATCACCCTGCGGTCAGACGTGGACGGGGTCATCGGAACCGCCACAGCAGACAACAGCGGCAACTGGCAGATCACCGCAACCGCCCTGTCAAACGGCCCCCATGCCATCAGCGCCACGCAAACCGACTTGGCTGGGAACACCTCAACAACCGGGGCGCAAACCCAGATCACCATAGATGGTAGCGCGCCAGCGGTTCCTGTCATCGCCTCAATCACGCCGGATACCGGGGTGTCCGGTATGGATTTTGTCACAAACCAAACCGCGCTAACCATTTCGGGAACCGCAGAGGCTGGGGCGACGGTCACGCTTCGTGATCAATCTGGCGTCTTGGGCACCGCAACAGCAGATACGGGCGGTAACTGGTTGTTTTCTCACATCTTTACAGCCGGAACAACACAGCTTACGGCCACGGCAAGTGACGCCGCGGGTAACAGCTCTGCGCCAACTGCGCCACGCGCTCTGATCGTCGACACAGTGATACCGGGGGCGGCAAGCCTCGTGTCAATCTCTGACGATGACGGCAGCAGCGCAATGGATCTGATCACGCAGGACAGCACACTCAGCTTTGCCGGGATCGCAGCCACCGACGCGGCCTTGGTCGAAGTGTTTTTGAACGGTGTGTCCATCGGCACCACATCCGTTGCCGGCGGGTTCTGGTCATTGGATCACAGCGGGACAATCCTGCCCCTTGGCGATTACAACGTTACCGTGCAAAGCATCGACACAGCGGGCAATCGCGGCGCTCTTAGCGCGGTACAGACTGTATCTGTCGTATCTGCGTCTCAGGTGCCATCCGCACCGGATCTGTCTGCCGCATCAGACAGCGGTGTTTCGCAGACCGACGATATCACCAGCGCCATTCCAATCCTGACCGGAAGCGCCTCCGCCGGGGCGTTGGTCCGCCTTTTTGCCGGGTCCGCCGAGATTGGCACAGCCACAGCAGATGCCTCAGGCAACTGGAGTTTTACCGCCAATAGTTTGACGGAAGGCGTGCACAGCCTCACCGCGCGGGCAGAAAATGCGGCGGGTGCCCTTTCTGCACCTTCGGCGGCTCTGTCAGTGACGGTTGATCGCTCTGCGCCCACGGTAGTGACCCAAAACATCCAGGTGCGGCTGGATGCAAACGGACAGGCTACGATCACCAGCGCCGATATTGATGCAGGCAGCAGCGATGCCACAGGCATTGTTTCGCTTCAACTGGATCGCGCGAACTTTGGGTCAGCGGATCTGGGTGCCAATACTGTCACGCTCACCGCGCAGGATGCCGCTGGCAATGCCGCCAATACAACCGCCACGGTGACAATCTTGCCAACTGCGGTCTACGATGTCGCGGTATCCGCCCCCCAAACCGCCGAAGGGCATAGCACCCGTGCGATCACCTATACTGTTAGCCGTAGCGGCGACACCTCTGCCCCGGCCACTGTGATACTGGCCTTTTCGGGCACAGCGGATGGTGCAGACCATGACCGGGCCGGGGCCGTTCTGCCTGTTTCTTTTGCGGCAGGTGCCACCACGGCGCAGGTTTCGGTGCAAATCACTGGCGACAGGTTGGTTGAACCCGACGAAACCATCAAGGCAACTTTGACCAAGGTGCCAGATGGCAGCCAGATTGGTACGGCCTCCGCCACGCACACCATTGTTAACGACGACTTTGACAATAGCCGCCCTCCTACGCCTGATGTACCAGATCTCTTGGCCAGCAGTGATACTGGCCAGTATCAAAGCGATGATATCACCCGTGATGTGACCCCCACCCTTTCAGGCCAGACCGAAGCCGGGGCAACCGTCACCGTGACCTCTGACCGGGATGGCCTGATCGGAACACAGGTTGCAGATGGCAGCGGAAATTGGCAGGTGACGACATCAGCGCTGAGCGAAGGCCTTCATCAGATCACCGTGGTATCGACCGACGCAGCGGGCAACGCGTCAGGTGCCTCTGCACCTTTGGCATTGACCGTGGACACAACAGCGCCCGCCACCCCGGGCACACCTGATCTGGCGGCATCATCCGACAGCGGCGTATCGAACACCGATAACGTGACAGGCATAAACACACCTGTGTTCAGCGGCAATGCCGGCGTCGGTGAAACCGTTACGCTGCATTCAAATGTCGAAGGCATTGTAGGAACCGCCACAACAGATGCCTCGGGTGTGTGGCAGATGACATCCAACATGCTGCGCGATGGCACACATCTGATAACCGCCTCCGCCACGGATATCGCTGGCAACATATCCATGGCGTCGAGTGCATTGCCGGTGACAGTGGCGACAGGCCCCGGGGTCAGCCCCCTGCCCGGCATCGCGCTAAGCGGGTTGGATCTGGTGGCCGCATCAGACACAGGGCCTTCGAACAGCGATAACATCACCGCCGATACAACCCCGACCCTGTCCTTTGTCACCGAAGCGGGAAAATCCATCGAAGTGGATTGGAACGACGGTCGCGGATATGTCAGCCACGGCACATCAATCGCCGGGGCACAGACAGTGTCCCTTGGGGCGGCCTATGATCAGGATGGCGCGAAACTGATCCGTCTTCGTCTCAGCGATCCCGCCGGGAATGAGGCAAACGCAGCCCTGTCCATATCCATCAACCGCGGCCCCACGGGCGCAACGCTGTCAAACGCCCGCGTTGTTGAACAGGCGGTTGCCGCCACCATCGTTGGCAGCTTTGCGGTGGCCGACCCAACCCCGGGGGAACAGCTGGGTCTGATCCTTCTGGATGATGCTGGTGGGCTGTTCATGCTGAATGGTTCAACGCTCACAGTGGCCGCCGGGCCGGTGCCAGATTTTCAGACCGCAGGCAGCCACCAGATTGTCTTGCAGGCAACGGATAGCGCCGGACAAAGCCTTGTTCAGGCCTTCACCATCACCGTTCTGGATCTGCCAGCCGGATTGCCCGGTGGCGGGCCAACCATCGTTGGCAGCGATGGCCCAGATACGCTGACCGGCAGCAGCGGTGATGAAGTATTCATCGGTGGACCGGGCACAGACACCATCGACCTGGGCACCGGGCGTGATATCGTGATCGACAGCCTGACCAATCTGAATGGCGACACATTGATCGGCTTTGGCCTGGATGACGCACTGATCTTTACCGAAACCCTGCAACCGGGCGCACGCATCAATTTTGACCCCGGCCCTCCGGGACGGCTGCTGATTGATCAGGATGCAGACGGCACCCCGGATGTGTCGATCAATCTTCCCAGCAATCTGGTGGGGGGCACCTTCCTGACGATGCAGCGGGGGAACCAGACCATTTTGACATATGAAACCTTCCTGCCCACTGTCTCAGAAGGCCAGTCTATCGATCCTTCGCAGATCAATGGGGTGAATAATCAAATGTTCCTGACCGGCGATGGCACGCAAAATTTCAGCGTGCAGATCGAACAGCAAGGTGGAGCTGGGTTCAACAACGCCTTCGGCTTTTATGAAGTGTCAGAAACCGGCGTGATTTCCGACGTCACCATTCTGTTTGGCAACGTGAATGCCGCACGGGGGATGACAACCGCCACCGGTGTTATCGATGCCGGTCACAAGCTGGGGTTCT
The DNA here is from genome assembly GCA_025210455.1 of Pelagimonas sp. Classification (GTDB taxonomy): domain Bacteria; phylum Pseudomonadota; class Alphaproteobacteria; order Rhodobacterales; family Rhodobacteraceae; genus JAOARQ01. Next base: position 3,768 of record JAOARQ010000016.1, read on the forward strand.
TCCTGATCCAGAACGGCGCAGATTTTACCCAGTCGCTGGAAAACGGAGATGTTCTGGAATTCATCAATGACCGCCGCGAGATCGCCAACGCGGACGCAGATACAGAGCTGCTCCTGACACTCAACGGTCAGTTGACAGGACAAACTGTGATGCATTCCTACGCCGCAGGCCTGAATATCGGTGGACACCAACAGGTGATGTCTGGCGTCACACCGGACGGCCGCGGGATCACGCTGGGCTTTGAAGACCTGATCCTGGGTGATCAGGATTTTCAGGATGTGCTATTTACCGTGTTCCTGGCCTAACGCCACCCAAAATCACGCCCTGCGGGATGACATGAAGAAATACAAAAGGGCCCCGGGAAACCTGGGGCCCTCAAAGTCTGCTCCGCCACCGCGCACAGAGATTATCGCTGTGCCGCACGCTGCATCAAACTGATGCATACCTTGGTGGCTTTGTTCATATCCTGCACCGAAATCCATTCTTTCGGGCCATGAATGCACTCCATACCGGTGAAAAGATTGGGGGTCGGAATCCCCAGTTCTGTCAGGCGTGATCCATCCGTCCCCCCACGGATCGGCACAGACAGGGGATCAATCCCATTGTCCCTGCACGCCCCGCGCGCCAGTTCCACCGGGGTCATATCCTTTTCCAGCCAATAGCGCATATTGCGATACTGCGGTGTGATCTCACAGGTAATTTCCGCCCGTGGTTCGCTAGCCTGCACCGCGTCACAAACCTGCCGCAGCAGCGCATCTTTGGCCGCCAGACCATCCAGTTCAAAATCACGCAGAATGAGCTTCAGCTCCATCTCGGAAGACCCCCCATTCATATCCGTCACATGAATAAAACCGTCACGCCCATCAGTGGTTTCCGGCGTCAGGGTCGCCTGCGGCAAGGTCTGCACAATCTTCGCTGCCAGATGCGCCGCATTAACCAGCTTGTCTTTGGCCAGCCCCGGATGGATCGACACGCCTTTGATGCTCACCACCGCACGATTGGCAGAAAAGCTTTCATAGATCACGGAATCCATCGTGCTGCTATCCAGCGTATAGGCAAAATCGGCTTTCAGATCCTGAGCAAGCTGCGCATCAAAGCCGCAGCCGATTTCTTCATCAGGAGTAAAAGCGATACGCAGTGTTGGTCGCTTGATGTCTGGATGGCGCAAAAGATGCCCCGCCATCGCCATGATGATCGCGATCCCGGATTTGTCATCCGCCCCCAACAGCGTTGTTCCAGAGGCCGTAATAATATCATGCCCGATTTTCTCAGCCAAAGTCGCATGCTGGCGGGCCGACAGGATCAGCTCGGGATCATCTGGATAGGTGATATCCTGCCCCTGATAGTCCCGGATCACGCGGGGCTTAACCCCTGTGGCATTAAACTGTGGGGCGGTATCCACATGCGCCAGCCAGCCAATGGTCGGCCCTTCAGCCGTGCCAGGAATAGTCGCAAGAACCACCGCATAGTCTGTCAGCACCACATCTGATGCGCCCATGTCGATCAGTTCCTGCTCAAGCAGGCGCAGCATGTCCCACTGACAGTCTGTGCTGGGAACCAGGCCGGTGGTTTCATCACTCTGGCTGTCGATAGCGGCATAGCGCAGCATGCGCTCTTCCAGCTCCTGATCGAAAATATCCTTCATGACAAATCTCTCCGCTGATCTTTCGTTTGCCTTGAAACAGGCTCTTACCACACTGTTAATGCTTCAAGATCCGAGGTCCAGAGCCTGTCCCAATTTAATGCCCCCTACCCCGGACAGCTTGCGGTGCCCGGCAGCCCCCGGATCCGCTGTTCGACACTTCCAACCGACGAAAGCGCGAGATTGGGCTTTGGCTTGCGTTTAATCGCCATAATGGTGCCCGTATGGCTGCCGAATACGGGTTCGATCTGCAAAAAAATCATTATATCATTGTTTTTCATACATTATTTTAGCAATCGGTGATGCAATTTCAATCTTCGAACAACCAATCAGCTTGTGGCTGTTTGCCGATATTAGCCTGCAGGTCGATGGTTTCACCAACCTGACCAGCTGCCGCTAAGAGCGGTCAGTGGGCCGCCTTGACGGTCGCGTAACGCGCTCTTTGCGGCTTATATTCCCCAAACAAAACCTCATCCCCCTGCCCCGCAATCAAACACCATAGCCGCAAACGGTTTGGTTTCGCCGCGAAACCTGTGCCGCCATAAGGAACCAATACCCCCCAAAGAAAAACCCCCGCTCAGTTCTGGCGGGGGTTCAAAACCTTCTTAGGCTTTAGTCGTCAAAACCATCCAGTCTGCGCCGTAAAATATCCATCAGCTCATCCATCAGACTTTGATCCACCCCTGCCCCGCGCACACGAATGATATAGCCGTCATTGTCTTCTTCCCGCCGCAAGATCATCCCGCCATTGGTCCGCACCTCACGGCCAGTCATCTTTGACAGGGCCTTTTTGCTGGGCCGTCCTCCGCGGGTCTCATTACGGGCTTTGGATTCAAACTTGTCCACTTCAGATTCGATCACCTGCCATTCTTGCGCTGCATCTTCGACGACGGCATCCGCCAGCACATTTCGCAAAGCCATCTCGCCACCACCACGCAGCGCCGCAGACAGGCGCAGCCCCTGTTTTTCGCTCAGCGCTTCGGGGAAGGTCAGCACATCCCCAAGCTCATCAAAGATCACCGCAAAGGAACGGATCTTGGATCGCTTAGCCTTTGACGCCGAGGCGAACATCACATTCACCGCCTCTTCGGTGCTGCTAAAAACACCCATCTGCACGGACATGGATGAAATCCGTCCGCGCTCAAATGGGCTCAGATCTGCGCGAACCTCGTTCTCTTCCACCATCGCGGTGAAGGTGTCTGGCACCGACGCAGGTTGACGGATCAGGGCTTTGATCGTCGCAAATTGTTTCGCCTCTGTCAGGGCAAACAGACGATGCACGGCTTTGAAACGGCGATACCCAGAAAGGATGCCATAGCGCCGTTCATCCACAGGATTGGACAATTCGTAAAGTTCGATCGGCAGGCGCAGCCCATTCAGCTGGATTGAGGTCTGCAGCTCTTGCATATCGGCCTCATCCAACTGCAAGCGATCCCGCACCAGATCGGTGGGGTTGATCTGTGACAGCGGAATTTCCTGGATCAGCAGACCGGCCTCCTGGCTGGCGCGCAGAGTTTCTGCGTCAGCCTCATCCCTGGCCTGTTTCGCCCGTGTTTCCGCATCCACCACCGGGGCGACCTGCGCGGCCTCAGCTGCTACCTGAGAGATCGGCGCCATCGCCGAAGCAGGCGAGGTTTCGCGGCGAAACTCGTCTTCGATCTTTTGCAGGTCTTCCGCAGATGGGGTGCGCAGCTTGCGTCTTTTCGCCATGGCTTACTCCTCCTCCGGCATATTTGCATCCCGCCACCAGGTGCCCAGGATCAGTTCTTTGACCTCGGCCCAGGTGCGATCAAAGGTCTCGCGACCGCGCACATAGGTGTCGCGATTAAACTCACGGTAATCCGTTTCATAGATGCCTGAAACCTGCTCACCAGCCTGCCCAACCATGGCAGTATATTCCTGCCGGTAGGTGGTCATGAAGTCGCCGAAATAGGCCTGAATGACATTGGCCAGATCGGTCTGCTGCCCGGCATCAAAGCGCGTAATCAGGGCGCGCACCGCATCCCATTCGAACCGCACTTCTTCCAGACCTTCGCGCCGCCGCATGGTATTTTCACCCTCTTCTATCGAAGCGAAAGTCGAGTAAAGCATGTCGAAGAAACGGCCGGTGGAATCGAATTCAAGGAAAGAGGCCCCAAGTGGCACCAGCAGGATATCCGCTGCCGAAAGCGCATTGATCGTCAGATAGCCAAGGGCAGGGGGGGTATCTAGGAAGATCAGATCATATTCATCCAACAGCCCTTCGTTTTCGAGAAAACCGTTCAGGGCATCCCACAGTGGCCAGCCGCGGGATTGCATCCGCCAGACAGGCACCTGGAACTCGGCCCAGTACAGATTCAGCTGCGCGCCAATCAGATCTATATTCGGCCAGTGGGTCTTCTGGATGACCTGTTTCGCGGCGAAACCTCTGGCTTCGGTCAGGGTTTCGTCAAAGGGCAGGGGGGGCTGACCGGCGGCTTCGCGAACCTTGTTTTCCTCTTCCATGTGCTGGGCAAAGTGCTTGGCCAAAAGCGGGAAGGCGGTCTGCCATTCATCTTCGACGGTGCCCCCAAGGATTGAGGTCATGGAGCCTTGACTGTCCAGATCCACCACGAGCACCTTATAGCCATCAAGCGCCGCCGACATGGCAAGATGGGCGCAGGTGGATGTCTTGCCGACACCCCCTTTGAAATTGGCAATGGCAATGGTTTTCGCTGGTACGCCTTCGGGGCGGTACGGGCGATATTCGCGGGTACTTATGCCTTCTTCGGCGAAATGATCACGCAGGCGCAGAACGTCATCCAAAGTGAACCACTTTGATCCGCCCTCACCTTCGCCCTGTGGCAAATCGGGATTGGTTTTCAGCACACGGCGGAAATGGGCCGGAGCCACGGGGATCAGGTATTTGCAGATCTCCCAAGTTGAGAACTTGCGCAGCCGTTTCTTGCCATCTGGCATATACCCACGCTTGGAAAGATCATCGCGGCCTTTGGCGGCAAAAGCCGCTGCTTTGGCGAATCGCGTGGTGGTGATAGGATCCGAGAGCTTCTCTGCGGCGGCTTCAGGATCGATGTTGAAATACGGGGGAGGTGGGGCTTTGCCTGTAGTATTCATGAGTTTCCCATGATGTGCGCTATTATCTGCTATATCTTGCAAACTATCGCACATGATTGGTCAAAAGGGAATCAAGGAAGCGGGAAGGTCTGCATTTTTCACCGAAACCAAAGACCTTACAATGAAAAGACACGCATATATGTTGAGAATCTTTAAGATCTTTAGAATCTTTGGTTCTGAAAAATATAATATTTTCAATATACTAGGTAAGTTTGAGGACCTGAGTACAGGACCATAGGGACCCAGATACAGGATCAAAGGTGCCTGGATACAGGGGAACAGGCGCCGATTCGCAGGGAGAAGGGAACCAGAGGGCAGGAGCGACCGATTTTCCGGTTTAAAGCACCTTTTCCACAGTGTTACCCACAAAAGGCGGGCGATAAGATCCTGTATCTGGGTCCCTAAACTTCAAAAGGAACCCGGATACGGGATCGGGTTTCCCCGCATTCAGGCACCCATGGTCTTCTTGTGTGAAGGTGCCTGAAATGCGATACTACTGAAAAAGATACGGGTGAGCAGCCATCGAACCGATTCCGAAACACCAGCTGACCGGTGCATTGCGCCGAGAAAGCGTAAAGAAAAACGTTGCCGCGATCCACGTGTCGGGCAAGCTGTCGCTGTTGCAGCGCAAGCTGAGCAATCTGCTGTTGCTCAATGCTTATGATACGCTGACCACACAGGCCAGCCATCGCATAGATGCACGAACCCTGTGCCTGATGATTGGCTATAATTCCAACGATACCGAAACCCTGAAAACCGCGCTGCGCGGTCTGGCAGAAACGGTGGCGGAATGGGATATGCTGGATGACAAGGGGCGGCAGGAATGGGGGGTTTCGGCGCTGCTGTCATATGCCAAGCTGAAAGATGGCATCTGTGAATATGCCTATTCCCTGGCGCTGGCAGAAAAGCTGCATGACCCCAAAGTGTTCGCCCTGATTAATCTGAACATTCAGCGGCAGTTCACCGGCGGCCATGCGCTGGCGCTTTATGAGAACTGCTTTCGTTTTGTGAACACCGGGTCAACCGGCTGGTGGGATCTGGATCTGTTTCGCCGCCTGATGGGGGTGGATGGCTCTGACTATTATCAGAGTTACAAACACCTGAATGCCAAGGTGATCAAACCGGCGGTGGCTGAGATCAACAAGGTGTCAGATATTATCGTCACCCCCGAAACCCGCAAGATGGGCCGTTCGGTGACGGACATTCGGTTCCTGATCAAGCGTAACCCACAGTTGGCGATGATGAATATCGACGACGGCGAAGGGGTACGCAAAGGGGCGGTTTACGAAGACCTGCGCGGGCTTGGTGTCAGCGACCGTCTGGCGCGACAATGGATCAGCCAGCATGGCGAAGGGCATGTCGCCGCCAAGATCGCTTATGTTACGGCGCAAGACGGGGTGAAAAGCCCGGCCCGCTATCTGAGCGCAGCCCTGCGTGAGGATTTTGGTGCTGTGACACAGACAGAACTTTCGGGCAGGGCAGGGCGCTTGAAGAAGGTGCAAGAGGTGATCGCCGCGCGCTCACCCACTCGGCGCGATGCAGATCGGCGGCTGTTTCTCAATCAGATCACCGATCCGGACAAACGCTTGGATTTTGAAAACCACGGTTGGATGTCGGCGTTGAACGCGGATGAGATCTTTGCCTTTTGGCAGGATATGGAACCGGGGATTTTTGAAGACTGACCGTTCAGGATGTTGGCCTGTCCTGCGGTAGCCAGACCATGAAACAAGCGCCGCCGGTGTCAGTGTTGCGCACGGTGATCAGCCCGCCAGCGCGTTGGATCAGGGTTTGGGAAATTGACAGGCCCAGCCCGGTGCCTTCGGCGCGTTTGGTTGTGAAGAAGGGATCAAAGACGGTCGTTAGTTTATCTGTCGGGATGCCGGGGCCAGTGTCGGTGACATAAAGCGCCACACCGGGGATGTCATCGCGCGGTTCGGGGGCCACGCGGATAGTGATCTGGCCTTTTTCCTGCATGGCTTGAACAGCGTTGATCAACAGATTGATCACGACCTGCTGCATTTCCCCCACTGCGATGCGCACGGTTGGGGCAGGGGTGAACTGGGTGTCGATGGTGACGTCGGCTTTTGACAGCACGTGATGCACCAGCACCAGACAATCGCGGATCACCGGTTCCAGCAGGATATCGTCATCATAGCCCATGAATTCCGAAGGGCGGGCGAATTGCAGCAGTTTGCCGACAATGGCATCAATGCGCGATACCTGTTGATCAATCAGGTCTACCTCGGTTTCGATGGCGTTCAGATCATGGCCCAGAGTTTCGCGGATCACATCGACATTGCCCTGGATCACCGCCACCGGATTGTTGATTTCATGGGCCACCCCGGCGGTGATTTCCCCGATCGAGGCCAGTTTTTCGCTCATGACAAGCTGACGATAGGTGTCTTCCAGCTTTTGATTGGCGGCGCGCAGTTCTGCGGTGCGATCTTCGACGCGCTGGTTCAGATCATCTGCATAGGCGCGCAGGCGTTTGTCGCGATCTTGCACCTGATCCAGCAGGTCATCCAGATGCGCGGCGACCTGACCGATTTCATCGGTAGAACCAACCGCGCCATTGCGGGCAGAGAGGTCACCTTTGCCTACGCGGCGCATGGTGAAGGTCATGCGTTCCAGCGGGGCAAAGATGCCTTTGGCCAGCCCCAGAAACAGCGGCACGGATAGGACCAGAACCGCCAGAAACGCCAGCATCATCCAAAGATAAGCGGCGTTTTTGGCCGAGGTGAAAGGCGCCTCAAGAAAGCCCACATAAAGCATCCCAACCCGTTCACCAAAGCTGTCGGTCAGGGGCAGATAGCCAGAGATATACCAGTCGTTCACCACAAAAGCGCGGGCCAGCCAGGTTTTGCCGTGGGTCAGCACTTCGGTGCGCACAGCGGCAGACACGCGGGTGCCTAGGGCGCGTACATCTTCGAACAGGCGCACATTGGTCGAGACACGCACATCATCCAGAAACAGCGTGGCGGTGCCCTGACGTTCACCGCCCGTCACCGCGTTCAGATAAACCAGCGCATTGATGGTGTCGATGAATTTCAGGTTGCGATTCAATAAGATACCGCCCACCAGCACCCCTTCGTGATTGTCGGCTTTCACGGGGGCAGCGGAATGCACCACCATGCCGCGATCTTCTGAGGTGCGGGTGGTGGGCACAGCGGCAGCGGTCTCGATCAGATCAATCCGCGCGCGAAGGCCCAGATCGCCGGGAAAAGCCGACAGTGTCGGCCCGCTGAAGATATCAATCTGGGTATCCGGCTGGCCGTTTAGCCCGGTGGAAATCACCGGCCATTGGGCCGCGACCTCAAGCGCGCTTTCAGCAGGCAGATAGTACAGAAAATCCAGTTCGAGCTGACGGCGTTTGTCTTGCAGATAGGCGTTGTGCATCGCAGCGCCCTGATCCAGCGCGCGGGCAAATTCGGTGGATTCAGCGATACCTGTCAGATCATTGCCAGTGCCGGTCATCAGGCGGGCCAGATATTGTTCGGCGATGCGCAGATCGCTTTCGACATTGGCAATCAAGAGCTTGTCGTAATCAGACGTCCAGCGTGACATGCCCAGCAGCAAGAGAAGCGGCATCAGCACAATCAAAGGCATCAGCGCCAAGATCAACAGGCGCAGGCGCACGGAACGAAAGATGCGCCAGCTTTGCAGCCGGGCCCAAGCCCGCGCCCAGAGGGGGTTATTCGTCGAGACTGCCATGAACCGCAAATTGCCCCAGATCGGCCTGCTGCGCTTCGATAACGCGATAGGCTTCGTTGACGCCGTGATCTGTCAGCTCGCGCGCGACGGTCAGCAAGGTATTGGCGTCAAAATCACTACATAGATCCGCCATATGGGTGAGTTCGTCGCGGGCGACGGGCAGGGCGGCCTGAGCAGAGGGGGCACCGTAATAGGTGACAAAATGCTGGGCTAGTGTTTCAGCCAGCGTGTCCAGTTCAGATTGGGTGATCTCGGTCACCGCAACAAAGGTGACGCGGCCCGAGGTTTCCAGACCAAACCAGCCATTGGAAAAGGCCTGACGCGATTTGCCGGTCAGGTCGGCCTCTGTCCAGTTTGAAAATTCAAAGCCGCCGGAAATGCACCATTCGCCGGTGCGGGCCGGGTTGGCAAAGACACGTTGGTCACTTTCGTCAAAATGGGTGGCGCGGGCCAGTTTCATCACGTGGTCTCCAACAACAGGTGCAAGGGGTAAAGCTGGGTTGTTTCACCTTCGCGAAGCAGCATTCCAAAGTGTTCATCAACACCCATAAAGGTGCCTTTATGCGGGCCAAAATGGGTTTCTTCACCGATACCATGGGCCATACCACGCCATTCGGTGTGCAGGCTGCGCGGCCCGTCTTCTTCCCAGCGGGTCAGCCAGTTCATCGTGTGGCGCGCCCAGGATTCAACCAGAAGATCCGGGCTGACATCGGCACAGCCTTCGGCAAAAAGCGAGGTTTCATCGGGTGTGTCGCCCGGGTGATCAGATTGCGGCAGCAGGGGCAGTTCAAAACCGACAATCAGCCAGTCTGGCACCTGATCGGGGGTGGTGTCTGAGGCCATCACCCGAAACCGCCCGCATTTCGCGCCATTGATGCGCAGATCGCCCTGCCAATCCAGATGCACAGCCACCTCGGGCGGTGCCAAAGCACCAAGGGCGTTCTGAAAACCAACACCGCACAGCGGCAGCATGGTCATGGCGTGGTTCAGGGGAACTTCGGGCGCGAAAACCAGCGCGGCCTGCATGTGAGACGCGCCCAGAGCATAGGAAATCAGACCAGCATCACAGCCGGTGATCGCTTTCATCTGGGCGTGGTCAAAGGCATCGTCTGGGGCCTCTTCCCCCCACATCATGGGGGGGAATGACAGGGTTTTGTTCATGTGGTCCACCGTTTGGCGATGGCGGCAGCGGCCTGTCCAAAGGCCTGCGCCTGAGCACTGTCAGGCTGCGCGGCCACAATCGGCACACCCCCATCTGCCGCAAGACGAATTTGCAGATCCAACGGGATTTCGGCCAGCAGTGGCACGTTCAGCTTTTCGGCCTCAGCGGCCACTCCGCCATGGCCAAAGACATGTTCTTCGTGGCCGCATTTTGAACAGATATGGGTGCTCATGTTTTCGATCATGCCCAGAATAGGCACGTTCAGCTGCTGGAACATGTCGATGCCCTTGCGCGCATCCAAAAGCGCGATGTCCTGCGGGGTAGAGACAACAACTGCGCCATCCACCTGCGCCTTTTGTGCCAGGGTCATCTGCACGTCACCGGTGCCGGGGGGCAGATCGACGATCAGCACATCCAATGCGCCCCATTGCACCTGCATCATCATCTGCTGCAACGCGCCCATCAACATCGGCCCGCGCCAGCCCACCGCCTGATCTTCGTTGGTCATCAGCCCAATCGACATCATTGTCACGCCATGATTGCGCAGCGGCAGGATGGTCTTGCCATCGGGCGAAGCCGGGCGGCCAGAAACCCCCAGCATGCGGGGTTGCGACGGGCCATAAACATCGGCGTCCAGCAGGCCAACTTTCAGTCCCTGCTGGGCCATGGCCACGGCCAGATTAGACGATACCGTTGATTTGCCCACACCGCCTTTGCCACTGGCGACAGCAAGAATGCGATCCACGCCAGGGATCTTTTCCGGGCCCTGCGGTTTCGGAGCCTGCGGTTTGATATTGGGCGGTGGGGTTTCGCTGTGGCCGGTCAGCACGATTGACACCTTGTCGATGGTATCCAACTTGCCGATTGCCTCTTCGGCCTGTGCTTTGGCGGCTTCATAGGCCTTGGCATGTTGCGGGGCGATTTCCATCACAAAGCGCACGGTGCCATTTTCGACATTCAACGCGCGCACCACACCACTGGAGACCAGATCGCCCCCCAAGGGATCGGGGATGGTTTTCAGAACCTCTAAAACGGCCTCTCTGGTCACGGTGCTCTCCTGTTTGGTTGGGGTAGTTTGGCGGATTATCGGTCAGACTGGAAGGGCCAGCGTTTGACCAAACGGGTCGCGCGCGGTTAGGCTGATGCCATGAAACGCGCTTTGATGATTGTGATGCTGCTGTGGCCCGGACTGCTTTTGGCAGAGGACCGGCAGGTGCGCCTGTATGTGGCCCAGCCGGTGATTGACAGTGGGCTGATGAAACATATCCTGCCGCGTTTCTCGTTGAAAAATCAGGTGAAAGTAACCCTTGTTGAACGTGATGCCGCGCATCTGTCGATTGCCGACACAGGCGCGGCGCTGTTTGATGGTCTGGGGCAGACCTGGCGGATTGATCCGGTCCAGCCCAGCCATGCAGGCGCAAAGAAATTGGTGAAATACCTGCGATCTGAGGTGGGGCAGCGCACTGTTTTTGGCTTTGCACCTGAGGGTGTCGTGCTGTTTGGGGAAGCAAGCGTGGCCGAGGATATTGCCGAAGACACTGCGCCTGCGCAGGATGTTGTGGCGGGGTTGCGGGCCTCGAAACAGTTGTGCGCGCGGTGTCATTCGGTTGAAGGTCTGGGGGGCGGTATTGGTTCGACCCCAAGTTTTTCGGTGCTGCGCAGCCTTGAAGATTGGGAAACGCGTTTCGCAACCTTTTTTCAGCTCAAACCGCATCCGGCTTTCACGCAGATCCCAGATGTGACGGATCCGTTTCCCATAGATCGGCCATCCCCCATTGCGCCCGTTGAAATGGACATGGAAGAGCTGGACGCCATCCTGACCTATGTGGGGGCCATGGGCGCTGCCGATCTGGGAAATCCTTTGAAGCATCAGTGATCGCGGCGCTTGCTGAGATAATCAGAGGTGGTGCGGGGCAGGGGACGGCTGCCGCCCTGAAACGGGTTGTCTGCGGCGTGAAACTGCGCGTTGACCCGGCAATCATCACACATCTGGATCATCCGCAGTTTATCCCCGCCCTGGAACATCGCGTGCGAAGACAGCTTTTCGGTGATCCGGTCGATGGTGGATTTCACCCCAAACAGCGCCCCACATTCGATGCAGGCAAAGGGCTCTTCTTCGTTCAGCACCTCTTGCGATAGCGCGGTATCGGCCAGGTTCAGCTGAGGCTGCAAGGTGATGGCGTTTTCCGGGCAGATATTGCTGCACAGTCCGCATTGCAGACAGGCGTCTTCCTGAAAGCGCAGCTGAGGCGCATCGGGGTTGTCGCCTAAGGCGCCTGATGGGCACAACGACACGCAAGACAGACACAGTGTACAGCTATCGGTATCCACCAAAACAGCGCCATATGGCGCGCCGTCGGGCAGGGGCAGGGCAGGCTGATCCGGGTGCAGGGCGCGGGCGGCCTGACGGGTGATCTGACGGCGCGTGCCCATGGGGCGCACCGGATTTTCTACCGCAGCAGCCGCGATTTCTGCATAAAGCGCCTCTGACATGGCATCGGGGTCGGATGTCTCAAGCAGCAGGATCTGATCGGGGCCAGACAGGGCGCGGGCCAATGCGATCTGCGCGCCCATGGCATCCTGTTCCACCTTTGGCCCCGGCAATATCGTGACCGAGGCAAAGCCCGCAGCCAGCGCCGCCAGCATTTCGGCATGGCCAAAGGCCCCAAGCGCGGACATCTCCATCGGGATCACATCTGCTGGCAGGCCACGCCCATGGCGGGCAGACAGGCGGATCATTTCGGCCCCATGCGCATCATGCGCCAGCAGGCGGGGGGCGGTGCCATCCGCTGCCAGATAGGCTTTGGCCAATGTCTGCACCCGGCGCATTGTCAGATCAACCGGGGGCGCATCATAGGAAATTGCGCCTGAGGGGCAGACCGAAGAGCAGCCGCCACAGCCCGCGCAGATCTGCGGATCGATGGTGACGTGATCGCCATTCGGGGTGATCGCGCCGGTTGGACAAAGATCCAGACAGCGCGAACAGCCCGCCTGTTCAGCGCGCGAATGGGCGCACAGCAGCGGTTCGGCGCGCACATAAAGTGGCTTTTCAAAGGTGCCCACCAAATGCGAGGCGGACAGGATGGCATTTGTCAGGCTGGCTGGGTGTTTTGGATCCGCGCGCAGATAACCTTCACGCTTTTCCGGGGCAGGGAACAGCGGTGTGTTCCCGGTCAGATCAAGGATGATATCGCAGTCGGTGACAGCGCCGTTTTGCGCATCGCTCCAGACCAAAGCGCCGCGCCCCGAAGGATCAGGCTGCTGGAAGGCATCCAGCGTGATGCGAAATTGCCCAAGCGACCCCTGCGCTTTGCGCAAACGCCCGGAAACCACATCGAAATCACGGGTTTCGGCCGCATCATCAGGGGCGTCCAGCAGGACAGTCACACCCAGATAGTCCTTCAACTGCTCAGCCGCGAGGAGAGCGGTTTGAGCCGGACCAATGATCAGACACATCCCATGAGATGTGATATCAATGGTTTTCTCGGTGGCGGCGGGCAGCATGGCCTCGGCGATCAGCGCGGACATTTTGGGTAGTTTAGAGGCAGGATCATCGCTCCATTCGGCCCGATCGCGCAGGTCGATTGTGGGGGCCGCGGGGGTGTCCAGTTCCTCGGCAAGAGCGTCGAAAGTGACCTGCTGCTGGGTGCAACAAAAAATTGTGTCCCCCTCGGTCAGGGCCCCGGCAGCGCGTTCAATCTGGTCAGTACACAGGCTGGAGCAGGGGGATTTGACGGTCAGGCCAGTGCGCTGTGACAGCGCGTCGGTGTCCAACTGCATGGTGCCAGAACAATCACATGTTATCAGTGTCTTGGACAATTTTTCCACCCTTTGCTTGCCGGCCATTTATGGCGCTTTTCGCGTGCTGATTTGTCTAAATGCTAGGCAGATTCGTCAGGCTCGACAAGAGAGGTGCGGGCCGCAAAGCCACCCGCGCCATGCCCGAAACCGTCAGGTGATTCGCGGTTTCCGACGTTGTCCTGTTTTCCGAGTGAAATTCTCAAGATGGACAGATTGTCCTGCGGAGTATGGGGCGCAAATCACGTCGCCCCATTTTGTCCAGTTCCGGAGGTTTCTTCCGTCTGGTCAGGAATTGATGCTTTTTTCAAAGCCTGCCTTCGGCCCTAATCAGCACAGGGAGGCACGATATTTGATCCACAACCCGAACATGTATCGGGCGATGCCGCTAGGTATTGTCCTGCGTAAGAAACCCGGCGTGACCCGCTGGGTGCCTTGGGTGTGGTCGGCCACTGCGGTTCTGCCGGGGGCCGGAGCCGACGATTGGCGTGAGTTGCGCCGAGACGGGGATGTCGTTGAATTTCACGCCGCGACGGTGATGCTTGAACTGCACGGGGCGGAAACCGAGGCCTATCTGCACGGGCTGACCGCCCAGACCCCCAGCATCTATGTGGTGATGCGCGAAGCGGATGGCGATTGCCCGCTTGAGATCGTTCTGGCGACGGCCTCGCCCTATGAGGCCCAGGATTACACCGACAGTGGCGAAGAGATCGTGGAAAAGGTGCCCATGCCCGAAGGGCTGGCCGATTGGGTGCGCAGCTTTGTCGAAGAATTCCATGAAGACGAAGCCTTTGTAAAACGCAAGCGCGACAAGAAACGGATTGATCTGGTGCAAGATGGCATCGGGGATGAACGCATTGGCGGGTTGTCGGATGTCTATGCTTCGCCGGATCTGAAACGGCGGAGGTTGCAATGAGCGTTTTTAGCAAAAAGTGGCCACCGGTTTTTGCGCCCAAAACCGCGAGGGAGCAGGCATGAGCGATTTTTGGTCCCGTCGTCGTGCCGCGGTGCAGGCGGAAGAGCAGGCTGAACAGGTTGCTCTGCGTGTCGAAGCCGAGGCTGCACAAGAAGCCCAACAGGCCGAACGCAGCGATGAAGAACTGCTGCAAGAAGCAGGCCTGCCAGAGCCTGAAAATATCGACAGCCCGGAACAGGTTCAGGAATTCCTGAAATCCGCCCTGCCGCAGCGTCTGAAAACCCGCGCGCTGCGCAAGCTTTGGACGATGAACCCTGTTCTGGCCAATCTGGATGGTCTGGTGGATTACGGTGAGGATTTCACCGATGCGGCCACCGTGGTTGAGAACCTGCAAACCGTTTATCAGGTGGGCAAGGGCATGGTGAGCAAGCTGGAAGAGCTGTTGGAAGATTCAGACGCCCCCGAAATCGAATCTGATGAAGAAGAAGCGCCGGAAGACTTGCCTGTGGCTCTGGCGGATCTGCCAGCCGCCCCTGCGCCGCTGCCTGAACCAGAGCCGGAAGAATTTGCCGCCCTGCCGCCCACCGCGCGCCGGATGCGGTTTCGTTTTGAAGCAGAGGGATGATCATGAGCACAGCCACCGCCCCCGCTATTGCCGAAGAGGATCGCCTGCGCGCGGATCTTTATAATTTCATGGGTCTGCTGCTGGCTGGTCCTCCGGATGAGATGCTGCTGGCGCAAACCGCTGGTCTGTCGGGGGATGACAGCGATCTGGGGCAAGCGGTCACGACCCTGGCCAAGATGGCGCGGATCTCCAAACCCAAAGCGGTTGAGAGCGAGTTTAACAAGCTGTTCATCGGTCTGGGCCGGGGCGAATTGCTGCCCTATGCCAGCTATTATCTGACGGGATTTCTGAATGAAAAGCCGCTGGCGCAGCTGCGTCAGGATATGACCGCGCGGGGGCTGGCGCGGGCAGAGAATGTCTTTGAACCCGAAGACAATATTGCCAGCCTGATGGAAATGATGGGGGCGATGATTGTTGGCCGCTTTGGGACACCTGCGGATCTCGCCACCCAGAAAGAATTCTTTAACCGCCATATTGCGCCTTGGGCGGCGCATTTCTTTGGCGATCTCGAAGGGGCGAAGAATTCGGTCTTTTATACCCCGGTGGGCACCGTTGGCCGCACCTTCATGGAAATCGAAGCTGAGGCCTTTCGTCTGAGCTGACTTCACCGTCGGGGCCTGACCCCGGCCAAAGGACGGGTGACCGTCATAACCCAAGAGAGGAGGCTCTCATGAAGAAGGAAGAAGGCGCATCGCGCCGGGATTTCCTCAAGCTGGCAGGCACCACTGCGCCGGTTGCGGCGCTGGCAGTGGCCACCAGCACAGGCGAAGCGGAGGCCGCTGAACCTGACCTGACATCAAACAAGATGCAGGATACCGCGCATACCCGCGCTTATCTGCAGTCTGCCCGGTTTTAACCGGACAAGCTGACCGTCTTTCAGCAACTGGTTGCGTGACGCCCGACCGCTGAAAGCCATCATTCGCAAAACCAAGCAAGCGGGGCTGATCCCGCAAGCAAGGGAGAGAGAAACATGCTTAGGAAAAAGACCAACGGGGTTGCGCGACGCCCCCAGCGGACAAGTATCCTGTCTGACGTGGCAAATGCCTCGGTCGATCGCCGCGCGTTTTTGCGCGGATCCGGTCTGGCCGTTGGGGGTTTGGCTGCGATTGCCGCCACAGGTGGCACGGTGCAACAGGCTTCGGCGGCGACCGCCGCAACAGGTGCTGTTGACCTGAAGAAATCCGTCTGCACCCACTGTTCGGTCGGCTGTACCGTTGTGGCCGAGGTGTCGGATGGGGTCTGGATCGGGCAGGAGCCCGGCTATGACAGCCCGTTCAACCTGGGTTCGCATTGCGCCAAAGGGGCTGCGGTGCGTGAACACGCCCATGGGGAACGCCGCCTGAAATACCCGATGAAAAAAGAGAATGGCGAATGGAAGCGCATCTCTTGGGATCAGGTGATCAACGAAGTTGGCGACAAGATGATGCAGATCCGCGAAGAAAGCGGGCCTGACAGTGTCTATTGGCTGGGATCGGCCAAGCACAACAACGAACAGGCCTATCTGTTCCGCAAGTTTGCTGCCTATTGGGGTACCAACAACGTGGATCATCAGGCGCGGATTTGCCATTCAACCACGGTTGCCGGTGTTGCCAACACCTGGGGCTATGGTGCGATGACGAACTCGTACAATGATATCCATAACTCCAAGGCGATCTTTATCATTGGTGGCAACCCTGCCGAAGCGCACCCTGTGTCGCTGCTGCATGTGTTGAAAGCCAAAGAGCAGAACAATGCGCCGCTGATCGTCTGCGATCCACGCTTTACCCGTACCGCTGCCCATGCGGATGAATATGTGCGTTTCCGCCCCGGCACCGATGTGGCGCTGGTCTGGGGGATCTTGTGGCACATCTTTGAAAACGGCTGGGAAGACAAAGAGTTCATCCGCACCCGTGTCTGGGGTATGGATCAGATCCGTGAAGAAGTGGCCAAATGGACCCCGGAAGAGGTTGAGCGCGTCACCGGCACCCCCGGATCGCAGCTCAAACGCGTGGCGCGGACCATGGCGAACAATCGCCCCGGCACCGTGATCTGGTGCATGGGTGGCACGCAGCACACCAACGGCAACAACAACACCCGCGCCTATTGCATCTTGCAGCTGGCCCTTGGCAACATGGGCACTGAGGGTGGCGGCACCAATATCTTCCGCGGCCATGACAACGTGCAGGGCGCGACCGACCTTGGTGTTCTGTCGCACACGCTGCCGGGTTATTATGGTCTTTCCAAAGGCGCCTGGGCGCATTGGGGCCGAGTCTGGGAAGAAGACGGCGATTGGCTGAGCGGTCAGTTTGCCAAGACCACCGGCGCAGATGGCAAAGAGAAATCCCTGCAAAATCTGACGGGTATTCCGGTATCTCGCTGGATCGACGGTGTTCTGGAAGACCCAGAAAACATGGACAACCCCGACAAGGTGCGTGCCATGGTGCTTTGGGGCCATGCGCCCAACTCTCAGACACGTATGTCCGAGATGAAAAAAGCGATGGAAATGCTGGATATGCTGGTGGTGGTGGATCCCTTCCCCACAGTGTCAGCCGTTCTGCATGACCGCACCGATGGTGTCTATCTGATCCCGGCCTGTACCCAGTTCGAAACGCGCGGCTCTGCCACGGCGTCGAACCGGTCACTGCAATGGCGTGAACAGATCATCGAGCCACTGTTTGAATCGAAAACCGACCATGAAATCATGGGTCTGTTTGCGAAGAAATTCGGCTGGCACGATCGCTTCTTCCGCAATATCGCTCTTGAGGATGACGGTATCACTCCGGTGGTCGAAGATGTCACCCGCGAGTTCAACAAAGGTCTGTGGACCATCGGCTATACCGGTCAGTCGCCTGAGCGGATCAAGCTGCACATGGAAAACCAGCACACCTTTGACCGCACCACGCTTCAGGCGATTGGTGGGCCAGCTGATGGGGAATACTATGGTATGCCCTGGCCATGCTGGGGCACCCCAGAGATGAAGCATCCGGGCACACCCAACCTTTATGATATGTCCAAGCCTGTGGCTGAGGGTGGTCTGACCTTCCGTGCGCGTTTCGGCGTTGAACGTGATGGTGACAACCTGCTGGCTGATGGCGTCTATAGCGCTGGGTCGGAAATTCAGGATGGCTATCCTGAGTTTACCATGCAGATGCTGATGGATCTGGGCTGGGATGGTGATCTGACCGACGAAGAACGCGCCAGCATTGACGCGGTCGCCGGTGCGAAAACCAACTGGAAGACCGACCTGTCCGGCGGGATCCAGCGGGTTGCGATCAAACATGGCTGTGCGCCCTTTGGCAATGCCAAGGCCCGCGCCGTTGTCTGGACCTTCCCGGATCCGGTGCCGCTGCACCGCGAACCGCTGTACACGCCGCGCCGCGATCTGGGGGCCGACTATCCAACCTACGAAGACCGCAAGTTCTATCGTCTGCCGACGATGTACGCATCAATCCAGAAACAGGATTTCAGCAAGGACTATCCGATCATTCTCACATCTGGCCGTCTGGTCGAATATGAGGGTGGTGGTGATGAGACTCGCTCAAACCCCTGGCTGGCCGAGCTGCAGCAGGACATGTTCGTCGAGATCAACCCGCGCGACGCCAACAATCTGGGTGTGCGTGACGGGGCGCAGGTCTGGGTCGAAGGGGCCGAGGGCGCAAAGGTCAAAGTCATGGCGTTGGTGACCGAACGGGTGGGTGAAGGCGTGGCCTTTATGCCCTTCCACTTTGGCGGCCACTATCAGGGCGAAGACCAGCGGTCGAAATACCCGGATGGGGCTGATC
>JAOARQ010000017.1 GCA_025210455.1 Pelagimonas sp.
GCATACGCAGAACGTGCCAACAGACCTCGTGATCACCCGGCCAAGCCCTGATGACGGGACAACGTTCCAGCTCAGAGATTATTTCTGCAGCCTGTTAAGAATGAACGGCAGCAATGGGCTCTTCCCGCTAGTCAAAACGATCCGCTGAGGGCTCTTCCGGTACTAGTGGGTTGCGAGTACAAAGTGTCCGACCAAGGAATGCTACTGACACGACAAGAAACCCGCTAACATTGGTCTCATTCTTTTACTGCAGTGGAAGCCGAAACTTTGCCGAAAACACCTGAGACCTTTGAGCAGATCACCCAGATTGTAGAGGCATTTTGTACCTATGGCTCCGGAGATGCCGAGGAGAATGAACTCCACCGCAATAAGATAAAGAACACAAAAAAATTCATCGCCGTGAAACGTGACAATACGATCATGTTCGCACCGGTTGGCTTTATTGATTGCGCTTTGGGCGAAGCGGATCCTGTCACCAAAAATCAGCAGATGATCGAAAGCCAGATCGGTCTAGAGGTCAGAAAGCCATCGGACCTCTATGATGAACTCGACACGGAATACTTGGCCTATTGCGACGAACATGAAGTCACCCCGTCGACCCACCCGCGCGATCGCCGCTATTGGTTGATCAACGAACCTACCAAAAGAGAGCCCGCGTTTTACTGGACCAAGGTTTGGGGGCAACCTGGGGATCCCAGCGAAGAAGCTTTGCTGTTCAACGCGAAATCATATCGTGACCGGGCGCAGAGCTTGCTTCATTCAGGCGATATCGTCGTGTACCTCACATCGGATGCCACTCATGCGGACCCGGCGTTCAAAGGAAGGGTTGCCGGGGCCGTCGAAGTTGTTGGGAATCCCGTCATGGCAAAAGACATGGGGATAATTGATTGCGCATTGCCGGAGCACTTCAGGGAGGATGGAAGCTTCCGTTGGCCATACGGATTGACCATCGGCAGGTCTTGGCGGGTTCTGGACACGGAATCCAACGACAATCTAATCAAGGATCACGCCACCAAGAAGCTGCAGGGCGCCGCGTTCATTCACCTGATGCGCCCAGAGGAGGTCGGGCGCTTCCTTTCGCTGCGGGTCGAAGAACAAGGAACTGACATTACGAAGCAGGACGTGTTTCGGGTTTCGTTGAAACGACCCTGGCGCCAGAAGCAGGGGCTTCGCGCATCCAGTGAGGTAAATCCCGGCACGGACCTTTATGTTGCGTGGATCGCTGACTCGCATGGCATTACCGTCAAAATCGGTTCCGGCCAACATCAGGACCGAATTGCTGCGCTGAACCAGTACCGCCGGCCTTCGCAGGGCGAACACCTCTGGGCTCTGGCTAAAGGGTTGTTATATGAATTCCCAACCGTCGAGGGCGCGCGGGAGGCAGAAGATTACTTGCTGGCCAAAGCCAAGGAGGAAGGGTTTGGATCACCCGACCATAACGAGTTCCTGACTGATGTTCCGCTTGAGCGTTTGTCTCAGCTGTTTGGCGATGCCGTCAGCGCGGCGCTGGCGGAACCGGCATAGCCTCAAAACGCAAAGGTTTGTCCACGATGAAGCCATATGACGCCGCGCTGCGAATGTCTGGAATGCGGGCCGCAGCCGCAGCATCGAGACATCATGTTGGACAGCGGCTTTGGGCCGTTAGCGCATGAGGTCAGCGCTGCGGACTTGAAGTTTGCAAAGGCCACTTCCTACGCTTCGCTGCCATTGGTGCGGGCGCGGCATCGTCCTGGTCGAAGGATGGTGACATGAAAGACCGCGTTCGGGAAATCGGCTTCAGGACCCCGCGTCTGCAAAAAGACTTTCGCTTCGGCTTAGATGAAGGTCTGGGTTGGGCTGACTGCAGCCAACCGTGGCTGCCAGTACCTCGCCCAAGCAAGATTGAGTGGCCAATAATGCGTCGTTTTCCTACGCAAACTACTTGCTGTGCAGGAAAGACTGATTAACCCAATCTGACTGGCGTTTTTGATAATTTCCAGTAAAGCGATTGGGATTGAGAGCTAAGCCGCTGCTTCGGAGCCAGATCCTTGGGCGGAATGACGTTGTGCAGATGGTTGAGGGTGCGGTGACAGGGCAAAATCGGAGGGTCCGGGCGTGAGCCGGGAGACCGATTTTGTGCTTTTGCCAAGCCAGCCAGCTGCGACGAGGAAGAGCCCAAGATCTGTGCCTCCGTGCTGCTGCTTTGGTGAGGGTTCGGGGCGGGGGTTTGGGGGCAGCGCCCCCAGAATTGCGACATTCATGATTGTGGATTGGCTGCTCAAAGATGCGTTCGGAAGTCTAACAACAATTTTTTGTTCGGCTTTCAGTCGAGACAGCGAAGGCTGGTCCGTCGATCTGAAAAGATCAAAAACGGGCACGCACATCACTGGTCGGCTGGCGGATTGTCTGACACCATTCCTCGATGCGGTTTTGATGATGGATACGGCCCCTGCTTACCTTTGGAAAATCTATGATCAACGCGTGTCTGGCTGGGCCGGATGCCCCAACATCAAATGGTCCTCCTGCCGCGCTTTGCGCAACATATCTGCGAGGCCGAGCGATTGTAGCCTACACATATTGGCTTATTAACTCTCGTCGCTGTTTGGAACAGGTTGCACGGGACTCCAAATTGTGGCACTTCAGGGTGCATATGCGGAGTCATCGCCGAAGTCGGTTGCGAAAACTACTAAGAAATCAAAGGGTCCTGACTGTAGGCTAACGCCCCTACCGCCGGAGCCAACTTAAAATCTAAATGGTTGGCAAAGCAACAAAAGCGCCTCGTTTGAGGTGTTTTTGTTGCTTTAGGATTTCACTTTTCGGCTTTCCAACGCCGAATCCTCGCCGCTCTATCTAACATTCTGAATAACACGTCGAGCTATGTTTCAATCTTGTGCGATATCGATTTGAAATGTAACGCCTCCCCGAAATCAGTGGCCTCCGCATACCTATATCAGATTGGTCTCCCAAATTTCCTCGCTAAACCCGGGCGGTAATAGGTCTTTTATTTTGTAAAAGAACAAATCGATCTCCAGCGCCAGACCAACCTCAAAATCGTTCAATTCAGAGCCGCTCCAGCGCCGTTGTTCCAACTGAGCGCGGAAATCGCGGCAGCTTTGCGCATCCTGAGGCTCAAGAGGCAAGGTTTCAGCCGCGCGCAGCCTGTCGATGCGTTTGTGCACTTCGCACATCGCGGAAAAGGCTTCTGTCATATTGCGCAGCAGATGGGGTGTTTGTTGCCAGCTTTGGCCGGAAAACACATCCTGGACCACGCGGTTGCCAGCCCCCAGGCAATCATAGGCCACGCAGCCCGGGAACCCGTCTTTTTCCAAGGTGTTGTGGATCGAACAGCTGTGCCCGGACAGGTTCCGGCAGGGTTCGCCGGGGTTCTTGTCAAAGGCAAAGTCCTTTCCCTTGTCAAAAATCAGCACAACACAGCAAAGCGCTGCGCATTTCGAGCAGTCTGTTTTCAGAAGATCGGTCTGGGACATTGGCTAGCGGATCTCGTGGCATGTTCCGGTTGGCGGTGCAGTGCTTATCCGGGCAGCACAATCGATGTGCAAGGGAAAGTTTGCTGCGTTGTGACCCCCACCAGGGTGACGTCCATAGGGCGAATATACTAAAGGTATATTATATGTCGGAATAATATATTATTTTTATCGACCAATAATCACGAGTTACACATGCTGGCGTTTATTTTCATCAAACAATCCCAGCCTGAAAAAGGGACTGTTTCAAAACACATCCCTAGCTCCACCCGACAATATGTGTAAAATTTCCCTTAATTTTCTGAACCTTCATATTGGGTGATTCATGCTTTTCTTTCTATATACGCTGCTGGCCGCTGGCGCCGTGGGTGTCACATTTATTGCCACAGATCAGGATGATACCGTCATAGGAACAGACGCAGATGATACGATCTTTGGAAACAAAGGGGATGATCTTCTGAATGGTGCCGCGGGCGACGACATGATTTCGGGCGGCATGGGTAATGATGAAATCAACGGATCAGATGGGAACGATATCGTCACCGGGAACGAAGGCGATGATATTCTGGTCGGTGGCAAAGGGGATGACACTCTGCACGCCAGCAGCTGGGCCAGCAGATTCGAGACAGGTCAGGACAAGATCTATGGCGGCGCGGGGGATGACGCGATCTGGGGTGATAACGGCGCGGACTGGCTGAACGGCGGCGATGACAATGACGAGATCAAAGCCGCCGGGGGCGACGACACCGTTCATGGCGGCAATGGCAGTGATCAGATCAGCGGCGGTGACGGGGCAGACGCCCTTGCTGGGGCCTCGGGTGCGGATTACATCTCTGGGGGGAACGGGGGCGATATTATTACGGGCAATGATGGCAGTGACACGCTCTATGGTGGCCATGGCGCGGATACCATCCATGCGGCCAACTGGGCCACGCCCATCCGCACGGATCCGGACTTTATCTTTGCCGGGACGGGCGATGATCTGGTCTGGGGCGACTTCGGGAATGACATGGTTCAGGCTGGCGAAGGCAATGATGAGGTCAAGGCGAGCGAGGGCAATGACACCGTCTTTGGAGGAACCGGAGATGATACTTTGTTGGGGGAAAATGGGAATGATCTGCTGATGGGCGGATCGGGCGCGGATTCCCTGCATGGCTCGCAGGGGTCTGACACGCTGTACGGCGGTGACGGCAACGACACTTTGATGACCTATGGTGGTGGCGATCTACTCGAGGGCGGTGAAGGAGATGACTGGCTGTCAGATTCCCATAAACGTTTTCGCGCCGTCTTCAGCGTTTTCAAAGGGGGAGAAGGCAACGATACGCTTTCGGCCAGCTCCAATGCCCATCTTTCCGGCGGCGACGGTGACGATGTGCTGCATTCAGGCTACGGTTTAAATATGTTTCTGGATGGCGGAGAGGGAAATGACACCCTATGGGGGGGATATTTCGATGCGCCCTTGATAGGGGGCAACGGCGATGATGCGCTTTTTGTTGGTGGGTCGGATGCCCGGATTGGATTGCGCTTTGCCGAAGGCGGCGATGGCGATGACTGGCTGCAGGGCAATTCTGGAGGCTCGGATTTATCGCTGAACGGCGGTGACGGGAATGACACGCTTGTTGGCTGGCTCTTTGCGGACACGCTGGAAGGCGGTGACGGGGATGATCTGCTGATTGCCACCCGTGGGGCTGACTTGATGCAAGGGGGGGCTGGCCAGGACAGCTTTGTCCTTGATGTCGAAAACGTGGCAAGGGGGAATAGACCCGGTGAGGATGAAATCGCCGATTTCGACGCCAGCGATGATGTCATCATCATCATGCACCCAGATGATGACGCAATCACGCTTAATGATCTCACGCTGACGCAAACCGATGAGGGGGTGACCATCCGCTCGGGGGAAACCTTTCTGGCGAAGGTCACCTCGGGTGCTGGCGTGCAGGATGTCGCTGAGAATATCACTTTTATTTCGCAATCTGACCTAAGCGATTATACCGGGCAGGTCGGTGCAAGACACGCCCTTACAGTAGACTGAACAGATCGCTTTGAGATGTTCGGCACAAACGCGGTCCGGGCATAGCCAAAGGGCAACAAGACGCGGATCAGCCGATCAACAGGGTCAGGCTGATCCACATCACCAGACCACCCGCAACGATCTGCAAGGCGGGCATAAACTGCGCTGCGGCCTGCAATCTGCCCGCTGAGGCAAGGCTGAGCCCGCGCAAGGCAACGCTTGAAACAGCCACCATGCTGGTGAAGGTGGCGGTCCCCAGCCCCATGACAATCACCGCCAGAACCCCTGCCATGCGGATATCCATCTGCCAGGCGATCACCAGCAGAAAGATGGCGCCGGTGCAGGGTCTGATGGCAATGCTCAGGAGCAGGGCAAAGGTTTCGCGCAATGATGTCAGCCCCGCCACCTGATCTGCCGAGGGCCCGTGGGAATGACAGCCGCAGTCATGGCCGTGGCTGTGATCATGGCTATGGTCGTGATGGTGGTCATGGTGATGATGATCGTGATCATGCGCTCGCTGGACAGGCCGCAACCGCTTGACACCCCGCCAGATCAACAGCGCGCCAATCGCGGCAATGGCCAGATAGCTGGCTGGGGCCAGATAGTCTTCGGCAAGGCTGGTCATGCGCCGCGCAGAAAGCTCTAGCAGGGCAAAGCCACCATAGACCAGCACAATCGCCCAAAGCGATTGCAGCAGGCTGGACACCACTGAAATGGACAGCAGCCGCGCAGTGGATACCTGCGATCCGACGCCGACCCCACCGATCAACGCTTTGCCATGCCCCGGCCCGACCGCATGAAAGAACCCATAGCTGCCCGCCGCCACAAACAGCGCCATCAAAGCACCCGGATCATTGGCGCGCAGCGCATGTACCGCGCCCGCCATACGGTTTTGGAAACTGCGCTGATGCTCAGCCGCCCACCGCGCAACGGCCTCGGTGTCGATGCTCCAGATCAGCAGCACAGTCACAGCCAGAACCACGGCCAGAACGACAATCATCCGCATGTGTTATTTGTCCTGTGTATCCGGGGCAATGCGCCCCATCGGGTCTGAAAGATCCCAAAGTCAATGACAAGCCCCTGCCCGCCTACGCGCAAAAGCTTGCCTGTTTTCAGGTTCAAAAGGCCTCATCAAAGTCGTAAATCGGGTCAACAACCAGCACCAGACGGGTTTCGCCCGTGCCTTCGATGGGGGGCGAGCGGTGCAGCAAATCACTGGCGGGGGTCTCGGGCCATTCACTGCCGCGCATCACAATCGGGCATGACGGCGGCACCGTGAACACCTGCCGCGGATCGTTCTCGCGCGTGCCTGTGCCATATTGTGTGCCCGTGCCGCGATAGGTACAGACCAGCCGCGCGCGGATGACATCGCGGTGAAACTTGCGGCAGGCATTGGTATTTACCACATCCAGACGCAGCCGCACATGCGCCACCCCCATGACAGTGGCAAACTGATCGGTCAGATACGCAATGTCCCCGATCAGAGCATCCCTTTCACAGCCCTTTGGCATGCCCGCACCTTCACAGCAATCTTCAACTGCTGCCAAAACCTCAGAAACAGGCAGGATGAGCCGCGCATTGGGCAGATTGTCTGGCGCAAGCGCGGCAAGCCACTCTGCAACCTCAGGATCTGGTGATCTTTGCCAGATCAGCGCGGCGCAGTTGGGCTGGTTTATCGCAGTCATATCCTGCGAGGTCTGGACCACACGTACCCCTGCGGGATGCGCCGTGGGCATGGGGGCAACCTGTGCTGCAATCATCCGTTGCCACCCCAGTTTGGGAAGGGATCGCGCAGATCTGACCAGTCTTCCGGGGTGAACTCATTGGTGTCGATCAGCGCCGAATTCAGACTCGCGCTGATGGTTTCCGCATCCAGCCCCACACCGATAAAGACGATTTCCTGACGGCGATCACCCCAGGGTTCCACCCAGTTGCGCGCCACTTCGGCCTGTGCCTCTGGGTGGGTGGGCAGATAGCGTTCTGGCACGGCAGCCCACCAGCGGCCCAGCGGTTTCATCGAGGACAGCGCGCCTGCCAGACTGAACTCAAGCGCCCATTCCGGCCGCGTGGCCACCCAGAAATGCCCCTTGGCGCGGATCACACCGGGAAGATCCGCATTCAGCACATCGACAATCTTTTGCGGGTCAAAGGGCGCACGGGCGTGAAAGGCAAATGAGGTAATGCCGTATTCTTCATCTTCGGGCGTGTGATTGGCAAAGCCATACAGCTCTTTTGCCCACATGGGATGTTCATGCGCTGTGTCAAAATCAAACAAACCGGTGTCCAGAATGGCCTCGGCGGCCACCTCAGAGTGATCGGTTTCGATGATCTTTGCATCTGCATTCAAGGCGCGAATGATCTTGCGCGCGTTATCCGTGCGCTCGGGGCCGGCATCAGAAACCTTATTCAGGATCACCACATCGGCAAATTCGATCTGCTCGGTCAACAGGCTGACGAGGCTGCGATCATCGTCTTCGCCCATGGATTCCCCCCGGTCGGTAAGGAAATCATGGCTGGAAAAATCCTGCAGCAGATTGACCGCATCCACCACGGTGACCATCGTATCCAGCCGCGCCACATCGGACAGGCTTTCGCCCTGTTCATCGCGAAAATCAAAGGTGGCCGCCACTGGCAGTGGTTCTGAAATTCCTGTGGATTCGATCAACAGATAGTCAAAGCGCCCTTCTTCGGACAGGTGGCGCACCTCTTTGAGTAAATCATCCCGCAGGGTGCAGCAGATGCAGCCATTGGACATTTCCACCAGCTTTTCCTCTGAGCGCGACAGTTCCGTGCCATCACGCACCAGATCAGCGTCAATGTTCACTTCGGACATGTCATTGACGATCACCGCCACCCGGCGACCATCACGGTTGTTCAGCACCCGGTTCAGCAGCGTGGTTTTACCAGCGCCCAAAAACCCCGAGAGAACAGTCACGGGAAGGCGGGAATCCTGAGGCGTATCTTTCATGAGTTTTAGCTCTCTTTCTGAGTTGGCTCGGTCATGCGCAGCATATTCAGGCTGGCGTTGATTTCTTCGGGGGTCATATTGCGGGCAATCACCACGATGCGTGATCGCTGGTCACCTTTTGGCCAGCTGGTGATCCGCACAGGTGGATCAAAAATGTGCTGCACCCCATGAAAGGCAAAGGGTTCGGCGATGCCTTCAAGGAACACAATGCCCTTGACCCGCAAAATATCCGCACCGCGCAGCCCGATCAGCGTATCTAGCCATTTGTTCAACACCTTGTCTTTGATCGGCCTGTCCAGCTCAATCGAGGCAGAGTTGATCTGATGCCCCTGCGGTGCAAATACGGCGGTGGGGGTTGGGTTGGCAGCAAAGCCCGACAGATTGGCAAAGGGGTCATCCGCTGAGCTGCGCCCCGTGGTCCACGAAAACACCTGCTGAGGCGCCGCATCGGGGCGCAGGGCACTGAGCCCCCAAAGCTGGCCCTCGATCCCCTGCCCTTTGACCGAATGAATAATCCGCGCGGTCGGGTTCTGATCCTTCAGCCGCTGTTCAAACACAGCGGTCTGTTCCGGTGACACAAGATCGGTTTTGCTCAGGATGATCACATCAGCCATGGCCACCTGAGACACCGCTTCGAATTGCGCATCCAATGTCGACGGGCCGTTGACCGCATCTACCAGCGTCACGACACCATCCATTCTGACGGTTTGTGCCAGCGCACGTTCAACCAGAAGGGTCTGCAAAATCGGCCCCGGATCTGCAATGCCCGTTGTTTCAATCACAATCCGGTCAAATCGCAGCGCGCCTGCGGCACGCCGCTCAAGCAGCCCCGCCACG
The DNA here is from genome assembly GCA_025210455.1 of Pelagimonas sp. Classification (GTDB taxonomy): domain Bacteria; phylum Pseudomonadota; class Alphaproteobacteria; order Rhodobacterales; family Rhodobacteraceae; genus JAOARQ01. The sequence goes on from JAOARQ010000017.1 coordinate 9,281, forward strand.
GTCTGCGCCAGATCCCCACGGATCGAACAACACAGGCACCCGGATTCCATCAAAATCACATCTTCGGAATTGGTTGAGATCAGATCCTGATCCAGACCGATATCACCCATTTCATTGACGATCACCGCCACATGCTGCGCGTGGTCTCCGGCAAGCAATGCGTTCAGAAGGGTTGTCTTACCAGCCCCCAGAAAACCGGTAAGCAAGGTAACGGGAAGTCTGTGATCGGCCATGGAATCGCGCTTTTGATTTTGCGCCCCGCACCGGGGCTGGTCTGCTGCGCTGGTGTATTACATGTTATAACATCACGCTCAAGAGTCAAAGTGTCACTTCCCCCATAAGATGAGCGAGATCTGGCCAGTGGTTTTAGGGTTCAAACCCCTCTGGCACCCCAAAGGGCGGCGCTTTGCGCCCCTCGCCGGTCAACGCATGCAGAAAGCTGATCACCTGCGCCACCTCATGATCACTCAGATCCACCGGTTCAATGTCGATGGCCTGCGCCTGACGCGCCATCTCAAGCCGGTCACTTTGCACCACAAAATCAATGGCTTCCAGCCAGGGGATTTTCGGCAGCGCCGCCAGATCGCGTGTCCATTCTTCACGTGCCTGCACCGGGTTTAAATGGTGACGCACGATGCCTTCCAAGGTGGGATAGGCCCCGTTGTGCCCGTAAGGCGCGGTCAGGGCGACGTTGCGCAGCATCGGGGTGCGAAACCGATAGGCATCTTCCAGCGCATCACTTTCGCCCATGCGCCCGACGTCGCGTACATAAGGATCAAACCGCCGCGTACGTCCGGGGCCAAAGGCCGGCAAGCCAAGCGCATGAAATTTCTGATCGCTCAGCAGCGGGCCAGAGTGGCAGCTGCTGCATTGCGCCTTGCCATAAAACAGATCCAACCCGGCCTTCTGATCTGCCGTCAAAGCACTGTCGTCCCCGGCTAGGTAACGATCAAACGGGCTGTCGATGCTTTGCCATTCAATCGCCATGAAGGCCGCCAGCGCATTGGCGATTTCAACAATCGAGACCTCTTCCGCGCTGTCGATATGATCAAAGGCCGCGACAAAATCCGTGGCATAGTCCGGCTGGGTACGCACCCGTTTGGCCAAAATCGGCCAGCCCAGATCAATGCGATCGGTCACAGCGCCGATGATTTCGTTTTCGGCGACATTCCCGGCCATTTCAAACTGTGCGGTCAGCGGGAAAAGCGCCTGCGCCGCCAGCAGCGAATTCAGCCCTTGCGGCAGCCATTCCTCAGCCGGAGAGTTAAACCCATTTCCATAAATATCCGAAATACTTAGCCGGCCATCATGAAACATGGTGTGAAGATCTTTAGCCCCAAGATTCCACAGTGCAGGGGCATTGCGCGGGATGCGCTTGCGCACCTTGTCGCGCCCGGCACCCGCTGTGCGCCTAGGCCCCAGCCCCTGCCCGCCTTCGCCTATTCCCAGCGACAGCCCGTCACCGGTACCCAGATCCGGGTGATGGCAATGGGCGCAGCTGATATTCTGATTGCCCGACAGGATCGGGTCGTAAAACAACCGATGGCCGATTTCAGCCTGCTGCATATCAAAAGAAATGAAATCCCGTTCCATAAGCGGCTGCGGCAAGGGATCGGCCCAGACCGGCCCGATCAGGGAAAACATGGCGATATGAATGGCTTGACGCATAAAGCTACGGCTCGCGGATAGAAAAAGGGCGGCCCGAAAGCCGCCCCTTGGTGTTGTTTATTTCAGGTCCGCGTCGCGGGCACCGTTCACATCTGCTTCGGCAGCTGCAACCGCATCGGTCAGCGCTGCAAAGATCTCATCGCCACGGGTCACATTGCCTTTGAACCAGTCATAAACCGGTGCTGCGGCGTCTTTGAAGGCCGCTTTTTGCGCGGGTGTGGGCACATAAAGATCACCACCACCGGCAACGAACTCTTCATAGGCAGCAATCGATTTGCGCTTGGGCGACGCGAATGTCGCCTGCTGCAGCGCATAGAAGCCATCCACCACCACGCGGCGCATGTCTTCTGGCATGTCCATGAACTTGGCATTGTTCATCCACCACAGCGCGCCCATATAGGCGTGCCCATCCAGCGTGACATATTGCAGACCCGCATCCGGGAACTTCATGCCCATGATATCGGTGATGCCGTTTTTCGAGCCTTCAACCACACCGGTCTGGAACGATGTGAACAGCTCTGGCCACGGGATCGGGGTCGGAGAGGCACCAAGCGCTTTCACCAGCTCCTGCGGCAGATCCGCAACCACGGTACGGATTTTCAGGCCTTCCATATCAGCGGGTTCAGCCACGCGGCGTTTGGTATTGGCAAAGTTGCGCCAGCCGCCGGTGTTGCCGATGGTCATCAGACGGATTGCGCCGCCGGAATCCTCAAGCGCCATGTCACGCATTTTGCGGGTGAAATCGCCCGACAGCACATGTTCTGCGATACGGTCATCCGCCATCAGATAAGGCAGATCCAGCACCTGCACATAGGGGAAGATGCCAGAGGCCCCGCCCGAGGTCGAGATATAGACATCAATCGTGCCATCCGCCACGCCTTGCAGGCATTCCGCGCCGTTCGAACACAGCTGTGTGCCGATGAACAGCTCAACTTCGATGGCACCGTTGGATGCGGCTTCAACAAAGTTCTTGAAAACCACCAGACCATCATAGTCTTCGTCGTTTTCGTTCGAATTGGCCGTGGCGCGGATCTTATAGTCGGCCGCATTGGCCACCATGGCCGTGCTGGCCACAAGCGACGCCGCCAGCGTCACCGAGGTGAGAAGCTTCTTGAGCATTTTGGTTTCCTCCCTGTTCTACTCAATTTGCGAACCCCGTCAGACGGGGAATGGTCATGGAAATGGCGGGCACATATGTGATCAGGAAGATCACCGCGATTTCGACCGCCAGAAATGGCAAGATTGCCTTGGCAATGGTTTCAACCCGCTCTTTCGACACGGCCGAGGCCACGAAAAGCACCAGCCCCATGGGCGGAGTGGCCAGACCCACGGTCAGGTTGACGCTCATGATGATGGCAAAGTGGATCGGATCGACGCCCAGATCTCCGAAGATGGGCGCAAGGATCGGACCCAGAATAATGATCGCCGGGCCTGCATCCAGAAACATGCCGACGACGAACAGCAGCAGGTTGATCAGGAACAGCAGGATTAGCGGGTTTTCCGACAGGGTCAGGATAAAGCCCGCCAGTTGTTCCGGTGCATGACTTAGGCTGACAACGGTCTTAAAGGCCATGGCCGCCCCAACCAGCAACAGCACGACAGAGGAGGTAATGCCAGCATTGCTCAGGATCTGTGGCACGTCTTTCATCGACACAGTGCGCAGCACAAAGAAGCCAATGACAAAGGCATAGGCCACCGCCACCGCTGCGGCCTCTGTCGGGGTAAAGACACCCGCCAGAATACCGCCCAGAATGATCACCGGGGTCATCAGCGGGAAAAACGCCTTTAGGCTGGCCTGACCGCGCTCACCCCAGGTGTATTTGCGGCTGGCCACGGGGAAATCATATTTGTCGGCCATGACTTTGACCATCAGCATCAGCCCGGTGCCCACCAGAATGCCCGGCACAATCCCCGCAAGGAACAGCGCTGCTACGCTTTCGCCCATGACATAGGCATAGATGATCATGATGCCCGACGGCGGAATGATCGGGCCAATCACCGAACTGGCGGCGGTGATCGCCGCGCTGAACTTGCGACTATAGCCCTGTTTTTCCATGGCGGGGATCAGCATGGATCCCAGCGCCGATGTATCCGCCACTGCTGATCCCGACAGGCCAGCAAACAGCATCGACGACAGCACATTCACATGGGCCAGCCCCCCACGCAGATGCCCCATCAGCGCCTGAGCGAACTCAACCAGCCGGGTTGTGATCCCGCCACGATTCATCAGTTCCCCGGCCAGCATGAAGAACGGGATCGCCATTAGAGGAAAGCTGTCTATACCATTGTAAACATTGCGATACAGAAGCGTGATGTCGCGCTCCTGACCATTGAGCCACAACAGCAGACCGGGCGCGGCCAAAAGGCCAAAGAACACCGGAAGGCCAATCATCAAAAAGACCAGAAAGACGGGTAAGAACCAAACCAGCATTATTCAGCCCCCAGAGTTTCTTCGCCAATGTCCGGCAATTGGGATTCACCGCCCAGCAACCGCACAATCGCGCGCAGGATCAGTTCCACATTGACCATCGCCAGCAGGATCACCCCCACCAAAAGCGAGGCCATCATCCAACTGCGAGGCACACGCATCCAGTCGTCAAATCCAAGGGACATGGGCACATAGAGCGCCGCAGTGGCAAAACGCCCGCCAAAGCCTGTGACCTCGCCCCAGCCGATATTAATTGCGACGCACAACACCAGCAGCGACAAAGACAGAAGCGCCAGATTCAACAGACCCGAAACCGCCCGAGGCAAGATCAGATTGATCATATCAATCGCCACAAACCCACCGCGCCGAAACGCCGTGGGGGCCATCAAGCCGGTCATCCACAACATGCAAAACCGCGCGGCCTCGTCTGGCCAGGGAAGCGCATTGTTCAACACATATCGACAAAACACCTGGATCAGGATCGCAATGACCATCAGGGCCACGGCGAAAATCCCCGCTGCGCGACCAACGCGCAGCAGGGTCTCATTTACCCATCCAATTGGCGTAAGCACTGTCAGCAGTCCGCCCACGCAGTTCCCCCCTCAGTTGTATGCACCCGTTACGGGCGCATCATCAGGCATCATGCCCTCAGGTTTGTGCAGCCTGTGTGAAGCTGCCGATTTTTCCTGCGAAAAAGGCCAGCGCGTCTCCATCCTCCTTGGCGACGCGCAGGATTTTTCCGACCATGATCACATGGTCTCCGGCCTCATAATGGGCCTCGGTGGCGCATTCGAAGCGCGCCAGACACCCCGGCAGGATCGGGGTGCCTTCTGGATTAAGATCGTGACGCAAGCCGTTCAGAGCGTTCAGATCTTTGGCGCTGGCAAAGCACAGCGCCCCTTGATCGGCGGCCAGAACATGGATGGCGAAATGCGTGGCTTTTGAAAAATAGCCAAAGCGGCGCGATCCCTTATCCACGGCCCACATCACCAAAGCCGGATCCAGCGAAAGCGATGAAAAGCTATTGGCAGTGATACAGATCGGGCCATCTTCACTGTTGCAGGTGACAATGGTCACACCGGTCGCAAAGCATCCAAAGGCATCGCGCAACCTGCGCGTGTCATCCACGCTTGGAACAAAGGTGCCGCTCATTGCTTTGGCCTGCGCATTCATCAGGGCACCTCATGTCCCAGACCAGCCTGATAAAGGCGGAACCAAGTTGGACGATCCAGTTTGACCTTCAGCGCATCCGAAATCTTGCCAATGCGTTCCAGGTTGTTGGTGCCCATGACCGGCAGGATCTTCGCTGGATGTGCCAGCAAAAAGGCAACGGCCACGGCGGCGCGATCCACGCCAAATTCTGCTGCGATCTCATCCGCCACTTGGCCCGCCGCGCTGTCAGGCTGCATCAGTGATCCGCCCCCCAAAGGCGACCAGGCCATCACCGCATGATCCTGACGCTGGTGAAAGGCCAGATCCCCATTGGTGAAGGGGCGTAATTCACCCAGCGACAGCTCAATCTGATTGGTTGCCAGCGGCGTCTGCATGGCCGATTGCAGCAAATCCCAATCCCAAGGGCGGAAGTTCGACACACCCACAGCGCGCACCTTGCCAGATCTCACCACCTCATCCAGTGCCGCGCCGGTTTCGTGATGATCCATCATTGGATCAGGGCGATGGATCAGCAGCAGATCAATGTGCTCAATCCCCATTTCCCCCAGCGAGCGATCCACCGACGACAGAATATGCGCGCGCGAGGTATCATAGTATTTCCCCCCGATATCCGCATGACAGCCAATGGGCGCGAGGATGTCACATTTGGTGACAATCTCCATCTGAGGGCGCAGCGACCGATTGGCCCGCAGGGCACCGCCCAGAACCGCTTCGGCGCCATAGTCGCCGTAGATGTCTGCCTGATCAAAGGTGGTGATCCCCTGATCAAGACAGGATTGAATCTTGCGCTCGACATGTTCGGGTGATGTGTCAGTGTCATCGCCCAGACGCCACATGCCATAGACAAGGCGGCTCATGGTCAGGTGATCAGATAGTGTGACGCGGTCCATTAACGACGCTCTCCATTTCCAAGCGGGGTTGCCGGTGTGCTGGCCGGGACGCGGCCATATTCATGCGGCAAAGAACAGGTTTTCAGATTGGGAAGCACGCGCGCCCCGAAATGTCTGGCTTCCTCAAGATGAGGATAGCCCGAGAAGATAAAGGCCCGCATGCCCATTTTCTGGTAGTCTTCGATCTTGGACATAACCTGATCGGTTGATCCTACCAGCGCTGCACCGCAGCCGGAACGCGCCCGGCCCACACCTGTCCACAGGTTGGGTTCGATATAGCCAAACTCATCGGCAGTTTCGCGGTTCTTTGATTGATGCGAGACCCCCAGCGACGCGCTGTCCAGCGCGCGTTCGCGGATCTTGCGGCCGTGGTCATCATCCAACTTTGAGACAATGTATTCCGCGTATTCTTTCGCCTCTGCCTCGGTGTCGCGCACGATCATATGAACGCGCAGGCCATAATCCAAAGTGCGCCCGTGTTTTTCGGCCTCGGCGTTGACGGCTTTCATGCGCTCGGCCAGTTGCTCTTTGACCTCGGGCCACATCAGATAGACATCACAGTGTTCACCACAGAGCGCCAGTGCATCCGGGGAATAGCCGCCGAAATACAGTAGCGGGCCGCCGGTCTGATAAGGGCGCGCGGGATCCGTGGTCAGCCCTTTGAAATTGTAAACCTCGCCTTCAAAGTCGAACTCATCGCGGGTCCAGGCCTGTTTGAGGATCTGCACCACCTCACGCGACCGCTGATAACGATAAGAGCTGTCTTCCTTTTCGCCAGGGAAATCTGAGGAAATGATATTCACCGTCAGTCGGCCTTGCAGCATGTGATCCAGCGTTGCGATGGTGCGGGCCAGCATGATCGGCTGCACCTCGCCACAGCGCACGGCGGCCAGCATGTTGATCTTATCGGTGATCGGCGCGCAGCCCGCCACAAAGCTGAGCGTATCCTGCCCCACCTGATAGGACGAAGGACACAGGATGTTGCGAAACCCCTGGGTTTCGGCCTCTTGCACGATGGAACTGCAATGCGCCCAGCTTGAACGCAGATCGCCATCGGGCACACCCAGAAACTGGTAGTCATCCGAACATAATGCGGCAAACCACGACACCTCAGCCGCGTCCAGATCCGGGGAAGTGATAGGCACCACCGTCATCAAATTTGCTCCCTTGAACTCTCCTGTTTTCAAGGCTAGCAATCGAAATGACATGGATCAATGGTGTATCAATTTTAAAAAGATGCACCCAAAAAGCCACAAAACAAAGGTTTCTCAATGGCTGCGCCGCGACACAAGGCAGTAAACAATCCAAATGCGCTGCCGGTTTATGTGCAAATCGCCGAGCTGTTGATTCGCGAAATCGAAGCCGCGCGGCTGCTGGATGGTGAACGCCTGCCGCCCGAACGCGAAATGGCCGGGCAGATGAAAGTTTCGGTCGGCACCCTGCGCAAAGCACTGGCCGAGGTGGAAAAGCGCGGCATGCTGGAACGGGTGCAGGGCTCGGGCAATTATGTGCGCGCTGGCGGCAAGGGCGACAGCGTCTATGCCATGTTCCGCCTTGAGCTGCCCGAAGGGGGCGGCCTGCCCCGCGCGGATGTTCTGTCAGTTGATGTGATCGAAAAACCCGATGACCTGCCAGAGTTTGGCCGCTCGGATCAGGGATCGCGTGTGCGCCGGATGCGCTATCTGAATGACACCCTGATCGCGGTAGAAGAGATCTGGCTGGATCGCAGTTCAGGCGTGATCGAGGCAGATTTGCTGTCAGACAGCCTCTATCGCTATTACCAGCGGCAGCTGGGCTTTTGGATCACCCGGATCGAAGACAGGGTGCGTATCGCCCCCCTGCCCGATTGGACCCCGCACAGATTCACCAAACCCGCCGGTCAGATCACCGGCTTTATCGAACGGTTCAGCTGGTCGGATCAGTCCGAGCCAGTGGAATATTCGCGCACATGGTTTGACCCCGATGCGGCGGTCTATGTGCAGCGTCTGAAATAATCAAAGGGAGCACAGGATGACGCGAACCATCCATTACGGCATCATCGGCTGCGGCATGATGGGGCAGGAACATCTGCATAATATTGCACTGCTGGACAACACGCAGGTTGTGGGCATCTATGAACCTGATGCTGAGATGGTGGCCAAGGCCTCGGCCATTGCCCCCGATGCGCAGATGGTCGCGTCGGTTGATGCGCTGCTTGAGATCGAGACCTTGGATTGTCTGGTGATCGTCAGCCCGAACTTTTGCCATGTAGAGCAGCTAGAGCAGATCGCCGCCAAACGCCCGCTGCCATTGCTGGTGGAAAAGCCGCTTTTCACCGATGCTGCGGATGCCGTCCGGATCGAAGCGCTGCGCGCCAGCTATCCCTGCCCGATCTGGGTGGCGATGGAATATCGCTATATGCCCCCCATCGCGGCACTGCTGGACAGCGCCGATCAGGCGACTGGCGGCATTCAGATGCTGTCGATCCGCGAACATCGCTTTCCGTTTCTGGAAAAGGTCGGCGACTGGAACCGTTTTAACGCCAAGACCGGCGGTACCTTTGTGGAAAAATGCTGCCATTTCTTCGATCTGATGCGGTTGGTGCTGAAATCGGATCCGGTACGGGTGATGGCCAGTGCCGGTCAGGCGGTGAACCATCTGGAAGAACGCTATGACGGTGCAACACCGGATATTCTGGATCATGGCTATGTGATTGTTGATTTTGCCTCTGGAGCGCGGGCAATGCTGGAGCTGTGCATGTTCGCCGAAGGGGCGCGCTATCAGGAAGAAATCTCGGCGGTGGGGGCCAAAGGCAAGATCGAAGCACTGGTGCCCGGACCCGGCCGTTTCTGGCCCAGCCATCTGGGGGATGCCCCAGTGCCCCAAGTCATCATCAGCCCACGCGATCCCAAAGGCCCTGAAATCAAAGAGGTGCCAGTAGATGCGGCGCTGCTGGCGGCGGGGGATCACAATGGATCGACCTTTTACCAGCATCAGGGCTTTGCCGAGCTGGTGCGCGGCCAGCGCGATAGGCCCGACGTCAGCCTGCAAGATGGGGCCTGGGCGGTGAAAATTGGTCTCGCGGCGCAACGGTCAGCTGCAACGGGTCAGGCGGTCTTACTGGCCGAAATGGGTTAACCCTGTGGTGCCAGCCCCCAAAAACCGGGGCTGGCACCAGGATATTACTTTGCCACTTCCGCCATAAAGCGTTCGCGGATCAAGATCGGGTTCATCTCGATCACCGGCACCTGCACATTGCCGCTGTCACATTTCGAGACAATCACCGTCATCTGGCCTGCGTCCAATGCGGATTGCAGCGCCTGCGGCGTGTCCTTGGCAGAAACCTCAATGACATTTTCGCAGCCACAGGCCTGCGCCACAGCCGCTAGCGATGTCTTGCGCCCGGCATAGGTGGGCTGATCGCCGGTAGATCCATAAGATCCATTGTCCACGATCAGCAGAATATAGTTGTCACAGGGATTGTTGGCGATGGTCGACAGGGTCGCCAGATTGGTCAGCACCGAGCCATCCCCGTCAATCGAGATCACCGGCTTATCCTGCGCCAGCGCCAGACCAAAGCCGATCGAACTGGCCAGCCCCATGGTGCCCAACATGTAAAAATTCGAAGGCTGATCATCCAGCGCAAACAGCTCCTGGCTGGGCGCGCCAATATTGCAGACCACCAGTTGATCCGAAATCATCGGGATCAGGGTTTTCAACAGCTCATTGCGGATCATGTTGCGGCCCTCCAGAAGCTTGCATCGGTCAGAATGGCGACGGGCTTTTTGCTCATCTGGGTATGGGCCAGAATGGCAGGCAGCTCCTGCGCGTCTTCCGGTTTGTGGAAATGATAGGTCTGGATATGCATCTGATCCAGAATCGCCTTGGTGTGCAGCGCCATTTCCACCTGACAGGCCACCGGTTCGCCCAGCTCACCGCGATAGCTGATCAGCATCGGCAGCGGGATCTGGTAGAACTGGATCAGGGTTGCCAGCGTATTCACCACCACCCCAAGCGCCGTGTTCTGCATGAAGATCGCTGGGCGCATCCCGCCCATATAGGCCCCTGCGCACAGGCCCATGCCTTCGTCTTCCTTGTTTGAGGGCACATGCAGAATATCCGAGGTCTGATCCAGCACCTCAATCACCCCTGCCAGCTGTTTGCAGGGCACCGAGGTGACAAAATCCACCCCAGCGGCTCTGAAATCCCCGATGATTTGCCTGTCGATGTCTTTGACCATGTGTCCTCCCATGCAGAATGCCTGCGCCCGGACCACGCCCCAGCCGCAGTTTTGCCGAACCTCGCAGGAAAAACATGCGCAAAGCAAGCCTGCGCTAGCTTCCAGGTGCTCCATTTTGGAAAGGTGAATTGCTGTTTCATCTTGCTGAAATCGGGCGGGGGAATTTGCGCCAATTCTGTCGAAATTCACCCCACCCAGCAAAAAGGCCGCCCAGATGAGCGGCCTTTTCAAATCTGTCAGTGCGATTCTATCCGCGCGATCAGTTTGGAATCAGATCCGGAATGATCGTCACAATCCCCGGGAAGCTGGCCAGCAACAGCAGCCCTGCCACCTGGATCAGCACAAAGGGAATAACACCGCGATAGATGTGACCGGTGGTGACTTCCTTGGGGGCCACGCCACGCAGGTAGAACAGCGCAAAGCCAAAGGGCGGCGTCAGGAAAGACGTCTGCAGGTTCACCGCGATCATGATGGTCACCCATTTCGGATCGAAATGCGCCCCATAGATCACCGGGCCCACAATCGGCACCACGATGTAGATGATCTCCAGGAAGTCCAACACAAAGCCCAGCACAAAGAGCACCAGCATCACGATCAGGAACACTGTCTGAACGTTGTCAAAGCTCTTGAGGAACTGCTGGATGTAATGTTCGCCACCAAAGGAAATCACCACAAGGTTTAGCAACTGCGAGGCAATCAGGATCGTGAAGACCATGCTGGTCACCTTGGCTGTTTCCCGCACCGCCGGGGTCAGAACACCCGACTTGAACAGAACCCAGCAGCTGAACAGCAACCCAAACAGCGCATAGAGATAGGCTGCATAGGCCGCGAGGAAGGCAAACCAGGTCTGGCCATTCACATTGTCGCTGTTGATCCGCAGGTCAAAGTTCACACCGATCAGGATCATCACGATCACCGCAAGGGTCGAGAAGATGATGATCTTAGGGGACCGATCCTGCTCTTGCAGCTTGCGATAGGCTGCCAGCATGATAGCACCTGCCGCGCCAAGCGCCGCCGCCGGTGTTGGGTTGGTGATCCCGCCAAGGATCGAGCCCAGCACCGCCACGATCAGCACCAGCGGTGGGAAGACCACGCGCAGCAGATCGTTTTTCGACAGCAGAGTGAAGGCGTATTTGGTGCCCCACAGTGCGATCAGCCAGGGGCCAATCATCAGCAGCGTGGTCACGCCCGGGCTGGTCAGCGGCGAAATCAGCACCACATCCACCAGCAGCCCCAGGATCAGACCACCTGCACCAATCAGCAGCGGTCTTGGGTCTGCGCTGGGCGATACGCCACGGGCGACCGACAGGATCAGGCCCAGAACAACCGCGATCAGCATGATACCTGTGCCAATCGGAGCCGCATTGGCCACTTTCTCGGCACGCAGTTCAACAACCTGTTCGTCGGTCAGACGCACACTTTCCTGAACACCGCCAGCATCGTCGATGGCTTTCTGTTCGGCCACGGCGGTATCCCACGCCTCTTGCCCGTGCAGTTCGATCATCGACACCTGACACTGTTCAGAGACATTGGTGCGCAGGCTGGCTGTTTTGCCCTGATCGGTAAAGCTGTCCACCTGCACCGACTGTGAGCCAACCAGACCCACCTGCCCCAGCAGCAGCATACCAGCGATCAGACCAACCGGAACGGCCAGATACCATGTAAAGGCTTCTGAGCGGGTGACAGGTTCGCCATTGGCATCGCCCAGTTCCACCGCAGGCGCCTTGGACGGGTTCAGCATCGCAAACCCAAAGGCATAAAGCGCATAGAGCACCGCCAGCATGATCCCCGGCAGCAGGGCCGCCTGGAACAGCGTACCGACAGACACAACCGCCGGTTTGCCCAGATAGGTCAGCGCATCGGAACAGCCTGCCTCCATTGCGCGGGTTTCCTGCGCGGCGGAATACAGATCGCCCGCAAGCGTCCCCAGAAGAACAATCACGATCGACGGCGGAATGATCTGCCCCAATGTCCCAGAGGCGGCAATCACACCGGTCGCCAGCTCTGGCGAATAGTTGTTGCGCAGCATGGTGGGCAGCGCCAGCAGCCCCATGGTCACAACGGTTGCACCCACGATCCCGGTCGAGGCGGCAAGGAAAGCGCCCACGACAACAATCGACACCGCCAGACCGCCGGGCAGCGGGCCAAAGACGCGCGCCATGGTGGTCAGCAGATCGTTTGCGATCTTGGAGCGTTCCAGCACGATGCCCATCAGAACGAACATCAGAACCGCCAGCAGGGTTTCAATCGACTGACCCGCAATCACACGTTCATTCACACGGTTGGTGATGAACGAAATATTGCGGTCCAGCGCAACTTCCCAGCCGCGTTCAAACAGCGGGCCCGCCACGGTGGGCAGATCAGGATAGGTAAAGACCGAAATCTTTTCAGGCACCACCCCCGAAGCCACCACCGCGCGATAAGCATCGCTGCCGGTGTCAATCGCATGGTGGATCAGCAAACCGGCGCTATCCAGCGCGGCGATCAGGCCGAAGGAAATAAGACCAGCCCCACCAATGGCAAAGGCCACCGGGAAACCAGAGAGGATCGACGCAAAGAGCGTCAGGAATACGATGATCAGGCCGATCTCGACTCCATCAAGTCCAAATAGCATTACTCTGTCCTCGTATCAGTGTACTGCGAGATCTTCAGGCACTGCGGCGTCATCACCCGCATTGTCGAGATCAAGATGTTTGCCGTCGCTCTCTTCGCCTTCGCGCCATTCCAGGAAGCTGCGCCAGAAGAAGGCCCAGGCCTGAAGGAAGATCATACCGCACATCGCGACAATCAGGACCTTGAAGAGAAAATAGCCATTAAAGCCATTGGGGCTGAAACCGATGGTTTCCACATTCCAGCGCAAAGCTCGGGCTTTCATCACCAGACGCTCCAGCTGATCCGACGCCGATGGCTTGGGCACGATCAGGTGGCGCCACAGGAAGAACCAGGAATACATCCACATCAACGTGGCCATAGGGATCATGAAAAATAGCGATCCAAACATATCGACCATCTTTTTGGCCCGGTAGCTGAGCGGCGCATAAATCAGGTCCACCCGCACATGGCCGCGTTGCACAAACGTATAGGCAAGGCAAAGCGCAACGACCATAGCATTGAAAAGCTTCAGTTCTTCGGCGTACCAGGAAATATCGAAATCCAGCGGCACCCCAAACCCAAACACGATGTCAGGTCGTGAAAAGATGCGCTGCATAAAGACGATGACCACCTGCTGAAGCACCATCAAAAGACCAGCCCATGCAAACAGTCTTCCGGTGGCGTTGGCCACCCCTTCCAGACCTTTCACCGCGCCCCACAAGATGTCATTCTTCCAGACGCCGATTGCAAAGATCACCGTGAAGATCAGGATGCAGACAAAGAAGAATTCAACCGATGCACCATAGTAGATAAACCGCATCAGGGATTGTTTATCTTCTGTGGTATTGGACCACGACAGCCAGTCCAACCAAGCAGACGGATGCGTGATCGCATATCCGAGATTATAAAAAGCTAGGGCAATGTTCTCGAAGATCCAGTAGATCAAACTGCCAAAGCCGCCTTCCTCTTTCATGATGTCCCCCGTGAGTATCCCGGGTTATCCCGGTCGTTTCGCCACAGCAAAATCAAGGCCGGGCAAGGTGTGGAAAAGGCCCTCGATTCACGAGGGCCTCTCCATAAAAGATTCGTTGACGATTACTGACCGCCCAGAACGCGCACGCGCTGCTGAACATAGTAGCCGTCTGATTTGTTGATCCAGCTTGCCGAATTCGCCAGCGACGCTTCGAAAGAGCCACGGATCTTGGCAAAGAGTTCATCGCCCATGTTTTCATCCATGACTTCTTTGGAGGCTGCACCGAAGGCATCCCAAACGTCATCCGAGAATTGCATGGTCTTCACACCCTGCGCCTGCAGACGCGCGAGCGCTGCACCGTTTTTCGCCAGTGTTTCAGCCAGCTGGTACTGGGTTACCGCCATAGACGCATAGCGCATGATCGCTTTATGCTGATCTGACAGTTCGTTCCAGACATCCAGGTTCACAGAAGATGCCAGCGCCGAACCCGGCTCGTGGAAGCCAGCGGTGTAGTAGATCTTCGCGACTTCCTGGAACCCGGCGCGCTCGTCGGCCATCGGGCCAACCCACTCAAGGCCGTCAATCGCACCCGACGACAGCGCCTGATACAGTTCACCACCTGGAATGTTCTGAACCGATGCGCCCAGTTTACCCAGAACCTTACCGCCCAGACCCGGCATACGGAAACGCAGGCCGTTGAAATCATCCGCCGATTTGATCTCTTTCGAGAACCAACCGCCCGACTGCGAGCCAGAGTTACCCGACAGCAGGCCCTTCAGGTTGAAAATCTGGCCCAGTTCGTCGTGCAGCTCTTCACCGCCGCCATGGTAGTACCAGTTTGATACTTCCTGCGCGGTCCCGCCAAACGGCACAGCTGTGAAATAGGCATAGCCCGGGTGCTGGTTGATGAAATAGTAGTCAGCCGAGTGATACATGTCAGCCTGACCGGAAGACACAGCATCAAACACTTCCAGCGCGCCAACCAGCTCGCCCGGTGCTTTTTTGTCGATGGTCAGAGACCCATCCGACATTTCGCCGACCATTTTTTCCAGATAGCTCGCAGCATCGTCCAGAACCGCAAAACCGCGCGGCCAGGATGTAACCATTGTCAGGGTGCGCTTGCCCTGCGCATATGCCGGCGCTGCCAGTGTGGTTGCAGCTGCGGCACCTGCGCCAACAGTCGAGGCGCGCAAGAATGAACGACGATCCATAAGTATCCTCCCATAGGATGTTTTCACGCAGTTTTGATCCACGTGATGTCGAATAAGTGATGAAACCTTAGGGTGGCAGTGCCTGCAACGGAATACCCATTGCTACGTATTTGGCCAAAAAAGTGATCCAATTCAGCATATCTGGGAAAATACGCTGTCAATCATGGGGTTACGCCTGAAAGCGCTTGACAATTCCCTGGTTGGGAAAGGCTCCCGTTCACGCTAACGCACGCTATAGGTGTATCTTCCGCTACGGAAATCGGCAGAATCGCAAAACGGTATTCGGTGCTGCAACAGATCGTATTTGATGTTACGAATCCGCCCCAATGAAACCCACTTTTCGACATCTGAGATTGAACTATGGCCAGAAGATCTTTCTTCTGGCGTCTATTCCTTTGGTGCTGACCACCGCTGCGATTGCCTTTGTGGTGGCGGCTCAGGCGCGTGCCCTGTCAGAGCGCGAAATCCTCAGTCTTGAGACACAATTGATTGAGGCCAAAAAGCAGGAATTGCGTAATTATATCACTCAGGCCCGCAAAGGCACATACTACCTGTATGAAAGCGGCAGACTTGATGAAGACTTTTCCAAACTCAGGGTCACACAAATTCTGGCGGCCAAGACCTATGGCGATGAGGGGTTCTTTTTTGTCTATGATTTTGACGGCAACAATCTGGTCTCACCGCGCCAGACCTATCTGATCAACAAGAACTGGTGGCATCTGGAAGACCGCGAAGGCACCAAGGTGGTGCAGGAATTTGTTCATGCCGCCCGCACCGGCGCGGGCTTTGTGGAACATTACTGGCCCAAGCCCTCAACCGGGGAAGAGGCGCGCATGATTACATATGTATCGTCTTTCCCGTCGTGGCGCTGGGCCGTGGGCACAGGCATTTTCATTGATGATGTGATTGCCTCGGTCGAAGCCGCCCGCGCTGAAATGCGATCCCGCATTATGCTGACCTTCTGGTATATCGGCGGCATCACCGGGTCAGCGCTGCTGGTGGTCTTTATTTCCGGCTTTGCGCTGAACATGCGCGAACGCAGGCTGGCAGATGCAAAGCTGAAGGAGCTGACCCAGCGGGTGTTTGACGCGCAGGAAGAAGAACGCGGCCGGGTGGCGCGTGAATTGCACGACGGGATTTCGCAGATCCTTGTGGGGGTGAAATTTGCGCTGGATGTGGCGCGCAGGCAGGTCGTCAAATCCACCCCCGGTGCGGAACGCCCTCTGGACAAGGGGATCGACAACCTTGCCAGCGCCATTCATGAAGTCAGGCGCATCAGTCGCGATCTGCGTCCGGGTATTCTGGATGATCTCGGGCTGGGACCCGCGCTAAAAACACTGACCGATGAATTCAGCAAACGCACGGGCATTCAGGCGCAGTTCCAGACCGTGGTTTTTCGCAACCGGCTGGATCAAGAGGCCCGCATCGCGCTGTATCGCATTGCGCAAGAGGCGCTGACCAATGTTGAACGCCACGCCAATGCCAGCCGGGTCGAAGTGGACCTGCGCGGCCATCGCACCGGTGGCACCCTGCGTATTTCTGACAATGGTCAGGGGATAGACGATCTCTATGCCGCCCGCCCCGGCATCGGTCTGCGTAATATGCAAGAGCGCATCGAACAGTTGGGCGGCTCTTTGCGGGTCTTGTCTTCGAAATCCGGCACTGTCATTGAAGCCAACGTGCCTTTGACACATATGCTTCCACCTGAATCCGACACTGGCGCATCGCCAGATCGGCTTTGATAGGCTATAGAGTCTGACATGACCCAAACCACCCGCGTTGTCGTTGTTGATGATCATCCCATGGTCGCCGAAGGGATCGAAGCCATCCTTGAGGGCTATGAGGATATTTCCGTATTGGCCACGCTGTCCGATGGGCAGCAGATGATCAATCGTCTGGATGAGCTGTCACCGGATGTGATCCTGATGGATCTGAACATGCCGGGCTTTGGAGGGTTGTCCGCCACAGAAATGATTCTGGAACGACGCCCCGATACGCGCATACTGATCCTGTCGATGCACGATGCGCCGGAATATGTGTCAAACGCCCTGAGCCACGGGGCACGGGGCTATGTGCTGAAAGATGTGCCGACCGAGGAAATCAAACAGGCCATTGATGCGGTCATGGCCGGTGAACGCTATCTGTGCACCGGTGCCGAAGGTGCGCTGACGCCGCAGTCAGATGCGCGCGAACAGCTGACCAACCGCGAACAGACGGTGCTTTTGCAGCTGGCGCAGGGCAAATCCAATAAGGAAGTGGCTCTGACGCTGGATATTTCCGTGCGTACCGTAGAAACGCACCGCAAGAATATCAAACGCAAGCTGGGCATCAGTTCCACAGCGGGGCTGACCCGCTATGCGCTGGAACATGGTGTGTTGCAGGGCACGGGCGCGAATATCTGATTGCAGCGCCTTTCTGGCCCATTCAGTTGCCATAGGCCTTTTCGCTGCGAAGGCTGCACTAAGCAAACCTCGCACAGCGAAAGCTGGTCTCTGACTTACAGATCCGTACCGGTCTGTTGTGGGGCTTCGGGACTGAAAAACAGCGCCGGAATGATGCGTTCGCCTGCTGGCTGTTCACCTTGAACATAGCGTGGTTCCTGCATCTTCCCCAATGCACCGGCCACGATCATCAGCCCAACCAGGGCGGCAGCCTTGCAAAGGGTGAAATCACGGGTGTGCATATGACGTTTCATGGGGACCTCCTGGTCACGTGTGTCTGATCATAGGATCGCGCAAGCGGTGAACACACTCAAGTCACGAAGCCGCGCGCAAATGTTGCAATTGGCGAAATCCTACTCATTGTGCAGCTTTCCGCTCAAGTGCCCCTTTACGCAGATCCCCTCTGCGAAAATGCACGGTTGTCTCTGGCTGCATTCTGGTCGCATTGCTGGAAAAACCGGGTCCGCGAAATTTTCGCAAATAAAAAACCGCCCGTGCGACATATTTTTCTCGCACTGCCTGTTGACCCTGCCAGACAAGACTCATAATGTCGCCGCGCGGATGAAGGAGAGCTTGGGATGAAAATCCTAGTCGTCATTGATGGATATTGGCGCATGGCCCGGTAACGGACCATAACGGACCCCCATGCGCCCCCGCCACACCGGACGGGGGCTTTTTTATACGCATAAACGAAGTGTCGTGAACGGAGATATTAGTATGACACGTCAGATGACCGGAGCGAAAATGGTAGTTCAAGCCCTCAAGGATCAGGGTGTGGACGTCGTGTTCGGATACCCTGGCGGGGCCGTCCTACCGATTTACGATGAGATCTTTCAGCAAAATGACATCCGTCACATTCTTGTGCGCCACGAACAGGGCGCGATCCACATGGCCGAAGGCTATGCGCGGTCTACTGGCAAGGTGGGCGTTGCACTTGTGACATCAGGCCCCGGTGCCACCAATGCGGTGACCGGCCTGACCGATGCGCTTTTGGATTCGATCCCGCTGGTGGTTCTGTCAGGTCAGGTGCCAACCTTCATGATCGGCTCGGACGCCTTTCAGGAAGCGGACACCGTCGGCATCACCCGCCCCTGCACCAAACACAACTGGCTGGTCAAAGACACCGGCAACCTGTCGGGCATCATCCACGAGGCCTTTCACGTGGCGCGCTCGGGCCGCCCCGGCCCTGTGCTGATCGACATCCCGAAAGATGTGCAATTTGCCAGCGCCGATTATCAGCCGATGCAAAAGGCCGAGACTGCGCATTATCAGCCGCAGGTCAAAGGCGACCCGGAAATGATCGAAACCCTGGTTGAGGCGATCGAAACCGCTGAACGCCCGGTGTTCTACACCGGTGGCGGTGTGATCAACTCTGGCCCGGCGGCGTCGCAGCTGCTGCGCGAACTGGTGGATGCCACCGGCTTCCCAATCACCTCGACCCTCATGGGTCTGGGCGCCTATCCGGCCTCTGGCAAAGGCTGGCTGGGAATGCTGGGCATGCACGGGCTGTACGAAGCCAATATGGCGATGCATGGCTGCGACCTGATGATCAACGTGGGCGCGCGCTTTGACGACCGCATCACCGGCCGCATCGACGCCTTCAGCCCAAATTCCAAGAAAGCGCATATCGACATTGATCCGTCGTCGATCAATAAGGTGATCAAAGCGGATTACCCGATTGTTGGCGATGTGGGCCATGTTCTGGAAGATGTGCTGAAACTCTGGAAAGCGCGTGGCCGCAAAGTCAACCGCGAAGGTCTGAACCGCTGGGTTGCACAGATCGAAGAGTGGAAGAAGGTCGACTGCCTCAAGTTCAAGCAGGAAGGCAGCGTGATCAAACCACAATATGCGCTGGCACGCCTTGAGGCGCTGACCAAGGGTCGGGATCGCTATATCACCACCGAGGTGGGCCAGCACCAGATGTGGGCGGCGCAGTTTCTGGGCTTTGAAGATCCAAACCGCTGGATGACATCCGGTGGTCTTGGCACCATGGGCTATGGCTTGCCTGCCTCGCTGGGCGTGCAGATCGCGCATCCGGAATCGCTGGTGATCAACGTCGCCGGCGAAGCGTCGTGGTTGATGAACATGCAGGAAATGGGCACTGCCGTGCAGTTCCGTGCGCCGGTGAAACAGTTCATCCTGAACAACGAACGTCTGGGCATGGTGCGCCAGTGGCAGGAACTGCTGCATGGTGAACGCTATTCCCACAGCTGGTCGGAAAGCCTGCCCGATTTCGTAAAGCTGGCCGAAGCCTTTGGCTGCAAGGGCATCCGCTGTGACAACCCGGCTGATCTGGATGACGCCATTCAGGAGATGCTGGATTATGACGGCCCGGTGATCTTCGACTGTCTGGTTGAAAAGCATGAAAATTGCTTCCCGATGATCCCGTCGGGTGAGCCGCACAACAAGATGCTGCTTGGTGAAGCCTCGACCAAAGATGCCATCGGCAGCAGCGGCGCGGTTTTGGTCTGATATGACCTTTGGTGAAGGGCCTCTGCCCTTCGCCCGACCCGGCTGACATTGCAACACCCGGGCCAGCCTATTCCCTACTGACACTGGTCATTCTGCTTTGCGCTGGCTAGTGTCGCTCTCAGAAATCAAAAATGAGTAACCGCCATGTCGCCGCTAAAGATCAAAAAGGGCTCGAACAAGCATTCCGCTTATAACCTACGTCCCAACTTTTCGGATGTGCAGGAAACCCACACCCTTGCGGTGTTGGTCGAAAATGAACCGGGCGTGCTGGCCCGCGTCATCGGCCTGTTTTCAGGCCGTGGCTATAATATCGAAAGCCTCACCGTCGCAGAGGTTGACCACGAAGGTCACACCAGCCGTATCACTGTTGTGACAACTGGCACACCACAGGTGATCGAACAGATCAAAGCCCAGCTGGGCCGGATTGTGTCGGTTCATGCGGTGCACGACCTGACCGTAGAAGGCCGCACCGTGGAACGTGAACTGGCGCTGTTCAAAGTCGCCGGCTCTGGAGAAAAACGTGTCGAAGCGCTGCGTCTGGCGGATATCTTCCGCGCCAATGTAGTAGACTCCACTCTGGAAAGCTTTGTCTTCCAACTGACCGGCACCCCGGACAAGATCGACGCTTTTGCGGAACTGATGCGCCCGCTAGGTCTGGAAGAGATTGCCCGCACCGGCGTTGCTGCCCTGTCGCGCGGTCTCTGAGACAGCTGACACAGAACCGATACAAATAGTAAAAGGCCGCAGTTTCCTGCGGCCTTTTTTGTCGTGAGTGGATAATTCTAATCGGTCGCTTTTAAGCGTCACAAAGCGTCTTGAACGGGACCACATTTCCTTTGGCTACGGGCCGTGGTGAGGGGCGCTGAGCCGGTGTCTGACGTTTCAAGCTTTGTGGCAGTGTCGGCGCATAGCCGGAATTCACATGGCGTAGATTGCGGGCAAAACGCCCCTGCGCGTCTTCGCGCAGATCGAACTGAATAAGGTCTCCCGCATCCAGCGAGACCCCATCGTGCATATTCTGATCTGACTTTGAATAATAAGCGAGGTTTCCATGATCCTCGCACCAGATCACTGCTTTGTCCTCAGCATCGTCAGCCCAGAGGACCACTCCGTACATGATTTCCTGCATGACGCACTCTTTGGTTATTACCCCACTAAATTGACGCAAAGATTTACTCAACAACATGATTTTTCCAGCGTCGGTCCCTTGATTTTTGTGCCGTTACCCTTCAGGCTTGTCGCGAGTAAGCATCAACCATGACGCCAACTCGCACCACTCACGAACCAAAACTGTATCAAGTTTCCCTTTTAGGATTTTCTTGATACAAGGCAACAACTTATAAGAGAGGGCAGAAAAGATGCCGAATGGCACGGCTCAAATACTCTCAGAACGACCCAGCCCGGCCGAGCTCCGCTCGATGCTGGGCGCGAATCTCCGCACGCTTTCGACACAGGCTGTCTCGATTTCAGCGCTGTGTCGCGAGCTTGGAATCAATCGAACACAGTTTAATCGGTATCTGGCAGGGGAAAGTTTCCCCCGCCCTGACGTCCTTCACAGGATCTGCTCGTATTTTCAGGTAGATGCGCGCATCCTGTTGGAACCGGTTGACTCGATCGAAACCGCAACCTCTGGCCCGCTGCAGCACCCGGCCGTAGAAGAGTACCTGGGATCATCAACCTCATCCATTTCAGAAGATGAGTTCCCAAGTGGCTTCTATCGCTTTGCTCGCCGCAGTTTTCTGGATGACGACAGCTACCTGCAAGGGTTGATCTATGTCTTCCGCAAAGATGGCTTTACCTTCATGCGTGGCTTTGAAGCCAAAGACGCGATGAAGCAACAGGCCCTGCCCACAGATCCGGCAACCCGCGAATTCCGTGGCGTTGTTCTGCGTCAGGATGATGGCGTTGCTACGCTTGTCAGCCGAAAGGGCGTCGCCACTGCCTCATTTAATTACTTGGCACGTGTGCCTTCGTTCGAAAACAACTTTTGGGTTGGCTATGCGACACGGACGGTACGCGAAAATGTGGCAGGACGGCGGATTGACCGACTGGTTGCCGAACACCTCGGGCGCGAAATGACGCGGGTTATGCCCGTGGCTCGGTCAGCTGGGTTCTGCAATGCGGATGATCTGGTGCCCTACCTGCAAAACCTGCTGAAGGTCGGGCAACCCTTTAATTAGGGCTTTGATCTGGGGCGTTTCCCAGCATCTGACACCAAACAAAATGAAAACGGGCGCTCCTTCCCCTCAGAGGCGCGCCCGTTTTTTTCATGCGCAGTGCAGTTACGCTGCAGCGTTAGGGTTCCGGTCAACGCCATAGGCCAGCATGTCATAGAGATGCCAGGTCGCATGCCCCAGCAGAGGCAGAGAGATAAACAGCCCCAGAAACAGCGGCACCATCGACACCAGCGTGAACACACCAATAAAGGCCGCCCAGGCAAACATCTGCACCGGATGACTTTGCACATACTGAAATGAGGTGATCATCGCGGTGACAAAATCCACCTCACGATCCAGCAGCAACGGCAATGACAGCACCGTGATCATATAAAGCAGCGCCGCAAACCCTGCCCCCACTGCTGTTCCCACAGCCAGCATCATCAGCCCATTCGTGGTGAAATAGATATCCAGTGAGCTGGACACATTTGTCATCGTCGACAGGCCCAGAAACAGCGCAAAGATCATATGCGCCAGAAAAAACCAGAATAGAAAGACGACAATGATCACCGCGGATATCGAAGGTAGCTGACGCTTTGATTGCGAGGTGATGACAGAAAAGATCTTCATCCAATCCAACGCCCGCCCTTCTTCGATGCGGCGGCTGATGTCGTAAAAGCCAACGGCAGCAAAGGGCGCCAAAAGCGGAAAGCCGATCGCGGCAAAAACCAGCCAATAGCTTTGCCCGGTCAGCCATGTGACCCAGGCCATAAACCAGCCCGCCAACACGTAAAATCCTGCAAACATAAAGGCAAATGACTTTGACCTTTTCAGATCAGCCTGCCCGCGCCGCAGCGCTTCTTTCAAGATATCAAATGTAACCGAACCAAGATCTGGAACCCCATGTTGAGGTGTATCTGGCATGCTTTCCCCTCCCAAGTCAGCAGTCCAAGGGTGAGTAAACCCATACATTCAGCATCATGCAAGTTATGATTGACGAAAAACCCAAACAGAAGTTTACGTAATGGCCAGTATTGAAAAAATTATTTCGTCTCGTAACTATGGATCTATTCTTTTATTGGACTTTCCAAAGCCATGC
This sequence comes from Pelagimonas sp., assembly GCA_025210455.1. Lineage (GTDB taxonomy): Bacteria > Pseudomonadota > Alphaproteobacteria > Rhodobacterales > Rhodobacteraceae > JAOARQ01. Next base: position 32,603 of record JAOARQ010000017.1, read on the forward strand.
CTCTCTCTGTGTTTATCAACGAAGACCAGAAATTGCTCATTCAATGGGTGCATGGCACTGTTCGGATCGACGACTATTATGCCGCACGCAGCAGTTTAACCCCGGAAGAACGCCAGCGTCTGTTGCCCTATAAATCGCTTTTGATCCACGATGCCCAGGCGGTCTATGAGCTCACCACACAAGAGCTGATCCCCTATATGCACAGCTGGAATCGCATTACGGAAAAGTTTCGCAAAGCCGAAGGAACGCAATGCACCGTGGCACTGACGGATGTCGGCTATGGTATTGCACGCGCTTCTGAACAGATTTTGGAATCGCTCGGACGAGAGCCATTTCCAACCTTCGACAGCTACGAAAAAGCCGCCAGCTATTTCGGAATGGAGCTGACGGCTTTGTTAAAGGCCTTGCAGATTATGGATGAGAAAACCGGTTAGGCTGCGCCAGCTCAGTCTTCGGCGTTGGCATCAGCGCGGCTTTTGCCTGCCACGTCTTTCGCCAGCGTCGCCTCCATAAAGGGATCAAGATCCCCGTCCAGCACACCCTGCGTATCTGCAGTTTCATGCTGTGTGCGCAGATCTTTCACCATCTGATAGGGCTGCATCACATAGGACCGGATCTGGTTGCCCCAGCCCGCGTCTCCCTTGGCTTCGTGCAACGCGTTGACCTCGGCGTTGCGACGATCCAGTTCCATTTGATACAGACGCGATTTCAGCGCCTTCATGGCGATGTCACGGTTCTGGTGCTGCGATTTCTCAGAAGAGGTCACAACGATCCCTGTCGGGATGTGTGTGATCCGCACCGCCGAGTCCGTGGTGTTCACGTGCTGACCACCCGCCCCCGAGGACCGGTAGGTATCAATTCGGATCTCCGAGGGGTTCACCTCGATTTCGATGTTGTCATCAATCACCGGATAGGCGCCCACAGCTGCAAAAGATGTCTCACGCGTGCCTTTGCCAAAGGGCGAAATCCGCACCAGACGGTGGGTGCCGCTTTCGGACTTCAGCCAGCCGTAAGCGTTTTTACCTTTGATCTGATAGGTCACAGATTTGATCCCGGCCTCTGTGCCGGGGGTCTCTTCCTGCAGGTCTACCTCATAGCCGCGCTTTTCCGCCCAGCGAACATACATACGCGCCAGCATCGACGCCCAGTCACAGGCTTCGGTGCCGCCCGCGCCGGATTTGATTTCAAGGAAGCTGTCATTGCCGTCGGTCTCGCCGTCCAGCAGCGCTTCCAGTTCTTTTTTCGCAGCCTTCTCAACCAGCGCTGCAAGCGCGTTTTCCGCTTCAAGAACGATCTCTTCGTCCTCTTCCATTTCGCCCAATTCGATCAGTTCCACCTGATCTTCAAGCTCTTGCTTGATCGAACTATAGGTCTCCATGGCGTCCACCAGGCTTTGGCGTTCCCGCATCAGTTTTTGCGCCGCAGCCGGATCATCCCAAAGGTTGGGGTCTTCAACGCGCGCGTTGAATTCTTCCAGTCGATGCTGCGCGGTCTCCGCCCCAAGACGCTGTCCCAGAAGCTCTACCGATTTCCGGATCTTATCTGCATTGTTTTGTGCATCTGCGCGCATGGGGGTCATCCTGTTTCGCCCTAAGGTGCTGCGTCATAGCAAGGGGGCGCAGCACGGGCAAGAGAGTGCAAGGGATTGTCAGTGATTAGAAGAGATAACCACAGGGTCACACAGGGGCTGACCGCAGGGTTATTGGGGTGACCGCAAAGTCACCCCACTGAAAACAAAGGGTTAGTACAGCCCGCCCGAGCTGAGTGTCCCAAAGCCAGCCTTTTTCCCGACAACCGCTTTTTTACCGGTTGAAGTGGTCACCTCTTTCGCCTGACCAGCGCCATCCGGGCGGATCAGGTCAAAGCTGCCTGAAACCGCAAAGCTGCCGGTCAGCCCCATGCCCCCAAAGAGCACGCTTTCCAGATCGTCTTCGCGGAAGCATTCGGAAACCACATTGTCACCGCCGGCCCCTTCGCCCAGACGCGCACCAGAAAACCGGTCGATCTTTACAAAGGAACATTCGGCCGGAACCTTGAAGGCACCGCCGCCGTATTTCTTGGTGGCTTTGGTCATGAACTGTGTGAATACAGGCCCGCAGAACCCACCGCCCGAAGCCCCACGCCCCAGCGACCGCGGGTTATCATAGCCGATATAGCAGCCCGCCACGATATTGCTGGTGAACCCCACAAACCAGACGTCTTTGGCGTCATTGGTGGTGCCCGTCTTGCCCGCAGTCGGCACGCCGATGTTCACCGTCTTGCGCGCGGTGCCCCGCTGCACAACGCCCTGCATCATCGACGTCAGCTGATAGGCCGTCACCGCATTCATCACCCGTTCACGTTCGTTGACGATACGCGGGCTGCGGCCTGGCAGAACATTGGGATCATCACAATCCACACAGACCCGTTTGTTCCCTTCAGCGGCATCATGCGAATAGATGGTATTGCCATAGCGATCCTGCACGCGGTCAACCAAGGTGGGCTGCACCCGCTCACCCCCATTGGCGAACATTGCATAGGCGGCCACCATCTTGAACAGCGTGGTTTCATCCGCCCCCAGCGCATTCGCCAGCACGCGGCCCATATTGTTGTAGACCCCGAATTTCTCAGCGTAGCTGCCAACAATATCCATACCGACTTCTTGCGCCAGTCGAATGGTCATCAGGTTTCGCGACTGTTCAATCCCGGTCCTCAGCGGCGTTGGCCCATAGAATTTGTTCGATGCGTTTTTGGGCCTCCAGACCCCTTGCGGGGTGTCGATCTCAATCGGCGCATCCACCACGATGGTCGCGGGGGTATAGCCGCTGTCCAGCGCCGAGGCGTAAACAAAGGGTTTAAAACTGGATCCCGGCTGGCGTTTGGCCTGAGTGGCACGGTTAAACACCGAATTCTGATAGCTGAACCCACCCTGCATGGCGATCACCCGGCCGGTGTTGACGTCCATCGCCATAAAGCCACCCTGCACCTTGGGCACCTGCCGCAATGTCCAGCGCAGGAAATTGCCCGATGCATCATCGGTCATCTCGCGCACATGTACCACATCACCGCGTTTGAAGTTATCCTGCAGGCTACCCTTGAACCAAGAGGTATCCTTGCGCGGCACAACATTTCCACGCGGATCATTGCGCGACACCCCTTCGATGCCCAGAACCAGTTCCTGATCACGCACCTCAAGCACCACCGCCGGATACCAACGGCTGACCAGATCCACATCGCGTGCGACACGCACCCCAGACAGGGCCTCGCGCCAGCTGGCTTCGCTGCTCAGGGCGTCGGCCTCAAGGGATTTGCCCGTACCATTCCATCTGCCCAGCCCACGATCATAAGTTTCAAGCGCTTTTTGCAGCGCATGGGCGGCCTCAACCTGCATTTCAGGGTCAAGCGTCGCACGCACCGAATAGCCACCGGAAAAGAACTGATCCTCGCCAAAGTCACGGCTCAGCTGGCGGCGGATTTCATCGGTAAAGTAATCACGCGGCGGCAGAGAGCGCTGGTAGGGCTCATAATCGCCATTTTGCACCGACAGCAGCGGTTGCTGCCGTTCGCTTTCATATGAAGCCTGCGTCAGATACCCGTTTTCATACATTTCCTTGAGAACAAAGTTCCGACGGTTGGTCACACGTTCCTTCCGCCGCACCGGGTGAAAGCTGGACGGCGCTTTGGGCAGAGACGCCAGAAAGGCGGCTTCATGCGGGGCCAGTTCCGACAGAGTCTTATTGAAATAAACCTGCGCCGCAGCGGTCACCCCATAGGCATTCTGGCCCAGAAAGATTTCGTTCAGGTACAGCTCAAGGATCTTTTCCTTGTCCAGCGCCCCTTCTACGCGCGACGCAAGAATGATCTCTTTGATTTTGCGTTCTGCCTTGCGGTCACCAGACAGCAAAAAGTTCTTCATCACCTGCTGGGTGATGGTGGATGCCCCACGGGTGTTGCCCTTGGCTGTGTCGATCGCCGCCGACACAATCCCGCGCGGATCATAGCCCTTGTGGGTATAAAAGTTTTTGTCTTCCGCTGAAATAAAGGCGTGTTTCACCAGTTCGGGAATTTCCGCAGCCGGGGTAAACAGGCGTCGTTCCTGCGCAAACTCATCAATCACCCGCCCTTCAGCGGAATAGATCCGGCTGATTGTCGGCGGGGTGTATTGCGCCAGATGTTCGTGGCTGGGCAGGTCGCGCCCATAGATCCAAAAGACCGCACCAATGGTCAGCGCAATCATCATCAGCCCCATGGTCAGGACTGCAAAAATAGATCCGAAAAATGATAAAATGAATCGCGTCACGCGACTGCCCCCATTCTGCTCTGGATCTCACTATACGCCATGGCGGCGCGGGTCAAAACATCCCCTGCGGGGAATTGCCGATTGTCAGGCTCACACTGCTGTTACTGGCGGCGCAGACGCGACAGGGCTTTGTCTTCCAGCGCCCAGGCGTTCACACCATCGCGGATCCCGGCGGCCATCCCTGCACGCCAGACCGGATCTTGCAGATTGATCAGATCCTGCTCGGTGGACAAAAAGCCCAGTTCGATCAGCACCGAAGGGATATCCGCCGCTTTCAGCACCGAAAATCCCGCCTGCCGCAGTGGGCGTTTATGCACCTGCCCCAAAGCGTTTTTGATGCCGCCGATCAGATGTGTCGCCAGCGCCTGACTGCGCGGGGTGTTATCCAGCCGCGCCAGATCCATCAGCACCTGAGCCACGCGATCATCGGTGCCCGACAAATCAAGCCCCGCCAGAAGATCACTGCGGTTGTGTCGCTCAGCCAGCGCCTGAGACGCGGCATCTGACGCCTCTTCGGACAGGGTGTATATCGTTGCCCCATGGGCCTGCCCCTCCAGCAGGGCATCAGCGTGCAGCGATATAAACAGATCGGCATTGGCCTGATGCGCCTTGGCCACCCGCGCCTCAAGCGAAACAAACACATCACTGTTGCGGGTCATCAGTACCTGATAGCGGCCGGTGCGGCGCAGCACCTCTTGCAGTTCAAAGGCAAAGCGCAGCATCAGATCCGCCTCATTGACGCCGCTGCGCTGTGCACCCGGATCAATCCCGCCATGTCCGGGATCCAGCATGATCACCATGGGGGCATCGGGATCTTTGGGTTTGGGGCGCAGCTGGGTTGCGCCCGATAAATCCCAGGAGGGATCATTGGGCAACCCCGCGCTTTGCGCAAAGCTGTGGTCATCCGTGGCCCTCAGCATCACCTGCAAACTAGCTTTGCCGCTGTCAGGATCAGCGCGCATTACCGCCTGTTCCACCGCCATCGCGTGGTCCAGCACCGCCACCATGCGGGTCCAGCCCGGACGCAGCGCCCCGGCGCGGATCTGGCGGACCGCGTCACTTTGATCAAGCTGCGCTTCATCTGCGCGCGACCAATCAACTTCTCTAAAGTCGATCACCAGCCGCTTTGGGTCGTCCAAGGTGAACAATCGCCACGGCACGCCCTGACTAAGCTGAAGGGTCAGGTCAACCTTGCCGCGCGCAGCGTCAGAAAACCCGCCCGCCTCGTAATAGGCCAGACCTGAACTGTCCTGCGCCGCCGCCCCGCCCGCAAGTGTCGCAAGGCAAACGGCCAATGTCTTAAAGAACTCTCTGCTCATGCCCCCGGTTTCCGGTTGTTTGACCCAGCCTAGCAAACTGCCGCTTTTCGCACAGTAGATGCTGGATAGATCGGCGGTTTCTTACGCAATATGCCCTTTTTCGCGCATAAAGCGCTGCAAGCGGTCAAGGCCTTCCTCAATATCTGCCGTTGACCGCGCATAGGAAAAGCGCAGTGTCCCTGCCCCGCGCTCTGGATCAAAATCCAATCCGGGGGTCACGGCCACGCCAGCTTTGTCCAAGATCTCAGCAGAAAAGGCGCGGCTGTCATCGGTCAGGTCACTGACATCGGCATAGACATAAAAGGCCCCATCCGGCGGAGCGATCTTGGCAAACCCTGCTTTGGGCAGCCCCGCCATCATCAGGGTACGGTTTTTGGCATAGACCTGCAAATTGGCATCCAGCTCATCTTTGCATTCCAACGCGGCCAACGCCGCCACCTGCGACGCATGGGGCGAGCAAATGAACATGTTCTGCGCCAATCGTTCGACCTGACGCAGGTTCTGTTCCGGCAGAACCAACCAGCCCACACGCCAGCCCGTCATCGAAAAATATTTCGAGAAAGAATTGATCACACAGACATCATCGCTGATTTCCAGCGCAGTCACAGCTTTCTTATCGTATTCGATGCCATGATAGATCTCATCCGACAGGAACGCTGCGCCGCGCGCCTGACAGGTCTCGATCAGGGCGGCCAGTTCAGGTTTGCCCAGCATCGTGCCGCTGGGATTCGCGGGCGAAGCCACCATCAGCCCTTCATAGTCGACGCCCTGCAGATCTTCCGGCACCAGTTGAAGGCGGTTTTCCGCCGAAGTGGGGATCTCGACGCTTTCAAGGCTAAGCGCCCGCAGGATCTGCCGATACGACGGATAGCCCGGTGCGCCAAGTGCCACACGATCCCCCTGATCAAACAACGCCGAAAAGGCCAGCAGGAACCCGCCCGACGAGCCCGGTGTCACCACCACCCGTGCGGGGTTAAGATCCACATTATACCACTCACCGTAGAGTTTCGCGATGCGCGCCCGCAGCTCGGGCAGCCCTAAAGCCACCGTATAGCCCAGAGCATCGCTTTGCATGGCAGCGCTCAGAGCATCGCGCGCGGCGGCGGGGGCGGCGGTGCTGGGCTGCCCCACTTCCATGTGGATGATATGGCGGCCATCCGCTTCGGCCTGACGGGCAGCCTCCATCACATCCATCACAATAAAGGGATCTACCTCACCACGTCTTGAATTCCGCATCACTGCCTCACTACTGTGCATTCAGGTTTCGGATATGTCTCAGGGAGAGCCCCGTCAATGACCCGTCTTATGGCTTTGGCCCTGACGCTGCTGCTAATTGCCACCGCGCCTGCGCAGGCGGCAACGCGGCTGTTGCGCGATGCGGATATGGAATATGCTCTGACGCAACTGGCGAAACCTGTTTTAAATGCAGCGGGTCTGAGCGCCTCGCAGGTGCGCATTCTGGTGGTGGATAACAATGCGCTGAATGCCTTTGTTGCCGATCCCCAGCATATCTTTCTGCATTCCGGGCTGATCATGAAACTGCAAAGTGCCGAAGCCCTACAGGCGGTTCTGGCCCATGAAGCCGCACATATCGCCAATGGGCATATTTCGCGCCGGATTGCCAATTTCCGGTCTTCGCGCACGGCAGCGGGGCTTGGGCTTTTGCTGGCAACGGCCGTTGGGGCGGCCACAGGCAATGCGCAGGCCGCAACCGGGATTGCGCTGGGAACACAGGGCACAGCGCAGCGGCTGTTCTTTTCCCACACCCGCGCCGAAGAGGCTGCGGCAGATATTTCCTCGATCCGCTATATGCAGCGCGCCGGGATTGATCCACGCGGCGCTGTCGAAGTGATGGATCTGTTTCGCGGCCAGGAGGCGCTGTCGGTGTCCCGTCAGGATCCCTACATGCGCACCCACCCGCTGACCCGCGACCGTCTGCGCGCGCTTAAGGGGCTGGTGGCCAGCGCCCGCCCTGGCAAGCCCAATCCAACGGCGAACTACTGGTTTGCCCGCGCACAAGGCAAGTTAAGCGCTTTCAAACGCGCCCCCGCCTGGACATTGCGGCGACTGGATCGCAGCCCGTCAAAAGACATTGCCCTGATGCGCGAAGCGGTGGCCCATCACCGGCAATCCAGCCGCGCCAAGGCTGTCAGAGCCATTGATAGCGCCATCGCCCTGCGCCCGAAAGATGCGTTTTACTATGATCTCAAAGGGCAGATCCAACTGGAAAGCCGTCAGTTCGCCGCCGCCGTCAAAACCTATCGACGTGCCGCCCAACTGGCCCCGCGCAATGCGATGATCCTGGGCGGTCTGGGGCGCGCCCAGCTGGCGGCAGGCCAGACCAAATCCGCGCTGAAATCTCTGGAAGCCTCGCGCGGGCGCGATGTGTCAAACGCGCGTGTGTTGCGTGATCTGGCAGCGGTCTACGCCCGGCTGAAACAGCCCGGCATGGCCTCTGTGGTGACCGCAGAACGCTATGCCCTGCAAGGCAATCTGAAAGATGCAGCCATTCATGCCAAACGGGCGGTAGATCAACTGCCGCGTGGTTCAAGCGCATGGCAAAGAGCGCAAGATGTGCTACTTGCCGCACAACAACAGGCCAAGCGCCGCAAAAAATGACGGGAGTATCCATGTCCAAATTGTCACCCCTAGCCCTATTGCGCTCTGGTGCGCAGGCCCGTTTTCTGGCCGGTCTTCTGGCCGGTCTTCTGGCCACAAGCGCCCATGCGGAAGGCTTTGATTTTGAAAACATGACCCCGGAAGAGGCACAGGCCTTTGGCGCGCAGGTGCGGGCCTATCTTTTGGAAAATCCACAGGTAATCATGGAAGCCGTCGCCGTTCTGGAAGAGCGTCAGGCTGAAACGCAGGCGGCGCTGGATGACAATCTGGTCGCCGACAATCTGGATGCGCTGGTGAACGACGGGTTTTCCTGGGTTGGTGGCAATCCCGAAGGGGATGTTACCATCGTTGAGTTCATGGATTATCGTTGTGGCTATTGCCGCCGTGCTGCCCCCGAAGTGGCGAGGCTTTTAGAAAAAGACGGCAATATCCGCCTGATCGTAAAAGAATACCCGATCCTCGGCGAGGCCTCGGAAATTTCGGCACGTTTTGCAATCGCCACCCAGATCATCGCCGGTGATGACGCCTATGAGCAGATGCACAATGCGCTGGTGGCACTGGATGGGCAGCCGGGTGAGGCAGCGCTGACACGGCTGGCCAGCACGCTTGGTCTGGATGCGCCTGCCATTCTGGCGGAAATGAGCAGCGATGAAGTCAACCGCCGCCTGCGCGCCACCCGCGCCCTTGGGCAGCGCATGAAAATCAATGGCACGCCCAGCTTTGTCTTCGGCTCACAACTGGTGCGGGGCTACGCCCCCCTGCCCGCGATGGAAGAGATTGTCTCGCAAGAGCGCGCAAAACTGTGAGAGCGCTGATCGCAGCCCTGATTTTATCTTCTCCGGCCCAGGCAGCCGGGGAAGATCTTGGGGTGTTTGAGCGGTTGAAAGCCCTGCAAAACAAGCAGATCCAATCCGCAGATCCCTATGCGGATGAGGTGGCCGCCGATCTTGAGCGGATCGAAGAGCTTGCCGACTTTCTGTTTGGTGCGGATCGGTCCGGTCAGATTGTTTTGTTCACCCAAACATCCTGCGAATCCTGTGACACAGCCCTGACTGAATTCGAAGCGCTAACACAAGATCTGAACATCAACGCCCGCATGTATCAGGCCAATGATCCGCAGGCGCGTGAGGCGCTGGATTTGTTGGGGCTGGATCTGCTGCCCAGCTATGTCATGCCCGACAGAATGATCCGTGGGCATGTGCCGGATTTCGTTCTGCGGCGCTATCTGAGCGAAGAGTGATCACTCAGCCGCTTCTGCTGCCGCTTTTTCCGCATCCAGCGCTTCGGCCTTTTTCTCGACCTCTTCGACGATATGTTCAATCATCTGGTCGTTTGACATTTTGTGGCTGGCTTTGCCCGCCAGATAGACCATGCCATTGCCCGCGCCACCGCCGGTAAAGCCCACATCGGTCATCAACGCTTCGCCCGGGCCATTCACAACGCAGCCAATGATCGACAGACTCATCGGGGTCTTGATGTGTTCCAGACGTTTTTCCAGCGTTTCCACGGTTTTGATCACGTCAAAGCCCTGACGCGCGCAGGAGGGGCAGGAAATGATATTCACCCCACGATGGCGCAGCCCCAGTGATTTCAGGATCTCAAACCCCATCTTCACTTCTTCTACCGGATCCGCAGAGAGGCTGACCCGCATGGTATCGCCAATGCCCATCCACAAAAGCTGCCCCAGACCGATGGCGGATTTCACCGTGCCTGACATCAAACCACCCGCCTCGGTGATGCCCAGATGGATCGGCGCGTCGGTCTGTTCTGCCAGTTGCTGATAGGCCGCCGCTGACATGAAGACATCCGAAGCTTTGACCGAAATCTTGAATTCGTGGAAATCGTGATCCTGCAGGATCTTGATGTGATCCATGCCGCTTTCGACCATCGCATCCGGGGTCGGTTCGCCGTACTTATCCAGCAGGTGCTTTTCCAGCGACCCGGCATTGACCCCGATACGGATCGAACAGTTGTGATCGCGCGCCGCTTTGATCACCTCGGCCACGCGATCAGGCTTGCCGATATTGCCCGGATTGATGCGCAGGCAGGCAGCCCCAGCCTCGGCAGCTTCGATCCCGCGTTTATAGTGAAAGTGGATATCCGCCACGATCGGAACTGGGCTTTCCTTGACGATCTCTTTCAGCGCCTTCGCCGAATCCTGATCGGGCACCGAGATCCGCACGATATCTGCCCCGGCCTCTGCAGCAGCCAGCACCTGCGCGATGGTGCCGGGAATATCCGTTGTGACAGTGTTTGTCATGGTCTGAACCGAGATCGGCGCATCACCGCCCACGGGAACATTCCCCACCATGATCTGACGGGATTTACGGCGGTGGATATTGCGCCAAGGGCGGATGTGATTGTGATCCATCGGTCGGTCCTGCACGACAAAAGCTTTACGGGTTAGCTAATGCACCCGATGCAATTTCGCCACCCAAGGATGCGAAAAAGAGCCTTAGTAATTTGCGCCGTTCAGCCGCAGCTGCGCCACGGTTTTGGCCAGAGGGGCGTTCTGCGACAGGTCAGCCACCTGCATTTTGTCAGCAATCGCAGTGGCATCCAGCGCCAGATTGCGCCCGAACTTGCCACTTTGGCCATAGGGGCCATAGGTCACACCATTGACAGCGAAATAAACGCCACCGGCATTGCCGGAAAAGATGGTGGGCGGCTGTTCGGTTGCGGGCACCTGATAGGTTTCACCGGCTTTCAAAGTCTGGGCAAACAGCTTTTTCCCAGAGGGCGCTGTGACCTCAACCCAGGTTTCGGCGGTGGCCACAACAGTGATCCCCGGAACCGGGTTTTCCAGAACCTGAGGCGCACCAAGGGTGGCGGTCGCTGCGGGCAGAACCGGAGCTGCCGCAAAACGCGGGCCTTCTGCCGGGGCATCTGGTGCCGGGTTCTCCGGCAGGGTGATCTGTTGAGACAGTGCGATGGCGACAGCGGCGTCGATGCTCTCCTCGACCTGCGGGATCTGTGCAATCGCCCCGTTTGAGAAGCTGCCAACCGATTCCGGATCAAGCGTTGAAATCGGCGCATCGCGCGACACCAACACGGGCACATCCAATGCCTGCGGGCGATATAGCCGGTCAAAAGCTGCGCTGGATGGGCGTGTCACCGCGGCAGCCGCAGTTTGCGACGCTTCAGGATCCTGCGCGAGCGTTGTGGCCGCATCCAGCGGGTCAAGCTGGCTAAGCACAACCGGGGTCTGATCCACTGGCGTAACCTGCACACGCTGAATTTCCTGCAAAACCGACCAGCCGCCATATCCGATCCCGGCCAGCAAGGCGACCAGAACCAAAGACGATCCTATTGCGCTGGGTTCGATGCGAGAAAGCCAGCTATCAGGCGCGGGGGCATAAGGCAGCTTGCCGCCATCAAACAGCACATTGTCCGCAGCGCTGGTGGGCGCGCGATCTCTGCGCGCCTGGGATTTACGAATATCCGAAGCCTCATGCGACATGCCATGGGCGACTTCGAAACCACTTTCGGCACAAAAGGCAGCAAAAGCTTCGTCCGGGTCCATCCCGAGATAGCGCGCATAAGAGCGCACGTAACCAGCGATAAAGCTTTGTGTGTCAAACTTGCTGGGATCACAGTTCTCGATGGCGTCGATGTAATCGGCTTTGATGCGCAATTCCCGATGAACATCCATAAGCGATTTGCCCATGGTGGCGCGTTCACCGCGCATCACATCTCCGAGACGCATCTCGTAGTCGTCAAAACCTTGTGACGACAGTTCCTGCACTTCAGGTTTGCCCTGGGTAATACGCCCGATCATTCAGACTGCCCCATTATTACCGGTTAGTTTCATCATGCCTGCCCCGGATTTTCTGCCCCGGTCCGGGCTTAGCGACTCGCTTGGCCCGGTATTGATGAAACATTAGCACATCACAAGAATAATGATAGATTTAGTATGATTACCCGGCTAACTCGGCACGATTTAGCGCACAGTGGCTCCAAAGTTCATCCATTCCTCGGATCAATGCATCCATTTCGCCCGATCCATGAACGGGGGATGGGGTAAAGCGCAGGCGCTCTGTGCCGCGCGGCACTGTCGGGAAATTGATCGGCTGAACATAGATGCCGAATCCTTCCAACAGCATGTCAGACAGCTTTTTGGTGTGAACAGGATCACCAACAATCACAGGAACGATATGACTTCCGTGATCAATGATCGGCAGCCCCATGCCTTTCAGGCGGGTCTTGAGGATCTTCGCCTGCGTCTGATGCTCTTCGCGCAGTTTCTGCCCTTCGGAGGTTTTCAGAAAGGCCACCGAGGCCGCAGCCCCTGCTGCCACAGCCGGAGGCAGCGATGTGGTGAAGATAAAGCCCGGCGCGTAAGAGCGCACAGCGTCACACATCTTGGCCGAGGCCGCGATATAGCCGCCCATCACCCCATAAGCTTTGGCAAGGGTGCCATTGATGATGTCAATGCGATGCGCCAGACGGTCGCGTTCCGCGACCCCTGCCCCGCGCGGGCCATACATGCCCACTGCGTGGACCTCGTCGATATAGGTCAGCGCACCGAATTCATCCGCCAGATCACAGATTTCTTCGATCGGACCGAAATCACCATCCATCGAGTAAACCGATTCAAAGGCAATCAGTTTGGGCGCCTCAGGATCGTCAGCCTCAAGCAGCTCGCGCAGATGCGCCACATCATTGTGGCGGAAAATACGCTTGGCCCCGCCGTTGCGGCGCACCCCTTCGATCATCGACGCATGGTTCAAAGCGTCGGAATAGATGATCAGACCAGGGAAAAGTTTGGGCAGCGTCGAAAGCGTCGCGTCATTTGCGATATAGGCCGAGGTAAAGATCAGCGCGGCCTCTTTGCCGTGCAGATCCGCCAGTTCGGCCTCAAGACGTTTGTGATAGACAGTGGTGCCAGAGATATTGCGTGTCCCGCCCGAACCCGCGCCGGTCGCCTCAAGCGCCTCATGCATGGCAGTCAGAACCACCGGATGTTGGCCCATACCAAGATAGTCATTGCCGCACCATACGGTGATCGGCTGTTCAGACCCGTCTTCCTTGCGCCATGTCGCATGCGGGAACTGGCCCTGCTTGCGTTCGATATCAATGAAGGTGCGATAGCGACCTTCTTCATGCAGTCGATCCAGGGCGGCGTCGAGTTTCGCGGTGTAGTCCACCGGCTTCTCCTTATAACTTCGGGTCTTTCCCTTTGTTTTCCGCCCTATTCCTGAGCAAAATCATCGGGTCTGACACGTCTGGCTATCAACATTCGAGTTCATGAATAGCTACAAAAACCCGGACTTCCTGTCCACACTCTTGCGCCGGACCAACCGCCGCAGGCTTTGATATACGTCAAAGTCATCTTACTTCAATGCAGGAATCCGACACCAAAAGGCACAAACCGGCGTCTTTCGGAAACAGGCTGTTCACATTTACGATTCGCTTAGTGCGCTGGCAGGTCTGGCCCGCGGCAGATCAATTCCTGTCTGAACCTCAGCTTGGCGCTTGCGCGTGGCGCATAGAAGGATAGGGTCAGGCAAACGCAATTATAATGAGATCTGATATGACATTAGAGGCCACTCTTGCCCGTATTGATGATGAGCTGCCCGCATCGCTTGACCGCCTGATGACCTTTTTGCGCATTCCGTCGATTTCGACCGATCCGGCTTACAAGGCGGATGTGGATCGTGCGGCGGACTGGCTGGTGGAGGATCTGAACAGCTTTGGCATTCCGGCACAAAAGCGTGCCACCTCTGGTCATCCGATGGTGGTTGGCCATGTCGACGGCGACGGCCCGCATGTTCTGTTTTACGGTCACTATGATGTGCAGCCGGTCGATCCGCTGGACCTGTGGGACACACCGCCCTTTGAACCGCAGCTGCAAGACACCGACCATGGTCAGGTTATCCGCGCCCGCGGGGCTTCGGATGACAAAGGTCAGCTGATGACCTTTATTGAAGCCTGCCGCGCGTGGAAAGCCGTGCATGGCAGCTTCCCCTGCCGCATCACCTTTTTCTTTGAAGGGGAAGAGGAAAGCGGATCGCCTTCGCTCGTGCCTTTCCTGAAAGAGTTCAAACAAGAGCTTCAGGCCGATATCGCGCTGGTCTGTGACACTTCGATGGTGTCGCGCGGTGTGCCCTCGATTGCATCGCAACTGCGCGGTATGCTGAAAGAAGAGTTCACCCTGACCGGCCCGCGCATAGATCTGCATTCCGGCCATTATGGCGGCCCCGGTCTGAACCCGCTGCGGGAAATGTCGCGCATCGTCGCCTCATTCTATGATGATGAGACCGGCAAGATCGCGGTCGAGGGATTCTACGAAGGGGTTCAGGACGTCTCTGCCGAACAGTTGCGTCAATGGGAAAACTGCGGCTTTGATGAGGCCGAGTATCTCAATTCGGTCGGCTATACAAAAGCGCATGGCGAAAAAGATCGCACCACGCTGGAACAGCAATGGACCCGCCCAACCCTTGAGGTCAACGGCATGTGGGGCGGCTATACCGGTGCCGGCACCAAGACGGTGCTGCCCTCCAAGGCGCATTGCAAAATCACCTGCCGTCTGGTGGGGAATATGGATCCCGACGCGCTGCGCCTGAAGATCCGCAAACATGTCGAAGACCGCCTGTCGCAGGACATCACCGTGGAATGGAATCAGGATCTGGAAGGGTCGCGCGCCTCTGTGATGAATCTGGAACGCCCCGGGTTCGAAGCCGCGCGCGGCGCTTTGTCGGATGAATGGGGACGCGAAGCGGTCTTTACCGGCATGGGGGGGTCTATCCCGGTGGTGGGCTTTTTCAAATCCATCCTTGAGATGGATTCCATGCTGGTTGGCTTTGCCAATGATGACGACCAGATCCATTCGCCCAATGAAAAATACGATGTGAAGAGCTTTCACAAAGGCATGCGCAGCTGGGCGCGTATCCTGCAAGCGCTCAAGTCCTGATATCGGTGTCGGGCGCAGCGCAGTCTGCGCCCTTCATTTTGCCCAAAACTCTCCTTAATTTTCGCGACTGAGCGCTTTGGTTTCGGCTTTATTAATGCCTAAACTGCCCCCATGCAGCGCACTTACAAAAAACAGACCGTCGCCGATTTCCGCCAACGTGTGAAACGCGTCGACCCCGCCTTCGCCGTCATCGGGGAAGCGGCCTATGCCAGACCCAATGTTCGCTATCGTCCGCTGGTGTCTTTGATCACCGGCGCAGGCTGGCTGTATCTGGTTGGGCTTTTGCTGACCGATCCGGGCCGCATTCCGATTTCGCTGCAACTGGGATCTTTGCCCGAACAGCTGCACATGCTGGTGATGGCTCTGCCAACGGCGCTGATCTTCACCACCGTGCTGATTCTGCCGGTCCATCTGGCGCGCGCCCTGCTGCGTTTTAATCCACGCCACAAAAACGCCCGCATGATTTTGCTGGGCGCGATTGTGGGCGGAACGCTGGCCTATCTGCCCGATGACAGTGTAATGGCCGGTCTCGACTATCTGCACGGGCCTGGAAAGGACGGGCTTCTCATCGCGCAAAGCAAAGCGCTGAACGGGTTGTCCTGGCTTATTTCAGCGCTGACCTCCTAAGCGCCGCCCAAGTTCATCCTAGACGTTAGGTTTGATCAATATTGCCCTGAAATCATTGATATTTGTTCCAGTGGGGCCCGGCGCATATATATCACCAATGGCGTCAAACGCCCCCCATGGATCCTGCGCTTTGACAAAGGCCATCGGATCATGCCCAGCCTGCCGCAGCCGTGCCATACTGCCACCATCGGCAAAGGCCCCGGCGTTGTCTTCTGACCCATCAATCCCATCGGTATCCGCCGCAAGTGCGGTGATGTCCGGCACCCCGTCAATACCCTGCGCAAAGGATAGCAAAAAGGCCGTGTTGCGCCCGCCGCGCCCGGGGGTTTCCCCCAAAGTGACCGTGGTTTCACCGCCCGAGAGCACGACAACCGGGGCCGTAAACGGGCGGTTTTTCAAAGCCACTTCGCGGGCGATGGCCGCATGAACCTGCCCCACATCCGCGGCTTCGCCTTCGATCGCGTCTGACAGGATCACCGCAGGAATACCCTGCGCCTGCGCTTTGGCCGCGGCTGCCTCAAGCGACAGATTGGCCGAGGCCACCACATGCACCTCGTTGCGGGCAAACACCGGGTCATCCGGCAAAGGTGCACTTGAGGCCTCGGATCGGATATGCGCCATGATATTGTCCGGCAGAGCGATATTGCGGGTTTCGATCATCGCCAGCACATCCTCACGGGTCACCCCATCGGGCACCGTCGGCCCAGAGGCCACCTGCGCCGGATCATCGCCGGGCACATCTGACACCACCAATGACACCACCCGTGCCGGATGCGCCATAGCTGCCAGCCGCCCGCCTTTGATCCCGCTCATGTGTTTGCGAATGGCGTTCATCACCCCAATGGGCGCGCCCGAGGCCAGCAGCGCCCGGTTCAGCGCCTGTTCATCTTCTAGCGTCAACCCCTCGGGTGGGGCAGGCAACAGCGCCGATCCGCCCCCGCAGACCAGCGCCACCACCAGATCATCTTCGCTGAGATCGCTCACGACCTGCATCACGCGCTCTGCCGCCTCTTGCCCGGCTTGATCCGGCACCGGATGGGCGGCCTCAAGCACCGGCAGATATCTGCATGGCGCACCATAGCCATAGCGCGTGACCACTATACCTTCGACAGGCGCATCCCAGAGGGTCTCAAAAGCAGCGGCCATCTGCGCCGCCCCTTTGCCAAGCGCGACAACTATAACGCGGCCCTTGGGGCGCTCTGGCAGGACCCCCGCCAGAGCCTTCATCGGGTCCGCCGCCGCAACGGCTGTTTCAAACAGATCGGTCAGAAAATTCCGATCATTCAGATCCCTGGACATTCCCCTCAGTGCTCCCATGTGCTTTCGCGAGGCGTTCCACCGCCTCTTGAACATGGGCCAAGGGGGGGCAGGAACGGCGTGTTTCCAGCGACACATGTAGCAGGAACTGATCGCAAGTGGCCAGAATTTCCCCGTCCGACTGACGCTTCATTTCGTGCCAGAGCCGCAGTTTCTTACCTTCGCCCAGTTTGACGGTGGTTTCCACGGTGATGTCTTCGCCGATATGGGTCTCAACCAGATATTTCACGCTGGTTTCCACGGTGAAATAGCTGTTGCCCGCATCCACATAGGCCTGATCTGCCCCAACGTGGGCCATCAGTTCCTCAGAGGCGTCAGAAAAGACCTGACCATAGCGGCCTTCGTTCATATGGCCGTTCATGTCACCCCAATCCACAGGCACCTTGCGCTGCATGGTGACCAGCGGCACACTGTCTTCCAGCGCGCCGCGCAGGGTGGCATCGTGATCCTTGATCAACAAGCCCGCCCCAGCGCCCTGCCCTTTAAGTGCGCGCATGATGGCGACCAGATTGTTGTCGCGCAGGCGTTCCAGTTCGCGGATGGAATGCTGACCGGATTGCGCGTCAGACTGATTTGCAATCATATCCACCAGTTCATCAGTGAATTCAGGCACATCCATCAGCTTGGTCCAGGGCCACTTCAGAGCCGGGCCAAACTGCGCCATAAAGTGCCGCATTCCCGCTTCGCCGCCAGCCACGCGATAGGTTTCAAACAGCCCCATCTGCGCCCACCGCAGCCCAAAACCATACCGGATCGCATTGTCGATTTCTTCGGTGGTGGCGATGCCATCTTTGACCAGCCAAAGCGCCTCGCGCCAGACCGCTTCCAGAAAACGATCCGCGATATGCGCGTCGATTTCAGCACTCACCACCAGCGGATACATCCCGATTTCGGTCAGTACGGTTCTGGCCCAGTCAACCGCACGGGGGTCATGATTGTCGCCGGGCACCAGTTCGACGAGCGGCACCAGATAAACCGGGTTGAACGGGTGCGCCACAAGGATCTGCGTAGGATCTTTGGCCCCTTCTTGCAGCTCTGAGGGTTTGAACCCAGAGGTCGACGAGCCAATCACCGCTTCGGGATCAAGATGTTTCTGGATCTCGGCAAGGGTTTTGTGCTTGATCTCAAGCCTCTCTGGCACGCTTTCTTGCACATAGCTTGCGCCCTCAACCGCTTCGGCGATTGAACTGTGGAACGTCATCTTGCCACGCGCAGGCAGCGGCACGTCATAAAGCATTGGCAAGCTGCGTTCCGCATTGGCCATGACCTCAGACATCTTGCGCTCGGCTTCGGGATCGGGATCAAAGATGCGCACATCCCAACCCATGATCGCAAACCGCGCGGCCCAACCGCCACCGATCACCCCTCCGCCAATGATGGCTGCAACTTTGGCCATAGTGCTCTCCTCTATAAGCATTTGGAACAGGCTGCGGGAACCGTGCCCACGCAAACGTGCAGCACCCGACAGATGTCGCATTCGGACAAGTTGAAACAAACACTTTGCAGGTTCCAGATGCAATCAGATCCGGCTTCACACCAAGGCCACAATTGAATGTTGGATTGCCCCTGTTCGTACCAGTTTTCAGAGGGTCTTATGCACCATCAGCCCGGCAAACCCGAAGTCACCCAAAGGCAGGCGCTGCATGCGCGCCTGTTTGATCTGCACCGCAGTGTCGACATGCCCGATCTGGATGCGCCAAAGCCGCAGCCGCGCGCCCGATCAGAGGATCTGATGGCGTTTCAGAAAATCGCGTTGGATTCGCTGGGGGCTCAGCCTTTAAAGCCCGTAGCCACCACAAATTTTTCAGAAGAATCAGAGCGGCTGGAGGGCGGTTTGAAGTTCACCACCTTGGTGAAGCGCTGCTTGAGAATCTGCTGAAGCGAACCTTCCGCGCCACCAGCCAGCACCTTGGCGACAAAAGTGCCGCCCTCTTCAAGCACATCAAACGCCAGATAGGCCGCCGCCTCGCACAGGGCGATAATGCGCAGGTGGTCGGTCTGCTTGTGGCCTGATGAAGAGGCCGCCATATCCGACATCACAACATGGGCGGTGCCGCCCAGCCAGTCTTTCACTTTCTGGTCGGCGTCGTCTTCCATGAAATCCAGCTGATGGATTTCTGCCCCGGCGATCGGGTCGACCTCTTGCAGATCCACACCCAGCACATAGCCCTGCGCTTTGCCTGTGCGTTCGCCAAAGGCATTCACCCGTTTGGTCGCCACCTGACACCAGCCCCCCGGCGCACAGCCCAGATCAACCACCCGCGCGCCCGGCACGAGAAAGCGGAACTTGTCGTCAATTTCCAAGATCTTAAAGGCCGCGCGGCCGCGATAGCCTTCTTCCTTGGCGCGCTTCACATAGGGATCGTTCAACTGGCGTTGCAGCCAGCGGGTCGATGAGGTGGTGCGCCCGCGGGCGGATTTCACCTTGACCTTGAGATCGCGCTGCCCGCGCCCTGAGGTGTTTTTGCTGCTACCCGGTTTCTTTGCCATGACTCTGTCCCATCAGGGCCATCACACAGCCCCCGTCGAAATTCGAAGCGCCCTTATAGCGGACCGTCTTCCAAAACACCATCCGCAGACATTTGCGCATAAAGCAGCCCTTCGCGCAGGCCGCGATCTGCCACGCTCAGGCGATCTGTGGGCCAGGCCCGCAGCAGCGCCTGCAAAATCGCCGACCCCGACATGATCAGCGCATGGCGATCCGGGCCGATGCGCGGATCGCGCCGCCGCCCCGTGGGGCCAAGATCAAGATAGCGTTGAATCACCGCTTCGATCTGGTCGCTGCTCATGCGCAACCCATCGACCTTGGTGCGATCATAGCGGCGCAGCCCCAGATGTGAGGCCGCAACGGTCGTCACTGTGCCCGAGGTGCCGACAATCTGAAATCCCTCACGCGCCTGTTCATCCAGATAGGGCGAGAAATCTGCCAGTTGCTCTTCGAAATAGCAGCTCATCAGTGCATAGCGGGCGCCATCATCTGTCACATCCGAAAACTGATCGCGCAGCGTCGCCACCCCAAGCGGCACGCTGATCCAATCCACCACCTTGGCATTTGGAAAGGGGCTTTCAGGGGGGTGAAACCCGGCGTGCAGACGCATGATCGCGCGTGGGCGTTCACGCGGATCAACGCTGGACAGATCAATCCAGACAAGTTCCGTAGACCCGCCGCCAATATCGACCACCAATAACTGTTCTGTCTTGGTAGACACCAGCGGCGCGCAGGAAATCACCGCCAGACGCGCCTCTTCTTCGGGCTGGATGATCTCCAGCGTCAGCCCGGTTTCGCGACGCACATGGCGGATAAATTCGCGCGCATTGCGGGCGCGCCTGCAGGCCTCGGTGGCGACCAGCCGCATCCGCGTCACATTATGACGTTCAATTTTCTGACGGCACACCCGCATAGCCGCGACCGTCCGCTGCATGGACGACCGGCTCAGGCGGCCAGTCTTTTCCAATCCCATGCCCAGCTGGACGGATTTGGAAAAGCTGTCGATCACATGAAACTGGCTGCCCTTGGGCTGGGCCACCAACATGCGACAACTGTTCGTGCCAAGATCCAAGGCGGCATACAGCGCATTGGGATCCGGCTTGGCGTGCGCGAGGCTCTCGACCGGTTTCGGGAAAGCGCCCGCAGCACGGGGACGCTTAGGCGCCATGATCGCGCCTCCGATTTCAACTTACATTCAAGATAACACGCCTCCTGTGTCACGCAAGCACCATGAGCCCCCTGCCCCAAGTTAATTTGGCTCATCTTTAATGTGAGTGTTTTGATTGGCCCCGGCGGTTCACGCCCCGGCCAAGTTTCGTTAGCCTGTCGCGGATGAGACGGCACAAGTCGAAAATCGACCCTGAGCAGCGCAACGCCGCAGGTAACACTGCGAAAACAGTTAAGAAGGGAATCAGAACTATGGCAGACCTCACCATTGTTTACTGGCGTGACATCCCAGCCCAGGTCATCGTGGGCAAAGGACGTCGCGGCGCGAAGGTCCAACTGCCAGAACGGTTCGAACAGGCCATTGACCGTGCCGCCATGAAGCTGGGGGCGACGGACACAGACGCCTATCTGGCAGAGTGGCGCAAAGAGGTCACCGGCCAGGTGGACGGCGACGCGCAGGAAGCCGCAGATGCGGAAGCCGCACGTCTGGATGCCGAATACGATCTCGACCGGATCAAAGCTCTGATTGCCAACGAAGGTTGGGCCTAAGGCCCCATGAATGTGAAGGAGGCCATCATGGCGTTGCTGAATTTCCGCAAAAAAGAAGCCAAACCCGGTGCCAGCAATGGCGAGCTTGAGGCCTTTCTAAAGGGCTATTCGATCGAGGTGATGCCGCGCACCGCTGGCAAAGTCGAAGATTTCCGCGATCTGCTGCCCGCAGGCACCCGTGTTTACATCGCACACATCGAAGGCACACCCATCGAAGACATGGTGGCCACTGCCAAGCGCATCAAAGCCGAAGGCTATGACGTGATGCCCCACTTCCCGGCGCGCATCATCAAGGACAAGGCCACTCTGGCAGACTGGATCGCGCAATATCAGGGCGAAGCGGATGTCAAACAGGGCCTGATTCTGGCCGGTGGCGTGGCCAAGCCGCATGGCGACTTTGACAGCTCGATGCAGCTGCTGGAAACCGGGCTGTTCGATCAAGCGGGCTTTACCAATCTGCACGTGGCTGGCCACCCCGAGCCAAACCTCGACATCGACCCGGATGGCGCACGCACAAACACCTATGCGGCGCTGGACTGGAAACAGGAGTTCTCCAAGCGCACCGACGCTGACATGGCGCTGGCCACACAGTTCTGCTTTGAAGCTGAGCCAGTGATCGCCTGGGCCAATGAACTGGCCGAACGCGGCATGAACCTGCCGATTCACATCGGCATTGCAGGTCCGGCCAAGCTGCAGACCATGATCAAATTCGCCATCGCCTGCGGTGTTGGCCCCTCTTTGAAAGTGCTGCAAAAGCGCGCCAAGGATGTGACCAAGCTGTTGCTGCCGCATGAGCCCACCGAGGTTCTGTCGGATCTGGCAGCACACAAGGCGGCCAACCCTGATTTCAACATCACGCAGGTGCATTTCTTCCCACTGGGCGGCATCAAGACCAACGCCAACTGGGCCATTGAGCACGGCGGCGAAAGCACCAAGCCCGTGAACGCCTAAGCACCATTTTCACATGTACGACCCGCGCCGGGCCCAACACCCCGGCGCATTACCAACGGAGAGACCCCGCCCATGACCCGCACCATTGTCGAGTCGAAGACAAAGACCACCATTATCGGCTTCGACCAGCCCTTTACCGTCATCGGTGAACGCATCAACCCCACAGGTCGCAAGATCCTGAACACTGAACTTGAAGCCGGCGATTTCAGCCGCGTTGAGGCCGATGCGGCCGCTCAGGTGGCTGCGGGTGCCGGTATTCTTGATATCAACTCGGGTGCTGTTTTCTCAAACAAAATGGCCGAAGATCCGCGCTATGCGGACAACAACTTTGTTGAGCCAGACCTGATGCGCAAGCTGGTGGAAGTGGTTCAGAACGTGACCGACACCCCGCTGTGCATCGACTCATCGGTGCCCGGCGCGCTTGAGGCCGGTCTGGAAGCCGCACAGGGCCGCCCGCTGCTGAACTCGGTCACAGGCGAAGAAGAGCGTCTGGAACTGGTTCTGCCGCTGGTCAAGAAATACAATGTTCCTGTTGTCGCGATCTCAAACGATGACACCGGCATTTCGGAAGATCCCGAAGTGCGCTTTGCCGTTGCGAAAAAGATCGTCGAACGCGCCGCAGACTTTGGCATTCCCGCGCATGACATCGTGGTTGACCCGCTGGTTATGCCAATCGGCGCCATGGGCACCGCTGGCCTGCAGGTGTTCGAACTGAACCGCCGCCTGCGTATGGAACTGGGTGTGAACACCACCTGCGGCGCGTCGAACATTTCCTTTGGCCTGCCCAACCGCCACGGCATCAACAACGCCTTCCTGCCCATGGCGATGGCCACCGGCATGACCTCTGCGATCATGAACCCGGTTGCTCTGCCCATCGGCCCCAAGAAAATCGCCGAAAAGAAAGCCGAAGTCGAAGCCGCCGGTGTGGTTCTGCCCGAAGGCATGGACGACGAAACCTTTGTGAAGCTCTTTGGCATGGGTTCGACCAAGCCACGCGCTGGTAAGGAAATGGAAGCCATCCGCGCAGCCAACTTCCTGACCAACAATGACGATGGTGGTGCTGAATGGATCAAATTCAACAAATCACCTGACGATGCAGCCGGTGGCCGTGGCGGCCGCCGCCGCCGCCGCGGCTAAGTCAGAGCACACCAAAGGCGGGGATTTCCCCGCCTTTTTTATTTGTATTGATTATTCACACCGGCGCGAACACAGGTTTTCACAGGGAATACCATCGTTATCGCCATCTCTGCGCCCTTGGCCACATTGCACCAGTTTATAGCAGGCCTCTTGGCAAGACCGCAGCCGTTTGCAGCTGACATTGCGGCAGTCAAAGGCTTGAACCAATTGCAGTTCCTGCAATCTCTGGGTCGGGGTTTTGGGCTCAGAAGCATGGGCGGTCATGGCAAAAACGGCAAAAAACAGGGCGAGTCCCAAACGCATTTGCGGCTCCTTTCAAAATTAACTTTGGTTAATAAACTTCTAAAATCAGGCTCATAGCCCCGGACAGGCACAAGCGCAAGCCGACGGCTGTTAGCGCTTAGAATGCCGCAATTGCACGGTTCCCCTTGCGCCCAAGCCCTAAGGTTGTCATATGCAAAAGGGAATTTATGTGCCCGAGGGAGTAGCGGACATGACCACTTTCGATGATCGTGAAAATGCGTTCGAAAACAAATTCGCTCATGACGAGGAAATGAAGTTCAAAGCGCAGGCGCGCTGCAACAAACTGCTGGGTCTCTGGGCCGCAGAGCTGCTGGGCAAAACAGGCGCTGACGCTGATGCCTATGCGGTCGAAGTTGTGAAGTCCGACTTTGAAGAAGCAGGCCACGAAGACGTTGTACGCAAAGTGGTTGGCGATCTGGATGGCAAAGCCACTGCTGAAGACATCCGTGCCAAAATGGTGGAACTGCTGCGCGTCGCGCAGGATCAGATCATGAACGAAGCCTGACATCTGTCAGGATGCAAGAACGGAACGCGCCTGACCGGGCGCGTTTTTTTTAAGTAAATTCTAGTCGTTAGAATCCAAGCTTTAACAAAGCGATTGGGCACCTCTGATACTCTGCGCAGGGTTGGTAATGGGGTGACTTGTGGTGAAGGTGGCAACTGAGAACGCAACAGATCTGGCAAAGCGCGGGATTCCTCTGGTGATGGGGGCAGCCCTAGTCTGGCTGTTGTGGCACAAATCGCAAACGTTGGATTGGGCGCTGGTTGGCGAAGCCTTTTATGCTATCCCCGCCTGGCGCTGGATCGCAGCGGCCCTGGCCACTGTCGCCAGCTTCTGGGCTATCGCCCAATATGATGTGGTTGCGCATCGTCATTTTCAAACCGGCATCCCGGATCGCCCGGCGCGTATGGCGGGGGCCTCTGCCATTGCGGTGGGGCAGACCACCGGGTTTGGCCCGGTTGTAGGCGCGGCCCTGCGCTGGCGGTTGATGCCCGCCATGGGGCATGGCCATGTTCTGCGCATAACCGGTTTTGTCACCCTGTGTTTCTTTGTCTCCTGGGGGCTGATTGTCCTCAGCTTTTCCCTACCCGTCTTGGCTGGGATTGGCTGGATTGCCCCTTTTGCCTTTGCGCTGGGGCTGGGCGCGCTTTGTCTTGCCTTGTTGCGCTTTCCCAAGATGGCCCCTTTGGGGCGCAGGATTGATCTGCCATCGCTGCGCGCCATGGTGCAACTGGTCATGCTGGCCGCCACGGATCTTGTGTTTGCTGGTCTGGCGCTCCATCTGCTTTTACCGCCAGAAATGGCGGTGCCGCTGTTCCCGCTGATTGCAGCCTTCACGCTGGCGCTTGGGGCGGGAATGGTGGGTGGCACCCCTGGGGGGGTTGGCCCGTTTGAGCTGGCGCTGGTGGCCATTTTACATGAGGTCAATGCCAATGGGCTTGCCGCCGCATTGATCGGCTTTCGGCTGGTCTATTACGCTATTCCCTGCCTGCTGGGCGCGTTTTACGCCTTTGTGGCGACGCCCGTGCGCAAACGCCAGAAACGTGCGAAAACCTCGGATGTGTTTCGTGGCTCGCGCGCAGAACATCCGATTGCCGCGCAAAATACCACTGTCCCGATTGTCGGGCTGCGGGCGCAGGGATGCGCTATGCAGTCATCCCAATCGCTGACCTTGTTTCTGGGCGCGACAGACGGGGCGCTGCGCGATCTCGTGCGCGATCTGCAACGACAGGCCTTGGCGCGCAACCGTTTGCCCTGCATGTATAAACTGAATGGTCGCGATGCCAGCACCATGCGTTCCTTGGGATGGGCCGTGCATCCTTTTGCGGTGGATGCGATCATCGACACCCAGAGCTTTACACTTGAGGGATCGGAACGCCGCCAGCTGCGCCGTGCTTTGCGCAAAGCCGATAAGGCCGGGATCAAGGTTGGCCCGCTGACCACACCCAAGTGGTCAGAGCTGGAAACCATCCATCACGCCTGGGAAGCGCCCCATGGTCAGGAACGTGGCTTTACCATGGGCCGTTTTTGCCCACATTATCTGGAAGACAAACCTCTCTATGGCGCGTGGTACAAAGGTCGGCTGATTGCCTATGCCTCGGCTGTTGTGGGCGACAACGGGATGGCGCTGGACCTGATGCGCCACTATCCGGAATTGCCCCCCGGCACCATGCACCGGCTGATCCACTGCATGATCGAAGATGCCTGTGAAAAAGGCATCAAAGAACTCAGCCTTGCGGCCCTGCCCCATCCCAGCCTGCCGCCTAAACTGGCGGATTGCGCAGGGCTGACCCGGTTCAAAACCTGCTTTGCCCCGCGTTGGAAGCCGCTTTACATTGCAGCACCAAACCACCTGTCTTTGCTGGCTGCGGCCTATGACATACGTCAGACAATCCTAAGCCCCGAGCCGTTGGAAATGGACACTGTAAACCTGTGGCATTCAGACAGCCTGCTCGAACAGAACAGTCCCTCACAAAATGCCAAGCTGACCGAAGCCGGGTGATCACAGCCCAATCTGCCTGAGCGACTTGCCTTTTACGCCAAGCTCTGGCCAGATGCCGCAAACAGAACGGTTTCCAAAATGAACGCTACGCTGCGCGCCTGCCTTTGGATGACAGGGGCCATCCTTTCTTTTACGCTGATGGCCGTCGCCGGGCGCGAGGTCAGCCTTGATCTTGATACTTTCGAGATCATGCTGTTTCGCTCTTTGATCGGGATCGGGGTTGTGTTGTCTTTTGCCGGGCTTACGGGCACTTGGCGGCAGATTTCCTGCCAGCAACTGCCGTTGCATTTCATCCGCAACCTTGGGCATTTCGCCGGGCAGAACCTTTGGTTTTATGCGCTGACGGTGCTGCCCTTGGCGCAGGTCTTTGCGTTGGAATTCACCACCCCCTTCTGGGTCATGGTGCTGGCCCCGCTGGTCCTGGGTGAAGCTCTGACAAAAAATCGCATTCTGGCCGCTTTGGTCGGATTTATCGGCATTCTTGTGGTCACTCGCCCCAACCCCTCCAGCTTTGAGATCGGCCAGCTGGCCGCCGCTGCCGCCGCCATTGGCTTTGCCGCATCAGCTGTGTTCACCCGCCTGCTGACACGCCGCCAGTCAGTGACCTGCATTCTGTTCTGGCTGACGGTAATGCAGGCGATCTTTGGACTGATCTGTGCAGGCTTTGATGGGCAGATCCGCGTGCCGTCGACTGAAAGCCTGCCATGGGTGGTTGTCATCGCCCTTGCCGGGCTTTTGGCACATTACTGCATCACAACCGCGCTGAGCCTTGCGCCCGCCAGTGTGGTGATCCCGGTGGATTTCGCCCGCCTGCCCATTATCGCCATCGTTGGGATGATTTTTTATCACGAACCTTTCGAAGTCTTTGTTTTATTGGGCGCACTCATCATCTTTGGCGCGAATTACGCAAACATAAGGTTCGAATTACGGGAAAAGCCTGTTACATAAACGTGACGCGGCTTGGGTGCAGGTCAATGTGACGTTCCGTCAAAGATTGACCCCTCGGCAAATCGCCGCCTAGGGTTTTCAACAGGAGAACGCCCGAGCGCAATTCGGGAACGTAGGGATAGACACATGAAAAAAACTTCGCTCAGCGCCGCGATTGTTGCGCTTTCAGCCAGCACGGCCCTTGCAGGCGGTCTGGACCGCTCGGGTCAGAGCATTTCCGCCATTTTCAATGATGCAGGCACCGCCAATGTGTCATTTGGGTCGGTCACGCCAAAAATCAAGGGGCGCGACAAGGCCGGTGCAGGCACATACAGTGTTGGAGAAAGCTATTCTCAGATTGGCCTCAGCTACACCGGTGCAATCAACGACAAGCTGAACTACGCGGTGATCATGGATCAGCCCTTTGGCGCGGACATCAACTATGACTCTAGCCCACTGACCACCCAACTGGGGGGCACAAAGGCCGAACTGGGATCGACTGCGCTGACATTCGTTGGGCGCTATCGTGTCAGTGATCGCTTTAGCGTTTTTGCAGGGATCGGTGTTCAACAGGTGGATGCCAATATCACGCTGAACGGCATAGCCTATCGCAACTCGCTGGCAGTTGGTGCTGTTGCCAAACGGGCTGGCGTCAATGCCCGCACTCTTGGGGCAGCTCTGCAGCCCAACCCGGCACGCGCGCAAGCCATTGCGGCACTTGGTGGTGCGGCAACTGTTGGCGCGCTTGGGACACAGGTGCAGCGCACCGCGATAGGTCTGGCACGTGCAGGCGGCTATCAGGTGTCGCTCAAGCAAAGCACTGCGCCAAACTTTGTCATCGGTGCAGCCTATGAAATCCCGGATATCGCGTTCCGGGTATCGGGTGCCTATCGCTTTGAAACCGAGCACGAAGCTGACGCAACTGAAAACTTCGCCGGCACCATTCAGACCAACAAGATCAAATACAAGACCCCGGCCAGCTTCAATCTGGATTTCCAGACCGGCATCGCCAAGGGCACCCTGCTGACCGCAGGCCTGCGCTGGACCGAATTCTCAAAGGTTGATCTGGTTCCGACCCTGCTGGGCAGCGATCTGGTGAATGTGGACGACACCACCACCTATTCGCTGGGTCTGGCGCGCCAGTTCTCGGATGCGCTGGTGGCCTCGGTCACGCTTAACTATGAACCAGAAGACAGCAACAAGCTGAAATCACCGCTTGGGCCAACCAATGGGTCCAAAGGCATCACCATCGGTGCACGCTATAGCAAGGACAACATGAAGATTTCCGGCGGTCTCAACTTCACCAAACTGGGTGATGCAGAGGCGGAAATCGCTGGTGTTGGCCGCGCGGCCTTTTCGGACAACTCAGCCATGGGCTGGGGTTTGAAAGCAGAGTTCACCTTCTAAGATCTCTGATGTGACATTCGATGAAACGCCCGGGCCACTGCCTGGGCGTTTTGCTTTGTGCCCTCAAAGCTTCTGGTTTGACCTGACCGGGAAGTCGGATTAATCCAGAGCCAAGCAAAAAAGAGACTGACCATGTATTACCCAACCGCTCAGGCCTGGCGCGATGCGCCGCAAAAACGTGTTGTTTTGTTTGCCATGTCGGGTCTGGGCAAAACCCATGTGTCGAACATCCTGCGCGACAGTGGTGATTGGTTTCACTACTCGGTCGATTACCGCATCGGCACCCGCTATATGGGGGAATATATCGCCGATAACGCCAAGCGCGAGGCGATGAAGAACCCCTTTTTGCGCGAGTTGCTGATGTCGGATTCGATCTATATCGGCTCTAACATCACCTTTGAAAACCTCTCGCCGCTGTCCTCTTATCTGGGCAAACCGGGCAATCCAGACATGGGCGGGTTGGCGATGGATGAATACCGCCGCCGTCAAAAGCAGTTTGAACAGGCCGAAGTGCAGGCGCTGCTGGATACCAATCACTTTATCCGCCGTTCCGAAGAGCTCTATCAATATCCGCATTTCATCTGCGACACCGGTGGGTCAATCTGCGAATGGGTGACGCCGGAAAACCCGGATGATCCGGTGCTGAAAGCCGTGTCAAGTCAGGCGCTGATGGTCTGGATCAAAGGCACCGAAGAGCACACCGCCGCGCTGATTGATCGCTTCGACAGGGCGCCCAAGCCCATGTCTTACAACCCGCTGTTTCTGGAACGTTGCTGGGCCGAATATCTCGATCTCAGCGGATTGTCAGAAGCGCAGGTCAACCCCGATGCTTTCATTCGCTGGACCTATGGGCAGGCGCTGGCCAACCGTCAGCCGCTTTACGAAAAGATGGCGCAGCAATGGGGCGTCACCATCGAAGCCTCTGATATGGCGGGGGTCAGCAGTCAGGATGATTTCATCACGCTGATCGCAGAGGCCCTGCCCACCGCGTGATCCGTCGAGGATAGCCCGCGAGGGCTTGACGAGACGCCAGCCACACCTAAGTTGCCCTAACGCACAGCGCCAATAACGGCTCTGCATATCCAAGGACTCTGTTATGCCTATCAAACTGCCCTCTGACCTGCCTGCCTTTGACGTTCTTTCGAACGAAGGCGTGATGGTCATGTCCGAGCAGCTGGCAGCCAAACAGGATATCCGGCCGATGCGTATCGCGCTTCTTAATCTCATGCCGAAGAAGATCCAGACAGAAAACCAGTTTGCCCGCCTGATTGGCGCCACGCCTTTGCAGGTGGAACTGACGCTGATCCGCATGTCTGAACACAAAACCCGCAACACCGCCGCCGAACATATGGAGGCCTTCTATCGCCCCTTCTCTGACATCAAGGAAAGCGGTGAAAAGTTTGACGGGCTGATCATCACCGGCGCCCCGATTGAACATCTGCCCTTTGATCAGGTCACCTATTGGGACGAGCTGTGCGACGTCTTTGACTGGACCCAGACCCATGTGCATTCCACCTTGGGTGTCTGCTGGGGGGGCATGGCGATGATCCACTATTTCCACGATGTTGCCAAACACATGCTGGATGCCAAAGCCTTTGGCGCTGTGCGCCATCACAACCACGCCCCAACCTCGCCCTATCTGCGGGGGTTCTCGGATGATATGGTTATACCGGTGTCCCGCTGGACCGAGCTGAAGCGGGAAGAAATCACAGCCGCGGGCCTGCCGATCCTGATCGACAGCGAAGAAACCGGCCCCTGTCTGGTGAATGATCCCGCGCATCGCGCGCTCTATATCTTCAACCATCTTGAATATGACAGTGGCACGCTCAAGGAAGAATATGATCGCGATGTTGAGGCAGGAAAGCCCATCAATGTTCCGGCCAACTACTACCCGGAAGATGATCCCACCCGCGAACCGCAGAACCGCTGGCGCAGCCATGCACATCTGCTTTACGCAAATTGGATCCATGAACTGTATCTGACCACCCCGTTTGACATTTCTCAGATCGGGGAGACCCAGACAGACCTTCGCGGCCATAGCGCATAGGATCAGGCCAAATAAGATCAGGGGCCAGGGGTCAGGATACATTCATCCTGACCCTATCCGTTTGCGTTAGGCCCCAACTCTCTCCATATTCTCTGGTAAGACAGAGGAAATCCATATGACCAAGTCAGACCTGCCCTTCGACGGTGCCATCAGCGCGTTTTTTGAAAATGACGCCCCCAAAAACGTGCGCGACGCCATCGCCGATGCCGGTAAGGATGATATTCTGGATGCCAGTTTTCCCTATCGCAAAGACATGAAGCGCAAAGACTATGAGGCGCAGATGGCGGCTTTGCAGATTGAGCTGGTCAAGCTGCAAGCCTGGGCCAAAGACAGCGGCGCACGGATTGCCATTGTCTTTGAAGGCCGCGACGCCGCCGGCAAAGGCGGCACGATCAAACGGTTTCGCATGAACCTGAACCCGCGCGGCGCGCGTGTAGTCGCCCTGTCAAAGCCTTCGGATACCGAAGCCACACAGTGGTATTTCCAACGTTATATTGACCACCTGCCCTCAGCCGGTGAAATCGTGTTTTTTGATCGATCCTGGTACAATCGTGGCGTGGTGGAAAAGGTTTTTGGCTTTTGTTCCGATGATCAGCGGGAACATTTCTTCAATCAGGTCGGTGATTTCGAAAAAATGCTGGTGGATGAAGGCATTCATGTCTTCAAATTCTGGCTGAACGTCGGTCGCGCCGAACAGTTGAATCGCTTTTTGAAACGCGAAAGCGATCCATTGAAACAATGGAAACTTAGCTGGATTGACGTCGAAGGGCTCAAACGCTGGGACGCATATTCTGATGCGATCCGCGAAACCCTGACCCGCAGCCATAGCGATGCTGCCCCTTGGTGCGTTGTGCGCACAGATGACAAAAAACGCGCCCGTCTGGAAGCCATCCGCCATGTGCTGCGCAGCCTTGAGTACGCGCGCAAAGACAGCACAGTGATTGGCGATGCCGATACCAGTTTGATCGGCGGCCCCGAGATCTGGGGCCGTTGATGCGCAAACGTGGCTACCATCATGGCAATCTGCGGCAGGCGCTGGTGGATGCGGCGCTGCGGCTGATCGAAGAGAAAGGCCCTACCGGCTTTACCCTGTCCGAGGCGGCAAAACAGGCGGGTGTCACCCCGGCGGCTGTCTATCGCCATTTCGCAGGGCGCGAAGACCTGATCGCCGAAGCCGCGCGTCAGGGCTATGAAATTTTCTCTGATGTGATGGAATACGCTTACAACGATGGCCAGCCCACGGCGCTCTCTGCCTTTGAGGCCACGGGGCGGGCCTATCTGGCCTTTGCCCGCAAGTACCCCGGGCATTATATTTCAATGTTCGAAAGCGGCGTGTCGGTGAACCACTCGCCCGAGCTGGCCAAGGTTGCCAGCCGCGCACGCGGCATTCTGGAACGGGCGGCAGAGGATCTGTCTGAGCATATCCCACCTGAAAAACGCCCGCCCTCCACCATGGTATCCGCCCATATCTGGGCGCTAAGCCACGGGGTTGTCGAACTTTTTGCGCGTAACTCGCCGGGAACACAGTCACCTTTCCCCCCCGAAGATCTGCTGGAAAGTGGCATTGGGATCTATCTGCGCGGATTGGGGTTACTGCCAAAAGACAGCTAAAATCGCATTCACCCTTGATTTTTCACTTCTGAGCGCCCTGTTTGCGACCATATGTCGTTTTTAGCCAAGATCGTGACGCGGCGGCACCGCAACTTGTTTCCCATGAGAAACGAGCGTTCCAGTGTAGGGTTGATCCTGATTGTGATTGGTGCGCGTCGCGGCCGGGCCGCGCGCGGACGCCCGTGTTTGGTGTGCTGACACCACCCCAAAACCAATCACAACACACGAGAATGACTTATGTCTCAACCCTCTGCCCGCCGTTCCGGCGGCCGTTCCGCCCGTGTCAAAGCCCGCGCCACCGCTCTGTCTGAAGATGAGCGCCCGATTTTTCCGGGCATGACCGGCGGCACTTACAAACCGCTTAGCGATATTGATGTGCAGAACATCCACAAGGCTGCGCTGAAAGCTCTGGACGAAATCGGCCTTGCGGATGCACCGCAATCCGGGATCGAGATCCTGACCGGCGCAGGCGCGCGTCTGGGCGACGATGGCCGCCTGCGCTTTTCGCCGGATCTGGTCGAAGATATGCTGACCAAGGCCAACCGGTCAGTCACCCTGCCCGGCCGTGATCCGCAATATGATCTCGACCTGTCAGGACAGCGCGTCCATTATGGCACCGCCGGTGCTGCCGTCAGCATGGTTGATGTGCTGACCAATGAGTATCGCGACAGCACCTTGCAGGATCTCTATGATGCGGCGCGCATCACCGATGTTCTGGACAATGTCCACTTTCTACAGCGTCCCATGGTGGCGCGGGATATTCTCGACAACCTTGAGATGGACCAGAACACCATCTATGCAAGCTGCTCAGGCACAACAAAACACATCGGGACATCCTTTTCGGATCCGTCCCATGTCAAACCCTGCCTTGAGATGCTGCACATGGTCGCGGGTGGTGAAGACAAATGGCGCGCGCGTCCTTTTGTCAGCAACTCCAACTGCTTTGTGGTGCCGCCAATGAAATTCGCCACCGAAAGCTGCGAAGCGATGGAGCTGTGCATCGAAGGCGGCATGCCGGTGCTGCTGCTGAGCGCAGGCATGGCCGGGGCAACTGCGCCGTCGACCGTCGCAGGAGCGATTGTGCAGGCCACTGCCGAATGTCTGGCGGGCATGGTCTATGTCAACGCCATGCGCCCGGGGCATCCGGCGATCTTTGGCACCTGGCCCTTTGGTCTGGATCTGCGCAGTGGTGCCATGACCGTAGGGTCAGGCGAACAGGCGCTGCTGACCGCGGGCTGCGCGCAGATGCATGCCTTTTACGGTCTGCCGGGCGGCGCGGCAGCGGGTGCCTCCGATGCAAAAATGCCGGATATGCAGGCGGGTTGGGAACAAATGTGTTCCAACGTCATGGCCGGCCTGTCGGGGCTGAACATGGTCTATGAAGCAGCGGGGATGCATGCGTCTTTGCTGGGGTTCTGCCTTGAATCCCTGATCCTTGGCGATGATATCATCGGTCAGGCGCAGCGCTGTGTGCGCGGCATTGAGGTGACCGAGGAAACCATGGCGCTGGATCAGATGGCCGAGGTCTGCCTGGGAGGCAGTGGGCACTATCTGGGCACCGACCAGACCCTCGCGCGGATGCAGAAGGACCACGTTTATCCAACGCTGGGCAACCGGTCATCTCCCAAAGAATGGGCCGAGCTGGGCAAGCCGGATCTGATCCAGAACGCTATCAAGCGCAAAGAAGAGATCCTGTCGCAGCCTTCACGCGCGCGGTTTGACCCGGAACTGGATCAGGCGATCCGGGCCAGGTTCAACATCCACCTGCCCGGCTAACGGCAGGTTTGACATCCAGACAGTCCCCCCGCGAAATGGGGGGGCTTCACAGCTTTGCACACAATGCCCAGAGGTCAGGGCACTTCTGGCTTTCCCAAATTCAAAACGGACCATAGGCTTCGGTATCAAACAGATACTGGAATGAACTGATGTTTTCAGGTTTCGAAGAACGCACCGTCGACCTGCCCGGCGCGACGATCCACGCAAAGATCGCCGGTGAGGGCGAGCCGCTGCTTTTGCTGCATGGCTATCCCCAGACCCATGTGATGTGGCACCCCATTGCACAAGAGCTGGCACAATCCTAACGCGTGGTTGCAGCCGATCTGCGGGGGTACGGCGATTCAAAAGCGAAAGATGGCGATTTCACCTTTCGTGCCATGGCGCAGGATCAGGTGGCTTTGATGGGGCACCTTGGCTATTCGGATTTTCACGTCGTATCCCATGATCGCGGCGCGCGCACGGCACATCGGATGGTTCTGGATCATCCGCAAGCTGTTCGTTCCATTGCGCTTTTGGATATTCTGCCGACGCTGGATGTCTGGCGCACCATGGATGACTGGCTGGCCAAGCGCTATTACCACTGGATGTTTCTGGCCCAGCCCGGTGACATGCCGCGCCGGTTGATCAACAATGATCCGATCCTTTTCCTGCACTCTGCCCTGCTGGGCCTGTCCGGATCGAATGAGATCTTTCACCCAGAAGCGCTAACAGCCTATGAACGCGCAGCCCGTAATCCGGATGTGGTGGCCGCATGGTGCGGTGATTACACCGCCGGGGCGGGGGCAGATCTTGAACATGATCACGCCAATCTCGGCGAGACAAGCCCGATCCCCTGTCTCGTGCTTTGGGGCACCAACGGGGCTGTGGATCACCACCTAAATCCGCTGGAGGCCTGGCAGGTTTGGTTCCCCAACGCGGTGGGGCGGGCGGTTGAGGCCGGTCATTTTCTGGTGGAAGAGCGCCCAAAAGAGGTGCTGGCAGCGATCACCCGACATCTGCAAGCGGTATGTAAAACACCCTGAACAGGGCAAAGAAAAACCGGGGCAGATTTCGCCCCGGTTTCCTGATTTACGCCAGATCTTTGATCAGCGCCTCGCGGCTTTTGCGTGATTTGGGCATGTTCAGCAGCCAATCCGCATCGGCCTGACGGTAGCCTAGCGGCAGCAGAATAACTGACCGTAGCCCCATATCACGCAGCCCCAGGATTTCATCAACCTTGTCAGGGTCGAAACCTTCCATCGGGGTGCAATCCACTTCCAGCTCGGCAGCGGCCAGCATAGCAAAGCCAAGCGCGATATAGGCCTGACGGGCAGCGTGTTCATAGTTCACCTGTGCGTCACGCGGCAGATAGTTGGCTTTCAGGTTCTCATAATAGTCCCGCAGCATCGGCAGATCGCCACGTTCAGACACCAGCTGTTCCACCACGGCGTCGATGCGCTCGGCGGTGTAGTTATCCCAGGCAGCGAACACCAGCAGGTGCGAGCCTTCGGTGATCTGCGCCTGATCCCAGGCCACAGGGCGGATCTGCGCGCGCAATTCATCATTGGTGACCACCAGAACCTCAAAAGGCTGTGTCCCGCTTGAGGTGGGCGCAAGGCGGACAGCTTCGAGGATCTGTTCAACCTTGTCCTGATCTACGGCCCTGGCCGGATCCATCTTTTTGGTGGCATAGCGCCATTTCATCAGGTCATTCAGTGATTTCGTCATAGTTTCATTCCCTTAAGGGGGTTGTACGGCGGCACGTGAACCTTCATAGGTTGCTGTGGCCGCCCGGCTTCGCAGCCTTAAATATGTGCTTTGGGGGCTTGCTCAAGCGCGAACGTCAGGTCACAGATATCACAGGGTCGTGAAGACCGATTATTGCGAAGGGCAGGACATGCATTATCTGATTCTTGCGGTGGCTGTGGTCTGCGAGACCATTGGAACAGCCGCGCTGCAGGCGAGCCACCAATTTACCAAACCCCTGCCCTCAATTGTGGTGGTTCTGGGCTATGGGGCGGCGTTTTACTTTCTCGCTGGTGCCCTGCGCTATATTCCCGTCGGTGTGGCCTATGCGATCTGGTCAGGGCTGGGGATTGTGCTGATTTCGCTGATTGGTCTGGTTGTGTTCAAACAAAAACTGGATCTGCCTGCAGTTCTGGGGCTGGCACTGATTGTCCTAGGGGTTGTGGTTATTCAGGTGTTCTCAAAAACCGCGACACACTAAAGGCACAGAAATCTGAGGGCGCAACCCCCGTCCCTGCGGGGCGTGACCCGCGTTTATCCAGCAAGATGAAGACTGGGTGCCGGTTTATGCGGTTTTTGCGCAGATTCTGGCTGCTGCGCGTCTGTAGCCCCTAGCCAAAGGCGCAAACTGCGGGTAGGTCGCTGCCAACTTCCTTGAACAGGACTATGATTATGGATCTTCGCAATATCGCGATCATTGCGCACGTTGACCACGGCAAAACCACGCTGGTGGACGAGCTTTTGAAGCAATCAGGTGCGTTTCGCGCCAATCAGGCTGTGGCTGAACGCGCCATGGACAGCAACGATCTGGAACGTGAACGCGGCATCACCATTATGGCGAAAGCCACATCGGTTGAATGGAAAGGCACGCGGATCAATATCGTTGACACCCCCGGCCACGCTGACTTTGGCGCCGAGGTTGAGCGTATCTTGTCGATGGTCGACGGTGTGGTTCTGCTGGTGGACGCCGCAGAAGGCCCGATGCCACAGACCAAATTCGTGACGTCAAAAGCGCTTGGCATGGGGCTGCGCCCGATTGTGGTTCTCAACAAGGTCGACAAGCCGGATGCCGAACCTGATCGCGCCCTGGATGAGGTGTTTGATCTGTTTTCAAACCTCGACGCCGATGAAGATCAGCTGGATTTCCCGCATCTCTATGCCTCGGGCCGTAGCGGCTGGTGTGACGCCGAGCTGGACGGGTCGCGCGAAAATCTGGACGCGCTGTTCAATCTGATCGTCAACCACGTCCCTGCTCCCAAACAGCTGGCTCATCAGGAAGAAGACTTCCGCATGCTGGCCGTCACGCTGGGTTCGGATCCCTTTGTGGGCCGCCTGCTGACCGGTCGTATTGAAACCGGTCGGGTCAAAGTTGGGCAGACCGTACAGTCGATTTCGCGGATCGGTCAGAAGATCGAACAATTCCGGGTGACCAAGATTCAGGCCTTCCGTGGATTGCAGATGCAAGACATCGACGAGGCCCACGCAGGCGATATCGTGTCACTGGCCGGTATGACCAAAACCACCGTGGCTGACACCATGTGTGCACTGGCCGTGGACGAGCCGCTGGAAGCGCAGCCGATTGACCCGCCCACCATCACCGTGACCTTTGGCATCAACGACAGCCCGCTGGCTGGTCGCGATGGCAAAAAGGTGCAGTCACGAGTGATCCGTGACCGTCTCTACAAAGAGGCGGAGTCCAATGTGGCGATCAAGATTGCCGATACACCGGGTGGCGAGGCCTTTGAGGTTTCGGGCCGGGGCGAATTGCAGATGGGCGTTCTGATTGAAAACATGCGCCGCGAGGGCTTTGAGCTGTCAATCTCGCGTCCGCAGGTGATCATGAAAGAAGAAAACGGCGTGATGATGGAGCCTGTCGAAGAGGCCACCATCGACGTGGATGATGATTACTCTGGTGCCGTAATCGAAAAGCTGACCGGCGCGCGCAAAGGTGAGCTGGTCGAAATGCGCCCGGCCGGGGCTGGCAAGACCCGCATCATCGCGCATGTGCCGTCGCGTGGCCTGATCGGCTATCATGGCGAATTCCTCACCGACACCCGCGGCACCGGTGTTCTGAACCGCGTGTTCCATGGCTGGACTGAACACAAGGGCGCAATCCCCGGACGTCGCGCAGGCGTGCTGATCTCGATGGAGAACGGCGAAGCGGTGGCCTATGCGCTGTGGAATCTGGAAGAGCGTGGCAAGATGATGATCGGTGCGCAGGCCCCTGTGTATCAGGGCATGATCATCGGTGAGCATTCCCGCGATAACGATCTGGAAGTGAACCCGCTGAAAGGCAAAAAGCTGACCAACGTACGGGCTTCTGGTTCGGACGAGGCGGTGCGCCTGACCACACCAATGACGCTAAGCCTGGAAGAGGCGATTGCCTATATCAACGACGACGAGCTGGTCGAAGTAACCCCCAATGCGGTGCGCCTGCGCAAACGCTATCTGGACCCGCATGAGCGCAAGCGCATGTCGAAGAAAACCAGCTAATCACTTCAGAGGCCACCGGAAACGGTGGCCTCAGTTGCATCACGCCCCTAGTATGGCGGAAATGAAATTCGCCTCACTGATCCGCCTAGCGCGGGAGCGAACTTCAGATTCGGGTGACTAGGGCGCAGACACGTGCTGATCCACGAGGATCGCATTGCCATCAGGGTCTTTCAGCATCATCTGCGCTGGCCCCTGCCCGTCTGGCTCTGTCGGGGTGTCGATGGCCACTCCGGCGGCCTGTAGTCGGGCTTGCAGGCTGCGGATATCTTCAAATTCAGTCTGAGGATTGGCATTCTGATCCCAACCTGGGTTGAAGGTCAGCAGATTGCCCTCGAACATCCCCTGAAACAGCCCGATCACCGCGTCACCATTTTTCAGGATGCACCATCCCTGATCCGAACTGTCATGGAAAATTTCAAACCCAAAGGTCTGATAGAATGTCATTGAGGCCTGAATGTCTTTCACCGACAGGCTGACGGAAAAACAACCGATGCTCATGGTATTTTCTCCCTTTTGATGAGGGAAGACTGCCATGAGTTGGAGTGATGCCAAAGGAAAAGGCGCGTCACCGCGCCTTGGTCTTGTTGTCTGTGTCGGAAATCAGAAGATCACCCCTTCTTGCAGGGGATTTCTTTCATCACCACATGCGCCGGTTTGATCAGCTTTTTGTCTTCGCGGTAGACCGCCGGGTATTCCACCAGCTGGATCAGATCACCACGCTTGAGATAAACGCGCTTGGCCTTTTTCACCAAAACCTTTTTGACGGAATACTGCGCGCCAACTTTCACTTCTTTGTAGCAGGCGATCACGCGATGTTTTTCTGTCGTGGCATTGCCCGCAAAAGCTGAGGTCGCCCCAAAGAGGGCAAGCGCCAGTGTAAATCCTGTTTTACGCATCCTCGTCTCCATTCACTGCTCGGATGGCTCAGCTATGGCGGGAAATTTAGGCAAATTCGTGGATGAACCAGGGTGTTGGCAAGGCATCTGTCAAAAATGAAAGGCGCGGGGTGGCAGTCCCCGCGCCTTTCGGAATTTCATGAGAAATAAATTACTTTGCTACGCGGCAAGGTGCTTTCACAGCAACGTAGTGACCTTTTTTGGTCATGGTGCGGTTTTCTTTGTAAACCGAAGGATACCAGACTTTGACCATCTGGCCGTTGCGGTGTTCCCACTCGGTGTGACCAGCCATAACCAGCTCTTTGGTCACTTTGTACTTTGGGCCAACCCAGACTTTGTCGTAGCACGCTTTAACTTTGCCTTCCCAGGCAAATGCCGGAGCGGCCAGGGTCGAAGCTGCAACAACTGCGCAAGCAAGGACTTTCTTCATGATTTTTTCTCCCAAGAAAAATTGATGGTGAAATGACTTTAGCCAGTTGATCGCCACAGAGGCGAGGGGGAATTCCGTACCAGCGGACAGGAAAATTAACCAAGAATCCAGAAAGGTCTTGAAGATCAAGAGTTTAGGAAAAAAGTCACGAAAAATTGCCACACCGTCGCGCTTAACGTGTGGTTACAGAGATTTCGATTTTAGAAACAATTGAACAGATGACACGCACCGTCACCCTGGAAGAAACAGTAAAATCATCTTCGGACGAATCACTGCCCCCCATCAAGCGCGGAAATTGCGTTGCGCCGTCCTCTGCCGATCTGATTCTTACAAGAGCCAGATGTTGCCGACGCTCACTGAATGGCTGGCTTGACCCGGCAGGGCCGCTTGAAAAGGAAGGGAAATCATAAAAAGGGGGCGGCCAAATTCCGCCAATTGCGAATCTCGCTGTGCCCCCGCACCATTTGCTGTGGACCTTATTCCGAGATTTCGACGACCACAAGCTCACGTTCCGAAGCGTCACGTGCGTGACTTAGCGCTTCCTGGTAGGCGTCGGAATGGTAGCAGGCCACCGCATCATCGACCGAGGCAAAGCGCGCCACCACATTGCGCGGGCGCTCTTTGCCTTCCAGCTGCACATAGCGGCCAGCGCGGGCGATGAATGTCCCGCCATGGGCGGCGATGGCTGGCCCCGCCAGTTCGGCGTATTTACAATAGGCATCGGCGTCAGTGACAGTGACATGAGCAATCCAAAGGGCGGGCATGATGTTTTCCTCCTGAATGAAAAAGGCCTCCCCGGCAGATTAATGAAATCGCCGGGAAGGCCAAGATGGATTTTTGACCAATTGGTCAGCCTGCGATGACAGCCTCGGCGGCTTTGATCGCAGCTTCGGCGTTGGTCGCGTCTTTGCCACCACCCTGCGCCATATCAGGACGGCCACCGCCGCCTTTACCGCCCAGTTCAGCCACAGCCGCTTTGACCAGATCCACCGCAGAAAGATCACCTTTCAGATCGTCGGTCACGCCAGCAGCCACAGCCGCCTTGCCGCCAGTGTCCGCAATCAGCAGCACCGCGCCAGAGCCGATGCGGGATTTATGCTCATCAATCAAAGGCGGCAGATCTTTTCCGGTCACGCCCGACAGAACCTGAGCCACGAACTGCACGCCGTTAACTTCGCGCGCGGCACCGGCGTCCCCCTGCCCTGCGCCCCCGGCCATCGCCAGTTCACGACGCAGATTGGCCACTTCGTTTTCCAGCTTCTTGCGCTCATCCATCAGGGCTTTGACGCGGCCTGGCACATCAGCCGCCTGAACCTTCAGTTCAAGGGCCAAGGCCGCCATGCGTGTATCCTGCTCTGACAGATACTCCAGCGCGGCCTGCCCGGTCAGCGCTTCGATGCGGCGCACACCGGCGGAAGAGGCGCTATCGCCAAGGCTGACAAAGAGACCGATATCGCCCGTCTGACGCACATGGGTGCCACCGCAAAGTTCCAGCGAATAGGTCTGGCCATCGCTGCCTTTGCCCGAACCGGCCTGAATCCCCATCGAGACCACGCGCACCTCGTCACCGTATTTTTCACCAAACAGCGCCTGCGCCCCAATTTCGCGCGCATCATCCGGCGTCATGATCCGGGTGCTGACCGGCGCATTCTGGCGGATATAGGCATTGACCTCTTGTTCGACGGTTTTGAGTTCCTCAGCTGACAGCGCCTTATTGTGGCTAAAGTCAAACCGCAGACGATCCGGCGCGTTCAGCGAGCCACGCTGCGCCACGTGATCCCCCAGCGCATGACGCAGGGCTTCGTGCAGCAGGTGGGTGGCCGAGTGATTGGCGCGGATATTGCCACGGCGGCTGTGATCCACTTCCAGTTCTACCGGGTCGCCTTTGCTGATCTCGCCCAGCTCCATGGTGACCTTATGGGCAAAGATCTTTCCATCTGCGAACTTCTTGGTGTCCACAACCTTGGCCACCTCTTCGCGGTTCTCAAGGCGGCGGATCACACCGGTGTCGCCAACCTGACCACCGGATTCGCCATAAAATGGCGTCTGGTTGGTCACGATCCAGCCCTCGGCTCCAGCAGGCAATGTGTCTGCCATGGCACCATCTATAATAATGGCAGCCACCTGACCTTCGGCCTTTTCAGAATCGTAGCCCAGGAAATCGGTCGCCTCGCCCGCGTCCAGCACATCGAACCACACGGCGTTATCCGCCGCATCGCCCGAACCAGACCAGGCAGCGCGTGCCTTGGCTTTCTGCTCTTCCATCGCGGCGTCGAACCCGTCGGTATCCACCTCACGGCCCTTTTCGCGCAGCGCATCCTGCGTCAGATCCAGCGGGAAGCCATAGGTGTCATACAACTTAAAGGCTGCTTCGCCGGACAGCGGGGCACCATCGTCCAGATCCGCCACTTCGTCATCCAGCAGCTTCAGGCCGCGATCGAGGGTCTTTTTGAAACGGGTTTCTTCCAGCAGCAGAGATTCTTCGATCAGCGCCTGCGCCTGCCCCAGCTCGGGATAGGCTGCGCCCATCTTCTGCACCAATGTCGGCACCAGCGTGTGCATCACCGGGTCTTTCGCCCCCAGCAGATGCGCATGACGCATAGCACGGCGCATGATGCGACGCAAAACATAGCCGCGTCCGTCATTTGACGGCATCACACCATCCGCAATCAGGAATGAGGTCGAACGCAAGTGGTCCGCAATCACCCGATGGTGCACATTCTTATCGCCATAGGGATCAACGCTGGTCGCATCGGCGCTGGCTTCGATCAGGGATTTGAACAGGTCGGTGTCATAGTTATCATGGCTGCCCTGCAGCAGCGCACCAATGCGTTCCAGCCCCATACCGGTGTCGATGGACTGCATGTCCAGATCCACCATCGAGCCATCTTCGAACTGTTCGTTCTGCATGAAAACGACGTTCCAGATTTCGATGAACCGGTCGCCATCTTCCTCTGGCGATCCGGGAGGACCGCCCCAGATGTGGTCGCCATGGTCATAAAAGATTTCGGTGCAGGGGCCGCAGGGCCCGGTTGGCCCCATCTGCCAGAAGTTATCCGACGTGGCGATGCGGATGATACGATCCTCAGGCACGCCAACCTTTTTCCAGATCTCGAAAGCTTCGTCATCGGTGTGGTAAACTGTGGTGTACAGCTTATCCTTGGGAATGCCGAATTCCTTGGTGATCAGCTCCCAGGCAAAGGGGATGGCTTCGTTTTTGAAGTAATCCCCAAAGGAAAAGTTCCCCAGCATTTCGAAAAACGTGTGGTGGCGCGCGGTATAGCCCACATTGTCGAGGTCATTGTGTTTACCGCCAGCGCGCACACATTTCTGTGCCGTGGTCGCACGGACATAATCGCGCTTTTCAACCCCGGTAAAGCAGTTCTTGAACTGCACCATGCCCGAGTTCACGAACATCAGGGTCGGGTCATTGCGTGGCACAAGCGGGCTGGATTGCACGATCTCGTGCCCCTGCTTTGCGAAGTAATTCAGAAATGTGGAACGGATATCGTTCAGACTTGCCATGGTATCGGGGCCTCATCGCGGGGGCGGAATTTCATGCAGATGTACCGCCCCGCGCGCCCACTGTCCATAAGCCCTGTGCCGCAGCGACAAAGGCGCGAGTGAATCCGTCAGAGTTTTTTTTCAAAGAAGTGCTCAGCATAAGGGTTGTCATTATAGCGCGCGATCTCGCGCCAGCCGCTGCCTTCGTAAAGGCGGCGCGCGGCGGTCAGCTTGCCGTTGGTATCCAACTGCAGCGTGTGCATGTTCAGCGCGCGGGCATGGGTTTCGATATGGTCCATCAGGCGTTTTGACAGCGACAGACCGCGCGCGGCGGGTGACACCCAAAGCCGTTTGACTTCGCCCAATCCCTGCCCCTGATCTTTCAGCGCGCAACAGCCAATGGGCAGACCATCCGAGAGGGCCAGCAAAAACACACCGCGCGGTGGTCGCATGGCGTCAGCTTCGGGATCACCGCCCAGAACCGGATCAAAACGGGTGCCAAAGATCTCTGAGATCTCATCATAATAGGCCTGACAACAGGTCTGAATGCGCGGATCATCGGGATCGGTGACAGCGATCTGAATCTGATCCTGCCCCAGAACCGTGGCCACCAGATCCATCGCCTGCAACAGGGTTTCGGTATTGCCATAGCGCGCCAGCGCGGTTTCAGCGGCACTGTTTGACAGCGCCTCGTATTTTTCAAATTCTGACTGCCCGGCCTGTGTCAGAGTCGCGATCCGCTTGCGGGCATCTTTTGCAGCAGCTTGGGTCTGCACCAGCCCCTCTTGTTCAAGCCCACGCAACAGGCGGCTCAACAGCCCCGAATCCAGTTGCAGATAATCGCGCAGCGCGCCAACGTCGCTTTTGCCCTGCCCAATGGCATTCAGAACACGGGCTGATCCCAGCGGTCGTCCCAGCCCCAGAAAGGATGTATCCAGCGCGCCGGAAAAGGTTGTCACGGCGCGGCTAAGGCGGCGAAAGCGGGAAATTTGGTCAAGCATCATATTACCTGACTTAAGTCAGATAAATTCATGAGGCAAGAAAAAAGCGCCCCGAAAGGCGCTGTTTGTTGGGGGGGATCGGAATATATTTTAATGGTGGGTCTGCGCTATTTTTGAATGATGGTGTAGGCCCGTCTCCGAAAGCCCTTATTTTCATGTGCGTTCAGCCGGAGCGAAAAATTTGGCTGAACGCCAAGCCTTGCACAAGATATATTTTATTAGGGCCGTCTCGTTCCGCCACGGGTCAAAAGCGGAACTAAGGTCACCATTCGTGCATCGAGGCGACGACGCGACCCACGATTTTAAAGCTGCCACCATCGAGGTCGTTCACCAGATCGGTGCGATCCAAGTTGATCTGTGAATAGCGGCTGTTTGAGCTGATTAGCAAAATGCGATCACCCGGCAGTCGCTGGATGC
The DNA here is from genome assembly GCA_025210455.1 of Pelagimonas sp. GTDB lineage: Bacteria > Pseudomonadota > Alphaproteobacteria > Rhodobacterales > Rhodobacteraceae > JAOARQ01. The sequence goes on from JAOARQ010000017.1 coordinate 77,010, forward strand.
GTTTAACGAAAAGTCCGTCAGAGAAGTGAACCGCGTAGATGCTTCCATCGTCTAGCTGCGTGTGACTGCGATCAATTACAATGCGATCACCATCAAACAGGTCAGGTTCCATGCTGTCGCCTTTGACAGTGATTACCGCCAAATTTTCTTGCTTCAGGGCGCGCCTATCTAACCATGACTTCCTGAAGGTGTAGACCCCAAGAGGTTCTTCACCAGCCACCAGTGATCCGGTTCCTGCTGAGGCCTCTACATCAAATCTAGGAATGGGAACAAAGGCTTCATGCTCTTGGGGTGTGATTGAACTCCTTTTTTGGAGCCTCATTTCTCCTGATCCGGTCAGAAGCCAATCACTTGAAACCCCTAATTTGGTGATAATCGCAAGAAGGACTTCCGCAGATGGTGCGCGCCCTTCGAAAAGATATTTCTCAAAAGTGCTCTTTGATACGCCTATGAGGGCGGAAAAATCCTTAATTGTCATATTGTTGGAGCTTATCAACTCCCTGAGGCGATCAGAAACACTCATTTTGGAGTTTCTCCCGTTGACTAAAGCTCCAATTTAGGTGTATCCACTATTGCAGACAGTAGAAACAAGTAGTGAATACCGGAGGCATTATGGCGGTAAAAAATAAAATGTTCCAGCCCGGCAAGATTTTGCACGAGGTGATTGTGGGGGCTTTTCGCGCCCAAGGCACCAGCTTTGCAGAATGGTGCCGCAAAGAGGGCGTGAAAGTGAACACGGCCAGCTTGGCGACCTATGGTCAGGCTGGCGGTGATCGCGGGCGGCAAATGCTTGAACGCATGATCAATGATGCCAATCCCGACGTTGTTGAGGCGGCGTATCGCAGGCGGATGATCGAAGAGGCTGCACAGCTGCAAGAGGTGGCGGGATGATCCAGCGCAAGAGGCAATTCGAGCAGGCCCAGCGTGAGGCCGCAAGTGACGCGCTGACCGGCCTGTCAGACCGGGCAAAGGTGCATTTCGCAATAAGCCTTGTGTTGGGTGTTGAAGACCCCGAGGCGGCGGCGGCGCTGAACTTTTTGGCGTTGCGCGCAAATGAAATGTCCAACGTCTTGGTGCGCGAGGCCTATGAGCGCGATAGCGCAGGTGTCGCATGAAGATCGGGGCTTATAACGTGGTTGGTCAGGGCAACGGGTATGTTGTCCTGAAAGGCGCAGAACGCATCTCGGGGCCGCATAGCCATCGCGAGTTGGCAATGGCGGTCGCTGATGACCGCGCCCGTTTGGACGGGGCGAAAGAGCGCCCCTGCATCCGATGCAAGACCACATTCATGAGTGAGGGCGCACATAATCGCATGTGCGACCCATGCCGCAAGGCGGCGTCAGATATTTTTGAGGGAACCGTGTAATCCAGATGGGACGTGTCCTAAGAAATTTTGAGCTGGTGAAGGGGGGTTGCTTTGATCTTTCAGAGGTCGAGGCAAAGCAACCCCCAAAGCAACTCCAAAGCAACCCCAAAAAGTGGTTACAGTCATCTGAGGTGGAGCGGTTGTCCGGGGTGTCCGGGCAAGCGGTTCGCAAGGTGCTTGCCAACCGTTCTTGGCGCGGGTGCGATCTGCTGGTGAAAGAAGAGTTCACCGGGCGCGGTCGCGGAGGCAAAACGCTGCTGGTGCATGTGGACAGTCTGCCCGCTGATCTGCGCGAGGCGTGGTATCTGGAACGGGGCATTGTTCTGCATGCTAAGGCGGATGCCGAGACGGGTGAAACTGTCTTGGTGCCTGAGCAGACCTATCAGAATGACAGTCGGTTTGAGGCCGCTCTGGAATTGGCGCGCTGGAAGCAAGAGGTTATTCGCCCTGCTTTGGCCTTTGACCGTGGTTCATCTGAGCGCGCCGAGGTGATTGCCTCGCTTGCTCAGGAAACGCGCCTATTCCCGAACGGCAAGCGCAAAGCTGTCACCAAGATGACCCTGTACAATTGGGTGCGCGACTTTGAGGCAAGCGGCCTGAATGGGCTGATGCGCACGCCGCGCAAAGACGCGGGAAAGCAGATGCAAAAAGTCACGCGCGCATGGGACAATTTCTTTCAGCCGCACATAGATGCGTCTGCGCATGATCAGGTGGCGCGAGAACTGGAAACCTATATCCGGTCTTTGTGGGCTTCGGGTGAACGTGGATGGCGGGCCATTTCCGAGAAATCCACCACCCGGCTGATTGAGATTTCGCGTGACCTGCGCGTGATCGCGTTCGAAGCGCTGGACTTAGGGCGCTGTGGCGACACCACGGCCAAGGTCACCCAATTTGGTGTGTGCAGCGTCAACCGCCGTCAGGTGGAACGGGAACGCTCATACAGCATCATTGCGGTGCGCGACAAAGACAACGCCGTGTTTCAGGACAAGTATATGCCGTCTATTCGGCGTGATTATTCTGAACTGTTGCCGCGCCAAATCGTTGTGGGTGACGTTCACCCAATGGATATCATGATGCGCCGCCCGGATGGAACGGTGGTCTTTCCCAAGGGTATCGCTTGGTATGATGTCGCCACCAATGAAATCCACTTCACCATCGTGTTGTTGGAACAGGGCGAAGGCATCCGCCGTGAACATGTGGCCATGAGCTTTCAAGCTATGGTCGATGAATGGGGCCTGCCTGAAATGCTCTATCTGGATAACGGTGGGGAATATTCTTGGGATGCGATGATGAGTGGGTTCACCCAGCTTTCGCGCCTGACCCAAGGCAGCATGAAGGTGTTTGACCTGCAAGGTGATCCCAATGTGGCCAAGCGGGTTGCAACGGGGCGCACCGCAATTGCCAGATCCCGGCCCTACAACGCAAAGGGTAAACCCGGCATCGAGGGCGCATTTGGCAATCTTGAACAAGTGTTCTTTGCCACCATCCCCGGTTGGACCGCTGGCGACCGCATGAACAAAAAGACCCATGCCAAGGGCAAAGACCCAATCGCATTCCCCGGCGATGCAAATGAATTCTTACGCATCACAGGTGAGGCCTTGGAGTGGTATCACAAACGCCCGCAGCATGGCCGCTTGGCCGGTGCAAGCCCCAACGAGGTTTTACGCGGGTTCATTGATAAGGGGTGGGGCAAGGTTGCCCTGTCGCGCCCTGAGGTTTTGGCGCTGGCCTTCTCAGAGGAAGTTGAACGGGTGCCGGATCGTGGCCGCGTCAGCTACACCCCGCGCCGTGGCAAAGCCCTTTATTATTATGCTGATGAGCTGTTGGGCTATGATCGTAAGATCACCTTGCGGGTGCCTGCATTCAATCCTGAGTTTGTTTTCTGTTTCGATGGCGATGAGCTGATCTGTCAGGCATTCCCAGAGCGCACATATGGTGTTCTGGATGTTCGCGGCGCTGAGGAAGTCAATCGCCGCAGCAAGGTGTTCCGTCGCCAGATTGCAGAGAAACGGCGTCATGTGGCGCTGTTGACCCTGACGGATGAGACCGTGCGCCACAATCAGCACATGCCTGACGCGCCTGATATCCCAGTAGCGTCCGAAGTGGATGCGGGGATCATCGATCAGATGGCCCGCATGAGCCAAGCCGCCCTTGAGGAAAAGCTGGCCGAACCGAAACAGCCAAAACCCAAAACGAATGACCAATGGGGCGTTGATGAGAGTGCCTTGATTGGGTCCGCGACCTTCTTGGAGGAAGACGATGACTGACTTTGTGAAAACCCCGAATGCGGCCCGCGCCTATGAGGTGTGCCAAGCCACCTTGGATGCGCGCAAATATAGCCGTGTCGGCCAGATTATCGGCAAGCCGGGTGTCGGGAAAACCGCAATCACCGAGTGGCTGGCTGATCAGTTTGAAGGTGTACGCATTGAATGCTGGGAAGGCATGAATGCGAAATCACTGATGCAGGAACTGGCCCGTGCCTTCAACGAAAAGGCCATTTCCATTGAAGAACAGGGAACATCAAACACCATCTTTGCCCGGCTCAAGGATAAGTGCCAAGGCCTTTTGATCCTTGTCGATGAGGCCAATCACCTGCCTTGGGCGATGTTGGAAAAACTGCGCGCCCTGTCAGATCTGGGTGGGGCTGCGGTGGTGCTTTGCGGAACTGACTTGTTATCCCGCCGGTTCAGTGACGGGCGTGTGGAAATCTACCTGCGTCAGCTATCATCCCGCATCGGGGCCAAGCGTGTGGTGATCGACAAAATCAGGACGGAAGAGGAAATTCTGAACTACATTCTTGCGCCACGTTTCGGTGCCGTTACCAAGAAAACGGCTAATCGTTTCCGTGTCGATTGCGGGGGTAACTGGCGCACGGCGTTAGAATTGTCTGATACCTGTGCCCGCATGATGCAGGCCAATGATGCCCAAAAGCTGGATCATGAAATTGTCACCGCCGCCGCGCAGTTGATGGCCGGGTACAACTCATGACAGGCCTCACCCAATATGACCTTTCGGCCTGCGGTGGGCCTGACCGGATCACCGTCAGCGAACTGACCGCCCATGTCGTCACAGCCAAGTGCAAGGTCAAATCCAGCGCACGCGGTTGGTCGAGTCTTAGCCAGGTCGAGCTGATTGCATTGGCATGGTTCGCTGACCTGTTCCTTGAGGACGGTGAAGCAGCCGCGCCTATCCCGGCGCAGCCGGAACCAGCAGTAATTTCAAACGTCTAAGGAGAGAGAACATGTCCTTTCAGGATACACAGGAATATTGGGAAGACGCCAAGGGCAACCATGTGCGCCTGACAAACATCAGCGAAGTTGACCAGATCAAAGATGAAACCGCCCGCCGGTTGGTCGAAGGGGCAAAGGGCATCCAGCAGGCAATGGCCGCATTCAAGCGCACAGCCTTTGACGAAATGCTTGCCGCTAAAGAGCTGATCTTTGAACAGTATGGTGCCACGGTTGGCGGCAAAGGCGGCAACTTCTCGATTAAGAGCTTTGACGGCAAGGTTGAGGTCAAGGTGCAGGTGTCCAAGCAAATCAGCCTCGGCCCCGAAATTCAGGCGGCTAAGTCCTTGATCGATGAGTGCATTGAGGATTGGTCCGATGGCGCAAATGACAACCTGCGCACCTTGGTCGAGGATGCGTTTCAGGTGAACACAGAGGGCCGGATTGATACCGCCCGCGTGTTGAGCCTGCGCAAGCTGAAAATGAAGAACTCTCAGGGTGAACCTGATGAGCGTTGGGGCCGCGCCATGGATGCCATTGCTGATGCGGTCCATGAGGACGGAACCAAAACCTACATCCGTTTCTATGACCGCACGAACGCCACGGATGGCGGCGCGGTGACTTTGGATTTCGCCAAGCTCTAGCCAAGGCGCACCGGATCGCATTGCGCGAGACCAGCGACGGGGGCCGATACCGCATGACCGTGACAGCCCGGAGAGACGGGCAAACTCAACTGACAGGCATTCCAAGAAGGAAGACGAAATGACCAAAGCAGAACTGATCCGCACGATTTCAGACAACACCTCAACCCCTCAAGACACCGTAGAGAAGGTACTGGATGAATTGCGCGATGTTGTGTGTGTGCAAATCAAGAATGGTGGCGACGTTACAATCCCCGGCCTGATCAAGCTTGGCACCACGCAGCGCGCAGCCCGGAAAGGGCGCAACCCTGCCACCGGCGAGGAAATTGATATTCCAGCAAAAACTGCGGTCACCGCCAAGCCACTGAAAGCGCTGAAAGATCACGTTGCCTGATTGAACTGATGGCGGGGCTGGCAGCACCCGTCATCGCCCGCCACGCCGAGCAGACACCCAAAGGGTGGGCGTGGCGGCTTACCCTCAAGAGAGAGATTGAACAATGAATAAAGAACAAGCCGCAAAAAACCTTGATGGAAGCGACTACTGGAACGAAGGCAGCAAAGAGCTGTTTGAAACAATGAAGAAAAATCGTCTGGTCGCAGTGTTCGGCGCAAGTGATGATCTGATCGAATTTAGAGGTGCAATTTGCGATGAGCTAGGCGCTGGTGACACTGCGTATATCACCCCGAACGGATTGCTAACTAACGATTGTGAGAGTGACGAATGCCCGCATTTTCTGGCTGAGCAAGGAAAAGCGGCTGAGATAGACGCAATCTTTTGCCCGCCACGCGGTCCCGGCGAAGAGCCGATCACTTGGATTTACATGACTGACATCGAACATGCGCAATTTCAAGTTGTCGAGGACGGAGACATCTATTGCCTTGGAATAGTGTTCTCTCTCGATGATGTACCAGTGTACGGCGCTTCTAAATGACCCCGGTGCATGTCACCCCCAGCCAGATCGCGGCGGTTTCGGGCCTTACGGAAAAGCATGTTGTGCGCATGCTATTCCGCGCCCGTGGCGGCACCCAGTTTACCCGGCTCTGGTTTGGCAGACAGTTGCGCATCATCGATGATGTCGATGGCCCCAAGGTCGAGTTTGCATCCTTGCCCGATCATATCCGAGAGGCCTTTGTGATGCTGGACCAGCAAGAGCTGCCGTTATTCCCCCCCCATGCACAAGATAATTTTTAGTGACTGATGGGAAGGCTTTTCCCTTCCAGCGGTTCGAAGGAAGCGAAAAGCCTTCCCCCTTTCCATCAAACTGAGGCTCAGAATGACCAAGGCAAAGACATCACCCAAGCGCCGCAATGGCGATCTGGCCATGATCCACATTGTTGCCAAGCAGCTTTTTGGCGATGTCTCATCGTCAGGCGATGGTCGCGAAGACTATGAAAACTGGCTGGAAAATCTGACTGGCAAGCGATCAGCAGGCAAGCTGACCGCAGCCGAGCGGGCAGAGTTGGTGAAGAAACTGCGCAAGGATAAGCTCTTGCCAGAGCGATCACGTGGTGGGCGCGGCCAGACAAATGGTGGGGAAGATCGCCCTACATCCGCACAATGGAACAAGATAGGCGGGCTGGCTCGGTCAATGGGCTGGGGCAAAGGGCTTGAAGATCAGCGCTTGCGGTCATTTGTTGAGCGCACCGCAAAGGTGCAATCCACCCGCTTTATCACCCGCGCACAGGCCAGCAAAATCATCACCGGCCTTGAGCAATGGGTGCGCCAAAAAGATGGGGGCAGCAATGACGTTTGATGCCCTGATCCGTGCGGCGGTTGAGGAAAACCGCCAGAGTTTCCGCAATCCCTCGTGGTCCAAACCTCAGAAGCTTGCGGCGCATATAGCGCTGGGGGCGCTGATGGTTCGGCTGGGGCGTTTTGACGATTACTGCAAGGCCCTTGAGCTGGCTGGGGAGGGCGATGATGCAATGTCCTAAATGCGGGGGGCGCAGCCGGTGCTATGCCACCAAACCCGCAGGCAAACAAAAGCAACGGTATCGCGCCTGTTCGATTTGCGGCCATCGGTTCAGCACTTGGGAAGAGGCCGAAGACCGTGATTTGCGCAGTTACAAAAAAGCAGATGCGCCCAGCCTTTTTGACAAAACCAACGAAAGGTCAATGGGTTAATGAGCGATAGCGAGAAACCCCGTATAGCGCCACCCGCTATACATATGCTGGCGGGTGTGGGGCACAATGGTGGGCCTGCCTTGGATGATTTGCGGGCTGAATTGCTGTTCGAATTGATCGGCAAACGCAAAGCTGACACCGCTTTGCCCTTTAAGTGCGGCGCACCTTGGACAGGTCACGCAAGTGAGGTTGAGTTAAAGCGCCTTGCCAAACTGCACGGTCGGATTACGCGCCGAAAGCAGAGCCTCAAGGAACTGGAAGCCGAGCGCAAACGCATAATGAACCGATGCATCAAACGGATGCGGCGGGCCAACGGTAAGGATTGAGAGGATTTCCAGATGAACGCAGATCAGTACCACTTGGGGAAAATCGCGGAAGAAGCGGTTGAAGTTGCTCAAAGGGCGCTGAAAGCCCAGCAGTTTGGACTTGGCGAAGTGCAGCCCGGACAGGATTTTGACAATCTTGAGCGCTTGATGGGCGAGTTTCATGACCTGTTCACAACGTTCGAGAACTTCTGCGACCTTGTTGGAGCTAACCCCATCCCAGATGGTGTTAAGAGACATGCCAGATTGCGCAAAATGAAGAAGTTTCTCCAACTATCCAAAGACTTAGGTCAGGTCGATGAAAACGCTACCATTTAGCGAGGCTGCGTAGATGAGCGGATACAAACTGAAGCACTTTGATTGGGCGTTGGGCATGTTCAGGCTTCGCTATCACTGGTTGCTTTTCCATCAAGATCCCCCAGCTTGGGGAAACGACCCAGCCGCCAACCGCAGGATGTTCCGTATCATTTGGCGTGAGCGCAACGGTATCGCAATGGGGCGTTCAGTCATGGCGTACTGCGCCTTGCTTGGATGGTCCATTGCTGGCCTGTTTGGTGTGCTGTGGTGGCTGGCATGAGTATCGCGGAACAAGCTATGATCCGCGCCACCCGCCGCCGTGTCGGGCGGGCAGTGTTGGTCAAGAATGCAGATGCGTTTGATGCGCTGTATATCCAGTTGCAAACCGCCATGACCAACGCATGGGATGACGCCATGCGCGAGGGGATCGCAAATGCCTTGGACCGTCTGCGCGATCTTGGCCCCGGTCAGTTCACCAAAGAGGATGGCGACATGATCATGCGTATCCTTGAGGCATCGGTGGGGCCTGACGCGATCCGCGCCGCCATGCGCGAACCTGTGGTGAACCTGACGGATGCGCTGTTTCGTGTCGGGGCCGAGGAAGTGGGGCAAGCCGCAGGTGTGGCCATCGCCTTCATGCGCCCTGATCTGGATGCGCTGGATGTGCTAAAAACAGGCAACCTCTATTGGGTTGGCAACTCATGGAATATCCACACTCAGAACCTAATGGCCAAGGCGCTTGAGGACTATTTCACCGAAGGGATGACCCGTGATGGGCTAACCCAGCGTTTTGCCGAGGATTTTGCAGGCCTGACCAAACGCGGGCAGCGCTATTGGGAAATCCTTGCAGATCATACCGCCACCAAAACCCGCGAAATCGGACGTGTGACAGGCTATGAACGCGCCGGAATTGTGCGGGTGCAGGTCCGCGCCCACCTCGATGACCGCACAACAAAAATATGCCGTCACATGCACGGCAGGATTATCGAGGTGGGCAAAATGCGTGAACAGGCCGACGCCTATCTGGACGCGGCAGGCAAGCGCAATGAACCCGCAGCCAAGGCGGCATGGACCATGCATGGGGCTGATGCTGATCTAAGCAATACGCCCACATCCAAGCTGGGCAAAGGTACGGCCAGCCCGCCCTATCATTTCCGGTGCCGCACCATCACGGTTGCCTACTTTGCCAGTTCTGATCCTGTTGATCAGATCGCCCAATCGATCACAGACCGGGAAAAGCTGAGTAAGGATCAGGTTGCCGATATCCGCACTTTGGCCACCGGCGCGGCGTGGATGGAAAAGGGAAACGAACGCCGCCATTGGAAGAAGCATGGAAGCTTTCTAGAGGCCCGTAAGCTGGCCGATTATGAGGCCTCGGCCAGAGGGGTGGTCCGCAATCCAAGCGCCCGTCTGCGCGTCTCTATGCGCGTCCCTGAGGATCAGAAGGCCAAAGGGGATTTTACACCCCGGCCCTATGCAACCTTTGCGGTGCCGCATGTGTTCACAAAGAAAGGTGGCAAGAAGCGCATCGAGCAGCCGGGGCATTTGTTCACGGCGGTTCGCTTGGATACAGGGGAAATTGTCACGCATCATTGGCGCGATGATGACCTGAGCAGCCGCAACGATATCACCCCAGCCCGTGACATTCAGAAGGCTTTGAAAGGATTGCTGAAATGGCTTTTCAGATAAGAAAGCAGTGGATCATTGATGGGGATTTGTCCCTGATCGAGTTTGGTTTGCCCTGCTATGACACCATCGGTGATCCCGCCTTTGACTTGGATCGTGACGGCTATCTTGAAACCCGCTCAGCCTTTGAGTTTGTGTCTGACCAGCTCAGCGATGAGCAACGTGCCGAGCTGCAATTGATCGATCAACATTGGCAGGACAATGCCAAAGCCTTCAATGCGGCCTTTGCCACAATGCACAATCAGGCTGACCGAGAAAGCGAACTGACGGGCCATGTGGAGGATGCTGGCAAGGTGCCTTCCATCCCGCGTGACCACTGGTGGTGGCGTCCAATTGAGGGGGCTGAGTGATGGCCGTGGTGATCTGTCATGCTTGCGATGGTGAAGGGGTGCAACGTCGCCGCGATCCATTTGAGGGAATGCAGGAAATTCGTTGCCCCATATGCAACGGTCAGCGGGTTCTCAATAAAGTTGTCACAGTGCGTTATGAGCAGGTGAAACCTGTAACAGCGCCAGACAGCTACCCGAAATAGCGTGTTGGCGCGGGAAACTGCGCCACGCGACACAAAACCCTTTGAGGATCGAGCAGAAAACAAGATATGCGATCAACCAAAAGGAGTTTTGAAATGCAGATACTCAAACCGCTTTGCCTAGTCCTTGCCACAACAGGCGCACAAGCCGGAGAGCTTGGAGATTGGATGTGTGTATTTGAGAATGTGCCTGTTTCCATTGAACAACCTGCGCAGGCTATTGATGATAAGCACTTGGAGCTTTCGGTAACCAATGGCCTCGGCTTCTCTCTTTCGTCACTGGCAGTTGATCTGCAATTTTCGTCAGACAAGGGTGGGCAACAATTGGAGAGAACCACCGTTATCGCGTTGAACACCCCATTAATGCCGGGAGAAACCCGCGTCGTGTTGGGCGAAATTGATCTGGATGCAGAAGCGGTAAAGGCGATCAGCTATGATGATCTGAGCGCACGGGGTGCAATTGCAAATGCGCTTGATGCAGAAGGTGACCGATTGGTGGTCAGGGAAAAGATGGGGCCATCCTATGCGGTGCACTGGCCCAAGGCTAAAAAATCAACACATCCGTGTAACTAAGCCAGAACATAGGGCCATCTGATGATGCATCTGGTGGCCCTATGTTGTCTCTGATTGCGGCTTACTTGTCGGCCTTTTCATCCAGCTTTTTCTCAATCCGCCCAAGCGATCGGTCGATACGGTCAAGTGCATCCTCATGGTGTTTGCTTTGCAAATCCAGTTTGGTTTCAAGGATTGCAACACGTCCTTTCAGGTGGAACCACTGCGCCAGCAGCCCCACCACCATGGCCCCCCAAGTCAGCAGGTCTTTCAGCTCAATGTGCATTGGCGTCACCCCTTAACCACTGGCGCATGTGCCAACGCAGCGCCCCGAGGCGCACACCACAATACATGGCTTTGCGCCAGATATTTGGCATGCCAAGCACACCAAGCGCCTCGCAAAATACACGGTCACAGTACCGGCGCGAATGCTGACCCTGTTCCAGCATGCAATCATGCAGCGCCGTTGCCTGTATGTAGTTTGGATGCGCCATGGGCAGGAAGAGCCGGAGCAGGAATGGCACGGATGCACCATCAAACCGGAACCCATCAGGCACCTCGATCACATCAGCCAGCGCATCCAGTTGCCCAATGGCATAGCGAAACCCGTCCAAGACTTCCCATTTCTGGGGGTGCATGCTTGGGGGTAAAAACCGACGCCAGCCTTTGGGGGAGCTGGGAATGGCCATAATGGTCAGGCGGTTGGTGAAACTTGACATGTGTTCACCTCAGGGGATCATGTGCGCTTGATCAGGGCATGCGGCGGCAAAATCCGCATAGCCTTGGCCAATTTCGTGTTGAGTTTGGGGGGTGTCTTTGCGGGAGCGTGTGGGCAAGCTTTCCCCCCAGATTTGACAGAGGGTGTTTTCAACCTCGGTGCTAATCCCTGTATCCCCGGTTTGCATATGGCTGCACCCGCTCAGGATTAGCACGATCAGTGCGCACCCGATCAGAGATGTCTTTTGCATGCTCAATGTCCTCTTTCTCGATGGTTTCAATCTGGTCTTGGCGGGCGTCGCGACGCGCCCACGCAAACAGAGCCGCAAAGAATGCGCCCATAGCGCCCAGAAATGCGGCGCGGGTTGGGATCAAGTGGGCAAGAAACCTCATGACATGGCACCTCGGATGCCGATGCCTGCAAGGCCTGCGTTGATCATCACGGCTGGGGGGACGTCGCCCGCGAAATTTCGCAGTGTTTGCGCGATGTTTCCCCAGCCGTGCAGCGGTTCGGTGGCCAGCACGCAGCCAGCCACCAGAGGGGCGACCGAGGCCCACCATGTGAGTGAACCCGGTTTGAAATACTTGCGCCTCATCAACCCACCTCAATCTCGGTGGTGAGGAAGGTCAGCAGGTAGAGAACCCGCTTGGACCAGCCGCGCATATAGGTCGTGGCATTGGCCGTGTTCGCATAGCGCTTGAGACGCCAGCTCAGGAAGTCCATCACCAGCTCAAGGGCATTGGCGCGTTTGGCTGCGGCGATGGTTTTGGGGCCAATAATCCCGTCAGATTTCACTTTCAGCGCACGTTGCAACAGGCGCTTGGCTGCGCCGTTGCCCTGATTGACGGCGCAGTCGAACATCGCAACGGCGACTTCTGGGGGCAGATCATCACACTTGCAGGCATCCCAATAGTCGCGCTTGTAGATCGCGATAGCGTCATCACGGGTCAGGCCCTTGATATCAACCGCCGGGTAAGAGCGCTTGGAGATCCCGAAGTTGGTTTCACCACCGGGGTCGCGGGGATCGTTCACATATCCGCCCTCAATGTGTTCTTTGAGAACGAAGTCAACGGCCTGCGCAAAGATCGCATCGGATGCGACGGCGATAGCTTTTGTCGTTTTTTGTGCCATGAGATTTCCTTTCAATGGCTGGGGTTGCAGTGAGGGCGGATCACCTTTTCCGCACCTCAAGGCCTCGGGCGCGCAGTGCCGCCGCGAGGTCATCGGCCACGTCTTGGCCAATCTCAGGAGCGAGGAAATCAAGCCCTTCCTGCTCAAGTTCAGTAACGGCGCGGGTCAGCCACGGATTACCCTTTCGGGCGGGCTGTTTGACTGCCTTGACGGGGTGGCTTGCCCCTTTAAATTTCAGCGCCTTTTTGCGTTTGGGTTTGATGGTGATGGCGGGGCGACCATCATGAACCGCCCGCGCATAGGGCGTATTCGCGTTGAGCCGTGCGCCATCTGATCCAACGGGTTCAACCACGTGGCTTTTGCGCAGATCCCCTTTGTCAAAAGGCACGTTGCCCTGACGGGTTGCGATTTCGCGCAGGCGTTCCGCTATCAGCAAAGCGATACGTTGCAAGTCCAGGCTCATCGCAGCACCTCGATGCTCAGCCCACCAGAACCGCCCCCCGGTTTGGCGCGGCCATCCGCAGCCAGCGCCACCGCCCAAAAGAGATCGCCATGCCCGTCATCATTGCGCTCAGCATCATATTTGATGGTTTGGCCGCTGGTGATCTTCTGGATGGAATGCAGTTGGGCCAATACATCCGGGTCATTGGGCAAGAGTAAGCGGCGGTCTTCGGCCAGCTTGAGCATGTTCAACGCAAGCTTTGATTTGCGTTGTGCAGAGAACCACACGCCCTCAAATCGTTCTGGGTTGGCCGTGTGCAATTCCTCGGCCAGTTGCATGCCAAGCCCGGTTTTATCGACCTTCCAGCTTTCAATGTCGAACCTGCCGTCAACCTCATGGATCTGCGCTTTTTGCGCATCGAATGGCAGGCCCTTGTGCATTTCGTGGTGGATCAGCGCAAAACGGTCAGACCATTTCTTGCCCTCGGCCTCTTGCCCCACCAGCGCAATCGCGGTGCGGTCATTGATGCGCCCCACGTCAACGCCGCCACGCAAACGCCCAAACTTGGATGATATGATTTTCTCGGTAGTGAGCGAGTGCAGCAATTCCCAAGATAGCAGCGCCGCGCCGTTCTCGGCCCATTGGCACTCATAGAACATTGCCCAGCTTTCGCTATCGAAGAGCATGCGCAGCTCATCAAGACCACCGGGCAAGGGCATGCCCTGCGCCACCGCGTCCTCGATGGTGATGGTCTTGCGCCACCAATGGCTGTGTTTGTTTTTGTGATTTGTGGCCACTTCCCAAAACAACGATCCGGGCAGAAACGGCGTTGAGAAGACCGTGACACGGCCACCGATTGCGGTAATTGATGGGATAACCGCCGCCCAGAGCATACGCTGATTGCGCACCCATGCGAACTCATCAAGCCAGACATCACCGGGCCAGCCCTGCGCCGTGCGAAAGTTTGTGGAAACCGCAACGATATCCGTCCCCATGACGGTGATCTTATTGGCCTTGTCCTCTTCCAGCAGGACATCCAGCCGCTCGGCATGGTGGCGCACATAGTTCAGGATGATCTGCGCCTGTCGTTCTGATGCTGACACCACGATTTGCGGGCGGCGCGCCATAGCCCCCAGCAGTACCGCCAGCCCAACCACATATGAAAACCCGATTTGACGGGCTTTCAGGATGATCCTGAACCGTTCTTCACTTTGCAGGAACTCAACCTGATAGTCGTAAAGGCCATAGTCCGGGTTCAGAACGCGGGCCAGCGCCTCGGCTGAAACTGCATTGGACACAGTTGGTCGGGGTTTGGGCTTGGGTGTATTTTTCTTGATGCGATCCAGAGACTTGGTGAGCATCGCCAACCGCTGTGCCTGCGCATTGCTGGGCGATTTCACACGGCTAAGTCTGTGGATTTGCGCCTCTAACCCTTCCGAGGTTTCGCGGCGCTGGCGTAGTTCGCTGTCCCAGTTATTGGACGTTGCCCACTTACGCACCGTGCGTGCTGTGCAGCCAATGGCCTGTGCTATCTCCGAGGTGCTGTCCCCTGCCAGATAACGGGCTAGCGCGTCCTCTTTTTGCGCATCTGTGAATTTGGGCGGGCGACCGCGCCCCTTGGATGCCCCGGAGAGGCCCAGAGCGAGTCGCTCAGAGTCTTTGCGAGATTTTGTGGGGGACTGGTGCGGCGAGCCGTTTGAGGGTGTTGTACGGCGCTCTTTTCCACCCTTTTGGGTTTTGGTTGTATCTGACATCGCGGCTCAGCCCCTCAGGTTCGCGCCAGCAGCGCGGCAAGCAGAGTTGCGGTATCATCGGGGGCGCTCCGAGAGATGGGGCCGTGTCGCCCCTCTGCGTCGCTCTGTGCGGCTCTTGCCAATTGTGGCAACAATGCCCGCGCCTCTTCATGTGTGAGAATGCCAGCTCCCACCAATCCGGGCAGATCTTCGGCATCGTCTTTGGGCGGCGTCAGGTCCAACGGCCTGAATGCGACTTCGTTGGGGGCAAGCGGGCGCTCTGGATCGCCGGGTTTCAGGCCTAACTCTCTGAGCAGCGGGCGCAATTGGTCCAACATCCTGCGCCGCTTAGGCTTGAGGGTCAGGTGCTCAAAGGTAAAGAGCTGGCCAGATACCTCCCCCCCGCCGCCAAGCTGGCCAGCGGACATGATCCCAAGCATGCGCGGCGGCACACCATGCGCGACCGGGACGCGATCCCGCGCGGCGTCAATGAGCTTGAGGAAATCCCCATCTTTGACATCGGCGGTGAGCTTTTCAAACTCAATGCTTCCATCCTCTGGCGCGCCCATCACCAAGGTGCGGTGGGAATTATCAACGCCCTGCACCTCATTGCGGAAAAACTCTTGAATATCGCGCTTCTGATCGGCGGTGGGGGTCACGCCTTTGAATACCACCGCGTATTCGGGGATCGCGTTGTTTTTGAAAAAGCTGGCGTTGTAGCGTGTGGCGTTCAAAGCCAGCTCAAGCATGCCCTCGGCCCCGATCCATGACGGCAAGGCATAGTGCCGCCCCTCTGGGCAAAGTTCGCGCAGGTGAATGATTTCGCGGGCGGTGAATGTAATCTTGCGCGTATCGCCATTGGGTTTGGTCACCCGCTGCAAGTAGCCATTGCGAAACCGGCTCATGGTGATGGTAGGTAAACGCCTTAGGCGTAGGACGCGCTTGTCATCATTTGAGCGAATGACCTGCAAGAACGCATTGCCGTAGGTTTCGAGATCCAGACCCAGCAAGGTGAATAGCTCGGTTGCCCCGGTTTCGCAAAGATCCTCGATTTTATCAGCGGCACCGATCAGCCCGCCGCCGAATGCGCTTTCAGCTTTGACGTGAATGGCGCGGCCATGTTCGGCGCTGGACCGATAGAGCGCGGCCAGATTGCGCGGCTCAATCGGCCAAAGGTATTCGCCATCCAGCCCCACCTCAGCGCGGGCTGATAGTAACCCTGCAAGGTCGGATTTCTGGACCGAAACGGTAAGGCCGGTTTCGGCGTTTTCTGGGGTATCTGCTCTGCTCATAGGGATACAGATACAGGGTCTCAATTCAAGGCGATATTCCCCTAAGCCTTTGAAAGTTTACCCTTAAACCTGAACCTTGCAACCTATCTGGCACGATGAAACCGGATCAGGCAAGAGTGATTTCAGACAAACTGCAAACCCCGTGGAGAACCCCCTTGGCCAAGCTAATCGATTTATCTGTCAGCTTCCTGTCGCTGGTTAAAACACCCGCGACTGGCAAAGGGCTGACCCTCAAATCTGCCAAGTCCGGTGAGCGTCCGCAGGCCTTTGAACTGGTGGTGAAGAATGACGATATGATGCGTGCTTACGGCATCGTCTATGCCCCTGACCAAGAGGATGCGCACGGTGACACCGCCGATGCCGACACCATCCGCCGCGCTGCTGCGGAGTTCATGCGCGAAGGGCGTCTGAAGAACATTGACACTGAGCATTCGTTCACCGCCGAAATGGCATTTGTTGCTGAAAGCTGGCTGGTTCGCAAAGGCGATAGCCTGTTCCCTGACGAGCCTGAGGGCGCATGGGCGGTAGGTATCCAGATTGGTGATCCTGACCTTTGGAAACAACTCAAATCCGGTGATCTGACCGGGATTTCTCTGGCTGGCATCGCCCGCCAGCGTCCCGAACCCGAAGACCCGGCATTTCCGACTTACACCGAAAAGGATGCGCCCAGTTGGTTTGCATCCCTCATCAAGGCGCTGGGTGGCGCACAGACAAAAGAACCCATCGAGGAGACTGATATGGACAAAAACGAAGTCCAACAGATCGTGCGCGATACGCTCAAAAGCGAGGTAGGCGATACGGTCAAAGAGGCTCTGAAAGCGGCAGGCCTTGGCCCCGCGAAAGAAGAGCCAACCGATGTTCAAAAGGCTGTTGCAGCGGCGCTGAAAGCGGCGGGCATCGAGCCGAAGGAAGAGCCAAATGAGATTGAGAAAGCCGTGGCGGCTGCGCTCAAGGCCCATGGCATCGAACCCAAAGCCCCGGCAGGCGAAACCGGCGTCACCAAAAGCCTTGATACCCAGATCGAGGACGCGGTGACCAAGGCGTTGGCCAAAGGCGCAGTTGAAAGCGACCCGTCAACGGGTGATGCCGTGGAGGGCTTCCTGTGAGTTTCATTGTTCTGAAATCCGGCCAGCGCATGGATGATGTGGTGGCTCTGTCCAAGGGCCTGATCGGTCCAAATGATCTTGCCAATGGCGGGGAAATGTCCCCGCAGCAAGCGGCCAAGCTGATTTCCTTGGTGGCGGCTGACACCTTCCTGAGCAAGATCGATACCGTCATGATGGTGCGTCTTGAACGCGATGTCGATGCTATTGACATTGGACGTCGCCAGCTTGTTCGCGTGCCGCAAGGTACGGAGCCGTCAGCCGATCAGACCGCCAACGCAAGCGAACACGGCGGGGTGCTGCGTGCTTTGCCGGTACAACTGTTCCCAACGTTGAAACTGGATTTCCTGCGTGCCAATGCGGATAACCCAAAGCTGGTGCAGGCTTTGGAAAAGGGTTTTGCAATCCGTTTGGCCAATGATCTGGTTGATCTGGGGTTCAATGGTCAAAATGACACAGCCGAAGGCGCAACTCGTGACGAAAAATTCCTGAACCTGAACAAGGGCTGGATCAAGCTGGCGCAGGAAAGCGCCCACACCAAGAAACTGGATATCGATCCGGCAACGGACACGTGGCAGGCAACCTTGGGCGCGATCATGGACCAGAGCGATGATCGCTGGCGCGAGACATCAACCTTTGTCATGAACACCGCTGATGCCGATGCCTATGCGCGTGAGCTGGGTGGCCATGTGACAGGAACGCCGTTGACTGCTGATAGTCCGCTGCGTCGATATCAGGGCCGTCCTATTGAAGCGCATGCCATGTGTCCGCGTGGTCACGTCATGTTCACACCAATCAAGAACTTGGCGCATGGCATCCACAAAGAGGTGCATCGTGACAAGGAATATCACAAGCGCCGCCGGTGCCTTGAGTACACCTTTGACATGGCCGTTGATTACGAAATCGGGGTGAAAGAAGCCCTCGTTCTCGGCCAGCCGGGGGAATGATCTGATGCCTGAGGCGGTTGAGGTCACACCCAATGACATCAGGGCATATGCAAACCTCCCCAATGAGGTGCCGGAAACCCTGTTGTCCAAGCACATCGGGATTGCCAAGCGCGACCTGACCCGTGCGACGGGTGTGGCCTCGGCCCCTGATGGGCAGGATGAAGAATGGGCCGAGGCGCTGACGGTATGCGCCTTGGCCAGCGCCTTCACTTGGCTCAACACCTTTGCGCTGGATGGCGCATCCAAAGTTGGGGCTTTGGAAGGTTCCGTAGAATACCGCTTTCTCGATGTCGATGAAGTAGGATGCAAAATCAAACACTTAGAAGCCCGCTTTACTGAGCTGGTTGGGGTTCTGACCCCGGCACCAGAGGGCGACAACACCGATGGTCAGGCGATCCTTGAGGGATCGTGGCTGACTGCAATCTGAGGTAACCTATGCGCCTGCGCTCCAAGATATCTGCGGAATTGCAAGCCCGCCTTGAGGTGATCATGCCGCAGGCTATGGGAACCGTTTGGGATACCCAAGCCGTACTTGTCATGGTCGAAGACCTGAGTTTCAAGCCCGCCAGCGGCTTCAAAGGCAACTGGCAAAGCAAAACCAGTTTCAAAGGGTTTATCCGGGCCGAGCTGCGCCATGACAAGATCGATGATCTGGCAGCGGAAAGCCTGATTGCCTCTTTGCTCAAAGATCCATTGCACGTTCACCTGCCTGATGAGGCGGATAAGGACGAAATGCACGTTAAAGCCCGCCTGATCTTGGCCAATTGGCGTGACACGGTGCGTGATGCCTTTGTGGTGGGAGCTTTGCGTTTCAATGTTGAGGGTGAGGTTTGTGCCTTTGCGCCTGAACCGGCAGTGCCTGCGCCCGCAGAGCCTGAATATGAGCTGCGCCATGGATAACATGCGCGAAGCACAAAACAGCAATGAGCGCCGCATGAGCGGTGTGATTGGCATGGGTAAAGTGGTTGAGGTTGATCTGGATGCCTATACCGCCCGCGTCCAAGATGGCGAAATCACCACTGGTTGGCTGCGCATGGGAACACCCCGTGCCGCTGGCAGCACCATGACTTGGCCCTATGAAGAGGGTGAAGAGGTAGGATTTGCCACCATCGATGGCGACATGGAAGATGGGTTCATTTTCTGCGCCTTGGGCAACGGTGGGAAACCTGCCAAGGGAACCAAAGGTGTGCTTAGCGCCAATGCCTCAGGCGGTTTTGATCTGACTGGCGATATCACTCTGAAAGGCAAACTAACTGCCACAGGGGATGTGATCGCGGGCAAAATCAGCCTGCAAAACCACCGTCATGAAGGTGTGGTTCCCGGCCCTGCTAAAACCGGGGGGCCAGCATGACCTTTATCGGTATGGATCGGAACACCGGGCAACGCATCGAAGGCCTTGAGCATCTGCGCCAATCTGTCATCACCATTCTCACCACCCCTGTTGGATCGCGTGTCATGCGCCGCACCTTTGGGTCGCGCCTTTATGAATTGCTGGATCAAAACATCACGCAATCCCTAAAGATGCAGATGTATGCGGCCACGGTTGAGGCTTTGCATAAGTGGGAACCCCGTTTGCATGTCCAAAGGGTGACCGTCGAAGAGGTGGCGGATGATGTGCGGCACAAGGTTAACCTGTCTATCTTTGGCATCTATTTGCCCAACGGCGCACCAATATCCTTGGGCGGGGTGCTGCTATGAGTTTCACCCCCATCAACCTTGATAAGGCCGGTGTGCCTCAGATCATCGATCAGCTTGACCCTGAGGTGATTTTGGTTGAGCGCAAAGCGCGCCTGCTGGAGTTGGCCCAGAACCGTGGTGATGCAGAATACACCGCAGGTCTGGCCGCGACTTTGGAGTTGGAAAGCGACCCGCTTGTGATCCAGCTTGAAGAAGACAGCTACCGCGAAGCCACTTTGCGCCAAGACATTCAGGATGCCGGGCTGAGCAACATGCTGGCTTTTGCGCATGGTCCAAGCCTTGACCATTTCGGTGCGCTTTATGGTGTTGTCCGTCAGGTGGTGCAGGAAGCCGATGAAATTGCCAATCCGCCTGTGCCTGAGGTGCTTGAGGATGATGAGCGGTTTCGCAAGCGCATCCAGCTTGCGCCCGAGGGATTTACCACGGCGGGCACACCCGGTTCCTATGTCTTCTGGGGACTGACCGCATCGCCTCAGGTCAAAGACATCGACCCGGCAGAAACACAAACACCCGGTGAGGTTCTATTGACCGTGCTTTCTACGGTGGGTGACGGAACCCCGGATGCCGCCTTGCTGGCCCGCGTCAGAGAGGAAATCACGCCGCGCAAACCGCTAGGTGCTAAGCTTATCGTAAGTGGGCCACAAATCCACACCTATCAAATTCATGCGGTTCTGACCCTCTATTCCGGTCCAGATGGCGAGGTTGTGCGCCAAGCGGCAGAGGCGGCGCTGATCGCATATATGTCGGCTCATCACAAGTTGGGGCATGACATCACCATTGCAGGCCTGCATGCCGCGCTGTTTCGTGAGGGCGTGCAGAATGTCGATCTGGGTGGCTTCAATGCAGATCTTGTGGTGGGCGCGCAGGGCGCGGCCTATTGCACTGAGTTTTCCGTAGTGATCGGGGGGCGCAATGTCTGATATTCGCCCGTTAATCCCGCATACGTCGAGCGCCCTGAGCCATGATTTGGAAGCGGTGACCGCCGAACGCCTCAGCGCCATTGAGAACCCTTTGCGCAGCCTTTGGGATGTGAATACCTGCCCGGTGCATCTGTTGCCTTGGCTTGCTTGGGCTTTCTCTGTTGAGGTGTGGCAAAGCCACTGGCCCGAAGGGGTTAAGCGTGACGTGATCCGCAAGGCGATATCGGTGCATCGCCGCAAGGGAACTTTGGGTGCGGTCAAAGATGCTTTGGCCGCGTTAAGCGTCGGCGCTGAAATTTCCGAATGGTTTGAGCATGATGGGCCTACGCATACGTTCCGAATTGACATGCTGGTTGATGGCGTTTTCGCGGCCGGTTTGCAGGTTTCGCAAGAATTGGTGCGCGAGGTCAGGAGCCTCGTGCAGAACACAAAGCCCGTTCATGTCCATTATGCGTTGCAGGTGGCCGAGCGTTTGAAATCGCCGGTGCAGGTGGCTTTGGGTGCGTGGGACGCGGATCGCGCGTCTGAATGTCTGGGTTTTACCACACCGACTTATCGGCACAACGCGCGGGCAGGCTTGGCGGTTGGTCTGCGGGATGCGGATCAGAGCTGCGATGATTTTGCATTCACCGTTCCAGTGACGCGCCAGCGGGCGCAGGCCGGTTTGTCTGTCGGGCTGCGGGATGCGGCGCGTGACGCCATGGCAATCAGTTTTGAAGGAGTATCTTGATATGGATACAGGTATTCTGACCACTAAAGGTCTGGAAAAGATCGCGACGGCTGCGGGGGCGGAGAGCGCGGTTGCGATCACCCATGTTGCTTTGGGCGATGGCGGCGGTGCCAGCTATGTGCCGGACCGTGCCGCAACCGCGCTGCGCGGTGAACGCATCCGCCGCCCGCTGGATCGTCAGGTGCAGATTGAACCGGCAACATGGCTGACAAAAGCCACGTTCCCCGCCGCTGATCTGCCAGCTTTTGATTGCGTTGAAGTGGGCTATTTTGATCAGGCGGGTGATCTGATTGCGCTGGTGGTTTACGGCGAGGTGCGCAAGGTCGGCGGCTATAATTACGATCTGGAAATGGCGCTGGATTTTGCTGCGACCGATGGCAATGCGGTTGTGGTTCAGGCCCCGGATTGGGGACTGCTGGATCTGATGACACAGAACACGGCGGATCACGCGGCCTTTGCCTCGCAACTGCTGGCGCTGGAAACATGGCGCAATACACTGACCGATGGCGCGCCCGGTGCGTTGGATACGATTGTCGAGCTGGCGCAGGCGCTGAACAACGATCAGGATTTTGCGGCAAACGTGCTGGCACAACTTGGTTCTTTGAAGACACCAGCCGTGACGGCAATTGAGACCGAGGCGGCGCTGAATGCGGTTGCCGCCAGTGCGACCCTGACGGTTGCAAAAGGGGTGCTGCCTGCACCTTTGGCCATTGGTGCGATTATCGAACACACCGAACTTTCTGACGGCAGCGCCCGTCAGCAGGCGGATCGGCTGAGCGCGGGCGGTGTGTTTCTGACCCGCCACCAGAGGCTGCGCCGCGCCGGTGTCTGGGGGGCTTGGACCCCGATTGGCTATGCGCCGGGCGACTATATCTACAAATCCAGTCAGGTGGTCGAAGAAGCGCGCGCGCCCGCTGATGGCGCACCGCTGTCGCGCGCGGATCACCCGGATCTGTTTGCGCTCTGGGGTGAAAACTATGGCGCGGGAGACGGGGCGACGACCTTTCTGCGGCCGGAATTTCGCGGTGAGTTCGTGCGCGGCTGGGACAATGGGCGCGGCGTCGATGATGGCCGCAGCCTCTTTGCCCATCAAAGCGACATGGTCGGGCCGCACCTGCATGACATGAACTACAAGGTCAACAGCGTCTCTGGCCATGGCTCGGGCCTCCTGCGCGGATCGGACAGTGACGGGAGCAGCCCGTCATTCATGAAAAACCCCGGCGGCGATGAGACCCGCCCGCGCAACGCCGCGCAGTTTATCTGCTTTGCTCTTTGAGGTGATCCCATGAATATTTCTCAGAAACTGGCCGAGCTTTCCGCAAACGTCAGCGCGCTAGTGCAAAGCGTCACAGGCATTAATGGACGGGTCGATGCCGCTGTGGCAAGTGTCGAAACCGAAGCCAATCAACGCCTGAACGCGCTTGAGGCTGGGCTGAAATCTCACATGCCGATTGCGCCGAACCTGCTGGCGGACACCAAAATATTTGCCACACTTTGCGGCGGCGCGAAGAACGTTGAACAGCCGCTTGTTTCCGCCCATGCGGATAGCGCGTTTTCGGCTTTTCTGTACGGCGGCTCGACGGGTGTGGCCACATTTGAAGTGGTGACCCCGGATCAGTTCGCGGCCAAAGGCCTTGCTATCGGCGGCGATCTTGCGCGGCTGGCAGCGGGCGGATCGGGCGTTGGTTTTAACGTTGTGTTGATGAATGTGAACCTGACCGGAAACACGGTTCAGGGGCAGGTGCCCCGAATTTACGCGCTGAATCAGGGCGGCGAAAAGTTCACCGACTGGAACAAAGGCGAATTCAAAACACAGGCGAGTTGCTTTGTGAACGTTCTGGAACAGAGCGGCGATATTGGGTTCTGGCCTTTTTTCAATGGCTCGCCCGGTATCAGCGTCACGGGTGCGCAGGCCGGTCAGGGCTGGTCATTCCAGCGCGCCACGCGGACGGGCTTTGGCGGTCATCACCAGCCTCATTTCGCCGGGGCGGGCAGCATGAAGGTGGCGCTGGCCTTGCCGTATTGGGCGACGGGCGATCACGGCGACCTCGCGATTTTTGCAGGCTCGGTCGGGCGCTTTACTCATGGTGACCGGCTGCCCAGCGGCGTGAAATTCTAAGGAGCATGACATGCCTAAAATCGTGAAAGATGGCGAAGTTCTTGCAGTCTTCCCGCTGGAACAGCTTGATAGCTGGCTGGTTGAAAGCGGGTTGAGCGCAGAGGATGTCGATATTGTTCTGACCCCAAAAGAAGCGCGCACAGCCCTGCGTCAGGCGCTGGAACGGCAGTCAGGTGACATCCTGTCGATGTTCGGCAAGGCCAATGATGTGATCGGCCTGCTGCTGGCGTGGTGTTTGGGTGAGATCATTGTCACCGGCGAACACCCCAGCAACGACGCCGACCGTCGCCGCTTTGATATGTTGATGGCCATGACCGGCTTGGATCGCGAGGCGCTTCTGGCGCTGGCCAATGCGGAACATGACAAGCTGCAAAACGGCACCTACCGCCTGTCAGCCCCGGCCAAACCGGGCGGCGTCGCGGGCGCAATCAACGATGGCCTGCAAGCGCAGACCGACTTTGTAAACCTTCTGACACAGATGAAAGGGGCGTAGCATGAGTTACTTCCACGGGATCAGACATCAGCTGGTGAGCAGCGGCACACGCCCCGTTGCCACCCAATCGGATGAAAGCATTTTTATTGTAGCCGAAGCGCCGGATGCATTGGATGCAAAATTCCCTATTGGCGAAACAACCCTGATCGCTGGCGCACAAGACGCCAAAGCAATTGCGGCGCTTGGCACTGATGGGGATGGGCCACGGTTTGTCGATGGCATCTTTGATCTGGTGTCTTGCAAGGTGTTCTTCCATCGTATCGCCGAGGGGGCGGATGATGCGGCGCAAATCTCGCACGCCGTTGGCGGCATTGATGCCGACACCAACAAGCGGCACGGGTTGCAAGCCGCCTTTGACGTGAAACAGCAGTTCGGGATTGATCCATCTATCCTAATCGCGCCCAGTGTTTCAGCGCATCAGGCGGTTGCAACTGAGCTGGCAGCGATATCCAAAAAGCTGGCAGCGGTGTTTGTCATTGATGGGCCGAATGAGAAAATCCAAGATGCCATCGCATATCGCGGCAACTTTGATGAAATGCACGGCCTGTTGGTCGATCCATTCGTGACGGTCTGGGACACAGAAACCAATGCTGAGGTTGTTGAGCCGTCCTCTGCCCGTGTTGCGGGTTTGATTGCGGCAACACCTTGGTGGCAAAGCGCGTCCAGCGGCATCATTCGGGGCATTACCGGAGTAGCACGCGAAATCGACTATCGGGGCGATGGCACCAGCCGTGCAGAACTGTTGAACCAGAACCACATCGCAACCATCGTGCGCCACCCTAAGGGTGGGTATAAGCTCTTGGGTGGGCGTTCCCTGAGTTCTGATCCGAAATTCGCATTTTTCAAGCGCGCCCGCGTGATGAATGTCTTTGCCCGCACGCTGATGGACCAGATGCAATGGGCCGTGGATAGGAACATCACGCGCCGCTATTTCGAGGCGGTCACAGACGGTGGCAATAAATGGATCCGCCGCGAGGTATCGCTTGAGCATATCGCCGGGGGGCGGTTCTGGGTCGATCCCGCTTTGAACACGCCAGAGAGCATGGAAGGTGGCGAAGCCGTCTTTGATTATGATTTCGTTGAGTATGGCGAAGCTGAGCAGGTCACGTTCCGGGCGCATATCAACAACGGATATCTGACCGATATCGTCCCCGTTTAATCCCTAATTCCTGTCCCTGTCGCATGCGCGGCGGGGCAACTCTAAAGGAGTGCCAAAGATGATCCCTGAAATCTTTATCGACGTGGATCTTTACTCAGAGGATGACGCTTTCATTGGCGTTTGCGAAACCCTCACCCCGCCCAAGTTCATTCCCAAATATGCCGAGCTGATGGGATCGAACATGCTGTGGTCAGCGCGGATCAAGAATTTCCGCTTTGAAGAGCCAGAGCTTGAGTTTGAAATGCTCAACAAAACGCCGGAGTTCCTGCGCTATGTCGATGTGCGCCCCGGCCAAACCCGGCTGTTCACCGCCAAATGCGCCACCTCTGATGAAGATGGCACCCTGCATTCATGGGTTCACAAATATGAGGTGAGCTTTGGCGGGCCTGATTTCGGCGGGTTTAAGCCCGGTGACAGCAGTAAAACCAAAGCCAAGGCCGATGTGATCCACTGTGAAATCCTGCGCGACGGTGTTCAGGAATTTGAGGTGCATCGCGGCCCACCCGCCAAGCTGATCGTGCAAGGCACTGATGTGTTGGCTGACCTGAACGCCGCCATGGGGCGCACTTAATCCTGAAAGGACAAAATCATGAGCGAAATTGAACGTCAGAAAGAGTTCAAACTTGGGTTTCCTATTGAATACAAAGGGGAACCTATCGACACCCTGACCCTGCGCCGCCCCAAGATGTCGGATGTGAAAAAGCTATCCGCATCGAAAAAGGACGCGCTGACCGCCAGTTCTGAAACCGTCGCATCTTTGGCAGGCAAGCCCGTTGAATTGATCGATGAGCTGGACCCGGAAGACTATGCGCCCATGCAGATGTGGACGCAGGAGGTGCTGGGAAAGTTGTCGCCCGAATAGGTGATCCGTGGGGCCGCGATCTGCGCGCGGCCCGCCTATTGATGTCGAGGGTGTACCATTGGCAGCCGTCCGAGATGGACAACATGGATGCCCTCGATTTCCACGATGATTTCAAGCTGGCGCTAGAACTGGCAAAACCTGAGTGAGCATCCTATGAGCCGTGGCATTGATCTTTCCGTATTCCTCAAATTGGCAGGCGATCTGACAAAGCCGCTCAAAGGGGCTGAGGACAAAATCAAAGACTCCACCGACCGCATGAAAAAGAGCATGTCTCTTTCCCTCAAGATGGCCGGTTCTGGTGCTGTGGCTACGGGCATCAAGGTGGCAACGGATGGGATCATCAACAATTTCACGGCCAGCTATAAGGAAGTGCAAAAAGCCAGCGGTGACCTGCGTTCGCTAGGAATGAAAGATATGCAGGCGGTGATCAAAGAAGGTCAGCGCCTGCAAAACACCTATGTTGGTCTCACAACCGAGGCCTTTGTGCGCGCGGCATATGACATCAAATCCGGTGTCAGCAGCCTGACCGATGAAGGGGTGGCCGCTATGACCGCCTCGGCCCTGACCGTGGCCAAGGCCACCAAGGGTGTGCCAGAAAACATGACATCTCTCTTTGCCACATCATACGGGATCTTCAAAAAGCAGTTTTCCGAGATGTCGGATGCAGATTGGGGCGATATGTTCGGTGCCGCCTTGTCGAAATCGGTGCAGCAATTCAAAACCGATGGCGCGAAGATGCAGCAAGCCATTGAAAGCGCAGGGGCTGGGGCTACGAACCTCGGCATGAAAATGACCGAGCAAATGACCCTGCTGGGCATGATGCAACAGCAGATGCAGGCAGGTGAAGCCGGTACAGCGCTCAAGGCATTTGCTGCGAATTCCGCCAAGGCGCATGCCGCATTCGAAAAGCTGGCCAAGACTTCAAAAAACAAGGTTCGGGTCAACATTCTCGATGAAAAGGGGCAGTTGCGTCAGATGCCGGACATCCTGTCCGACCTAAAGGAGCGATATGGTGAAACGCTTGATGCGTTCGAAGCGGCAGAAATCGCCAAAGCTTTTGGCACCGAAGAAGCTATGAAGCTTATAAATGCCCTCTACGGCCAAGAAGAGGCTGTTAAAGCCAATGCTGATGCTTTGGCCGAAGCGGCGCAGCAAGGGGCTGAGTTTACTGAGGCCATGGCAGCAAACGTAGATGCCTATGATGGCGCAGGCTGGGATTTATTCCAGCAAAAGCTTGCCACCATCAAAGAGCAGATCGGTGCAGGCCTTTTGCCAGCGCTGGATAAGCTTGCGCCTGTCTTTGCAAGTATCGCCGGGGCCTTGGGCGGGTTCATTGAGCGAAACCCCGAACTGGTGGCCGGGATCGGCGGTGTTGTTGTCGGCCTGAGCGGCATTGCAACGGTGGCCGCGCCTGTTCTGTTTGCCGCGTCATCCCTGACCGCGATGCTTGGCAGCCTGGGCGGTGCGTTTGGCGTCGTATCCGTTGCTGTGGCCGCGCTGAGCCGCGTGCTTCTGGCAAACCCTATCGGGGTTGCGGTCACGGCTATCGCAGGGGGTGCATATCTGATCTGGAAGCATTGGGAACCTATCAAGGCCTTCTTTATGCGCCTTTGGGAAAGCGTCAAATCCTTCACCTCAAACGCTTGGGAGGGCATCAAAAGCACCTTTCTGAATTACACCCCGCATGGCCTGATCATCAAACATTGGGACACATTGTCTGACTGGTTTGCAGGGCTTTGGTCGCGCGTCAAAGGGGCAACATCAAGGGCATGGGAAGGCATAAAGAACACGTTTCTGAACTATACCCCAGCGGGCTTGGTGATGAAGCATTGGGACGGCCTGAGCCAGAAGTTTGGCAAGCTGTGGGGAAATGTCAAAACCGGGATGACTGGGGCATGGGATGGGATCAAATCGGCCTTTCTCAACTACACGCCGCATGGGCTGATCTATACGCATTGGGATGACATCGCGGGTTGGTTTGGGCGCTTGTGGGATCGTGTCAAATCCACCTTCACCACCAAATGGGATGAGATCAAAAACGCCCTACATTTCAATGATTGGTTTGATTTCGCATGGGCCGATGTCCTGCCGGATTGGGACTGGTCGGCAATCATTCCGTCATTGCCTGACTTCAAATCGATGTTCACAGATGCCAATGAGGCCATTGATGTGCGCCTTGAGAACCGGGCGTCAAACAGTCTTGGCCGGGAATGGCAGGAGGGTGTGGACTGGATCAATCAATATCGGCAGGGCCTTATTGGCATTGAAGAAATCAAGGCGCGTCTGCAAAGCAAAATCGCCAAAGACGGTGGCACGGTATTTGATGGCTTTGAGGTCAACCGGGCGCAGGACATGCTGGCCCTGTTGCAGGACATAGAGGCGGCAAAGACATCAGCCATGCCGCAGATCCAAAGCCCGGAAAGCCTGATGGAAGCGGCGCAGGTAGCCGAAACCCTGACACAGCAGTTTCCGGCCCTGAGTTTGGCAGCGCAGGAAACCCAGACCGCTGTTACCGCCTCTCTGTCTCAGACATTGGCCGAGGTGCGGGCCTGTGACCTGACCAGTGAAGGCGCACGCATCATGCAGAGCTTGGCTGAGGGCATCCGGTCGCAGGTGGCCGCTGTCAGTGCCGCCGCCGGTGAAATCACTCAGGCGATCCAAACCGCTTTGCCAAAGTCCGCCAGCTTGAAAATCGGTGTTTCCGGCGGTGGCAGCAAAGTTCAGGAGCGTGCGCGTGGCGGCTCATACGGCCCCGGCTGGTTGCTGACAGGGGAGAACGGGCCAGAGCTGCGCTATGCCAATGAGAGCGGCTTTATTGCCCACAATCGGGCTTTGCGCGGCATGATGAACATGGCAGAGCGCACGCGCGACATGGTGCGCAATCTGGGCTTTGGCAACTTGCTTGCCGGGGGTGTGGCCAGCGCAGGCATGGGAGCGATGAGCGCCGCCGCAAGCCCGATGGGTGGTATGGATGCGTTCCAGCAGGTTGCGGGTAAGATGTCTGGGGGCAAAACCGTCACAGTCCATCACAGCCCCGTCTATCAACTGCCACAAATGAATGGGGATGGCGATCTTGAACAGCGCATCCGGGCCATTCTCGATGTCTATTCAAATGAACAGCGCTTGGACTTGGAGCGTTACCTAAATGACTGACGTGATGATGATTTTGGGGGATTTTGAGTTCAAAATCTCTACCGCAGAGTTCCAGAGCCTTGACCGTCGCCACCGCCAGCGCAAAGCCGTGCATCAGCGTATCGGACGCAAGGCGGCATCCCAGCACATCGGCGCTGAGCTGGATACCATGCGTCTGTCAGGCCACATCCTGCCCCATTGGAATGGCGGGTGGGGCCAGATGGACAGGCTGCGCTCAATGGCAAACAGTGGCGAACCATTCACCCTTATTGATGGTCAGGGCAAAAATCATGGCCCTTGGGAACTGATCGAGGTTTCGGAAAAGAACAGCGACTATTTCGACGGCTCACCCCTGCGCATAGATTTTAACATCTCATTGCAGGAGTACGGTGAAGATCGTGGCAATGGGCTGGATCTGCTGGCCCTCGGCCTCTCACTGGCATCGAGGTTTCTCTAAGATGCTCTACCGCTTTGCTACTTGAGGGCTGAGACATGAAATACCGCACAAATGATGGCGACGTGCTGGATGCGATCTGCACTGAATACTATGGCGCAGATGCCTTTGATCTGACTGTGGTCCATGCGGCCAACATGGGGCTTGCCCGTCTCGGGCCGGTGTTCCCGGCAGGTATCCTGATTGATCTGCCCGAGGCGGCGCGTGTCTCAAATGAACCTGCAATGATCAGCTTGGTTGACTGATCCCAGCCCCACGCAACAAAGGACATATATAATGAGACCGTCTTTCAAAGTGCTGATGGGTCGTCTTGATATCACCGCCAAAATCTCAGATCGCCTGATTAGTCTGATCGTCAATGATGCCGCAGGTGTGAAATCCGACACGGTGCAGATCGTTCTTGATGATCGTGACAACCGCATTGCCGAGCCACCGGACGGCACCTTGATCACTGTATTCATGGGTTATGAGGGCATGCCGCTTTTGCCCATGGGTGTCTTTGTTCTTGATAAGGTGGAATACAGCATCGCCCCGGATAAAATGACCATCCATGGCAAAGCCGCAAACTTTGGTGGTTCGCTCAAAGATCAGAAAACCCGTAACTGGGACAAGAAAACCGTCAAAGAAATCGTTGAGATTATCGCCAAAGAGCATGGGCTTGAGCCAAAGGTGGCCAAGCGGTTCCAGCACATCAAGTTTGAGTATCTGGCCCAAAGGGCGGAAAGTGACATCAACCTGTTGAGCCGCGTGGGGGCAAAGCTGGATGCCATCGTGTCGGTCAAACAAGGTGCGCTTCTGTTCATTGGTAAAGGTGAGGGTCAATCTGCCAGCGGCCAAAGCCTGCCCCAGACTTGGGTTTACAAAAACCAGATGCTTGCAGGGTCGCGGTGCAGCAAGAACAAGGCCTCTATATATAAGAGTATCAAGGCCACATGGCATGATAAGAAGTCAGGGAACAAACATACCCTCATTGAGGGTGAAGGTGCGCCAGCCTTTGAAATCACTCAACAACACACATCTGAGGAAGCCGCGAAACGCGCCGCCCGCGCTAAACTCGATGAGCAGGCCCGCCAAGGTCATTCGCTTTCACTGAACTTGCTGGGTAATCCGGTTTTGCGTGCAGAGGGGCAATTGGTGGCCGTGGGGTTGCGCACCGGCATCCCCACGCTTTGGTCAATCAAATCTGTCAGCCACCGATTAGGTGGGAATGGATACACCACCCAGATCGAAGGTGAACTTCCAAGGGGCGGCAAAGTTGACCCGGTGGTGGCCAAATCAAAGCCAAAATCAAAACCAAAAACACAGGTTGGCCGTTAAAGTTTAAGTTGGACCGGATTAAAAAAAATTTTGGTCCGGTCCATTGTCATTCATCATCGACCAGATCCGGATCACCGGGGGCCATGTCGAAATCAAGCCCATGGGCCGCGCGGATCTTATCTTCGATATCCAGCGAGACCCGGGAATTTTCACGCAGGTAATTCTTGGCGTTCTCACGCCCCTGCCCGATGCGTTCATCCCCATAAGAATACCAGGCACCGGATTTATCCACCACGCCTGCTTTGACGCCCAGATCCAGCAATTCGCCCATTTTCGAAATGCCTTCGCCATACATGATATCGAATTCAACCTGTTTGAACGGCGGGGCAACCTTGTTTTTCACAACCTTAACGCGGGTCGAGTTGCCAACCACTTCGTCACGATCCTTAATTGCGCCGATACGGCGGATATCAAGACGAACAGAAGAATAAAATTTCAGCGCATTGCCGCCGGTGGTGGTTTCAGGCGAGCCAAACATCACGCCGATCTTCATCCGGATCTGGTTGATGAAAATCACCATGCAGTTCGACCGCGAAATCGAGCCGGTCAGCTTGCGCATTGCCTGGCTCATCAGACGGGCCTGCACGCCGACATTGCTGTCGCCCATGTCGCCTTCCAGTTCGGATTTGGGGGTCAGGGCCGCAACGGAATCGACCACAACCATATTCACCGCACCCGAGCGCACCAGCGTATCAGTGATTTCCAGCGCCTGTTCCCCGGTATCGGGCTGCGAGATCAGCAGCTCATCCAGATCAACGCCCAGTTTCTTGGCATATTGCGGATCCAGCGCATGTTCCGCATCAACAAAGGCGCAGACACCGCCGCGTTTTTGCTGTTCGGCAACGCAATGCAGGGTCAGCGTGGTCTTACCCGAGCTTTCCGGCCCGTAGATTTCCACGATGCGCCCCATGGGCAGACCACCGATCCCCAGCGCGATGTCCAGACCCAGCGACCCGGTCGAGCTGGCCTCGACGTCCAGCTTGGCACCGTCATTGAGTTTCATGATCGACCCTTTGCCGAACTGACGTTCGATCTGGGCCAGAGCGCTGTCGAGCGCCTTTTGCTTGTCTGCGTTACGCTTGTTATCCATCGAAAGAAGATCTGCCGTTGCCATTCACTTATGTCCTTATTCCATATGCCGGGAGGAGCGGCAATCGCTGCTTTTGTTCGCCAAGTGTTCTCAATATGTATTTATGAGAACTTAACGGGAACATTCAAGGGTTTTGTGGGTCAATGCGAAAACATCTACAAGAAACGAAACCGCCACGGGATGTGCCTGCGACGTTAGGGAAAGCTTTACCTGCCTTGGTTAAGGGCAGGTAAAGATCTGCGAAGTTGTGGACAAATCCTTGGATCCAAAGAAAAAGCCGGGCGCGTCTGGCCCGGCTTTCCCGTCAGTATCAGCGTTGTCTTAGTCAAGCGCCTTGAGTCGCTTGATCAGCGAAGAGGTGTCCCAGCGCCCGCCGCCCATCTTCTGAACGTCTTTATAAAACTGATCGACCAGCGCGGTCACAGGCAGGCTTGCGCCGATGTCATCGCCGGTCGACAGGCAAATGCCCAGATCCTTGCGCATCCAGTCGACAGCAAACCCATGTTCAAATTCATCATCTACCATGGTGCCGACGCGGTTGACCATCTGCCAGCTGCCAGCCGCGCCGCCTCCAATCACATCAACCACCTCGCGCCCGTCCAGCCCAGCTTTTTCGGCAAAGGCAAGCCCTTCTGACAGCCCCTGTACCAGCCCGGCAATACAAATCTGATTGACCATCTTGCACAGCTGCCCCGAACCAGTTTCGCCCAAGCGCTTACATACTTTGGCATAGGCATCAATGATTGGCGCGGCCAGATCATATGGATCCTGATCTCCACCGCACATCACCGCCAACTGGCCGTTTTCGGCACCCGCCTGCCCGCCCGAGACAGGCGCATCCACAAAAGACACGCCCGTTTGCGCCGCAATTGCATGCAATTCGCGGGTGACCAATGCCGAAACCGTGGTGTGATCAACAAAGGTGCTGCCCTCAGACATGCCCGCAAAAGCGCCGTCATCCCCCAGACAGACCTGCCGCAGGTCATCATCATTGCCGACACAGGCCATGACAAACTCAGCACCCTCAGCCGCTTCGCGCGGGGTCAGGGCGGCACGTCCCCCATGGGCTTGGGCCCAGCTTTCGGCCTTGGCTGACGTGCGGTTATACACCGTCACCTCATGCCCCGCCTTCACAAGATGGCCAGCCATGGGATAGCCCATCACCCCAAGACCCAAGAATGCAACTTTCGCCAAAGTGGTTCTCCTCCTGCGGGCCCTCCGCTTGGATAATCCGCGGGGGCGCGTTATTGGTCAGGGAAAGTGTTAGCGTATAATCGGGAGGGGTCACAATGGCCGCTGTCTTCAAATGGTTGCTACGGATTTCCAGCACCGTCATCGTGCTGGGCGTGCTGGCGGCATCGCTGGTCTATTATCTGGCTTCACGATCCTTGCCAGAATACGATAAGACCCGTGCTGTGGGGGGGATCACGGCCGATATCGAGATTGTGCGCGATCATTCAGGAATTCCCCATATTCTTGCACTTTCTGACCGCGATGCCTTTTTCGGGCTGGGCTATGCCCATGCGCAGGACCGGTTGTGGCAGATGACCATGATGCGCCGCACAGTGCAGGGGCGTCTGTCCGAAGTCTTTGGCCCACGGACCGTTGAGATTGATTCGCTGCTACGACGCTTGGATCTGTATAATCTGGCAGTGCAATCGGTGCCTCATCAAGACAAGGCGACATTAGATGCGCTTGAGGCCTACTCTGCCGGGGTGAATGCACGCATTCAGGAAATCAACAGCGAAAGCCTGGGCCGGGGCGCGCCAGAGTTGTTCCTGTTCAATGCCTCGATTGCCCCCTGGCAACCGGCAGATTCGCTGGCGCTGCTCAAGGTGATGGCCCTGCAACTGGCCGGCCATATGGATGAAGAGATCCTGCGGGCACGCACGTCGCTGGCACTGGCGGATGAAGATCGCCTGAGCGATATCCTGCCCGATGTGCCCGGCAGCGGCGTCGCCGCCCTGCCCGATTTCGCCAGCCTGTTCGACGATCTCACCCCTGAAGATTTCCCGCGCTTTGCGCAGTCCGACCACGACGATCCCTTTATGATGCCCCGCCCCGGTCGGGGCTTTGCGGGCGCCTCAAACGCCTGGGCTGCGGCACCGCATCGCTCGGCCTCGAAGGGGACGCTGCTTGCCAATGATCCGCATCTGGGTTTTACCGCCCCGGCCATCTGGTATCTGGCGCGGATGAACCTGCAATCCGGTGATGTCATCGGCGGCACCATTCCCGGCATACCAACGGTGATGGTCGGGCGCTCAGCGCGGATGGGATGGGCGGTGACCTCGTCCTATCTGGATGATCAGGATCTCTATATCGAAGAGCTGAACCCGGAAAACCCACAGGAATACCGCAGCCCCGAAGGGTTCAAGCCCTTCGTCACACGCAAATCCATCGTCAAGATCAAAGACGAAGCGCCCGTGACCCTGACCCTGCGCTGGACAGACAATGGGCCGGTGCTGCCTTCGGGCATGTTTGATCTGAACACCATCACGCCGCCCGGGCATGTGGTGTCACTGGCCTGGACGGCGCTTTCGCCCAAAGACACCACCATGAGCGCGGCCATTCAGCTGATGATGGCGCAGACCGTGGAAGACGGGGCTGAGGTGGCCAAGCTTTATATTGCGCCCTCGCAGAACCTGACCATGGTGGATCAGGAAAAGGTTGCGCTGATGCTGATCGGCGCGATGCCAAAACGCACGGCCAACCATCAAAGCCGAGGACGCCTGCCAGCCCCCGGCTGGCTAACAGAAAACCGCTGGCAGGGCAGCTTTCCTGTGGCCAGCAACCCGCTATTCATGAATCCAAAAGGCGGGATTGTCGGCAATACCAATAATAAGGTCATTGACCGCCCCTACCCTTTGCATGTCAGCCATGAATGGGGGGACAGCCAGCGCTTTCACCGCTGGCAGGGGCTGATGCAGGGGCGCAAGGTGCACACCCGCGACAGCTTTATCGAGGCGCAGCTGGATACGGTATCATACACCGCGCGCACTCTGCTGCCGCTGATCGGGCGCGATCTGTGGTACACCGGCGAGGCCGCACCAGAGGGCACCCCGGAACGGCAGCGGCAAGAGGCGCTGCAACTGCTGGCCGACTGGAACGGCGAGATGAACGAACATCTGCCCGAGCCGCTGCTCTATTCCGCCTGGCTGCGCCACCTGCAAGAGCGTCTGATCCGCGATGAGCTGGGGCCACTGGCGGATGAATACAGCCATGTAGAACCGCTGTTCATCGAACGGGTCTATCGCAATGTGAACGGGGCATCGGCCTGGTG
Organism: Pelagimonas sp.; assembly: GCA_025210455.1. GTDB lineage: Bacteria > Pseudomonadota > Alphaproteobacteria > Rhodobacterales > Rhodobacteraceae > JAOARQ01. Next base: position 112,376 of record JAOARQ010000017.1, read on the forward strand.
TGATATCATCCGCTCGGCTCGCAAGGAAACCTGCAGCGACATCGCGCGGCTGGCGCTGGATGATGCGCTGGTCTGGATTTCGGAAAACCACGGCACGTCGCTGGAAAGCCTGCGCTGGGGTGATGCACATAGCGCCACCCATGAGCATCAGGTTCTGGGTGAAGTGCCGCTGCTGCGCTATTTCGTCAATATCAAACAAAGCACCTCGGGCGGGGATAACACGCTGATGCGCGGTCGCACCTCTGGTCAGGATCCGGCCCCTTTTGCCAATGTGCATGGGGCGGGCTATCGCGGGGTCTATGACTTTGCCGACCCCGACAGTTCCGTCTTTGTGATTTCCACCGGGCAATCGGGGCATCCGCTGTCACGGCATTATGATGATCTGGGGCAGCTCTGGCGGCGGGGTGAGTTTGTGGTCATGTCTCTGGATGAAGAACTGGCACGGGCCGCTTCGGTCGGAGTGACGCGGCTGGTGAAACCGTGATTGCAATCAGCCGATCTCAGGCGCAAACCCGCGCGCGGCAGGCCCTGAAAGCCCGGGATGAAGACCCGGGGCTGATCCCCGTAACCACGCAGCAGCTGGATAAAACCCAGCTGTTTCGCGCCGGTGGTTTGGTGGTGAAGGTCTGGCCAGAAGCAGAAGCAGAACGCGCCGCCAAACAGGCCGACCGACAGGCACAGGTTGCCGCGCAGATGCAGGGCCACTGTGCCGTGCCTGCCCCAAAGTTCTTTGATGTTGAACGTGGTGTGCTGGCCATGCCTGCAGTTGCTGGGCAGGATCTGAAAGCGCTCTGGCAGCAAGGCGATACCGAGGTGCCCCGCCATGCGGGCCGCTGGCTGGCAGAATTTCATGCCCTTACCGCGCATGAGACACAATTCTGGCCGCGCGGACAGTTGAACTGGTTGGCCGGGCTGGTGAAAGCCGGGCAATCCGGCACGCGCGAAATCATCGAATTTGGCGCCTTTTGTCAGGCGGTTGAACAGGTCACCGCCATGCGGGGCAAGGTGCGTGGCAAAGCCTGTCGCAAGGCGATCACGCATCGCGATATGACCCTGTCAAACCTGATCTGGGATGGTCAGGTAATCTGGGGCATCGACTTTGAGAACGACAAAGAAGACGAGCCACTACGCGATCTGTTCACACTGGCGCTGGATCTTGCGGTGCTGGGGGATGGCGATATCGCGCAGGCGCTGGCAGATCTGCGGGCGGCCTATGGTGATACAGTCACAGCCCCCGAGGTGCGGCTGTTTTTGCAACGCTGTTTCTGTCTTTGGGTCTGGGCCAACACCCCAAACGCCCCATCGCAGCGGCAATTGCAGCGTTTTGAATGGGCCGAGCGGTGGTTTCACACCGAGCCACCGGTGATTTAGGGTCAGGATACGGTCGCCCTGACCCTAGTCTAGGGATTCGAATTTAGCACGATCTTTGGCAGACCAGTTCAGAGTCAGCTCAAAGCCCTCTTCGCTTTGGACTTCAGATTCCACCAGCCCCTTTTCGAACAGCCAGGCACGGGCGCGGCCCTGATCGAATCCCAGGGTCAGCGCTTCGCGTTTCTTTTCCTCGCCAAGCGCATGGGTGACTGATTGCAGGAACTCATCCAGACCCTCGCCAGTGAGGGCAGAGACCACAAAGGTGGTCTCATCGCGGGTGGCGCGGGTCTTGGCTGCCTCGGCCTCTTCCGGGGTCAGGCGATCCAGCTTGTTCCACAGTTCGATCTGCGCCGTGTCTTCATCCACGCCCAGCGAATCAAGGATAGCTTCGACATCGCGGGCCTGTTCGTCGGTTTCGGGATGCGAAATATCGCGCACATGCACGATGACATCGGCGGCCAGCACCTCTTCCAACGTGGCGCGAAAAGCCGCGACCAGTTCGGTGGGCAGGTTTGAAATAAATCCAACCGTGTCCGACAAGATCACATCCGCCCCCGTGGGCAGGCGCACCGCGCGCATTGTCGGATCAAGCGTGGCGAACAACATGTCTTTCGCCATAACATCCGCACCGGTCAGGCGATTGAACAAAGTGGATTTTCCGGCGTTGGTATAGCCCACAAGCGCGACAATCGGATAAGGCACTTTCGCACGCGCCTTGCGATGCAATTCGCGGGTTTTGACCACTTTTTCCAGCTGACGGCGCAGGCGCACCAATTGTTCATCAATGGCGCGGCGGTCCGCTTCGATCTGGGTTTCACCCGGACCGCCCACAAACCCCAGCCCGCCACGCTGGCGTTCCAGGTGGGTCCAGGCGCGCACAAGGCGGGTGCGCTGATAGGACAGCGCTGCCATTTCCACCTGCAGCACCCCTTCGCGGGTGGCCGCCCGGTCAGAGAAAATCTCAAGGATCAATCCGGTGCGGTCGAGAAGTTTGACCTTCCATTCCTTTTCCAGATTGCGCTGCTGCACCGGGGTCACCGGGCCGTCAATCAAGACCAGCTCGATCTCTTCGTCATGCAGGATACGGGCCAGTTCTTCAACCTTGCCAGAGCCAAACAACTGCCCCGGCTGGGGTTTTGGCAAAGGCACAACAGTGGCACCGACCACATCAAGATCAGGCAGGGCACGCGCCAAAGAGACGGCCTCTTCCAAGGCCATCTGAGCGTCCCGGCGTTCGGGATCGGATTTGATGTCAGGATGCAGGACCCAGGAGCGGGTCACATGCTTGGCGTGTTCTTTCAAGAGGCGTCTTCACCATCGTACAGGTTGATCGGCGTCGACGGCATGATGGTGCTGATGGCGTGTTTATACACCAGCTGCGATTGCCCGTCGCGGCGCAGAAGCACGCAAAAGTTATCAAACCAGGTGATCACACCCTGCAGCTTGACACCGTTGATCAGAAATACTGTCACCGGAACCTTTGTTTTGCGTACATGATTTAGGAATGCATCCTGTAAATTTTGACGATCCGAAGCCATTGTCTTGCCTTTGTTCTTATTGCGCCCCGATCCGGGCCCCCCGAAGTTAAGGGAAGTATGTCCTGCCCTTTCGTGATATTCCAGCCGAAAAAGCAGATGTGCCGTTAACGCGCATGTCATGAGTCGAAAATGCGACTCGGAAACCACTAGTTACGCCAAATATCAGGGCTTAACATGACGATAACCGCCAGAAGTTCAAGCCGCCCCAGCACCATTGCAAGGCAGAGTATGACTTTTGCATCCCACTCAAGCGCGGGCAGGGAAACATCGGTGGTGGCCATGTCGACCAGCGGCCCGGTATTCGACAGCGTCGCCACGGTCAGCGTGATCGCCTCTTCAAAGCTGAGATTATAGCCACCCAACACCGTCGCCACCGCAGCGATGGTCAGGGCGAACAGCATGAAAGAGACCCAGGCGATAAAGGCCCCTTCTCTGCGGATACGTTTGGCAGACAGGCCAGACCGCGCCACCGACGACGGGTGGATCAACCGTTCAATATCGCGGGTGCCATTCAGATACAGCGCATAGACCCGCATCAGCTTGACCCCGCCCGCAGTGGTTGCGACACCGCCGCCTACCAGCGCCAGCCCCATCAGAATGATCCCCGGTGTTTCCAGTCCTGACCAGCCCTGCGCTTCGGCCCAATTGGCGCTGACAAAGCCCGTGGTCGACAGGAACGACAGCGCTGTAAACAAGCTGCCCCAAAGCGCCTTGAGCCCGGCAAGCCAGTTCTGTTCATCCCCCACCTCATAGGCGGCCACCCAATGACGCAGGAACAGGGCAAGTGGCACCACGGCAACGATCAGCGCACCAAGACGGAATTCGGGATCATTCCAGATGCCTTTGTCTTGCCGGGTGTCACTGGAAAAGGTCTGGCGTGACAGCGCAAAAAACAGAAAGCAGAACAGAATCACTTCACCGCCAATACCGCTGGCGGTTTCGCTCAGCCCGCCAATGGGTGAGATCCCCGAAGTCGACATAATCGCCATGGCGTGACACAGCGCAACAAAGGGGTCTTCGCCAGCGATCAGCAAAAGCACGATCAGCACCACAGTCAGCCCGGCATAGATCGGCACCAGTTCCTGTGTGCTGCGCCACAGGCGAAAGCGCGGCCCATGCGCACCAGAACGCGCTGCCCCCTGCAACAGGTGATGTTGCCCCGGCTCACCGGTTGATGTGACTTCAAAACCGCCAAGCGCCAGCGGCGCAAGAATGCCTGACGCGGCCACCCACATCATCAGACCACCCATCCACCCCACCTGTGCCCGCCACAGGTGTTCGGGCAAAGACAGGCGGCTGCTTTCATACATTGTCGCGCCGGTGGTGGTCAGGGCGGAAACCATTTCAAAATAGGCGCTGTCAAAGCTGGTGTTGCGCACTGCTTCCTGAAACGGCACCGCCAGAAACAGGGGTAGAAACAGAAACGAGGCCGCAAACCCCACCAATTGCCGCTGCGCACTGATGTTATGTTCGCGGGTTGCCAGCGCAAGCCCGAACATGGCCGCCAGAATAAGCCCGATCAGCCCACCATACAAAAAGCTACGCGCATCGTGATATTCGCCAATCAAACGCGCATAGCCCGCCGGAAGTATCATCGACGCCGAAAAGATCGCAAAGAGGATCAGAAACAGAGGCAGACGGGTGATGGTGCGCATCAGAAGAAATCAATCGAAACCTGAAGCAGACGCTCCACTTCGGGAATGTCCTTGGCCAGCACAAAGAGAACGATCTGATCGCCATCTTCGATGCGCAGCCCTCCTGTGGGTTTGAAAACCTTATCGCCTTTCAACACTGCACCCACCAGCACCCCTTCGGGGAAATCGATGTCCCGGATGGCGCTGCCCGCAATCGGCGAGGTCGAAAGCACTTCAGCCTGAATCACCTCGGCTTCGGCGTCACCGATGGAATAGACGGAACTGACCCGCCCATGACGAATGTGACGCAGGATCGAGCTAACCGTGGTGGAACGCGGGTTGATATAGGCGTCAATGCCCAGCGGCTCCATCAGCGGCACCATGGTTGGGTCGTTGATCAACGCGATGACCATCGGGCAGCCTTCGGCCTTGGCGCGCACGGCAGCCAGCATATTCACCTTATCATCATCCGTCACACAGAGTGTCGCGTCAGCGCGGTCGACCCCGGCCTCTGATAGCAGCGTGGTATCCAGCCCATCACCATGCAGCACAATGGTGCGCTCCAGCTCTTCGGCGGCCAGTTCCGCATTTGAGCGGTTGCGTTCAATCACCTTGGCACGGATGCGGTTTTCGGCCTTTTCCAGATGGCTGGCCACCGCAAGCCCGACATTGCCACCGCCCACAATCACCACCCGTTCCTGTTTGCGCTGGGATTTGCCAAAGATTTCCAGGGCGCGCTGCTGATCATCCCGATCAACCACGATATAGCAACTGTCGCCGACAAATAGCTGATCCCCCGGCTCTGGTGCAAAAAGCGTGCCTTCCCGACGCACCCCGACCACCACCGATCGCAGGGTCGAGAACAAATCGCTCAGCTGGCGCAGCGGGGTGTTCACAATCGGGCAATCGTCTTCGATGGTCAGCCCCATCAGCTGCACCCGGCCATCCAGAAAGCTTTCGGTGTCAAAAGAGGCCGGGGCCGACAAGCGGCGCAGCGCAGCTTCGGCCACTTCGCGTTCCGGGCTGATCACCACGTCAATCGGCATGTGATCGCGGCGATACAGATCCGAATAGATCGCTGTCAGATAAGACTGGCTGCGCAGGCGGGCAATTTTGCGTGGGATGGCAAAGACCGAATGCGCCACCTGACAGGTCACCATATTGACCTCATCAGAATAGGTGGCAGCAATGATCATATCCGCATCACGCGCCCCGGCCTTGTCCAGAATATCCGGATATGAGGCAAAGCCCGCAATCCCCTGCACATCCAGCGTTTCCGTGGCGCGGCGCACAAGATCGGGGTTGTTGTCGACCACCGTTACATCGTTCTTTTCGCCTGAAAGATGGCGGGCAATCTGCCAGCCGACCTGCCCTGCCCCACAAATGATGACCTTCATATCCCGCTTCCCTGCACGGATGGTGCGATCTGAATACCTTGTTCCGACCGCTGTCTGATCCTTGATCTAACGCGGAACTGGGGCAAATGGGAAGCAATTAACCACCGGGTGGAATTTGCACTTTGCCCTGAGACCCTGCTTCGCCTAAAGTGTAAACAAAGTTTAAACTTGTGAGGCGAGATGGCAAACCTACCTGAAATCGCATCGCTCTGGATTGGTGGTCGTTTAAGCTGGCTGGAACAGCTCTGTCTGAAATCCTTTGCGGATGCCGGGCATCACACCACTTTGTACAGCTATTCGCCGATCCCGAATGTGCCCAATGGGGTGCATGTGGCTGACGCCGAAGAGATTTTTCCGCAGCACCCGATGCTGCGACACGCCCGCACCGGCAGCCCGGCGATCCATGCGGATATGTGGCGTCTGCATCTGCTGAAAAAGACTGATAAAATCTGGGTCGATGCGGATATGTACTGCTATCGCCCCTTTGCCTATGATAGCCCTTTTGTCTTTGGCTGGGAAAAACCCGGTCTGGTCTGCAATGCGGTTTTAGGGCTGCCAAAAGAGTCGCAGACTTTGAACGGGCTGCTGGAGTTTTTCAAAGACGAATACCCCATCGCCCCCTGGCTGCGCCCCTGGCAGCAGCGCGAACTGAAAGAAAAGCGCGATGCGGGCACACCAGTGCATATGACCGAACAGGCTTGGGGCTTTACCGGCCCGGCCTCGGTGACTTATTTCCTGCAACGCACCGGGGAAATCCAGCATGCCCATCCTGAATCAGCCTTCTATCCGATTGATTTCAAAAACCGGAACAAGATGATCCTGACCCGCAAACGTGGATTTGTGGATGAGGCGTTAAAGCCCGACACCTGCGGGGTGCATTTCTGGGCGCGGCGGATGAAACCGCGGCTGCAGGAAAATGAAAACAACCGTCCGCGGCCAAATTCCTTTATGGACACATTGCTCAGCAAACATGAGATCGACCCGGATGCGGCACCGATCCCGCCCAAGCCAAACCGCGCCTCGGAAGAGCCCAAAGTGGTGAATGCAGCCGAGCCTGAGCCGGCGCTTTAACAGCAGACACAGCCCCCAAGGCCCGGCACACCCCACAGGGGGAAAGCCGCAGGGCGTTACTCTACGCCCTGCTCTTCTTCGACCCGCGCCACGCGCGCGCCTGATTTCTGACTGGTGACCACACCCAGCGATTTCAGTTTGCGGTGCAGCGCTGAACGTTCCATGCCGACAAAAGCCGCCGTGCGGGAAATATTGCCGCCAAAGCGGTTGATCTGGGTCAGCAGATATTCCCGTTCAAACGCTTCGCGGGCTTCGCGCAATGGCAAAGTGGCCAATTGCCCGGACAGCACAACGCGGTCACTGTCATCTTGCGCAGGCGCCGCATCACTAGGCAGTTCGCGCGCCTCAATCGGGCCAGTACCATCGCCCAGGATCAACACCCGTTCGATCAGGTTTTTCAGCTGACGCACATTGCCGGGCCAGGGCATGGTCTGCATTAGCGCAACCGCATCCTCTGACACCTCGCGCAGCGGCAGGCCTTGGGTGTCGTTGAACATATCAATAAAGAACTTGGCCAGAACCGGAATATCTTCGCGGCGCTCTGCCAGCGGCGGCACGGCAATCGGCACCACATTCAGACGGTGGTACAGTTCTTCGCGAAACCGGCCCAGCATGATCTCTTCTTGCAGGTCGCGATTGGTCGATGAAATCACCCGCAGGTCCACCTTGACCTTGTCACTGCCGCCCACGCGGGTGAATTGCTGATCCACCAGAACGCGTAGGATTTTTGACTGCGTTCCCAAGGGCATATCAGCCACTTCGTCAAAATAGATCACACCGCCACTGGCCTGTTCAAGCAGGCCCGGTTCCACACCGCGCTGCGCGCTTTCGCGCCCAAACAGCGTGGCTTCGACAGTTTCCGGTTCAACACCCGCGCAGTTCACTGTCACAAAGGGGGCATTGGTACGGTTGGAATGGGAGTGGATGTAGCGCGCCGCCACTTCTTTGCCACTGCCCGCCGGGCCAGTCAGCATGACGCGCCCGTTGGATTTTGTCACCTTATCCAGCTGACCGATCAGCGCACGGTACGACGCGCTTTCACCGATCATATCCGCCACTTTATTGTCGCCACGCTTGAGCTGCTGGTTCTCGCGCCGCAGCGTCGAGGTTTCCATCGCGCGGCGGATCACCACCAGCAACTGATCAATATTAAAGGGCTTTTCGATGAAATCATACGCCCCCTGCTTGATCGCCGCGACGGCAATTTCGATATTGCCATGGCCGGAAATGATCACCACGGGAATATCGGGATTGTCGCGTTTGACCGCTTTCAGGATGTCGATCCCATCCATCTTGCTGTCTTTCAACCAGATATCCAGCACCAGCATCGCTGGCGGGTTCGAGGTTATCTCATGCATGGCGTCATTGGAATTGCCCGCCAGACGCACGGAAAAGCCCTCGTCCTCCAGGATATCGCCAATCAATTCGCGAATATCGCGTTCGTCATCTACGATCAGAATGTCGCTCATTGGTTTGCCCCTAATCTCATGTTTATAAACTTACTTCCTGACTGTGGCTCTTCGGTCTGTGCCGAGGGGTCCACAGGCAGATGCACCAGCGCCATGGCACCATGATGCGTTCCGGTGAAGGCGGGCGCGTCTTCCAGCGTCAGCGTGCCACCGTGTTCTTCGATGATCTTCTTTACAATCGGCAGCCCCAGCCCAGTGCCCTTGTCGCGCGTAGTGACATAGGGCTCAAAGAGCCGGGCGCGGTCTTCTGGCAGACCAATACCGTTGTCCATGATGCGGATCTCAACCTTGCCGTTCTGCAGCTGCGCCGAGACCCGGATTTCCGGCACGTGCCCTTCGGGAGCGCCATTTTCCTGCAAAGTTTCAATGGCTTCCCCGGCGTTCTTGATCAGGTTGGTCAGGGCCTGACCAATCATCGTCGCATCCAGTTTGGCAGGCATGGCCACCGGTTGGATGTCGGATTTAAAGGTCACACCCGGTTGGCCATTTTCCTGCAAGAGCACCGCCCCGCGCAGCAGATCGCCGATATCTTCGGGTCGGCGGTCAGGCTCGGGCATCCGGGCGAATTTAGAGAACTCATCGACAATGCGACGCAGATCTTCGGTCTGGCGAATGATCACCCCTGTCATGTTTTCCAGCTTTTCCGCGTCATCTTCGGCCAGTTGGCGGCCAAATTTGCGCCGGATACGATCCGCAGACAGCTGAATCGGTGTCAGCGGGTTTTTGATCTCATGGGCAATGCGGCGTGCCACATCCCCCCAGGCGGCCATGCGCTGCGCGCTGACCAGATCGGTCACATCGTCAAAGGCCACCACGTAGCCCTCGAGGCTGTCGTCTTTGCGCCGCCGGGTCGACACCCGCACCAGCAGGTTTTCCTGACGCCCTTCACGGCTGACCCGGATTTCCTCTTGTGCGGTTTCCAGAGATTTTTCGCGCAGATGTTCGAACAGCGGGCCAAACTCTGGCACCGCCACCGTCAGTGGCATAGCCTGATGCGGATCGTGCCAGCCCAGCAGCCGTTCGGCCGAGCGGTTCACAAAGGTCACTTTGCCATCTGCATCCAGCCCCACCACCCCAGAGGTGACCGAGGTCAGAACCGAGTCAAACAAACGCTGGCGGCGTTCGATCTGACGGGTGTTTTCCAGCAACCGGTCACGCTGCATTTTCAGCTGGCGGGTCATCTGGTTGAAATAGGTGCCCAGCATCGAGATTTCGTCATCACCGTCATCTTCGATCACCTGCACATCCAGATCACCGCCGCCGACGCGCTGCGCAGCCCCGGCCAGACGCCCCACAGGGCGGCTGAGACGTTCCGCAAACCACAGCCCGGCCCATGTGGCCGCAAGGATCAGCAAGACCGCGAAACCAAGATAGAGAATGGCAAAATCAAACAGGCGGCGGCCCCGCTCGGTTTCCTGTTGCTGATAATAGCGCGCGGTGGCCTGTGTTTCGTCCAGCAGATTCAGGATATCGCCATCAACATCACGGCTGACAAAAAGAAAGCGATTGAGATAGGCATTCAGCCGGATCAGCGCCCGCATCTCATTGTTGTCCCAATCCTGAATGATCACAACGCTTTCGGTCTCAAGCCCGGCAAAGTCCTCTGGGCTGGGTTGTTCGTAATCAAACAGATATGATCGCGCACCACGGGCGCGGATGTCGCCTGCACTGTCGATGACAAAGGCTTCGCGCAGTTCGCGCTTGATCTGATCATGCCCCTGCCCCAGCAACTGGCGCAGATCGCCATCATTCGTCACCTGCGCAGCCCGGCGGTTGGCATCGAGAAACCCGGCCAGCGCCCAAGCATCTTCGACCAGCGCGGCCTTTTGTTCGGCCTCATAGGCTTCGGCAGCAGAAAGCGAGGCGCTGACAACATTCTGCACCCGGCTGGAAAACCACGTTTCAAGCCCGATATTGATCGTCAGCACCGCAAAAACCGCCACGGTAATGGTGGGAAACAGCGCCATCAGCACGAACGACGCCGTCAGACGCAGGTGCAGCCGCGACCCGGCCGATTGCGCCCTGCGATCCGCAATCATGCGCGCCACGCGCGACAGCACCATGGCCGCCACAACCAGAACATAGATCAGATCAGCCAGAAAGATAATTCGCAGCGCCGGTGAGGCCGACCCAAGCGCCATCGGCCCCATGACCAGAAAAGTCAGCAGCGCCAGAGATGGCCCAAGCGCCACCAGCCCCAAAGTGATCAAATTCTGCACGCGCCGTTGCCGTCTGAGCCGGTTCACCCGGGCCCATGTCGTCGACGCGGTGATTGAGCGTGCCCCTGTGGCCACAGCCTATCCTCGCCTTGATGTGCCACCTTTGGTGGCAACCGCCATATCTTGCGACCTTCTCACCACCCAGATGCAGCGGGGCCACAGTTGTGTGACCGTTTTACATCAATTTGCGACGGCGTGTCACGCGAATATCCAGCTCGGTTATTTTCTTGCGCAAAGTATTGCGATTGATGCCCAGAAGATCGGCGCATTTCGCCTGATTTCCACCCGTTGCGTCCAATGCGATCTCAATTAGTGGGATTTCGACCTCTTTGATGATCCGGCTGTACAGCCCATCGGGTGGCAACATTCCGCCGTGCAGATCAAAGTAGCGCCGCAGGTGGCGCGCCACCGATTCCCCCAGCTTTTCGCTATCACCGCCGCGCAGAATTTCACGGGTCTCGGGCTGGTTGCCCAATATCCCCTCGACCTCGCGGCGGGAAATCTCATCGCTGCCCCCCATCAGGGTCAGACGGCGCAGGGTGTTTTCCAACTGACGCACATTGCCGGGCCAGCTGTAAACCCGCAGCAGTTCACGCGCGCTTTCTGACAGGCTGCGCCGCGCGGCCCCATCGCGTTCGGCGCGGGCAAGAAAGTGCTCGGCCAACAGCGGAATGTCATCCACCCGTGCGCGCAGCGGTGGCACCGCCAGCACGGCCCCATCGAGACGATAGAACAGGTCTTGCCGCACCAGATTGTTCTCAATCAGGCTTTGGGCTGAGTTCTGCGCGATGGCAATGAACTTGGGCGGCTGATCCCCGGGCGCATCCATCATACGCACGATACGGCCCTGAATTTCTTCGGTCAGATCGGCGATATCTTCGATCAAGACCGTGCCCCCCTTGGCCTGTGCCAGAACACGGGCGGGCCCTTCCAGATCAACCAAATCGGCATTGGTCACCGTGACAAAGGGCTGACTGCGCCGGTCGGAAAAATCATGCAGCGCCTGCGCAATCAGCGATTTGCCTGTGCCGCTTTCGCCGGTGATCAGCACAGGCAGATCCGCATTCATCATCCGCGCCACCAGACGATAGAGCGTCTGCATCACCTGCGTGCGCCCAATCAAAGGCAGCTCTTCCGGGCTGTCTTGCGGGGCGACGTCCTCTGCGGAAGGCACAGCCTGCCCCCGCAGATCCAGCGCCTTGGCCGTGCGTTTCATCAGATCAGGCAGATCGAAAGGTTTGGGCAGGTAATCAAAGGCCTCGGCCTCGGTGGCCTGAATGGCGGTCATGATGGTGTTTTGCGCACTGATCACGATCACCGGCAGATCCGGGCGATCCTGTTTGATCTTGGGCAGCATTTCCAGCCCATTGCCATCGGGCATCATCACATCGGTGATCACCGCATCACCCTTGCCTTCGGACACCCAGCGCATCAGCGTGGTCAGGCTTGAGGTCGCATGGACCTTGACCCCGGCCCGCGTCAAAGCCTGTGTCAACACCGTGCGAATTGTACGGTCGTCATCGGCAACCAGAACTGTTCCATCCATTGTCAGACCTCCTTGTCAGAGCCGCGATCGCGGGACAGAGAAATGCGAAAGACCGTGCGGCCCGGTTCAGAATCCACCGAAATCCAACCGCCATGATCCGAAATGATCTTGCTGACCAGTGCCAGCCCCAGTCCGGTGCCGTTTTCACGGCCCGATACAAAGGGATCAAAGATGTCGCTGCGAATATCTTCGGGCAGACCGGGCCCGTCGTCTATGATCTCGATCTGCATGGGCAGCGCCTGTCCGGATCCACCCGAACGCCGCAGCCGGAACCCGTGTTCATAATAGGTGCGCAGCCGGATGGTGCCGCCCTGCGGATCCGCCGCCTCAGAGGCATTTTTCAGCAGGTTCAGCACCACCTGTTGCAACTGATCACTGTCACCGCGCGCCATGGGCAGCGAGGGGTCATAGTCTTCGATCAAGACCATATGCGACCCAAAGCCAAGCAGAGCAGAGCGCCGCGCACGATCGAGCACATCATGCACATTCACCGGTCCCATTTCCGGCGCTGAAAGATTGCCGAATTGTTCAACCTGTTCCAGCAGTTTGACGATACGCCGGCTTTCTTCGACGATCAGATCGGTCAGCTCTAGGTCGTCGGCATTCAGGTTCATGCTCAGCAGCTGCGCCGCCCCCGTGATCCCGGCCAGAGGGTTCTTGATCTCATGGGCCAGCATTTCGGCCATGCCAATGGCGGATTTCGCAGCAGATTTGACACTGTCGCTTTGCGTCATGCGCCCCGCCAGTTCGCGCGGGGAAATCAACATGATCATCACGCCATCACGCCCTGAAAGCGGTGCGATCTGCAGATTGCATACCAGCGGCGCGCGATCCTTTGTACCCACATCCACATCGTTCACAAACAGCGGCGTGCCATTTTCACGGGCGCGCGCCAATCCGTTCTCAAGCGGCGCGTCCACCGTCAGCCGATCCCAGAACCGCACCCCGCGCAGCGCCTTGGCTGAGGTGTTCATAAACCCTTCGCAGGCGGGGTTTACATCCGCAATGCTGTCATCCTGGTCAATCAAGATCGCCGGCACCGGAAGCGATGACCAAATATGCGTATCGTCTGGGTCCATCAGGCTACCTTTTCAAAGGGGCGATCCAGCGCCTCGGGCAAGAGTTGTAACACCTTTGCGGTGTCTTTTTCGGTCAAAATGGATTGGCGCAGCTTTGGGTCAGGCGGGCATAGATCCATGTACCAACCCAGATGCTTGCGGGCGACACGATTGCCCAACTGGCTGCCATAAAAACTGAGCATCGCCTCGTAATGCTTTGAAACCATGTCAACAAACGCACGCCCCTGCGGCACCTCTGGCGTGGGCGCACCGTAGAGATCCGCTGCCACCTGCGCCAATGTCCACGGCGCGCCCTGCGCCCCACGCCCGATCATCACCCCATCTGCGCCCGACTGGCGCAGCGCTTCCTTTGCGCTGGAGCTGTCGACAATATCGCCATTGACGATCAGCGGAATCGACAGCGCCTGTTTCACCTCGGACACCGCCTGCCAATCGGCTTTGCCTTTGTAAAACTGGCAACGGGTGCGCCCATGGATCACCACCATCTGCACCCCGGCGTTCTGCGCCCGCAGCGCCAGATCAGCCGCATTGCGGTGGCTGTCATCCCACCCCAAACGGGTTTTCAAGGTGACCGGCACATCGACCGCCGCAACAACCGCTTCGATCAGGGTGAGCGCGTGATCAGGCACCTGCATCAGCGCCGAGCCAGACCAGCCCCCCGTCACCTTTTTCGCCGGGCACCCCATGTTGATGTCAATCACCCGCGCGCCCATATCGGCCACCATCCGCGCCGCTTCCGCCATCGGCCCCGGTTCACGCCCGGCAATCTGCACCGAAGTATTAGCGATCTGTGCCCCCAGCTCGGCTTTCTCGCGAGTTCCGGGGCGTTCTGTCAGGAACTCACCACTGGCAATCATCTCCGACACAACCAGCCCAGCACCGAAAGACGACACAAGCGTCCGATACGGTAGATCCGTGATCCCAGCCAATGGGGCGAGACACACCGGAGGATCCAGCAAAATATTGTCGATTTTTACAGGCACATGCCTATTCCTTATGCAGTTATCTTTGGCCTAGCGCCAGGTTTACGCAGTATCAATGAAACCAAGGCAGTTTCGCCGCGTTGCAGCACCATAATGCCTAATATTTAGGCAAATCTTGCGGATTGCACAAAAACCCGCTGGATCGTAGATCTTGCGCAGGAAAAGGATGCTGCATGAAAACCGCATTTGTAATTGTCGCCGCAGGCCGTGGCCAACGCGCAGGGGGTGGCCTGCCGAAACAATGGCGTGAGGTGGCCGGGAAACCCGTCGCCCGATGGACATTGGAAGCCGTTGCCCCCTTTGGCAAGGTTGTGATGGTGATCCACCCAGACGATCAGGCCATCGCCCAAGAGGTCATCGTTGGGCTGCCGGTAGATCTGGTTTTTGGCGCAGCGGATCGCTCTGGCTCGGTGCGGGCGGGGCTTGAGGCGCTGATCGAGGCGGCCCCGGAACAGGTGCTGATACATGATGTGGCGCGCTGTTGTGTACCTGCGCAGGTGATCACCGATGTGATTGCAGCGCTCGAAACTGCTCCCGGCGCAGCCCCGGCGCTGGCTGTCACAGATGCGCTTTGGACCGGTGAGGCAGGGCAGGTCAGCGGCACACAGGACCGCAGCGGATTGTACCGTGCCCAAACACCGCAGGGCTTTCGCTATGCTGACATTCTGGCTGCGCATCGCGCATTTGATGGTCAGGCCGCAGATGATGTCGAAGTCGCCCGCGCC
Source organism: Pelagimonas sp. (assembly GCA_025210455.1). GTDB lineage: Bacteria > Pseudomonadota > Alphaproteobacteria > Rhodobacterales > Rhodobacteraceae > JAOARQ01. The sequence goes on from JAOARQ010000017.1 coordinate 127,408, forward strand.
GCCGGGCTGGATGTGGCCATCGTGCCCGGCAGTGAAGGCAATCTAAAAATCACCACGCCCGAAGATTTCGCCCGGGCCGCAAAACAGTTGAGGATCAAAATGGATATTCGATTGGGCAATGGCTATGATGTGCATGCCTTTGAAGACGGCGATCACGTGATCCTATGCGGGGTGAAAATACCGCACTCTCAGTCTCTTAAAGGGCATTCTGACGCGGATGTCGGCATGCATGCGGTAACAGATGCGCTGTATGGCGCGCTGGCCGAAGGTGACATCGGGCGGCATTTCCCCCCCTCTGATCCGCAGTGGAAAGGTGCCGCCAGCGAAATTTTCCTGAAACACGCCTGCGATCTGGCCCGTGCCAAAGGCTATGAGATCAGCAATGTCGATTGCACTCTGATCTGCGAACGGCCAAAGATCGGGCCGCATGCCTCTGAAATGATGCAGGAAATGGCGAGGATCATGGGCCTTGAGATGGACCGCGTCTCGATCAAGGCCACCACATCCGAACGCCTGGGCTTTACCGGCCGTGAAGAAGGGATTGCGGCGTTTGCCACCGCAACTTTGGTAAAACCATGATGAAAGCGATTGCCTCACTGGGCTATGTTGGTTTTCTGAAACCCGCGCCGGGCACCTGGGGCAGCTTTGCTTCCCTGCCGCTGGCTTATCTCGTGCATCGGATCGGGGGCTTCCCCCTGCTGATCATTATGACCGGATTGTCTTTTTATATCGGTGTGTTAGCGACCAAATCTGTCACTTCTGTGCCCGGCACAGATCATGACCCCAGCTGGGTTGTCATCGACGAACTGGTGGGCCAGTGGATCGCTCTTTTCCCCGTCAGCTTTGGCGCCATGATGATGGGAATCGAGGTGCACAGGCTCTGGCCCGGCTGGATCGCCGCCTTTGTCTTCTTCCGACTGTTTGATATTACAAAACCCTGGCTGGCTGGCCGTGCCGACCGTATGGGAACACCTTTTGGCGTCATGCTGGATGATGTCTGGGCCGGCGTTTTTGCCGCCATCACTGTGGTTGCCTTTGCCTTTCTCTATCATGGGGATTTGATGTGAAGATCGCCTCACAAATTATTGAAGTTGCCTCAAAAGACGGAAAAACTGTCACCTGCGCCGAAAGCTGCACAGGCGGAATGGTGGCAGCGGCACTCACCGATATCCCCGGGTCTTCAGCGGTTTTCGAACGGGGCTTTGTCACCTATTCCAACACTGCCAAATCCGAAATGATTGGGGTATCCCTTCAGACGCTGGAAAAATTTGGTGCGGTCTCGGAACAGGTTGCCTGCGAAATGGCGCAGGGTGCGCTGCGCTCGGCACGGGCAGATGTCGCGGTGGCCATCAGTGGCATCGCAGGCCCCGGCGGATCAGAGTTTAAGCCCGAGGGGCGCGTCTGCTATGCCGTAGCCATCCCTGACCAGATCATTTCCGAAACCATCGAACATGGTGCGCTTGGACGGGATCGGGTGCGCTGTGCTGCGCGGGATCATGCTTTGCAACTGATCCTCTCTGCCCTGCGCTGACCCCCGCGAGGAAAGCCCGCAGGGCTTGAGGAGCGCCCCCAGAACTCAGGCCGCGTAGCGGATCTGCAGATGCCCTGCATCCTGCGGCAGATCCGTGACCCCTTCGATCACCACCAGATCAAACCCGGCCAGACGCACAACCGTATCCCCTGCGACCTCATCCAGTTCGTAGAGCGGGGTCAGGTCATCTCCGTCCAGCGGATTGGCCGGGTAATCCAGATCCACATTCAGGCTCAGCACATCTTCACCCGGCTTGAAATCTGAAATCACTGTCTGCGCCAGATCTTCGGAATGCGGTGAAACAATATCCACCTGAACACTGCCGTCGCCGTGCTCGGCATCGTAGCGCGCCAGATAATCCTCAAGCCGTGCCATCAGACCATCGTCTTCCTGCGCGTCTTGTGCAGGCAGATCCAATAGCGCCATTGGCTGATCTTCCACCTCATACAGCGGCGCGTCCCGTGAGGGCGCAATCGACCCAGCGGTTTCGCTGGCATCCGCAATCGTTTCTTCCTGCGCCTGCGCACGATCCATGTCACTTAGCATGTCCAGATCCGCATCCTCGGGCATCAACATCGACAAGGATACAGCGAACAAACACAAACCCATAACGATTAACAACCCCATAGCGGCCTCCCATGACCAGAGTAATCACAGGTAAGAGATTGTTTGCATTTCGGTACAAAAATGAGGCGTCACCGGGGTATTTACCCGGCGGCAGCGACAATTAAACTCTCTAAAGAAGTGGTTAAACCTATACGAATAGATTGCGCCTTTTCTTCCCCAACCAGGGCGGCGGCCTTGGCATAGACACGCTCTGCACGGGCCTCAAAAGACATCGGCGCATTCAGATCAAAATGCGCTTCCAGATCTCCATCCTCAGTCTCTAACCGCACCAGCGCTTCGGTTTCAGAAAGAGCGTCGCTGGCGCTGACCTGCACCTTGTCGCGCAGGGCAATCACCTGTGGATCATTACAATGCTGATCGTCAAAGGTTTTCAGCGCGGCGGTGGAATACCCAAGCAACGACAGAGCCATCACCGTGCGATAGCTGAATTTCGCTTCCAAACCGGTTGTCGGGCTGGGCTGGTTGCAAACCGTCATCCAGCGCGGATGGGTCTCGACATGGATCGCGTGGATCTGCCCCGGATCCTGCGGTTTCAACAGCGCCAGCGCTTCCAGACTGGCGTGCAGTCCATGGCAACAGGCGTGGAACTTGTGGCTGACCTGCTCCATAAGAAAGCCCGGGGTCTCATCCATCACGCCATCGGTATGATGCGTCGATAAAAACCCATTCTGCCCCCAGATCGCCTTCGGATCTGACACCATGCCCTTTTGCGCCAAAAGCGCCGCCTCGACCCCATTTGAGGCAGCAATGCCCGCGTTATAGGGTTTGCCCATCGTCCCGAATTGAGATTTCAACCCAGAGGCGCGGGTGCTGACCAACCCCAGCGCGTGATGCACCTGATCACGGCTTAGCCCCAACAACTGCGCCGCCGCCAGTGTTGCGCCAAATGCGCCTGCGGTAGCCGTTTGGTGAAACCCAATCTGGTAATGCGCCCGGCCAAACAGCTTGCCAAAACGCACCGAAGCCTCGGTGCCCGCAAGCGCCGCATCTATGAACTGATCCAATGTCGCCTTTTCGTGCTCGGCCACAGCGAAAGCCGCCGAGACAACCGCAACAGAGGGGTGGCCGATATGGGCAAAATGCGTGTCGTCGTAATCCAGCGCATGGGAAATCGTGCCGTTTACCAGTGCAGCCGACCGCATGGGCGCGCGCCCACCGCCAAACAGCATCGCCTGCCCTGCCCCGGCTTCGTCCAGCACCATTTGCCGGCAGATCCTGGACACGGGCTCATCGACCCCAGGCAAGGCACAGGCCATCCAATCCATGATCGACAAACGCATGATATCGCGTGCGCCCTGTGTGGGCGTCGCGATTGCGGGCGCAAGTATCCTGTCTAAATCCATGCTCTTGTCCTTGGTCAAAAAACTGCGGACAAGTTAGGGAATTCCACGATGAGGTAAAGGGCTTAGGCCGTCAGCACCAGTTGCGCCGCATCTGCGGCATTGGTGGTCTCAATCGCTGAACGATAGGCCTGCACCGGCTGCTGTGGCTCTGACTTGGGGGTCTCAATCTTTGGTGCGAAAAAGGCCATTTCCAGCATGGATTTCTGCGGCTTAGCCACTTCAGTCTTGGCTGGGGGCTGGGGCGTTTCAGCGACGGCAGGTTTGGGATCTGCCTGCAGCGCGGGGCGCTCTTTCGGGGCCGTTGGTTCTGCCTTTTTGGTCTCTGGCTCGGATTGCGCCAGTGCTTCGGCAGTGGCGCGGGCCATGCGACGGGCCACAAGCGATGTGATCTTGGCCGCGCGGCTGTCCGTTGGCGGCATGGGCGGTTCCCAGGCCTTGAACAAAGCTGAACGCGACGGCAGCGCCTTAGGCAATGCGGGATGGGCGGCGAATACAGCAGTCATTCGAATACCTTTTGGAAACCTTTGTTACTGACCAGTTAAAATTGCTGGTCAAATAAGGCACAAAAGTGGCATTCACGCGTCGCAATCTTGCCATTGAGGATAATGGTTAATGCAAACCGATGCGGCGCAAGAGTGGTTAACAGCCCTGCCAGCGGGTAAGATATCAGCCGTAAAGTTCGGCAGCGCGACTTTCGAAAGCGCGCACAATCCTCTGCATGGCCTCCATAAAGAACATGCCCGCCGCCCCTTGCAGCAGCCGGTTACGGAATTCGAAATCGACGAAAAAGGCCACCTCGACCCCATCTTCCACATCGCGGAACTCCCATTTGGAGATCAGATGTTTGAACGGGCCATCCAGATATTCGGTGTCGATCTTCTGCGCCTGATGCCAGAGCGTCACCCGAGAGCCAAACTTTTCGCGAAACACTTTGAACGAGATCACCAGATCCGCCAGCATCACATCGTGATCCCCCTGATCCGTGGTGCTGCGAATACGCGCCGCAGCCGTCCAGGGCAGGAATTTCGGATAGTTGGCCACATCCGCCACCAGATCAAACATCTGTTGCGCTGTGTACGGCAGGGTGCGGGTTTCAGAATGTGAGGGCATCGCTTCATGTTTTAAGATGACATTGTCTGGGGATTTCGTATGTTGCGCGCGAAAATTCAAGGGATAAGCCATGACTCAGCGTCCATATGTCGTAGATGTAATGATCTCAGCCAAAACCATTGCTGCCAGGATCGAGGATCTGAGCCGCGAAATCAGTCAGGAATTCTCTGACACGGATAAGCTGGTGGTGGTGGGCCTGCTGCGGGGGTCGTTTGTGTTTATCGCGGATCTCGTGCGCGAACTGGACATGCCGGTAGAGGTCGATTTCCTTGAGGCCTCATCTTATGGCAATGCGATGGAAAGCTCGCGCGAGGTGCGCATTCTGAAAGACATTCGCGGCCAGATCGAAGGGCGCGATGTCCTGGTGGTGGAAGACATCGTCGATACCGGCCACACGCTGACCCATGTCAAACACCTGCTGGAAAGCCGCAATCCGCGCAAATTGAAAACCATTGCCCTGCTCGACAAACCCACCCGACGCGAAGCGGACATCCGGGGCGATTGGATCGGCTTTGAAATCCCTGATGAATTTGTGGTGGGCTATGGTATCGACTTTGCGCAGCGCAACCGCAACCTGCCCTATATCGGCAAGGTCCGTTTCACTGACGAATGATGCAGATAGACAAAAGCCTCTGAAAACTCAGAGGCTTTTTGAATTTTAGTCTCAGGCTTTGCCGCCCAGCTTGGCTTGGCGCGCCTCGCGCAGTTTGGCGAAATCATCACCTGCGTGATAGGAAGACCGGGTCAAAGGCGTGGCCGAGACCATCAGGAAGCCCTTGCCAAAAGCCGATTTTTCATAGGCGGCGAATTCTTCTGGTGTGACAAACCGATCCACCACATGGTGTTTTGGTGTGGGTTGCAGATACTGACCGATGGTCAGGAAATCCACATCCGCCGCGCGCATGTCGTCCATCACCTGCAAGACAGACTGGCGATCTTCGCCAAGGCCCACCATGATACCCGATTTGGTGAAAATCGACGGATCCAGTTCTTTGACGCGCTGCAACAGGCGCAGCGAATGGAAATAGCGCGCGCCCGGGCGTACTGTTGGGTAAAGTCCCGGTACAGTTTCCAGATTGTGGTTGAACACATCCGGCCGCGCCTCAACCACGGTTTCCAGAACAGAACTGTCACATTTCAGGAAGTCCGGCGTCAGAATTTCAATCGTGGTATTCGGAGACCGGTGGCGCACGGCTCGGATAGTCTGGGCAAAGTGATCCGCCCCACCGTCTTTCAAATCGTCGCGATCCACCGAGGTGATCACCACGTGTTTCAAACCCAGTTTTTGCACCGCATGGGCCACCCGGCCCGGTTCAAAAACATCCAGTTTATCCGGGCGGCCAGTGGCCACGTTACAAAAGGTACAGCCGCGGGTGCAGATTTCGCCCATGATCATCATGGTGGCGTGGCCCTGATTCCAGCATTCCCCCGCATTGGGGCAGCCCGCCTCTTCGCAAACCGTCACCAGATTGTTTTCGCGCATGATACGGCGGGTTTCATTATACCCTTCACCACCCGGTGCCTTCACACGAATCCAGCTGGGTTTTTTAGGTTGCGCATTATCCGGGCGATGGGCTTTTTCCGGATGGCGTTCCTGGGGAATTTTGAGATCCCGCATCGATTTTTCCCCTAAACAGGTTCTGGTCAAAACCAGTAATAAAGAAGTGCAGAGGGAAGTTCCAGTATTGCAGAGCTGTCAAGATTACAGCGGCGCATCCCCAAACTTTAGCGAGTACCCTCTGTGCCACACGAGTTTCCCAAATGTGTAAGCCGAGACGATTTTCATGATCGTCTCGGTCTTTTCATTTTCGCCCTCAATCGCAGATTTGTTTTAAGAATCTGACAGTTTCCTGTGCACAAAGTGAAAGAGTCAGGAAAAACTCATTTTTCCTGCCAGTTTGGAATGATTCCATATTGTGGTCGGATCAAAGGCCGGATAACCGTTGCGCGGAAATCACGACCCCTCTGAAAGGACCGACATGCAAGCTGGTGTCACCCTCCCGAATATCACCTTCCGTACCCGCGTTCGCGACGAATCCATCGAAGGCCCCAACCCCTTCCGCTGGCAGGACATGACCACTGCGGATTACTTCGCAGGTAAGCGCGTGATCCTGTTCTCGCTGCCGGGTGCCTTCACCCCCACATGCTCGACATATCAATTGCCAGGTTTCGAAAACAACTTTGAGCAGTTCAAAGAGCTGGGCATCGACGAAATCTACTGCATGTCGGTCAATGACTCGTTTGTCATGAACGCCTGGGCGCGCAATCAGGAACTGAAAAACGTCAAAGTGATCCCTGACGGGTCGGGCGAGTTCACCCGCCTGATGGGCATGCTGGTTGCCAAAGACAATCTGGGCTTTGGGGCACGTTCGTGGCGCTATGCAGCCATCGTTAAAGACGGTGTTGTCGAAGCATGGTTCGAAGAGCCGGGCCGCGAAGACAACCACGGCGAAGATCCCTACGGCGAATCAAGCCCAGAAAACCTGCTCAAGCACCTGCAGGGCTAAGCATCAGATACAGCAAAACGCGCCTCGAAGATCGGGGCGCGTTTTCATTTGAGGCATCACGATCAGCCGACCAGATCTCCGCCTTTGGCAGACAGCTCTTCGTAGTGGCGACGCAGACGTTGCAAAGCGATCCGCAGCACGATCTTGCCTGAACGTGCCGACCAGCCGAGGCTTTTTTCAGTGGTTTCCAGCCCTTCCAGATAGCAGCAGCAGCGCAGCGCAACATCGCCCAGACCGGGGCCCAGATCGCGCAGCGCCGCCTGCATCCGCGCCCGCGCTGCGGCGGCACCGCCATTCGCAGGGTCAGCCTCGTCTGCATCACCGCCGGTGGCCAGAAACTGATCCCAATTATGGGTGGTATCCGCCTCCAGCTGTGCCAGTTCAAAATCTTCGCGCAAACGTTCCCCGGCGGCCACCAGAACATCCGACAAAAACGGCTGCCCCTCTTTATCGCGCCGCCGCCCCAGCGAGGTCAGCGGGCTTTCTGCCAGCATGAACCGCCCCTTGCGGGCCCGAGGATCGCGGTCTGCTTCGGCCAAGGCTGCATCTGCTTCGCGCCCCGAGTCAAACCCAGCCTGCGCTTCGGCAAAGCCCCGCACGCGGTTTTCCTGATCGGCGACCATCTTGTTCAGTGCCTGACGCCCATTGGCCGTGATCCGATAGCGGGAAATCCGCCCGGGCTGATCACAAGAGATCCAGTCTTTTAACGCCATAGCCTGAGCGATGGGCGCATCCACAACCGCTGTGCGTGTGCTGCCCCCATCCCCGGTGTCGCGCACCACAACCGCCTTGTCCATTTCGGCAGCAACCGCAAGGACAGCGCCGGTTTCACACAGTCGGCGCAAGACGCGCCGCGCTTCCTGTGCCAAAGTTGTCTCATCCGGCGGGGCCGGCGCATTGACAGCAGCATTCATGAGAATTTGGTCCTTTCCGGAAGTGTTTGCCCCAGATAAGTCCCGCCCTGATCCCAGCTGGCACAAAGCCGCATCGATCAAAGGATCATCCCGCCGCGTTTCCATGCGTCGCACCTGTCGCAGAACGGTGGACGCGTGACAGCCAGAGTGGCGCGCCAAAGCGCGAATGGAATGGCCATGTTCCGTATGGGCAAGATAGACCCTTGCTGCATCCGGCACCCAGCCGGGCAAATTCATTGTCGATGAAGTTGGCAGCAGTTCAGTCATCAAAACCTTCCAAAACGTGGGTCAATTTCCACAGACTTATCCCCAGAAGTTCCAATCGCAACCTAGACGTGTGGCGGTTACCCGGAGGTTAATGGAACATTTCGAAATCAATCATTTTCCAAAATGGAAAAAATCCCGTTTCTGGAACGTACGCAGCGAACGCTGTTTGCGCAACACCTGTGATTCTCGGGCATAGTCTTGTTTCATAACAGTTTTCTGGAAAGGAAAAGGTAATGAAAGATGCATTGGGAATTCTCGGCGACCTGCGCAGACCGCGCCTATTGGTAAAGGCTGCAAAACACGGATCGCGGGAATACAACCGAGAGACGCACCTGTCACAGCTGCTAGGCTTTGGCCGTCTGCCCCGTCACGGGGCCGCCTTGATGAAGCTTGTGGATATCGAAGCCGAGCTGAATGAACAGCGCTTGCGCAAAGATGCAACCTATTCGATCCCTCACCACGTCGAAGTGCTGGCGGTGATGATGGGAGAGGCCCGTTTAATGCGCGAAGCCGTGGCGATATAACCGCCACGGCCCCTGTTTGGTCAAAAATCCGATGCCGATCAGGTAAAGCTATCCGGCATGGATTCCTTTTTCTTGGCCACATATCCGGCCAGCGCTTCGGCAACGCCCGGATCCATCTGTGGCTGCTGGTAGTTGTCCAGCAGGAACTTGACCCGCGCCTGTGCCAGCGCAATCGTATCGCGCGCGCCCTCTTCTGACCAGGTCTCAAAGGGTTTGTAATCCAGCAGATCGGTCTTCCAGAAGGCTTCTTTAAAGTTCGCCTGAGTGTGTTCGCAGCCCAGATAATGGCCGCCCGGACCAACTTCGCGAATGGCGCCCATGGCCTGTGCGTTCTCATCCATGGTCACGCCTTTGGCCAGACCATGCAGCACGCCCAATTGATCTGCGTCCATAACGAACTTTTCGAACGACGCCACCAGACCGCCTTCCAGCCAGCCGCAGGAGTGCAGCATAAAGTTCACACCCGCCAGCAGACCCATGTTCAGCGAGTTCGCGGTTTCATAGGCCGCCTGCGCGTCAGGCAGCTTAGACCCACAGAACGATCCGGCAGACCGGAACGGCAGACCAAAGCGCCGCGCCAACTGGCCCGCGCCATAGGTCACCATCGACGCCTCGGGGGTGCCAAATGTCGGCGCGCCCGATCCCATGTCGATCGAGGTTACAAAGGCACCAAAGATCACCGGCGCACCCGGACGGATCAGCTGGCTGTAGGCGATACCCGCCATGACTTCGGCCAGAACCTGCGTCAGCGTACCCGCCACCGAAACAGGGGCCATCGCGCCACCCACGATAAAGGGTGAAATGATGCAGGCCTGATTGTTCTTCGCAAAGACCTCCAGCGCGCCCATCATCACATCATCAAACTGCATCGGCGAGTTAATATTAACCAGCGAGGTCATGACCGTGTTGTTCTGAACAAAGTCCTCGCCAAACAGGATGCCTGACATTTCAACACTGTCCTGCGCGCGCTCAGGTGCGGTGACCGAGCCCATGTAGGGCTTGTCGCTCAGGGTCATATGCGCGTGCAGCATATCCAGGTGACGCTTGTTCACCGCCACGTCTGTCGGTTCGCACACAGTACCGCCCGAGTGGTGCAGCCACTTAGACATATAGCCCAGTTTCACGAACTTGCGGAAATCTTCCATGGTGGCATAGCGGCGACCGCCATCCACATCACGCACAAACGGAGGCCCATAGACCGGGGCCAGCACCAGATTGCGGCCACCGATTTCAACCGATTTTTCCGGGTTGCGCGCATGTTGGGTAAAGGTGCTGGGCGCGGTTTTCATCAACTCGCGCGCCAGACCTTTGGGCAGGCGCACACGTTCGCCCTGCACATCGGCCCCAGCTTCTTTCCAGCGTTCCAGCGCCGCCGGATTATCAACAAAGTTGACACCGATTTCTTCCAGCACCTGCTCGGCATTGGCTTCAATAATGTCCAGCGCCTCTTCGGTCAGCACTTCAAAGTTGGGAATGTTGCGTTCGATATACTTCGCAGTTTCCACATTGATCGCAGTGCGTTCCGCCCGACGCGCGGCTCCTCCGCCCCCGCGTGTTCTGCGGCGTGTCCGTTCTTCTGCCATGTCAGAGCCTCCGACTTCTCTTCGATCTTACAGTATTTCACTGGCTATAGCGTGACAGCCGACATCGTCAGGGGCGATTTACGGCACATGAAACGTGAAAGCGACCTTTCATAGTCGGAAGCACCCATATCCTACACCTGAGATGTCATTTTACTTGCTGCGCCTTCTTCAATTGGGCATCACGTCAGGGTTAATCAGGGGGATGCAATGGCACATGATCACAGTTGTAGCGCAGGATGCGGATGCGGCACGGGCCCATCCACCGGCCCACGCCCGGAAGTGGCACAAACGCCGCCCCCCTGGCGGCCCAGACAGACCGTACGCTCAATCGCCATCGCCATTTTCCGCCGCGACGATCAGATCCTTGCCGGTCCGGTCTATGATGATGCTGGCCAGATCAAAGGCTGGCGGCCACTGGGCGGCGAAATAGAGTTCGGAGAAACCGCCGAAGCCTGCCTACACCGCGAGTTTCTGGAAGAGACCAAGCAAAACATCACCGATCTGCGCCCCATTGGCGTTTTGCAGAACATCTTTCAGCACCACGGCGACACCGGGCATGAGATCGTGCTGGTCTATGAGGCGCGCTTTGAGGCAGAAGAAATCTATCAGGCCGATCAACTGGCCTTTGCTGAACAAGACGGGATCGAACTGCACGCGAAATGGGTCTCGCTGCCCAAAGCCCGCGCAGGCCGTATGGCGCTCTTTCCCGATGGTCTGGCAGATATGCTGTAAAGCGGCAATAAACAGTCTTGCATAACAGGGTCGGCGCGCATAATTGGGCGCATGACCCAGACCTCACATGACCGCCTTTTGATCATCGACTTTGGCTCACAGGTAACGCAGCTGATTGCGCGCCGCCTGCGCGAGCTCAATGTCTATTGCGAAATCCACCCCTATCAGACTGTGACCATGGACAAGGTCCGCGAGATGGCGCCGCGCGCGATCATCTTTTCCGGCGGCCCAGACAGTGTCACCCGCGAGGGCAGCCCGCGCGCCCCGCAGGAAATCTTTGATTATGGTGTGCCGATCCTGGGCATCTGCTATGGTCAGCAGGTGATGATGACCCAACTGGGCGGCAAGGTTGAAAGCGGTCATGGCACCGCAGAATTTGGCCGCGCCTATGTGACCCCCGCCAATCAGTTGGACATCCTAGAGGGCTGGTTCGCGGAAGGTGACGAACAGGTCTGGATGAGCCACGGCGATCACGTCAGCGAAATCGCCCCCGGCTTTGAAGTCTATGGCACCTCGCCCAATGCGCCTTTTGCCATCACCGCCGACAGCAGCCGTCATTTCTATGCGGTTCAGTTCCACCCCGAGGTGCACCACACCCCCAATGGCGCCAAGCTTTACGAGAACTTTGTCAAACTGGCCGGGTTCAAAGGCGACTGGACCATGGGGGCCTACCGCGAAGAGATGGTCTCAAAGATCAAGGAACAGGTTGGAGACAAGAAAGTCATCTGTGCCCTGTCCGGCGGTGTCGACAGCTCGGTCGCGGCGGCTTTGATCCACGAAGCCATCGGCGATCAGCTGACCTGTGTCTTTGTTGATCATGGGCTGTTGCGCAAAAACGAAGCCGACGAAGTGGTCGGCATGTTCCGCGACAACATGAATCTGCAGGTTATCCATGCCGATGAAACCGAGCTGTTCCTTGGCGAACTGGAGGGTCAGTCCGACCCGGAAACCAAGCGCAAGATCATCGGCAAGCTGTTCATCGACGTCTTCCAGAAATACGCCGATCAGATCGAAGGGGCAGAATTCCTTGCTCAGGGGACGCTTTACCCCGATGTGATCGAATCTGTGTCTTTCTCGGGCGGGCCCTCGGTCACGATTAAATCGCACCACAATGTGGGTGGTCTGCCGGAAAAAATGGGTCTGAAACTGGTAGAACCGCTGCGCGAGTTGTTCAAAGACGAGGTGCGCGCACTGGGTCACGAACTTGGCCTGCCTGCGTCTTTCATTGGTCGCCACCCCTTCCCCGGGCCGGGTCTTGCCATTCGTTGCCCCGGCGAAATCACCCGCGAAAAGCTGGAAATCCTGCGCGAAGCGGATGCCATCTATATCGACCAGATCCGCAAACACGGGCTGTATGATGACATCTGGCAGGCCTTTGTCGCCATTCTGCCCGTACGCACCGTGGGCGTAATGGGTGATGGCCGCACCTATGATTATGCCTGCGCGCTGCGCGCGGTGACTTCGGTTGATGGGATGACAGCGGATTACTATCCGTTCAGCCATGAATTCCTGGGCGAAACCGCCACAAGGATCATCAACGAAGTCAAAGGCATCAACCGCTGCACCTATGACATCACCTCGAAACCTCCGGGCACAATCGAGTGGGAATAATCCGCAAGATACTCAGGCCAGGCCTTTACGGGCTTGGCCTTTTGATTGCCACCTTCGCGGCTGTGGCACTGTGGTCATGGGCTCAGCCTTTGTTGGAATCCCCTCCCGGCAGGGCAGACGCCATTGTCTGTCTGGGTGGTGAGATCGACGATGTCGGGCGTATCGGCCCCTACTCTTCAGCGCGGGCAGATCGCTGCGTTGAACTCTACCATGCGGGGCACGCGCCGGTGATCGCCTTTACCGGTGCTGGTCGCCTTGACTACACTCGGGATGTTGCCCAGCAAATGGCAGATCGCGCCCGTGCCGCTTTGGTGCCCGAAGAAGCGATCATCACCGATCCAAAAGCCCGCTCAACGCTGCAAAACGCCCTGTTTACGCTGCCGCTTTTGTCCAAGACCGATCACATCATCTTGGTCACCGATGGCTATCACCTGCCACGGTCCTGGGTGTCGTTCAAACTGGCCGGGGCGCAGCGTGTCACGCTGATCGCCAGCCAGACCAAACCGCGATCCGCCGACCTGAGCCGTGAAACCGTTGCCATCTGGTTCAACCTGCTGCGCTATCCGCTTTATCTGGTGGCGCAGGGATTCAACATTGACGGCGCGGTGGCTTTGCTCGAATGATGCGCCATGACTGTAAAACTGACCGGCCATATCACCGTTTCTGCTGACCGTCTTGATGCGGTGCGCGCCGCACTACCCGACCACATCCGCCTGACACGCGCGGAACCGGGCTGTCTGTCTTTCGACGTCACTGAGAACGCCAGCCATCCCGGACGGTTCGACGTGGCCGAAGAATTCACCGATGCCAAAGCCTTTGAGGCGCATCAAACCCGCGCGGCCACCTCGCCCTGGGCTGAGATCACCAAGGGCATCCCCCGCGACTACACTGTCACCGGACTTGCAGAGAATTCATAACCATCTTGCAGATTATGAATTTGCCTTATGAACACAGCTGTGAAAAATCGGTTGTGACACAAAGCATAGGCATCTTACATGAGCAACGCTCTCACCAAGGCACTTGAAACCCGCGACTGGCTGCTGGCCGATGGCGCGACCGGCACCAATCTGTTCAACATGGGGCTGCAATCCGGGGATGCGCCTGAATTCTGGAATCGGGACGAGCCAGAGAAAATCCGCACGCTGTATCGCAACGCGGTCGAAGCAGGATCTGATCTCTTTCTGACCAATTCATTTGGCGCAAACGCTTCACGTCTGAAACTGCACGACGCCGCAGACAAGGCCTATGACTTCTCAAAACTGGCCGCGGAACTGGGGCGCGAAGTGGCGGATGCCTCTGGGCGTGACATTATCGTCGCCGGTTCTGTCGGCCCGACCGGGGAAATCATGGGGGCCGCAGGCACACTGTCGCATGAAAGCGCGGTGGAAATGTTCGAAGAGACGGGCCGCGGCCTACTGGATGGGGGCGCAGATGTCCTTTGGGTGGAAACCATCTCCGCCCCGGAAGAATTTCGCGCCGCCGCCGAAGCCTTTGCCAATCTTGACGCGCCCTGGTGCGGCACCATGAGCTTTGACACCGCCGGGCGCACCATGATGGGGGTCACCTCGGAGGATCTGGTCAAGCTGGTTGGCGACCTTCCCAATACGCCGCTGGCCTTTGGTGCGAACTGCGGTGTTGGGGCCTCTGATCTGCTGCGCACCATCAAGGGGTTCTCGAACGCCGACACCACCACGCCTGTGATTTCGAAAGGCAATGCTGGCATCCCAAAATATGTGGATGGTCATATCCACTATGATGGCACACCGGAATTGATGGCAGAATATGCGGTTCTGGCCCGTGATCTGGGCGCGCGGATTATTGGCGGCTGCTGTGGCACCCTGCCTGAGCACCTCAAGGCCATGCGCGCAGCACTGGAAGAACGCCCCAAAGGTGCGCAGCCCTCACTTGAGCTGATTGCTGAAAAGCTGGGTGGGTTTTCATCCGAAGGTGATGGCACTGGCGAAGACGCAGCCCCTGCTGCGCGCCGCCGGTCACGCCGCCGCGACTGATATCTGCCAATACTCTAAAACAAAGACAGCTGGTCGCCCTTCTTGGGCGGCGGCTGAAACAGATCACAACGCAGGTCTGGCAGGGATTGATCCAGCCCAAGACTGCGTGCCGCTCGATCAAACCGGGCCTTGATCATCTGCGCATAGATCCCTTCGCCGCGCATCCGCCTGAACCATTGTGACGAATACAGCGTGCCCCCATGCATTTCCCTCAGCCGCTCCAGAACCTTGGCCTTACGCCCCGGGTAATGCTCGCTCAGCCAGTCTTCCCAAAGCGGCGCAACCTCAAGCGGCAGGCGCAGCATGATCCAGCTGGCCGCGCGCGCCCCCGCGTCAGAGCAGGCCTGCAGGATTGGCTCGATCTCGTGGTCGGTCAGCCCCGGCACGACCGGCGATGCCATAGCGCGCACATCAATGCCAGCGGCACTCAGCCGTTCAATCATCCGCAAGCGCCGCTTTGGCGCAGGGCAGCGCGGCTCCATCCGGCGCGACAGTTCCGCATCAAGGGTGGTGACCGAAATGCCAACACGCACCAGCCCTTTGGCAGACATGCGCGACAGGATATCCAGATCGCGTTCAATCAATGTGCCTTTGGTGACAATGGCCACCGGATGATTGAAGGCCTCCAGCACCTCAAGACAGGCGCGCATAATGCCGCGTTCGCGTTCAATCGGCTGGTAGGGATCTGTGCTTGTGCCAATGCCAATGGGCGCCACCTGATAGCGCGCCCGGCGCAATTCTCCCGCCAGCACCTGTGGCGCAGTGGGGCGCGCCACCAGACGCGTTTCGAAATCCAGCCCCGGCGACAGACCCAGATAGGCATGGGTTGGACGGGCGAAACAATAGACGCAGCCGTGTTCGCACCCACGATAGGGGTTCAACGTACGATCAAAGGGCAGATCCGGCGAACGCACGTAGTTGATCACCGAGCGCGGGCGCTCTTCGCTGACGTGGGTGCGCAGCAAGGGCTGCTCTTCGGCGATGTCCCAACCATCATGGGCATCGACATGCTGAAACCGTTCAAATCGTCCAGAATCACAGCTTGCCGCCCCCCGGCCGCGTCGGCGCTGTGGATCGACTATTCGATGCTCATCTACCATCGCCCAAACATGAAACAAAAGGGGAACATTGACAAGCAAAAGTCATTTACGTTTCCGCAAGTCGGTTGCGTCACACTCAGTGTCGGAATCCGCCTAGTGCCAAATCTTCATAGAAACAATAGTCACCAAGAACAGGCCCGCCAATCGGGTGCCCCGTTGTAAGGAATCTTAGCCATGTCCGACGAAGAAGACATCATCCTCTCCGAACTGAACGACGACGAGCTTGTCGAACAGATGTTTGATGACCTCTATGATGGTCTGAAAGAAGAGATTGAAGAAGGCACAAACATTCTGCTGGAACGCGGATGGCAGCCTTACGACATCCTGACCAAGGCGCTGGTTGGTGGCATGACCATCGTTGGTGCCGACTTCCGCGATGGCATCCTGTTTGTGCCTGAGGTTCTGCTGGCCGCCAACGCCATGAAAGGCGGCATGGCGATCCTCAAGCCTCTGCTGGCGGAAACCGGCGCACCGCGCATGGGTAAAATGGTCATCGGCACCGTTAAAGGTGACATCCACGACATCGGCAAAAACCTTGTGTCGATGATGATGGAAGGCGCAGGCTTTGAGGTCCATGACATGGGCATCAACTGCCCGGTCGAAGATTACCTGGCCGCACTGGAAGCCGAAGAGCCTGACATTCTGGGCATGTCGGCCCTGCTGACCACCACCATGCCTTACATGAAGGTCGTGATCGACGCGATGGTCGAAAAAGGCATCCGCGATGACTATGTGGTTCTTGTTGGTGGCGCGCCGCTGAACGAAGAGTTCGGCAAGGCGATCGGCGCTGACAGCTACTGCCGCGACGCGGCGGTGGCCGTGGAAACCGCCAAAGACTATATGGCGCGCAAGCACAACCAGATGTCAGCAAGCTGATATCCGCTTATGCAAAGCCCCGTTTCGACGGGGCTTTTTGCTATTCGCCCCAAGTGCCTACAATTTGAGAAACTTCCGCAGCGGAGCTTCACGAGATTGGCACTTTCTCTTCCTACATCTTTGCGCCATACTACCATCAGAGGAGACAGACATGCCCGTTACGTCATTCGCCCTGCTGGTACTTACCGTAATCGCGACCGTTGTCCTGACCGTCTGGGCCCTGTCGGCCTGGGGGTTGACCGTGGTGCCGCTGTTGCTGGTGACCGGACTTCTGGCGCGTTGGGCCATGATGCCGATCTCCCATGATGACAGCAGCCACCCCTGATCCATCCTCAACCGGGCCCACAGCCCCGGAAGACACCGCCCTGACGGAAAGCGGTCTGGCCGCCACTGGTCAGGGCCGGGTTCTATTGATCGCCTGCGGCGCTCTGGCGCGCGAGATTCTTGATCTGAAGAAACGCAACCGCTGGGATCACATGGATCTTACCTGTTTGCCTGCAATCCTGCATAATTCACCGGAAAAGATCACCGATGCGGTGCGCGCTGCAGTGGGCAAGCATCACAACGACTATAGCCGCATCTTTGTGGTTTACGCCGATTGCGGCACCGGCGGGCTGCTGCAATCCGCCTGCGATGAACTGGGCGTGGAAATGGTCGCCGGCCCACATTGCTATGCCTTCTTTGAAGGTATCGACGCCTTTGCCGCGCAGGATGAATTCACTGCCTTTTACCTGACCGATTTTCTGGTTCGCCAGTTTGACGCTTTTGTCTGGAAACCGCTCGGGCTGGATCGCCACCCCGAGCTGCTGCCAATGTATTTTGGCCATTACGAAAAGCTGGTCTATCAATCGCAGATCGACGACCCCAAACTGGTCGATCTGGCGCGCAGCCATGCCGAGCGCATGGGGCTGACCTTTGAACACCGCCCCACTGGCTATGGCGATCTGGAAACCACGCTGACGGGCTGGGCGTCAAAATCCCAGGCTTAGCGCCAGGAGCCAATCACCCTGCCCCTGGCTGTCCCTAAGCCCCCTACCGTTCAGCAACACTTTGCTGCAGCAACACAGATACAGGCACGAGAGCGATCTTATCGCTACGATCCTGCACACCCCACAGCAGCAAAGCGGTCAATGTATCGGCATTCAACCGCCCCATCATCACCACTTCGCCATCTTGACGCGCCCGGAAAGCCGCGTTTTCCAGAGTGCGGCGGATCATGCTGTTGTCCTGCCCCTCACCATCAATATCGCGAAACACCGTCGCCGCAGGCACGCCTTCTTTCACCGCCAGCTTTTGCGCCGTGTTCAGCCCCTTGGTCTGGGTGATCAGCCCGTGGCCGGTCTGTGCCAGATAGGTTGTGGCCTGCGCAATAACCTGACGGCTGTCCTGCAAACCGCTGTCCGGCGCTTCTAACAGGCCAACCACCTCGGGGATGGCCGCAAGCGTGCTGGAAAAATTCACTTCCACATCAGAAGGCTGCGCCCCAGCGGGCAGGTTCGACAGAGCAACCACTTCAAAGCCCTGCGCGCGATAGGCCCGCGCGGCGGCACTTGGATCTGGGTGGCTGGTCGACAGGGCAAAGCTGACAGGGAAGGGAATCTCCCCCATGGTTTCCGGCCCCAAGGGCCCTTGCCCTTCATCAATCAGGATCACCGCCATCTTGGGCAATTCGGGGGACAGATCGGGATCTGCGGCCGCAGCAAACGCAAAGACCGGCGTTGTCGGGCCAGTCTCCTCTTGCTTGGTTTGGGCCGTATTGCTCTGCGCCCCACCAATGCTGGGCAGCCGCCCTTCCGGCACGGCCGAGCGGTCCAGCAAGGACCCGGCAGGTTTGCCGATCGAAGGGCGGCCCGGTTCAGCAGCAGGCTCGGCCACGGCAGCGCGCACAGGTGGCGTTTCGACTGGTTCTGGCTTCACAGGCTGGGGTGCTGGCTGGGGCGCTGGAGCCGGTTGCGGTGCTTCGGCTGGCTTAGTGGAAATCTCAGGTGCAACCTCTGCGGCAGGCGCATTTGGCTGCATGGGTGCTGTCATGACGACCTGTGGCCCTTCAGGCTGAGTGGCAATCTCGGTCTGGGTTTCAGCAGGCACGCTGCCCCCCGGCGCTTGCGGCAGGCCCGCCACCTCTGGCGCAACCGTTGGCATGTTTTCGCTGACCTCTGGGGCCCCAGGCGCAGCATATGGGGCGGGTTCGGCAACAACAGCGGCAGATGCCCCCTCTTCGCCTAGCACCTGATCCTCAACCATCACCGCAGCGGGCATCTGATCTGACTGCCCCTGCGGCAGCCCAACCGACAGCGAAAGCGCGCCCAAACCCGCGCCGGACAGCACTGTGCCCCACACCACACCTGCGAAATATCCTCGTGACATTCTGCCTGCCCACCTCTGCGCATCTCAAAGATGCCTGTTGCTTTTCCTTGCGGGCCTTGACGTCACCTTACCCGCCTGCGCATGTATATCGCGACGAGTGCCCGGGCCGCCAGCCCCAAGACGCGGGCTGACGATCGGCTGAGAAGGATCTTAACCCACATGCTGCTATTGATAGATAACTATGACAGCTTCACCTATAACCTTGTCCACTATTTTGGTGAATTGGGCGCAGATGTTGTCGTAAAGCGCAACGATGCGCTGACCGTCGAAGACGCCATGGCGATGAACCCCGCCGGGATCATCCTCTCACCGGGCCCCTGTGATCCCGATCAGGCCGGAATTTGTCTGGATCTGACCCGCGCCGCAGCCGAAGCCGAACTGCCCCTGATGGGGGTTTGTTTGGGCCACCAGACCATCGGTCAGGCTTTTGGCGGTACGGTTGAACGGCACTCTGAAATCGTTCATGGCAAGATGGGCGATATGTTTCACAAAGGCGAAAGTGTCTTCAAAGGCCTGCCATCGCCGCTAAAAGCCACGCGCTATCATTCGCTGGTGGTGCGGCGGTCGGATCTGCCCAATTGCCTGCGGGTCACCGCTGAACTGGAAGATGGCACCATCATGGGGCTGGCCCATGACAGCCTGCCAATTCATGGCGTGCAGTTCCACCCGGAATCCATTGCATCCGAACACGGGCATGATCTGCTGAAAAACTTTCTTGATACGCTAAAGGTGCCCGCATGAGCGACGATATTCGCGGCCTGATCGCCATTGCCGCCGAACGCAACCTGACCCGGGACGAGGCCGAGCGCGCCTTTACCATCCTGTTCGAAGGGGCCGCCACCCCCGCCCAGATCGGTGGTTTGCTGATGGCCCTGCGCGTGCGTGGTGAAACGGTGGATGAATACTCCGCCGCCGCCGCTGTCATGCGCGCCAAATGTCACAAGGTCCGCGCACCTCAGGGGGCGATGGACATCGTCGGCACCGGTGGCGATGGCAAACACACGCTGAACATCTCAACCGCCACCGCCTTTGTGGTGGCCGGGGCCGGTGTGCCGGTGGCCAAACATGGCAACCGCAATCTGTCGTCCAAATCCGGCACTGCCGATGTGCAAAGCGCTATGGGCATCAATGTGATGGTTGGGCCTGAGGTGGTTGAAAAAGCCCTGCAAGAGGCCGGGATCTGCTTTATGATGGCCCCGATGCATCATCCGGCCATGGCCCATGTCGGCCCCGTACGGGCCGAACTGGGCACCCGCACCATCTTTAACATTCTTGGGCCGCTGACCAATCCGGCGGGGGCCAAGCGCCAGCTGACCGGTGCCTTTACCCGCGATCTGATCCGCCCCATGGCGGAAATTCTTGGCAATCTTGGCTCTGAACATGCCTGGTTGGTGCATGGCTCAGACGGCACTGATGAGCTGACCATCACCGGCACAAGCTGGGTGGCCTCTCTGGAGCTTGATGGCACGATCTCGGAATTTGAACTGCACCCGGAAGACTGCGGCCTGCCGGTTCACCCCTTCGAAGCCATTGTGGGAGGCACACCCCAAGACAACGCCCGCGCCTTTCATGCGTTACTGCACGGGCAGACTTCAGCCTATCGCGATGCAGTGCTGCTGAATGCGGCGGCCGCGCTGACCATCGCCGGTAAGGCTGATAACCTGCGTGAAGGTGTCGAACTGGCGTGTGAAAGCATCGACAGCGGCGCGGCCAAGGGCAAGGTTGAGGCGCTGGCCAAAGCGACGCAGGCGAAATAGGAGGACATACTCAAAATCCCCTTTTTCATGCGGAAAATGCCCCATTTGTTACCGCGCAATAGCCAATTGTCCGCAAAACGCCCAATATCGCGCCCAAAACGCCCACCATTTTCTCAAACACAGAGGTGAAAATTGAACGCTTTGTTAACACCTCCGCCGACTTGGCAAAATCTTCCCTTTTTCGCGCAAGATTTACCCGGCATTTCTGAACACCTTGCAGAAAACGCCCAAAACCATCTACCACCTGCCCATCAGGTCTTTGCCGCGCTTGAGGTTTGCGCCCCCCAAAACACCCGTGTTGTCATTTTGGGACAGGATCCCTACCCAACCCCCGGTCATGCTCATGGGCTGTCTTTCTCTGTAGAGCCCAATGTACAGCCCCTGCCGCGTTCATTGAACAATATCTACAAAGAAATGGCCGAAGATCTGGGCGCCTGCCCCCCCAATGGCGATCTGCATTTCTGGGCTGATCAGGGTGTTCTGCTGCTGAACACAGCGCTAACCGTCCTGCCCGGTCAGGCTGGTGTACACGCAAAAATCGGCTGGTCCAAACTGACTGAACAGGTGATGGATCACCTATCAGACAGTCCCCGCGCCTTTTTGCTATGGGGGAAACACGCGCAGGGCTTTGCCAAACACATCCGCGGCGATCATCACCTGATCTTGCAGACAGCCCATCCCTCACCGCTTTCGGCAAGACGTGGCTTTTTCGGCTCTCGCCCCTTTTCCAAAATCAACGACTGGCTTAAAGCCAATGGGCAAGAGCCCATCAACTGGACAACACCATGACGCAGACGATCCTCGACAAGATCAAAGCTTATAAGCTGGAAGAAGTTGCCGCCGACAAGGCGATCAAATCCCTTGCCACCGTGGAAGATGAGGCGCGCAATGCCTCGCCCGTGCGCCCCTTTGCGCAGTCTTTGATTGAGGCGGCAGAAACCGGCTATGGTCTGATTTCAGAAGTCAAAAAAGCCTCACCTTCAAAAGGGTTGATCCGCGCTGATTTCGAACCCGCCAAACTGGCCAAAGCCTATGAACAGGGCGGTGCAACCTGCCTGTCTGTCCTGACCGACACACCGTCTTTTCAGGGCGCGAAAGAGTTCCTCGTTCAGGCGCGCGCCGCAACCAATATGCCCGCACTGCGCAAGGATTTCATGTATGACACCTATCAGGTGGCCGAAGCGCGTGCGTTGGGGGCTGACTGTATCCTGATCATTATGGCCTCAGTGTCTGATGCGCAGGCGCAGGAACTGGAAGAGGCGGCTTTTGGCTGGGGCATGGATGTTCTGATTGAAACCCACGACGCACAAGAGATGGAGCGTGCCTTGCAGCTCAAATCCCGGCTGATAGGGGTCAACAATCGCAATCTCAAGACCTTTGAAACCACGCTCGACACCACTCGTGAGTTGTCAAAAATGGTGCCAGAAGATCGTCACCTGATTTCTGAATCAGGTCTGAACACCCCAGAGGAACTTGCCGATATGGCCCAATATCGTACGCGAACCTTCCTTATCGGCGAAAGCCTGATGCGCAAAGACGATGTCGAAAGCGCCACCCGCGCCCTTCTTGCCAATCCGGTGATGCCATGAGCGACCTGACCCATTTCGACGAGGCGGGCAACGCCCATATGGTAGATGTCTCGGAAAAAGCGGTGACCTCGCGCATTGCAACTGCCGAAGGCTGGGTAAAAATGGCCCCGGAAACCTTTGCCCTGATCACCGAAGGCCGCGCCAAGAAAGGCGATGTCATCGGTGTCGCGCAGCTGGCCGGTATCATGGGGGCCAAGAAAACCCCTGAATTGATCCCGCTCTGCCACCCCCTGCCCGTCACCAAAGTCTCGGTCGATTTGACCCAGGATCCAGACCTGCCCGGCCTGCGGATCGAAGCAACCGTCAAAACTACAGGCCAGACCGGTGTTGAAATGGAGGCCCTGACAGCGGTCTCGACCTGCGCGCTGACGGTCTACGACATGGTGAAAGCCGTCGACAAAGCCATGGAAATCGGCGGCATCCGTGTGATCCTGAAAGACGGCGGCAAATCCGGGCGATATGAGGCATGACAGGACTTGGCCGATCGCTTGAGCTGTTTTTCGTTGACGGGCGCCCCGATGGGATGCTGACAGCGGAAGTTTTCAACTGGACCGGCCATGTCCTTCGCCTACCACGCACGCAGCTTTCTGAGGGCCTGAAGCGGCCGGAGGCCACTCAAACCGGTGTTTATATCCTAATGGGCCAAGACGATGACGGCCCTATCGCCTATATCGGCGAAACGGAATGCATGTCTGAGCGCCTGAAGACCCATGCGCAAAAACTGGATTGGTGGGACGACGCTGTTTTGGTCACCGCTGCAGGTGACCCTCTCCACAAAGCGCATGTCAAGTACTTGGAAAGTCGCTTGGTTGAGCTTGCAAAAGATGCTGGCCGAATGCGCTTGGCCAATGCCAATGTCCCTCCCCGAGCAAGCCTGAACGAAGCCGCGATTTCCAATATGGAAAGCTTTCTTGACACGCTGGGAATGGTCTTGCCTGCCATCCGTGTGGATTTCCTACAAACACGCTCGCGCCCTTCGACAGCAATTGTCACAAACCCCCAAGATGCACCCAAATCAGATTCGTATGAGTTTTCGCTCCCCAAACACGGGATCAGGGCAACAGCCGTTATGTCTGACGGTGAAGTAATCGTGCAAAAAGGATCTTCGGCCCGTGCCGAGTGGGTAGGTGATCGCAGGCACAATACCCATTATTGGAAGCTCCATGATCAGTTGATTACCAACGGAACAATTGTCGCAGAAGGAAACCGGGGGATTTTCGCGGAAAACTACGCGTTTTCAAGCCCATCAGCGGCCGCAGCGATTGTAGCGGGGCGCAGCGCAAATGGGCGAACCTCTTGGAAACTTCCCGATGGACGAACTTATGCAGACTGGGAAGCTGAACAATTGAAAGCGACAGACACATGATCTCGGTCACCCAGGCCCTTGATGCGCTTTTTGAACTGGCGAAACCGCTTGGCGGGCAGGATGTCCCACTTGCGCGGGCCAATGGTCGCGTATTGTTGCGTGATGCGGTTGCGCAACGCACGCAGCCTCCTTTTGCCGGATCGGCTATGGATGGCTATGCGGTCGCGGGTGCAAAGCCCGGGGATCAGTTCACTGTCATCGGTGAAAGCGCTGCGGGGCACAGGTTTGAAGGCACGGTCCAGCCGAGTGAGGCGGTTCGTATCTTCACCGGTGCCCCAGTGCCAGACGGGGCGCAACGTGTTGTTATCCAAGAGGATGTGACACGCGCAGGTGAGATCATCACCGTATTGGACAGCCTCGACGAAGGCACACATATCCGCCCGGCAGGCAATGACTTTGCCGCAGGTCATCGCATCACAGCCCCGCGCATTCTGGGGCCAAATGACATCGCTCTTTTGGCGGCGATGAACCTCCCAACGGTTCATGTCAGCCGCAAACCCAAGGTCGCCCTGATTTCCACCGGAGATGAGCTTGTCATGCCCGGCGAAACGCCGGGGCCGGATCAGATCATTGCCTCGAACACCTTTGGCCTGCAGGCGCTGTTGCGTGATCTTGGGGCCGATGTGCGCATGTTGCCAATTGCGCGCGATAACGAAGCCTCGCTCAGGACAGCCTTTGCGCTAAGCGATGATGCCGATCTTGTGGTGACTATTGGCGGGGCCTCGGTTGGAGATCACGATCTGGTTGCTAAAGTCTCAGAAAGTCTTGGGGTTGCGCGCTCATTCTACAAAGTGGCCATGCGACCCGGTAAACCTTTGATGTCAGGCCGTTTTTGCGATGCGATGATGGTTGGCCTGCCGGGCAATCCTGTTTCTGCCATGGTCTGTGGTCATGTGTTTCTGGCCCCGGTGATCCGTGCCATGCTTGGGCTACCAGCGGCCGCGCAACCACGCCAGCAAGCTGTGCTTTCTGCACCTTTGAAGGCCAATGGTCCGCGTGAGCACTATATGCGCGCCATACTTGGCCCTGATGGGATTGCTGCAGCAGATCGGCAGGATTCAAGCCTGCTGACAGTTCTGGCGGGGTCAAACGCGCTTTTGGTTCGCCCGCCTCATGATCCCGCACGCACGATTGGTGAAACTGTCGACTTCATTGCTTTGTAAACTCTGTTATCGCCCGGTTAACCTCTGCACTGTTGACACAAAACAAGAACAGCAGTAGAACAAAAGTTAACAAAGCGAGGGAATTTCGGGCATGTTGACGAAAAAGCAGTTGGATCTTCTGGATTTTATCAACAAGCGGATGGCGCTGGATGGTGTGCCGCCCAGCTTTGATGAAATGAAAGAGGCGCTGGATCTTCGATCGAAATCGGGCATCCATCGTCTGATCACCGCATTGGAAGAACGTGGCTTTATCCGTCGTCTTGCCCATCGCGCCCGCGCGATTGAGATTGTCAAACTTCCCGAAAGTCTGGGGCAAAAGCCAGCGGGCTTTACGCCGCGTGTGATTGATGGGGATCGTCCCGATGACACGCCAGCCACCTCGCATGAGGTTTCAACATCCGGCATTGCGCAGCTTCAGCTGCTGGGCCGTATCGCTGCCGGTGTGCCGATTGAGGCGATCAATGATCCCGCCCCGTCCATAGCCGTGCCCGGCCAGATGCTGTCAGGTCAGGGCAAGCACTATGCTCTTGAGGTGAAAGGCGACTCCATGATCAACGCCGGGATCAACAACGGCGATGTGGTGGTGATCCGCGAGACCTCTGTCGCCAGTGATGGCGATATTGTTGTCGCTCAGGTGGAAGGCTATGAAGCGACGCTCAAGCGCTTTCGCAAGAAAGAGGGGCTGGTGATTTTGCAGGCCGAAAACCCCGCCTACGAACCGCGTATCCTGCCCGAGGGCGATGTCAGTGTGCAAGGCAAACTGGTGGGTCTGATCCGCACTTACTAAGGTTTCCAAAGGCGCTGCCCGGTCAGGGCAGCATCGGTGACCACGTCATACCCTTGGGATGCCTGCCAGAGAGCAACTGCGCCTATCGTCTTTAGCTTGTCTGAATCAAAGATCTGACACCCGCCTGACAGCGCAAGCGGTTTGTCAGAGATAACGATCTGATCACTCCTGCATGTGTTGATCAGCCTTGCCCCGGTTTTGCCTTTGGCATGGATGATCTCAAGATCCTGCCAAGGCATTAGCACCAAACGGTTTTCAACCTCGGGCCACAGCTCTGCCGCCTGCCCCTGATCAATCAGGCTGCCATCATTTTCCAACCAATTGCGTGCGGCGAACCCTGCCCCTTTGGGTTTCGACAGGGCGCGGCCCTTTTCAGTCATGACGCCAACCAGTGCGCCATTCTGGGCAATCAGAACTGCTGGCCTCTGCGCAGTCAGCCACAGGCAGATGGCAATCCCCATCGGGATCGCGCCCAGCAAACGCGCACGCCCCTGCCAGATCGCCAGCCACAACGCCCCCAGCGCAAGCATGGGCAAAACCGCTGCTCCCGGGCTGACAACCGGGCGCACCGCCCCCGGCCAGCCTGCGATGTAATCCGCCACGAACATGATCCAATCCAACCCTAGACCCATCACCGCCAGGGCAAGCCAATCCAATCCCAATGGCATCAAAAGCCCCGCCAAAACGCCAAAGGGCACTACAAGGATGCCCATCACAGGCACAGACAGAAGATTTGCCAGCAACCCGTAGGGGGCGGCTTGGTTAAAATGTGCCATGCCAATGGGGGCTGTTGCAGCCCCCGCCACAGCCGAAGAAATTACAACGCCCAACACGGTTTGCGCCCAATTGGGCAGACGGTAATCCCGTTGCATCCGACTGATCTGCTCAAATACCGCCACAAGGGCAGTGGTGGCGGCAAAAGACATCTGGAAACCGGGGCTTAGCAGGGCTTCGGGCCGCAACAAAAGCACCACAATTGCGGCAATCGCCACAGCACGCAGCGACAGCACCCGCCGATCCACCAGCAGGGCCACCAGCCCCGCCGCGGCCATGACAAAGGCGCGTTGGGTCGCCACATTGCCACCAGACAGCGCCAGATATCCCGCCGCCGCAAAGAGCGCTAGCACAGCGGCCAGCTTTTTGCCGGGCCATTTGTGCCGCGTATAGGGCACAATCAGCATGATCAGCCGCGCTGTCGCAAAAACAAACCCGGCCAGCAACCCCATATGCAGCCCGGAAATCGCCAGCAGATGCGCCAGATTTGTATCGCGTAGCGCCTGCAACCTGTCGCGCGACAGACCCGAACGATCCCCGGCCATCACCGCAGCCGCAAAGCCCCCGGTATCACCGGGCAATTGGCTTTGCACCCGCTCAGACAGCCACATGCGTGCTTTGAACAACATCAGCCCGGTTTCAGGAGGCTTCAAAAGCAATACTGGTGTTCGGGTATAACCAATCCCGCCAAGGCGCAAAAACCAGGCATGTCGGCGAAAATCAAAGCCGTCCGGCTCAACCGGGCCATTGGCACGGGCCAGATGCCCTGTCAGGATCACCGTTGCCCCCGGTTCCAGCGGGGCAAACCCCTGTTGCCCATGCAGCGAAACACGCACCCGATGCGGCGTGCGGCCAGGGCTTATGCGTTCCAGCACCACCTGATCCAAAGTCAGCCGCAGCGCATCCGAAGACGAGCGGTCCATCGCCACAATCCGCCCCTGAATGGCGCCGTAATAGCGATACTCCAACACCGGCCCCGCCAGCCAATGGGCGCGCATCCCGGCCCAGCCAAAGCCAATGGCCATCAGCCCCAGCCCCATGATCAACGGCCCCCAGATAGCGCCCAGCCGATACTGGATAAACATCGGCACGAACCCCAGCAACCCCAGGCCTAACAACCAGACTGGCGGCTCAAACCGCAGGGAAAAATACAGTGCAATCCCAAGCCCAAGGCACACAGGCACCCAAGGGAACAAAAAGCCCCGCTGCCCCAGCAAAGCGCCACTGAGAATAGGAATGCCATAGCCCATGCTTGCCCTGACTTGGGTGGGTGGTTAAGGAACTCTCAAAACTTGCCGCGCTATGCTTAGGAAAAGGTTAACCAAGATGTCCGATGTCGTCACCCGCTTTGCCCCCTCGCCCACTGGCTACCTGCATATCGGGGGCGCACGCACCGCTTTGTTCAACTGGCTTTATGCTCGTGGGCGTGGGGGCAAGTTCCTGCTGCGCATCGAAGACACCGACCGCGCGCGCTCAACCCCTGAGGCGACCGATGCGATTTTGAAAGGCATGTCCTGGCTAGGTCTGGATCACGATGGCTATGCCGTCAGCCAGTTCGAACGCGCAGACCGCCACGCCGAAGTCGCGCATAAGTTGCTGGCCAAGGGTGCGGCTTATAAATGCTTTTCAACACAGGAAGAAATTGCCGCCGCCCGCGAAGAGGCCAAGGCCGCTGGCCATGCCACCCTGTTCCAAAGCTCCTGGCGCGATGCGGATGCCAGCACTCATCCCGATGCGCCCTATGTTGTCCGTCTGAAGACCCCAACAGAGGGGGAAACCGTGATCAAAGACGAGGTACAGGGCGAGGTCCGCATCAAGAACGCCCAGCTTGATGACATGGTGCTGCTGCGCTCCGACGGGACGCCGGTTTATATGCTTGCGGTTGTGGTAGATGACCACGATATGGGTGTCACCCATGTGATCCGAGGTGATGATCACCTGAATAATGCCGCCCGCCAGATGGGGATTTACACCGCTATGGGCTGGGACCTGCCCGTTTACACGCATATCCCGCTGATCCATGGTCCAGATGGGAAAAAACTGTCGAAACGCCACGGGGCCTTGGGTGTGGAAGAGTATCAGGCCATGGGCTATCCCGCCGCCGGCATGAGAAATTATCTTGCCAGACTGGGCTGGTCGCATGGTGATGACGAATTCTTTACCGATGATCAGGCAAAGGAGTGGTTCAATACCGATGGAATCGGAAAATCGCCTGCGCGTTTCGATTTCAAGAAACTTGATAACATTTGCGGCCAGCATATTGCGGTCGCTCAGGATGCTGCATTGCTGCAAGAAATTGACGCATACCTTGGGGCGGCGGAGAGGCCCGCATTGACCGCGACGCAACGTGATGGGTTGCATCGTGCGATGTATTGCCTCAAGGAACGGGCCAAAAATTTCCCGGAACTCCTTGAAAAAGGTCAATTTATCCTGACAGACACCCCGGTAACCCCGGATGAGAAAGCTGCAAAAAACCTTGATTCAGTATCCCGTGGTATACTGGGCGCGTTGACGCCGCAGCTGCAAAATGTTAGCTGGACACGAGAGGAATTGGAGACGGTACTCAACCGTTTCGCAGAAGACCAGGGGACAAAGTTCGGCAAGCTTGCCGCGCCCCTGCGTGCCGCACTGGCCGGACGGGCTGCCACGCCTTCCGTCTTCGACATGATGCTCGTACTGGGCCGTGAGGAGACGTGTGCGCGTCTGGCCCATGCCGCAGCCGAGGGGGACGGCTGATTACAGCCCCCTTTTGGCGCTCTGATTTTATCTGGCTGGGCCACCCAATGGCCCGCCTTCAGGAACACAAGAGGGATGACAAGCATGGCTGACTCGACCAAGAGTGCAACGCTGACAATTGACGGGCAGACCTATGATCTGCCGATGCATTCGCCCACCGCAGGCCCGGATGTGATCGACATCCGCAAGCTGTATGGCCAGGCTGGTGTCTTCACCTACGACCCCGGCTTTACCTCAACCGCAAGCTGCGACAGCACCATCACTTTTATTGATGGCGACAAAGGTGAGCTGCTGCACCGCGGTTATCCGATTGATCAACTGGCGGGCAAATCGCATTACCTCGAAGTGTGCTATCTGCTGCTCTATGGGGCGCTGCCAACAGCGGCTGAGCTCGAAAAATTCGAGAGCACCATCACCCGCCACACCATGATCCACGAACAGATGTACAACTTCTTCCGTGGTTTCCGTCGTGACGCCCACCCAATGGCGATCATGGTGGGTGTGGTTGGCGCTATGGCGGCCTTCTATCACGACAGCACCGATCCGTCGGATCCGCAGCAGCGCGAAGTGGCCAGCCATCGCCTGATCGCAAAAATGCCAACCATTGCGGCAATGGCCTATAAATACTCGATTGGTCAGCCCTTTGTGTATCCGCGCAACGATCTGGATTACGCCTCGAACTTCCTGCACATGTGCTTTGCCGTCCCGGCCGAAGAATATGTGGTTGACCCGATCCTCGCCCGCGCGATGGACCGTATCTTTACCCTGCACGCGGATCACGAACAGAACGCTTCGACCTCGACCGTGCGTCTGGCGTCATCTTCCGGGGCCAACCCATTTGCATGTATCGCGGCTGGTATCGCCTGCCTCTGGGGTCCGGCGCATGGTGGAGCAAACCAGGCCTGCCTTGAAATGCTCAAGGAAATCGGCACCGTTGATCGCATCCCGGAATTCATCGCCCGCGCCAAAGACAAGAACGATCCGTTCCGCCTGATGGGCTTTGGGCATCGCGTCTACAAGAACTTTGACCCGCGCGCGACCGTGATGAAACAGTCTGCCGACGAAGTTCTGGATCTGCTGGGTGTTGAAAACAACCCGATCCTTGCGGTTGCCAAGGAACTGGAACAGGCGGCTCTGAACGATCCCTATTTTGCCGAAAAGAAGCTCTTCCCGAATGTGGACTTCTATTCCGGCGTGATCCTCGAAGCCATGGGCTTCCCAACCTCGATGTTCACCCCGATCTTTGCGCTGTCGCGCACCGTGGGCTGGATTTCGCAGTGGAAAGAACAGCTGGGTGATCCGCAGATGAAGATTGGCCGCCCGCGCCAGCTGTATCTGGGTGAAGCCACACGCGATTATTCGGACATCGAAAACCGCTAAGATTTCACAGAATCAACGCAAAGGCCCGATCAGTCAACTGGTCGGGCCTTTTGTATTTCTCCACAATTTTAACAAATTCCTATTTTTCCTATTTGGAAACAGTAGCCACACAACGACGAGGTTTTGCCAATTCCCATTGGTGCCCGGTTTCAATTGTGGCAGCGATATGGCGGAAACAATGCGTTTTGTCGAAAAGCCTAGCTACTATTGTTTGAATTAAGGCATCCAAGCCCCACGAGTGTCACGATTACCTGTGTAACACGTACCCAACGTTATATTTTCCAAGTTTTGTGGAGCCCCAAATGCCAGTAGAAAACAGCCGCGAGTTTATCCTCGGCTCTAACCCACAGGTGGTTGTCACCTTAAAGGAAGATGACGGCAGCCTTATTTTACGCGTCGACGCGCAGGATGATGCGGCGAATGTTGATATCGACGCGTTGTTTTTCAATTTCGTCAACGATGACGTCATTCCTGGCCTGCAGATGTGGCCAGCCGTTGGCCAACTGCCAATCACCGGCTTTGATGCAGGTCCGAATTCTCAGGACACTGTTTCCAACGGCGCGCAAATTGACCAGAAGATGGATGCGAAAATCGAGTTCGGCACCGAATCCGGTTCAACAACCGGAGATGTGGATGCCGCTGGTATCACCTTCTGGATCGAAGCTGACATTGACCTGAACCTCGACAGCATTGATCCCTCCAGCCTGACCGCTGTGATCAACTCAGACAATGGGGATGGCGAGGCGCTGACAACCACCGGATCTACTGACCTGGGCGGTGATGGTGGCGGCACCGACGGTGGTGAGACCACTCTGGGTGATGACATCCTAGTCAATGGTGCGCTGGAAAGCTCGATTGGCAACAACAGCTGGTCCTATCGCGGTGACGTAGACGGCTGGAGCAATGCCAACAGCCATGCGGGCATCGAAACCTGGGGCAACAATTTCCTGGGTGTCGAAGCCAAAGATGGCGACAGCTTCATCGAGCTGGACAGCACCAATTCCAGCACGCTGGACAGCGTATACCAAGATGTTCAGACTGAAGATGGTCAAACCTATCAGCTGGATTTCTCTGCCGCACAGCGCGGGGCCGATTCTGAAAGCGTCGAAGTCTACTGGAACGGTGATCTGGTGGCGACGGTTTCACCTGATGGGGCCAACACCTGGAATGATTTCACTTTTGAGGTTACCGGCACCGGCGGCGAAGATCGCCTTGAGTTCCGCGAACTGGCCGGCGAAAATGACAGCCTGGGTCCCCTTCTCGATGCGATTTCGCTGCGCCCGATCGAAACCACAGATGGCGGTGAAGACGGTGGCGAAGATGGCGGCACTGAAACCGTCACCATCACCGAAACCACCGAAGTTCTGGGCGAAGACTTTTCGGGTCATCACGCAGATGCCATTGCCGGTCGCACCCGTTGGGATGTAAAAGACGGCGAGCTAAACACCGATGGCTGTGACGACGGCTGCATCTGGTTTGACCGTGTTGAGCTGGAAGGCGATGCCAAAATCGAATTCGACGCACGGTCTCCCAACACCCAGAACTTTGAAAACGGCGGCTGGTGGGGCGACAAACTGGAAGTCTGGGCGCTCAAGAACGATAGCGAATGGGTGCATCTGGATACCTTTGTCGTGAACGATGAAGGCACGGCGCTGGTGGGCAATGAAACCAGCCAGAGCATCGGTGCAGACAGCAACACCCTGTCTTACGCTGGTGGCGATCTGGAAGGCGCGGATTCCCTGCAGCTGTTCATGTACTCCAAAATCACCGCCAGCAATGAAGATATCTATTTCGACAATCTGTCGATCAGCGACAGCGTCGAAACCGAGATCGAAGTGCCCGTGGGCACCGAAGATCCCGAAGCCTGGTGGGAAGAGCACGGCAATAAAGACGCCGATGAGGAAGAGGACGACATGGCAGACGCCTGGGTCTGACCCCTGCCCTAACCCCAAAAAAGAGAAACCCGGCCAGAAGTGCCGGGTTTCTTAGTTTTTCCACGTGCTTTTCCAAGCAGGGGTCACCTGAAAACCACTTGGCAGAAATGCCGCCCGCTTGGCGGTGCGATCACAGCAAGGCGCGGATTTTTTCCAGCACGGCAGAGTTTACCGCAACCCCCGTCTTTGCGGCTTCTTCCCGGCAGCGTTTACGGCCGTCGCCCGGCAGGCGTGCGCCATCCTGATCATGGAAAGACGCGATCAGGTCAGACATCTTTTGCGCAAACCCACCGCCAGAGGTGGCCTGCGGATCCACAGCGATAAAGAACTGCCCGGTTTTGGGCGGCCCACCCGCTGTACCCGAGAATGGGCTTGCGACCGAGCCAAGGGTGGCCCCTGTCATGGCTGCCGCCATCAGCTCGACAGTCAGGGCAATGCCCACGCCTTTGTACCCCCCGGACGGCACCATCGACCCTTTCAGACCGGCCTCTGGGTCTGTGGTCGGCTGGCCGTTCGCATCCAGTACCCAGCCTTCTGGCACGGGCTGACCTTCGCGGGCATGTTTCATCACCTCGCTTTTGGCGATGGTGCTTGCAGATTGGTCGATCAGCAGGGCTGCATTGCCATCGCCATCAGGGGCGGCAATGGAAAACGGATTGGTGCCAACCACCGGCTTGGCCCCACCCGAAGGCGCGATTGAGGCGGGCGCATTGGTAAAGCCCATGCCCAGCAGCCCCGCCTGCGCCAGACGCTGGGTATGTACCCCCAGTACGCCGCAGTTGTAGG
Source organism: Pelagimonas sp. (assembly GCA_025210455.1). Taxonomy (GTDB): domain Bacteria; phylum Pseudomonadota; class Alphaproteobacteria; order Rhodobacterales; family Rhodobacteraceae; genus JAOARQ01. The sequence goes on from JAOARQ010000017.1 coordinate 160,781, forward strand.
AATTATTGATCGCCAGCACCGCAACGCCCTGTTCACGGGCCAGAGGGATCAGCTTTTCAAAACCGCGATCTATCGCACTATGGGCAAAGCCAGTCTGCGCATCCACAGCCACCACCGAGGGGCGCGGCTGCGTCATCACGGGCACCGCCTGCCCGTCCACCTTGCCGCACTCGACGTGCAAAGCGTAGATCGGGATATAGGCCAGCCCATGTGAGGCCACACCATCCGCTTCGGTCATGGCTGTCGCCACAGCCAAAGGCCGGGCGTTTTCTTCTGAGGTGCCTGCCTTGACCAGAGCGCGAAATGCCAGATCTTCGATTTCGCTGAGGGACAGGGTTTCAGTCGCAGTCATATTGGAGTTCCTTATTCTGAACTAGCCCCGCGCCAAGGTCAGCGCGCGGCCAGTTGTCTAATCATTGTCGCTCAGGCCAGCGCCTGCACCGCGCAACCGACTTTCTTCGGTCGCAGGAGCAAATGTGCGATGGGCAAAGCCCCCAAGACAGGCCCAGCTGTCTTCAGAAACTTCGGCACGCATCACAGGTTCGCGCCGCCCGGTCATCTGCGCCGGAGCAGAAAACACCAGCTTTTCGGCGCTGCGCGCCTGCAGCGCTTCTGGCGTCGCCTGCACGCATAGCTGTCTGCCATCGGTTGCTATGCGTGCCCCCGACCATTCAGCCGCCACAGGCACCCCAAGCCGCAGCGCCGCGCCGCCCATGAAGGGCACTGACAGCAATGGCAGGCTGACCGCCTCCATGGTGATGCTACCACGTTCCAGCAGGCGTGTTGCGCAATCGCTCAGGGCAGAGCCCGCGATCAGCGGACTCATCCGGCGGGCCGGCGCATGCCAGACCTCTGCCCGCAGCGACACTGGTGACACATCAATTGATGGGATCTGATCGTTCATTTCCAGAAGATCGGCCAGCAGCTCGGTCCCCGGAAACCCAAAGGCCGACAGCCAGCGCGTGCCCTTTGCCGCCTCTTCCGCCAGCCCCCAGGACAGGCCTGCACCACGGGCGGCACGTTTGCTCATGGCTTCGATTTCATTCAATGAATGGCTCATGCGCTCGCCCCCTTACGTTCAGGATAGACCCAGAAATCCGCATTAGCGGCTGTCAGCTCTAACGGCAAAGGCGCGTTGCCATACATGCAGATCCGCACCCAGCGATCTGAGCGCGGGTCAAACTTGGTGGCCCCAAAGAAAGCCAGTTTGCAGCGCAGCATATCAATCGGCATGACCTGATCCGAAATGGTGTTGTCGCGGATTTCAGCATAGGGCGCGCGGCCAACAATCTGCACACGACGCAGCACATGGCGATGTTCAGGATGGCGCAGCAGAAAGTCTGCCACCTGCGCATCATCGGGCCAATGCGACAGCGCGCGAAACAGCATCGCCGCATCCCGCCCCGGAGCCAGAGGTTGCTCATATTCCTCGATTGGCTCTTCAAAGCGTTCCCCCAGACGCGGTTCCAGCTTTTCTTCTGAGACATACCAGGCGCGGGCCTTGTTGTTAGGTGCGGCCCAGTCAGTGTCCAGCGCCCAGGCATAGATGGATTGCAGCAGCGCACGCAGATCCTGAATGCTCATGGCCCCGGCTATGCGGAAGGTAGCGGTATTGTCAGCGGCCATATCCAATGAAAGATCGTCGATCAGCGCGCCATGGGGTTCAAGGATAAGAGAGGCGACCCATTCCTGCCCCTCAAGGCTCAGCGCCTCTTCGGCCCAGAGATAGAGCGCATCCCAGGGGCGGCCCTCTGTCAGATCGACAGTGGCAAGATAGCCTTCCAGCTTTTGCACATCCGCCCGCAGCGCCCCCAGCTTTTCGATCTGAAGCGGGTGCTCTGACTGCCAAGTGGCGATGGTCTGACTGCTGCGGGCCACAAGATCGCGAAACAGAGCGATCTGATCCTCAGCAGCCTGCGGAAGGTTGCGCACGACCTGCAGCGCCTTTTCCCGCGCCGCCACCCAATTGTTGAACAGCACCGGGTGATTAAGCAAAAACGGCGCCATGCCCAGCCCGGTGGAATTGCCGATCCCCATGGAACGCGCCAAAGCGGGATCAAGCTTAGCCGCCGTCTTGCCAGCAGATTTGGCACGACGGTCCGCCATATGCTGCACCAGATCGGTCACAAACCAGCGGGTCAGATAGACCGACAGCATTTCCACCTGAAATGGCGCGCGGAATTCGGGCCGTTCTGCAATCATTTCGCGATCAGCGGCGCCCAGCTTGCCCGAGCCGTAAACCGCCGTAGTGCGCATCAGATAGCCCACCGCATCAATCTGTTCGGCCGAGGGCTGCGCACCTTGCGACAGGCTGCTAACCACATGTTCCCACAACCGAACAGAGCGGTTCGCGCGGGACACTGACAGCTCACTGCCAGTCACACGCCCGGCTTCTTGCAGGGGAATGTTCTGCGACAGGCGGGTGATATCCTGCGCGGTGGGAATACCATCAAACAGGGTGAATGTGGCATCCCAGGCCTCGGCGATCACCCGGTCCGAGCGTTGCTCGGGCGGCAGATCATGGGCATAGGCGATCAGCGAATAGGCGCGATCCGGCGTATGCGCCGTATAGACCGCATGCCCGACGCCTTTGTCATCAATGTCAAAGGCGGTCTGTTCAAAACGCCAGCCTTCGCGCGCCATGCGGCGGGTCAGGATGCGCATGAACGACAGGCGCGATTGGTGAAAAGATCCCAGACGCGCGAGGCGCATCACAAGGTCAGGGTCTCGGCAGGTGACAGGTGTCATATCGGTCAGCCTTTGCACTCGGAGGGTTTGGCGCGTTTCCCGGATCCGCCCCTTAGGGCGAACCCGACCGTTTATGCCGGGCGCGTCGCCCGGACAGGAAATCAGTTTTCTTTGCCTTTGGCCAGTGTGATGCGCAGCGCATCCCAGAGCGAGGGCAGCAGGATCAGCGACACAGGGACAGCGGTGACGACAATAAAACTTTGAAGCTTCGACACCCCACCTGAGCCCACAGAGATCAGGATTGCCGCCATGATCCCCATGGCGATGCCCCAAAACACCCGCAGCGCAGCCGGAGGGTTGTCTTCGCGGCTCATGGTGGCCGAAATCACATAGCTCATGGAATCCCCGGTTGTGGCCACAAATATCGTGGTCAGGATCAGGAACAGGATCGAGATCACAAAGCCCGCCGGCAGGTTTCCAGTGATGGCCAACAGCGCGGCAGGCAGGTTAAAGCCTTCAAACGCTTTGGAAATCGTGCCCGGCTCTGCCAGTTCCATCGAAATGCCGGTGCCGCCAATGATAGTGAACCAGAAATTGGTGACGATGGGCGCAATCACCGACAGCATGATGATGATCGACCGGATCGACCGCCCGCGCGACACCCGTGCGATGAACATCGCCATCAGCGGGCCATAGCCCATGAACCAGCCCCAGAAGAACACGGTCCACCAGCCCAGCCAGCCCGGCGCGCCAAAGATCCCGACCTCTCCACGATACAGCGCCATCTGAAAGAAGTTCGCCAGATAGGTGCCAAAGCCGGAAAAGAACGACCCGAAGATAAAGCCTGTCGGCCCTGCCAGCAGCACAAAGATCAAAAGCCCCGCCGCCAGAATCACATTCACCTTGGAGAGGATCTGAATGCCTTTTGACAGGCCTGTCATCGCAGACACGGTGTAGATCACCGCCAGCGCCGCAATCACCAGAACCTGTGTCACCAGACTGTCTGGCAGACCAAAGAGATCCGACAGACCATAGCTGACCTGCAATCCCAGAAATCCGATTGGCCCCACTGTTCCGGCCACCACCGCAATGATTGATGCCGCGTCAGCAATCAGACCAATAGGCCCGTGAATGGCGCGCTCACCGAACAGCGGATAAAGCAGAGTGCGCGGCGCCAGCGGCAAGCCCTTTTCATAGTGGTAATGCATCAGCATCACGGTCGAAAGCGACCCAAGGATCGCCCAGGCCAGAAACCCCCAGTGCATAAAGCTCTGGGCGATGGCCGGGTTCACTGCCGCCTGCGTGCCGCCTTCGGCACCATAAAGCGGCGGGGAATACAGGAAATGCGCGATCGGCTCACCCGCAGCCCAGAAGACGCCGCCACCTGCCAGCAGGGTGCACATGATCATAGAGCCCCACTGAAAAGTGGTGAACTCGGGCGCGCTCAGCCCGCCCATGATGGCACGTCCGCCCGGCAGCACGCAAAGCACCAGACCAATCAGAAAGGTCGCCAGCAACAGAACCTGCCAATACAGGCCAAAATAGGTGGCCGAGACATTGAATCCCCAGTCGACCGCAGCCGAAAGAGCATCAAGGTTCACCAGCGCTGCAATACAGAACAGCGCGATAAATCCCCCCGATATCACGAACAACGGCATGTGGATGCGGTTGTCACGCATAGGTGTTTCCTGAGATGCCTGTGACATCTTTCCTCCCACTCCAAGAGACTGCACCCGCCCGGGCACAGTGAAGTTTTTCGTTTTACTGCTGGCGTTACGCTTGCGGGCCGAAGTTTTCGGCGAAGAAGCGATACCAGTTGCCCCCCATGATCGCGGCGACTTCGGGGTCACTCATACCGGTGGCCCGCAGGCCGGACTCGATGTTGCCGAAATGGCGGTTGTCCTGAAACCAGCTGGGCATCTGCGGAAACCCCGGCGCGGATTTTGATCCCTCGCCATAGTCGATTTCCTTGGTCCAGCGGCCGACGCGCATCCATTCAACCACGCTATCGGGCTGATCCTGACACAGGTCTGTGCCGATCCCCAGATGCTCGACCCCATAGTTGTCCGCCGCGCGCGCAATCATTTCGCAAAAGCTTTCGAGCGTGCAGTCGGATTTATCTTTCAGGTGGTGCGGATAGACCGAAAAGCCGATCATGCCGCCATTCTCAGTCACCGCGCGGATCACCTTGTCACGCTTGTTGCGCAACGCCGGGTGCCAGTCATGTGGGTTCGCATGGGTGATGGCGATGGGGCGCTGCGAAAACTCAGCCGCTTCGATGGTAGAGCGATCCGCGGAATGGCTCATGTCGACCACCAGCCCGACGCGGTTCATTTCCTTGACCACCTGTTTGCCCATGCGGGTCAGGCCCATGTCTTCGGCCTCATAGCAGCCTGTGGCCAGCAAAGACTGGTTGTTATAGGTCAGCTGCATAAAGCGCGCGCCAAGGCTGTGCAGGATTTCCACCAGCCCGATATCATCTTCGATCGGGCTTGGGTTCTGAAACCCAAAGAAGACCGCCGTGCGCCCGGTTTCGCGCGCTTTGTCGATGTCTGACGCCCACTGACCTTTCACGATCAGATCCGGGTATTGTTCAAACCAACGGTTCCACTTTTCGAAGTTCAACACCGTTTCACGAAAGCTTTCGTGATAGGCGATGGTGACGTGGATCGCATCCACGCCCCCTTCGCGCAACTGGCGGAAAATCTTTTCCGACCAATTGGCATATTGCAATCCGTCAATGCGGTAACGGGTCATGAGATGGTCCCTACTGTTGCGGGTGCGCCGGGCCCGACCTCGGGTGGGCTGCGCCGCAGTGAAAAGAAGAGATCCTCTGCCTGTCCCGAAACCGTTCTAGCTGTTGAACCGTTGCAATAGGCCCTCCCGGGGGGGAGGTCGGGCCTGGCGTGCCAGAGCGACACGCCTGATTTTGGCAAAGGGCGTCTGGCCCCATCAGACCGGGCCAGCGCTGATATAAGCGGTTTTCACGGTGGTGTAGAATTCCGCTGCGGCCTTGCCCTGTTCGCGCGGCCCATACGAGCTGTCACCGCGCCCGCCAAAGGGCACATGGTAATCAGTCCCCGCAGTCGGCAGGTTCACGGTCACAACACCGGTCTGTGCATTGCGTCGGAAATGCGTGGCGCGCGCCAGAGATTTGGTCACGATGCCTGAGGTCAGGCCAAAGTTGGTGTCATTGACGGTAGCCAGCGCTTCGTCATAGCTGCCCACTTTGATCACCGAGGTCAGCGGGGCAAACATCTCTTCGCGGTTGATGCGCATATCATTGGTGGTGTTCAGGAACACGCCCGGCGACATGTAGAACCCGTCATGCGGCATTTCCAGACGCGCACCGCCACAGGCCAGCTCGGCCCCTTCGGATTTGCCAAGCTCAACATAGCTCAGGTTCTCGTCCAGCTGCTGCTGGCTGACCACCGGCCCCATCTGTGTGCCTGCTTCCAAAGCGTGGCCCACTTTCATCGCCTGCGTGGCAGCAATCAGCTTTTCAACGAAAGCATCGTGGATGGCCTCGTGTACCACCAGACGTGAGGACGCGGTACATTTCTGACCGGTGCCGCCAAAGGCCCCGCCAACGGCCAGAGTGACAGCCAGATCCAGATCTGCGTCGTCCATCACCGCCAGCGCGTTTTTCGACCCCATCTCCATCTGCACTTTGGTCAGGTTCTGGATCGCCGCTGATGCAATGCCTTTGCCCACCGGAACCGATCCGGTAAAGGAAATCGCGTTCACCTTGGGGCTTTCCACCAGACGTTGACCAACCGAGCGCCCCGCGCCCATCACCAGGCTGAACAGTCCTTTGGGGATGTCCTGACGGTTGATGATTTCAGTCAGGGCCACTGCAGACGCCGGGGTGATATTCGCCGGTTTCCACACCACCGCATTGCCATAGCACAGCGCGGGCGCAATCTTCCACGAAGCGGTCGCAGTGGGGAAATTCCAAGGCGAGATGATCGCCACAACGCCAACCGCCTCGCGGCGCACGTCAATTTCAATGTCCGGGCGCACGGAATCGGCGTTCTCACCAATCTGGCGCAGACATTCTGCGGCATAATAGGTGAAAAATTGCCCGGCGCGGTAGACTTCGCCTTTGCCTTCGGCCAGCGGTTTGCCTTCTTCACGCGACAGCAATGTGCCCAGCTCTTCGGCACGCGCCATCAGCTCATTGCCGATGTTCATCAGCACCGCCTGTTTGCGCTCCAGCCCATAGGCCGCCCATTCACGCTGTGCGATACGGGCCTGATCCAGCGTTGCTTCAAGCTGATCACTGCTGGCCTGTGCATAGACGCCGACCAGATCCGACAGATCAGAGGGGTTGCGGTTTTCAATTTCACCTTCGCCAGTCAGCCATTCGCCAGCAATCAGGTTCTTTTGGATATCGGTCATTGGGTCATAGCCTCGCAAGGAATTCTTTCTTGGCTTATGGACTCTTGACGGCACTTCAATCAAACTCAAACTATTGAAGGTTAGTTCAGGAAAATTGAAGGCGCTGCCATGGCCCTGAAAATCGAAATGCTGCGCGGCTTTGCGGCTGTTGCGCGCCACGGCAATCTGAGCGATGCGGCCGCGACGCTGGGGCGCACGCCTTCTGCTGTGTCGATGATGCTGAAACAGCTGGAAACCCATCTGGGCGAGCCGCTGTTTGAAACCGACCGCAAGAGCAAGCTGACAGCTCTGGGCAGCTTTGTGCTGGAACAGGCCGAACGGGAATTGCGCCAGTTCGACAATACGGTGCAGGCGATCGAAGGCTTCGCCAAGGCCACCCATGGCCATGTGCGCATCGCCACTGTTCCATCGGTTGCGGGCACCCTGTTACCACAGGTTTTGTCTCATCATATCAATGACTTCGATAAGGTTGATTTACAGGTGCGCGATATGGATTCCGCATCCATCCTGCATGAACTCGCCCGCAATCGCATTGATATCGGCATCGCCACCCTGACCGAAGCAGCCCCCGGCATTCACAGCCAGCTATTGCTGAGCGATGCCTTTGGCGTGGTCTGTTCCAAGCAACACCCGCTGGCCAAAGACTGCGCCCCTCTCACCTGGGCAGACCTTCAGGACTATCGTCTGATCGCCAATGCGCTTTCCGCCAGCATTCAGACAGAGGCCGCACAGGCTTTGCACCGCAAAGCGCTGTTGTCAGCGCATAACCTGACCTCAATCATGGCGATGGTACATGCCAATATCGGCGTCACCATCCTGCCGGAAATGGCCGTAAAAGCCGCGCATTTTTCTGATTTTTCCGGGCTATGTTTCCGCCCATTGAGAGATTCTCATGCGACTCGGGAAATTCATTTGCTGCGGCGCACCGATTCTGCCTTGTCTCCAGCGGCCAAATTGCTGGAACGTCACATCCTGAACACCACCACTGAGATCATCGAAAGAGATCTGTCATGACCAACCACCAGTCGCCCCTCACTCTGGGCATTCTGATTTTTCCGGGCTTCCCCATGGCCTGCCTGACCTCCTGTATTGAACCGCTCAGGGGGGCGAATGAAATTTCGGGGCAAGAGGCCTTTCGCTGGAAGGTTGTCGCGGAAAGCGCCGATCCGGTGGCCTCATCCGCAGGGGTCAGCTTTGCCCCCGATGTGACCCTGTCTGATCTGGATAAGGTGGATGTTCTGCTCTTTGTCGGCAGCCCCAACTCTCAGTTTGCAAACCCCAGCCGCGCCAATGTCGCGCTGCAGCAACTGCTGCGCAACAAGGTGCATCTTGGGGCGATCAGCGGCGGCGTCTTTGCGCTGGCCCGCACCGGGCTGACTGAAGAAAACCCCATGTCGGTGCATTGGTGTTACGAAGCTGCCTTTCAGACCGAATTCCCCGATATCCCGATCCAGAACACAGTGATCTGCCGCGACGGGGCACACACCTCGATTTCCGGGGCGTCGGCGGCCTTTGACCATATGCTATCGCTGATCGAAGACCGGCTGGGGGGCGATGTCATGGCCGAGGTGGCCTGCTGGTTCCAGCACCCTTTCATCCGCAGCGAGGCCATCAACCAGAAAACCCCGGCCTTTGCCACCGCCAAAAGCCTGGATCTTTTGCCCAAACAGGTGGTCAAAGCGATCCAACATTTTGCCGAACATATCGAAAACCCGGTGCAGGTCTCTGAAGTGGCCGAAGTGGTGGGCATGTCGACCCGCACCTTGGAACGCAGTTTCAAAGAGGCCACGGGCCAGAGCCCGGCGAAATACTATCGCAAGATGCGGATGCAGCAGGCGCGGCAGCTGGTGCTTTACACCTCGGATCCAATCACCGAGATTGGTTTTATGGTCGGCTATTCCAGCCCCGGCACCTTTTTACGTCACTACCGCGAAAGCTATGGCGTCACGCCTATCGCGGATCGGCGGGCCAAGAATTCCATGCGCGTCGATAGTTCTGATGCGATTCCATCGACTTAGGGTCAGAAGCCGCTGAGTTTCGATGCGCCAATACAAATCAGCCCCCGACAGCAATCGGGGGCTTTGCAGTGCCTTGCGATCTCAAAAGACTTCAGCGGCCTTCAAACTCGGGCTTGCGCTTTTCCATAAAGGCCAGAACGCCCTCTTTGAAGTCGCGCGACCGCCCGCATTCCCCCTGATAGCTGCCCTCAAGTTCGAGCTGTGTCATCAGATCATTCCCGGTTGAGGCCATAAGCGCCTGTTTCACCCGCGCAAAGGCCATGGTCGGGCCATTGGCCAGATAGGCCGCGCGCTTGGCCACATGCGCCTCGAAGTCTTCATCCGCCACCGCTTCCCAGATCAAACCCCAGTCATCCGCCTGCCGGGCACTGATCTTTTCCGCAAATAGCGCCGCGCCCATGGCTTTGGCCAGACCAATCTGACGCGGCATAAACCATGTGCCCCCCGCATCCGGGATCAGGCCGATCTTGGTAAAGGCCTGTAGGAAATAGGCGCTTTCCTTGGCGATCACCACATCCGCCGCAAGCGCCAGATTGGCCCCGGCTCCGGCCGCAGCCCCATTGATGGCGCTGATCACCGGCACCGGGCAATCATAGATCGCCTGCAACATGGGCAGATACTCATCGCGCAACGTGCGTTCCAGATCGACCTCAGCTGCGTTAGACCGATCCCCCAGATCCTGCCCCGAACAAAAGGCGCGATCCCCCGCACCGGTCAGCACAACCACACGCCCTTCACGGCCACCGCGCGCAATGGCATCGGCCACTTCCGCACGCATCTGCGTGTTCAGCGCATTCATCTTTTCCGGACGGTTCAGCGTGACGGTCGCGATATTGTTTTCGACGCTATACGCAATCGTATCATATTGCATTTGCAAGGATCCCCTTCTGTTTGGGGGGCATCAAACACAGACGCCCCCGACAAAGCAAAGGGAAACGCCGCGTCAAAGGGTCTTTTTCACCTGAGCAATCACCGCCAGCGCCTCGGCGGGCGGGGCCTGTTCGATCCGTTGATAGCAAGACCCATCCTTTGCCCGCGCCACCATCTGATGTTCCACCATCGCCCGCCGAATCTGCGCCGCATCTTTGAACAGGCACATGCCGTGGATCAGGGTGCTGATCTCGCGCTCATGCAGGTCTGTCTGCGCGGGCAATTGCGCCCAAAGCGCCCAGAGACACAGTTTTTGCACCTGGGTTTTAGCAGGCCATTCCGCAAACTTTCCCGCTTTGAAAAACCGCAATGCCCGGGCCACCTGCCTGTCATTGGCAATGGGCTGTACTTCTTGGATCTGCCGGGCTTTGAGATGCTGATAGTTACGATATCCAGCGGCACGCGCAATCAGATTCAAGGTTTCCACATGCCCCGGCGGCTGGTCCAACCCGCTGCGCAGGGTTTTGGCAAATGCTGAAAGATCAGGAATGTTCAGCGCGATCACTTCGCGCGGTTGCTTGGGTGTAGACATGGCTTTCCTCGCCGATACCACCCCTTATCAAAGGGTTGGATGTCCGCCCTTGTCCATGGGTATCCTCAACAGGTCCATGCAAGTTTTTAAAAGCAGGTTTAGCAAATGGCGGAGCCTGGGTGATCTGCCGACCCATGGCTGTGCCTAGCATCCCCTGATCAGCAGATCAATCACCACGCAGGATTTCATCCAGCCGCTTTTGTTCTGCTTCGCTCAGCGCAGCCTCATTTGGGGCCGCGGCTTTGGCGCGGTTGCGGGTGTAATTCAGCCCAATCACCATCGCCAGCACAAACAGGATCGGCCCTGCGGCCCAAAGCAGCCAGTTCAGCCCCCCTGTGGTCGGTTTGAGCAACACAAATTCACCATAGCGGGCGACGACAAAGTCGATCACCTCGTCATTGCTGTCGCCAGCGGTGATGCGTTCGCGCACCAGAACCCGCAGATCTTTCGCCAATGAGGCGTTGCTTTCGTCGATGCTTTCGTTCTGACACACAAGGCAGCGCAGCCCGGCAGAAATATCGCGCGCGCGGGCCTCCTGCGCTGGATCTTGCAGCATTTCGCTGGGTTCAACGGCCCAGACCGCGCCTGCCAGACAAAGCGCAGCGAGGACGCCCGCAAGGGCGGAAGAGCGGGATCGACGGATCATTCTGCGGCCACCCCCTGCATGCGCGTGGATTTCTTGGCCCCTGCGGCCACTCGGTAGCGACGATCCGACAGGCTCAAAATCCCACCAATTGCCATAAGGATACAGCCCGCCCAGATCCAGTTCGCCAGCGGCTTGATATAGATGCGCACCACCCAGCCACCATCCGCCTGCGGATCACCAATCACCACATAGACATCGCGCAGGAAGCGATAATCAATCGCGGCCTCGGTGGTCGGCATCTTCGACACCGGATAGTTGCGTTTTTCAGGATAGAGCACTGTCACAGCTTTGCCGTTTTCGCGCACAGCCACCTGCCCCTGCACAGAGGTAAAGTTCGGCCCGCGCACGCGCTGTACATCCTGCAAGGTGAATTCATACCGCCCCACATCCCAGGGCTCATTCAACTGCACCACCCGGATATCTTCCTGTTCCCAGGCCATCAGCCCGGCGATGCCCAACATGGTGATCCCAAGCCCGCCATGGGCAACAGCTTTGCCCCATTCAGAGCGCGGTAAGCGGAACAAACGGCTGAAGTCTCGGGTTTTGCCTGTACGGCTGAGCAGATCCACCACCGCGCCCGCCACCAGCCAGGTGCCCAGAAAGACGCCGATCGGGCCCATGATGCTTTTGCCAGTCTGCATCGTCCAGACCAGCCCCATCAACGCCAGCGCCAGCGCAAAAGCCGGGGCCAACTGCCGCAGAACCCGTCCAACCTTGGCGCGTTTCCAACTCAGCATCGCACCAATGGGCAGGATCAACGCCAGTGCCACCATGAAAGGCGTAAAGGCCAGATTAAAGAAGGGCGGCCCAACTGAAAGCTTGCGATCCAAGAACATCTCGGCCACCAGTGGCCAGATTGTGCCAATGAACACCACAAAAGACGACACCGCCAGCAGGATATTATTGATCACCAACCCGCTTTCACGGCTGACCAGACCAAAGACGCCTTTGGCCTCCATCACCTGCGCGCGCGCCGCATAAAGCGTCAGCGCCCCCCCGGTGAAAAACAGCAGGATCATCAGAATAAACACGCCGCGCTCTGGGTCATTCGCAAAGGCATGAACTGAGGTCAGCAGGCCAGAACGCACGATAAAAGTGCCGATCAGCGAAAAGCCAAAGGCGAGAATGGCCAACAGCACCGTCCAGCTTTTCAGGGCTTCGCGCTTTTCCACGACGATGGCCGAATGCAGCAGCGCCGCTGAGAAAAGCCAAGGCATGAAGGATGCGTTTTCAACCGGATCCCAGAACCAGAATCCCCCCCAGCCCAATTCGTAGTAGGCCCACCAGGATCCGAGCGCGATGCCGATGGTCAGGAAAACCCAGGCCGCCAATGTCCAGGGCCGCACCCAGCGCGCCCAGGCGGCGTCGACCCGGCCTTCGATCAGCGCCGCCACGGCAAAGCTGAAACAGATGCTCAGGCCCACATAGCCCAGGTACAAAAACGGCGGGTGGAACGCGAGGCCGGGATCCTGCAAGAGCGGGTTCAATCCCTGCCCGTCAAAAGGCGGCACGCCCAGACGCAAAAACGGGTTTGATGTGAAGAGGATAAAGGCAAAGAACGACACGGCCACAGCCGCCTGTACCGCCAGCACCCGTGCGCGCAGGGTGGGCGGCAGATTGCCCCCGAACCATGCGGCCATGGCCCCAAAGAGCGCAAGGATCAGCACCCAAAGCAACATCGACCCCTCGTGGTTCCCCCAGACGCCAGAGATCTTGTAGATCATGGGCTTGGCCGAATGGCTGTTCAAAAACACCAGACGCAGGGAAAAGTCTGAGACAACAAAGGCATAGGTAAGCGCCGCGAATGAGGCAGCGACCAGTAAGAACTGCGCCGTTGCAGCCGGTTCCGCAACGGCCATCCAGCCGGGCCAGCGTTTATACGCGCCGATCATCGGCACGATCATCTGAATGATGGCCACCAGAAAGGCCAAGATCAGGGCGACATGTCCAAGCTCAGTAATCATGCAAGCTATATAGGCCTGCCGCCTGACATCCGCCAATTAGAATCGTACCAAACTGACGTTCAATTTGTCGCAAGCACACATGCGGGGTGGGCAAAAAGAAAAGGGCGGGTTTGGCCCCGCCCCTTTGACTTTATGTTCGCCCGGCCTGCCAATCGGCCAGTGCGGGATTGTCTGACACATCCAACCTGCGCAGATCATCCGACCCCTCTTCGGTCTCTTGCGCTCCCTTCTCAGGGGAGACATCAAACAGGGAATCCAGTTCCTGTTCCATCTGCCGTGCTTCGCGCAGGCTGTCGATCACCTTGGGCACGGCCGCCATGGTCGCGGCCATATCACGCTGAAATTCCTGCCCTTTGGCCTGATGGCGGGCACCAAAGTAGAAACTGACGATTGCGGCCAGCAACCACCAGAGCGGTTCGGGCACCAATGCGATCCCCGCCATACGTTCTGCAAACCAGACCGGATCCACCATCGCCGCAACAAACAGCCCCAAGGTGCCCAAAGCCATGGCCGGGCGTGGCACCCGATTGAGGGCATCAATCACCTGATCAAACCGCCCACGGCGATCCAGATTGAACTCTTGCGCGAATTGCGCCAGCGCCGCCATGTTCAGCTCATGACCGCGCCCGGCCTGCGCCTCGGCATTGACGCGAAACACCTCGGCGGTCTGCGCCACCACATTACGCCCCCCACCGAACACCATGGACAGGACTTTGTCGATCAACCCCATTTGGCCACCCTCTTGTTAAACTCGGCTTTGCTCATGTGATAGCGCGGCGAGATGAACTCTTCGGCGCGTTTGATCCAACCGCCTTTGCCCCCTGCCCGGCTGCGGGCATATTTGCGCGAAGCAGGCCGCCGATCCGCAATGGCGAAATAGTAGTTGCGCCGCGCAATCCCATAGGCATCCGCGATGTGAGCCGGGGCCATGTCGCAGGCACGTTTGCTGGCCGCAATCGTCTGAGGCCCAATCGCCCCATCCACCGAAACCCCCTGCCCCATCTGCCGCAACAGGCGTTGCAGGATCTTCACCGCATTGCCACCCGCATTGACATACATGTCAAATACTGTGCCCTGCAGAACCCTGGGCAATTCAGAGATGCGCGGCCCGTCAAAATAGTGTTTGAGAAAGATCTCAACCGCCTGCGCCCGCGTCAGCCGCCGCACATCTGAGACGTTCACCTTACCATCCCCATCCAGATCTAACCCAAGCCTGCGCATGGTGTGAATGGTCACGCCATAATTCGTGGCACCACCGGGATCATCGGGGTCGTTGACATAGCCGCCTTCGCGGGCGACGATTTCTTCGGCCATCTGCCGAACACTTACAGCATTGCGTGCCATTCAGGGCCTCCTGCGTCAGGGAAATCCGATGGCCCAAGACTGCGCGCAGGGCGTTAAACAAAGCGCACCGCGGCGCGCGCTGGTGCAAGACAAAACTTAAGAAAGACTGAACATGACCGCTGATGACATCATCGCCCTGCTAGATCTACAGCCCCATCCCGAAGGCGGCCATTATCGCCAGACCTGGATCGCACAGTCTGACACAGATCAGCGCCCGGCGGGCACGGCGATTTACTTTCTTCTGAAAGGCGATGAACGCAGCCATTGGCACCGAGTTGATGCCGCTGAGATCTGGCACTTTTACGCAGGCGCCCCCTTGATTCTATCACTCTCTGAACGTGACACCGGGCCGCGTCGGGATATCAATCTCGGGCCTGATCTTATGGCAGATCAACGCCCGCAAGCGATTGTACCCAAAGGGTTTTGGCAAGCTGCACGCAGCACCGGTGACTGGACACTGGTCGGCTGCACGGTCTCCCCGGCGTTTCAGTTCGAGGGCTTTGAACTGGCCGCGCCGGGGTTCGATATTCCTTAGGCCTGAGCTCCATGCACAAAACCCAGCAACTGGCGGGTTGAGCCATCTTTGCCCGCCGCGTCCACTTCGCCATTGACCATTGGCCCAAGCGCGGTTGTCAGCTCTTTACCCAGTTCAACACCCCATTGATCAAAGGAATTGATCCCCAGGATCACCCCCTCAACGAATACCCGGTGTTCATAAAGGGCAATGATCCGGCCTAACATTTCCGGGGTGAGCTTGGGATAAATCAAAGTCGTCGACGGGCGATTGCCCGGAAAAACCCGGTGACTTGCCTGCCGCTCCAGCTCATCGCCGTCGAATTTATCAGCCAGTTTTGCGCGCGCCTCCTCCAGAGTGCGGCCACGCATCAGGGCCTCGGATTGCGCCAGACAATTGGCCACCAAAAGCGCGTGGTGATGGGATAAATCAGGTTCGTGCCCCTGCGCCGCCAGCATGAATTCGCAAGGGACAATATCGCGCCCCTGATGGATCAGCTGATAAAACGCATGTTGCCCATTGGTGCCCGGCTCTCCCCAGACCACCGGCCCAACGGTTTCAACCACATCCGCGCCCTCCATGGTCACGCTTTTGCCGTTGCTCTCCATTTCAAGCTGCTGGAAATAGGCAGGCAGGCGCGCCATGCGGTTATCATAGGGCAAGACCGCGCGGGTCGGATGGCCCTGCACCTGATGGTGCCACAACCCCACAAGCGCCAGCATCACCGGCATGTTCTGCGCCAAAGGGGCCTGTTGGAAATGGGCGTCCATTTCGGCGGCACCGCTCAGAAAGGCGCGGAAATTTTCTGGCCCGATTGCGATCATCAGCGACAGACCAATCGGCCCCCAGACCGAATAACGCCCCCCAACCCAGTCTTCGAACCCAAAAACCCGGTCTTCGGGAATGCCAAACTCAGCCGCCCCGGCCAGATTTGACGACAGCGCCACAAAGCGCCCCGCCTGCGCGACCCCATGCGCCACCAGCCAATCCCGGGCCGAGCGCGCATTTGTCATGGTTTCAATCGTGGTGAAGGTCTTTGAGGCCACGATGAACAAAGTGTGTTTGGGATCACAGACCTTCAGCGTATCGGTCAGATCCGCCCCATCGACGTTAGACACAAAATGACACTTTGGACCGTCATGATAGGGGGCAAGCGCCCGAACAGCCATGGCAGGCCCCAGATCAGAGCCGCCAATGCCGATGTTCACCACATCTGTGATGTCTGATCCACGCAGCTCCTGCGCCAACTCTTCCATCCGGGACAGGGTGTGCAGCACCTCTGGCATGACATCTTTGCCATCCACTTCAATCGGTGTCCCCGATAGGTTCCGCAGCGCCGTGTGCAGCACCGCCCGCCCTTCGGTTTCATTGATCGCGGACCCGGCGAACATTGCATCCCGCCGCTCAGGCACTTCCTTCGCCAAATCAAGCAACGCCGCGCGAATATCCGCATCAATTTGGGTCTTGGAATAGTCAAACAACATCCCGTCAAAGCGCGTGCTGAACTGTTCTGCCCGATCCGCATCCGAAAAAAGATCTTCGATGCGGCGGTCATTCACCTGCGCCGCGAGGGATTTTAACGTTTCAAACATAGGTCTTCGCCCAAATTGTGTTTTATTCTGCCCAATGGACTTTTGCCCCATCCAGCACCGCATTGATAGGCGCCACATGCGAGGATTTTCCCTTTGCGTTTTCCAAAGCAGCCCGCTTATCAGCGCCGAAAATCAGCACATGTTTGCGCAACGCCCCATTCAGCACCCGCCCGGTCAGGGTCACGCGGGGTTCGGGCGCATTGGGCGCACGCATGGTGCTCAGCACCGGCGCATCCGGCCAGAGCGCTTCGTCCAGCTTATCCCCATCCGGAAACAGCGAGGCCGTATGCATATCCGCCCCCATCCCCAGCAACAGCACATCAATCGGCAACGCCGGGGTGATATTCACCTCAAGTTCAGCCAAAGCCCCATCCGCAGAGGCCTTGTCCGCATAAAGCGGCAGATAGTGCGCCTGCGCCGCCTTGCTGATCAGCAAGGTTTCCCGCAACAGCCGCGTGTTCGACCGCGCATCCGTTTCCGGCACCCAGCGTTCATCGCTCAGCATGACATTGACACGGGTCCAGGCCATGTCCACCTCGGAAAGCGCACCAAACACCGGCCCCGGCGAGGTGCCGCCGGGCACAACCAAGGTCGCGCGGTCTTCGTGATGCAATGCCTCTTCCAGATCATCAGCCAGTTGCCCCGCCAGATCCATCGCCAGCAGGTCACGATCGGGGTATTCAATGAATTCATAGCTCACGCGCGGATATCTCTCCATTTGCGCCCATCGCGATGCATCAACATCAGGGCGTCTTCTGGCCCGGTCGAGCCCGGTTCATAAGGTTTAGGCACTTCGCCACGCCGCCGCCAGCCCTCAATGATCGGATCGGTCCAGGCCCAGGCTGCCTCCACTTCGTCACCGCGCATGAACAGCGTCTGATTGCCCCGGATCACATCCATGATCAGCCGTTCATAGGCATCTGGCACATCCTCAGCATCCGGCCCCAGCGCCTCGGCAAAGCTCATGTCCAGTGGCACATCCACCAGCCGCATGCCGCCCGGCCCCGGTTCCTTGATCGTCACCCGCATGGTGATCCCTTCATTGGGCTGCAAACGGATCGTCAGCACATTGCGATGAGTGCCAGCATCCGGCCCAAAGATCGAATGCGGCGCATCTTTGAACACCACCACGATTTCCGAGGACCGCTCTTTCAGGCATTTGCCCGTGCGCAGATAAAACGGCGTGCCCGCCCATCGCCAGTTCGACACGTTACACTTAAGCGCCACAAAGCTTTCGGTGGTGGACCTTGGATCTTCCACATGGGTGCGATAGCTGGCCTGCGTGTCATTGGCGCTATACTGCCCGCGCACGATATGATGGTAATCCACCGGATCCAGCGCCCGGATCACCTTGAGCTTTTCATCGCGCACCGCATCCGGTTCAAACCGCGCAGGCGGTTCCATGGCGATCAGGCACAGCAGTTGCATCAGGTGGTTTTGCACCATATCCCGCATCGCGCCCGAACGGTCATAATACATGCCTCGCCCGCTGACATCGACGGTCTCAGCAACGGTGATCTGAATGTGATCCACATATTGCGCGTTCCACAGCGGTTCAAACAGAACATTACCAAAGCGCACCGCCATCAGGTTCTGTACGGTTTCTTTGCCTAGATAGTGATCAATCCGGTAGATCTGATCTTCACTGAAATGCTGTGCCAGCGTCGCGTTCAGCGCGCGCGCCGTTTCCAGATCATGACCAAAGGGCTTTTCCACCACCACCCGGCTGTGATCATCCGCAAGGCCAAAATCCCGCAGGCGTTGCGCCAGATCGCCAAAGAGGCTGGGGCCAACGGAAAAGTAAAACGCTTTTGTCACCCCATCGCGCAGACGCCCGCGCAGCGCATCCCAGCCCATATCGCCTTTGGCATCCACGGTCTCGTATTGAATACAGTCCAGAAATTCTTCCAGTGTGCCGTCTTCGCAGCCGCGGCCACCCCCAAATTCACGGATCGCATCGGCAGTCACCTGACGAAAACCCGCGCAATCCATATCAGATCTGGCCGCCCCGATGATACGTGTGTCCTGCGGGATCTGCCCCGCACAATACCTGCGAAACAAAGCAGGCAGGATCTTGCGCCGTGCCAGATCTCCTGTGCCGCCAAAGATGACCAGATCAAACCGATCAACCGGGATAACGCGTGAAACCATGAGACTTTGCCTTCCCTAAAGTGGGTTTCTCAAAACTGTTAGCGCTAACTATCTTGCCTACCCCAGTTTTGCAACCTCGCCTTTCCAGAATTTCAAGAAACTCTAACATTATGATGACGCTTCACAAAGCTGTCAGGGCAATTCTTTTACTCTGGCCAGTATAGAGTGCTTTGCATACCAAGGACATGTTCCACCAAAGAGGCAGGCCATGAAAGACGCAACATTTGCAAATCTTGGAAAATTTCAGGATCCGCTGGTAACAGCCAAAGGTGAAACCCGGGCAACTGTCGCGCTGACCAATCCACAAACGCTGTGGTTTAACACGGGCACACTATGCAACATCGAATGTGTAAACTGCTATATCCTGTCGTCGCCCAAGAACGACCAACTGGTTTATCTGACCGCCGATGAGGTGGAAACCTATCTGGTCCAACTGGAAGAACGAGACTGGGGCGTCACTGAAATCGGCTTTACTGGGGGCGAACCCTTTATGAACCCGGCCATGATCGATATGGCCCGCCGATCACTGGCGCGCGGCTATAAGGTGCTGATCCTGACCAATGCCATGCTGCCGATGATGCGCAAATCTGTACGTGCCGGTCTGGCGGACCTGCAGGCCGAATATGGTGATAAACTCACCCTGCGCATTTCGCTTGATCACTGGAGCAGCGAACATCACGACACTGAACGTGGCAAAGGCGCGTTTGAGAAATCTCTCACCGGAATGCGCTGGCTACGCGACACCGGTATCGCCATGGATGTGGCAGGCCGCACCGTCTGGGGCGAAACCGAAGTGGAAGGTCGCGAAGGCTATGCGCGTCTCTTTGCCAAAGAAGGCTTTGATATTGACGCCATGAACCCAGGGCAAACCGTGCTGTTTCCTGAAATGGATGCTCAGGTCGAAGTGCCGGAAATCACCACCGAATGCTGGGGCATCCTGAACAAGTCTCCGAATGATGTCATGTGCGCCTCGTCGCGCATGGTGGTCAAACGCAAAGGCGCCGACAGCCCGGCGGTCTTGGCCTGCACCCTGCTGGCCTATGAAGAACAGTTTGAACTGGGCACAACGTTGGAAGAGGCTGAAAAACCTGTCGCGCTTAATCACCCGCATTGTGCGAAATTCTGCGTTTTGGGCGGTGCAAGCTGTTCGGCATAGGGACAGGCCGTATCAACTGGCCCGGAAATCAGTGTATTCCGGGCTGCCCCCCCGTGTCAGACCACGTACAACGCGCCCACAACCCCAGACGCCGCGGCAAGCGACAGCCAAAACCCCAAACGGTTCAAAAGTGATGTTTCGGCAAAACAATAAGAACAATGGCGACGGCCAAACCTGTTCTTATAGTTGCATTTTTCGCATGTAACTAGACGCATAGACATAAACCGGATCCACTCAAAACACTCACGCATTGATTGTAGCTTCTCTCATCAGAAAAGTCAGACAACAAGGCATAAAGTGGTAAATCTTTTTAAGTGCGATCACCCCTCCCCCAAAGTTGTCGCCACGGTTCCATTGCATCCGTGCTTAGCACATGGCACCAAAATAAAAACGGGGAAAACTCAACCATGACGTTCAAAAAGATCATCATCGACACGGATCCGGGGCAAGATGACGCTGTGGCGATCCTCTTGGCGCTGGCCTCGCCTGAAAACATGGCGATTCTTGGCATTACAACGGTTGCAGGCAATGTGCCGATTGATCTGACCACCCGAAACGCGCGGATTGTCTGCGAACTGGCTAAAAAATCAGAAACAGCCATTTATCAGGGCTGTGATCGCCCCCTGGCGCATACGCTGGTCACGGCAGAACATGTTCATGGCAAAACAGGTTTGGATGGCCCGGTGCTGCCCGAGCCCACAATGCCAGTTCAGGATCAGCATGCGGTTGATTTCATCATAGAAACCCTGCGCCGCGAACCTGCCGGAACGGTCACACTTTGCCCGCTGGGACCACTGACCAATATTGCGACAGCATTGCAAAAGGCCCCGGATATCGCAGAGCGCATTCAGGAAATCGTTCTGATGGGCGGGGCCTATTTCGAGGTAGGCAACATCACCCCCGCCGCCGAATTCAACATCTATGTTGATCCGGAAGCGGCCGAAATCGTCTTTGCCTGCGGCGCGCCCATCACCGTGATGCCACTGGATGTGACCCATAAGGCGCTGGTCACCCAACCGCGCAATGATGCCTTTCGTGCCCTGAACACCCCGGTAGGCATCGCTGTTGCCGAGATGACCGATTTCTTTGAGCGCTTTGACCGCGAAAAATACGGCTCGGACGGGGCGCCGCTGCATGACCCATGCGTGATCGCCTATCTCATTGATCCAGACATGTTCAGCGGCCGTCAGATCAATGTGGAAATCGAAACCAAATCAGAGCTGACACGCGGCATGACCGTTGCAGACTGGTGGCGTGTCACGGATCGCAAGGCCAACGCCCTGTTCATCGGGGATCTCGATGCAGATCGTTTCTTTGCCCTGCTGGCCGAACGGCTGGGCAGGCTATGAGCCTGCTGCATCTGGCCGGACCTGCGGATATGGAAAGGCTGTTGAAACTGGTCACAGCCTTTCATGAGGAAATGGGGTTCACCCTGCGCCCGGAACAACGCCAAGCCGCGATTGAGCCCCTGCTGGAAGGATCCCCCCATGGGGCAATCTGGTTGATTGGCCCGCGCAAGGCCCCGGTGGGCTATCTGGCGATCACCTTTACATGGTCGCTGGGGTTTGGCCGGCTTGAGGGCTGTCTGGATGAATTTTTCATCCGCCCCACCGTGCGCAAACGCGGCATGGGCAGCGAAGCTCTGATGGCGATTTCCAAGGCTCTCTCCGAGGCAGGCGTTCAGGCGCTGTCGCTGGAGGTTGCCAAAACTGACGAAACCACCATCCGCCTATACGAACGCGCGCGGTTTGAACCGCGCGCGCACTACGTCAAAATGACAAAGAAGCTTTAGCGCCCCTGTTCAACGCACCTGCCCCTTACGGTGCTTCTTAGGAGCCGCCGCCTTGGCTTCGGCGGCGCGGGCTTTGTTTTTCTTGCTGTTGGGCTTGCCTTTGGGCGGCGGCGGCCCTTTGGGTTTTGAACGTGTCAGCGGTGCATCGCCGCCCTTAGCTTTATCCGAAAACTTTGCCCCATGGCGCGGCTTGCGATCTGCGCTGCCTTCTTCCTTTTTCGGGCGGTTAAAGCCGCCTTCTGAGGCTGGTTTGGTCTTGGATTTGGGATCCACAGTGGCCGGTTTCTCGCGGCGGGGGCGCTCATCGCGCGGGGCCTTGCCCCTATGCTCTTCGCGGGGACCACCACGCCGGTCAAACCGATCATCACGGCCACCGGGTTTGCCACCAAACTTGCCACCCGGACGGCGACCGCCAGCGGGCTTACCGCGCCCTGTACGCTCGTCTTCTGGCACCTCATCGGTTTGCGCCAGCATAAGACCCGGCTCCAGCTCCAGCTTGCTGCCAAGCGCTTCGGCCAAGCCCGGAACCGCGCTTTCGCGCAGCTGTACATAACTTTGATCTTTCTTCACCCGGATCGCGCCAATGTCGCCCTTGTTGACCCGCGCATTGCGGCAGAGCATCGGCACCAGATTGCGTGGGCCGATATTCTGTTCGCGCCCGCCATTCACCATGAACCAGACCGAAGCGCCAAACTCTTCGCGCGGGGCCGGTTTCATATTGGGATCTGACAGCTCTTCCGGGGCCGAGCGGGTGGCGCGTAGCAAACGCAGATAAGATGTCGCCAGTTTTTGCGGCGAGAAGCTTTCCAGCAGTTTCTCAACAGCGGGCAGTTCCGTTTCGGTTGTGCCCTCTTCCCAGATCGGATCCGCCAGCATCCGCTGCTCATCTTTGGCGCGCACTTCATCCGCAGATGGCGCTGTGCCCCACTCTGCTTTCAGCTTGGCCCAGCCCAGCAGGCGATGCGCCTTTTTCTGGGTTTTCTTGGTCACCACCAGCGCCGAGACCCCTTTGCGCCCCGCGCGGCCCGTCCGGCCAGAGCGGTGCAGCAGGGTTTCATGGCTTGACGGCAGTTCCGCATGGACAACCAGATCCAGCATCGGCAGGTCAATCCCGCGCGCCGCCACATCGGTGGCTACACAGACCTGCGCCCGACCGTCGCGCATGGCCTGCAACGCATTGGTGCGCTCGGACTGGGTCAGTTCCCCAGACAGGGCCACAACATTGAACCCACGGTTTGACAGACGCGTCGTCAGGCGGGCCACCATCGCGCGGGTATTGGCAAAGACAATCGCGTTGGGGGCCTCGTAGAACCGCAGCGTGTTGATCACCGCATTGTCCACGTCACGATCAGCGATCAGCATGGCGCGATAATCGATATCCGCGTGCTGCGGGGTCTCGGATTTGGTGACAATCCGATGCGCATCTTTCTGATAGCTTTTCGCCAGCTCTCCGATGGATTTCGGAACCGTGGCAGAAAACAGCAGGGTCTGGCGATCTTCCGGGGCTTCCCCGAGAATGAACTCCAGGTCTTCGCGAAAGCCAAGGTCCAGCATTTCGTCCGCTTCGTCCAGCACCACCGCACGCAGCTGGCTCAGATCAATCGCGCCTTTCATGATGTGATCACGCAGACGACCGGGCGTCGCCGCCACGATATGCGCCCCGCGCGACAGCGCCCGGCGTTCGTCGCGAATATCCATGCCGCCCACACATGACGCCATCACCGCGCCCGCTTTTTCATACAGCCAGCTCAGTTCGCGTTTGACCTGAAGCGCCAGTTCGCGGGTGGGCGCAATCACCAGCGCCAACGGCGCTTCCGGCGCTTCAAAGCGGTCCGCATCCAGAATGGTATCCGCAATCGCCAGACCAAAGCCCAAGGTCTTGCCCGAACCGGTCTGCGCCGAAACCAACAGGTCAGCGCCGGCATATTCAGGGGCCAGAACCGCTTCTTGCACAGGGGTCAATGACGAATAGCCACGCGCATCCAGCGCGTCACGGAGGGTCTGTTTCACAATCTTCTCTTTCCTGAGGATCGGCCCCAAGACGACACCTGCGCCAGCCATCGGGCCTGCAGCTTTGTATCGTGAAAGAGCACCAAAGCGCACCTGATACAAACTGCGCACCGGAATGTACAGGGGGTGCGGCGCTTTAACGTAAACGCACTTGTTTTCCCCCGGTCCCATGCCAGATAAGATCTATCCAGATCACAGGTTTCAAGAGGCCCGCCATGCTGACCATCCCCTTCGACAACAGCTATGCCCGCCTGCCTGACGGGTTTTATCACAAACAGCCTGCCGATCCGGTCAAAGCGCCTGAAATGATTGCCTTCAACCATGATCTGGCCACGGAACTGGGGATCACCGGTGCGGATGATCCTGATCTTGCGCTTTATTTTGCCGGCAATGCGATCCCGGCTGGGGCGGATCCCCTTGCGCAGCTTTATGCGGGGCATCAGTTTGGGCAGTACAACCCGCAACTGGGGGATGGACGCGCGCTGTTGTTGGGCGAAGTGATCGACACACAGGGGCAGCGCCGCGACATTCAGTTGAAGGGATCGGGCCAGACCCCATTTTCACGCCGGGGTGATGGGCGCGCCTGGCTGGGGCCTGTGCTGCGTGAATATGTGGTGTCTGAGGCGATGCACGCCCTTGGCATCCCCACCACCCGGGCGCTGGCGGCCGTGCGCAGCGGAGACCCCGTCTACCGCGATACCGCCCTGCCCGGCGCTGTGCTGACCCGCGTGGCCAGCAGCCACATCCGCGTGGGCACCTTTCAGATCTTTGCCGCCCGGCAGGATTGGCAATCGCTGCAAACCCTGTTCGACTATACAGTGGATCGCCACTATCCACATGTCACGTCGCCCGCTCGGCTGCTGCAAGAGGTCTGCAATCGTCAAGCCAGCCTGATCATGCAGTGGCTGTCGGTGGGCTTTATCCATGGGGTGATGAACACCGACAATTGCACCCTGTCTGGCGAAACCATAGATTACGGCCCCTGCGCCTTTATGGAAGCCTATCAACCGGATACGGTGTTTTCTTCCATCGACCGCCACGGGCGCTATGCCTATGCGGCGCAGGCCGATGTCATCAGCTGGAACATGGCGCAGCTGGCCACCTCGCTGGTGCCACTGGTGCAAGACAGTGATGCTGCAATCAAAGAGTTCACCACCATCATCCACGGCATGCAAGACAGCCTGCGCCAGCACTGGGCACAGCGCTTTTCTGCCAAACTGGGGATCGCCAGCCCCACAGAGGACGACAAACAGCTGATTGGGGATCTGCTGATCCTGATGGACGCCAATCAGGCGGATTTCACCAATACCTT
This sequence comes from Pelagimonas sp., assembly GCA_025210455.1. Taxonomy (GTDB): domain Bacteria; phylum Pseudomonadota; class Alphaproteobacteria; order Rhodobacterales; family Rhodobacteraceae; genus JAOARQ01. The sequence continues at coordinate 185,831 of JAOARQ010000017.1, forward strand.
CCGCGATCTGCCCACTGAGCACGCCGCCTTGCATTTCAAAGACACTGAGGGGTTTGCCAGCTGGCACGCACGCTGGCAAAAACGCATCGAAAACGAGGACGCCCCATATGCGCTGATGTCTTCGGTCAACCCCGCCGTGATCCCACGCAATCACCGCATCGAAGAGATGATCACCGCCGCCGTCGCAGGCGATGACAGCCTGTTTCACCGGTTGAACGCAGTTCTCGCCAGCCCCTATGCAGATCAGCCAGAACACAACGACCTGCGCGCGCCCGCCACACCAGAGACCGCCGTCAAAGCCACATTCTGCGGCACCTGATCCCTTTTTCCCCGTGGACAGCCCTGCCCTGCCTGCGTCAAATCCGGGCAGATATTTATTCCACCTTTGGCGCAGCGCCGGATTTCCGTCACTGTACCGATGGGAACGGCAAGGAAGGGACAGATTATGGGTATGTTGGGCACATTGGCGAAAATGGCTGCAGGCTATGCGGCGGCCAAAGGCGTGGAAAAACTGACTTCGGGCGGCGGTCTTGGGGGATTGTTGGGCGGCAACGCGCAACTGCCCGCCTCAGAGCCAATCGCCGAAGCGCAATCGCAGATGGCCAATCTGATGGGCGACGGCAACCCTATGCAGGCGATGATGTCGATGTTTCAGGGCGGATCCGGCGAAGCGGCCAATCCGATGGAATCGATCATGCAGGCGGTTCAGGGGTCCGGCTTTGATCTGTCGGCCCTGACCGGTCAGGATCAGGATGGCGGCGCAGGCGGATTGATGGGTCAGCTGGGTGGTGGCGCAGGCATCGCGGGCCTTCTGGCCGCTGCCGGAGGCGCAGCCGCAGCAGGCGGTAGCACCATGGGCGGCCTGCTGGACGCTTTCAACACCAAAGACACCATGCCCGAACTGGAAGAAACCGCCGGGCTGATGTTACGGGCGATGATTCAGGCCGCCAAAGCCGATGGCGATATCGACGAAGCAGAAAAGACCCGCATTCTGGATACGGTTGGGCAGGATGCGGATGCGCAGGACATTGCCTTTGTCCAGGAGCAACTGGCCGCCCCTCTGGATGCCGAAGCGCTAGCAGCAGATACCCCGCAGGCTCAGCGCGCGCAGGTCTATTCGGCCTCGCTGATGACCATTCAGGTCGATACCCAGGCCGAAGCGCAATATCTTGACACACTCGCCAAAGCCATGGGGCTGGATCAGGCCACTGTCAACGCGCTGCACATGCAGATGGGCATTCAGCCGCTCTATGCCTGATGGCTCTCCCCCCTGATCCACGAATTTACTTGGCTCGGGGGGGGACATTGCCTAAAGAGACGATCCAACGAAACCGGGGGACGGGCAATGACAGATACCATCCTTGAGCGCTGCGCCGCAAAAGGGCTGCGCATGACAGAACAGCGTCGTGTGATCGCCGAGGTGCTGGAAACATCGCGTGATCACCCCGACGTCGAAGAACTCTATGCCCGCGCCGCAACCCGTGATCCGAATATCTCGATTGCCACGGTCTACCGCACGGTCAAACTGTTCGAAGAGGCTGGCATTCTGGAACGGGTTGATTTCGGGGATGGCCGCGCCCGCTACGAAGACGCTGAACGCGAACATCATGACCACCTGATCGACCTGAGCACCGGCGATGTGATCGAATTTGTCGATCCCGAAATCGAAGCGCTTCAGGAAAAGATCGCCCAAAAGCTGGGCTATCGTCTGAAAGGCCACAAACTGGAACTGTACGGCGTGCCGATCAAGAAAGACTGAGGCTGCGAACCGGGGCCGCAACTATCCGAGCCGATAGGCCCCGGGGGCGGTGCCCGTCCAGCGTTTGAACGCCTTGTGAAAATTCGCGGCGGAGGAAAACCCGATATCCTGCGAAATCTCTTCGATGTTCTTGCGTCCCTCCTGTAAATCCCGGATCGCCAGATCACGCCGCAGCTCATCCTTGATTTCCTGAAACGAGGTCCCCTCGCCTTCCAGCCGCCGCATCAGGGTCCGCGGCGTGATGGTCAGCCAGGCTGCCGCATTGACCAGCTGGCAGTCTTCCCACTCCGATTGGTAAAGAAACTCACGCACCTGCAACGACTGTGTGTGTTCGCGCAGATTGGTGAACATCCAGTCACGTGGGGCACGCTGCAGAAACTCATCCATCTCAGCCGCCGTGCGCGCCTGCGTCGGCCCCAGCTTATCCATGTCAAAGGTCAGCGCAGAATAGGCCGCGCCAAAGCTGGCCCGCGCCGGAAAAATCACATCATAATCCGCTGAAAACGTCGGCTGAGCAAAGGCAAACTGTACCGCCGAAACCGACACCTCATGCCCTGCTAGCCAGGACAGCAGCCCATGCGCCAGCTTGAGGATCAGCAGATGACCAAAGCGCTGCGGCTCTTGCGGGCCGATCTCGTGCAATGACAGCACCAGTAGCCGCTCGGATTGGGTCAGCTGAAACTGATAGTCATCCAGCAGCAGGTTCCAAAAAGTCGAATAACGATACAGCACGGACGCCAGCGACGTGGCATCGCGCACCGTGGACAGCAGATGCTGCAAAGCACGTGGACGGATCTGGCGGCTCCAGAGTCCGGTCATTTCATCCTGCGTTTCCGGCGCCGCAATCTGATAGAGCCGCACAATCTGATCCAGCGTCACCCTCTGCGCAGGCGCATGTAACCCGGTGCTCTGCAGGATCCTGTCCATCTGCGCGGGTGTGCTGCAGCGGCGAATGCCCTGCAACCAGTCCTGTACAAAATCGGCGGATACGGTGGAAAGGCTGGGGGGGTTGGGCGGGATGCTGTCGGGCATAAAACCTGACTACCCCGAATTGTCAGTTTTGGAAAGTCCAATGTCCAAATGCAACCTAGAACCCCCGCCACCCTGTCGATATCTGACAGGAAACGCGTTATTCAAGAGGCTCCGATGACCTACCAGGCTCCGCTTAAAGATATTCTGTTCAATCTCGAACACCTGTCACACTGGGATAAGGTCTCTGCCCTGCCCGCTTACCTAGACATCGGTCAGGATGATGCGGCTGCCGCGCTGGAAGCCTTTGGCCGCTTTTGCGCTGAACAGATCGCGCCTTTGGCAAAAATCGGCGATGAGGCCCATGCCCAGCACAAAGATGGCAAGGTGATCCTGCCCAAAGAATTCCACGACGCCTATGCGCAGTTTGTCGAAATGGGCTGGCAAAGCCTTGTGCACCCGGCAGATCACGGCGGCATGGGCCTGCCCAAAGTTGTGGGCGGCGCAGCGACCGAGATCGTCAATAGCGCCGACATGAGCTTTGGTCTCTGCCCGCTTTTGACCGATGGCGCAATTGAGGCACTGCTGCTGTCCGGCTCGGACGCGCAAAAAGAAACCTATCTGGAAAAGCTGATCATGGGCCAGTGGTCTGGCACCATGAACCTGACCGAACCTCAGGCCGGCAGCGATCTGGGCCGCGTGCGCACCAAAGCAGAACCCAATGGTGACGGATCTTTTGCCATTACGGGCACCAAGATCTTTATCACCTTCGGTGAACATGATCTGTCGGAAAACATCATCCATCTGGTGCTGGCCCGCACCCCCAACGGCCCCGCAGGCCCCAAAGGGCTAAGCCTGTATATCGTGCCCAAGTTCATGGTGAACGAAGACGGCACTCTGGGCGAACGCAACACCGTCGAATGTGTCAGCATCGAAGACAAGCTGGGCGTGCGCGCCAGCCCCACCGCTGTGCTGGAATACAGCGCCGCACGTGGCTTTCTGATTGGTGAAGAAAACCGCGGCCTGGAATATATGTTCATCATGATGAACGCCGCACGGTTTTCGGTGGGTGTTCAGGGAGTGGCGGTTTCAGAACGGGCCTATCAGCATGCGCTGGCCTATACTCAGGACCGTGTGCAAAGCCGCCCTGTGGATGGCAGCGTCAAAGACGCGGTTGCCATTATCAACCACCCGGATATCCGCCGTAGCCTGCTGAAGATGCGCGCCCTGACCGAAGGCGGCCGCGCCTTGGCCATGTCCGCTGCGGGCTGGCTGGATCTGGCCCATCACACCGGTGACAAGGATACCACCTTCATGGCCGAGTTCATGGTGCCGCTGGTCAAAGGATTCTGCACCGAGAAATCTCTGGAAGTGACCTCTATCGGCGTGCAATGCCACGGCGGCATGGGCTTTATCGAAGAGACCGGTGTTGCGCAGTGGTATCGCGATGCGCGCATCCTGCCAATCTATGAGGGCACGACTGCCATTCAGGCCAACGATCTTCTGGGCCGCAAAGTGCTGCGCGATGGCGGCAAAACCGCTCAGCGTTTCTCCTCCATGGTGCAGGACACCATCGACGCGCTGTCAAATGGTGGCGCACAGGCACAGGTGATCGCAGCGCGCCTTTCTGAGGCCAAAGCCCATTTCGACCAATGCCTGAACTGGCTGCTGTCCAATGTGCGCGGCACCCCCAATGCCGCCTTTGCCGGCACCGTGCCATTCTTGATGCTGACCGGCAATCTGGCCGCGGGCTGGCAGATGGGCCGCGCCGCGCTGGTGGCCGAAGAAAAGCTGGCAGCAGGCGAAGACAAAGACTTCATGGCCGACAAACTGGCGATGGCGCAGGTCTATGCCCAGCATGTGCTAGTCGAAACCCAGACCGAGGCCGCCCGCATCCTTTCGGGTGCTGATGCGCTCTATGAAGACGGTATCACTCTGTAATCCGGGCCTGGCCCAGACATATAAGGAAAATAACAATGGTTGATCAGGCTTTCCTGCAAGGTTTTGAACGTCTCGATCTGGAAGAGCGCGACAATGGCGTGGTGGTTGTCACCCTGAACCGCCCGGAAAAGCGCAATGCGCTGGATGTGCTGACCATCGAAGAGCTGGTACGCTTTTTCAGCGGTGCGCATCAGGCCAAAGTGGGCGCGGTTGTTCTGGCCGGCGCCGGTGATCACTTCTGCGCTGGTCTTGATCTGGTGGAACACTGGAAAGCAGACCGCAGCCCGGCAGATTTCATGCATGTCTGCCTGCGCTGGCATGAAGCCTTCAACAAGATGGAATATGGCGGTGTGCCTATCATCGCTGCGCTCAAGGGCGCGGTTGTGGGCGGCGGTCTGGAACTGGCCAGTTCGGCGCATGTGCGCGTGATGAATGAAAGCACCTATTTTGCCCTGCCCGAAGGCCAGCGCGGTATCTTTACCGGTGGCGGCGCCACCATCCGCGTGTCAGACATGATCGGCAAATACCGCATGATCGACATGATCCTGACCGGCCGTGTCTATCAGGGCCAGGAAGCAGCCGACCTGGGGTTGGCGCAATATCTGGTCGAAGGCTCGACCATGGATAAGGCTTTGGAATTGGCGGATAAAGTGGCGCAGAACCTGCCGCTGACCAACTTTGCCATCTGCTCTGCCATCAGCCACATGAACAACATGTCTGGCCTAGATGCGGCCTATGCCGAAGCCATGGTGGGCGGGATCGTCAACACCCAACCCGCCGCCCGCGCCCGCCTTGAGGCCTTCGCCAACAAAACCGCTGCCCGCGTGCGACCCAACGACTGACAAACCACAGAAGGCAGGCCCGCTCCTGCCTTCTGACTTCCCGCTTGCACGACGGCTTAGAAATCCAGAAACATAGAGGTGGTTTGGTCTGTTTGAACAGTTTTGAGCCGTATCTTAAGTGGATTTCCCGCTCGGTTATGCCGCCACCGGAATTGGTGACGAGGGTTGAGATATGCCTGATCGGGTGTCTGTCCGTCCAGTGATGAATGTCTGACGTCAGAACCAATGGGACAGTTTAGTTTGATTTGATAAGAGAGGGTTTCTTGCACATTGTAACCACCAAGGAGTGGAGATGAGACAGAAACCCGGAACCAAGCAGAGCCACGATGAGAAAGTCGTTAAGGACATCCGCCTGGCCTCCCGCAAACAGTATTCGGCGGAAGAGAAGATCACGATCGTGCTGGACGGCCTGAAGGGCGAGGACAGCATTGCTGAACTGTGCCGCCGCGAAGGCATTGCCCAGAGCCTCTATTACAGCTGATCCAAGGAATTCCTCGAAGCTGGGAAGAAGCGCCTGGCGGGCGACACGGCGCGTGCTGCGACGTCGACCGAGGTCAAGGAGTTGCGTCGTGAGGCCCGCGACCTGAAGGAGGTCGTGGCCGAGCAGGCGCTAGAGCTGCGTCTTCTCAAAAAAAGCATGATCGCGGATGGGTGCGACGACGAATAAGATATCCCGCATCCGAGAGACTAGAGATCATCCGCTTGGTTGAGCAGTCCCACCTGCCGACCAAACGAACGCTGGACAAACTGGGCATCCCCAGAGCGGAAGTTCGAAGGCGCCATTGCTGTCAATGCGTATAACGTTCAGAAAGGTGCTGCTAGCGTCGGTCACGCCCATACACATGGCTCCAGCTACCCCAGCGTAAGTCGCGACGATCTATGCACGCGTCGTACCATCCGAACCGATGAAATTCAGGGCATTCAGGGTTTCATCGACGGATCAGGAGCGGCGGGCAACGTCTCCGATGGCAGCGCGCTTTCGCTTGCCGTGAATGGCGTGGCCATTGATGAGATGGTGTTCCACAGCTTCTCAGCAGCTATGAACTTAGACGGGGTGCAGCATGCCCTATCCGGTGTCGACGTAGGCGGTGAGGCAATTACCGTAGGGTTTGAAGACCTTACAGGCGGAGGGGACAGAGATTATGAGGATGTCGTCTTCCGCGTTGAAACAGTGGATGATTTCATATTCGTGTAATTTGAAGATTAAATACCTCGATATCTTGTCGCAGCAGGGAGGATGCAACGGAGGGCAGCACGCCCTCCTTGCCGAGGACGGGCTGGCCCGCCCGCAGCCAAGATGCGGTGTAGCGCACCGCACATCTTGCGTGTTCTACTATCTTCATAGGACTCCCCATTCGGTGCTGTGTTACTTTGCAAGGAATGTGCTACACGGTGGGCGCTGAACGCCCCCAATCGACATTGGTGTTGCCGACTATTCATTGTACCGGCTCTGCGTACATCTCAATTAGCCTTAGACCGCTCGCGGCCCATTGCTGACATCTGGTCAATGCACTGTCGTTGCGGAACAGCATCGTCAAAGCGGCCATTCCTAGCTAGCGCTCTGATCGCTTCGCAAACGGAAGCTTCAACTGCCGGTCTATAGCGAGATGGGACAACGGCCTACCCAAAATCTCCTCGGCCCTCAATATGACTGAAGCCGAAGCACGTGCGTCCTCCCCTGCGTCGTGGTGATGGAACTCAAGACCAAGGTGTTTTTTGAGGTTCGCGAGACCATGCCCACCAGCCCCCTTCAGTGCTGGCCATGCCCTTCGGGCAATCGTGACGCTGTTGGTCCAATGCGACGTGACCATTGGTAAATCATACCGCGCGCAAGCGGCCGTTAGAGCCTTTTCATCAAAAGTGCTGTGCTGCACGAGGCTGTGTGTATTCAGGAGTTCAAACAAGGCCATATAAACCGTTGGAAACGTCCCGGCCCCGGCGACAGTGTCTGCAGAAATCCCATGCAAATTTGTGTTAAACGCTTCAAATGGCTCCTCGGGATCAACCAAGACTGAATAGGTCTGCAAACTGCCGGTATCGCTGACAAAACAAAGGCCAATCTGGCAGATCCCACCGATTGTTTTACCCGCTGCTTCAACGTCCAACGCAATAAAGCGAAAAGGACCAGCAGGCGGCGTTCTGAGGTGACCAAATTTATTCAACATGCTCACCCATTGGCTGCCCGATATTTGTGGGATGGTCTCATCCTGCGCCTCAAAGTCAACAAGTTAACTGACCAGTATTGTTAACTTTGCGCGCACACCCCAAAGTTGCCACTATACCCCCCAAGGGCAAAGCGCTTCGACCTTCTGGCGGCCCAGTTTTTCCAGTGTTTCTATGTTGTCCAAATAGATCCTCTCTGGATTTGAAACATGGGCGAGGATCTTTTCCATCTCATCTTGGCGCAGAAGATGAATGGTCGGATAAGGCGCGCGATTGGTAAAGTGGCTAAGATCGTCCGCCTCCACACCCTCAAACCGATAGTGCGGATGAAATGATGCCAGTTGCACATGCTCTGTCAGTTCTGCGTCCTCCAAGAGCTGCTGGAACCAGTCGAGCACATCGAGAAAATCATCGAACTTTGCCAGTGCTTGGGTAAACATGAGCAAGCTCGTGGCAATGTCGTCTGCAATGGACACAAGCAAGCGTTGCAATTCATTCACATAGAACTGTTTTAAGTCTGCATCACTGGTGACATCACACACAGCGTAATGCACCTGATTGCGAGCGATGACGCTAGAGGAGAATGGGCATAGATTGTGCCCAACGACCATTTGTTCTAACCACTGAAGGGTGTTTTTCACCACATCTTGATGATCTGCTGATAGCGCTTTTAGGTCAAACATCTTGATACGGCAGGCCTTTCTTTACTTGATCAACTCAAAGCACGTTTTTGTCGGTACTTCCACTCAGTTTGAAATCACTAAAGTTATCGAAATGGCGCAGTCACCGCCGTCTACATTGTGTCATGCGATCCACCATCATGTGCGAACGGCCCAGAGCTGCCATTCACCTATCACTGGTCATGCCGCAGCTCGCCACGCCCCTTTGGCACGACGCCTGAGGTCAGATCATTAAGAATGCGTCTCGTAGATTGCGCAGTATGAACGAAACCGTTTCGTGGCCCAACGTCCAGTATCTCCGGCCCTTTTTCACCGACAAGATATCGGCCACCTGCATGAACTGGACCAACCACCCCACCACGCGTCACATGATCAATTCCATATACTCTGTGGATCCGCGTGACGTCGCGCAGGGCCGCCGCGTGGGCTTTAGCTGGTTCAGCCCTGACTGCACCGATCATTCCAACGCGAAGGGCGGCAAGCCCATCGAACGCAACCGCAGGGATCTGGCTAAGGTGGTGCCCCATTGGGCCAAGCTAGTGCGCCCCGAAGTGATCATTGTTGAGAACGTGGCCGAGTTCCAGGGCTGGGGGCCATTGCGCCAAAAGCACGTTGGCGGCAAGGAACCACCCAATGCCCCCACCACCCATGAAGAATGGGAAGCGCTGCCACCCGAATACAAGGGCCAGCCCCAGTTTGACAAAAACGGCAGGGCCGTGTTTGAACGCTGCCCGTTCCGCAAGGGGCAGACCTTTAAGAAATGGGTGCGCCAGTTGCGCCGCCTTGGGTATCAGGTGGAATGGCGGGTTCTGCGCGCCTGTGATTTCGGTGCGCCCACAATTCGCAAACGCCTGTTCATCATAGCCCGCCGCGACCTGAGCCTTTTGTCACGAATGAAGGCGAGAACCTCTAATAAACTGCTTTGGTGGATTTGTGTGATAGAACTGACTCTCTTCCGTTCCCTTGGCCGATCTACATTCAAGTCAAAGTCTGCTCATGGACGCAAATTTTGCGACGTGGTTACGCTATTGAAACTCTGCGAGTTTGCCCGTATCAATTTTGTATACCTTTATATCGCAGGCATTTCATGCAGTTAACTCCCATTTATTCACAACACCTATTCACCTCTGCCGTTCGCACCATCACCACTGATTTTCTAAAGGAGGCTTACCTTTGCCCCCACACAGAGTTTTCTGATGTTTCGGATTTCTTGAAGGCGGCGGAATTTCCTTGGGCGGGAAGCTACCAACAGGATCCAGCCGGAATTGAGAAACATGTCAAAGCCATGCTGCGCGACCTGATGCAGGCTACACCAGAGTTGGATGCGCAAAACATCGATTTATCGTCGCTACCTGAGGGGCGAGCCAAAGTTCATCTGTTAGCGCTCAAAACGCTGTGGGAACGCTGCGGTACATTGCCTGATGATCTTGCTACCATAAGACACGTGATCATGTCGGATGCCAATGATGCATTAGAGAGCTTGCCGTTAACAACAGACACGCCTTGCGCCTTCGCCAATGAGGCACAGCGTAGTCTGCATAGCGCGTTACTTGCCCATCATGGAACGCGGTCTTTGCAAAAACATAGCACTCCCAATTCTGGAGGTTTTTTACACCATGTTCAGGTAAATTTACTCTGTGATTGCGAACCACAGAATCTGGACGACAGCGTAGCATTCATCGGCGTGCGTGATCTGATCGAAGAAGCTGAATTCGCAGCGGCTCGGATCCAAAAGCGATGCAATGAAGGAATGAAAACGCAGGATTTTGGCATCCTCTTACCAGAAGATCCGTTGTATCATTCAGCTCTGGCATCGGCATTTGCCCGTTTCGGCCTGCCCATTTCGGGCCTCCACGGAGATCCGCTTCGAGACCACTCTGCAGAAGTGTTAACTCTTACATTGAACTGTCTGAAATCGCACAGCGCAAGAATGGCGAAGGCCAGCCTGTGTCTCTCTCCTCTCATGCCGTGGGACGCTCAACAGGGGCATGAAATTAGCCGCGCCATAATGTTTGGCGGGCTTGGGCGCATTCTCGAAGACCGACCTGAAGCCAAATCTATTTTGGATCTGCTGCGCCCAGTAACGAGCTATGGCGCTCTATTTGCCCGCCTAGACGCGCTGTCAAAGCATCTAAGGCCATCTGATTTCTCCCAGAGAATTGCGGGTCTCAGACCATTGGCGACTGATGCGCCGATAGATTGGCATAAACTGGAACAGACGGCTGTGTCACGCGATGTGAGAAGTGATGCGCCACCCATGACCGTTGAGGGTGTCAGCCTGTTTTCCGCAAATGCACTGCCTTGGAGACCGGTCAAGGAACTCATCATTCTGGGTATGACAGGGGCTAACTGGCCAACTCCGGTACGGGCAAATCCCTTTTTCACCGAGAGCGAGTTTGAACTGATCGCACAAAAAACCGGTCTGGTTCTCAGCTCGCGCAAACGCATTTTGGCCCGCAATCTGGAACTCTTCCGCCAGCAAATAGGTGCAGCCGAGACGAGGCTTACACTGTGTGCCTCAGCGAGAGATTTGATGGGGAAACGTCTGGGGACATCTGTTGCTCTAACATTGATTGCAAAGGCCTGCGGCGAATTGAAAGACCCGATGGCGCTTTTGCGATCACCCGTTTCAGACGACGCATCAATTGAAAATGTGCCGCTTGATCCTGAGCTCTGTGCACCGCGTTTACCCACCGGTGATTCCGTCATGATTGGTGGTAATCTGATGTTGTTGCGCCATGAAGCAGGCACGAACATCATGAAACCCCAATCGGTTTCTCGGTTGGAAACCATGCTGACCGCGCCTTTGGCTTGGGCACTTGGGGAAATCGGAGCCGAGGAACACCAGTGGCTGCCACAAAAACTAGATGTCATGTTGCTAGGCACTATCGTGCATGAAGTGCTCGAGCACAGTTTCCCTGAGGGCTGCAATATTCCTGATGATGCCGAGCTATCGGATCGTTTGCCGCAGATTTTTTCCGATGCCATCAATAAAAATGCTCCGTGGCTATGTGAAACCGCATGGGATTTGGAGCGGCAAAACCTGTTTATTGAAGCAAGCTCTGCGGCACTGTCATGGGCAGGCTTTTTGCGGACCACTGGCGCTGAAGTGTTAGGAAATGAACAACATCTCCAAGGCAGTAGCCCCAGCTTGCTAATCCGCACCCATGGATATGCCGATTGTCTTTTGCGTTTACCTGATGGAAAGATCATGGTGGTGGACCACAAGAGGTCTAAATCCGCCAAGAGATTGGGGCGCTTGGAAAAAAGCGCTGATCTTCAAGCGACGCTCTACAAAGAAATGCTACTTAACCCGCAAGGCGATGACGCATTGGATTTGCGCGAAACTGGAGCAAACAACATTATTCCAGCCTATCACACGACCCTGGATCATACGGTAGTAGCGGGTGAAAATGCCCATGACATCGCCGGAATTCAGACGGTTCCGGGCGACATCGCCAGCGCGGCGTTGGATCTGCTGTCCGACCGAATCAAGGATCTGACAGTCGGAAAAATCCCGCTGAGCACAACTGCAGATGACGCGCTATTTTCAAAAGACATGGGGATCACGCCCTACGCGCTGCACGACAATCGCATTGTGTCTGCTTTTTTGATTGATGAACAAGGGGCCACAGCATGAGCCGCGACCTTACGATTGTCCCCGCTGGTGCCGGGTCCGGGAAAACCTATCGCATTGAAACCACGCTTTCGAAATGGCTCCAAGACGGAGCGATCAAAGCAGACAGAATTTTGGCCGTGACCTTCACAGAAGCGGCGGCAAGCGACATGAAAGCACGCATTCGCTCGCGGCTGCTGCAAGACAGGCGCACCGAGGACGCGCTTGCACTCGATCGCGCGTATGTCGGAACGATTCACGCCCTTGGCCAACGTATCCTGACAGAACATGCTTTTGCTGCTGGAAATGCCCCAACGTCGCGTTTGTTGGATGAAACAGAGCGAGACCTGTTGATCCGCGAGCAAATTGCCAGATCAAGAGCCCTGCGTCCCGTTGCTGAAAATCTGGGACGATTTGGGTATCAGTTTGGAAATGCTGGCAGTGCCGAAGACCAGTTTCGCGGTACAGTTCTATCGCTGATCAACATCTTGAGCGGTCTAGGGGCGCGTGCAACAGATGCCGGATTGATCGATGATCTGGTTCAAGATTTGACCAATGACTACGGCAAACCAGGGGATGATAAGGCGCTTCATGCAGCTTTGAAATCAGCCGCTCAGAACATGATCTCAACCTTTCCCAAAGATGTCAGTGAAAACGTCACAGCGAAGGGGCCAAAGGCGTCCCTCAGGGGGGATCACAAGCTCGTCCAGGGGGCAGCAACCACAGATATTTTGACAACCGATTGGTCGGTTTGGCAAAAACTGCGCAATCTTTTCGTCTCCAATCGAAACTCAAAAACCCCGGATAGATATGACGATCTCGCAGAAAAGATCATGGCTGCTGCGGACAGCATCGAACAACATCCCGGTCCGTTGAATGACGCAATCGCTCATATCACCGCACTGGTGCATGGGGCGCAGGAAATTCTTGCAGCCTACGAAGCCGAAAAACGTGCCCGCGGTTTGATCGATTATGCAGACATGATTGCAAGAACCGAAGCCGTTTTGCGCGAAAACCCAGATACGCTATCGGCCGTTCTGGATGAGGTCGATTGCGTTGTCATTGACGAATTTCAAGACACCAACCCGGTACAGTTTGCGCTCTTGTGGCGCTTGGCGCAGAATGCGCCCAAAGCACTGATCGTTGGTGATCGCAAACAAGCCATTATGGGCTTTCAGGGGGCTGATCCACGGCTTTCGGCGGCGCTGGATGCTCAACATCATGATGCGTTGGATCCGCTGGATTGCAACTGGCGTTCGGTGCCAGAAATTATGCATTTTGTAAATGCGCTTGGTCGGGGGGTGTTTGGCGATGATTATGACCCGCTAACACCGCAGGTTTCGCCTGCAAGCGGCCCAGCTCTGTCCGTTCTTAACCTTGAGGGCAAGCTAGATCACAAATTCCAGTGTATTGCAGAATATATCGACGAAATTCTGGCCAGCGACAGACAAATCCGCCGAGGATCTGACGGCCCATATCGTGATATTGAGCCCAGCGATGTAGCCGTATTGGTTTACACCAAGGGTCATGCCCAAAAAATGGCTGATGCATTACGTGCCTATGGATTGCCGGTGCGCCTACCGGAAAGTGGCTGGTACGACAGCTTGATCGTTGATCTGGCGCGTGCGGCTTTGGCCTATGCCGCCAATCCTGCGGATAAATTCGCAGCAATCAATCTTGGCACTCGTGGCCCTGATCGGCTTGATTTGGCACTGGCTTTTCATGGTGTGAAGGATGACACCATCGACGAAGCGCAGGTGTTAAAAGACCTGAAATCCCTATCCCCTTCTCTTGTAACGCTACCCGTCGCTGATGCACTACAGCAGGTTCTTCGGGCATCCGGTTTGTGGGACTGGGCCAAACGATTGCCAAACTCCGATCAGGCCAGCGCCGATTTGAAGCGCCTCATCCTTGAGGCCCAGACGTTCGATAGCGCACCAACGGGACTGAGGGAAGCTGCCGGATTTTATGGCGCATCCATCGACGTTTTCCTTGGCTGGCTTTGTGATCTGGTGGACCGTAGCGACGACACTCACCCAGACCCATCGGGCTGGACAACCCCGGGCATTGAAATTTCGACCTGGCACTCATCCAAAGGCCGAGAATGGCCTGTCACCATCGTTGCCGGTTGGGACAAAGATATTCGCGATCGCCCGCATACAATCCGCGCTGAATTTTCCGGTTTTGATGATCTGAACGATGTTCTGGCTCGTGCAAAGCTTAGTTGGCATGCGCCTTTTTCTGCCTCGGGGCAAAAAGAAAAACAGGCTCTCAAACAACAAGGCGCAGATGAGGAAGCCGCAGCGCGGGCGATCTATGTGGCGCTCACACGCGCGCGTGAAACACTGGTTCTGGCCCTCCCCAAAGCCCCGGCTGCCGACAAAGATCGACCTGCAACAATGTATGATTTGCTGATCGAACGCACCGGATTTGCGCAGACAACTGGTGAGATTTCTCTCGGGGAGCAAAGCTTTGAGGCCAAGATCCACACCTATGCCAAGGATTATCAACTGGATCCGACGTCTGAGGAACAAGCGACACAAACCCAGTCTTTTGGCGTCTTGAACACCGACTTCCCAAATACGCCCCTAACGCTCTGGCGCTCCAGCCCATCCACGCTGGATACGGCGAAATCCGCCACCCCAATTGCAGAACACTTCGAATATTCTGAGGCTTTGCCAAAGGCGACCACCGACATGACCGCTGCTGAGCGCGGCACGGCCTGTCATTTGGCATTCCGCGTCATGTTTGAACGTCCAGAGGCGAAAACACGCCTTATGGCCACGATTGCGCTTGAAGAGGCTGAAATCAATGCACTGGAGCGCCAAGCAGGTGCCTTGCGCCAATTTCTCGGCGATCTTGGCTACGAGGACTTCCACCTCGAACTGCCCCTGCAACAGCAAAACGAAAATGGCGCAGAAATGAACGCTATTATCGATTTGCTGGCCGTCGGGGACCACGGCATCGCAATCATAGACCACAAGACTGGCACGTGTTCCGATTTACAAAATGGTCTCGCGGGATATTGGCCACAATTATCCGCATACCAGGATCTGGCCGCAAAACAATGGCCTGATAAACCTGTCACCCATATCGCAATCAACTGGATGGACGAGGGCAAAATCAGCATGATAACAATCCCCGCTATGGCTTCGGCCGCATCCTGAAAAAACGCCAAGTCAAAAGAATATACATGAACGAAAAATGGGGCACCTTTGCACTAGGTGAGAAACTTTCAACACGCCGCAATCAGCAACTAGGACTTGGAGCCGCGATCCGTCACTACAATGAAATGTCAGTCCCCGGCATAGGGGGAATCTGGTTTTGTATGCCGCTGATCTGGTCCCTGATCGGGATCAAGATCGCATCGGAAATCGATGGTCTACCGGCCATACGCGCGGCAAACGCCATCGAAGCCAAGGTCATGCTTGACGCGATTAAGCGCGGGGACACGAGCAACCGCATACTGGGCCGACAAAAACTGCCCCGACAGAATATTGGCAAAGGCAGCTTCAAAAGATTGGCGCGCGCCAATACCTATGTCACACAACCCTATCGGCAGGCTTGCGCACAGCCGTTAATAGAATTCGGTCTGGTGACAAGTAATTCTGCGCGTTTCAATTCATTTGCTTTGACGGACCGAGGAGAGGCTCTTTTATCGCCCTTTGAGAAACCCATTCGTCGCTTATCAAATTGGGTGAAAGGGCATACCCCTACAGGTGACTTCACATCGATGATCGCGCCCGAAAGCACCCTTCCTGAAGAGACCGTGGCGCTTCTGACTCGCCTGATTTTCAACGAAGGAAAAGGACAGAACCGCCGCCAAGACATACAGCGTGCGTTCGAAAATCTGAGTGCGGGAAAGATTTTGGAAGGTGAAATCAAAGGCCTCTCTCAGGATCACGTTGACGATCTAAAGATCGGTATCGCACTGGTGCGCCTGCGCGAACTCGGGGTTAAAGTTCTGGATCGTGCCGAAGACATACTGCGCCGAAAACTTGATCATCGGGAGCCTGTCGAATTAGGCCTAGATGCGGCTTTGAAGTCAGAGACGCTTCTTGATGCCATCAATGCGCTGCAAAACCCAGGCGGTGGTCTTGCTGATATTGCGACTGGCGGAACACATGGAGAAATTCAGCCCTTTCTTAGGGACTGCCAACAGCAGGATCAGATTCTGTTACAATTGGTAAAAAGAGATAAATCTGTTTTACAGTTGAGAGACGGAAAGATCGTCCCCGGCCCAGCCTTTGATCCGCCACGGCCTGACAGCAGCATCGAAGAAACACAAACCGCTCAGTTCGCCCCCGAGCTACCGCGCTTGCAGCGCTTCCATTCATTGATCAATGATCTGGGAGGCGTATGATGTCAAATTCTGAGCATACACTTATCAGTGCCTTTGCACCACCTGAGGGGTTTAGCGGGGATTTTGGTGTGGTTTGTGGCTTTACTGCCAGCCACGCTGCACTGAGTGAGATTTCCCGAACATTTAGCGGAGATGGAACGCGACCACACTTGGCGGCTTTTATCCATCCAACTGCCGACGCTGTTACCGACGTGCCTGGCGTTGCATGGATGCACTTTCACAAAACCCCGTTTGCTTTACTACATGCCAAGGTTGCCCTGCTGGGGTTTCAGGGCATGGACAATCGCTATTTGCTTCGGCTTTTGGTGAGTACCGGAAACTGGACCCAAGAGCCACTCACCACCAGTTTTGACATGTACTGGTTCGACGATTTTGAGATCGGACACCAAAACCCACAACTTTGTGCTGATTTGCTTGCTGCAGCCGATCTATTTAAGTGGCTTCGCTCGCATTGCGACACCCGGGTA
This sequence comes from Pelagimonas sp., assembly GCA_025210455.1. Taxonomy (GTDB): domain Bacteria; phylum Pseudomonadota; class Alphaproteobacteria; order Rhodobacterales; family Rhodobacteraceae; genus JAOARQ01. The sequence continues at coordinate 202,631 of JAOARQ010000017.1, forward strand.
TTGGCTCAAAGGTATGACGGTGCGAAACCTGCTGAACGTTGGCAAAATGCGATCAAGGCTTTGCCTAAGTCGGATCGTACGCCTCGATTTATCGATACACGAGCACAAACGATGATGGATCAAGTCATAGACAGGGTCCCCAAAAAACTAAACGCAAAAAGGCTGGTATTGGGGTCTGGGTATTTTGAGGCTCCCAATAGCTCCAAAGGAGGACTGATTTCAGAAATCCCAAAGAGACTGAAATCACGACTATCAAAGGACGCCGCCCTTGATCTTGCGCTTAATCCAGAGAGTTGTCAGGGGGTCTCCGGTCAGGCTCCCGATCTGGTAAAAGCTGGTTGGCGAATAAGAGGCCCGAGACAGGACAACAGCGGTCGAAAGCTTCACGCGAAATTTATGCTGCTGACTGAGCAAGATACGCCGAAAAAAATTGGTAAATCTTTTTTGTATCTAGGATCAGGAAATTTTAGCAGAAAGGGGTTTGCATCCCACACTCCAAACGGCAATCTCGAAGCTGGCATCGTATTGCAGCCCGATGCAGACTTATCTTGGCGCAAAGGTGCACGTCAGGACATCAAAGCAAAGATACCTGCAAATTTTGATGGCGAAGTTGCGTTGCAAAGCCTGGAAGACGGGGCCGATTTCCAGGAGCCTGTCCGGCCAGAAGAACCGCCGATTGTACCATTCGTGATCTGGAAAGACGGTGTAATCCATGCGCCAGATGATATTGAAGAAAAGGTCGCGATCGAGGGAAAGGATGGCAATAGTATCAACCTACCTGCGCAATGGTCTGGCCCTGTGCCATCGTTTGTCACGCTCACTTCAGGACGTTGGAAAGTGCCAGTTTATGCGTCTGGTGCCTTTGTCACACCACGCCCAACAGATATGACGATTGATGACATCATCGCCAATCTCCACCTTTTTCCAGCCCCACCAGAACCGCGCGATGGTGAAGACTTCGAATATACGGAAGAAACGGAACAATCCTTCGACACGGAAAGCAGTGTTCAGGTCTATCCGCTGCGGCGCATGATGCGTCTCATTGTTCACATGACTGAAACTCAGCGCTGCACCAGTCTTCGAGACTGGCCGCGGTGGTGCCGCGAGATATCTCAAACACTCCCTGTTCTGGCAAAGACAGAACAAACCATGCTGGAACCATTTCAGCGCGCAAACAGGACACCGTTGACGGCACTATTGAATTCTACATTCATTCCCACAGGCGCAGACAGGGTACTTTTGGAAACGGCGGTGGATCATATCAATCACTCTTGGGGGCTGAAATCAGCCCATGATCTTTGGAGTGAAGAGAATGCATAATTTCAAAGGTTGGGGCCAAGTTCGAACAGAAATCAAAGAACTACTGAAAGCCGCGAATGATACCGTATTGGACAGCGGACAGAAGGCCAGTCTTCGTGCGATTCAGAAACGTTTGAACACTGGGCAGCGCGCTCTGTTACTCGCTGACGAAGTCGGCATGGGGAAGACACGGATCGCGGCTGCTTTGATACATGCGGTCAAAAAATCTGGTGGCCGCACGGCGGTCATTTTGCCACCCAATGTAGGCAAACAGTGGCTTTCTGAAATTCAGGTTTTTGACCAGGCTGACAAAACCCTGTTACCCCTGCGCAGCTATGAGGGTTTCATTCAGGGCTATGCCCCTGAGCACTCTGAACGCACCACAGAACGGAAAGAACGCAATCGCAAAGCTCGGTTGCAAAAAAAACGCCAGATGCGCGCCATACCGGACGGCCGATGGCACCAGGAAAACATACTCCTCATATCGCATAACTTCGCCAGAATGCAGTTCCATCAAAATGCTTCTGGCCACAACTGGCGAAGAGAATTGCTACCTGCGATTGCCACATTCCTACGAGGAGGTAAAAAGCATATCCGGCAAAACTGGGGTAGCCCTACGCTTGTAGAAGCCACGCATCAAATTGCGCGAGAAATTGTGCGGCACACAGACCTACCAAATTTGCCCAATCGGGACTGGCGCAATATTTCTTCCGTCGAATATCGAAACCTTCTCTTGCCATTTATCGGGCGTGCGTTGGGCCAATTTGATTTGGTCATTGTGGATGAAGCCCACAAATCGCGGGGACAAGACAGCAGTCTGTCACGCATTCTGGGGCCTGGAACATGGGTACAACCCGATGGCTTTCGCATGGGAATGACTGCAACGCCGGTTGAATTAGATGCATCGCAGTGGATCAATACACTGGAACGTGTCATGGGCCGAGATGACGCACACTGTGAAACTGAGCGACAGTCCATTCGTGCCGAGCTGAAGCAGCTTGAGAGCCCAATCCGCGCCTACTCTGAGATCGTTAAACGCTTACACACAGAACCGCTTGATGATCCACTGGTTGCAGAATTTGAGCGCGCGGCCAGTGACTTTCAGCGTGTGTTGTCCCCCTATGTCATTCGTCGTGACAAACGATCTGATAGAACCCTCGCAGATTTCAAAAGTGAGCATGGAGACTACCGTGACGTCAAACCCATCCATGTTGACCCTGCAGACGCGAGCCAATGCGACGCGAGCTGGTTACGACGGTTTTGTGCAGCTGAGGCCCTATCGATGCTGCCCGAAGCTGGGCGTGGTGGGAAGCTGGCGCGCCTGAAACTGGACAAGGGGCTGATTTATGCCGCCGATCTTGGCCCCGAGGCAGATAACGAACCAAACGAACGCTTTTGGCTCACAAATTTGCAGGCTGAACCAGATGACATTTACTGGCACCCGGCGATCCTTAAAACAGTCCATAAAATTGAAGAGCTGGCCGAAAAAGGCCACAAGACCCTTGTCTTTGCGACTTTGACCAAACCCATTCAGGCGCTCAATCAATTACTCGACGCGCGTGCAATGTTAAAAGCACTGTCCTCAGAGAAACATTGGCCCGCATCCAAGGTGCGCGCAGCCTCGGAAAGTGCAGTACTTTCAGCAATGGCACAACTGGATTGGAATGGCGTCCAGTCAATCAAAGCTATCAACGCCCTATTGGACGCTCAATATACTGCAGCCCATAATAAGCGTTCAAAGCAGCTTGATAAAATTTTCAGATCCCTCTCGCCAGACACAACCAACAACCCAGCCATTGAAGTTTTGTTTAGCTTTTGGAACCGCGCAGCTTCGGAACAGCGTGATCGAATCTCAGAAATTGTAGATGCCATGCGGCTCATCTGCGACGTTGATACCGCGCTTGAGAACCCCAAGACCTTCTTGCGCGCATTTACCGATCTTCTGGATACGCTCAAAACAGCCGAAGACTCTGAGGGTGAACCAGCACTTCCTGACACGCTCGCGTCCAGACTTAAGGACCATCTTGATACGTTTTCTTCCCGTGAAAGCAGCTTTTCTCGGGTGATGACTGGCAACACAGATCCACTTACCCGGTATACGCTACAAGAAGCCTTTAACAGAAAAGACACTTGGCCAATGGTGTTGATCACACAATCTCTTGTTGGCCGTGAAGGGCTGAACTTACACAAGGCCTGTCGTCACGTGATTTTACATGCCGAATGGAACCCAGGGATACTGGAGCAGCAAATTGGGCGGGTCGATCGCAAAGGAAGCAAATGGGGACAAGACATAACAGCCTCAGGCAATCAATCTGGTGCTGCTCCAAGGATTGAAATCTACACTGTGGCTGTTTCTGGCAGCTATGATCAACATCAGTGGGACGTGGTGGGAGAGCGCTGGAGAGCCCTGCGGGCTCAACTTCACGGCGAAGTCTTTCCAATTCAAGACAACAACACTCAAACCGCTTTGCGTGATTGTGTACGAAAGCATGCTCCGAACTTTTATCCGAAGTAGTGGCAATCCCCTTCAGATGTTAGGTGTAGTATTTAGAAAGTCAGTGTGTGAGACGTTTCAATAAACATAAACGGCGTTTGGAGGGCACCGGGGTTTCGCCAACGGCAGTTTTCGGCGGCGGATGATGGCATACACTCAATGGTTGTGTCGTCAGCTTCGATGTAAGCCGGGAAACAGGTTCCAAGTGTGTGCCACACCAACGGACAACGTGGCGGCATCCTTTTCTACCGTTCGGTCCTGTCAGGGACGGAAGTCGGATTACCGAAGCTGCATGGTGGTTCGGTTCTCGACAAACCGCCCAGACAGCCTGTTTCTGATCTCGATGGCGGGTACGCTATCAAATCAACTCCCGTCAGAAAGTAGAGCTATGGATAGAACTGCAATCGGCTTTGAATTGTATTTCAAATCCGCTACATCAACTGGGAAAGGTTTTTTACGTGAATGACTTATCAAAATACAACGCAAGTGGCTCGATGGCGGGATATTTGTTCCAGTGCCGCCTTGCGTTGCTCCATGCTCTGGAGCTAACGCATCGGAAACCTGAAGCAGTGGTTTCTATAGAAAAGTTTGATGACATCGCATTTGAGACAGAGAACCACGCAGAATGTTTGGTCCAAGCCAAGCACCACGTTGTGCCAAAAGCACTCGGCGATATGAGCGAAGACGTTTGGAAAACTCTCCTGATCTGGATGGAGGGTGCGAAGCATGGCGTGTTCGAAGTCAGCAAGACCACATATATGCTGGTGACAACAGCAACGAGCCCGCCAGATTCTGCAATGTCCAAACTACGTGAAGGGGCGTCAGAAGCAGACGTCAACGCGTCATATGACCTGCTAAAAACAGCCGCGCAGGATTAGACCAATAGCGCAACTGAAGGAGCACGGTCGGCCTTCTTGGAAATGACAGCAGATGAAGCGAAATTGCTTATGTCGCGTGTCGTTGTCATCGACAACCACCCAAACCTGACAGACGTATTCTCAGACGTAGTCGCCGGGCTCAACATACTCGCGCCCACCAACGCCGAACTTGCAGCGCAATATTTGGAAGGGTGGTGGTTGAACAGAGTTGTTCAACACCTGATTGGTGAAGATGACGCAGGCATTCCTGTTCAGCACTTGATCCTAACAGGTCGCTGAAATAGTCCTGTCTCGACAACGATTTGAGAACATGATTCACCCTTCCCATGGCCATGGTGGGGGTGATGATGCGTGGGACGGACGAGACGAGCGGGTCGCTGTTCAGCTATGTTGACTTGGAAGA
>JAOARQ010000018.1 GCA_025210455.1 Pelagimonas sp.
ATCCAGAACCGACTGGCAGGTGGTTTCCACCGGCTGAGGATGCGATAGCCTGATCCCATAAAGAAACTCATCGGGCGCCTGTCGGGCCAGCCCCTCTTCGGCCAATGTGCCGCGCGGGAAATCCGAGGCATTCACCGTCACGATGCAGTCGGCATTGCCCGCCATCGCCGCCGCCAGCACATGGATGTCATTTTCATCAGGCAAATACAGACGGTTTTCCAGTGAGGGCGGCCAGATCACCTCGGATTTGGGCCATTGTGCGCGGATCAAAGCGATTTCAGACCGCGCAATCCCTTCGCCATCCGGGCCGATCTTGCGGGCGGCACGGGCCCATTCCTCAAGGATGCGCGCCGACCAGAGCGGGGTGAACAGCCCCTGCCCGGCCACGCCCAGCAGCACCTCGCGCATGACGGTTGGAAACAGCACGCAGGTGTCCAGAAGAACCTTCACAGCCGGAAGAACAGCGCTTTGAGATAGCCCGATTCGGCCAGTTGCGGCAGCAGCGGGTGATCCGGCCCGGCATAGCCCGTGTGGATCAGCTGCGCCCGACGCCCTGCCCGGCCGATGCCACGCAGGCAGGCCCCGGTGAAGGCTGTCAGATCCGCCGCGTGCGAACAGGAACACAGCACCAGATAGCCATCTTTTTCAACCAGCGGCGCCGCCAGACGTGCCACGCGTTCATAGGCGCGCAGACCTTTTTCCAGCGCCGGCTTATTGGGGGCGAAGGCGGGCGGGTCACAGATGACCACATCGAATTTTTCCTGCTCCTGAGCCAGCGCATCCAGCACATCAAAGGCATCCCCCTGACGGGTGGAAAACCGATCCGCAGCACCCATGGCCTGCGCACCCTGCTCTGCCAGCGACAGCGCAGCATTCGAGCCATCCACGGAAAGCGCAGATGTCGCGCCGCCCGCCAGCGCCGCCAAGGCAAAGCCGCCCACATGCGAAAACACATCCACAACCCGCGCGCCTTTGGCCAAACGCCCGGCAAAAGCATGGTTTTCGCGCTGGTCATAAAACAGCCCGGTTTTCTGTCCGTCGGTCACATCCGCCAGATAGGTTGCCCCATTCATTTGCACGGGAATTGGGGCGTCGGGGGCCTGACCGCACAGCACCTGATCAAGATCATCCAGCCCTTCCAAAGCGCGCCCGCGCCCGCCCGCGTTCTTTAACAGGGTTTTCGCGCCCGTCAGATCACAAAGAACCTCTGCCAGTTCTTCGATCATCAGATCAGCCCAGGCTGCATTGGGCTGCATCACCAGAACATCCCCAAAGCGATCGACGATCACCCCCGGAAACCCATCGGATTCCGCATGGATCAAACGATAGTAAGGCGCGTCATACAGCGCCTCGCGCAAGGCCAGCGCCTTGGCAACGCGGGTGCGCAGCCAATCGGTGTCGATAGTCTGAAAGGCGTCGCGATCCAGAACCCGCGCCACAATGCGCGAATTGGGATTGACCGCAACGGTCGCCACCGGCTTGCGATCGCCGTCTTCCAGGGTGGCTATGGTGCCCGGCGCGATCTTTTTGCTGCGCCGGTCCATCACCAGCTCATTGTCAAACACCCAAGGCGCGCCACGACGGATCGCACGCACATTGGCTTTGGGTTTCAAACGAAGGACGGGGCGTTGAGACGCAGAAACGGGGGCTGACATGCCCCCGCGCTTTAGAGAAGTTTACAGGGCTTGGAAAGCCTGATCAAATCTGCGCCAGCGCATTTTCCAGCTTGCGATCCTGACCTGTCCAACCACCCGGCAGGGTCATTTCGGCCCAGATCACCCGCGAGAGATGGGATTGGATGCGGTTCTTCATGGTGTGTCCCTGACGGTCGGCCTCCATGGCGCGTTTGCCACCAAAGCCTTTCAGATCCGCTTTGACCCGGTCGCGCTGTACCAGAATAGCGCCGGTTTCCACATCTTTGATGGTCAGCGCAAAGGTGATCGAATGCATGCCCCCCACGGTATAGCGGGTTTTTTCGCTGAGCGAATGAAAGCGTTTCAGTACGATGCGCACATCGACCTCTTGCGGGCCATTGATCCGCTTTGATGTTTGCTGATAGCCGTTTTGGAACATGGCCTTAATCTGTGTGGGACGATCCCCATAGGGATCTCCGCGCCACACGATATCAGCAATGGGGTAATAGAGATTGGCCTCAGAGACGGTCAGATCAGCAGGCACATCCACTGTGAAGTTGCGCACAGAATAGCGGCTGCTGATGCGATCTGGCAGGCTGGGTGCGCGTTGTACTGGCAGGGCCACATATTCCTTGGGCACCGATGGCGCCGAGACGTCATAGGGCACCTCAAAGGGAGCATTGCGTGACACCGGCGCACCGCTGCAGGCCGCGATCAGGGAAACGCAGGCAAAGCCCATGACAAGTTTTGCTGTTTGGCCAAGTGTTTTTGTTTTGGTCCAGTCAACCATCTGCTCTTCCTCGATTTCGAAGACTTAAGACATGGTTAACGCAAGAGGTGGCGCTTCAATTGGGCACAAATGCGGCAGTTTCATGTGCCTGACTGTTCAAAGGTATAGCGCTGGGGAAACCTGACACAGCTTTCGGAATATGGGCTGGTCGCATATTCCCCCTTTACTGTTAGCGGTAACATTTCTATACGAGACCCAAAGCGAGCCAGGAACGGAGCCAGTATGTCTCTTCACGATACAGTCGCACGTGTGACCAAGCGAATCCAAGAGCGATCACAAGCCACACGCAGTTCGTACCTCGCGCGGATGGCGCAGGCGGCGCAAGATGGCCCCAATCGCGCCCACCTGACCTGTGGCAACCAGGCTCATGCCTATGCAGCAATGGGACAGGATCAGGACCGGCTGGCGCAGGGCAAAGCCCCCAATCTTGGTATCATCACCGCCTATAATGACATGCTTTCAGCGCACCAGCCCTTTGAGCGCTACCCGGATCTGATCCGCGCCGCCGCGCGCAGAAACGGGGCCACAGCGCAGGTCGCCGGCGGGGTACCTGCCATGTGTGATGGGGTTACGCAGGGGCAGACCGGAATGGATCTGTCGCTGTTTTCCCGCGATGTGATTGCCTTGGCAGCAGGCGTCGGTCTGAGCCACAACACCTATGATGCGGCAGTCTACCTTGGGGTCTGCGACAAGATCGTGCCGGGTCTGGTGATGGCAGCGGCCACCTTTGGTTATATTCCCGGCGTGTTTCTACCCGCAGGTCCGATGACCTCAGGGCTGCCCAATGATGAAAAGGCCCGCGTGCGCCAGCAGTTCGCCACCGGTAAAGTGGGCCGCGAGGAACTGATGAAGGCCGAAATGGCTTCATACCATGGGCCGGGCACCTGCACCTTTTATGGCACGGCCAACTCCAACCAGATGCTGATGGAGATCATGGGGCTGCACCTGCCCGGTGCCTCTTTTGTCAATCCCGGCACACCGCTGCGCGACGCCCTGACCGAGCTGGGCACCAAACGCGCGCTGGAAATTACCGCATTGGGGAACGACTATACCCCAACAGCCGAAATTCTGTCTGAAAAGGCCTTTGTGAATGGCATCGTCGGGCTGATGGCGACGGGCGGATCAACCAATCTGGTGCTGCACCTGCCCGCCATGGCCCGCGCCGCCGGGGTTTTATTGACCCTTGAGGATTTTGACGATCTGTCTTCGGTGACGCCGCTTCTGGCCAAGGTGTATCCAAACGGGCTGGCGGATGTGAATCACTTCCATGCAGCGGGCGGATTGCAGTTCCTGATCCGCAACCTGCTGGAAGCGGGGCTTCTGAATGACGATGTCAGCACGATCATGGGCAAAGGCCTGCAACGCTATACCCAGGATCCGGTGCTGCAAGATGGGAACATCAGCTATAAAGATGGCCCGCCCCACAGCCAGAACGAAAAGATCCTGCGCCCCAGCCGTGATCCTTTCCAGCCCACGGGTGGGCTGCGCAAGCTGGCCGGAAATCTGGGCAAGGGTATGATCAAAGTCTCAGCCGTTGCCCCTGAGCGCCACATTGTCGAAGCCCCCGCGCGGGTCTTTCACACGCAGCAGGCAGTGAAAGAGGCCTTTCAGGCTGGCGAAATCACCGGTGACACCATTTTTGTGGTGCGATTTCAGGGGCCGCAGGCCAATGGCATGCCGGAGCTACATGGTCTGACCCCCACATTGGCCGTGCTGCAAGATCGCGGGTACAAGGTCGCGCTGGTCACCGATGGCCGCATGTCCGGCGCTTCGGGCAAAGTGCCGTCTGCCATCCATCTCAGCCCCGAAGCGTCGCTGGGTGGGCCGCTGTCGAAAGTACAGGATGGTGACATTTTGCGTCTGGATGCGGTGGCGGGCACGATCGACTGCCTGACCGAAGGGTTCGAAGATCGCGCCCCTGTGCAACCCGATCTGTCGGCCAATGGCTATGGTGTGGGCCGCGAGATGTTCGCCCTTTTCTGTGACACTGTTGGGCTGGCCTCTGATGGGGCCTCGGCCATTCTTTGATCTGATATAACAGGATTTCTTATGACACCTGAAACCGCAAGCGAACATAGCGAAGCGCTCTGCCGCAAGGCGCCGGTCATTCCGGTGCTGGTGATCGACGATGTTGAGACCGCTGCACCGCTGGCCAGGGCACTGGTGGCTGGCGGCCTGCCGGTGCTTGAGGTGACATTGCGCACCCCGGCCGCTTTGGATGTGATCCGCGCCATGGCCGAGATTGAGGGCGGCATTGTGGGCGCTGGTACCCTGCTAACGCCGCAGGATGTCAACAATGCCAAAGCCGCAGGGGCGCAGTTTGGGGTGTCACCCGGCGCGACGGACACCCTGTTAGAGGCCTGCGAAGCGGCGGATATGCCCCTGCTGCCCGGTGCGGCCACAGCAAGCGAAGCCATGCGATTGCTTGAACGCGGCTACCGGGTGCAAAAGTTTTTCCCGGCAGAGGCCAATGGCGGCGCGCCCGCGCTGAAAGCCAACGGCGCGCCAATTCCGCAGGTGTCTTTCTGCCCCACAGGCGGCGTGACACCGGAAAACGCCGGCACATATCTGTCGCTCAGCAATACGCTCTGTGTGGGTGGCAGCTGGGTAGCGCCCAAAGATCTGATTGCGCGGAAAGACTGGCAGGGCATCGAAGCGCTGGCCCGCGCAGCCAGCACCCTGCCCCGATAGTTAGGGTCAGGATACATTAAGCCTGCCCCTAGGGCCGAGGGCGCGAGCGAAAGCCGCCCCGACGCTTGGGTTTGCTTTCGTAGGTGTCCAGACCAGCCTTGAGCACCTCTGTCATCGGGTGGTCTGGCACATCATGGCGCTGCATCAGTTGTTTGATCAGCGCGATGTGATCTGCATCCATCGGCACCGACAGCGCCCAGTCCAGAAAGATGCTGCGGCATTCTTCCAGCGTGATCCCTTCGATGCGATAGCTTTCATGCACCAGTTTCTTGGGATCGGGATCAGCTATTGTCATCATCTTATCCTTCAATCGCGGGTAACACCTGGTTGATGATTTCTGCCGCGCGGCGCGTGCGCTGGTCAAGCTCCGACAAGAGGGCGTCCATCCCCGACACGCCGGTCAAACGCTCAAGAAAAGCACAGCCGCCCGCCCCAAGCGTTTCAGGTTGCAGGGCCTCTTCGCTGACCAGCCGCGATCCGATCTGCAGTGACCAGCACAGATCATAGGCGGCTATCAATGCCTCTTTCTGTTCCGCATCCAGCCAGTCCGCCGCACGCAGTGCGCGAGGCGTCTGGCGGATGCCGCGCCCTTTGATCAAAGAAGCGGATTGCGCGATCAGTTCAATATCCTGCATGCGGCCCGCGCCGATCTTTGGCTCCCATGGGCCGCGACCGCCCTTGGCCTCTTCTATACGCTGGCGCATTTCGGCCACATCGCGCAGCACCCTGGTCTGATCGCTTGGGCGCGCCAGCAGGTCTTCGCGGAAGGCTTCGACATCCTGCGCCAGTTCAGACGCGCCCGCCACGACCCGCGCGCGGGTCAGCGCCAGATGTTCCCAGACCCAGGCATCATTGCTTTGATAATCCTGAAACGCCGACCAGGAGGTCGCCACAGGCCCCTGATTACCCGAGGGGCGCAGGCGCATGTCGATCTCATAAAGCCGCCCTTCGGACATGGGCGCGGTAACCGCAGTCACCATCGCCTGTGTCAGGCGCGCGTAATAGGTGCGTGATGCGAGGGATTTCTTGCCCTCAGAGTATTCGACCCCATCCGCATCATAGATCACAATCACATCCAGATCCGAACGCGAATGCAACCGCGCCGAGCCAAGCGATCCCATACCCAGAACCACCGCCCCGCGCCCGGGACAGGGGCCATATTTACGCGCGAACTCATCCGCGACCACAGGCCAGAGCGCGGCAAGGCTGGCTTCGGCCAGATCCGCATAGGCACCTGCCGCTTCGTCCGGGTCTTTGAGCCCGCGCAACAGATGTACCCCCACGCGGAAATGCCATTCTTTGGCCCAGCGGCGTGCGAGATCAAGGCGGCGTTCATAATCGGATTCAGCCGCCAGCCTGTCAGCCAATTCATTGCGCAGCGCGGTTTTTCCGGGCCAAGGGCTAAAGAAATCGCCCCCAATCACCGCATCCAGAACCTGCGCATTGCGGCCAAGGAATTTCGCCAGATCAGACGAGGTGCTGACGATGTCGATCAGCAGATCTACCAACTGCGGGTTGGCCTCGAAGAGCGAAAACAGTTGAACACCAGCAGGAAGCCCCGCCAGAAAACTGTCAAAGGCCAAAAGCGCATCATCAGGACGCGGTGCCTTGGCCAGTTTGCGCAGAATTTCCGGCTGGATCCGGCGAAACAGTTCTTGGGCGCGATCAGACCGCAGGCAGGCATAGCTGGGCCAGCGTGACGGCAGATCGCTATGTTCAAAAGCGCTGGGCACCTCTTCGACTGATGCCCCATCCGGGGCAAAGAACCCTTCGGTGATGTCATGCACCTCGGTCAGGCGCGCTGAGATCTGGCTTTGCATCTCGTCAACAGATAGTCCCATCAGGCAGGCGATCCGCGCCATGCCATCCAGGGATTTGGGCATGTCATGGGTCTGCGCGTCATTGATCATCTGAATGCGATGTTCCACTTCGCGGTGGGCACGGTAATGATCCGCAAGCTTTTCAGCGGCCTCTTCCGGGATCCAGCCCTTTTGCGCCAGCACCCGCAGGCCGGGCACTGTGGCCCGTTCGCGCAGATCAGGATCGCGCCCCCCCGCAATCAACTGCCGGGTCTGCGTGAAAAACTCAATTTCGCGGATGCCACCCCGCCCAAGCTTCATATTATGGCCCGGCAAGGTGATTTGGCCGCCCAGCCCTTTGTGTTCGCGAATGCGCAAGCGCATATCATGGGCATCTTGAATGGCGGCGAAATCCAGGTGTTTGCGCCAGACAAACGGGGTGAGCGTGGTTAAGAAGCGCTGCCCGGCTTCAATATCGCCTGCGGCGGATCGGGCTTTGATATAGGCAGCGCGTTCCCAGGTTCGGCCCACGCTTTCATAATACCGCTCGGCCGCTTCCATCGCCATGCAAACAGGCGTCACGGACGGATCAGGTCGCAGGCGCAGATCGGTGCGAAAGACATAGCCCTCACCGGTGAGATCGCTGAGGGTTGCCGCCATTTTGCGGGTCGCGCGTACCAGCGAGGCGCGCGCCTCATGATAGTCATCGCGTTCATAGCGGGTTTCATCGAACAAGCAGATCAGATCAATATCTGAGCTATAGTTCAACTCGCGCGCGCCACCTTTGCCCATGGCAAGCGCCACCATGCCTGCGCAGGTTGCGATATCGTCCTCGGTCTGACCGGGCAGTTTCTTGCGTTTGATCTCATGCGCGACAGCGGCCTGCATCGCCAGTGAAGTTGCCAGATCGGCAAAATCGCTCAGTGCCCCTGTGACAGTCTCAAGCGGCCAGACCCCGGCCACATCACAAACCGCTGTCAAAAGCGCCACTCGGCGTTTGCCCTGCCGCAAGGCAACGCCAATCTGATCAAACGGCACCTGTTTGAGATCGGTGAACAGCTGGTCAAGGGCGGTGTCCGGGCAGTCACATGCGGTGACCAGCCAGTCACTTTCCTTTTCGATCAAACCCTTAAGATATGGTGCGCTGCCGCCGATGCCTGAAAGCAGCTCGGCCAGAGGGCCAGTTGCCCAGGGGGCAGCAAGAAGTGTATCGGCGCCTTTATCAGCGTCAAAAGCGCGGGGCAGTCGGGTGATGCGATCAATCAAAGTCATACCCGCAGATGGCGCCTATTTTGAGGCAAGTGCAACAGGTCTTGCAGCCGCAGCCCATCTGTCTACGGTGTAAAAAAATGAGGGGCTCCATGAGCAAAAGTTTGAAACGCGTGAAGGCAGCGCTGGAGGCCGCAGGCCTGCCCGTCGATATTCTGGAAGTCAGCCAGGCGCGCACCGCGCAAGAGGCTGCTGATTCAGTCGGCTGTCATCTGGATCAAATCGCCAAGTCGATCATTTTTCGCGCCGAAGACACTGGGCAGGCTGTGCTGTTTCTGACTGCCGGTGGCAACAAGGTTTGTGCTGAAAAAGCTACCCGCGTCGCGGGTACCGCCCTTGGAAAAGCGGATGCGGCGCTGATCCGGGCGCAGACCGGCTTCGCCATTGGTGGGGTATCCCCTGTTGGACATCTGTCGCCGATCCGCGCCTGGATTGATCCGCGTTTGCTGGAGTTTGAGCAGGTTTGGGCCGCCGCGGGCACCCCGCGTCACGTTTTTGCGATTGATCCGCATGTTTTGCCCCGCCTAACGGCGGCGGATCAGGCCAACTTTGTCGAAAAGTGAAAATTTAAGCACCTGAAAATAAACAACTATCAAAGTAAATGTAAAAAACATTCACTTTCTCTCTTGAAAGTGATGCCCCCTATTCCGATCTGTTTTAATGTGAAAGGCATAAACATTGCCCCACAAGAGACACGAAACGGAGACAAACATGACCACCGCCACCTATCAAACCGAACTGCCTGCCAATGCTGGTTGGTTGTCCCGGTCCGAAGCCTGGCTGGACAGTAAGGGCAAAGGTGCCTGGATCGCCGCCATGGTTCTTGGTTTCATCTTCTTCTGGCCCGTTGGCCTTGCCCTTCTTGCCTATATGATCTGGAGTAAACGCATGTTTTCGAAATCCTGCCGCCACCACGCCCGTCATGACGCCCGCCGTCAGGCCTGGGCCGCGATGAAACCCAGCGGCAATATGGCGTTTGATGCCTATAAGGCCGAAACCCTGCGCCGCCTGGAAAACGAACAGGAAGCCTTTGAAGCGTTCCTGGGGCGTCTGCGCGAAGCCAAGGACAAGGCCGAGTTCGATCAGTTCATGGATGATCGCGAAAAGCGCGCAAAAGAAGAGCGCGTGCAAGAAGACGCATAACCCTCTAAAATCAAACCACCCCCGGGCAGACCCTGGGGGCATACCAACAAGGAGCCCAAAATGTATTCCGAGCCCATGTCCCACCTGCCCGATCCAGAGCGCCAGATGGCGTTCTATGACGGGGTCACGGTCAAACGTGGCATCGCCTGGGTGCTGGACACCGTGCTGATCGCACTGATCACCCTGCCCCTTGCGGCGCTGTCGATTGTCGGGCTGTTTTTTATCCCTTTCATCTTTTTTCTGGTCAGCTTTTGCTATCGCTGGATGACGATCGCGGGCGGGTCAGCGACCTTGGGAATGCGGTTTATGGCGATTGAACTGCGCGACGCCTATGGCCGTCGTCTGGATGGCACGCAGGCGTTTTTGCACACGCTTGGGTATACGATCACGATCTCAACCTTTGTGTTGCAGCTGGTTTCGGTGATCTTCATGTTCGTCAACCCGCGCGGTCAGGGGCTGACAGATATGGTACTGGGCACCGTGGCGCTGAACCGGCGCGCGTAACGCGGGTTTTCATCCCTGTTAACCCTATGACAGGAAAGATCCCGGTCGCACGGGGTCTTGTTCCAACTGGGGCTTGGTAACTGCGCAAATCATTGTTACCTTGGTGTTAAGTTCAAACAGCAGGTCCCATGCGTCATTCGTTACCTCTTGCGCCTCAGTTCTATGTGACGGCCCCTCAGCCCTGCCCTTATCTTGAGGGTCGGATGGAACGCAAATTGTTCACAGCCCTGCAGGGTGATGGGGCGCAGAAACTGAATGACACCCTTTCAAAACAAGGGTTTAGGCGGTCTCAGAATGTGCTTTACCGCCCGTCTTGTTCTGACTGCGCGGCATGCTTTTCCGCCCGCATTGATGTTCAGAAATTCAAACCCAGCCGCAATCAGAAACGTGTTTTAAAACGCAATACACATCTGGTTCGGCGCGCCACCAGCCCCTGGGCCACCGAAGAACAATACGATCTCTTCCGCACCTATCTGGATGCGCGGCATGCTGATGGCGGTATGGCGGATATGGATGTGTTTGAATTTGGCGCGATGATCGAAGAAACACCGATCCGGTCACGTGTGGTGGAATATCTGAACCCGGAAACGGACGAACTGACCGCCGTGTGCCTGACCGATATGATCGATGACGGGCTATCGATGGTTTATTCCTTTTACAAACCCGATCTGCCACGCCAGTCGCTGGGCAGCTGGATGATTCTGGATCACGTACAGATCGCTTTGGATGCGGGGCTGCCCTATGTTTATCTTGGCTATTGGGTGCCCGGTAGCGAAAAGATGGGGTACAAAGCCCAATTCGATGCGCTGGAAATCTTTTACAAAGGTGTCTGGCGTCCGATTGGCGATAAATCCCAATACGAGGCTGACACGCACCCGCTGTCGACCGATCCGATTGCTGAACAGGTCGCCAATATTTCCTTCCCCGATCAGCGTGGATAACACCTTTCGCATGAGCTTTGCATGCTAAAAGGCGGATTTCCGCAGGTTTTTCTGGCGCACGCTCAACGCGCTTGCAGCCAATCAATGTTTCCTCAAAGGTGCGCACAGCGCGCTTATGGCTGTGGCGAGGATTCACATGGGGCTTTCACTGGATGTGCAGAACCTAAGGGTGACCTCTGGACATGGTCGCACCTTGCTGGAAGTGTCTGAACTGACTGTTGAACCCGGATCCTCTTTGGGTATTTGCGGCCCTTCGGGGGCTGGAAAGTCAACTTTTCTCTTTGCATTGGCGGGCTTGCAAGACACCGTTGAAGGGCAGATCAATTGGGGAGAAGCAGAATTTTCCAAATTGCGCCCGGCTGAGAAAACCACCTTTAGATCACAGAATATCGGTTTGATCTTTCAGGATTTCCTTCTGTTTGATGAGCTAAGCGCCCAGGTGAATGCTGCGCTGCCGGCGCTTTTTGCCCCCCGGAAGAACAGAGCCAATCTGCGCCAGCGTGCCGCTGATCAATTATCACGGCTTGGGCTGAAAAACTCAGATCGCGGAGCAGCCAGTTTCTCTGGTGGAGAACGCCAGCGCATCGCCGTTGCCCGCGCTCTGTCAAAGACGACACAGGTTCTTTTGGCAGATGAGCCAACAGCCAGCCTTGATCGCACTGCGGCTGACCACTTAATCGAAGATCTGACGGGCCTCAGCCGCGCTTCCGGTCAGACTCTGATCGTTGTCAGTCATGATGAAGCTCTGCTGAATCAGATGGATCGGGTGGTCACCTTTGCAGATGGGCGATTGATGCCAAACAAGGTCAACGCATGATGGCCATTTGGGATCAGCTTTCGCCTGCGCTGCAAAACTGGGCTTTGCTGGTATTGCTTTCCCTGCCTGCGCTTGTGATTGGCGCAGTGGTTTTGCGTGGCTTTGCCCCCTGGCCGCTTGTGAGGGCGATGATCTGGCGGTTTCGTTGGACAAATGCGCTATTTGTGCTGCTGATCGCAATTTCGATGGGGATTGGTATCGGCCTGTTGGCGCAGGAACGCGGGTTAAGACGTGGCACGGCGCAGGCGGCGGATAAGTTTGACCTGATCATCGCTGCACCGGGCAGCGAACTGACGATGATGATGGCCTCGGTCTATTTGCAGCCCACGAATGTGCCTTTGCTGGGTGGTCCGCTGTTTCATGAGATCATCACCCACGATCATGTTGATATCGCGGCCCCTCTGGCCTTTGGCGATTCGTATCAGGGCGCGCCGGTTGTGGGCACCACCGCTGAATTTGCCCGCTACCTGTCTGACGATCAGATAGCAGGTCGCATCTTCGAAACCTCGCAAGAAGCCATTGCCGGGGCACATGTTCCTTTGGTGCTTGGCGATCAATTTGTACCGGCCCATGGCGTGGGGGATGCTGCCGAAGATGGCGTGCATGAGGCAGCGCTGACAGTTGTTGGCCGCATGTCCGCCACGGGCACACCTTGGGATAAATCCATTCTGGTTCCCGTTGAATCGGTTTGGGAAACCCACGGGCTGGCCAATGGGCATCGCTATGAAGATGGGGATAGAATCGGCCCGCCTTTTGACCCTGAATATTTCCCTGGCACCCCTGCGATCATCGTGCGGGCCAAGGCGCTTTGGGCCAATTATGCGCTGCGATCAGAGTTCACCCGCGCGGGGGAAAGCATGGCCTTCTTCCCCGGCGCGGTGTTGACGCGGCTTTATGGCGTGCTGGGTGATATGCGGCAGGCCATGTCGGCCTTGGCGCTGGTGACACAGGGGCTGGTTGCGGCCAGCGTTCTTACGGGGCTTTTGCTTTTGGTTGGGCGATTTCAACGACAGATGGCTTTGCTGCGCGCGCTTGGGGCACCCAATCGGTTTATCTTTGCATTCATATGGTCTTATGCGGCGTTTCTAATGGTCATCGGTGCTGTGCTGGGCCTTATGGTGGGCCAAGGGGCGACGATTATATTGTCTCGCATCCTGACCGCACGAACCGATATCCTGATCGAGGCCCCACTGGCCTGGCCTGAATTTCATTTTGTCGCGGGTTTTGTCACGCTGGCCTCGCTGCTGGCCTTGGGGCCTGCCGCGATACTGACCCGCAAACCCATTGTCACTGCACTGCGCTCCTGAGAGGTTTTTATGCGTTTTCTGCACCTTACCCTTGCCTTTTTGGCCCTGCCTGCCTTTGCGCAGGACAATCACGACGATCATCTCAGCACCCTTGACGGGCTGCGTGTGCTTCACGCCTGGACCCCGGCCACCCATGATGATCACGCACTGATTTATATGGAGATTTCCAATACCCGCGATGAAAAGGTGATGCTGGAAGGGGCTGAAACGGATCTTGCCACAAAGGCCACGCTGGTGGGGTTTACGCTTGTGGATGGTCAGGCGGCCTATCAGGCGCTGCCCGCCATGCCAATTGCAGCCGGCAGTGATCTGGATCTGGAACCCAATGCGCTGGCTTTTAAGCTGGACGGGTTAAAGGACCACCTGCATCAGGGGGATGAATTTGAGCTGGAACTGGAAACCAGCCTAGGCCATCTGCATGTGCATGTTGCCGTCGAAGCTGAGGGCGCGCATCAACATAGCCACGCAGGTCATTCACATTAAAAGCAAAAGGCCACTCTGATTAAGTGGCCTAGTCTTATGCTTCTGCTTTTTCAGCCAGCTCCAGCCATTCTTCTTCCGCATTGGCCAGGGCCACTTGCCGCTCAACCAAAGCATCTGTGGCTTTCTGGAACTTCAGAGGTTCTTTGCTAAAAAGTTCAGGATCGGCCAGAAACTCTTCCAGCTTGGCGATTTCAGCAGCCAGGCGGTCCAGCACACCGGGCAGTTCCTCTAGACGGTGCCTTTCCGTATAGGTCAGCCCTTCGCTTTCCTGTTTGGATTTCTGAGGGGCTTTTTCCTTTTTTGGTTTGATCTTTGCAGCGGGGGCTTCACCCGATGTCTCAGCTTTTTGCGCCTGATAATCAGACCAACCACCCGCATAGACCACCGCCTGACCGCGCCCTTCCATGGCGATAGTGGTGGTGGCGACGCGATCCAGAAAATCCCGGTCGTGGCTGATCAGCATGACCGTACCATCATAGTTGTCCAGCAACTCTTGCAGCAGATCCAACGTTTCCACATCCAGATCATTGGTCGGTTCGTCAAGAACCAGCAGATTCGATTCCCGCGCCATGATTTTCGCCAGCAGCAACCGCGCTTTTTCACCGCCTGAGAGCGACCGCACCGGTGCGCGAGCCTGACGTTCGTCAAAGAGAAATTCTTTGAGATAGCCCACAACATGTTTGGGATTGCCGCGCACCATAACCTGATCGGCCTTGCCGGACACACCAATTTCCTTGTCACCCGCCAAACTGTCCCAAAGCGAAACATCAGGATCCAACTGCGCGCGAGTCTGATCAAAGACCGCTGGCACAAGGTTTGTGCCCAGTTTGACACTGCCCGAATCTGGTTGAAGTTCGCCGCTTAAAATCTTGATCAAAGTGGTTTTTCCGACACCGTTAGGCCCGACAAAGGCGATCCGGTCACCGCGCTGCACCGTCAGATCCAGATCACGCACAATCTGTTTGTCACCAAAGGCATGGGTGATGGCTTTGGCTTCGATAACTTTCTTGCCCGACTTTGGCCCCGAAGCCAGTTCCATCGCGGCCTGCCCCTGCCGTCTGATCTGGCTGGCCCGGTCTTTTTTTAAATCTTGCAGGGCGCGCAGACGGCCCTGATTGCGTTTGCGCCGAGCAGAAATGCCCTCGACCGCCCAACGCGCCTCAGACTTGATCTTGCGATCCAGTTTATGGCGCTGCATGTCCTCGTCTTCCCAGGTTTTGTCGCGCCAGGCTTCAAAGGCTTTGAAACCTTGTTCTTGCCGCCGCACCTGTCCCCGGTCAATCCAAAGGGTTGCGCGGGTTAGCGCATTCAGAAAATAGCGGTCGTGGCTAATCAGGACAAAAGCCTTACGGGTGTTTTTCAGCTCATCCTCAAGCCATGCAATGGCTTCGATATCCAAGTGGTTGGTCGGTTCGTCCAGCAGCATCAGCTCGGGCTCTTCTGCCATCAGCTTGGCCAGGGCCGCGCGGCGGCGTTCCCCGCCAGAGGCCGTTGATACCGGGCGGCTTGGGTCGAATTTCAAACCCTCAGAGGCCCGTTCTACGCGGTACATGTCGCTGGCGGCCAGATTTGATGCAGCAAATTCCCCCAAAGTTTCATATCCGGAAAGATCCGGATCTTGCTCCATATAGCCAACAGAGATGCCAGAGGGGATGACGTGATCGCCCCGATCCGCTTCGACCAGCCCAGCCATGACCTTCATCAAAGTCGATTTGCCAGAGCCGTTGCGCCCCACAAGGGCCACGCGGTCGCCTTGCTGAACGGTCAGGGACAGGTCATGAAAAACGGGATCGCCCCCGAAGGTAAGCGAGATTTCGGAGAGCTGAAGAAGAGGTGCATTTGCCATGATGCCGGGCTAGGGCTTTGGCGCGGGTTCGTCAAGCGCTCGGCCCGCCCTTCCGGGCGCTTCACGCTAGCTGGCCACCGCGCGCAGCAGGCGTTTGCGCGCCGGAGGGATGGCCGCGATTTCAACACCGGTAAAGACATGCAGCGTGTTCATTTGCGTATCCACCACCGCATGATCACTAACCCAGCCCCCCATCATCAGATAGGTGCGCAACAAGGGGGGCATGCGTAGCATGGCCTGTTTAGCATCAGGTTTTCGCCGCAACCGCTGCGCAAAGCGGAAGACATTTGGGGCTTTGACACGGGGCAACCAGCGGTTTGGCGCCAGATGGCGGGCCTTGAGCATGGCAAAGGCATCGTAATAGGCGCGCGCATCTGTTCCCGCGAATGAGGCGCATCCAAACAAAAGCTCAACCCCTTGGGCATCGACATAGGCTGTCATCGCCCCCCAGGCCACCCGAAGAATATCCGGATCCCCCTGATCGGGGTGGATGCAGAACCGGCCCATTTCAACCATCGGGCCATCAAAACTGGTAAGCCTGTCGAGAGAATAGAACTGCGCGGAATAGCTGCGCTCAATCTCGCGCCCATTGGCGAGCGGCAAAAACCGAAAACAACAGACCAGCACGCCCTGCCCGTCTTCTATCAACAGATGATCACACTGTGGATCAAAGTGATCCCGGTCAGGGCCGTCTTTGCCAAACGCCAAGCCGCGCAGATCCTGCGCGGCCCTTATATCGCTGTCAGTTTCAGCAAGACGGGCAGCGTAGCGCCCTTTTGTCAGTCGGATCATATCTGCTGTTCCTGCCTGTTTTGATCAGGCAGGCCTTTCAACACCCAAGTGCCAAACAGATATGACCCTAACATGACATTTGCGATCAGCGCGATCCCCCAAAGGCATCGCCCAGATTCAGGCCGCCGATATTGCCAAAGAGCTTGCGAATGAAGCTGATGTTCGAATCAGCCGATTTCGTCACGCGGCGCGACAGGGGCACCACTTTGCCATCTTCCAGACCATAGGTGGTGATATTCTCCACCACACCGGCTGTATCAAAGGTGATCGCAAGGATCTGGCGATCCACAACGCTGGGGCGCTGCCAGCCAAATTGCTTCACGTTGGATTCGATATAGTAAAATCCGGAATCATTCAGCACCCCGGAGGCCGTCGGCACGCCGATCAGCTCTTCTACGGAGGCGCGGGTATCCACACCCGGCACAATTTGCTGTAGGTCTTCTTCGGGTGGCATATACCCGTGTGTTCGATATTGCGCGCTGCACGCTGCCATGCTGCTAAAAGCTACAATCGCAACGGCTGTTCGCGCCAATCCCCCAATGCGCAGCATGAACTGCCCCCTCTTGATCTTGGCCTGCCCGGCCTCGTATTCGATTACATGGGGATTATCACGCCTTCAAGCTTAGGAAAACCACACCGTATGCCTACTGTACCGCCAAACGAGACCATTTTGCGCGTAAGCTCGCTGAAACAGACGGCGGAAACCCGCTTTCTACTGGAACCAGATGCCGATACGCGGGCGCAGCTCGCGCAGGAGCTGAACGCGCAGTCGATCAAAAAGCTGCGTTTTGAGGGGAAACTCAGCCCGCGCGGCAAGAAAGGCTGGACCCTGACCGCCAAAATCGGGGCCACAGTCGTTCAATCCTGCATTGTAACGCTTGAGCCAATCACCACACGCATCGACAGTGATGTCATCCGTCATTTTGTGCCCGAAACCCTGACAGATCAGCCGTCTGAAGGGTCAGAAACCGAAATGACCGAGGATGAAAACACAGATATTTTACAAGATGAGATCGATCTGAATGAGATCATGAGCGAAGCGCTGGATCTGGTGATTCCCTCTTATCCGCGCAAAGAAGATGCCAATCTGGATGCCGCACAGTTCAGCGAACCCGGTGTGTCTCCTTTGCAGGAAGAAGATCTGAAGCCCTTTGCCGGGCTGGCGGCATTGCGAGAAAAAATGCAGGATCAGGGCGACAAAGACTGAGATAAGTCTTGCCAAATGGTGCGTTCTGCGTATTTTCGCGCCTTCATGACAAGAATGATGCTTGTGCCGCGAAAGACTTGGTCTTATGGAGGCGCGAGATAAACGGAATTTCGGCACGCCGCTGCGGCCTGCCCCAGACAGAGGTTGAGACATGGCAGTCCAACAGAACAAAGTTTCCAAATCGCGTCGCAACAACCGTCGCGCGCACGATGCACTGGTTGCTGCAAACCCAAATGAATGCCCGAACTGCGGTGAGCTGAAGCGCCCTCACCACGTGTGCCCATCTTGCGGCCACTACGCAGACCGTGAAGTCGTCGCAATGGCTGACGACATCGATCTGGACGAAGACGCGGCATAAATCACAAAAGGCTTTGGCCAACCTGCATGACCTCCTCGAAGGATCATAACAACGCAGGCGCAGGCCGGGTCGTGATTTCCGTTGACGCCATGGGCGGCGACCGGGGACCGGCGGCAGTAGTCGCCGGCATTTCTCGTTCTGCTAAGCTGAATCCCGAAGTGGATTTCATCCTGCATGGCCCCGAAAACGACCTGAGCAAACTGGTGGCCAAGCGGCGCATCCTGGATGGGCGCTGCACCATCAGACATGCGCAGGATGTGGTCAGCATGGAAGACAAGCCCAGCCAGGTGATGCGCCATGGCAAGGCAACGTCGATGTGGTCCACTTTGGAATCGGTGCGCAATGGTGACGCGACCGTGGCTGTCAGTTGCGGCAATACCGGCGCACTTATGGCGCTGTCGATGATCCGCCTGCGCAAACTTCCTGGCGTAAACCGCCCTGCCATCGCGATTCTCTGGCCCTCACGCAATCCGCAGGGCTTTAATGTGATGCTCGATGTAGGCGCGGATATTCGCGCCGATGCCACCGACCTTCTGCAATATGCCCTCATGGGGGCCTCATACGCCCGCAACGGTCTTGAGTTGAAGCGCCCCCGTATCGGGCTACTGAATGTTGGCACCGAAGAACACAAAGGCCGCGCTGAACTGAAAGAAGCGCATGATCTGATTTCAGCCCATGCTGAAAAGGCCCAGTTCGATTTTGTTGGCTTTGTGGAAGGCGGAGATATTCCCGGCAAAACCTGCGACGTTATTGTCACCGATGGATTTACCGGCAATGTTGCGCTGAAAACCGGTGAAGGTACCGCCAGCCTGATTGGCGATCTTCTGCGTCAGGCTTTCGCCTATTCCCCGCTTTCACGTGTCGCTTCACTTTTGGCTTATACATCACTGAAAAGACTGCAAAAACGCATCGATCCGCGTCGTGTGAACGGCGGTGTTTTCCTGGGTCTGAACGGGACCGTGGTCAAATCACATGGCTCAGCTGATGCCATGGGGGTTTCTGCTGCGGTAAAGCTGGCCTTTGAACTGGCACGCTCTGGCTTTACTGATCGTCTGGCCGCGCGGGTTGCGTCTGCGGCGGAACTTGATCAAGATGCCTTAGGGCAGAAGGACAAAAACGTAAAATGACCACTCGCGCAACTGTCATTGGTGTTGGACATTATCTACCGGAACGTGTGGTAGAGAACGCAGAATTTGAAAAAACGCTAGAGACATCAGACGCGTGGATCAAATCCCGCTCGGGGATCGAACGTCGTCATTTTGCTCATGAAGATGAAACCACATCCATGCTGGCGACCAAAGCCGCCAAGGCTGCCCTGAAAGATGCCGGTCTTGAGGCGGATGATCTGGATGCGATCGTTGTGGCAACATCCACCGCTGACCTGACCTTTCCGTCAGCTGCCACCATGGTGCAGGATCAACTGGGTATGACCCGTGGTTTTGCCTTTGATGTGCAGGCGGTCTGCGCGGGCTTTGTCTTTGCCCTGTCGAATGCCAATGCCTTGATTCTGTCCGGGCAGGCAAACCGGGTGATGGTCATCGGAGCGGAAACCTTTTCACGCATCATGGACTGGGAAGATCGCGGCACCTGTGTGCTGTTTGGCGATGGCGCTGGTGCGCTGATTCTCGAAGCCCAGGAAGGCGACGGCACCAACGCAGATCGCGGTATTCTTTCGACAGATCTGAATTCAGACGGTCGCCACCGCGATATTCTTTATGTGGATGGCGGCGTATCGCAACGCACCACCGGTTTCCTGCGAATGCAGGGCAAGGAGGTCTTCCGTCACGCGGTTGAAAAACTGGCGGCCACCGCCAAAACGGCCATGGGCAAGATCAATCTATCTGCCGAGGATGTGGACTGGATTGTCCCACATCAGGCCAATATTCGCATCATCAATGGCACTGCCAAAAAACTGGGCCTGCCGCTGGACCGCGTGGTTGTGACGGTTCAGGATCACGGCAATACCTCTGCCGCATCGATTCCGCTGGCACTATCGGTCGGGAAGGACCGCGGGCAGATCAAACAGGGCGATCTGATCGTGACCGAAGCCATTGGCGGCGGTCTTGCCTGGGGCGCTGTCGTTCTGCGCTGGTAAAACGCCCTGCCAATTCTTAACCAAAGCTTGCAAACTGTGCAGGTGTTCAACTTAACTGCCTGTTAAGCCAATTATGCAAGTCATTGAGATTGACTTGTGTTTTCGCTCAAGCATAAGCTGGACCAAACAGCGGGAGGGAATAAGCATGGGGGATAAAACCCTGACGCGGATGGATCTGAGTGAAGCGGTGTTCCGCGAAGTTGGACTGTCCCGGAACGAGAGCGCCGAATTGGTTGAAGCGGTTCTTCAACATATGTCTGACTCATTGGTGGCGGGCGAACAGGTTAAGATTTCGTCTTTCGGGACATTCTCTGTTCGCGAAAAAGCGGCACGTGTTGGACGCAACCCAAAAACGGGTGAAGAAGTGCCCATCCAACCCCGGCGCGTTTTGACGTTCCGCCCTTCGCATCTGATGAAGGACCGCGTTGCCGCCGGTAATAAACAGTAACGGATCTATATGCCCAAATCTCCTGACGCGTTTCGCACGATTTCCGAGGTGGCCGAGGCCCTCGACACCCCGGCCCACGTTCTTCGTTTCTGGGAAAGCAAGTTCAGTCAGGTAAAACCTGTGAAACGGGCCGGCGGGCGACGCTATTACCGCCCGTCCGATCTTGATCTCTTGTCTGGCATCAAAAAGCTGCTGCATGACGATGGGCTAACGATCAAAGGCGTACAAAAAGTACTGCGCGAACAAGGCGTTAAACATGTGTCTTCGCTCTCTGAGTTTGACGAAGATGGCAGTAGTTCTACACCATCAGACACAGTCGAAGACGCGATCATCCTGGAAGACGCCCCCTTCACAGAGGTCGTCGCGCAAGAGGATGAGGCCAAGGTGCTTGCCTTTCCTGATAGCGGCAGTGAGCCTGCGCCAGAAACCAAGGATGAAGCCGCGCCTGCGCAAATGGCGCCAAGCCGTCCAATCGACGACAAACCAATGATTCGGGATCTGTTCGAAGGGTTTGAAAGCACAAATGACCCCATGATGATTGAGGATGTTATCGAAACACCCACATCACAGGCGGAACAGGATCTTGCCGCGTTAGAGGCAGCTGGTGTGGCGCCCACCGCTACTTGGGAAGCCCCCGCGCCATCGGACTCCCCCGATATCGACACATCACAAATGGCATCTGCGTCAGATCAAGATGGGGAAGATCCATCTTCGGAACAGGCTGAATCTGACATTGAAGAGCTAACCGTGCAGTCTGGCCCTGATCAGTCTGACCCAGTGGCGGAAAATTCGGGTGCGCAAGAGCAGCCGGAAGACGGGGCAGAGGGTGAAGAGGATCTTCCCGAGCCTGAGACGCAACTGGCCACCGAACAGGACCCTCTGACAGAGCCGGTTGCCGATGATGTGACCGAGCATCCTGAGGCATCCGAGGCATCCGAGGCATCCGAGGCATCCGAGGCATCCGAGGCATCCGAGGCATCCGAGGCATCCGAGGCATCCGAGGCATCCGAGGCATCCGAGGCATCCGAGGCATCCGAGGCAT
>JAOARQ010000019.1 GCA_025210455.1 Pelagimonas sp.
GTGGATATCGAAGATACCAGCGAACAGCACAGAGGATGATGTCCCGCGGGAAGCGATGGTGTTTGAACGGAGACTTGCGGGGCATCGGGGGACCTCAAAAGCACAAGCCTCGCCAGGTCAGCCGATTAATGCAACAGTCCCCGCCAAGGCGCTCTGCCGCGCGCGGGTCCAAGCCGATCGTGTCCATGGCGGCAAGCCCCGTCGCAAAAGGCGCGTGATGCATGCAGACCCAAACCGGATCGGTTGCGCTGCTCAGCTGGGCCTGGATCCAATCCAATCGCCGGTCGCACAAAACCCCTGCATGCGTGGTGGGGTCGTGTGTGTCCAGCAACATGAATGCGCCGCGCGACGTTTGCACCATCTGCTGCAAAAAGCCGTTTTCGTCCGCTTTGACCGAGGTTAGGAATTGCCGCGCCATATCCCGGTCATCGTGGTTGCCTGGCGAGGCATAGGTCGGAATCCTGAGGGACGAAATCAGCTCTTCGGCGAAACGATAGGCATCCAGGTCGGGATCCGCGACGATATCGCCGGTGATCACGCACAGCTCTGCGTCGCCATGTTGCTGGTTGATTTGATCAATGGCTTCGCGGGCACGTTCGTTGGCGCGTGCAAGCGCAGGCGGTGCGTCTCCGGCGTTGATATGCAAGTCTGTCAGATGGATAAGTTTCATCAGCCCAAATCCTTAAACAGCAAGAACCGCCAGGCAGGCCTGGACGAGATCTTGAGGGTTATCCACAATCGCATCCGGGTCTTGCGCAGCGAGGTGTGATGCCGATTGCCAGCCCCAAGTGACAGCGATCGCCTTGATGCCTGCATCTCGGGCCGCAACAAGGTCGCTGACCGCATCCCCGACCATGACGTGCGGTTCAGACGGTAAATCGGCAACCAAGCGCGTGATCTTCTCCGCTTTGGTGCCTTGCGTGTCGCCGCCTATGATCTGCTTCATGTGCCGGTCGGCGCCCGAGGCGCTCAGAACCGACCGGATAACGCTGGCTTGGCTTGCGCTGACTACGGCCAGCTTGTGAGATTCGGCCAGTTCCGAAAGAGCTTGTTCAATCCCGGGAAAGACAATCGGTTTTTCCTGGAAGGACGAAACAGTCTCGGCAACACTTCTGGCAAAGCATTCGGGATCCAGGTCGTAACGTTCGGCCAGAGCCTCAAATGTCAGAGGATGGAGAGTGGCAAACGCATCCTCGCGGAATTCCCATTCAGCGCCCTGAGCTTGCGCCGCGACATTGCACGCCGCGAGGCAAGTTTGCAGTGAGTCCGCAAGGACGCCGTCGAAATCAAAAATAATCATTGTTGCTTCATTTCCGGCTATGCGACCACAGGTTCTTGTTCTTTCTGAATCGCAGAACCCTGGGTGTCTGTTTCATCCGCGCTCAACTCCGTCGGCGATCGATGGCAGTGAATCACATGTCCTTCTGCCAAGGTGCGCGCAGGGGGGGTATCGGTGTCGCAAATTGCGCCGCAGTGATGGGGACAGCGGCGCTGAAACGGGCACCCGGTTTCCGGAGGCGCCTTTTCCGTCATGTCGTCTGCCAGGAGTTTCGGGGCCGTGTCGGGATCCGGTTCCAGAACTGCGCCCATCAGCGTGCGAGTGTAGGGGTGATAGGGCGGCGCATAGACGTCCCTGGCTGGGCCGATCTCACAGATCCTGCCCTGATACAGCACCGCAACCCGGTCCGACACTGCACGCACCACTGCCAGGTCATGACTGACAAAGATGAACGAGGATCCGTTTTCGGCTTGCAACCGGGTCAAAAGCGCCAGCGCCGCTGCCTGCACGGATACATCCAGCGCGCTGGTGACCTCGTCGCACAATGTCACCTCGGGATTGGCGGCAAAGGCCCGCGCAACGCCAACACGCTGTTTTTCACCGCCTGAAAGCTGCCCCGGAAACCGGTCAAGATAGTTCGGCGGCAGGCGAACCTGTTCCAACAGCTCTTGTGCGCGTTTACGGGCGTGTTCGCGGCTCAGTCCAAAGTAAAGCCGCAGGGGCGCAGCAAGGATCTCACCAATGGTTTGACGTGGATTCAGCGAGGCGTCGGCATTCTGGAAAATCATCTGCACGCGGCGCAGGATTTCGCGGTCGCGTTTGTGAACGGGGGCTGACAGATCCCCGTCAGCGCCCAGACTCAGCTGGCCCGCGCGGGTGCCAACCAGCCCTGCGATGGCCCGCAGGATGGTCGATTTGCCCGATCCGCTTTCCCCGACCAGGCCAAGGGTTTCTCCCTTGTGCAGCACGAACCCGGCCCGATCGACAGTGGGGGGTGGCGGGGTGCGCCCCAGCATCCGGTCCAACAGCCCCGGCTGGCTGTAGGAAATCGCCACGTTCTCAAGTTCAATCGCCACGTCAGAGCTGACCTGGGGCACGCGTCGGGATTTTTCATGCGTCACACGCGGATGTTCGGCGAAATGGCAACGGGCGCGGGTCTCGCCCAGGGTGACGGGGGAAGGGGCCTCTCTGCGGCAGATCGCTTGCGCCTGCGGGCAGCGATCTGAAAATGCGCAGCCGGTGATCGACGAGCCGACATTGGGTGGCACCCCCGGCATTGAGGCCGGAATGGCGGGATCGGACAGCTTGGGGATCGAGGCGATAAGCCCGGCCGTGTAGGGGTGTTTGGGCGCGCGCAAAACATCCCGCGTCGGGCCTTCTTCGGCGATCTGGCCCGCATACATCACCGCCACCCGGTCCGCGACCCGCGCAATCACACCCAGATCATGGCTGACATATATCATCGCCACGCCCATTTCGCTGGCGAGCTTTCGCAAGAACTCAAGGATGTGCGCCTGGGTGGTCACATCGAGCCCGGTGGTCGGTTCGTCCAGAAGCAGTGCTTTGGCCTGTCCGGCCAGAGCCATGGCCACCGCCGCGCGTTGCTGTTGGCCACCCGATAATTCGTGCGGATAACGCGTCGCCATTTCCTCGGGCGAGGGCAGGCGCACGCGTGACAACAGCTCGACCACCCGTGCCTTTCGGTCACTTGCGTCCAGCGTGGTGTACAGGCGCAGCGCTTCGTCGATCTGCGCGCCAATGGTCAACGTGGGTGTCAGCGCCTGTCCGGCGTTTTGCGGGATCAGGGCGATCTTGCTGCCCCGCATGGCGGCGCGCTGTTTTTCGGGCAGGGCGAACATGTCCTGCCCGTCAAAATGGACCGATCCGGAAAACACCGACAGACCCGGTTTGAGATACCCCATCATTGCAAGGGCCACTGTTGATTTGCCCGAGCCGCTTTCCCCAACGATGCCAAGCGTTTCACCCTGGCGCAGCTCCAGCGAGATGCCCCGCAGGATCGGCGCCTGCTGTCGCTGTTTACCGGTGAACCCCAGCGCCAGGTTGTCGATCTTGATCAATGCGCTCATGTCCAAATCCCTCACACAGCCATGGCGGTGGCGCGGTCAAGGCCAAGTGCCTTGCCGATGGCGTCCGCCAGAAGATTGATCCCGATGATCAGCGAGCTCAGCGCCAGACACGGCCAGAACACCGCCCAGGGTGCCGTTGCCAGCAGCCCGCGCTCTTGCGCGACCATCAGCCCCCAATCGGGGGTCGGCGGCGTGGCGCCAAAGCCCAGAAACGACAGCGAGGAGAAGGCCAGCAGCATCCAGCTCCAGCGCATTGCGCCTTCGACCAGGATGATGTCGCTGAGGTTGGGGAACATTTCGCGGCTCAGGATGGGCCACAGCTTTTCACCCCGCGCCTTCGCGGCGGTCACGAAATCCCGCGCAGCGACCTGCATCGCAGCGCCCCGGATCACGCGCAGAACCGCCACGCCGTAGAAAAACCCCAGCGTGGGAATGATCGTGGCGGGACCCGCGCCGCCAATCGAAATGATCAGCAACAGGAACAAGAGCCATGGCATCGACAGAAAGGCGTCTACGATGCGCATTGAAAACTCATCGGTGCGCCCACCGACGGTTCCAAAGAAGATCCCGGCAAAACTGCCCCAGGTGGTGGCAACAACCGCAGCGGCAAAGGTCACGGCAATGGCAAGGCGACCGCCGTATAGTACGCGGGAAAAGATATCCCGCCCCAGGGTGTCGGTCCCCATCCAATGCTCAGGCGATGGCGCCAACAGGATGGCATCGGCATTCTGCAGGGTCGGATCAAAGGGCGCGAGGATCGGCGCCAGCAGCGCCATCAGCACATGCGCCAGTGTCAAAGCCAGACCGATCGTCCCGGACGGGCGCGACATGATGGTGGAAAGGAGTTTCAACATGTCAATGGCCCTTTCTGCGCAGGCGCGGGTCAATCATCAACGCGGCCAGATCAGCAAGCAGGTTGACGCCTACGTAGATGACGGAAAAGATCAGCGCGATGGCCTGCACCAGGGGCAGATCGCGGTCATAGATGGCCTGGATCATCAGCGTCCCAAGGCCCGGGTAGTTAAAGACTTTTTCGACCACCACGACCCCGGCCAGTAGCCAGGCGATGGTCAGCGCGATCACGTTCAGCGCCGGGATCATCGCATTGGGGACCACGTGGCGGCGAATGATCTCGCGCTCGGGCACGCCCTTGAGCCGCGCCATCTGCACATAGTCCGAGGCCATCACGTCAATCACGCTGGCACGCATTATACGCATGATGTGGGCAATCAGCACCGCCGAGAGCACCAGCACCGGCAGGGCGATATTGGGCAACATGTCCATGAAGCTCATGCCGCTGCGCATGATGGTCACTGCCGGGAACCACTGCAGCACGATGGCAAAGACGTAAATCAATGCCGTGGCGGTCACGAACTCGGGGATGGTCATGGCCAGCATCGCCGCCCCGGACAGCGACAGGTCAAGTGGCCTGTCCCTTCGCACCCCCGCGGCGATCCCCAGAAAGACGGCAAACGGAATGGCCAGAAGCGCGGCCAGCCCGCCCAGCAGCGCGGTATTGGCGAAACGTTCGCCAATCAGCTCGTTGATCGGTTTGCGCTTCTTCAGAGAATAGCCGAAATCCCCCTGCACGGCCCCTGACACCCAATCGGCATAGCGCTCGATCGCCGGGCGGTTCAGCCCTTGTTGCTCAATGCAGCGCTCCAGGCGTGGGCCCTGGGCAAACCTTTGCAGAAACGATGTGCAGACATTGCCCGGCAGCGCCTCAACTGCAGCGAACATGATCAGCGACACGAACGCGATGGTGAAGGCGGCAAAGCCGAAACGGCGCAGGATCAGACCGGTCATTCTTCTTATCCCAGGAAAAGGAGACGCAGCCCGTGGCAGGCTGCGTCATTGGCAGGAAAGGCGCGACGGCTCAGCTGTCGGAGCCGGCCTTGGTCACGTCTTCGTAACGGATCGAGAAATCCTCGACCGGCTGGATGCCCGACAGTTTCGACGAAAATGCGCGAACGGTGTTCAGATGGACCGGAATGAAGGATCCGCCGTTTTCCCACAGTTCTTTTTGCAGTTCGCCGTAGAATTCTTTGCGCTTGTCAAAGTCCAGCTCACCGCGGGCAGCATCCAGACCGGCGTCGAATTCTGCCGAATTCCACGCAGTTTCATTCCAGGCCGCAGTGGAACGATAGGCTTCGTTCAGGATCTGATCGGTCGGGCGTTGGGACCAACCGGTGGCAAAGAAAGGCTCTTTCATCCAGACGTCGCCCCAGTACCCATCGGACGGAGCCTGCACCAGTTCGATGGTGATACCAGCGTCCCTGGCCTGGTTCTGCAGAACCTCGGCCATTTTCACCGCACCTTCCGAAATGTCGGAAACGAACAGCTCAACCGTCAGACCATCGGCGTAACCAGCCTCGGCCAGCAGCGCCCTGGCACCTTCGATGTCCCGATCACAGCTGATGTCTGCACGGTATTGATCCCCCGACCAGACCGGGTGGTCACAGGTCGGGATGAAACCACCCTTGCCATAGACCAGTTTACCCAGGGCGTCGCGGTCGGCGCTCATGCGGATCGCCTTGCGGACGCGGGCGTCGTCAAAGGGAGCGATCGTGGTGTTCATGACCATGCCGACCCAGCGACCGGTCGGAACCGACTGAACGGTAAAGTTCGGGTCATTGGCAAACAGCGGAACCTGTTCGGCAGACAGCGCATAGATGAAATCGACCTGACCGGCCTGCAGCGCGGCCACACGGGCATTCTGGTCGGCGATAGCGATCAGTTCCATGTTCTGAACGCCGGGGGTGCCGCCATAGTAGTCGTCAAAACGCTCCAAGGTGGTGGTGCCCAAGGCATCTAGTTCGACCAGCTTATAGGGGCCGGTGCCGACACCGCCTTCGCACAACGCGTCGAGATCGTTGCCGCAGGTTTCCGCGTCCAGCATCTTGATGCGGTAATCCATAACCAGCAGCGGGAAATCTGCATGGGTTTGTTTCAGCACGACCTTGGCCGTCATGTCATCAACCACTTCGACGTGGTCGATGATTTCCATCACGCCTTTGGTCGGGCTGTCAATGGTTTCGGACTGGGTACGCATCAGCGAAAAGGCCACGTCTTCGGCAGTGAAGGCATTGCCGTTGTGGAAGGTCACGCCGGGACGCAGTTTGAAGGTCCATTCCTTGGCATCCGGGGTGGCGTCCCAGCTCAGCGCCAGATCTGGCGAGGGGCGGCCGTCGTCGCCCTGACGGACGAGACGCGAATACATGTTCTGGATGGCTTCATAAAAACGCTGTGGCGAAATAGGGTCGAGCGATTCAGACCCGCCGTAGCCCAGCTCGTGTGGGATGCGCAGGGTTTCAGCCGAAGCGGCGGTGCTGGCCAGAACGATGGCCGCAGAGAGGAGGAGCGACTTTTTCATCAGAGGTTCCCTCGGGCCATGGCCCGTCGAAAAGTGGAGGCGTGATTGCCTGAGTGCGCTCTATTCCGCTGATCATGACAGTTCGGTGACGGATTTCGCCGCGGCCAGCTCCGCCTTTTGATTGAAGTTATAAAGAGTAAATTTTTCAGTCACTTACGTGATGCTGGTGAGGTGGGGAAATGCGAAGTGTCACAAATATTTCACGCGCAGCACATAGGAAACCAGACCCAAGGGTCGGGAAATTCATCTCCTGCCCATTGTTTTTTAATAGGAGGATCCGGTGCGCCGCGATTCGAACATCAAAATGGCCTGGCTTGAGGCTTTTGAAAGCGCCGCTCGCACACTGAGTTTTACGAAGGCTGCGGAAGAACTCGGGTTGTCGCAAGGCGCCGTTTCGATCCAGATCCGAAACCTGGAAAAGGCGCTTGGGGCCGCCCTGTTCGAGCGCCGTGGGCGACATATCGTTCTGACTGACGAAGGGTTGGCGTATTCCCCGCAGGTCAGCGAGACGCTCGCAACGCTGCATGATACGACATCACGGCTCTTTACAGGCAGTCGCAGGAATGTTGTGGCCATCAGCTGTTTTTCCCCGACGTTCGCGGATTACTGGATCGCGCCCAGAATTCCGGGATTGATGGCGACGTTTCCCGAAGTTCAATTCGACATAACAATCGACTACCAGGCGCTGGGAACACGTTCAGCGTACGACGATCTGGTCTTCACCGTAGAAAGCGCGGTTGGCCCCCAACTCTTGCCGATGGTTGAAGAGAACCTGGTGGCGGTTTGCTCTCCTGATTACCTTGCGAAACACGAAGATGGTTGGATGGACGGCGCGTTGATCGAAAGCGTCGGATCACGCGAAACCTGGTTGGCCTGGAAAATGGCGTATGGTGAACAGCAAACGGTCGCAGGTCGTGAAGTTCGCGTAAACTCGATGTCGGCCGCCTTGAAGCTTGCTGAGAATGGGGCAGGGGCTGCTCTCGTCGCGCGCGCTTTCATCGGACGGCAATTGGCGCAGGGCAGTCTTGTAGAACTTGCTCCGGGCAGAAAGATACCTGGACGCGTTCATGGGTTGTCGACAAGATCCCTCTCCAACATGCGACCTCTGGCAAGGGCCGTGGCGGCCAGCTTTCTGAAAAAAGCCAATCGCCCAATTCCAGGTTATTTGACCGAACAATAGATGTTCCAAAGAGGGTGGTGCGAAAGCGCGGACAACAAAAAAAATACAAGGAGCGAGATTTCGCATCTACTTGCATCTAGAAGGGACTGTTGCATTAATCGGCTGACCTGGCGAGGCTTGTGCTTTTGAGGTCCCCCGATGCCCCGCAAGTCTCCGTTCAAACACCATCGCTTCCCGCGGGACATCATCCTCTGTGCTGTTCGCTGGTATCTTCGATATCCAC
>JAOARQ010000002.1 GCA_025210455.1 Pelagimonas sp.
GGGCATCTTCGGGCGATTCCGGTCTAAGGGTTGTCTTTTAATGTGGGGCAAACGAATTGCGCGAATTGCGCCGCCATGCTCCCCGGTCTAAGCTGCTGAGAGCAGGCTAAATAAACGTCCCACCAGCGCTGTCTAAACGCAATAATCGGCGAAACCCCAAGATTTATTGGCCCTTTTGCTACCCTGCACAACCGACCGGATTTTTTGCTAAAAAACTGTCACTTTTTGTGAAAAGAGGTCTTGCACCCCCCCGCCGCTTTAAGTAAAAACCGCCACACAAGTTGGGGTGTAGCCAAGTGGTAAGGCACCGGTTTTTGGTACCGCGCACCGTAGGTTCGAATCCTACCACCCCAGCCACTTTCCATGAAAAGTCGAGAAAATAAGAGCTTTCCCAAGCTCATCTTAGACAATGTGTCTCAGTCGACCGAAACTGTGACACAGGGTGTAACACAATCCGTTGCGCACTATGCGCGCAAGCGCTCCGACTCGTCCCATCAGAAACCAAAACACTGCGCCGGCCCTTACCTCATGCGAAGGGGCCGGGTTTTCTATTTCCGCAAACGCCTACCCAGGGCGCTATCAAACTTACAATCAAACTCATTTCTCTGCCTTTCCCTGCGTACCGACCTCCCGCTCGACGCCGTGAAACGAGCCGCAAGGCTCCTCACGGTCTGCGAGCGAATGGAGAAAGAAATCGTGGACGCCCTTAACTCTCAAGACCTGAGCCCCGCTGACACCAAAGCACTGCTGACTGAAGCTCTCCGAGCGGAACTGGCACGGATCCTGGCAGAACAAAGCAGCATGGGCAGCTTGACCGATGAAGACGCAGATAAACGCATTGAAGAGCTCGAAGCAGAGAACAACAGGCTGCGCCGCGCTGCCCGGCGCGAGAACTGGATGGAAGTTCAGGAGTTGCTGGAAAAGGCCAGCAGCATGATCGGCCTTACCCTGCCCGGTCCGCTTTCCCCGGATCTTGGCCGCCAGGTCACAACCCTCAAGCGTCGCATCAACGATATCGAGAGCGATGTGACCGAAGGAGACGATATCCGCACCGCATGCCGCCCGCTGCTCAACGATCACGATATCAAAGACTTCGACAAATTCGTGCAGGAACCCATCCTGCTTTCGCAGGCTTGGGCGCAGACCCGGAAAAATTACCCAAACCCTTCGATGCAGGGCAATATCAATGCGCTTGAGAAACTCACACTGGAGTTCTTCGGGGACATTCCTGTCACCGCGATCACCAAGGACAGGCAAAAAGCGTTCTTCGCCTGGGAAGCCAGGTTGCCCCGCAGCCAGGGTCGCGCTCATGGAAAGAACCGTTTCAACAAGGATGGCCAGACAATCCTGAAAGCAACCGAGATTTCCACCGCCGATGCTCACGACCTCATGGTGACTGAAGAAATCAGGGAGCGGAGCGACATCTCAGTCGCAGAAAAACGAGCAATCCTTGCAGACAAACTGGTTCCGCGTCGCACGATGACGACCATCAGGCGAGATCGGGATGGGCTGAACCGCCTGTTCAAGAGCGTCAGGGAGCTTGGCGTCAATCCGCCGGAAGCACTCTCTTACAAGGAGGTTGAGAAACATGTTAAGGATCAGGCGCCGGATGACGAGCTATACGTGCGTGTGACCAAACCCAAGATTCGCATGCCCTGGACAGAGGAACGGCTCGCAAGGTTTTTGACTTCACCAATCTACACCGGGTGCCTGTCCGAACACCGCCGCTGGAAACGCGGATCCCTGATCATACGTGACGCGACTTACTGGGTTCCACTTATCGTTCTGACCATTGGATCGCGTATCGAGGAAATCCTGCTGATGAAACGCAGCGATATCCGGTATCGCAACAGCCACTACTGCTTCGCCATCGGAACGGGTCCGGAACAACCAGGCAAGACCGAAGACAGCAAGCGCGTCATCCCCGTGCCTCAGCTCCTCCTGGATCTCGGGTTTGTCGAGTGGTTTCATGCGCTGTCCGATGACCATGGAATTCTTCTCTTTCCCGAGGCTGCGCGACGGACAACCAGCGGTGACGTGACGAGCGCATTTGGGAAACATCTGCGTCGCATCCTCGATCACCTCGGGCTCGGGGATTTTGACGAGGACTTCTATGCCATGCGGAAAACTCTTTCGAGCATGCTGAATTCTGCGCATGTTTCGGATGGTCAGCGCCAAGCAATCGCCGGTCACCGGCACGGAACAATACTGAATATCCATTATACGGCTCACCACACGAAAGATCTGAAAGACGCTGTCGACAAGGCAGATTTCAAACTTGAAATCAGCCGTCGGCGCCAATATGGCTTCCCGGTGATCAAATCCTGCAACCTGGCCAGCGCTGCTGTCCTGACGGTTGACGTTACTCTGGGCGACAATGGAGAGGCTGCTACTGTATCCGTCTACGACAATGAAGCATCCGAACCAGTTTTTAATTTTGTTCGGAGCAATAACACTACAATCCAGGAATTGAGGTCCGTGGCATGCAAGCTTCGTGAGATCCTGTCTCAGCGCCCGCTGGCGTTGCCCAAAAATAGCCTGAAGCGAGCAGCATTCGAACATCTTCAGGCCCTGGCATAAAAATCTTGAGGACTTTGGTGCCTTCGCGCATCAAAGCCCCAGGCCCGAAAGCTATTCTTTAGCGTGTTCCCTTCATAGAAATCGGATCCTACACCTCTAAACTGCCGGAAGAGCATCATCTCACACAATGCGACGTCGCGCACTCTTGAGCTGGAACCCAAGCGCACAATTAGCAGGTACCATGCCCCCTCTTTGCGTCAAATCAGGGAAAATCAATGCCCTTGAGAGAATTGAGAGCTACGCCCGCGCGAACATCGGCCTGCACAGCCTCGATCGGATCTTCAGCGCCAGCCGAGAAGCTCTCTCTCATCTCTTCGCATGCATGAAATGAAAGCACTCGTGATTGAGATCTGGTTTCTTGACGAAGAATTGCGTGATGACGATCATGGTCTCCCATTTTTACCATCCTTTGCAGCATTGAAACGATCTCCGGCACGGCAATACCTTCTTCAAGTTCGCGCCGTTCAAAGACCTGCCCGAGCAAGCTGCAAAGGAACCCGATGTCTGGCAGAATGCGAATTGCAAACCGGCGAGCACGTTGAGCCGTACTGGAATTGGCCGCAGGCCGCTTTTTCTTGATTTCATTAGAAATTACAAAGCCATGTGCGAAGGACTGAATGTCGACGAGAGTTTTCCCTGAGCACCACATTTCAACCATGGTTTTGATAGCTTCGACCACAGGCCCGACGGCAGCAGCTTGGTCAGGATGATCCTTCCATGCGCGGCCAAAAACAGTCTCCAAAGAGTTCGACCGAACAGATAGTAATAGGTCCTGCGGACTATGCACGATGGTATCAAGTAGCCAGGAAACCCAGTCTGAGGTCTTTGTCGATGCCAGCGGGGCGATCGAGATTGCCAAATGCAGCCGCTCAACAAGTGCCGGAGGAACCCCATTCCTGACCGCCAGCTCGTTTTGCCAGTCGGTAACGGGTGGATCTGTCAAACGCGCGGCGGCAGCCTCAAGCGCATTCCTCCTGGACTCCAGCCAGACATCTGCAAGTGCTTCGCTTTCTACCCTTCGAATATGGTATCCAAGCGATGACCTGGCCACAGTTTCAAAGCCTGATTTTCCATCATCCGTGACGGCACGCAGTCTTCGGATCATTGCCTGAGTTCGTGGATCCGACTCCACATCAGTTTCGATTTGATCGAGCAGTAGGGCAATCGGATCATGAACCACATCGCATGCATCTTGTTCTGAAAAAACAGTTGGAAGCGGTGCCTGTTCTGATCCGAAGCTCACATTAGTCAGATCGACGGGGATGATGTCTGCTGGAACTACAATGGCGATCCCTGTCGCCGCATATGCTGCACGTCCTGCCCGGCCAAGCGCATTCAGGATCTCATGGGGCTTTAGATCTTTGCGAGGGTTTCCATCTGGATCATCCTCGACGCTTCTATCGGTGCCAGCAAGGATCACAACATCACACGGTAGGTTCAATCCCTGAGCAATCGTAGATGTCGCAGCGATGACGCTGAGACCCAAAGAGTCATTGCCGGAGCGCCCATGAGCACGAAAAACACTTTCGGTAAGTTGCCGCTCAGAGGGGAGCAAATCGCCATTGTGCACGGCTCCTCGTCGGTTGGCAGGTGAAAATGCGGCCTCAGGAGTTCCGACATCTGCAAGGATGGCATCCATCAAGGCGGATTGTTGGTCATCAAGCGGAATATTTGCTGGATCGAGCAGGCCGTCGATACTCTTTGCGATACTGCCGCAACCACGTGTGTCCTGGCAAAAAACTATCACCCTTTTTCCGGACGCGGCGAATTCTGCAGCAATCTGAGCAGCCACTATGTTGCGATTTGATGTTAAGCGATTGTTTGAGTTTAATTTCAAAGGAGGCGCAGAGTCAGACAGTGGTCGAACGGTCAACTTTTCTTTTCGTTGCGGGTGCCACCCAGCGATCAGCGAAAACAAGCCATAGGGGCGTGCAGGCACGGATTTGCTGTGTGCTTCCATGGCCAAAGTGGCTGCCTCAAAAACCTCTTTGCTATCGTAGATTACACATGAACGAAGCTGTCGAGTCGGCTTCCAGGGATCGTTGAATTCCTTCACGTCTTTTCCAGTTGCGCTGACCAGCCAGTTTTTGATCTGTTCTCCATTTGAGACCATCGCGGAAAGCAGAAGAAGGTCTGCATCAGGGCACCGGACAAGAAAGGTCATCAGCGCGAGCATGGAATCAATCGCTCGACCATCTGCTGATGTTAGTTTTTCTGCCTGTGATGCACCAATCAGATGGAATTCATCGAACACGAGCAATCCAACATTCTCAAAGAGCTCGGGGGCCGCACCAAGGAGCGCAAGGCACCGCTCAGGCGTCATAACCGAGAGAGAAGGCAATCGGTCGCCGAGCTCCACGAGCTCAAGGTCTTCTACGCTCTTTGGATCCAGATGCCCGACCTCATCGGAGAGATCTGTTTCAATCTGGTCGCACAGCGCGTGCGTCGGAGCGAGATAAACAACGCTTTTATTGGTGCAACGTGCTGCGGCAATTTTCAATACTGATAGGGTGGTCTTCCCAGAACCTGTTGGAGAAGTCATGACCATGGATTGGCCACAGTCGAGGTAGCCAGATGCAATGGCACTCTGGTGGTTCGACCAGAGGAACGGACGTCCTCGGCTCTGTGTCTCCAACCAGCTCTTCCATTCCGCAGGCTCGGCACCTTTCGGGGAGGGGATTCTCACAAGCATGGCGGAGCGAACGCTGCCAACAAGGCGCAATATCAGTTTTGCAAGGTGGTGAGGACCCGCAAACTGCATATGCAGAGGCCCTACCAGCCTCTCCGACAGGCCATCCTCTGTAGTTGAGGAAAGCTCAACAACTCGATCGAGAACGCTTGTAACTGCGGCCTCTTCCCCTACCTCACCATACGCTCCCCCCAGGGCCTCATTTGCGAGAATCTGAAGCACACGAGAGCATTCTCGATAGAGAAGATCTGTGGCTGTTTCTCGGCTGTCGTTTGCAGGGATCCGGTCGGCATCCAAATCACGCTCCGCAAGCTTGCTCAGTTCACTTCGTGCAAGCTCACGCACCGACAGGATCAGTGACCGCCGAACCGGACTGTCTTCTCCTTTCGCTCTGAGCCGCATTGCGGCTTCCGCAGCATCCGCAGTTCTTTCCGCAATCAGAAACAGGAGGGTGCTGGATAGCGCGGAATCAATTGCATCGCTCGTAAGAAGTGTAGGGAGATCCTTTCTTCGCTCTACGACCTGAGCAATAATCTGGTGCGCGCTGGCCGCGACAAATGCTGCAGCCCGAGTTTGATCCGGCTGAAGACCCAAAGCAACGTAGGCTTCAAAGGTAGCGGCCAGGCGGCGAACCCGATCAAGAGTTGCATCTATCTCCGCACCTTCCTGCGCTTGAATTCGAGCAGTGGCCAAAATGACGTGCGCTTCGGTAAGCAGCTCATCCAAGACTTCCGGGTTAAGCCCCGGGAGCGCTGGAGCTTCTTTCAAGAGTTTCCTGGAACTGGCATCAAACATGTTTGCCTCCCGCATGCTCTGTGATCTCATGCACTCGATTGATGACGACGGCTGCCAACTCTCCCAAGCCAATGCGAACATCGTCAAATGGCAGGATGCTACCCATTCGGGTTTCGACGATGCCAGGAGCAACGTCTTGGAATCCCTTTAGAACGTGCTCAAAACTCCCGTCGCGCCGTATTTTCTCGCTGGTTGCAACGGAAACACGAAATTGCCGAGATTCTTCCCACAGGGCCTCATCTACAATTGCTTCGGCCCGCTCCTCATCACCACCGGCGACACGGCTCACCAAAGTGGTTAGATCGGCGAGGATTTCATCATCACGTTCCCCGGCACGGATCGATTTGATCTCCTTCCAGACACTACGTGTGATGAGCGACCTTGGTGCGGTCGATGCCTTGTCTTCGCAGAGAACAATTCTTTGCAGCGCATCATTTTCCGCATTCATTTCAATAATGAATCCATCGAAACCCTTATCCGCGCTTCTGACGTGCGGGGGAGTTTGAGTTCCATTTGGGATGCTCAATCGCGCTGCAATCCATGAAAGATGCTGAAAAAGCAGCCCATCCCGGCGTTCGACTTCCTTCGCTGCCATTTTTTCAGCCGTCTCTTTTTCTTCCTGAGATCCGGACTTCATCATCTCGACATACTTTGGATCCGGTGCTGTGAGTTTCCGGATCACATTCTCAGCCACTCGACCACGAGATGGCCTGATCTTTGTTTCGAGTTCCTCAATGACGTTCTGTGCGTTTCTTTCCTGGCGGAGATAGAGATACGCGAGTGCATCAATCAGTTGCGAGGCGAACGGGTCTCCTATTGACCACTCACTCAAATTACACTCCGCAGACTCACAAGAGCTGAATTGGATTGGCATAATGCCCTCCAGATTTTTTCTGATGCGACTTTGTTCGGTTGAACTACCTGCTTAGAAGACAGATTTATGGGACGGTCGAAGGACCTACACCGAAAGTTGCAACGTTTCGAATGATTGATAGAGAGCTGGAAGATTTGCGTGAGAGACCCGAAATTGGTTTCTCTTCTTCTGCTTGCCGTTCTCAACCTTCACTGCTGGATCAAGATAGACACTGCCCTGGCTGATGAGCCGCATAAACCTGAAGAAATCAGTCCCCTGGCCAAGCTGAACTCTATCGGCGTACTGGTATTGCCTCGGGTTGCCGGATGACAGCGCAGGAAGGTAGGCCGCTTGAGCATGCTTGCGATTCCAGTGGTTGAGCAGGTTCTTGAACTCCCAGCCTGCAGCAACGCGGTCATCAGGGGCGACCAGCAAGATGCTCCCACCCATATCGTCAATCTTGCCTTTTTCCGTGTCGTATCCTTCAACGATCATCCGAACCGAAGTGCGGGCGTGCGCTTCGGATCCGTATTTGTAGATGCCGCCAAAGTTCCTGCGCCCCGGCCGCCCTTTTGTATCGTCGTAGCCGAAGTCATTCATAAACAGCGGGAAATTGTCAGCATACACGCCTGAGGTTGGCTCAGGGGTCATCAATGTGACTGGCGATTTCGCCTGAAAATTCACGAAGTCCCTGACTGAATATTGCTTGATCTCCCATCCCATAAAGTCAGGTTCCGCGATACCGTTGGGGATAATCCCCAGTTCAGCTTCCAAGGTATATCCACCACCATTCTGTGCGGAATACGGCCTGATTATCCCATCGGAGTGCAGTCTTTGCCCGGCAATCCAGCCTTTGCCGTGAACGTTCCGAA
Source organism: Pelagimonas sp. (assembly GCA_025210455.1). Taxonomy (GTDB): domain Bacteria; phylum Pseudomonadota; class Alphaproteobacteria; order Rhodobacterales; family Rhodobacteraceae; genus JAOARQ01. The sequence goes on from JAOARQ010000002.1 coordinate 7,790, forward strand.
GGGTTTCCAGAAGAATTTCACGAGGATCGCGGCTGGCTGTGGTTGCCAGTCGGGTGATGTTCGAGAATACACCTTCCGACGGAAACTCATCCTGAGCGTCCAGCTCGGCGACTACGTCAGAGTCATGGGCGTCTACGTAGCCATAAACGCGGCCCTCAGGGGAAACACCGAAGAACATCACCCTTCCTTCATCGCGGGACGCCATGAGGCCCTTCGGTGCATTTACAGCTTTCTGCAGAAAGCCTGACATCCTGACTTCGGGATATTTCGGGTAAAGAATGAGTTGAGCGTTGGGTGCTCGCCATGTCCCCTGGCTGTCTATCCAGAAGAACTCGACAGAAGCTTTGTCGCGCCGCCGGACAGCTCCAGCTTTTTCAGAAAAATCGGTATCGATATCACAATGCGGGATGATGTTGAGCGCATCAAAGCCGCCACCAAGGTAAACTTGGTTCTTCGAGTTGTCATTTGGGGCAAGACGTTTCGCATAAAATCGCTTCGCCCCCGCGTCTTGCATTGCTGAAATAAGGTTGCTCAGGGAGGTGAACATGAGTCGACGCCTCTGATTTCAAATAATTTTTCGTCAGAGGACAACCATTGGGAGAGAGAGTCAATAACAGTTTCCAGATTGACTTTCTTTGAGCCACGGAGGGCGCATTCCCAGACCGTAGCGACCCTCCAGCCCATCGCCTGAAGCTCCTTTGCTGTTTTGATGTCACGTGCTCTGTTCGAGGAAATTTTGCTTTCCCAGAAATCCCTTCGAGTGCGCGGTAACCGGAATAGATCGCAGTCATGACCATGGAAAAAGCACCCCCGCACATCAATCAGAGCGTTAAATCGGCGAAGGACAATGTCTGGTGTCCCAGGGAGCGACTTTTCATGAAGGCGAAAGCGAAAGCCGCGGGCATGAAGCCCGCGGCGGATCAAAAGTTCTGGCTTGGTGTTCTTGCTGCGAATAGCCGACATATTGCGGCTGCGGGTAGCTGGATCGTGAACGTCAGACAGAGACTGCCTCCTTCGGGCGGTTGTCCATCACGTGCGCAAGATGAGGTGCCATGATGCGTGCAACTTCTTTGAAAACCGGAACGGCAACGCTGTTCCCAAACTGGCGATAGGCCTGGGTGTCGGACACCGGAATTCTGAAGTCATCAGAATACCCCATGAGGCGAGCGCATTCACGCGGAGTCAGGCGGCGAGGGTTACTACCTTCCCCCTGATCAATCAGGATCTCAGACCCGTCCTTGTGGTAACGAGCGGACAGCGTCCGAGAGACATTTTCGGGTCCGACCAAACCAAAACCAAAGCCGTTTCCTGCGGCTTTGTGTTTGGCAGCATAGTTTTGCAGATATTCCCAAAGTTTATCCGTCAGTGTGTATTTTGGATTCACCTTGGCATCCAAGCCTTCAGTATAAGGAGTTTCGGCTGTCTCGGTTCCATTCTGAGGATGAAGGATCGATCCAAGCGTGATACTGCCCTTAGGCTTCAACTGGAGGTCTTCAAAAGTGAAACCGGTGTCTTCCTTGAAGCCAACGATCACAATCCTCTGGCGATGTTGAGGAACGAAGTGCTGGGCGTCGATCACCTGAGCCTTCACCGAGTATCCAAGTTCCTGCAAAGCGCCCATGATCACTTCAAAGGTTTTTCCCTTGTCATGACTCGTCAGGTTTTTGACATTCTCGAGCATGAAGGCTTCAGGCCGATGATGTTCAAGGATTCTGACGACATCAAAGAACAGTGTCCCCTGTGCTTCATCACGAAACCCATGCTCTCGGCCGAGTGAGTTCTTTTTGGAAACACCCGCTAAGGAGAATGGCTGACAGGGGAAACCCGCACACAGAACATTGTGCGGTGGGATGTCTTCAGCAGCCACTTCACGAATATCGCCGACGATAGGACGGTTGTCGCGGTAGTTGGCCTCATAAGTCTGTTTTGAGAACTTATCCCACTCACTCGTGAAGACACAGTGCCCACCGATGCTCTCCATAGCCTGGCGCAAACCACCGATTCCGGCGAAAAGATCAATAAATGTGAAGCCTTGGCTCATCCTGGTCGCACCTCTTTTTTGTGTACTATATATGGGTATTTCGGCCTGGTCCAGGCCGGTAGCAGCAACTTTCCTATCAGAATTCCACAAACATGTTCACATTTTGTTCCCAGCTCGCAAAAAACTAAACATGTCCAGCCCCACGGCACAAGACTCCCCCTGATTTTCACTTGAAGAAAAACAAACCGTGCCCTGGGCGGAAGCCACACCAAGGCACGGTTCAATTAACACGCAATATCACCCGGGGGCATTTGCCTCGTCGTAGAGGTCACTGCGCCAGGCCGCGAATAGCTCTTCAACCTCATGGCCGTTGGCGGCGGCGTTCAGAATGGCAACACCGCGCAGGGTGATATCCGCCGCCTGCAGTTCCTGTTCTTGAATCTCGCCGGTTTCATCGTCTTCGTGTTTGATAACGTAAGACGAAAGTATACCCTGAGCATCTCCAAAATCGTGCCAGGAGCCTCCATGCGTCTCCACGGCATCCTTCGCGTATTCAAAGAGCCATTCGGTAGCGTTGTAGGCGTCTAATTCGGATGCCGCGCAAAAGGCGTACGGCCCATCCGGTCGAGCACTGAGGTATTGTTTCGGTCCTTGGATCATTCGAAGCATGTTTTTTCCTTTCGGTTGTGTGGCTTCTGCCTAAGGCTGCTCTGGGCCTGGGAGGGACATGGGTTTGTGAGAGCGGAACCAAAAACACCAATTTCACGAAAGATGGTTTTTCTCACAGGTTCAGGAAGTCACGATCCGATTTGCGTGTTATTTTAGAGTGCAGCCTTGTTAGGAAGCGATCAGGTTGATCGCCCTCAAGTTCTTCCAGAATCGCAAGGGCGGCCGCGCCGTAGAGAATCAGCCTTCGGGTCTCATTCTTGCGCTTCTGTTTGCGTACCTTCGCCTGGAGGTCCCGAAGGCGTTGCTGCGCCTGTTCAATTTGAGTTACGAGGTCTGCCAATTTTCCGCTCCGTTTTGTACTTCACTGAAGAGGAAATGGCTCCCGGTATCTGCATTTGCTCCAGAAAAGTTTTCAGGGCACTGCGCGGGCAACTCAAAGATCCCCGGCTGCGCGCAGTTACGCAAACCGGAGGTTAGCCTGCGCGCCTGGCCGGCGGGGCTGAAGAGCGGAAGTCGAGTTCGGGCCCGACATTCCTTGAATGATACATCCAGCAAGCCGCCTCGAAGTCGTTGTTCATTCCAGGGCCGATGGTAGATCTGCCGTCAAATCTGCCGCCTATACCGCCCGCACGTCCTACCGAGACGAGCGGCTGGGGCGGCGATTTCGCGCCGGTAAACGTGGCGGACTTCTCTCTCACGAACTCATCAACTGGACCGGCGATGCCGAAGCTCTCTGGAACGCAGCAGAGGGTGCAGAGACCCGGCGCAATGCCCGGGTCATCAGGGAACTGCGCCCATCCCTGCCGGCCGAGCTACCGCTCGCCGAACAGGTGAGGCTTGTTCGTGGATTTTCACTGTGGCTGCGTGACGAATATGGTGTTGCCGTCCAGGCTGACATCCATGCGCCCCGGTTCCTGGATCGGGGCGAGGAACGGCGACACAACGCCGGCAAGCTGGCCACGGATGCCCAGGAATACCTGGCGGCGCTTTTCGATCCGACACGGACCAATCGAAATTTTCATGCACACATCCTGCTCACGACCCGAAAAGTTTGCCCGGAAACCGGTGCGTTCGGCGACAAGACCAGAATTCTCGACGACAAGAAAACCGGCCCGGAAGAGGTTCTTCGCATTCGTCAGGAGTGGCAAAAACGGACCAATGCGGCGCTGAAAAGGATCGGCTCGCCGGCACGGGTCGATCTGCGATCCTATGAAGATATGGCCAGGGCCGGAGATGCCCCGGCCGGCCTCATTCCTCAGGATCACCTTGGTCCACGCCGGGCCGAAAGGTCACGCCGTCTGGAAGAAGATGGAGGCGATACCAGCACGGCGGGGCAACGCAGGGCCGAAATCCGGGAGCACAATGATGAGCTCTGGCGCGCCTGGTTGCAATTGCGGGCACTGCAGCGCGAACAGGACCGGTTGGAAGAATCTGCCCGGATTGCAACGGAGCGGGAAGCCGAAAGAAAAGAAACAGCCGACGCTGAGAAACGCCGGCTGCAGGATGCGAGGACTGCTGCGGAAGCGGAGACCGTCGTCGAAACCTCGGCGCAGTTCGACAGTGTCAGGACGGCTTCGATGTGGGAGATGGCGATTTCTTCGGCGCAGGCGGGAGTGACAGAGCCGTCTTGCGAGCAGCCGGATGAGTTTTCTTCAGAGGTCGATTTGGACGCTTACGACCCTCCGCCAGGGCGGCCGCAGCCGGACCCGGTTTTGACGCCGCGGGTTGTGCGGGTACGACGTCGGGGGCATCGACATATGTGAGCACTTTTTCTGCCTCAAGCCGGTCGAGGCAGTCGGTCAAATATGCGATCTCTTCCTCCAGCGCCTGAACTTTCTTCGCATGTTCGGCCTCCAGCATGGCATAGTCGCGTTCGCGGAGGGCGAATTGCCGGACATTCTGCTCTGTCATCCGAACGATCTGCCCGCGAACGATGGTCTCCACACTTGCCTCAAGTGCAGTCACTGCTTTGCTGATCTGTTCTTGTGTGTCGTCTGGCAGCGGGGTGTCCTGGGGCTGTTCTTCACCTTTCGTTGCAAGATGATCTTCCCAGACTCTGCGAATCCGGGCGTAGTTGCCCTTGCCTTCCAAGGCTTTGTGAATGTCTGTGGCCGTGCCCTCCCGGCCAAGTTTTGTCGCCAGGGTCTCACCAGTTTCGATGATCTTCTCGTCAGAATTGAGAGGGGTGCGAGGCATGACTTACTCCTGTTTTTGCCGTTTACAGGAGGGACTTGGGTTCGTTTCCAAAATCGGAGAAACAAACTTTCAAACATCTTTTGCCCATCCTGAAAAAATAAGTAATGTCAGTTGGTTGGTAAGTAGGTTTGTGTGTTTGTAAGGTCTGAAAGTTTATCAGTAAGTAAGTCAGATAAGTTTGTCTGATTGTCTCTGACAGACATTCGGACGGGTTGCTGCCTGGCCCTGGTTTCAGCCTGAAAACCAATTCAAGCCGATTTTTTCCGTGCTTTCCGCACGGGACGTAATTCCCTGGGATGAAGCATGCAGATCCCAGCGAATTCGCCCCGCTCGACCAGATTTCAGACCTCTCTGCCGAGGAGTATTTCCGCCTGTTGCACCCTGAAGGCTCTCGCGGGCGTGCGGCGGTTCTGTGCAAACAAGGCGTTGACGAAGTGGATAACTTTTCGCTCGAACACGCTGGCATGATCATGCAGATGCCGCTGTTTCTCGATCAAACCAGCTTTCTGACCCTCAACCGCTTCTGGAAGGGGCGACAAGGCAGGCACCTGGCTGCGCTGAACTCGCTCTATGTAGATCTTGACTATTTCAACGCCCCTCAATGGCGTGGGAAATCACCCGATGAGGTGCAGGCGGCATATTCCACGCATCTGCTGGTTTCAAGAATGCCACAGCCATCCATCTTCATCCACACCGGTCGAGGCCTCGCTGCTATCTGGCTGATCGAGCAAACCCCGGTTTCGGCGCTCCCGCGCTGGCAGAGGGCGATGCGCGCCCTGATCGAGTTCTCCACATCTTTTGGGGCGGATAAGGCCTGCAGGGATGCCACAAGGGTTTTTCGTATCCCCGGCACCATCAATGAAAAATCCGGCAAGGAGGTCCGTATCTCGGGCGGCACCGGAAGACGTTACGGCTTTGATGCCCTGGCAGATCAAATCTTCAGGGCCAGCGGCAGACCGACCCGCGAGGAATTGGAGGAGCGTAAGAAGCAGAAGAAAGGGAAGAAGCGGCCCAGTGGTATATCGGTGCCCAAGGGACTACCGCAGGCGAAGCGTTTCAAGCTGATCCTGGATGATCTGGAAATCTTTCGAAATGCCCACGGCGGCGTGATCCCGTCAGGCTTGCGGAACACCTGGCTGCATTTCCATGCGACTTGCCTCACGCACATTCCCGGCATCAGGGACATCGAAGGGGAAGTGAAGAAGATGGCCGCGAGGGCAACACCCGGGCTGAAGCCCGGGGAAGTTAATGCGATCGCCAGACAGGCCGAGAAGAAGGCCAGGCTCACCAGAACGGCGTCGGTCTGGGGGGATGGTCGATATCATTACAAAGGCGCGACGATCGCCGATGGACTCGGCGTCACGCCCGAAATGGCGCGCCGTCTTGGCCTACAGCAGGTCATCCCGGTTTCGGAAAGAAGGCGTCGTAAGGCGGAGGCGGAACGGCAGCGTCGCTCTGGGAATGGTGCCGTGCCCCGGGAGGAATACTTGGCAAAGAACAACGCCTCGCGTGAAAAACCCTGGGAAAAACTCGGCATCGGCCGAACCAAGTATTACGAGCTGAAACGCGATGGAATGCTCCCTGTTCTGGAGGCAGCGTGATGCCGGACAGGTCCGTGCCCGTTTCAGGGGCGTAGCCAGCGGCCCTGGCCACGCCAGGGGGAGAAAAGCGCCCCCACCCACCTCCCCAACGGCGCGCGCTACAGACAATTAGGATGTGAACCTTCCGGCGGACAGCCCCGCGGCAACACCGCCGGCACAGACGTGTCCGGAAAGAATCCCGAGGACTTCAAGGATGGTCGGGCAAACCCTGATGGATCCTGCATTTCCGGTCGCACCCTTTGGGCCGAGGGCGCGACCGGAAACGCAAGCTCCTCAGGGGGCGGGTAAAACGGTTCCTCGTTTCGAGAGTGTGGGTGCCCGGGTCGGCTGTGAATGGCCGGTCCGGGAATGCCCAAGCCCAGCCGGGTCTTGAAGCCGCGCGCGTCCTGCGCTCGGTAACCGAGGAGAACGTGATGTTCGACCTGACTACCCCGGCGCATGGCGAATTGCAGGATTTTCTGCGGTTCCATTCCGAAGCTCTCCAGAATGCATCTCTGCTTCTTGGCGGAAGACCTGCGTTGAAGGCGACTCTCGCGCTGATCGACGATGTCTGCAACGCCCCGGTGCTCACCCGGCGTCTGCAACAGGGCCTGGCGCGTCTCCATGAGTTGCTCTCGCTGGAGCATGTGCATGATCCAAACCGACCGGAAGCTGCATATTTCGCGGATCTCGACCCCAGTGCCCCTTACGTCGAAGACCTGTGCCTGCTGACCGAAGCCCTCCAGGATGTCCTGCTCCGGCTTTTCGACCGGCTGGACTTCCCGCGCGCCGCGTGAGCGCACCCGCCGGTAGGGTCCTCCTCCCACCGGCGTCTTGAGAGGCCGCACGGGGCGGCCTCACCAACTGGAGGATCCAACATGGATATCGAGACCGAACGCGAGGTTCACGAGCTGACGCTGGCGGCAATCTACCATGGTCGCCTGCTTGCCGGCGAATGGCAGGAAACGGCGCTCGTGCCACTGGGCACAACGAAACACCTCACTCAGGATCTGCTGCAGAACCTCCATGAGCGACGCGGATTGGAGGAATTGGATGAGGATCGTCTTCACCTGCTGGGTGAGCATATCAGAAAATTCACCAACCAGTATCGTGAAGGCCTGGGTGATCGAGCGCTGCAGCAGAATATCGAGACCGAGCAGATCTTCGACGCGAAAGCGATTGATCTCATCAATCTCGCTTGGCGATGGCGGCAGCTGCGTGGCGCCAAGCGAGCGCTCGATGACAAAATGGCAGCTATCAAGGTTTCCGGGAGATTGCTGGCTGCAGTGTGACGCCCTTTTTCGGTGCTGAGTTACCTCTCATCGATGCGAGGTCATGAAGGCAACCAAATGTGACACAGGGAGTCAAACTCGCTTTTTTCGTTGCACAATCGTGGCGCAATATTCTAAGGTTTCCATACCTTTCAATGCCTTACAGAAAATCCTACCACCCCAGCCACTTCCATGAAAAGTCGATAAAATAAGGGCATTTTAAGCTCTTCGAGACTATGCGTCAGCAAACAAAAACCGTGACCAGCATATATCACAACCCGTTGTGCCTATGCGTGCAAGCGATCCGACACGCGCCATCAGAGACCCAAACGCTATGCTGGCCCTTACCAAATGCGAACGGGCTGGGTTCTCTTTTGCGCAAACGCCTGCCCCAGTGCGCTATCAGACGAACAATCAAACTCAATTCGCAGCCCTTGCCTGCCAGCTGAAGCTCCTGGCCAGCTTGCCACACAAGGCTGACAATACTCTTGGCATACAGGTTGCGCTGGTCTTAGGATAGCGGCGCCGGGGCAGTTTAAGCCGTCCATTCAGGCAATAATACAGCATAAAGATAGAAATGGATTTCCTTTTGAAGCCCCATCATTCCACCGCCCGCCGGTCATTTCGGCTTTTTGCGTCCACTCTGCTTTGTATCGGATCGCTTGCGTTTGCGACCCCCGCATTGACGCAAACCGCTAGCCCGGAGGAAACCGCACTTTGGGAAAGCATCAAGGATTCGAATGATCCCCTTAGCTTGCAGGTCTATCTGGATGTCTATCCAAACGGGGCCTATGCCGACAGGGCGCGACAGCTTTTGTCGCCTGCGCAGCCCATTGCAACACCCGACTATGCTGACGAGGTACTGGGCGCAGATGAGACTTTCCGTTCTCCGCCACGTCCGACACATAAGCAAAAGCTTAAAGACGCGGATCTTGACCAGATCCTTGATGACATTTTCAACAAAGATAACACACAGCAACCGCCAGCGCCGCAAGTCTCACAGGCAGAAGCGCGCCCTGAACTATGCGACCTGCGCACTGAACATCCAATGGATGCCAGGCGCAAAGGAGCAGGTATCGCCTATGACGATCTGAAACAGAACACCCAGGCTGCAATTGACGCCTGTCTACCCCTGGCATCAAATGAAGATCTTGATCCGAAAGGGAAATATGCCTTTCAATTGTCGCGAGCTCATGCCGCTGCGGGGGCCACAGATGAGCGGATGAAGTGGCTTGAGGTGGCGATACAACGCGGTTGGATCAGAGCATATTTTCGCCGCGCGTTGATGGCGAAAGACAATGAAAACAGCACCGAGGCGCAGCTTTTTCAGGCGGTGGATGATTTCATCATTGCCGCGGAAGATTACCCTTCGGCCTACCTGATGGCGGCCCGGCTGCTTTGGACCAAGCTGGGCGGCTATAAATACCACAAGGACAAAATTTATGATCTTGTGACCAAGGCGGATGAACGGGACACAAAGCAATCTCATTACTTTATGGCGCTGATGGCCATCAATGGTGAACCGCGTCTGGATCGATATGATCTATTTTACCATCTCGCGCAGACAATTGAAGAAGACTATAAGGCAGACTGGGCCAGACGGCACATCGCACGCCGGATCGGCGCTGTTTACGACGCACCCGCTGGCGTCGAATATCTGCTGGACCGTGCCATGCGCGGTGAGGATCCCGGTGGGAGCTACGCCCATCGCTATGTCAATCGCAACAAACGACAGTTTGTAGCCTGGGCGCAAGACGCTCTGCTGGGGCCAGACAACGATAAAATTTCAATCTCAAAGTCTCAGAAAATTGCCTTTGACACCATGCTCCTGGCCATGGAATTCGGCATGGATGAACCGAGCGCTGAAAACGACGCACTCTTGCGGGACAACACTGCGATATTGTGTGAAATTGCAGCGAGGGCCGGGGCCGATCCTGGCGCTATCCGCCCCTATTGCGTAAAAATGGACAGCACGGTTTTTGCGCTGCGCGATGATCTTGCCCGGCTCACTTCCAAGCAGTCTGACTATTTTGCCGATATCGACCGGGCGCTTTCCAAGGCAGACATTCAGTCGCTGACGGACTGCCTGACAGATAAGGAATATTCCTGGAATCGCCGCCAACTTAAGTTCACCGGCTACAATCGATGCACCATTCCGCTTCATGTGCATACCAGCACCTGGGCCAAGGATTATGGCAAAGACAAAACCTATAACGTCACCAAACGCGTTGGGCCCTCACGGCGTTTTACCATCACACGGGATATCAACGACTCCCGGCTTCGCAACTATGATGGATCAATGAGTATCCGCAACACGGCCTGTCATACGCGCCTGAAACGCAGCTATATCGCTGACCATCTGCAGTCAGGCGGATTTGGCTGTCCAGCGGCAAACATCGGAGAAGAGTTGCTGTCACTGGATTCAGTCAATCAGTTCGCCGCTGCAGCATTTGCACTTGATCACGCCATCGCAAACAAGGGTGAAATTCCAGCGAGTACCGAAGGGGCCAACAGGGCGGGCATTCGCCCAGAACACTGCGCCCTGATTGTGGCCTCGCGCAAGACCCTGCCTGAGGTTCACACCTATATCCAAGAATTCCGCGATACGCAGGATTGGAACTGGAAAGTGTTCAAGGCCTCCAATGGTTGGTTTGCGATCTCAAGCAGCCTTGTCGAAAAAGACCAAGCCAGTGAGTCACTTGAACGGCTGAAAGCGCAGGGGAAGATCCCGTCAGATGCTTTTTGCACGGCAGGAAACAACTTTGTCGAGCGGGTGTTCTGAACGCTGACCTTGGGCTGTCTTTGGGCAACCCCATGAGACTTATACAAAATGCCGGGGCGATCACCCCGGCATTTTCGTGTCAACGGCTTTACTGTCAGAAAGATCAGGCCGCAGGTTTTACTGACTTTCGATGAACTCCAGAAGACCGGCGGCCCGCTCATCGCCGGAATCCAACGCCTCTTTTGCCCAGATCTGCGCGGCTTCCAGATCTTTGGGAATTCCGCCAAGCCCCAGCGCCAGAAAAGCCGCATAGTTCCCAAAGGCCGGGGTATGCCCCGCCTCTGCTGCCGCCTGTATCAGTGGCGCAATCGCCTTTTGCACCTCTTCATCACTCATTCCCAGATCGCCGTTGAAGCTCTCGCCGATCTGCTGGGCGAACTCAAACTGTCGTTCTGGCTGCCCCGTCAGATCCACACGGCTGAGCCAGGCATAGGCCAGTTCTGACTGACGCCGCCCGGTGAACGGATCCGCCAAAAGCTGACCAAACTGCCACATTGCTTCGTTGTGGCCATCCCAGGCCGCAGAGCGCAACCAGCCTTTGCGCAACACCCAAAACCGATAGAGCGCCTGATGATCTTTGTCAGCCTGCGCCTCAAGTTCGAGAAAGCGATCCTGCGCCCCTTTGGCATAAGCCACCTTTTGGTTAGGCGAAATCGCATCCAGTTCGGCACAGGAAATCCGCGCCTCTTCGCTAGGCGCCGGAACGTCCTTTGGCTCATTGTCGGTGAGATACCGGTCGATGCTATCGACCCAGTCTTTGACATCGGGCTTGTCAGAGCGAACGGCTTTGAACAGCTGACACATCGCGGCATAATAGTCTTCTGTACCGTAATAGCCGGCATCGGCAAAATTCGCCCCCAGCTGGAAATCTGCAAGGACATTCCCTTTTGCAGCAATGTCACGATACCAACTAGGGGACCGATGCCAATCAGATGGGTCTTGACCGATCCACTTTGCATAGGTTTCCACATCTCTTTGGAACCGCACATCGTTGTAATCAAAAAGCTTTTGCAAAAGACTTTCGGCCCGCACCCGGTTTTGCGGAGTGGACTGTTTTTTATCCAGCAGATAGGTGATCTTGAAATTCACCCCCTCTGGCAGGCCCATTTTCTCGGCCCTCTCGGCCCAGGCCAGTGCTTCGTCTTCGCGGCCTTCCAAAAGCTCTGTGCTTTCGAAAACCTCAAGGATCAGGGCAATCGCATCCGCATTTCCGCTATGGGCAGCTGGGTCGGCGATTTTCAGCACCTGAGCTGCGTCACGCTTGCCATTTTCCGATGTCCAGATCGCGAGGGCCTCGGCATATTTCTTTCTTGCCTCCCAACCGCTTAGCGCTGGGGTTTGCGGTGCCTCGGAACCATCTTTCTGAAACCCATTGGCTGTCAGCCAGGCCCCCGCCTGCGCATCCCCAGCGGCAGCCTTTTTGGCCTGCAATTGGGCGGCGTCCTGCATTTCCCCCTTGGCGATGTGATCCGCGATCAGGTAATCCAGCGCCTCTTGGTGATCCTGCGCGATCAATTCAGTCAGCAGCGCCAGGCCCTCACCATCATGCGCCGCAAGCGTGGGGTCGCGCCGCAGCAGCTTGCCCAGCTCAAAACGCGAACTGGCAAACCCCTGCGCACTGCTGCGTCGCAGCCAGTCGGCCGCTGCCGGTAAGTCTGTTTCGACACAATAGCCATGCAGATAGAGATAGCCCAGCGACGCCTGCGCGACGCCAAGCCCCTGCTCGGCCGCCGCCAGGATATTCTCGTAACACTTGGCCGCGTCTTGATCGACACCATGGCCATAATAGTACATCCGACCCAGCCGGAACTGCCCCAGAGCATCTTCCTGTTCGGCTGCACGCTGAAACCATTCGACCGCGCGCGCATCATCACGCGGCACCCCATCCCCGGTATGATATCGTTGCCCCATGGCCGTCTGAGCAACCGCATTCCCCTGCATGGCCTGCGCCAGATCTGTCGCAAGCGCAGTATCCTGCGCAAGCGCCGCCGGGGCCGTGATCGACATGAAAGCCAGAAATACGGCCCCGTTCAGTTTTAACCTGCCTGTCCTGTGCAAACCGCGCTCCTTGAAATGAAAAGTGGTCCAACTTTCAGGAGACTAGGCCCTGTCGGCGCGCAGCGCAAACATCCTGTGGTACGAAAAGCGCAGAGACATTAAAGGTGCGTTTACCCGGGCCGGATCAAAAGCGCCCGCAGTCCACTTTCATTTTGTCGCCAGTGATGGCAGAAGACAGATCCGACGCATAATACAGCGCTGCGCGGCCGACCTCTTCAGGGGCCACCCAGCGTTTCAAGGCCGCAACATCGGTGTAGTTTTCGCGTTCAATGTCGGCAACGGGGCGCCCTTCCGCCTCAGAGCGGCGTTGCAAAATGCGATCCATGTTTTCACCCGACACCGCCCCCGGCATCAACGCATTCACCCGCACGTTCAGCGGGCCCAGTTCGCGAGCCATGGTTTCGGTGATCCCAATCAACGCGAATTTCGACGCCACATAGGCGGACCGCATCGGATAGCCCTGAATGCCCATCAACGAAGACATGTTGATGATTGAGCCAGATTTCTGCGCGCTCATGATCTTGGCGGCTTCCTGCAGGCAATACATCGCCCCCACAAGGTTGATGTTCATGCAGCCAATCCAGGCCTCCATGTCCACTTCGGCGACCGACGCAATCGGGCCTGGGCCGCCTGCGTTGTTCAGCAGGATATCAACGCGGCCCGTGACCTTTGCCGCTTCGGCAAACATCGCCTGCACCTGCGTCTGGTCCGATACGTCGCAGGCAATGGCATGGCCGCCGATCTCTGCCGCCACGCGTTGCAACGGCTCAAGCCGTCGCCCGGTGACCACAACTGCGGCTCCCGCCTGGGCAAAAATCTTGGCCGTGGCCTCTCCGATGCCGCTGCCGCCGCCGGTTACAATGGCCAGTTTTCCGTCCAAACGTGCTGGATCGCTCATCTTCTCAGTCCTTGTCAAAGTCGCGCCCCGGATCGAACAGGGGCAGTTCGGGCTCGCGCCCCAGAATGAAATCCCCCATCAGCCGGCCGATATAGGGGCCGATGGTATAGCCGCCGCGCACGCAGCCCAGAACAAAGGCGTCTTTCACCCCCGGCAGCGCCCCAGCAAGTGGATAGAAATCCGGCACATTGGCCTCAAAGCCGGTCCAGCTGCGCAACACGCGGGCGTTTGCCAGCGCGGGCAGGGCAAATTGCGCCAGGGCCAGATTGGGCATGACGGTTTCGGCCATCACCTCGCCGCGCCCCTCTTGTGGGGTGCCCCGCCCCTGCCAGCCGCCGCCGACCAGAACCGTGCCATTGGCCTTTTGCTTCATGGTTAAAAGACCAGTTGCATGGCCTATCACGGTGGATGTCAGCGGGGGCATGCGTTCGGTCACTGACACGGTATTGATCCGCGCCTGCACCGGCAGATCCACCCCCAGCAGTGCCGCCGCAGATTTTAGCCACGCCCCTGCCGCTAACAACAGGCGCGTGGCATGGAACGGTCCCTGTGTGGTGCTGATTTCAAACCCCGCAGGACTTTGCGAAATCGACGTCATGCGGGTGCCTTCGCGGTAGGGCAGATCAGCCTCATGTAGGCGCGCGCGAAAATATTGCCCGGTCAGTGAGGAATTGGCATAGCCATCCTCGGGGCAATAGCTGGCCGCCAGAACCTTTTGCGTCAGATTGGGTTCCGCAGCGCGCAAAGCATTGTTTGACACAAAGGAAATGGGTGCCCCGGCTTCGGCCTTCAGCTTTTGGCGTTCATGCAGCAGCTCAACCTCGCGTTCGGTAAAGGCCAGCGTATAACCGCCGCTTTTCTTAAAGCCGACGGCATCGCCCATCCGTTCCCATTCGTGGTGGCCGCGCAGCGCATAGGGCATCAGTTTCACGCGTTTGATTTGAAGGCTCAGCGTTCCGGCATTCACCCCCGAAGCCCCCTGCCCCAGATCCCCCTGTTCCAGCACGATCGGGCGCATGCCGCCTGCAGCCATCTGCAGCGCGGCAGCGCAGCCCATGATGCCGCCACCGACAATTGCGATATCATATTGCGTCGTCATAGCGGGGCCGGTTTTGGAATAGGCAAATCATCATAATCAAAATCCCCCGCAAGGGCGCTGGCTGGAACCGGGCGCAAGGGCGGGCGCGGCGTGGGGGGCGGCACCTGCGATTCCGGGCACCCCGCCTGCTCCGCGATCAATCGCGCCACAGCGGTCTGACAGTATTTCCCACCACATGGCCCCATTCCCGCGCGCAGGCCGGATTTCACCGCATTGGTGCTGCCCGCCCCCGACGCGATTTCCGCCAGAATATCAGACTGCCGCAGGCTTTCGCAGCGGCAGATCACCGTGTCAAGGGTTGTCAGTTGCGCCAGCCCCGGTCGCGGGATGCTCAGCGCTGTCATGGCCATACCAAAGCGTACAGCCCGCCGATGGGCGGCCTGCAAGGGGGCCGGTGCCTGGGGCAATGGGCGGCCCAGATGGGTCAGCGCGCTTAACCCGGCCAGCTTACCCTGAAGTTCAGCCGCAGCAGCCCCACGAATGCCCGCGCCATCGCCACATAGAAATAGCCCTGCGACCGAGGTTGTTCCATCTGCCTCGGCGATCGGCACCCAACCGCCCAGATCGGGCCTGTGGTCCAGGGTAAGGCCCGCCAATTGCGCGGCCTCAACAGACGGGATCAATCCGTTGCCCAGACACAGGCTGTCTGCCGCTATTTGCCGGGGTGCCCCTGTCGCAAACCATTTTGTGCTAAGCTTGCGCAGATGCACAGCATTCACGCGCCGCCCTCCATCCACCTGCGTCACCGCATGACGCCAGAAAATTGGCACCCGCGCCAGCATCAAATCCGCCACCCAGCGCGTGCCCCGCACCAAAAGATCGGGCCGGCTCAGCATGGCTGGCAAGGCGCGCAGCCAGTCTGCGCGCCCATTCGGAGTCACCACCGCCGCGACCTCACCGCCCAGACGGCGGATTTCGCTGGCGACAAAGAACACCAGTGGGCCCATACCGCTGACAACCGTGCGTTCCCCCGGCAGCGTCAAATCCTGTTTAAACAAGGCCGTCGCCCCCGCCAGCCCGATCACGCCGGGGGTTGTCCACCCCGGAACGGGCATGACAAATTCGCGTGCACCGGTGGCAAGGATCAGTGTTTTGGCGACAATCTTATGCGCCGCCCCATCCCGCAACAGGTGGACAGACCACTCTTGCCCGATGCGTTCGATCTGCCAGACACGGGTGTTGCCCAGATGGGTCACATCGCTTTGGCTGACGGCGTGGCGCAGCTTATCCCCTGCGCGCGTTTCTGGCGTTTGTGGGGCGCTGAGGATCGCATCACTTTTCGCACGCCAGACCTGCCCACCGGGTTTGGGCTGTTCGTCCAGCACCACAACCCGGCAGCCCGCCCGCGCGCCCATCAGGGCGGCATTCGCTCCCGCAGGCCCGGCACCGATCACGGCGATATCAAACACCTGCGTCATTCAGCGGCCCGCCTGAGCGACTGCACCGCCAGCCCCTCTGTGACAGGCTGGCGGCAACTTTCGACGATTTTCCCATCCACCCGAACCGCGCATTCCTGACACAGCCCCATCAGGCAGAACGCCCCGCGTGCTGCGCCATCTTCGGAGGCGTCTCGCAGATGCACCTGCCCCTCGCGCAGCAAAGCCACGGCCACGGTTTCCCCCGCATGGGCTGTCACCGGCACACCATCAAAGGTAAAGCGCACCTTTGTGGCGCGCAGGATCTGATCCGCGTGATTGGGAACCAGTCGGATCATACGTAGCTGATCCCCAGCTGATCAAAGGTGCGTTTGATCTTGTCGATATCGGCCTGCGTTGCAGGCAGCACCGGATCGCGGGGCACGCCGGCAGGCTGACCGATCAGGTTCAGCGCCGCCTTGAACGACGCGGGCCATGTGGCCGTGCCCATCAGCAGTTCGTACAGCACGGTCAGCTGATAATGCGCCTTGCGATAGGTTTCATCCGGGGCGCTGGTACCAACCGCAGCCATATCCGAGGGCAGCAGATCGGTAAACTCGGGGCCGGTGGCGATAAAGCCCTTCGCCCCCAGACCAAAGGCCGGCATGATGTAATGGCACGGGCCCGTCATGATCGACAGCTTATCCCCCAGACGGCTGAGGAGATGGGTATGATAAAAGAAGTCGCGCTGGCTTTCCTTGATCCCGATGATGTTGTGATGGTTCAGCAGCGTTTCCGTCTGATCCACCGTCAGGGAAAACCCCATACGTCGCGGAGAGTTATAAAGCACCAGAGGTTTGTCCGTGGCAGCTGACACCTTCTCAAAGCGGGTCATCAGCTCGGCCTCAGAGGCCTTTAGAACATAGGTTTGCGGCATCGACAAAAGCGCATCTGCGCCGTTTTCTTCGGCGGCGCGCACATAGGCCAGCGAGGCGTCGATGGTGGGGGCGGAAATCCCCATCATCACATGGACACGGCCCTTGGCAGTATCTTTGGCCAGACGCACCAGACGGCCACGTTCGTCTGCGTTCAGGGCCCAGCTTTCGCCATTGTCGCCCGCGATACAGACCGACGTTGCCCCACGCGCGATCAGGAATTCGAACAGATCGACAAAAGCATCTTCCATGATATTGCCCTTTTCATCAAAGGGCGTTGCGATGGCAGGCACATAGCCATGCAGGTCTTCTTTGTGCATTGTATCCTCGTCAGTCGGAAAGCTCGCAGGTGAACACGCCACCGTGCTGAGCGTCGATGATGTATAAAAGCTGATCGTTGTCGGGGTGGAACGTCACAGAGGTGGTCCAAAGCCCCTCAGGCAGGCGCACCTCGGAAATGGGATCGCCGAGGGCGTCAAACACATAGGCCCGACCGGCCTGCGCCTGCGCCACGGCCAGCCAGCCACGGTTGTTGGTCGCCAGCCCATCGGGGCCCAGTCCGCCTGACAGATGCAGGAAGGTGCCAACCATGGGCGCGCCCATGTCTGGCAGACGCGCCGCAAACCGCCAGACCTGATTGGCCCGCGTTGCCGCCACATAGACCCAGGCCCCATCGGGCGAGACACAGATACCATTGGAATAGGGCACGCAATCCAGCACCAGCCGCAGCGCGCCGCCCGGGCTTTGGCAATACACCCGCCCTGTCGGATCACTCAAGGAACTGCGGCCACTGTCGGTGAACCACAAAGTGCCATCCGGTCCGTAACACATATCGGACAGGCCAAGGAAAGGCTGCCCTTCCAGCCCGGTGCTGAGCACGGTAAAATCGGATCTGCCGGTCAGTTCGGTCAAGCCATGTTGGTAATCAACCGCGATGCGGCGGCCATCCGGGGTAATGCGCATCGAATGTGGTTCGCCTGCAATCTGGTGTTCGACGCGCCAGTTTACATCCTGATCAATGCAAAACACCCGCCCATAAGGCACATCCGACAGCCATAGGTTTCGCGCGTCGTCGAAAAACGCGCCTTCCAGAAAGGAATGCATCGGCTGCCCGGGCCGGGTCATCCTGGCCCAGCGCGATGGGTCGCCTTTGTGGCGCAAGGCCTCTGGCAGCGTGGTGAAGGGCTGGGCAAGCTGTATTGGCGTAGAACGCATCATTTCACCACCCCCTCAGCAATCAGTTGATCAATGTGATCTTCATCCAGCCCCAGTTCAGCCAACACAGCCCGGCTGTGTTCCCCATGCATTGGCGGGGCGCTGGTCAGATCCGGGCCGCCCAAACTCATGCGGAAGGCAGTCAGCGGCAATGTTGCGTCGCTGTCCTGCGGGTTGGGCTGGAAATAGTCGCGCGCCGCCAGTTGCGGGTTTTCCACCGCCTCAGACAGGTTTTGCACCGCCGCCCCCGGCAGATCAGCCGCACGCAGCAGATCCAGCCATTGCGCGGTTGTCCGTGTGCGAAACACTGCGGCAAGACTGCTGCGCACGGGGTCTGGGATGGCCCAGACATCAGGCCATGTTTCAACCTGCCCCAGCCCCTCAACCGGTGTGCCGATCCTCTCGAGAAGGGCTGCCAGTTTGACATATTGCTGTGGCCGAAACGCCCCCAGCATCAGGCGGCTGTCCGCTGTATCATAGGCTGCGATGCCCGGCTCTTTGCGGCGGGTGGTTTTCACAGAATGCTGCGCGGCGGCGGCTTCGGGGGACATCATCTGCATCGCCACTTCCAGCATTGAAACGCTGATATGGCAGCCCCGCCCGGTTTGCGACCGCTGCAGCAGCGCCGAGGTCACCGCAAAGGCCGCCGAATAGCCGGTGCTGTAATCAATGAAGGAAACCCCCGGCTTACTGCCACCACATTGCCCAATGGTGCCGCTGATCGCCTGTATCACATTATCATAAGCCCCAGCTTTGGCGTCGGGGCCGGTGTCGCCAAACCCGGTGATTGAACAGTGCACAAGGCGCGGATTGATCTCGCCAAGCACATCATAGCCCAGCCCCAGACGCTCTAGCGCGCCGGTCGTGTAATTCTCGACAAGAACATCCGCCTCTTGCACAAGCTGCAAGATGATTTCGCGACCGCGCGGCGTAGCCAGATCCAAAGACAAAGCGCGTTTGTTGCCACCCTGCACCTGATAGTTCAGCCCCAGACCTTTGGCATTGGCTTGTGGATCCGGGCCACGCCCGCGGGCGCAATCGGGATCGGTGGGCGATTCTATCTTGATGACATCCGCCCCCAGCAAGGCCAGTTGGTAGGTGCAAAATGGCCCTGCCAGAACATGGGTGACATCCAAAACTTTCAGCGTGTTAAGCGCGCCTGTCATAGGGTCCGCGATTCCGTCTTTTGCTGCCGCAAGGGCTATTGCACTTTGCATATTTGTCTAATATACAAAACAACGTTCCATATGCAATACGATATCCTCATGACTTATGTGCTGCACCGCAACTTGAAATCTTCACTTCCCCATGTTGTTGGCGGGGAGGGCAATTACCTGATTGATGCGCAGGGGCGCCGCTATCTGGATGCCTGTGGCGGCGCGGCGGTTTCATGTCTGGGGCATGACAATGCGGTGGTGCGTGACGCCATCAAAGCGCAGCTGGACAAGACCGCCTTTGCGCATACCAGTTTCTTTACCAATACCCCGGCAGAAGAGCTGGCTGAATTCCTGATCAAACGCGCGCCCAAAGGCACCGGCAAGGGTCGGGTCATGTATCTGGGCAGCGGTTCCGAGGCCATGGAGGCCGCGCTGAAACTGGCGCGCCAGTACTATCTGGAACGTGGCGAACCCAGCCGCACCCGGATCATCGCCCGCGCGCCGTCGTATCATGGCAATACGCTTGGGGCGCTTGCCACCGGGGGCCATGCGGGCCGCCGCGCGCCCTTTCAACCGCTGCTGATGGATGTGGATCACATCGATGCAGCCTATGATTATCGCCTGCGTCAGGATGGGGAAAGCGAAGCTGATTTTGCTCTGCGCATGGCCAATCTGCTGGATGACCGCATTTGCGCCATCGGCGCTGAAAATGTCATGGCCTTTGTGGCTGAACCTGTGGTTGGGGCCTCGCTGGGAACTCAGCCTGCGCCCACAGGCTATTTCAAACGCATCCGCGAAATCTGCGATGCTCACGGGGTGCTTTATATCGCAGATGAGGTCATGTGTGGCATGGGCCGCACCGGCACGCTGTTTGCGCTAGAGCAGGAAGGCATCGCCGCTGACATCACCACAATGGCCAAGGGGCTTGGGGCGGGCTATCAGCCCATCGCAGCGGTGATGGCCGCTGAAAAGGTTATCGAGACCATCGAAAACGGCAGCGCCACGCTGTGGAATGGCCATACCTATATGTCACATGCCATTGCCACCGCCGGGGCGTTGGCGGTGCAGCAGGTGATCGAACAGGACGGGCTGCTGGACAACATCCGGGCACGTGGCGCGCAGCTAGAGGCGGCGCTGCATGACAGCTTTGGCCAGCATGCGCATATCGGCGATATTCGCGGGCGCGGGCTGTTCTGGACCATCGAACTGGTGGCTGACAAAACCACCAAGACCCCCTTCCCGCCTGCCGCAAAACTGGCCCCGCGCATTCAGCAAGAGGCGCTAGCACTAGGCATGATGTGCTACCCGGCACAGGGCTGCGCGGATGGCACCGCCGGGGATCACGTGCTGCTTGCGCCGTCTTATACCTCATCACCCGAAGAGATTGATCTGATTGTGCAGACCCTGGCCCAGGCCGTTACCCGCGCATTAGAGGCCTGACATGAGCAAAAAGACCATCCTGACCGCCGCGATCACCGGCAATCTGATGACGCCCGAGATCAGCCCGCATCTGCCTGTCACCCCTGAACAGATTGCCCAGCAGGCGTTGGATGCTGCCAAAGCCGGGGCTTCGATTGTGCATCTGCATGTGCGCGACCCCGAAACCGCCAAGGGATCCATGCGCATGGATCTTTACCGCGAACTGGTGGATCGCATCCGCGCACAAAACGAAGAGGTCATCCTGAACCTGACCACAGGCGAAGGCGGGCGCTTTGTGCCCTCTGATGGCAATCCGCAGGTCGCAGCAGCAGGATCGACCCTATGTGCGCCGGAAAAGCGCGTCGCCCATGTGGAAGAACTGCGCCCGGAAATCTGCACCCTTGATTTCAACACCATGTGGTCAGGACAGGCCAGCGTGATCAACAGCCCGCGCAATGTCGAAATCATGGCAAACCGCATCTATGCTGCTGGTGTCCTGCCGGAAATCGAAATCTTTGATTCCGGCGACCTGCATATGGTCAAGGATTTTGTCGCGCGTGGTGTGCTGCAAACCCCTTTGATGGTGCAGATGGTGCTGGGTGTGCGCTTTGGTGCGGTGGCCAATCCGGAAACCATGGCCTTTCTCGCCAGCCAATTGCCCGCAGGCACACAATGGGCCGGGTTTGGCATCGGGCGCATGGCCTTTCCGATGCTGGCGCAGACTTATCTGCTGGGCGGGCACTGCCGCATCGGCATGGAAGACACCGCCTATATTCGCAAAGGTGAACACTGCACCTCGAACGCGCAGCTGGTGGAAAAAGCCGTGTCGATCATTGATCACCTTGGGGGAAGCATCGCCAGCCCCAATGACGCCCGTGATATTCTGGGCCTGAAGAAATAAGACAGGATAACGTGAGGACAGCATGACCCAAATTCCCGTCATTGACGATGTTTCCATCGCCGATCTGCATCATGATGCCCCACGCATCTATGCCCGCCTGCGTCAGGAAACCCCTGTGGCGCTGATGAAATCCACAGGGCGTGTCCTGCTGACCCGCGCCGAAGATGTGCGGCGCGCCAAAGAAGACCTTGAAGCCTTTACCTCGGAAGACACCGGCACCCCGGCAGAGCGCGCTTTTCAGGCGACCTCGATGATGCGTAAAGATGGTTCGCAGCACCGGTCTGAGCGCATGGCCATGGCGCCGGGTCTGTCGGCTTCAAAAATCAAGAACGTCTGGCGTGCTTTGTCGGAACGTCTGACGGAACACTATCTGGATGAAATTGCTCAGCACGACCGCGTGGATCTGTTCACCGCCCTTGCCGCCCCCTATGCGGGCGCTGTGCTGGGTGACGTGCTGGGCCTGCACGGGGCAAGCGCCGATCAGATCGTTGACTGGAGCCAGATCCTGATTGATGGCGCAGGCAATGTCGCTGGCGACGAAGCGGTGTTCGCCCGCTCAGATCAGGCCAACGATGAGATCAACGCTTTGATTGATGAAAACATGGCCCGTTTCCGGGATGCACCGGATGACAGCGTGCTTAGCGGCATGACCCATGCCAAAAACCCAATCCCGCTGGATCGCATTCGCTGCAATATCAAGGTGGCCATCGGTGGCGGTGTCAATGAACCGCGTGATGCGCTTTTGACAGTGGTTTACGGGCTGCTGACCAACCCGGATCAGCGCGATGCCGCAATGGCAGACCCCACCCTGATGGCCCGCGCATTTGAAGAGGGCATTCGCTGGGTGGCCCCGATTCAGACCAGCCCGCGCAAGACCCTGAAACCCGTCACCATGAGCGGCGTGGATCTTCCAGCGGGCACCTCAGTATCCACCATTCAGGCTTCGGCAAACCATGACGAAAGCCTGTATGAAAACCCTGAAAAATTCGACATCTTCCGCAAGGAAGAGCGGCATTTTTCCTTTGGGAACGGCGCGCATTTCTGCATGGGCACCCATCTGTCCCGCATGAGCGTGGCTCAGGTCATGCTGCCCGCACTGTTCCAGCGCTTCCCGAATATGAAGCTGGTCGATGCGGATGCGGTGAAATGGTACGGGTTTACCTTCCGCGGGCCGCTATCTTTGGACGTCACTTTGTGACCCCCTCAGGGGCCAGCATATCCCAGTTCGCGCGAAATCTGCAGCGCGGTGGCCTTGGTTTGGGGCACATAGAAATCGTCGATGCGCTCAAAATCAAAGCCGCTGTCTGGCCCCGAAAGGTTCACACAGGCCACGATCTGGCGGGTGTTGTCACGCACAGGCACCGCAATACTCGACCCACCGGGATCACGGAACCCCTGCGAAAAGACATAGCCCTTGTCGCGTACATCCTGCACGCGCGCGCGCAGCTGTTCAAAGGATGTGGGCGTGTGTTCGGTAAAGGGCACCATATCCGTGCCCTCACAAAAGGCCGACAGCTCCTCGTCGCTGCGATCGCCCAGCAGGCACCAGCCAATCGCCGAGGCATAGGCCTGCGTGCGCGTGCCAGTCACCATGCTGGAGACAAACCCGCTGCGCGCCTGATGGCTGCCCAGATAGAGAACATCCTGCCCTTCCAGCACGCTCAGATGCGCCCCAACCCCGGTGCTGTCGCGCAGCGCCGACAGGAAAGGCCCCGCAATCGAAGTGATCGGCTGCTGATTGAGATAGGCAAATCCAAGATTCAGCACCCGCGCCCCCAGCGTATAGGTGTTTTTCTGTTCCGCCTCTTTCAGAAAATCCATCTGCCGCAGCGTATAGACCAGCCGAAACGCAGAAGACCGGCTCAGATCCATCGCGCGGGCGATTTCGCTCAGGGACATGGGGTCATCTGCTGCGCCCAGGATTTCCAGCACGCGCAACCCGCGATGAAGTCCGGGCACGAAGTAGACATTATGATTGGGGGATTCGGTCATTCCTGGCTCGATTGCTCTCTTTTGTATGCGCGAACGTTTTATATGCAAAACACCAAAGTGACAATGGAGGAAACATCATGACGCAAGAGCGCGGGCAAAATGCCCTCTTGCCGACCAATGAAGACACCTGCGGGCCTTACTTTCCGATCTATTTCGGCGATCCCAGCCTGGAAGACCTGACGCGGATCAATCCCGGTGTTCTGGCCGGGGCCAGTGGCCAGCATATCATCTTGCGTGGGCGGGTGCTGGACCGGCATGGCGATCTGGCCAATGGCGTGGTGATGGAGTTCTGGCAAGCCAATGCAAAGGGTGTCTATCGAACCCCAGCCACACAGGGCAACCCCGATATTGACCCATGGTTCGACGGGTATGGCCGTCTGCGTTCCGACACCGGGCGCTATTCGTTTCGCACCATCATGCCGGGCGCCTCAGACAATCGCGCGCCAAACATCACGGTGACGCTGTTTTCCGACGGGATCAACCGCATCGTCACCCAGATCTTCTTTGCGGATCAGCCCGCCAATGCAAGCGATCCGCTGCTGACCGAACTGGAAGAAGAAGATCAGATCAAACTGATCGCGCGGCACGACGGGCGCACCGCCGATGGGGCCGAAGTCTATCTGCTGGACATCATCATGGCCGGTGAGGGGGAAACCCCGTTTTTTGACGACTTTGAAAGCTGAAAAGAGGACGCCAGGATGACCAAGCTTGGAAGACAGATAGAAATCGGTCCGACAGACAATACCTCGGATCAGCGCACACCACGCAAGCGCCTGAAACTTATCCCCCCCGCCGCGCGCGAAAGCTTTGTGCCCTATGTTCCGGCACGCTATGTGACCCGCGCCCATGAATGGGATCTGACCCGTATCTCGCCAGATCGCCCACGCGCGGACGGTGTGCCCATCGAAGTGACCGGCACCGTACGCACCGAAAGCGGCGCACCGGTTCGCAATGGCCTGATCGAAATCTGGAACGCCAATCACTATGGCCGCTACCGTCACATCGAAGACGGATCAGGCCTGCAACTGGACGAGAACTTTTTCGGCATGGGCCGGGTTCTGACCGATGAGAATGGCGTCTACAGGTTCTGGACAATCAGCCCCGGCGCCTATCTGGCGCGCCCAGATATCGGGCGCTGGCGGCCAAAGCATATCCATCTGTCGGTCAGCGGCGGCTCTTCGCGGCTGATCACTCAGATGTATTTCCCCGATGAGCCCAACAATGCCTCTGACCCGATGGCGATCCTGATGGGGGACAGCTTTGTGCGCAATATCGGCCAGCCCTATGAGACACCGGATATCGATGTGGATCAGGGCTTTCGCTTTGATATTGTCGTGGGTGGCCGCAACGCGACCTTCTTTGAATAGCGAAGCGAAAGATGCGCTGGGGGGTGCCCCCAGCGCGATGCCGGATCAATCTTCGATGCTGACTGCACCCGATGTGTCTTCGGCAGGGCGACGCGACAGGAACCAGCCCACCGTGATCACGGCCAGAACCAGCAGGATCAGCGCAATCGGATAGTTCACGATGCGCGTCCAGTCACCATTCATCAGCGCCAGACTTTGCGACAGCGATACTTCGAACCTTGGCCCAAGGAAGAAGGCAATGATGAAAATCACCACCGAATAGCCATAGCTGGTCATCAGGTAGCCCAGTCCGGCAAAGACCAGCATCACGGCGACACCAAAAATGCCTCCGGTCGCCATTGAAACTCCAACAATGCACAGCAGCAGCGCCGAGGCAAAGATGATCGATTCAGGCGCCGAAACCACTTTGACCCAGAACCGCAGCCCCGCCTGCCCCACCCAGAGGTTGAGGAAGTTCGCCATGATCATCGCGCCAAACAGCCCATAGATCAGACGCCCCTGATCCTGAAACAACAACGGGCCGGGCTGGATGCCGTGGATCATGAAAGCACTGATGATCAGCGCCGCCCCCACGCTGCCCGGAATACCCAGCGTCAAAAGCGGGATCAGGTTTGATCCTACCACAGCCGAATTCGCGGATTCAGCCGCTGCAATGCCCTGCAAGTTGCCTTTGCCAAAGCTCTCGGGTTCTTTTGAGGTGCTTTTGGCGGTGGCATAAGACATAAACGCCGCCGCGGTTGACCCGATCCCCGGCAAAGCCCCCAAAATGGTGCCAATCACCGCACCGCGCAGCATGGTAAAGCGACAGGCCCAGTATTCCGCCCAGCTGACCCGGCGGTCACTGGGATCGCCCGTATCCTTGATGTCAATCGCCCCCTTCATTTCCCCCTGGATCTGCGAGAGACGGCGCAGGATCTCCGAAATAGCCAGCATCCCAATGGCAACCGAGGCCAGCGGCAGGCCATCGAACAGCTCCCAATAACCGAACAGCAGGCGCGGTGAATAGTTTTCCGGGTCACTGCCGATCATGGCGCAAAGCAGGCCCAGGGCAGCCGCAATAATCCCTTTCAACAGCGAATTGCCAATCAAGCCCGAGAGAACCGCAAAGGCAAAGATCATCAGGGCGAAGATCTCAACCGGCCCCATGCGCAGGGCCAGAACTGCCAGCGGCGCTGAGACGGTGATCAGCACGATATCACTGAAAGTATCCCCGGTGACCGAGGAAAACAGCGCCATCTTGGTGGCTTTTAGCGGCTTGCCATCACGCGCCAGCGGATAGCCATCCATCGCCGTGGCCGCGGCATCCGGCGTGCCCGGCGTATTCATCAACACCGCAGGCACAGCGCCGCCCACCAGCCCACCTTTGTTGACCCCGACCAGAAAGGCGATCGCAGGCAGCGGATCAAGCCCAAAGGTAAAAGGAATTGCAATGGCCATGGCCATCACCGGGCCAATCCCCGGAACCGCGCCAACAAACTGCCCGACCACCACACCAAACAGCACAAAGGCCAGATTCCACAGGGTAAACGCATCGCCGAAACCGGCAAGAATTGTAGCCAGATCAACCATCAGTCATCTCCTTACGGCAAAGCGCGTTCCAGAACCACGGCCACCAGAAACCAGATGCTGGCGGGCAGCACAGCGACGCCCATCACCAGCCAGAACGGACGGCGTTCACCAATCAGGAACATGATGGCCAGCGCCAGAACCGGCGCCGCATAGGCAAAGCCCACATAGGACATCAGCAAAAGCCCTGCGGCCAGCAAAACAAAATAGACCCCGGCGAACATGAATTCGCGCAGGTTCTGCACCCGATGTTTTGTGGGTTTCAGCATTAAAAGCCCGCCACAGAGCGACAACACAATGGCAATCGCATTTGGCACGGCGCTGGCGGTCAGCCAGACACCTTCGGCGGCTTCGATCTGAAGGGGGATGATCACAAAGTATAACAGCAGCCCAAACAGCAGGAAAAAGCCGCCTGTCGTGCGATCTGTGGATGATGTCATGCGCTGCCCCCCTAAAAAAACACCCGCCGGGATACCCGGCGGGCGTCATGGTTTTACTTTTCGCCAAACAGAACTTTGACGTTCTCAACACCGTCAAACATCATCTGCTTGGTGCCTTCGCTGCCAAGATTGAGCGGCTGAGACACGGCGGCGTTCTGGATCACTTTGGCCACTTCTTCGGAATTGATCGCCTCATCCAGCGCCTTGCTCAGCGCGGCCACAGCCTCGGGGGCAGTGCCAGCGGTCGTCGCAAAATAGTAGAAAGGATCGACATATGCCCCATAACCCGATTCACGTACGGTCGGCGTATCGGGCGCATAGTCATGGCGCGCATCATTGCCCACGGCGATCATCTTGAAATCCCCTGATTCAAGATATTTGATGTGTGTCCCGGACGAGAACCCCGCCACCAGCTGGCCGCCCAGCATCAGTTTCTGGGTTTCCGCCTCGCCTTTGGTGGAGACAAAGCGGAACTTCGCACCGCTTTCACGGGCCACAACTTCCATCAGCAGTTTTTGCGGCGTAGCCCCAAAACCGATGGCCAGACCATCACCTGATTTCGACTGTTCAACCATTTCTTCGAGGGTGTTGAACGGCGCATCCGCGCGGGCAATCAGCGCCAACTGCGCACGCGACGCGGTGCCCAGATAATCAAAGCTGTCCAGATTGAACGGCAGCTGATCACCGCGCTTCACCAGATTCACCATGATCGGCATGTTGACGCCCAGACCAATCACATTGCCTTTTGGGGGCATCTTCGAAATGCCGGTGAACATGGCCACACCGCCGCCGCCGGTTTTATTCTCAGCAATGATGTTCCAGCCGGTCTGTTCTTTCATCACCTTGGCGATCACACGGCCAATGGTATCGGTTGAGCCACCTGCCCCAAAGCCGATCTGAAGCTTCAGCGTGCCTTTGGGTGCCCAGTCTTCCGCATGTGCCGCGCCCGCCAGTGCGAGAACCGCACCGGCAATGACGCCTGCGATTTTGGATTTGAGTGTCATAGTATAGCCTCCTGAAGGGTATGTCCTGTTTCGTTCCTGACAGTGGGTGTGTCTGACTCTGGCAGATCCTGTGCCGCTTGCTTGGCAGCGGCTTCGATGCGCGCGCACATCTCAAGAAATTGCAGCTGTTCATGATGCGACAGCGCCCGATCCATGGCCCCCGACAGCCGCGCGACATCCGGGTACAGCTTGGCGTGTGTCTGGCGACCCAGATCTTTGAGGAAAAACAGTTTTGTGCGCCGGTCAATCTGTGAGGGGCGCGCGCCAATCAGCCCCTGATCAAGCATATCGCCAAGGTGTCTGCTGATCTGAGCCTGCCCAATGCGGGTGAATTCAACCAGTTGCTTCTGCGTCGCTTCATCCACCAGCGACAAGCCCGCCATGATCCGCCAGGACACCAGCCCGGGGCCATTGTCGCGCGATACAACCTTGGTGGTTTCCGATCTCAGGGCACGGGATAGCCGAAAAACTGCAACGGCCAGCAGGCTCACACCCTTTGGCACAGATCCGAGCTCAATACCTTTCAGACGGTATGTCCCAGCCATCCACGATTCCTCCCTGGTCGTTTTATAATTCAAACCTTGTTTTATATGCAATACAAATTTATGACTTATCATATAGCAGGCCCAACCCGCAGGAATCGGATCGGGCAACAGATGCTCAGGGCGAGGCGCGAAACCACGGCGCACAGGAGGGTGGAGAATGACATTCCGCAATGTACTGGTCGCATATAACGGCGGCCCCGGCTCACGGGCGGCGCTGGAATTTGCGATCTGGCTGGTCAATCACCATGATGCGCATCTGACCGGGATACTGGCGCATGGGGCCTCACAGTTTACGCAAAAGATCCCTGCCTGGCTGACACGCTCTTTGAAGTCTTCGCTGACGGATATCGTCGAGGATCGCATCGCAGAGCTGACCCAGTCTTTCCGGGATGCCACTGCGGGCAAAGTGCCTGCTGACCGGCTGCATTGGCTGGATGTGCGCGAAGAGCCGGATCAGGCGGTTGCCCGCTTTGCCCGACTTTATGATCTGACCATTGTCGGACAATATGAAAACCTGCTGGGCGCTGATGAGCTGGTCCTGCATCCAGACCGCATCGCCTATGCCAGCGGCCGCCCTACCCTGCTGATCCCGCGTGATATGGATATGACCCGCGTGGAAACCGACACCGCAGTTGTCGCCTGGGATGGCGGCCGCCGTGCCGCGCGGGCCTTTTTTGATGCCATGCCCATCTTGCAAAAGCGCAAGCGGGTCATTCTGGCCACGGTTGATCAGGGGCGTGATCGGGAAACCCTGATGAGTAAAGACAATCTGGAACGCATTCTGGGCCGGCACAACCTGAACCTGGAACATTGCACCCTGCCTGCCTCGGGTTCAACCGCGGCCACCCTGTTGCGGCTGTGTCAGGAAGAAGGGGCCGCGCCGCTGATCATGGGGGCCTATGAACATGCCCGCTGGTCAGAAGATCTGATGGGCGGCGTTACGCAGGAAATGGCCCAGACACTTACCGTTCCTATTTTGATGTCCCACTAAGAAGACACGACATGCCCAAGAAAATCCTCTTCATCATGTGCGATCAGCTCAGATATGACTATCTGGGGTGTTCGGGCCACCCGACAATCCGCACCCCCAATATCGACGCGCTGGCCGCGCGCGGGGTGCGCTATGATCAGGCCTATGTGCAATCCACCATCTGCGGCCCCAGCCGGATGAGCTATTACACCGGGCGCTATGTCCGGTCGCATGGGTCTTACTGGAATGAACATCCGCTGCGTGTGGGGGAAATGACGTTGGGCGATCACCTCAGGCCTTTGGGCACCCGCACTGTTTTATGCGGCAAAACCCATATGACCGCCGATACCGAAGGGATGGAGCGTCTGGGGCTCGATAGCACCTCAGGCATTGGGGCTTTGGTTGCGGAATGTGGGTTTGAGATTTGGGATCGCAACGATGGCGTTTTCCCGGATGGCGGGAAAAAGCAGCCTACACATTACAACAAACATCTGGCTGAACTGGGCTATGACGGGCCAAATCCTTGGCATCAATGGGCGAACTCGGGTCGGGGCAATGACGGCGAAGTCCTGTCGGGCTGGCTGTTGAAACATGCCTCAGAGCCTGCGGCAGTCGCGGAAGAGGAATCCGAAACCCCCTATACCACAACCCGCGCCATCGAGTTCATGGAACAGGCCAAAGACGAAAGCTGGTGCCTGCATCTGAGCTATATCAAGCCACATTGGCCCTATATCGTGCCCGCCCCCTATCACGACATGTATGGGCCGAGTGATATCCAGCCTGTCAACCGCTGCGAAAGCGAACGCGAAAATCCGCATCCGCTGCTGCAAGGCTATTTCAACCATCGCTACAGCCATGCCTTTAGCCGGGATGATGTGCGCGAAACGGTGATCCCAGCTTATATGGGGCTGATCACCCAGATCGACGATCAGATCGGCCGCCTTATGCGCTATCTGGAAGACAGCGATCAAATGCAGGAGACATTGATCGTCTTTACGTCGGATCATGGCGATTACATGGGGGATCACTGGCTGGGCGAAAAAGAGCTGTTCCACGATGCCTCTGCCCGCATTCCGCTGATTGTGGTGGATCCGTCTGCGGATGCGGATGCCACCCGTGGATCTGTCAGCCCGCATCTGACAGAAGCCATCGACCTGGCCCCCACCTTTGTAGAATATCTGGGTGGGACCGTGCCGGATCATATTCTGGAAGGGAAATCCCTGCTGCCCGGTCTGCGCGGAGAATCGGCCAGGACACGCGATTTTGTTGTCTCTGAATACGACTATTCAGCCCGCTCGCACCTGCGCCATTTGTCCAAAGATACCAAGACCTGCGCTTTGACGATGATCTATGACGGGCGCTGGAAAATGATCTGGGTCGAAGGGCACCGCCCGATGCTGTTCGATCTGGAAAGCGACCCCCAAGAGCTGCGCGATCTGGGCGACATGCCCGACCACGCCGATCAGATCACCCGCCTGCGCGAGATGATGTTCGCCTGGGCGCGCAGACAGCACAACCGCGTTGCGATCTCGGATGAAAAGATCAACACGGTGATGTGCCGGGATGATGCCGACTATGGTGTCTATCTTGGGTTCTGGGACGAGGAAGAGCTTGAAAGCTGGAAGGCCAAGCAAGAGCAAGGCTAACGCAAACAGGGGGGCCGGTCAGGCCCCTTTTTCCGTCCCCAAGGGCGCAGCCTGCAGGGACACGAAAACCTGCGCCGGATGTGCGAATAGCTACAAAACCTTTGTGGCTAAGGCGCTGCCACAAAAGAATTTGCGCGTTCCAAAAGCAATATTTCAGACACACCTTTACCCCGCCCCTCTGTCTCCCTATCTTACGTTGCGGTACGCACAGATCCGATCTTCGCCCGGTCCACTTCACCGGAGCCTGTAACACAGGCGGAGCGCAGCGATGCCCGGTGTTTTCACAGCACCGGCAACGCTGCACGGGTATATGCGGCCGCTAAGCAAAATCGTTCTCAGAGGACAGACGCGACATGACACTAACCACCGATGATCTCGCCGCAGCACGTCAGGCCTGGGGGGATGGGCTGATTGCCATTTCCAAAGCCTATGAGGAAGGCGGCATTGATGCTGCCCGCCCCGTTGCCGAGACCGTTCTGGATTCCGCCTATGGCTATGCCCTGGGGCCGGTCCTGTTCAAACCCACGCTGGCCAGTGGTGATCAGACCTTCCGCCCCACCCGACACGGCGCGCTATCCTATTTTGTGGGTCATGATGCTGAATACCCGCTGGATGGCGGCTTTGGTCTGAAGGGGTGGCGCTCAATGGAAAGCATCACCTCCGCCAGCTTTATCGAAGGCGATGTGGGCATGTGGATGGGCTGGATCAAGCTCACCGACAAGGACGGCAATGTCACTCAGGTTGACAAGACCTTTGGATATAAGAAAGACGCAGAAGGTGTGATGCGCATCGTGCTGCACCATTCGTCGCTGCCCTACCAGCCATAAGGCTTTGAAACATGACACCCTCCTTGCGTTTTGTCGAATTCGACTGGTCTGCCGCTTTGCTCGGGCTATGTGCAGGGGGGGCGCTGGCCGCCCTTGGGGCCAGCCCGGCGCTGGCACACCCACATGTTTTTGTGGATGGCGGCGTTGATTTTCAGTTCAACGCGGATCGCCAGTTGCAAAGCCTGCAGGTGACCTGGCTGTATGATGCCTTTGAAACGCTGTACATGCTGTCCGCCGAAGGGATGAACCTGACGCCGCAGGGCACGCTGGACGAAGCAGATCGTCTGGAACTGGTGCGCAGGCTGAGCAACTGGCCAGAGGATTTCGACGGCTCTGCCCATCTGAAGATCGACGGCGCAGAGATCGCGCTGGACTGGCCGAGCGGTTTGGATGCGCAGATGATCGATGGGCGTTTGCAGCTGACCTTCACCCGCGCGCTGAGCGATCCGCTTGATCTGCGAGGTATCACCGCCGAAGTCGCCTTTTTCGAATCCACCTATTTCTTTGATTTCACGCTGACAAAAGCGCCAGAACTGCGCGGCAACGCGATGGGCTGCGGACCGCAGGTCATCCCCTTCGACCCGGACAGCAATGACCAAGAGCTCTTGGATGTGCTTGCCAAACTCAGCCGCGAAGAAACATCCGGCATCGACAATGTCGGGGCATTCTTTGCGGATCAGATTATTCTGCGCTGCGACTAAAAAAAACTCTGCGGGTCGATATCGACCGCCAGCCGCAGATCACCCTTGAGCTTGACCTGAGCAATCCAGCGCCGCAGCGCAGGTTGCAGGGCCACGGATTTTTCCGCCTTAACCAGCAGGCGCACCCGGTGACGCCCCCGCACCCGTGCGATTGGGGCAGGCGCCGGGCCCAGCACCTGCGCGCCCACCTGTCGCAAGGGGCCATCGTTGCGGGCCAGAAAATTGCCCAGTTCAAACACCTTTTGCAGGTCTTCCCCCGACAGGATGATCCCGGCCAGCCGCCCAAAGGGGGGCATGCTGGCGATGCGACGCTCGTCCGCTTCGGCGGTCCAGAAGGCTTCTTCATCGCCCGCCAGAATACCCCGGATCACCGGATGCTCTGGCTGATAGGTCTGTAACAGCGCGATGCCCGGCTTTTCCGCCCGCCCGGCACGCCCGGCCACCTGCCGCATCAGTTGAAAGGTGCGCTCGGCGGCACGCAGATCCGACCCCTGCAAACCAAGATCCGCATCAATCACACCAACCAATGTCAGCTTGGGGAAATTATGCCCCTTGGCCACCAGCTGCGTGCCAATGATGATATCCGCCGCCCCTTCGGCGATTTTCAGGATCTGCTCTTTGAGGTCACGCGCGGTGCCAAACAGATCTGAAGACAAGACCGCCACCCGCGCCTGAGGAAACAGGGCTGTGACCTCTTCAGCCAGCCGTTCTACGCCGGGGCCGACGGCGGCCAGCCGATCCTCTGCCCCGCAACTGGGACAGACGGTGGGCACCGGTTTGCTTTCACCACATTGATGGCAGACCAGCTGTTTCAAAAACCGATGTTCAACCATGCGCGCGTCACAGTGATCGCAGGCGATCTGTTGCCCGCAGGCGCGGCACAGCGTCACCGGCGCATAGCCCCGCCGATTGAGGAACAGCAGCGATTGTTCCTCCTTGGCCATTCGATCCGTGATCGCCGCCTGCAACACAGTCGACACCCAGCGATCCGATTTCAGCTTTTCCGGGCGCATGTCGATGGCACGCATTTCCGGCAGCACCGCCGGCCCATAACGCGAGGTCAGATCGACGCGTTTGTATTTGCCGCTTTCCGCGTTGCTCCAGGTTTCCAGTGACGGCGTGGCCGAGGCCAGCACCACCTGCGCCCCTAGGATCGACGCGCGCAGCACGGCCATATCGCGCGCATTGTACAACACCCCGTCTTCCTGTTTGTACGAGGTATCATGTTCCTCATCGACAACGATCAACCCGAGGTTCTGAAAGGGCAAAAACAGCGCCGAGCGCGCGCCCACAACCACCTGCGCCTGCCCGCTGCCAATCATCCGCCAGACCCGGCGGCGTTCTGTCATGGTCACACCGGAATGCCATTCCGCAGGTTTCGCGCCAAAGCGCGCCTCAAGACGGGTAAGAAACTCTGCTGAAAGCGCGATTTCAGGCAGGAGCACCAGCGCCTGCCGCCCTTGGCGCAAGGCCTCGGCCACCGCTTCCAGATAGACCTCAGTCTTGCCCGATCCGGTGACACCGCGCAGCAAAACCGTTTCATAGCGCCCTGCCCTTTGCCCAGCGCGCAGCGCCTCGGCCCCGGCGTGCTGATCGGCGGTCAGCTCTTTGCCGCCATAGTCGGGATCCAGCCGTGGAAAGGCGGAATCACGTGGGCTTTGTTCTTCCAGGATCGCGCCCGAGGTGACCAACCCCTTGACCACAGATGCTGTCACCCCTGCCGCTTCGGCCAGTTCATTTAATGTCAGCCCCAGCCCGCCCAGGTCTTCGGCAGCAGCAATCACCCGGCGGCGCGCATCTGTCATCCGATCCGGCAGACCTGCGCCCCGGCGGTAAACCTTGCGCATAGACGGTGGATCAGACAGGCCCGGCGCGCGCGTGGCCAGCCGCAGCATCGCGCTAAGCGGCGTCATGGTGTAGCTGCCTGTTTTCTCAAGAAAAACCTGCATCTCTTCACGCATGGGCGCAACATCCAGCACCCGGATCACCGAACGGATCTTTGCAACATCATAGCCGCCCTGCCCCGGCCCCCAGACCACCCCCAGCACCTTGCGCGGGCCCAAAGGCACCTCAACATAGGCCCCTTTCCAGCAGCCACCTGCGGGGGCTTTGTAATCCAGCACACGATCCAGCGGCTGCGCCGTCAGCACCCCCACAAGGGCGCCCTCTTCAAAATGGCTTTGATCTGTTTGAGGGGTTTTTCTGTCCATGCAAAAGAGGTAAAGCGCTAACAGTCGAAGGCCAAGCCATCAAAGGAGCTGCCCATGAAATTCTTTGTCGATACCGCTGAAATTGACGCCATCGCCGAGCTGAACGCGCTGGGCATGGTGGACGGTGTCACCACCAACCCATCTTTGATCGCGAAATCCGGTCGTGAC
Source organism: Pelagimonas sp. (assembly GCA_025210455.1). Taxonomy (GTDB): domain Bacteria; phylum Pseudomonadota; class Alphaproteobacteria; order Rhodobacterales; family Rhodobacteraceae; genus JAOARQ01. The sequence continues at coordinate 42,742 of JAOARQ010000002.1, forward strand.
ATCATGGAAGTCACCAAAGAGATCTGCGACATGGTTTCAGGCCCAGTGTCAGCTGAAGTGGTTGCACTGGACGCGGACACCATGATCGCCGAAGGCCGTAAGCTGGCCGAGATCGCGGAAAACATCGCCGTGAAAGTGCCGCTGACCTGGGACGGGCTGAAAGCCTGTAAAGTGCTGTCAGACGAAGGTAAAATGGTCAATGTGACCCTGTGCTTCTCAGCCAATCAGGCGCTGCTGGCGGCCAAAGCAGGCGCGACGTTTATCTCGCCTTTCATCGGGCGTCTGGATGACATCAACATTGATGGTCTGGATCTGATTTCCGACATTCGCGATATCTATGACAACTATGGCTTTGAGACCGAGATTCTGGCGGCCTCGATCCGCACCGTGAACCATATGTCGGAATGCGCCAAGATCGGTGCCGATGTGGCCACGGCCCCGCCTGCCGTGATCAAGAACATGGCGAACCATGTTCTGACCGACAAAGGTCTGGCGGGTTTTGTCAAAGACATCGAAAAAGCAGGCATCAAGATCCTGTAACCCTGCACCAAAGTGCGAGGGGTCAGCCCCTCGCGCGCCACAGCGTTTTTTTCTGGTAATGAGAAAACCAGATTACTTTTCGATATTGGGTTCGCCCTGCAGGCCAAGGATTTTCCTGAAGCCTGTCCAATAGCCCGGCAGGCGCGGTGCCTCTTGCATGCCCGCGATGGCTTCTCCCGCCCAAGGCACCATTTCCCGCGCCGCAAAATCCCGTCCCCAGGCCAGATAGGCCTGCGCATCCTCTGGGCGCAATCGGCAGGCAGAGCCAACCAGCCCCACCAATGTTTCCGGCGGCGAATACCATTCGTCCTGAATACCGGTGACTTTCTTTTTCAAAAACGGCCCGACAATCCGCATCAGGCGTTTGTCTGAAAACGTCAGCAGCATTTTTCCCATCTCATCACGCGAATAATGCACCAACGGCGGGAAGGTGTCGAAAAAGATCGCCTTGCCGTCCAGATAGGCGAAATTGCGGATCGAGGGGTGAAAACCGATGCGCGAGGGGTATGTTTCAGCCCAGAGCCAGAACCGCGCGATCTGCTGGCCTGCGGCCTCCATCATCTCAAGGGTGTTTTCCAGCGGCTGCGCAATCATCTGCGGCCGCATCATGCTGTCATTGGGCAGTGCTTCCTGCACAATCACCGGCACCCGCTGCCCATCAAGATCAATCAGGTGAAATTCGGTTTCCGGCAGGCCAACGCCCGAGGCATGCATGGCCGCCACATAGTCATCGTGATAGGTCTTGAGCCGATCCAGTTCAGCGGAATTGCGCAGCCCGCGATAGACCTTGATCACCTTGTCAGAGAAATCCCCCTGCTTTGGGCGAAAGGGCGCGCAGAAATAGCCCATGCGCGAAATCGGCTGGCCGCGTTCGCTGGCATCTGCCCGGATCAATTGTGCCAGATCATCAAGGTTTGTCATCAGATCGCTCCTTTGATGTCTCCATACGGTGCGTGCCGCAAAAGCGAAACAGCAAATTTGAACGGAAATCTAAAGGGTTTGTTCAGCTTAACCTGCCTTTAACGCACATTAAGGCAGGGTTTTATCACGCTGATCTCGCAGGAGACCCGATGAAACGCCTTTTTCTGATCGCTCTGCTGGTGCTTTTGGGCACGCAGGTTCAAGCCTCGGCCTGGCCACGAGAGAAGGGCACAGGATTCCTTAGTGTGGCAACCCGGCCCAAATGGCCACAGGATATCAGCACCTGGACCAGCAAAAACCCGACAGACCAATATACAACGCTTTACGTGGACTATGGCCTGAGCGACCGCTTTTCGGTAGGGCTCGATCTGGGGCGGTCCGTGTCGGGGGCCGCAAAAATCATTGGCTATGTCAATATGCCGGTGATCCGCCCCGAAAACGGTCTGGCGATGTCGGTTCAGATGGGGTTTGGCACGATTTCCAAGGAAAAGGTTATGCGACCGGGTGTTTCAGTAGGAATGCCCACGCGCAACGGCTGGATCTCGTTGGATTCAGTGGCAGAGATCAATCTGGATACGCGGTCGTCAGATCTGAAACTGGATGCCACCTGGGGTATCAATATGAAAGACAACAGAAAACTGATCTTGCAGATCCAAAGCGGGATCCAGTCTGGCGACCCGCATTTCATGCGCTTTGCGCCCTCAATGGTGTCCCCCCTGACGGATAAGTTGGACCTGGAGTTCGGCGGTGCCTATGGCTTGGTTGGCGACAACTCGATGGGCGTGAAACTGGGGCTTTGGGCCAAGTTTTAGGGCATGCCGGGAAAACCCGGCACACCGCGATGACAGCCCGTAAGGGATGGAAAAGCGGGCTCTCATCCGCTCTTACGGACCTCTTCGAGCCTTAGCCCAGATCGCCAGCCAGACCTTTTTCAATCAGCGCAATGGTTTCCTGCACGCCGTAAAGCGCAGCAAAACTGCCAAAGCGCGGCCCCTGAGATGCCCCCAGCAGCACTTCGTACAGCGCTTTGAACCAATCGCGCAGGTTTTCAAACCCATGCACTTTCCCTGCTGCAAAAACGATCGACTGCAGGAACTCGCCTGACGCGAAATCCACCTCTGGCAGCGCATCTTCCGAACCAACAATCTCGTTCTTCTTGGCAATCAGCGCCAACGCTGTCTCACCGTCACCAAAGGCCGCTGCCAGATCCTGCATTGCTGCACGTTCCTGATCGCTCGGGGCGCGGAACACCTTCTGCGGCTCTACGAAATCTTCGTAGTATTTCACCGCATAGCCCGCAGCCGCATCCAGATCCGGATGGGTTTCGGGGTTGGCTTCGGGCGCGTAGCGCTGGATAAAGCCCCAAAGCGTCGCCTTGTCATGCGCAGAGGCCACAGAGGCCAGGTTCAGCAGCATCGAGAACGGCACCACCATATTCGACACAGGCGGCTGACCACGGTGGATATGCCACACAGGGTTGTTCACACGCTGCTTGGCATCCTGCGTTTCAAAGGCCCGCAGCTGCTGGTGATATTCATCCATCGCTTTTGGAATCACATCGAAATACAGGCGCTTTGCAGTCTTGGGTTTTTGATACATGAAATACGACAGCGACTCGGTCGAAGCGTACTTCAGCCAGTCATCAATCGCGATGCCATTGCCGGAGGATTTCGAAATCTTCTGGCCCTGATCATCCAGGAACAGCTCATAGGTGAAATGCTCGGGCGCGCGCTGGCCCAAAGCCCGACAGATGCCATCATAGATCGGCGTGTTGGTTGAGTGGTCCTTGCCGTACATCTCGAAATCGACGCCAAGCGCAGCCCAACGGGCACCGAAATCCGGCTTCCATTGCAGCTTTACATTGCCGCCGGTAACCGGCACGGTCCATTCTTTGCCGTCTTCATCGTCAAAAGTCACCGTATAAGTCTCTGCGCAGACCTTTTTCATCGGCACATAGAGAACCCGGCCGGTTTCCGGATGGATCGGCAGGAAAATCGAATAGGTCTGGCGACGCTCTTCGCGCAGCGACTTGAGCATGATGGCCATGATGTCATCATATTTATCAACCGCGCGTTTCAGCACCTCGTCAAACTGACCGGATTTGTAAAACTCGGTCGCGGAATAGAATTCATACTCGAACCCAAAGGTATCCAGGAACCGGCGCAGCATCGCATTGTTATGTTCGCCAAAGCTGTCGTGGGTGCCAAAGGGATCAGGCACCGAGGTCAGCGGCTTTTGCAGATGTTCCTGCAACATCTCTTGATTGGGCAGGTTGCCCGGCACTTTGCGCATGCCATCGAGATCGTCCGAGAAACAGATCAAACGGGTGGGAATGTCTGAGATCAGCTCAAAGGCGCGGCGAATCATTGTCGTGCGCGCGACCTCGCCAAAGGTGCCGATATGCGGCAGACCCGAGGGGCCATAGCCGGTTTCAAACAGCACATAGCCCTTTTCAGGCGGTTTCTTTTCGTACCGTTTGAGAATCCTGCGCGCTTCTTCAAAGGGCCAGGCCTTTGTGCTCATTGCGGCTTCGCGCAGGTCAGACATGTTTTCTCTCCTGATTTGATCTATTGCCTGTATGCAATAACCGGAGCTTCCTATTGCGACAAAGCTCTTGCGTCAATAAATTACGCTGCAACGCCGCATATTCTGAAAGGTAGCGCATGTCCGATATGTCCCAGCCCCTCAGCCCGCAAGACAGCCTTGTGGCCCTGATGATCGCCGTCTCTGCGTCAGACGCAAATGTGCAGACCGCCGAACTGGTCAAGATCGACGTGGCTGTGAACAACCTGCCCGTGTTTGGCGATTATGATCCTGACCGCGTGCGGGTGATGTCATCGCTGGTGCTGGAACTCTTCGAACAGGAAGACGGGCTGGATGCGCTGTTTGGCCTGATCCGTGAGGCCCTGCCCGAACGGCTGTTCGAAACCGCCTATGCGCTGGCCTGTGATGTGGCCGCCGCGGATGGCACCCTGCAAGAGACCGAGCTGCGTCTGCTGGAAGAAATCCGCTATGAGCTGAACGTTGATCGCCTGCACGCAGCCGCCATCGAACGTGGCGCGCGGGCGCGGCATCTGTCGCTCTAACCCCTCATAAGCGGGTTCCCACCCGCGAAAGCGTGAAGATCTGTTAACTTTGCGTGACTTCACCTTTGGCTTGCCCTAAACCACGGGAAAGGGCCGTACTGCCCTGTGCTATTCGCAAATCCGTCCAAGTAAAAATTTTGGAAAACTCCAATGACTTCATCCATCCCGCTTGAAACCCGCAGCAAGAATACCCTGTTCCAAAAAGACGACGTCTTTGTGCTGTTCGGCGAACTCTTTGGTCGGGGCTATGCCACGGGCCTTTTGAACCAGGCAAAAGACGCAGGCATGACCATCATCGGCATCACCGTCGGTCGCCGGGATGAAAACAACGCCCTGCGCGCCCTCACCGATGAGGAACTGACCGAAGCAGAGGCCAATCTGGGTGGCAAGATCATCAACATCCCGCTTATGGCCGGCTTTGATCAGGATGCGCCCGACGGCACCGCGACGCCAACCGATATGGTCAATGAAATGACCATCGACACATGGCAGGATCACAAGCTGGACTGGGATCATCTGGCCATCTGCCGCGACATGGGCACCAAGCGCTTTACCGATGCGCTGGCGCAGATCATGGCGCAGCTGGACGGGATGATTGCTGATGGCAAAAACGTCTTTTTCGCCCACACAATGGCCGGTGGCATCCCCCGCGCCAAGGTCTTCATGGCGATTGCCAACCGCATTTACAAAGGCCGTGGCGCGCGCCACATGCCGTCTCAGGCGCTGATGGACAGCGATCTGGGCAAGCTGATCTTGCAGAACTTTGACGATGTCACAGCCAACAGCTTTGCCCATCTGATCGAGGCCAGCGCCACAATCCGCGACCGTATCGAAGCGGCAGGCGGTCAGGTGCGCTATTCGGCCTATGGATATCACGGCACCCGCGTGCTGATTGATGGGGCCTATAGCTGGCAGACCTACACCAGCTACACGCAGGGTTTTGCCAAGATGAACCTGGAAAACCACGCCAAAGCAGCCTGGGAAAAGGGCATCAAGGCCACCGTCTATAATTGCCCGGAAATCCGTACCAATTCTTCGGATGTTTTCGCAGGCATCGAACTGTCACTGCTGCCGTTGCTCAGCGCCTTTGAAAAGGAAGGTGGCGGGGATTGGGCCGATGGGGTGCGGGCACGCTGTCAGGATCTGCTGAAAGACGATGTGACACTGGAAAGCGTGCTGCAAACAGTGTCTGACTATCAGACCAGCGCCACCATGCAGAGCTTTTATGACTTTGGCGCATGGCCCATGCAGAACTCGGCCGAGCAGGTTGATATGACCGTTGGCACCTCGCAGGATATCGTCGCGCTGCATAAAGATCGCAAAGCGCTGATCAGTGACGAACTCAGCACCTATGTGGTCTCCGCCACCGGTGCGCTGATGTTTGGGGAATCCAGCGATCCAACGGGCCCTGTGCTCTGGCTGGATCACGATCTGGTTGCCCAGCATCTGATCGAAGCCAACGCCTGAAACACAAAGCCCCGGGTCACACATCCGGGGCTTTTTATTAGCGCTGGAAGAAGTTGTAGATCTTCTCGGCCAACCCCTCTGAGATCCCCGCCACTGCCTTGAGATCCGCCAGATTGGCGCGTGTGACCGCCTTGGCAGATCCAAAATGCGCCAGCAGCGCCCGCTTGCGCGCGGCCCCCACCCCGGGCACCTCATCCAGAGGATTGGCGACCGCCGCCTTGGCCCGTTTCGCCCGGTGCGTACCAATGGCAAACCTGTGTGCCTCATCACGCAGACGCTGAATGAAATAAAGCACCGGATCATTGTGGCGCAGCGCGAAAGGGCGCTGACCTACGCGATAGAATTCTTCTTTGCCGTGATCGCGATCAACACCTTTGGCCACGCCCACCATGGGAATATCCTGCACGCTGTATTCGCGCATGATCTCTGCCACGGCAGACACCTGCCCTGCACCACCGTCGATCAGCAGCAGATCCGGCCACAGCCCTTTATCACGATCCGGGTCTTCCTTGAGCAAGCGGGTAAAGCGGCGCGACAGCACCTCTTTCATCATGCCAAAGTCATCGCCCGGCACCAGATCATCCCCTTTGATGTCATATTTGCGGTACTGGTTTTTGATAAACCCCTCAGGCCCGGCAACGATCATCCCGCCCACCGCATTGGTGCCCTGAATATGTGAGTTGTCGTAGACTTCGATCCGCGCTGGCGGGCCATCCAGATCAAAAGCATCGGCGACACCCTGCAACAGCTTGGCCTGTGTCGCGGTTTCCGCCATGCGCCGGGCAAGGCTTTCGCGCGCATTGCGCAAAGCCCCATCCACCAGATCCGCCTTTTCGCCGCGCAGGGGCAAAGCAATCTCTACCTTGCGCCCCAGTTTATCGCTCAGGGCCTCTTGCATCAGGTCATCATTTTCAATGCCATGCGACAGCAGGATCAACCTGGCCGGATCCTTTTTGTCATAGAACTGGCCAAGAAAGGCCTCCATCACCTCGGCGGGTGAGACATCCAGCCCGACACGCGGATAGAAATCCTTGTTCCCCCAGTTCTGATTGGCGCGAATAAAGAACACCTGCACACAGGCCTGCCCGCCCTCCATATGCAGGGCGATCACATCGGCTTCGGCAACCCCCTGCGGGTTGATGCCCTGCGCCGTCTGCACCTGTGTCAGCGCGCGAATCCGGTCACGCAACGCGGCGGCGCGCTCAAACTCCATCGCGTCCGAGGCCTCTTGCATCTGATCGGCCAGCACCTTTTGGATTTCGGTCGATTTACCCGCCAGAAAGCGCTGACAATCCTGCACGCTTTCAGCGTAATCTTCTGGGCTGATCTTGCCAACACAGGGCCCTGAACAGCGTTTGATCTGATATTGCAAACAGGGGCGTGACCGGTTCTGAAAAATCGTATCCGGGCAGTTGCGCAGCAAGAACCCCTTTTGCAACTGATCCAGCACCCGATTCACAGCGCCCGCGCTGGCAAACGGCCCGTAAAACGCCCCCCGCCCTTTCTTTGCACCACGATGTTTCTTGATCATTGGATACTCGTGATCCGTCACATGGATACTGGGAAAGCTTTTGTCATCACGCAGCAGTACGTTGTACTTGGGCTTGAGCTGCTTGATCAGGTTCTGCTCTAACAGCAGCGCCTCGGTCTCTGTCCGGGTGGTCAGAAACATCATCGAGGTGGTTTCGCTGATCATCCGTTCGATACGCCGCGAATGCCCTGAAAGCCGCGCGTAATTCGACACCCGCGCCCGCAGATTGCGCGCCTTGCCGACATAAAGAACCCGCGATTGTTCATCCAGCATCCGATAGACACCCGGCGATGCATCAAGCGTTCTGAGATAGGCGTGAATGACCTGATGGCCCTTTAACGCTTGCTCGGATTTGGGCTGGCTGTCTTCTGTCATGGGGTCTCGTTTGGCAGGGTTTTATTAACGAACTGTTAACCTTCGATTCTACGCCTCTGGCTGCAACGGTCCAGCCCCGGATACAAGAGAAATTAAATCCACGCTTTCTGTGGATAAGTCTGTAGGCAAAATATTGGCATCCCGGTTTTTCCCTTGTTTTTAGCCCACTTCGCAGAGCTGCCTATTTTTTAGGCACTTTTATAAGGTTCTGATTTTAAACCATAAAAAAGATTAACCAATGCAAGCTTCTGAAAAGGTTAAAAATTTTGTAACGGGTTTTCGACAAAAATATATAGCGTGTACAACTTTGCTGCCCACCCTATTCCAACCCGTCAATATCCGCGGTTTTCCAGACCAGATGCTGGCCTCCATCGACACAAATCAGCTGCCCCGTGACACCGCTGGCAGCAACCAGATACCGCAGCGCATCAACGATTTCTTTAGGGTTTGCACCACGGCTGAGAAGGGTTTCCTGACGCTGTGTGCGAAACTGTTCTTCGGTCTGCCGCCCCCCCTGCAGCGTTGGCCCCGGACCGATGCCATTCACCCGCACCCGAGGCGCCAGCGCCTGCGCAGCGGTTTGCGTCAGCGCCCATAGCCCCATCTTGGCGATGGTATAGGTCGCGAACTCTGGCGACAGTTTGCGCACCCGCTGATCCACCATATTGATGATACAACCCTGCGCCTCGCTTTCGCCCATTTTATCCACCACCGGATCCGGCACCTGTTCAGCAAAGCGCTGCGTCAGCACAAAAGGCGCGCGCAGATTGCTTTCCATATGGCGATCCCAACTGCTTCGGGTCGCGCCCTCCAGTGTGTCATATTCAAAGATCGAGGCATTGTTCACCAGCACCGTCACAGCCCCACCCAAGGCGCTGGCTGCGCGGCTGACCAGATCCTGCGTCGCTGCTTCGTTCAGCAAATCCGCCTGAAGTGCCACAGCCCGCACCCCAAGATTTTGCAGCTCTGCCACCAGTTCTTCGGCCTCCTGGCCGGAACTGGCATAGTGCACCGCCACATCAAACCCATCCTGCGCCAAAGCAATCGACATAGCGCGACCAAGGCGCTTGGCCCCTCCGGTCACCAGCGCGCGCTTTCCCTGCAAAGCCATAAGGCCCCCCGTTAGCTGAGAACAATCAGGATATATACGATATACAGCGCCGAGAGGATCACACCCCAGGTGCGCCCCAGATCTTTTTTCCACAGCACAAAAGGCGCCAGGATCAAAGACGCCCCAAGCATGACCCAAAGATCGAACTCAACAAACTCTTCGGCAACTTCGATCGGGGCAATCATCGACGCCACACCAATGATCGCCAGCAGGTTGAACATATTAGAGCCGATGACATTGCCGATCGCCACATCTGCCTGACGCCGGATCGCAGCCATCACTGTTGTCGCAAGCTCTGGCAGTGAGGTGCCCAGCGCCACCAGCGTCAGGCCGATCACCTCATCTGGCACGCCAAACATCAGCGCAATTTCACGGGCGCTTTCCACCAGCAGATCCGCACCCAGCGGCAGACCGATCAGCCCCAGAACCAGAAACAGCCCGATCTTCCACCAGGGCATATCCGGATCCGCGCCCTCTGGCTCTTCCAGCTCTTCATCCGGACAGCCCTGATTGCGGTGCAACAGCGCATCACGCACGGAATCCATCAAGAACAGCGCCAGCGCCGCCAAAAGCACCAGCCCCGCTGTCACATCATACACCCCACGGAACGCCAGCCCGATGAACAACACCGAAGCCCCCAGCATCAGGTAATAGCTTTTCTTTGAATCACAGGCACTTGTGTGCATCACCGTGATCAGTGCCGGCACCCCGAGCACCAGCAGAACATTCGCTGTGTTCGACCCCACAACATTGCCCAATGCGATCCCCGACGCCCCATCAAGCGCCGCCTTGATCGAAATCAACAGCTCGGGCGCGGATGTGCCAAAAGCCACGATGGTCAGGCTGACGATCAGCGCAGGAATGCCCACGCGCAGGCTGAGATTGACCGCACCTTTCACCAAAGCATCGCCCGCCAACAGCAGAATCAACAGCCCAAGAACCGCATAGACAAAAACCATAGTCAGCCTTTTCCTTTTTGGCAGGCGCAGGGGCCTTTACCGATCCGAAACCGTCCGCATTTGGGGCATTTCTTGGCGGCATTTAGCTTTGAAAGTTGCTGAGCACCGGGAATGCGCAACCGTCCGAACATGGCCAGCACGACCATGAAGATCAAGAAGAGAGTGACGATTTTTACAATCACGTTACAGCCCGTAGCGCGCGAACTCGGCGCGTTCCTCGATCTCGGTGATGGTGCCCTGCATCATCTGCATACCAATGCGCGGCAAAAGCGGTTTCTTCTGCGAGAAGCGGCGAAACTTCACCTTGTCGCCAAAACGCTCTTTCATCACCGGCACAAGATGGCCGATCCCATCCGCCAGCCCATTTTCAACCGCGCTGCGGCCGATCCAGATTTCACCGGTAAACAGGTCATCGCCTTCGGTCAGCTTCGCGCCACGGCGTGATTTTACATGCGCGATAAAGTTCTCGTGCAGCTGGCCCAGAATGGATTGCAGGCGGGCCACGTCTTCTTCGTTTTCAGGCCGGAACGGATCGAGCATGCTTTTGGATTGCCCTGCGGTGTGGACCCGGCGTTCAAACCCTTGCTTTTCCAGAAAAACATGCGCTCCAAAGCCCGAAGAGATCACCCCGATAGATCCCAGAACTGAACTGTCATCCGCCCAGATTTCATCCGCAGCCGACGCTAGCCAATACCCGCCCGATGCGGCGACATCCTCAACAAAGGCAAAAACAGGGATCTCTTTTTCTTCGGCCAGCCGCCGAATGCGCGCCCCGATCAGTGCCGACTGAACCGGCGATCCCCCTGGCGAATTGATCTCAAGCGCGACCGCCGCCGGCTTTTTGGCAAAGGCCTTTTCCAACAGCGACGCCACCGAACGATCGCTCAGACTGCCCCGTCCAGATGCGGCAATGGCCCCCTGCAAGCGCACCACGGCCACTTCGGGGGAGGATTTCAAAAATGGGATCCAGCGTTTCATACTGCTGATGTAGAGCCCAACCGCGCTGCAAACAAGTCATACGCAACGCTATCGTGTTCACATATCAAGCGGCGAATAGAACCGCCCAGCGTTCGATCAGCGCCTGCTGCAATTTCTTGGCGCGAATATTCCACGCACGGCCCCCTTCCGGGTTTTCACGCTCGGCCCGGCTTAGCCCCGCGCGGCGGTCCAGATCAGCCACAAAAATAGCAAACACGATCTCACGCCCATCAGGAAGATCGACAAACCCCGCCAGCCCGCTGACAAAATTCAGCGTTCCGGTTTTGGCCTGCACCTTAATCGGGTGGTCCTTGATGATGCGGCGCTTTTCATCGCGCATGTGAAAGGGTTTCAGCAAAACGCGCAGGTCCAGCCGGCTGTGCAGCGCCTGCAATGCATACATCATCTGCGCAGAAGACACCCGGCTGCTGTCGCCCAATCCCGAATGGTCAACCAGCGCCAGCCCCTTGATCCCAGTTGCCCCTTCCGCCCAAGCGTTCATCAGATCCGCTGATAATTGCAGGCTGTCGGGATAATGCCCCAGAATTACCTTTGAGGCCGTCAGCCCCACAATCTCGGCGGTCAGATTTGTTGAATATTTCAACATGTCGCGCAGCACATCCGCCAAAGGCGCGCTTTCATGTGTCACGAGGGTTTGACCGGCAGGCTGCTCAGCCGCAAGGGTCGCTTTGCCAAGTGTGATCCCATGGGCGCGGGCCAGATCGCGGAAGACCTCAGCGGCATATAGCTCGGGCTTGCGCACAGGGAGCCAGCGCGATCCCCCATCACCCAGCGCATTTTTGGCGACCGTCCAGTCGTCATAGCTGCCTGCATTTTGATAGGTATAAATCGGCAGGCTGCGCGGTTCGACCCGCATCCGCGCCACACGCACCTGTGGGCGATAGCGTTCTGTGCGCGCATCCATCGCCACAGAATAAGACCCGTTCTGACGCCGCCATTCAAAATGCACGCGATTGAAATTCAGGTTCAGCCCGGAAACAGAAGGGTTATACCCAACATGCGCCGGTTGCGCCGGATCAATCTGGAACAGATTCAATCCGCCGTTCCAGATCAAAAGCTGCCCCGTTACCTTACGCAAACCAAGCGCAGCAAGATCCTGTGCGACTCGGGCCAGATCATCTGTGTTCAAGGTCGGATCTGCGCCGCCAGCCAGAACCAAATCCCCATCCAGCACACCATCGGTAATTTCGCCTGTTGCCAGGATTTTGGTTTCAAACCGAAAATCAGGGCCAAGCATGTCTAGCGCATAGCTTGCGCTAAGGGCCTTTGCGACACTGGCGGGAGGCAGCGCTAGATCCTGAGCATGATGTTCCAGCAAGGTGCCAGTAGCCAAATCCGCCATCGCAAACGTCACATCACCGGACAGCCCACTTTGACGCAGAAGCGTGTCCATCGTCGGCAGGGATTTCTTTTGCCACCCGTCAGGGGGGGCTACAGGCCGCAAAGAGGTTTCGGGGGCGTTCGCCAACACCCCTTGCGCTGCGACAGACACTGCCGTCGCCAACCCCGCCTTTAAAAACCTACGCCGCCCCTGTGTCTTCATCATTTTGTCGATTACTCAAAAGTCCCAAGCGTCTTTGCCGTTACCTTGGCCAAACATGGTTAACATTATTCTTCAAACTAGGCTTTATCACCATTTTCCGGCAGAACGAATAGCTGTCGAACTCTGGCTGCTCATCGAAATATTGATGAAACACCATTGCGGCGCGCTTGAGGCTCCAAGGAGATGAGAATTTGACGCAGATAACCTGTATCGTCGAAAGCGTTTGGCTGCGACCGAATTGAGCGCCGCCTGACGTTCACCCGGCCGCGCAACCACGCCAACCGGGGTCATCTGCATGATTTCATGCCATTTTCCCCAGTTGTGGAACCACGTCAGATTGTCAGCACCCATCAACCAGGTAAACCGCACCCGCGGAAAGTCACGTTTCAAAAGCCGCAGCGTGTCATATGTTCGCCGCACTCCGGCCCGCGCCTCGTAGTCACTAGTCATCAGTCTTGGGTGATTGAAAGTGAGATGTTTTGCGGCTTTCAATCGCTCTTCTAAACGCGCTGGAGCATTGTGTTTCAAAGGATTACCTGGTGAAACCAACCAAACGACCCGATCAAGTCCAAAGCGTTTCTTTGCCTCTAGCGAAATCCGCAAATGCCCCAAATGAGGGGGGTCAAAAGACCCACCAAGCAACCCGACGCGCAACCCGGGATGCATCGCACACCCTTTGATCAAAGGCTCCAAGATCCCCCCCAAGCGAAACTCACACCTACGCCAAGGATCTACGTCAGGGGAAATGCGACATCAAGTTCAACTGTTAAAGCAGTCAGCATGGGATTTGAGGTGAAGGGTACACAGAGAAACGGATCAGAAGTCCTGCCAGATCGAAGAAGATGCGACCTTGTGAATGCGTTCTGGCTCAGGCGCATCCTCTTCTTCAGAAAGCCAAACCGCATTGGCGTCACTTTGATCCCATCCCAAAGAAGCCGTTTCATTGTGCTCCGATAGATCGACTTGCGTCTCATTCTCTTCATCCGCAGCCAGTTCCTCTAAAGGCGTTTCATCCCAGGTCAGCACAGTCTTAGAAGCAGAGCTATCCTGCTCACCTTCCAAAACAAAACGCGCAACCATCGAGCGCAAAACGCCAGCTTTCTTTTGCAAAGCTCGGCCCGCCTGAGCGCTTTCAGAGACCATTCCCGCGTTTTCCTGTGTCACCTGATCAAGATGTGTGATCCCATTATTAATCTCACTCAACCCGCCAGCCTGCTCGGACGCGCCCGCTGCAATGCTTTGAACTTTGTCTGAAACAGATGTGACCCCTTCCAGAATTTCCTCAATCGAGTTTCCAAGATCTGTTACAAGTTTCACGCCGTTCGACACGTTTTCGTTCGATCCAACGATCAGGCTGCGAATCTCTGCCGCGCTGTCGGAAGAACGCTGCGCGAGTGCGCGCACTTCTGACGCAACAACAGCGAAACCCCGACCAACTTCCCCAGCCCGTGCCGCCTCAACGCCCGCATTCAGAGCCAAGAGATTTGTTTGGAAAGCAATATCTTCCATCACACGAATGATCTGACCGATTTGTTCGGAGGACTTTTCGATCTCTCCCATCGCGGTCACCGCCCGCCCCCGCACTTCTTCGCCGCGCTCTGCCTGCTGACGGGCCGCACCGATCGCCTGAACGATATCCTGCGCCCCCTCAGCCGTTGAGTTCACGCTGACCGTAATCTGTTCCATAGCTGCTGCGGTTTGCTCAAGCGTTGCCGCCTGGCTTTCCGTGCGTTGAGACAGACTATCAGCCCCATCGCTAAGCGTATGCGCATCTGCATCAATATCACGCGCGTTGACCTTCAGCTCACCAATCATTTTCGCCAAAGAGGCAACTGTTTCATTAAAGTTATGGCGCAGTTCTTCATATTCGGCACCCAAATCCTGCTCGATCTGACTGTTCAGGTCACCATGAGCCAACCGCCCCAAAGAAGTTCCCAGAGTTTCAACCACCTGCGTCTGAGATTTGGCGTGCGCCTCTTGCGCGGCGGCAGCTTCTTCACCAGCTTGCAATGTGACTTTGAAACTATCCAAAGCACGAGCAATGGCACCAATCTCATCTGGCTTGTCTTTCTGCAGAACATCAGTTTCGTAGTCGCGATCTGCAATTCGTTGAACAGCCTCTTTCAGCTGAGCAATCCGCCCCGTTAGCAACCAAGCAACAGCAAATGCGATCATCATGACAACCAGAACGACAACGCCAATCTGCACAAGTGTTGAGGTGAACAGCCTGTTGGTCGCAGCGAAGGCTTCTGACTGATCCTGTTCGAACACCACAATCCAGTCTGTGCCAGACTTAGGAATAGCAACAGAGCGCGCGACGACTGGGTTCCCTGACAGACCGATTTCGCCACTTACGGTGATTTCAGTTCCACTTCGTGCCGCAAGCAGATACCCAAGATCAGGCAGTTGATCCAACACCTTATGTCCATCTTCAAGAGCGGAGTCAGACAAAGCGATGCCATTCACATCCATGGCATAAATTTGTCCGGTATCGCCAAGAAAGGCTTCGACTGAAAGCACATCTTTTAACGTCGCAGGGTCAATTTGGAGCGCCGCCACACCTATGCGGCGATCACCGTCGAACACAGGCGTAGCGATGAAACTGGCCGCAGCACCATTCGAAGGCGCATATCCTTCCACTTCGGAAAAGGCACTTTCTCCAGCATTCAAGTTCACCGCCTGAACAAAGGCGTGCCCAAGCGGCGTATCCTTGTACTTTCCATCGGCGAAGTTCGTGGCGAAATCATCTTCTTTGAAGACGCTATAGATCATGTTCCCGTCCAGATCGAAAAGGAAGAGATCATAGTATCCCCTGCGCTCCTGAAACTCACGCAATCCTGGATGATAGCTGAAATGTGTCTGACTCCAACCGGACCCATCTTCAGCGGTTAACAAGTGCTGGCGCTGCCCAACCGGATGCGGGTTGTTGGTAATGTAAAGCTCGCGCAGCCTGTCCAGATCACCGCCCATGAAATCCAGCATCACATCAAAGCTCTTGATCGCTTCAATCGTACGCTTTTCAGAGGCAAAAAGGCTCATGTCGGTTTCGATTTTTTCGAACCAGTCTGACAGCGTCTGGCTCACGTCCTCCATCAGATAGTCCATTGCCAGGGCTTCTTGATGTTTCAGGGCTTTGCTGGCCTGCCAGTAACTGAATAACGAAACCATCAAAGCAATCAGAACGGTCGGCAATGCGATCTGAAGCGGAACTTTCCACTTCAACATCTGCCAGGGCTTTCCCTTCACTGTTCCGGACGACTGAGACATCACGATCTCCAACAGGACATTTGGTATAGCTTCCGGAAGGTAATGCGGCTTTCTTAAGGAAACGTAGTTGTGGCCCGGCGGCAATTATCCGCAATTTGAATCGATTGTTCTACGCCTTTGCCCCCTGCTGCGCAGACCCTCAAAGCAATGGAATTCTTGCGGATCACGTTCTGACAGGTTACTTGCGATAAACATAATTTCTGACGGAGCTGCGTGATGGCCTCTTATCAATATGTCTACCACATGGACGGGGTCTCCAAGACTTACCCAGGTGGAAAAAAGTGCTTCGAAAACATCCGGTTGAGCTTCCTCCCCGGTGTTAAGATCGGTGTCGTAGGTGTTAACGGCGCTGGTAAATCGACCCTGATGCGCATAATGGCTGGGATCGACAAAGATTTCACTGGCGAAGCCTGGGCCGCCGAAGGCGCGCGCGTTGGCTATCTCCCGCAGGAGCCCTATCTGGATCCTGCCCTGAACGTGCGTGAAAATGTGATGCTGGGCGTTGCCGCGAAAAAAGCCAAGCTGGATCGCTTTAACGAACTCGCAATGAACTACTCAGACGAGACAGCTGACGAAATGGCTCAGTTGCAAGATGAGATTGACGCGGGCAATCTGTGGGATCTCGACAGCCAGATTGACGTCGCAATGGAAGCCCTGCGCTGCCCTGCCGATGACGCCGATGTCGAAACCCTGTCTGGGGGGGAACGTCGCCGTGTCGCCCTGTGCAAGCTGTTGCTTGAAGCGCCAGAAATGCTGCTGCTCGACGAACCGACCAACCACCTTGACGCTGAAACCATCGCCTGGCTGCAAAACCACCTGATCGAGTACAAGGGCACCATCCTCTGCGTCACGCACGATCGCTATTTCCTGGACGATATCACCGGTTGGATTCTGGAGCTGGATCGCGGTCGGGGCATCCCTTATGAGGGCAATTATTCGTCCTGGCTGGAACAGAAAGCCAAGCGGCTTGAGCAGGAAGCCCGCGAAGACAAGGCCAAGCAAAAGACGCTGGAACGCGAATTGGAATGGATGCGTCAGGGCCAAAAGGCCCGTCAGGCGAAATCCAAAGCGCGGATCAGCGCCTATAATGAACTGGCCAACCAGTCCGAGCGTGAAAAGCTGTCGCGCGCGCAGATCATTATTCCCAACGGTCAGCGTCTTGGGTCAAAAGTGATCGAGGTTGAAGGCCTGAAAAAGGCTATGGGCGACAAGCTGTTGATCGAAAATCTGGATTTCTCGCTGCCGCCCGGTGGTATTGTTGGTGTGATCGGACCGAACGGTGCCGGTAAATCAACCCTGTTCAAAATGCTGACCGGTCAGGAACAACCTGATGAGGGCGCGGTGACCTATGGCGATACCGTGCAACTGTCCTATGTGGATCAGTCACGCGACGATCTGGCTGCGGATGATACCGTATGGGAAGCGATCTCTGGCGGTGCCGAACAGATCAAACTGGGTGACGCGGAAATGAACAGCCGCGCCTATTGTTCTGCCTTCAACTTCAAGGGTGGCGATCAACAAAAGAAAGTGGGCTCGCTTTCTGGTGGTGAACGCAACCGTGTGCATATGGCGCGCCTGCTGAAATCTGGCGGCAACGTGCTCCTGCTCGACGAACCGACCAACGACCTTGACGTTGAAACCCTGCGGGCATTGGAAGATGCTCTGGTCGATTTTGCAGGCTGCGCGGTGGTGATCTCACACGATCGCTTCTTCCTTGACCGGATCTGCACCCACATCCTCGCGTTTGAAGGGGATGCGCATGTGGAATGGTTCGAAGGCAACTTTGAAGACTATGAAGAAGACAAAAAGCGTCGTCTTGGCCCGGATGCCGTCAATCCGACCCGCGTGAAATTCAAAAAATTCACACGCTAAAGACAACAGGGCGCGCTGAAGCGCGCCCTACCCAGCCTTACGAGGCGCATCTGCCGCCAAAGCAGGCTGCGACTGTCTCAAAGACATTTCATAAAGATGACGATCACGGTGGATCGAGGAATGAAGCCATGCCTCAGGCCTTGTAACCATCTGGTGCCGCACAGGATCAGCCCAGCAATATGACATCAAACTGCGATAATCCGCTCGATCTTTGAGGGTACGCTGTTCAAAGCCCTCAGCCCAGATTGGGGATGCCCCTGCGACCTCATGCGCAAATAGGCGCTTTATTGTCTCACATCGCGCTGATGCGTCATCCTGCGCAGGCGTTGTCCAAATCGCATGTAGATGATCTGGTAAAACCACCTAGGCGTCTATGAAAAAGGGCATGGCCTTTTGCACCTGCCGCACGGCACATCGCAGGCTATCCACCCGCTTAATCAACAGATCAGAGCCCCGATCTTGCAGCGAAAGCGTAAAGAAACTGGTCTGCCCAGTGGGTTTTGGCGGCATATCCTCTGACATAGGGCCCATGTCACCCGAACTTGGTTAATAAATCGCTTTTGTAGACCTTTCAAAAGGCAATCGCCCTGTCTCGACAGCCGTCACAAATTTCACATCGCTGTAAAGCCCATGAAACAAGGCTGGTCTTTCACCGCAGGCAGCACATCTGTGTCATGTCTCTTACAGAAAGGCCCACCATGCGTAGTTTACCTTATCTTATCACCTTTGCGGCGATTACTCTGGTCTGGGCGATTGATTTGCCTGTCACGCTCGGGGCGCATCCCTGGTGGTCGCAGCAAGCTGCGCTGATCGGCGGGGCCATTGGCCTTGCTCTTGGGTTTGCAGCGTCTTTTCTGGGCAACAGACAGCGCGTTCTGGCGGTTATCTTCCCGCTTTTGATGCTGGTTGGCTTTGCAGTGGCCAAACACGGGCAGATCACATTCGCCGCCTCTTATGGCGATGACGCCCTGGCCGGTAAGCTGTGGTATTTCGGCTGGTTTAGTACCGGGATCTTCTTTAGCGCCACAATCCTATCCTGGGGTAAGCGCCTGCTGAATCGCTAGAAAACGGCCCCCCGCATCCGGGGGGCACCCATTCAGGCCGCCAGACCGCGCCCTTTCAACAGGGCATCCACTCCCGGCATCTTCCCGCGGAACTGCAGATACAGCGCCTCAGCCTCTTGCGAGCCCCCTTTGGACAGGATGAACTCTTCGAGTTTGCCAGCCACCTGCGCATCAAACGCGCCATCAGCCTCTTCAAAGGCCTCAAAGGCGTCTGCATCCATCACTTCCGACCACATATAGCTGTAATACCCGCTGGAATATCCATCACCGGCAAAGACATGCGCGAAATGCGGGGTTGCATGACGCATGCCAATTGCGCGCGGCATGCCAATGCTTTCAAGCACTTCCGCCTGTTTTTGCATAGGATCTGCCGGGGCCTCTGCCCGGTGGAACGCCAGATCAACCAGCGCCGAGGCCACATATTCCACAGTCTGGAACCCCATATCATAGGTCGCCGCTCCCAGCACCTTATCCAACAGCGCCTGCGGCATCGCTTCGCCGCTGTCGGCGTGGGTGGCATATTGCGCCAGAACCTCGGGCACCTCTAGCCAATGTTCATAAAGCTGGCTGGGCAGTTCCACGAAATCACGCGCCACAGAGGTGCCTGAAACCATCTCATAGGTCACGTCGGACAGCATCTGATGCAAGGCATGGCCAAATTCGTGGAACAGCGTGCGCGCATCGTCATAAGACAGCAGCGCCGGTTCCCCTTTGGCAAAATTACAGACATTCACCACAATCGGGATCTGCTGCTCGGGGAATTTTGCCTGCGCCCGAATGGCCGAACACCAGGCACCAGAGCGTTTCGATCCGCGCGCAAAGTAATCGCCAATGAACACCGCAACCGTTTCCCCATTGCGGGTAACATGCCAGGCCCGCGCATCCTCATGATACAGCGGCACGTCCAAGGTTTCGAACTCAAGCCCAAACAACCGCGTTGCGCAGGCAAAAGAGGCCTCAATCATGCGATCCAACTGAAAGTAAGGCTTTACCTCGGCTTCATCCAGATCATGTTCAGCCTTGCGCCGCTTTTCCGCATAGTACCGCCAATCCCATGGCTCAAGTGGGCCATCAATGTCATCTGCGCGCAGCATGTCTTCTAAAATGGCGCCATCTCGGTTGGCCTGCGCCTTGGCTGGTTCCCAGACCTGCATCAACAGATCTTCGACCTTTTCCGCCGTACCGGCCATTTCGGTTTCCAGTTTGAAGGCCGAAAAATTGCCATAACCCAACAGTTTGGCCCGCTCTTCCCGCAGCTTCAGTGTCTCAGCGGCGATCTCACGATTGTCGGTTGCGCCGCCATTGGCACCCCGTAAACCCCAGGCGCGATAGGCTTTTTCCCGAAGATCACGGCGCGGCGAAAACTGCAAAAATGGCACGATCACCGAACGTGACAGCGTCACAACTGGCCCCAGCCCGCGTTCCGCCCCGGCGGCGCGCATGGCCCCGATCACGAACTCAGGCAGGCCCTGAAGATCATCTTCGGAACATTCCATCAGCCAATCCCGTTCATCCGCCAGCAGATTTTGGGTAAAGGAGGTGCCCAGTTCAGCCAGCCGGTTCTTGATCGCGGTCATCCGCTCCAGATCCGTACCCTCCAGCGCAGCCCCCGCGCGGACAAAATTGCGATGCACCAGCATCAGAACCCGCGCCTGTTCATCTGTCAGATCGAGGGTTTCCCGTGCCTCCCAGACGGTCTGGATGCGCTGGAACAAAGCCTTATTCGAATAGATCAATGAGCTATGCGCCGCAAATTTCGGCGAATATTCTCGCATCAACGCCTCGCGCGCGTCAGTGCTGTCAGACCCTGCAATATTGAAAAACACCCCTGCCACCTTGTCCAAAGCTGCACCGCAGCGCATCAGCCCTTCGATGGTGTTTTCAAATGTTGGCGCACCCGTGTTTTCAGCCACCGCCTGCACCTGCGCCAGATCCTCGGCCATGGCCTGATCAAAGGCGGGGGCAAAATCATCGTCTGAAATCACATCAAACGGGGGCAGACCAAAGGGGGTATCCCATTGCGCCAACAGCGGATTTGTCATGCATGCTCTCCTATCGTCACAAGGAAAGCTAATTGTGAATCCTTAAGGTTTCAATGTCATTGCCGCGATTTGCAGATCGGACAATCTTCGCGTGGTTTCAGGTTAATCTTGCGGGTCTCGCCCCAGAGCGCATCGTAAATCAGCATCTCACCGCGCAGCACCTGACCCGCGCCAGTGATCAGCTTGACCGCCTCCACCGCCATCATGGATCCAATCACACCCGGCAGCGGCCCCAGCACCCCGGCTTCAGCGCAGGACGGGGCAAGGCCTGCGGCGGGTGCCTCGGGGAAAATACACTGGTAGCAGGGCCCACCCTGTGCCGGGTGAAACACCGACAGTTGCCCTTCCCACTGGCTCAGTGCGCCTGAAATCAAAGGCTTGCCCAGTTTCACCGCCATGTCATTCGCCAGATAGCGGGTGGTGAAATTGTCGGTGCCATCAAGGATCACGTCATAATCGGCAAACAGCTCTTCGGCGATCTCGGGATCCAGACGGCGCTGATAGGGACGCACTTCAAGAAAGGGATTCACGGCTTTCATCGCCCGTTCGGCAGAAAACACCTTGGGCACACCGATATCCTGATCGCGGTGGATCACCTGCCGCTGCAGGTTGCCCACATCGACCTCATCATCGTCGATCACACCAATTGTACCGATCCCGGCCGCCGCCAGATATTGCAGCGCCGGCGCGCCCAAACCCCCGGCCCCGATCACCAAGACCTTGGCTTGTTTCAGCTTTTTCTGCCCCGGACCGCCCAGTTCACGCAACACGATATGGCGCACATAGCGGTCCAGCTCACCACCGGCAAAGCTGCCCTTCGGGGTCTCAGGCTCTGGCGCTGGGGCCGCGCGATCTTTCAATTTACCAAGACCAAAACGGTAAAGCGCCACCAAAGCCCCGACACCGCTCAGGATCAGCCAAGGCGCGGCGCTTTCACCGGTGGCCAGACGCAGCGGATGCCCGTCAGGCAGGATCAGATGCACGGCAATCACCGCCACCAGCAGCCCAAGCACCATATTCCAGCGCACCCGCATTGGCACGCCTGCAATCCAGCCCAAACCCCAAAACAGCGCTGCCAGCCCAAAGACCAATGCCATAGCACCCCCTCCTTTGCCCCTCAGACCTGCCCGCTTTCACGCGGGGTTGCAAGCCCGCCAAAAGAAAGACGGCCCCCAAAGGGGCCGCCCAAAACTCAGATCGCCAGACTGCGATCAGGCAAACAGCAGTTCATCGGTAAAGTTCAGCCCCAACAGCAGCGGATCGTGATCCGATGTGCGGAAAGGCACATCGCCATCAAAAATCGCCGGATCACGTTCATTGGTGCTCAGATCCCGGTCTGTGTTCAGGTTGTAGTCATACAGATCCGGCTCGGCTGAATTTATGTTCCACGCGCCCGCATTGGTCACATGGGCCATCATATCGCCACTGGCAAAGGCATAGTCCAATGTCCCGGTCTGACCATCAAAGACAAAGGTGGTGCTGCCCGGCTCGAACTCTTCTTCGAGGTTCTTGTAATTGGCCGCCAGCATCGTGTCGATCGGGTCTTCCTTGGCGTAGGCGTTGAAATCCCCCAGAACCACCTGATCCGCATCGGCAAAACCACCGGCGCGATCTGCATCCAGCCATTCAATAAGCGCCTGCACGCCTTCGGTGCGGGTCTCATTGTAGTTGCCAGCGCCATCGCCCTGATCTGCGTTTCCGCCCGACCCGGTGCCGCCCTTCGATTTCATATGCGTGACCGCAACGGTGAAGGTTTCCGACATTGGGTTGCCGCCGAGATCACTGTAATCATAGGTGAAATTCGCAGCCAGCGGGGCCCGGTTGGTACTTTGACCATCAAACAGCCCGTCTGAACCATAATCACCCGACAGGGTTGCCACCACGCTGTCATCCAGGATCTGCGCCGGGCCGGACAGGGTGACCTTATCGGTGCGATAGATCATGCCCACCGAAATCGCATCCCCCGTATCCACATAGCTGCGGCCCGGATCGACATAGGCCCAAATCCCTGCGCCATCAATCGCGTTCATGCCTTTGACGATCTCTTCAATCGCCACCAGCCCATCACCGTTCTGATCGCTCTGGAATTCGTTTTCCAGCTCAACCAGACCAATGATATCCGCGTTCATCAGATCCAGTGTGGTCAGCAGTTTTTCCAGCTGACGCTCATACTCCGCCGCTGTTTCCGCGCCGCGTGGCTCTAGGTTATTTGGCCCCGAACGCGCGCCCCCGTTGTCCAGCGTGGTGAAGAAGTTCAGCACGTTGAAGCTGGACACAACCAGATCCGGCGCCGCCCCATCAGCTTCGCGATCCAGCGAGGTCGGTGTGGCTTCGCGGGTTTCGGTATCCACAAAGGTGTTTGCCCCTTCGGCCACCGAATGCATGCGGAACTCGTTAAAGCTATAGCCCAACACGCCCGTCGCCCCGGTCACGGTATCGCCCATGCCAAAGCCATCAGCGGTGTTGACCACGCCGTTGCCATCCAGATCCGCTTCGCTAAAGGGGGTCGGGTTCTGGATGGTCTTGCCATCGTCATAGACAATACTGTCTGATGCCACATCCTGCAGATGCTGCGCATAACCCGCTGCATCGGGATCATTTTCCTGCGTGAACTGCACCGGACGCCCGCCCGCCGACAGGCGGATCTCACCAAAGCGATCCATCTGGAAAGCTTCGGACACGGTCAGCGTTTCGGGGATGTTGATCAGCATGCCCTCATAGGCTTCCAGATCCGCCACATAGCCGCCGTTTCCATCAGACACCGCACCTGCACCATCCAGATCAACAGTGGCCGCCATGGTGTTCACATCAGCCACAGCCCCGGCTTCAACGATGCTGACCGAGGTGGCCGTGACCTGCGTCGATCCAAAATACTCGCTGACGGTTCCGGTGATGGTCACCTTGTCGCCCAGCGCAACATCGGTAATCAGATTGCCTGTGCCTTCATAGACAAAGATGCCCTCAGAGGTGGCCGCATTACTATCGTGATCCGCCGCCTCTTCCTGCAAAAAGAAGCCGCCCAGATTGCGGTTGGCATCACCATCAGCGTTCTGGAAATCACCCACGACAATCGCGGTCAGGGTCACAGTCTGCCCCACCATGCCCGAAGCACTCCCCGCGCCCTGCACCTGCGAAATCAGCGTATCGCCTGTGGGCGGTGTGACAACGCCACCGCCATTCAGCGCACCGGGCGTATCAGACGATGTATCGCCAAAGGCCAGCTGCGTATAGCTGTCCGACCCATCCGGGTCTGCGGCGATCCCCGCCCAGGTGAAAGTCCCATCCGGGCCAACCACCGTCTCGGAATAGCTCTGATCGGCAGTGCTATCGCCATCCACAAAAGACACGCTGTCCAGTACGTTGCCCCATGGGGTCACATCCAGCATGCCATCATCGTTGCTGTCCAGATCGTCATCCACCGCGCCAGTGAACCCTTCGACCAGCAGATAGGTGCTGGGGGAGCCGAACAGGCGCAGATCAGCCTGATCCAGCACGATATCCCCGCTATCAACAGTGCCCGTGGTCAGCGCCGTGGTGGTCAGCATGAACACCCCATCACTGTCAAAGCTGCCCGCGGACAGATCAAACACCGCATCCACCTTGCCCGGCGCAAATTCTCCGGACAGAACCACCAGTGACAGCCCATCCAGCGAAGTCGCCGCATTCTCAGAGAAGAGCTCAATGAACTCATCGCTATCCGCGCCCGGCTGGTTGTGCCGCAGCTCATTGATCGAAATGCTGCGTGCCCCTGTCGTGCCACCAAAGGCCGTGCCATCCGCCTGTGTGCCCGGCGAATAAGAGGCATCCGAAACGGTTTCGTGCTGAACAAAGTCACCGGTCAGATCCGGGGCGCGGGTCAAGGATTCATCGCTGCCCCCTTCGCTGCCATAGATCACCTGATCCAGCTGCGTGCCATCTGCCTGCGCCAGCGTCACCGTATCGCCACCATTGTTCAGGCTCAAGAACCCGCCCGACGCCGTCACAACCTGCGCGCCGCCAAAGTCGCCGGTGGGGGCGCCTCCGCCAAAGACAACAATCGCCGCGCCGGCCGCCAATGTGGTGCCATCGGCAAAGGTATGGCGCACCCCATTTGCATCCGACAAGGTCACACCAGACAGATCCGCCTCGGCAGAGCCGGTGTTGACGATCTCGACAAACTCATCTTGCGAACTGCTGCGCGTACCATCGCCATTGGCATCCCCCGCCAGACCAGAGGCCGGGTCAGCCAGCAGTTCATTGATCACCAGTGACAGCGGCGCAGGCGGCGTCACCGCCTGATAGATCGGATTTTCCGCGCCAAAGGTGGCCTGTGTAGGATCGGCGCTGAAATTCGCCTGTGCCAGCTCTGTGCCATCGGTGGTGAACACAGTGTCCCCCGCCGGATCATTCACCGCATAAAGCGCGCCGCTGTCGCCATCGCGGAAAATCAGCTGCGGCTCATCCCCAGTATAGGCAAAATCTTCGCCCCCCAGTTCCGCACCATACACCGTTGTCTCATCACCCACCGCATCCGGCGTGCCAATAGCGTCATAGATGGTGCCAAAGGCAGACGTCTCATCCACCGTGCCGTCATCATCCGTGTCAATGTCGATGCTGCCCGCATTGGCCTCATCAAAGCTATCCGTGACAACCAGGGTGAAAGATGGGTTTTCGAAGTCATCCACCGTGACACTAAGCAGCCCATTGGCATCAAATGTGCCTGACACAGCGGCCCAGTTGTTGATGCTGCCCGCGCCGCTGCTGTCGCCTTCTATGGCCACGATATAGCCTTCAAAAACCGCGCCGGGATTGCCGCTCAGTTCAACCTGCGTGGTCGCAGGATCAGAGCCATTCGGGTTGGGGCGGAATTCGGTGATCTTCACATCCCCTACCGGGATGATCCCGCCGGGTGATCCGATATCCGCACCGGAATTGCCCCCGGCAGCCTGCGCCATTTCACCGGTATTCACAGGGGTTTCCCCCCCATCCGTCGACAGCGCCCAATTGGCCCCATCAGTCATATCCGCGCTGAGATCTGTCAGATAGATCGAGGCCGCATTGTTGTCCGCAGGCCAGCCAATGGCGTCATCATAGGTCAGGCTGATCACCGCATTGGCATGGGTCTGGTGATCCCCCTCATAGGCGGCAAAGCTGGACCACAGGCCAATGGTATCACCGCTATTGTTCAGCGAAGCATTGCTCCAGCCGGTCACAGCGATCAGATTGATCCCCTCGCCCCAGGCTGCTGCGAAATCTTCGGCCGAAATGGCATCGGCGTTATACAAGATCGCCGATGCACCCGCTGCAATCGTGCCCGCCGCAATATTCGCCGCTGATTGTGCCGCACCATTGATATCATCAAAGACCCAGCCCGCCAGCTCGGCCTCGGCTGTCCCGGTATTGGTGATTTCAACCCATTCCCAGGCGGGCTCACCCGAGGCGGGGTTATACATGATTTCGGAAAAGACCAGCTTGGCCTCGGCCACATCTGTCACGCTGACGGCGATATCCAAGGTGTCACTTGCACCGCTGGCATCTGATGCAACTACTGTCACATCATAGACATTATCCCCATTGGCATCTGCGGGGGCCTCGAAATCAAGCGCAGCGCTCAGGCTAAGTGCGCCGCTTTCAGAAATGCTGAACAGCGCCGCATCCGCTCCGCTCAGTGTAAAGCTGATGGCATCCCCATCCACATCCATCGCAGAGACCTGCGCCACAACGCCGGTCGCATTCTCTTCGATGCTGGCAGTGCCCGGCCCGGACATCTCAGGCGCATCATTTACCCCGGTCACGGTCACAGTCACCGTCGCGGTGGTGCTGCTGCCACGCCCATCGGTGACAGTATAGGTGAAACTGTCACTCGCGGTCTCACCCTCGGCCAGACCATCAAACAGCGCGCCCGGATCATAGCTGATCTGCCCATCTGCCAGGCTGACACCCGCCCCCGCCACGCTATTGCTGACCGAGGTCACAGTCAGCGCATCGCCATCCGCATCCAGATCATTGGCGAGCAGATCGGCCACAGCGATCAGCGCCACGCCCTCTTCCAAAGCTGCCGCCTGATCATCACGCGCCACAACCGCATTGTTGCGCCCATCCAGATAGACCGTCAGATCATCAAACTGCAAAATTTCGATACCTGACAGGCGCTTGGTTTCAACCGTATTGCCATCCTGATCCAGCAGACGCAGCACGGAATAGCTGCGGAACCAGCTGTTGTAATTGCGCAGATCATAGCTCTCAAAGGTGCCGGACAGGATCACTGTATCCTGACCCCAGCCACCATAAACCCGATCATTGCCCGCACCTGTGGCAATCGTATCATCGCCCCAGCCGCCATAGGCCACATCATTGCCGCTGCCCAGATCGATGTAATCATGACCCCAGCCGCCAAAGACCCAGTCATGGCCCGCACCCGCCAGAATGCTGTCATTGCCCCAGCCGCCAAACACTAGATCGTTGCCTGCACCGGCATCAATCGTATCCGCGCCCCAGCGCCCGAACAGATAATCAGCCCGATCCGTCCCCATGATCGAGTTTGCCCCCCAATAGGCATAGAACGGCGAAGAATAGAAAAAGCGCATTTGGCCCCCCGTGAGTCTGACATTTGAGTCTGGCATTCTCGCACTATTAACCAAGTGCGTGTGACATCACGGTAACAAGTCCAAACCCAAAAACAACTCTAAGGTGTTTCCAAAAGGCAAATGTGAACGTGACCTTGGGTCGCTTCCCCTCAATTGCCAGCTATTTCAGCGCAGCGGGGCAATTCGCTGCGCCAAGGCCCTGTAAATGTCAGAAAAAATTCACGAAACACCGGTAGAGCCAAAGCCCCCAGCCCCCCGTTCGGTCTGCGATAATTCCTGCACTTCCTCTACCGAAACCTGCGCGACCTGCGCAAATACCGCCTGCGCAATCCGATCCCCATGTGAAATGGTAAAGGGCTCTGCCTTCAGCAAAAACAGCCCCACCATCACAATCCCACGGTAATCTTCATCAACGGTTCCGGGGCTATTGGGCACGATCAGCCCATGTTTCAACGCCAGACCAGACCGGGGACGGATCTGCATCTCCATCCCTGCGGGCAGCTCAACATGAAACCCGGTGGAAATCAGCGCCCCCTGCCCCTGCTCAAAACGCACCGGCCCATCAGGCAGAAAGGCCCGCAGATCCATGCCCGCCGCACCCGCGCTGGCATAAGCCGGCAAAGGCAAATCCGTATTTCCCTCAGCCCGTTTGAAACCCACCACCTGTGTCATGCCAATGCCTCTGCAATTTTTCGTGCCAATTCTCTGGCGACCGCATCTTTCCCCATACGCGGCCAAGCCTCCGCCCCATCCTCAGAAATCAGGACAACCGCATTTTCCGATCCGCCCATGATCCCGGTTTCCGGGCTGACGTCATTGGCCACGATCCAGTCACAGCCTTTGCGTTGCCGCTTTGAGGTCGCATTCTCCACCACATCATCGGTTTCAGCAGCAAAGCCCACAACCAGGCCGGGCCGCCCCTGCGTCATCTGCGACACCTCAGCCAGAATGTCGGGGTTTTCCGCGAACTCCAGCACAGGCAAGCCACCCTTGGTTTTCTTGATCTTGCTATCCGACGCACTGGCCACCCGCCAATCCGCCACGGCCGCCGCAAAAACACCGGCGGCCACAGGCAGGTTGTCCATCACGGCCTGCCGCATATCGCGTGCAGATTCGACCTCGATCACCTGCACCCCCTGCGGCCGCGCCGCCTCTGCCAGACCAGTGACAAAGATCACCTCAGCCCCCAGATCACGCAGCGCATTGGCAATCGCCGTGCCCTGTGCCCCAGACGACCGATTGGCAATATATCGCACCGGATCAATGGGTTCATGGGTCGGCCCCGAGGTCACAAGGATCTTCTTCCCCCGCAATGGCCCCGCTGCCAGCGCCTGTTCAATCGCTGCGACAATCTCCAGCGGTTCAGCCATCCGCCCCGGTCCAAATTCACCACAGGCCATGTCGCCTTCGTTTGGCCCAACAATACGTACCCCATCGCCCTGAAGGGTGGCCAGATTGCGCTGAGTGGCGGGGTGATCCCACATGCGCACATTCATCGCCGGGGCAATCATCACCGGTGTGTCTGTCGCCATCAACAGGGTCGAGGCCAGATCATCCGCATGGCCCTGCGCCATCTTCGCCATCAGATCCGCCGTCGCCGGGGCCACAACAACCAGATCCGCCACGCGCGACAGGTTGATATGCCCCATCTCGGCCTCTTTGGTCAGATCGAACAGATCGCGGTGCACCTCTTCACCCGCAAGCGCCGACACGCTCAGCGGCGTGACAAACTCTGCCGCCGCGCGCGTCATAACAGGGCTGACACTGGCCCCGCGTTCGCGCAGCCGCCGGATCAAATCCAGTGATTTATAGGCCGCAATCCCGCCGCCAATGATCAGAAGTATCCGTTTGCCTGCCAGCATACCGCGCCCTCGTTTTGTCGTGGCCTCAGGTTACGCCGCAAGCGAAGAGGCCCGCAAGGGCGGATGAGCCTACCGGAACGCCAAACAGGGATCTTCCCGTTTGGCTGGCGGCGATGAGACGATCAGGTCAAAGCCCCCTTCGGGCTCCGCCCCGCCCTCTTCCGCCTGCCCAAGGGCAAAGATCCGCACCTCAGGATCGGCCTGCAACAACGCCGCAGGCGCGCCCCAATCTTTGCGCGCGTGGCCATTACCTGTGATCACCGCCACTGGTCCACCGGTGTCTTGCAGCGCGGCAAGGGCTTCTTGCGCCAGTCGTGCATCGCGCAGACGCTGGAACTCCACCATAAAGCCCATCATCTCGGCAGGCATGGCATTGCAATGCGCCGCCATCTGCATGGCCTCGCGGACCTCCTGCATCTGCTCTGGCAAGGGGGCCTCCACCCCAAAGCGCGCAGCCTCAGCCCCGAAAACATCCGCCGCAGTTTTGCCCATCATGCCCCGCGCCACATCGCGCGGCACAGCGGCCCCATAGTGGCGCGCGTCAAATGAGGCGGCGAAGATCGGGTAATACATGTTAAAATCAGGCCAACCGCTGTCTTGCCAGTTTAACACCTGTGCCAGTTCAGCTTGTTCTGCCGGCGCAACCGCCTTGGCCTGTGCGTCACCCAGCATTTCCCAGACCACCGCTTTGGGATCTATCTGCACCAACAGTTCTGCCTGCCGTGCGTGATGCCCGGGGTTGTCATGCACCTCCCCCAAAAAGAATACATCCGCCTCTGGAAGCGCGACTTCCTGAGCCATCCCGACTTGCGCCCAAAAGGCGACTAAAACAATCAGCTTCTTCATGTCTTCCTGTTAACCGGTCCCGACGAACAAATAAACGCCCCACCTATCAACTGTTGTGATAGGGGTGGGCACAATTGATCATTTCATTGATGAAACAACCTAGGGTAGGCTGAAAAAAATTGGAGATCACAATGTCTTACACCCTACTCATCGGGGATTACGCCTATTCCAGCTGGTCCCTGCGCGGATGGCTTTTGCTGCGTCGTTTCAACCTGCCAACCACCATTCGCATGGTGCCCTTCCACAATAAAGACGTGGCTGCACAGATGGCAAAGCACGCCCCATCGCGCACCGTACCCACGCTTTTGCTTGATGACGAAACCCCGGTTTGGGACAGCCTCGCCATCGCGGAAGAGCTGGCCTCGCGCCACCCCGATGCCGGTCTTTGGCCCAGCGCCCCCAACTTGCGTGCCCTTGCCCGCACTCTGGCCTCAGAGATGCACAGCGGCTTCATGACCCTGCGCAATGACTGCCCGATGAACCTGCGCACAGCCTATCAAGACATGCCAACCTCAGACGCCCTGCAGGCCGATCTGTCACGCATTGATCAGATCTGGGGCTATGCACTGGAAAAGTCTGGTGGCCCCTGGCTGTGTGGAGAATACTCCGCCGCTGACGCTTTTTTCGCCCCTGTCGCCGCCCGCATCGCAGGCTACGGGCTGCCCGTCAGCCCGCAATCACAGGCCTATGTCGATGCTCATCTGAACGATCCCGTCTTCCGTCGCTGGCGTGCGATGGGCTTGGTTCATGGGGAACATTTGCCTTGGTACGACCGCACTTACACACAAAAGGACTGGCCCGGCCCCAAACCGCGCCCCGCCTTCGCAACTGAATCTGGCACGCCCGAAAACGACGCCTGCCCCTATTCCGGCAAAGCCCCAACGCACCTGTTGACCCTAAACAATCGCACCTTCGGATTCTGCAATCCGTTCTGCCGCGACAAGACCGTCGCCGACCCCGAAGCTTGGCCAGAGTTCATGGCTTTGCTTTAACCCTAATAGGTGCGCGTTAACCCCCTGCTAACCCTGTTGTCACAAACTGGTGCCAACAAGGAGAACACAATGGTTGCGCGCGCCTATACCGTCGCTTTTGAAGGGGTCGAAGCTCGCCCGGTTGAGGTGCAATGCGCCATCACACCGGGCCTGCCCGCCTTTTCCATCGTAGGCCTTCCCGACAAAGCCGTATCTGAGGCCCGCGACCGCGTGCGCACCGCGTTAACCTCTCTTGCGATTGCCCTGCCTTCGAAACGCATCACGGTCAATCTTTCGCCAGCTGATATGCCCAAAGAAGGCTCACACTTCGATCTGCCTATCGCCCTGGGCCTGCTGGCCGCGCTTGACATCATCCCCGCAGACGCCATCGCTCAAACGGTTTCCTTGGGTGAGCTTTCCCTGGACGGAGGCCTGATTCCTGTTCTTGGCGCACTGCCCGCAGCCATGGCCGCCGCCAATGAAAACCGCGCGCTGGTCTGCCCTAGCGCCTCCTCATCCGAAGCCGCCTGGGTTGACGCCTGCAATGTCATCGGCGCGCAGGATCTGCTTCAGATCGTCAAACATTTCTCCGGTCAGGCCGTGCTTGCCCCCGCCACCGCAGGCGAGGTCATCGAAGATCAAAGCGGCAAAGATCTGCGTGACATCAAAGGTCAGGAACGTGCCAAACGCGCGCTGGAAATCGCCGCAGCCGGGCGCCATCACATGTTGATGGTTGGTACTCCAGGTTCCGGAAAATCCATGCTTGCAGCGCGGCTGCCCAGCATTCTTCCCCCACTCACCCCGATGGAAGCCCTTGAAACCTCAGTAATTCAATCGGTTGCTGGTCTGCTGTCAGAGGGTGGCATTTCCCGCACCCGTCCCTTTCGCGAACCGCATCACACAGCATCAATGGCCGCCATCATCGGTGGCGGGCGCGGCGCAAAACCCGGCGAAGTCAGCCTTGCCCACAATGGTGTCCTGTTCATGGACGAACTGCCCGAGTTCCCCCGTCAGGTTCTGGAAACGCTGCGCCAACCCATTGAAAGCGGGCAGGTCATGGTTTCGCGGGCCAATGCACATGTGACATATCCTTGCCGTTTTCTTTTGATGGCCGCCGCAAACCCTTGTAAATGCGGATTTCTTTCAGATCCCGCCCGCGCCTGCGCCCGTGTTCCCCAATGCGGATCTGACTATATGGCGCGTATTTCCGGCCCATTGCTGGATCGCTTTGATCTGCGTATTGATGTGCCGCCTGTAACATTCCACGATCTCGAACTGCCCCCTTCGGGCGACAGTTCCGCCACCGTTGCACAGCGCGTGGCGCAGGCCCGCGAAATCCAGACAGACCGATATTCCGACCATGTGCACATGCGCACAAACGCTGATGCCGAAGGGGAAACGCTGGAGAAATTAGTACCCCTCAACAGCGAATGCCGCAATTTGATGGCAAAGGCCGCTGAAACGCTGGGGCTGACTGCCCGTGGCTATCACCGTGTGTTGCGGGTTGCCCGCACAATTGCCGACCTGCACGCCAGCGACAGTGTGCAACGCCCCCATCTGGCCGAAGCGATCAGCTTTCGCTTGCAGGGCCCTTCAAGCCCTTGATCCAATAGGTTAAATTCCCCAAGGTCTCACGCGCTTCCGGCAAAAGAGTATGAAACAATGGCCAGACATGCGGCAGGTTTTGCGCAACTTCAACCGTTGTGACCACGTGCTGCGTTTCTAGTTTTTCCACAAACAAAGCAAAATCCCCGGCAAAGATCTCGCTATCGCTGATCGCGCCCCAAATTGGCGGTGCCCCGGCAAAATCAGCAAATGCCAGCGAAACGCGCGGATCTTTCGGGTCATACCCATCAAGATAGGTGTCCATGATAGAACGGATCTTTTCCAAAGGCAAAATCACATCTGCATCTGCCTGCGCGTCCAGCTGCGGATTTGTTAAAGACGCATCCAAAAGTGGGGAAAAACAAAACAGCCCCAGAGGCTTAGGAAGATCGCACTGCAGAACTTCTGCCAAAACGGCCAATGCAATGCCGCCGCCCGCGCTGTCCCCCCCAAGGATCACCTGCCGGTCTTTGCTTAGTTCCTGATAGATCGCCAAACCATCCTCAAACGCCGCTGGAAACAGATGCTCGGGCGCAAGACGGTAATCAGGCAAAACAGCAGCGATCCCAGCCTGCTTTGCAATTTTTGACATCATGGGGCGATACATTCGGGAAGAGCCAAAAACATACCCGCCGCCATGAAAATACAAAATCACCGCAGACGCATCAGCGCCTTGCGGGGTGATTTCCAGGCCAGGAACATTGGCATAGGTTTTGCGACACCATGGCACCTTCGGCCCGTGAAAAAATAAACGCGCGCGCCGCTCAACAGTCTTGCGAAACTTTACCGGGTCATCTGCCCGGCGCAGCGCGGGTTTTTCTGTCCAGCGAAGCCAGCGGTTCAGGCAGCGCGCAGCGAAGCTCATGTCACGATCATTTCAGTTTGCCTTCAATCGCTTCCCAGATCTTTTCAGCAATATTCACACCGTCAAAACGCTCCAGTTCCTGAATGCCTGTCGGTGATGTCACGTTGATTTCAGTCAGGTAATCGCCAATCACATCAATGCCGACAAACACCTGCCCGTGGTCGCGCAGAACGGGACCGATCCGGGCACAGATCTCACGATCTCGCGCAGTAAGCTCCACCTTCTCGGGGCGACCGCCCACATGCATGTTCGAACGCACCTCTCCCTTGGCAGGGACTCGATTGATTGCACCCACAGGTTCACCATCGACAAGGATCACCCGTTTATCCCCATTCGATACATCGGGCAGGAATTTTTGGACGATCAGTGGTTCGCGCGAAAAGCCCGTGAACAGCTCGTGTAGCGATGTCAGATTTTTATCTTCAGGTGTTAGACGAAACACACCCGCGCCGCCATTGCCATAAAGCGGCTTCAGGATGACATCGCCATGTCGCTCTTTGAAAGATTTGATGGTCTGCAGATCACGCGCGATTGTGGTTGGTGGCGTCAGATCCGGGAAGTTCAGAACCAAAAGTTTCTCAGGATAGTTGCGCACCCAGAAGGGGTTGTTCACCACCAAGGTCTGCCCTTCGAGGCGGTCCAGCAGATGGGTTGTGGTGATGTAATGCATATCAAACGGCGGATCCTGACGCAGCCAGACCACATCCATATCCGCCAGATCAACAACCACCGCATCACCCAGCACTGCGGGGGTATCGGCAACCCGTCGCACGGTCATCCAATGCCCGCGCGCTGTGATCCGCCCCTCGTCATAGGCCAGCTGGTCCGGGCCATAATAAAACAGCTCATGGCCGCGTTTTTGTGCCTCTTCCGCCATGCGGAACGAGCTGTCAGCGTCAATATTGACCTCGGTAATCGGGTCCATCTGAAAGGCGATCTTCATGCGCTTTCTCCAATCCTAGCTGTGCCATAGATGGCCCAAGCCCCGGGCTGGTTCAATGGCTCAATGCCCAATCGCGTTTTCAATCACCTGAATGTCACCAAACTGGTTCACCAGACTGACATCAAACCGCACCTCAGTCAGCGCCCCTTTGGGTTGGGTTCCGATAAATTCCTCAGCGGTTTGCCAAAGCCGCTGCTGTTGTCGCGCAGACAGTCGTTCTGCTGCCCGGCCGAAATCACGGCTTTTCTTGACCTCAATAAAGATGAAGCCATCGCCATCCTGCGCAATCAGATCAATTTCACCTGCTGTCCCGCGCCAGCGTTCGCAGGCGATCGCGTATCCGCGCCGCATATAGTCCTGCGCGACCGCCTGCTCCGCCGCCAGACCACTGCAATATCCCAGTTGTCCACGCGCCTGCCGGGTCATCTAACCATCCTTTTCCTGCGCCAGACGCATCGCCAATTGGTAAACCGGGCGGCGTTTCACCCCCAGCTTCGCCGACACGAAATCGGCGGTATCCCGCACCGACATCTGCGCCAGCGCTTTGTTCACTTCTTGTTCTATATCGAGATCACTAACAGCTTCTGAATCCCCCTTGCCCACCAGCACAACAATCTCACCTTTGGGCGGGGTATCCGAATAATGCGCAATCAGATCAGACAGATCGCCGTGACGCGCCTCTTCAAACTTTTTGGTCAGCTCACGACACACCGTTGCCGGACGCGCGCCCAGAACCTCGGCCACATCCGCCAGCATCGCCACCAGACGCCGGGGTGATTCGTAAAACACAAGCGTCGCTGGAACCTCACGCAGTTCAGTCAGCGCCTTTTTCCGTGCACCCGTTGCATTGGGCAAAAACCCGGTAAAAAAGAAACGATCCGTCGGCAAATTACCGATTGTCAACGCAGTGATAACAGCGGACACCCCCGGGGCGGTGGTCACATCATACCCCGCCTCTTGCACCGCCCGCGCCAGATCAAATCCCGGATCCGAGATCATCGGTGTTCCGGCCTCAGAAGCATAAGCCACTGACTTTCCTGCCTCAATTTCAGCCAACAACCGGGGGCGCACCCGCGCGCCATTGTGTTCATGATAGGCCAGAACCGGACGATCCCCCAGGGCCACGCCGTGCAGCTCCAGCAGGCGTTTCAGGGTCCGCGTGTCTTCTGCGGCCAGAACATCCGCCTGCGTCAGCACATCCAATGCCCGCAAAGTGATATCCCGTGCATTGCCAATCGGTGTCGCCACCAGGTGCAGACCCGGCGCGATTTTGCTTTTTTGCGGAATCGTCACTGGACCCCTCATGTCGCTTGTCTATATTCGCACGCAATCTCGCGCGGCCATTGGCACGCGCCGAAAACGAGGGAGTTTTCCGTTTATGTTCGCTGTTTTCTCAACTGTGCGCAAGGTCTTGCGCCCCGCAACCGCGGTCTGTGCGGCGCTTTTGCTGGCCGCCTGTGACCCGGCTGCGCTGACCGATCTGGGCGGCAATACAGCCTCTGGCCCCAAAATCGACCCAAAGAAACCCATTCAGGTGGCCCTGCTGGTGCCCAAATCTGATCAGGGTGCCGCCCCTGTTGCCGCCTCGCTTGAGAACGCAGCCCGCCTTGCGATCGCTGAACAGACCGGCGCAAGCATTGATCTGCGCGTCTATGACACCGCAGGCACTGCCACCACAGCCGCCGCGCAGGCGCAGCGCGCCGTGGATGAGGGCGCAAAAATTGTGCTTGGCCCGCTTTTTGGCGAAGCAGCAAATGCCGCAGGCAATGCCATCGCCGATGACGGCGTGAATGTGCTGAGCTTCTCGAACAACGCGACCATCGCAGGCGGCAACGTCTTTGTTCTGGGGCCGACCTTTGCCAATACGGCCAACCGTCTGGTGTCTTACGCCAAACGCAATGGCAAAAAGAGCATCGTGATTGTCTTCTCAAAAGATGTCTCGGGCCAGTTCGGCAAGCTGGCGATTGAACAGGCCGCGGCCAAACATGGCGTCGCCGTGATCGCCTCCGAAGGGTATGATCTCTCCATCGAAGGT
Organism: Pelagimonas sp.; assembly: GCA_025210455.1. Lineage (GTDB taxonomy): Bacteria > Pseudomonadota > Alphaproteobacteria > Rhodobacterales > Rhodobacteraceae > JAOARQ01. Next base: position 79,212 of record JAOARQ010000002.1, read on the forward strand.
GTGACCACCGCATCCCAGCGCGCGGCGTCTATTGTCACCTCGGGGGGCGCAGATGGGATCTTTATCACCACCGATGCCACCAATGCGGCCATGCCAATGCTGCTGAACCAGCTGCCGGAAAATGGCGTTGCGCCCGATCAGGTGCAATATGTCGGCCTGACCCGCTGGGATGTGCGCCCAGACATTCTGAACCTGCCCGGTGCCAAAGGCGCATGGTTCGCCCTGCCCGACACCAGCGAACAATCTGCGTTTGAAGCGCGCTACAAAGCGGCCTATGGGTCTGCGCCGCACCCGCTGAGCGGGCTGGCCTATGATGGGATTTCCGCCATCACCGCACTGGCGGCACAGGGGCGTGGTGACGCACTGACCGGTCAGGCCCTGACCTCGGCTGGATTTAACGGGACGGGCGGTGTATTCCGTTTGCTGAGCAATGGCAGCAACGCGCGGGCGCTGGCTGTCGCGACTGTGCAAGACAGCAAAATGGTGATCCTTGACCCTGCCCCAAGCAACATCTCAGGCTCTGGTTCCTGATACGAACACCGCTCTGATGCCGGACAATTTGATCGCACCGGCATCAGAGATCTTCGATCTTCCCACGATACGCGACGAACTGCTGACCGGGCTTTGCGAAGACGCCTCTGAGGCAGATATCCGCAAAGCCACAGTCGCCAGATTGCTTAGCGCCCAGAAAGCGGGCCGCGCAGTTATTCAGGATGCCTTTGCCGCAGAGCCCTTTGGCGCAAGACGCACCACCCGGGCCTATACCTGGCTGACCGATGGCATGGTGCAACTGGCCTTTGAAATCGCCTCGCAACACCTGCATCCCCTATCAAACCCCACCGAAAGCGAACGCCTGTGTGTCATTGCTGTGGGCGGATATGGGCGCGGTGAAATGGCCCCGTCGTCTGATGTCGATCTGCTGTTTCTGACACCCTATAAGATCACCCCATGGGCCGAAAGCGTGATTGAATCCATGCTGTATATCCTGTGGGATCTGCGGCTGAAAGTTGGCCATTCCTCACGCACCGTACAGGATTGCCTGCGGCTGGGGCGCGAAGATTTCACCATCCGCACCGCCATGCTGGAACATCGCTATCTGGCTGGGAACAAACCGCTGGCAGAGGAACTGAACCAGCGTCTGTGGAGCGAGCTTTTCGAAGGCACCGAACGTGAGTTCATCGAAGCCAAGCTGGAAGAACGCGATCTGCGCCATACCAAGCAGGGGCAGCGCTATATGGTCGAGCCCAATGTCAAAGAGGGCAAAGGCGGCCTGAGAGATCTGCAATCGCTGTTCTGGATCATCCGCTATGTGCATCACACCGATGATGTGTCGAAACTGGTCGACAAAGGGGTCTTCCGCCCGGAAGAATATGAAACCTTTGTGCAGGCAGAGCGGTTTCTCTGGGCTGTGCGCTGCCATCTGCATCTGGTGGCCTGCCGCGCGGTCGAAGTGCTCAGCTTTGACATGCAGGTCGAAGTGGCCGCCCGCATGGGCTACGAAGATCACGGCGGTCGCCGCGCTGTGGAATGGTTCATGCAGGATTACTTCCGCCATGCCACCGCCGTGGGCGATCTGACCCGCATTCTGCTAACCTCTCTGGAAGCGGGCCACGCCAAGGCCCCGCCGCTGCTGGCTCGGATCTTCAAACGCCGCCCCCGCACCAAACCCGGCTATGAGGTGGTGCACGGCCGCCTCGCCATCGCCGATGACACCAGCTTTCTGCAAGACAAGCTGAACATGCTGCGCCTGTTCGAAGAAGGGCTGCGCACCGGCCTATTGCTGCACTCCGATGCCATGCGTCTGGTGAAGTCCAATCTGCACCTGATCGACGAAGATCTGCGCAACAACAAAGAAGCCCAGCGCCTGTTCCTCGATCTTCTGCTCAAACACGGCAACCCGGAACGCGCCCTGCGCCGCATGAACGAACTGGGCGTGCTTTCCGCCTTTATCCCCGAATTCGCCCCCATCGTCGCGATGATGCAGTTCAACATGTATCACCATTACACCGTCGACGAACACACCATCCAATGCATCTGGAATCTCTCTGAAATCGAAGCCGAGCGCCTCACCGAAGAGCTGCCTGTCGCCTCTGACATTCTGAAAAAGGGCATCAACCGCAAGGTGCTTTACGTCGCCATGCTACTGCATGACATCGGCAAAGGCCGCCCCGAAGATCACTCGATCATCGGCGCCAAGATCGCCCGTAAAGTCGCCCCCCGCCTGGGCCTGAAAAAGGAAGACTGCGCCACCGTCGAATGGCTGGTCCGCTATCACCTGCTCATGTCCGATATGGCGCAAAAGCGCGATATCTCTGATCCTCGCACCGTGCGCGCCTTCGCCAAGGCCGTCGTCACCCGCGAAAGGCTGGATCTGCTGACCGTGCTGACCGTCTGCGATATTCGCGGCGTCGGCCCCGGCACCTGGAACAACTGGAAAGCGCAGCTGATCCGCTCGCTGCACGCCCAGACCGCCGAAGCCCTTGCAGGCGGCATGGAAGACCTGAACCGCAAGAACCGCGGCGCCGAGGCCAAACGCGCCCTGCGCGACCGTCTCTCTGACTGGCCCACCGCTGCTCTGCGCAAGGAAACCGGCCGCCACTATGATCCCTACTGGCAGGGTTTCCCGCTCGACGCCCACCACGTCTTTGCCCGCCTGCTACAGGACATCGGCGATGATGAAATCCGCATCGACATCCACCCCGATGAAGACCGCGATGCCACCCGCGTCTGCTTTGCCCTGCATGACCACCCCGGCATCTTTTCGCGGCTGTCCGGTGCGCTCGCGCTGTCGGGGGCCAATGTGGTCGATGCCCGCACCTTTACCTCAAAAGATGGCTATGCCACCGCTGGTTTCTGGATTCAGGACAGCGACGGCAGCCCCTATGAACACTCCCGCATCCCGCGCCTTGAAAAGCTGATCCATAAGACGCTGGCGGGCGAAGTCGTCACCCGCGATGCCATCCAACCCAAGGAAAAGCTGAAGAAACGCGAAAAAGCCTTCCGCGTCGCCACCTCGATCACCTTTGACAATGAAGGCTCTGAAATCTTCACCATCATCGAAGTCGACACCCGCGACCGCCCCAGCCTCCTGTTCGATCTGGCCCGCACCCTGTCGCATCAGAACATCTATATCGCCTCGGCGGTGATCGCGACATATGGCGAACAGGTGGTCGATACCTTCTATGTGAAAGACAGCTTTGGCCACAAACTGCACAGCCCCACCAAACGCGAACTGGTGGAACGCAAACTGCAAGAGGCCATCCGCGAAGGCGCAGAACGCGCACGCGGCTAGGATCACGGCAAGCTATCGAAAGAAAGAAACGCTTGTACCAAACCAACGAGCCCCCGACCGCCCCATGGTCGGGGCAGGCCTATGTGATTGCAGGCCAGCGGCACAGATGCTCACCCCACCTGTCTCTTGTCCGCGTCACCCAATCCACTAAAGTCCCCCTGACTACAAATCAGGGGGACTTTAATGGGCGTTTATCTGGAAGGCATCGGCATACAATTCTATCGCGGCATCGGACCCAAAACACAGTACATCGGACCATTTTCAGAGATGAATTTCTTCATCGGGCCAAACAACGCCGGCAAGTCGATTGTGCTAAATGCGCTTCAGCATGTCTGCTCTTCCGAAAAGAAAATGCAAAAAATTAAATCTGTCGAGAGGTATCGCGGCAGAAAAACAGGTGAAACTCAATTCGCGCAAGCGGATCGGCCAGAAAACATCTTGGCAAAGTTCGAATTAGAAGCAAGAAAACGCAACCCGGGTACAACCTTCGTTGGTAGCATCACAGAACGCATTGCAGAAAAATTCATATCAAATCTCCTCTACAATCAACTAATTTGGAAGAACGAAGAGAAAAATAGTATTGTTGTTCCACATTTACGTCCACGTAAAGCTATGGCATTGCTTGAGGATCACGAATGGAAAGATCTCTATGAGACACTAACTGGCTCTTTCACCTATGACCGCCCCATTTGGATAGATCATGTCATCCAAACAGTTGTACAAAGTCTCCCGCCCTCAAATCTCCAAAGCATCGAAACCATTCCCGCCATCAGAGAGCTAGGGCCAGCTGGTCAAACCTTTGTTGATTGCAGTGGAAAAGGATTGATCGACAGGCTGGCCGATCTGCAAAACCCAGGACACGACAATTACCAAGAAGACAGGGAAAAATTCGACAAAATAAATGCGTTCTTGAAATCGGTCACAGACAAACCAGCCGCAAGACTAGATGTTCCCAACCACAAGGAACACCTGCTTGTCCATATGGACAACAAGGTGCTTCCTCTCTCGTCCCTTGGCACGGGCATTCATGAGGTCATCCTGATCGCCGCCTTCTGCACCATTTACGACCACCAGATCATGTGCATTGAAGAACCTGAAATCCACCTGCACCCAATCCTTCAGCGCAAGCTGATTGCCTATCTGCGCGACAACACCGAAAATCAGTATTTCATCGCCACCCATTCTGCCGCCTTCATCGACACGCCGGACAGCTCTATCTTTCGCGTCTGGAATGATGGTGTGCAAACCTATGTGGAAAGCGCGCTCACTGCGCAGGACAAACGCGGTCTGCTGGATGATCTCGGCTATCGCCCCTCGGATATTTTGCAGGCCAACTATGTCATCTGGGTCGAAGGCCCGTCAGATCGTATCTATCTCAACCACTGGATCGCCAGCAAAGCAGGGCACCTGAAAGAAGGCATTCACTATACCATCATGTTCTATGGCGGCGCTTTGGTATCGCATCTGGGGGCGGATAAAAGTGAAGCAGAGGATCTGATCAATCTCAAGAAAATGTGCCGCAATGCGATGATCCTGCTCGACAGTGACCGTAAAGAAGAAGGCGCCAACCTCAAACCTGCTGCCCAGCGATTGCAGGCGGAATTAAACGAGGATGAGATCTGGATCACCGAGGGCCGCGAGATCGAAAACTATGTCGATCCCGATGTGCTGCACGGCGCTTTGAAAAAGGTGCATAGCTCCATCTACAACGCCCCCGCCAAAACCGGCCCTTTCGACAATGCGTTTCATTTTATGCGCAATCCTGAACAGGAAGGAGGCAACCGCAAGCGCTTCACCGGTGCAAACAAAGTCAAAACAGCACATGCGGTTTGTGAAACTCCGCCCGATTTTACCCGGCTCAATCTCGGGTCCAAAATCGACGCCCTTATCGCCCGGATTGAACAGGCGAACACCCCCTGAAAACCCCGCACATCGTATGCATGGATTGTGCATGGGTTGTGTATGGATTGTGCCCCATATGTTTCAGGTGATTTTCACCTGCCCCCTCCCCCGGCCTTGGCCCTTCCCACAGGCCGGGATTTCAGCTAGTCCAGCCGCATGGAAAAGGCGAAAAAATGAAACCGATCAAGCTCATATCCGGCGTGATGACCGTTGGCTTCTGGACCCTCATGAGCCGCATTCTCGGCCTCGCCCGCGAGATCATGTTAACCGCCCTTGTCGGCCCCGGCCCCCTGATGGACGCCTTCGTCGCCGCCTTCCGCCTTCCCAATATGTTCCGCCGGTTTTTCGCCGAAGGCGCCTTTAACGCAGCCTTTGTGCCCATGTTTGCCAAGCGATTGGAAGCAAACGAAAATCCGAATGGATTTGCCTCGGAATCCTTTGCAGGTTTGGCCTTTGTTTTGCTGATCCTCACCGCGCTTGCGCTGGTCTTTATGCCCGGTCTGGTCTGGCTGACTGCCGAAGGGTTTTACGGCGATGAGCGGTTTGATCTCACCGTCGGGTTTGGTCGCATTGTCTTTCCCTATGTGCTGCTGATCTCGCTGGCCGCGCTCTTTTCTGGTGCGCTGAATGCCACCGGGCGTTTTGCCGCCGCCGCCGCCGCCCCCGTCTTTCTGAACATCCTCGCCATCGGCGCAATGATGCTGGGCTATTTTCTGGGTCAGGAAGTGATCCAGTGGCTGATCTGGGTCATCCCCCTCGCCGGTCTTGTGCAGCTTGCCATCGTCTGGATTGCCGCCGAGCGTGCAGGCGTCAAAGTGCGCCCCGGACGCCCACGCTGGTCGCCGGACATGAAGCATCTGGTGCGCACTGCCGTACCAGCAGCCCTGGCAGGTGGGGTCGTGCAGATCAACCTGATCGTGGGTCAGTTTGTGGCCTCGGATTTTGTGGGGGCCGCAAGTTGGCTGTATGCTGCGGACCGGCTGTATCAACTGCCTTTGGGGGTGGTTGGGATCGCGATCGGAATTGTTTTGCTGCCAGATCTGTCCCGCCGACTGCGGGCCAATGATGACGACGGCGGACGCGCTGCGTTTTCCCGCGCCGGAGAGCTCAGCCTTGCCCTGACGGTCCCCTGCGCGGTGGCGCTGGTGGTAATCCCGCTGCCGCTGGTCTCGGTCATCTTTGAACGCGGCCGCATGACGCCGGATGATAGCGCCGCGGTCGCCACTGCCGTTGCAATCTATGGGCTTGGGCTGCCAGCTTTCGTGCTGCAAAAAGTGCTGCAGCCCCTGTTTTTTGCCCGCGAAGATACCAAAAGCCCGTTCCGCTATGCGCTATGGGCCATGGCAATCAATGCCGTGCTGGCCTTTGGGCTGAAACCCTGGCTGGGGTGGCTGGCGCCTGCCATTGCCGCCACCGTTGCAGCCTGGGTCATGGTGGCGCAGCTTGGCTGGGGTGCGCGAGCAATGGGCACTGTTGCCCGCTTTGACACCCGTTTCCGCCAGCGCCTGTGGCGAATTTGTCTGGCCTCCGCAATCATGGGTGGGGGGCTATGGGTGAGCCAGCTCGGCCTGCTCACCTGGCTGTACACAGATTACATTCGCTATCTCGCACTGCTGCTTTTGGTGCTCTCAGGCATTGTCGTCTATGTCCTGGCCGGGCATTATCTAAGAGCGTTTCGCATGAATGAGCTACGCGGCATTGTCCGCAGAAAGAGATAACCATGTCTGCCACCGCGCTTTTGGGCGATACCGAAACCCGTTTAGCGATGGAGCAGATGGTGCTTTCGGCGCAGCAAAGCATCCTGTATTCCGTCAGAGCGCTGGATCTGGATCTGCCTCTGCTGACCCCGGATCTGACAGACAGGGGATTGAAAAGCTGGGGAGATCTGATCGCCCTCACTTCGCGTCGCGGCATCTATATGCATGCGCTGTTTGGAGATCGTGATCCGGTGTTTGCCTCGGATCATCATCGGCGGGTCTGGAAACATGCTTCCAGCTTTGCCGAAATGGTGCAAAGCGGCGCGCAGGTCATGTGCGCCCAGCACGGGCAGCTTGCCAATGCGCCATGGGGCTGGATCATGCGCCGGCATGTGCGCCCAAGACTGAAAGCGCTGCAATCCGAAGATGATATTCTGCTGACCCCCCTTCAGCGTGAAGCCACAAATGGGAAAGCCCAATTGCATCCCGCACTACTGCACCAGCATTTCATTGTTGTGGATGGGCAAATTTCAATACTTGGCGGGCTTGGGCTGGGGGGATCGCGCGATGTGTCGATCAGGATCGAGGACACCGATTTCGCCAAGGCCCTTCATGGGCATTTCGCCGAATGCTGGAACCGCGCGATCGAAAGTGGGACAATTGGATTGGCAGATACCTGCGTTCATATGGACACCACTGTACGCAGTCAGGGAAAATCTGATCTGCGGCCCCTGCGCACATTCACCGTGCCCAACAACCGTTTTGGACAGCTGGCACCTTTGGCACCTGTCACAGATCACGAACGTGCCTTTCACAAACTGTTCGGGACCGCTGAAAAACAAATCTTCATTCAAACCGAGGTATTGACCTGCAAAAGACTGACCGACCGGCTGTGCGCTGTTGGAACCGACAAAAAAGATCTGCAACTTATGCTTATCTTGTCGGATGATGTGGTCGACAGCTGGGACAAGGCGCAGTCAAAATACCTGATGAATCAACAGCTTCAAAAGTTGAAGCGCAATTTCCAAGACCGCTTGGCGATCATAGAAACAAATCTACCTTCCGGTTCGGTTGTCTGTGTTGACGACCACAGTCTGATCCTTGGCTCTGCCAATCTAAGCGCCCGCGCGCTGCGTTGGGATTGTGACGTATCTGCGCTCATCCGTGACCCTGAGGTGGTCGGCCCCTTCTTTGACAAACTGTGCAGACTGGTGCTTGGGAAACCCGCTCAGGATCTGTCATTGGCCCAGCACTGGCGCGACGCCGCAAGGGCGCAGAACCTTGGGGAACCTACAGACCTACCAAAACCCGACAGACGGCCGTTTTTACCGGAAGCAATGTTTTGAAAACATGGTAGTTTTTTGAGCTGACACAAACCGTATTGGTCAAAAAGCTTGAAGATCCCGACAATTCGCTCTTCAATATTAATAATCATTGGGCGTTTTCTTAAGGTTTATGGTGAACCATGGGATGCACTACTAATCTGGAGTAAGAAGAATGAGCAGGCGCGACGCACGAAAAGCCATTTCGTTGCACCTTCCCGATGAACTTCGTAAGCGGTTGGTTGAAGGGTCTACAGCGCGCCTTCCCCTTGCCTATCTGGTGCGACAGGCTTTGCGGCAGGCTTTGGATGATGGTCAGGGCTGGGAACAAGAGGTTGGCCCCGGCTATGCGCGGCCAATTCTGGTGCAGCTGTCCACCGAGGAACGCGCACGGCTGGAAATGTGGACCACCAAATATACCGTCACGGAAGAGATTGCGATCCTATCGCTCATTTCGACTAAGGTTTGACCCCGCCGCCGCCGCCTGACACGGTGCACTCAACCTGTAAGAATCGGTTGGGGATATCAGATGCGGCAGCTATTTTTCCTTTTTGTCTCTATGGTTTTGGCCCTGCCTGCCGCGGCGCAGGAACCTGCATTGCGTCTGGGCAATGACGTCTATGACAACGGGCGCGCCGCCACCGTGGCATCCCAAGGGGTCGACGATGCCTTTCTCGCAGGTGGACGTAGCACCATAACGGCCCCAATCAGCGGCACCGCCCATATGGTCGGGCGCTGGATTTCAGTCCGCTCAGCCGTTGGTGGCACGGTCTATGCTTTGGGGCAAAGGGTGGCGGTCGATGCGCCTGTTGCGCAGGACGTCACGGTGATTGCTCAGCAGTTGAACGTCAATGCCTCTGTGGGCGGAGATCTGCGCTTTCTTGGATCTGATCTGACACTTGCAGCAGAGGTCAAAGGGGATGCTCTGGTGTCCTCTGAATTTGCGCTGCTGGACGCCCCCGTTAAGGGCGATCTTTTACTGACGGTTGCGGATGCAGAGTTTGGGCCAAACGCCTCTGTCACAGGACGCATCATTGTTTATGAAAGCGAGATTGGCCGCACCGCCATCCCTGATTTTGTCGCCGCCGCTGATCAAATCGAGCGTCGCCCCCGGGCGGATGCACCGAAATCTCCCGACCTGTTTGGCTGGCGCGCAAAAGAGCGGGCCATCGCCCAAAATGCAACGCCCCAGCCAACCACTGAAAAGGTGATCACTTACGCCCGCGCAAAGCTGCGTGTCTTCCTGATCTATGCGCTTATGGCAGTGTTGTTTGCAGCACTGCTGCCGCGCCTTTTTGAAGATATGTATGAAGAGCTGGAGGATACCCCCGGACAGTCTTTTCTATGGGGGGGGATCGCCTTGTCCGGCTTGCTGGGGGTCAGCGTTTTGCTGGTCACCACATTATGGGGGGCCTTTGTCGCACCCATAACACTATTCGCCGGTGCGCTTCTCGCTGTTTTTGGATTTGCAATCGGAATTGCAATTATTGGTCAATGGGTTGCCATCAAAACCTATGGTGAGAAGACCGGTCTCATACACCGATGTCTGACAGCCTGTCTGGGCGCGGCCATTGTGACCATGTTTGCCATGATCCCCACGCTTGGTTGGGCGATCCAGATCCTCGTGGCCAGCTGCGGGGCTGGCGCGCTTGCGCTTAAGATCATGCAACCCAAGCTCTTTGCGCAGTCATGACGTTGCTTACACTCGATCTGGAGCGCCGTTTCTGGCAGCAGGGGATGCGCCATGTGGTTGGCGTTGATGAAGTCGGTCGCGGGCCGCTGGCAGGGCCGGTCGTGGCTGCAGCGGTAATTCTCGACCCCGACAGAATCCCCGAGGGCTTAAACGACAGTAAGAAGCTGACCGCAAAAAAACGCGCGGCTTTGAATAATCTGATCCGCCAGCACACGATCTTTGCCATAGGTGAAGCCAGTGTCGAAGAAATCGACCAGGTCAACATCCTTCAGGCCAGTTTTCTCGCCATGCGCCGGGCCATAGAAGCCCTGCCACTCACCCCCGATCATGCGCTGATTGACGGCAATCGCCTGCCCAAAGATCTGCCCTGCCCCGCCACCCCAGTGGTGGGTGGAGACGGTGTTTCGCCCTCAATTGCGGCGGCCTCAATTGTGGCCAAAATAAGGCGAGATTATGTCATGCAGACTTTGGCGCAACACTACCCAGAATATGGTTGGGAAAAGAACGCCGGTTACCCAACCAAAAGCCACAAAGAAGCGCTGCAAAATATCGGCGTGACCCCACACCATAGACGATCATTCAAACCCGTCCACAATATCTTGTATCAAGAGTAAATCGTAACAGCCTGATTCAAAAAAGAATTTGACGGCGAATCACGAATGAATCATCCTTTGCTCAACCACAGAGCGCGAAAACGCGCCGGGGCTTGAGGCAGAGAATGACAAAGACAACCACGCGAAAGGGCGCAACTGCGCTCCCTTTAAACTCGATTCTATCCGGGGATTGTGTTGAGGTGATGAACAGCCTTCCAGAGGCGTCCGTCGACCTGATTTTCGCAGATCCTCCCTACAACCTTCAACTGAAGGGCGAACTTCACCGGCCCGATAATTCCAAAGTGGATGCGGTTGACGATCATTGGGATCAGTTCAGCAGTTTCGCCGCCTACGACAGGTTTACCCAAGACTGGCTCAAAGCGGCACGCCGGTTGCTCAAACCCAATGGGGCAATTTGGGTTATCGGCTCTTATCACAACATCTTTCGGGTCGGGGCCGAAATGCAGAACGCCGGGTTCTGGATCCTGAATGATGTGGTCTGGCGCAAGTCCAACCCCATGCCGAACTTCCGCGGCAAGCGCTTTACCAACGCGCATGAAACCATGATCTGGGCGTCAAAGGCGGAAGGCGCAAAATACACCTTCAACTATGAGGCACTTAAGGCCCTGAACGAAGGCGTGCAAATGCGCAGCGACTGGGTCTTGCCCATCTGCAATGGTGGCGAACGCCTGAAAGACGCCAATGGCGAAAAGGCCCACCCGACACAGAAACCTCAGTCTTTGCTGCACCGGGTGCTGGTTGGTTCAACCAACCCAGGGGATGTGGTGCTGGATCCTTTCTTTGGTACAGGCACAACCGGCGCGGTGGCCAAGATGCTGGGCCGCGATTTTATCGGCATTGAACGCGAACCCGCCTATCGCGAAGTGGCCGAAGCGCGCCTGAAAGACATTCGCTCTTTCGACAAAAGCGCGCTGAGCGTGTCCACATCGAAGCGCGCGGAACCGCGTGTACCCTTTGGCCAATTGGTTGAACGCGGCATGCTGCATCCGGGTGAAGACCTCTGGAGCATGAACGGACGCCACAAGGCCAAGGTCCGTGCCGATGGCACATTGATCGGCGATGACGTGAAGGGCTCAATCCATCAGGTCGGTGCCAAACTGGAAGGTGCCCCCAGCTGCAATGGCTGGACATACTGGTGCTTCAAACGCGATGGCAAGACTGTTCCCATCGACGTGCTGCGCCAGCAGATCCGGGCAGAAATGCGCGAAAACGCATAAATTTAAGCGGAAAACATAGAACACCGCCAGCGCCCCGCATTTGCGGAGAGCGCTTACTGACCCCGCCTGTCTGACAGGCGGGGCTTTTTTGTCATATCGGTTGCATTTTGGCGGGTTGCATCTTGGGTTGGAAATCGCTCATCTGCGAGCAGCTTGTTTTGGGGGATTTATGGACATTCGCGCGATTGCAATGGGGCTGGCCTTTGCTGCTATGTGGTCTTCGGCCTTTACCTCGGCGCGTATTATCGTCGCCTCTGCGCCGCCGATTGGCACGCTGGCGCTGCGCTTTCTGATCTCGGGGCTGATCGCCATTGCTCTGGCGCGGATGCTTGGTCAAAACTGGAATCTGACCCGCGCGCAATGGCGCGCAACGATCATCTTTGGCCTGTGCCAGAATGCCCTGTACCTGGGAATGAATTTCGTTGCGATGCAGACTATTGAGGCGTCAATCGCCGCAATTATCGCTTCGACCATGCCGCTATTGGTCGCCCTGGCGGGTTGGGCATTCTTCCGCGAGAGCCTGTCAGGGCTGACCCTAGCGGGGCTTTTTGGCGGCATTTTGGGCGTTTGCCTGATCATGGGAAACAGGCTAAGCGGCGGCGGGATTGATATGACAGGTATCGCCCTATGCACCGGCGGTGTCATCGCACTGACGGTGGCCACGCTGGCGCTGCGCGGGGCGACCTCGGGTGGAAATTTCCTTATGGTGGTCGGCCTGCAGATGCTGGTGGGCAGCGCGGCGCTCTGGCCGGTTTCTTTTGCACTGGAAAGCTTTGACGTCACGCTTTCAGCCCCATTGGTTTTGGCCTTTATTTACACCACCTTGGTGCCTGGTCTTGCGGCAACTCTGGTCTGGTTCATGCTGGTCAACCGGATTGGTGCCGTTCGCGCGGCAACCTTCCACTTTCTCAACCCTTTTCTTGGGGTCGCAATCGCAACGATTTTGCTGGGGGAACGATTGGGGGTGATCGACATTCTTGGCGTCGCAATTATCGCGGCTGGCATTCTTGCGGTTCAAACCAGCAAAATTACGGAAAATCCTAAGTAGTGCGCTGCGGTTGCCCAAATCTGAGTAGGTTTTCATAAACACTCCTCCCCCATGTTGGCCCGGTTGACTGTGATGTCGGGTTTGCATCTCAATATATCTGGGGGAATGAATGAGCCGGTTTTCCATTCGTGTGCAGGTTTATTTCCTGGCCACTGCATTTGTTGTGGCCCTTTTGGCTGTAACAGCCGTTTTTTGGTCTTTGAAATCTGAATTGAAAATTCGTTTGGCAGAGACATATGCCGTTTTCGCGGAAGAAGCTCTGTTGGCGGAACTGGTGGAAACGCTCAACGATGCCGAGCGTACATTGCTTTTGGCTGCCTACGCAGGTCAAGGCACACAGGCCTCATTTGAACAGGAACTTGATGCGGCACGCGCGCTGATCTCATCCGCCCCTACAGATGCAACCATTGTGGCCCTGACAGAGGCGCAAAACGTGCTGCTGTCAGAGGAACTGGCTTCGGTTCTCAAGAACATTGATGCCATAAAATCACGCAGCTCTGAGGCCTTTGGCGCCATTGGAAAGGGCGAGGCAGAGACTGCCGTTGCCCTGATTGAACCCCTCTTCCGCAGAGCCACCTTTCAGGTGCATGATATTCTGGGCCGGGTGGAAGGCACCATTGATCTGGTGTCGCATGAAGCAGGAACCACAATGGCCAGTGCCACCAGCACCGTCATTATTGTGTCATCAGCTGGTGTCATCGCGACGATGCTCTTTACCTATATCTTCGGACGTTCGCTGGTGAACCCGATCAGCTCGTCGACCAAGCTGCTACAGCGTCTGGCCGAGGGGCGCTATGGGATCGAAGTTCGGGGCACAGATCGGCGCGATGAAATCGGAGAGATTTTCCGCAATGTGGAACTGCTGCGCGATGCGCTGTCAGAGGCAAAAACCGCGCAAGATCGCGCAAATGCAGACAATGAGATGCGCACGAACCTTCTGACCGAAGTGTCTTCAGCACTTGGTGAACTGAAAGACGGCAAGTTGGATCAAAGCATTGAAGCCTCCAAATGGGCGCCACTTGGCACGGACTATGTGCGGCTTTGCGAGGATTTCAACGCGCTTTGCGACGCATTGCAAGATCTGGTCGGGTCGCTGCACCACAGCGCCAGAACTGTCGAGGGCAGCGCAAACTCCCTTGCTCAGATGTCTTCTGGCCTGTCCGGGCGCGCAGAGCATCAGGCTGCGACGCTGGAACAATCTGCTGCTGCGCTGGCGGATCTCTCGCATGGGGTACAGCACACCGCAGACCAGGCGCAGGACGTCGATCGCCTTGTGCTGGAAGGGCGTCGCCGCGCCGAAGAAGGTGGCGAGGTTATGGATCGCGCTTTGACAGCAATGTCTTCTATTGCCTCCTCTTCGGAACAAATCACGCAGATCATCGATGTGATTGACGATATCGCCTTTCAAACCAACCTTCTGTCACTGAACGCCGGGGTCGAAGCCGCGCGGGCCGGTGAATCTGGTCGCGGCTTCGCAGTTGTCGCCTCAGAGGTGCAGGGGCTGGCGCAACGCGCGGCAGCATCCGCCAGTGAAATCAAAGAGTTGGTTTTGAACAGCACCCAACAGGTCCAAGACGGCGAAGCGCTGGTGCAGCAAACCAGTCAGAACCTTGGCCAGATCGTGCAAAGCGTGAATGAGGTTTCGGAAGCGGTCTCAAAAATTGCCAGCAGCGCGACCTTGCAGGCCCAAAATGTTCAGGAAGTGAACGCTGGCGTTTCAGATCTTGAACAGGCCACTCAGGAAAATGCTGTGATCGTCAATCAGGCAGAAAGCGCAAGCCAATCGCTGAATGACGAAGCAACCCGCCTGTCCGCCCTTCTTACGCGATTTGACCAAGGTAAGGTGGATCCCCCCTCTGCCCCGCAAAACGGTCGAGAGGAAAACATCCTACACTCTGAAGAGTTTGAAACTGTCGCAAAACCGATGGAACCCTTTGTCGATGCTCCTGCCCAAGAGGATCCTACACCGACTGAGAGCGGTAGTTGGGAAGAGACAGAACGCGACATCGCACATGATATCGAACACGCCCCCCATTTCAATCACAGGCCCCAAGCCGCCAATGAAGGGATCTGGAAAGACTTTTAAATCCGAAAGTTGGCGGGTTTAACCGCCAATTTTGCCGCCTGCATCACCAATCTGGCCGCGATGCAAAAGCAGATGATCCAGCAGAATACAGGCCATCATTGCTTCGCCCACGGGAACCGCACGAATGCCTACACATGGGTCATGGCGGCCCTTGGTGATGATATCGGTGTTTTGCCCATCTACGGTGATGGTCTTGCGGGTGGTCAAAATGCTTGAGGTCGGTTTGACCGCAAAGCGCACCACCACCTCTTGCCCGGTTGAGATACCGCCCAGAATACCGCCAGCATGGTTTGAGCTATACTCAGGCCCGTTTGGCCCCATCTGGATTTCATCCGCATTTTCAACACCGGTCAGGCAGGCTGCTGCCATGCCGTCGCCGATTTCGACACCTTTGACAGCATTGATGCTCATCATGGCGGCGGCAAGATCAGTGTCCAGCTTGCCATAGATTGGCGCGCCCAAACCGGCAGGAACGCCACGCGCGACCACTTCGATGACAGCGCCCACGCTATCGCCGGACTTGCGCAGCTTATCCAGATCCTCTGCCCAGGCCTCTGCCGTGTCAGCATCGGGGCACCAAAAGGGGTTTTGCGGGATCTGCGCCAGATCGTATTTGGCTGGGTCCGCTTTGCGTGGCCCCATCTGCACCATGTACCCGGTGATCTCGATACCCGGAGCCAGTTGGGTCAGCGCTGCCCGCGCCAATCCCCCCGCAGCAACACGCGCCGCCGTTTCACGCGCCGAAGACCGCCCGCCCCCGCGATAGTCGCGCAGCCCATATTTCTGGAAATATGTGATATCTGCATGGCCGGGGCGGAATTTCTGCGCGATCTCAGAATAGTCTTTCGACCGCTGATCCGTGTTTTCAATCATCAACTGCACTGACGTGCCGGTTGTCTTGCCTTCGAACACACCCGAAAGAATTTTCACCGCATCCGGTTCCCGGCGCTGGGTGGTGTATTTGTTCTGCCCCGGCTTGCGCTGATCCAGCCAATGCTGCAGCATGGCCTCATTGATCTCAACACCGGGCGGCACGCCATCCACCGTCGCCCCCAAGGCTGGTCCGTGGCTTTCCCCCCAGGTGGTTACGCGGAAGAGATGTCCGAAGGTGTTGATGCTCATGGGCGTGTCTCCTTTGATGCCTGACTAGGGCACGATGGACAGGGTCTCAAGCGTTTTCAGCTTGATTATGTCGCCATGTCCTCATAGCGTGCCGCTCACCTCGGGGTGCCGAAGCAGAATTCGGCTGAGATTTGTGTGACCACATCAACCCGTCGAACCTGAACCGGTTAACACCGGCGGAGGGAAGGTATAGGGCAGCGCGCTCTTCATCTTGTCCTTCCGCCGCAGATTAGGAGATGGCCCATGAGAGCCCTCACATTTGCAGCGGGACTGTTTGCAGCCTCGACCGCCATGGCACAGACACCAGTTCTGACAGTCTATGCCCCTGATTACTTTACCTCGGAATGGGGCCCCGGCCCCAAAATCGAAGAGCTGTTCGAAGCACGCTGCAACTGCGATCTTCAGTTCAAACCCGGCGATCTTCTGCCGCGCATCATGCTGGAAGGCCAACGCACCGAAGCGGATGTGGTGATTGGTCTGAACACCGATGTGACCAAAAAGGCGCGCGAAAGCGGGTTGTTTGGCGCGCATGGTGTGGATCTTACATCCCTGACATTGCCGCTGGAATGGTCAGATGACACCTTCTTGCCGTTCAACTATGGCCACACCGCCTTTATCTACAACACCGAAAAAACCGATGTTGCGCCCGCCAGCTTTGAAGAGCTGCTGAATGCGCCCGATGATCTGCGTCTGGTGATTCAGGATCCGCGCAGCTCGATTTCGGGTCTGGCGCTGGTGCTCTGGGTGCAGTCAGTCTATGGCGACAAGGCAGGCGAAGCCTGGGCCAAGCTTGCGCCGAAGATCGTGACCGTGACCAAAGGCTGGTCGGAAAGCTATGGGCTGTTCACCGATGGTGAAGCGGATATGGTGCTGTCTTACACAACCTCGCCGGCCTATCACATCATCGCCGAAGGGGATGAAACCAAGAAGGCCGCGATCTTCCCTGAAGGTCACTATTTCATGGTCGAGCTTGCTGCTAAAGTGGCCAGCACCGATGTGCCCGAACTGGCCGATGACTTTATGGAATTTGTGCTTAGCACCGATTTCCAGTCGATGATTGCCACTGGTAACTGGTCGATCCCGGCGGCTTTGCCTCAGGATCAATGGCCCGCAGGGTTCCAGAAACTGGACCTGCCGGAAAAGGTTCTGTTCTACTCTGAAGACGAAGCCGCCGCGCTGCGCGATACCGCGATTGAAGCCTGGCGTTCTGCGCTGTCGCAGTAAATGTGGCGCAAGCATAGTCTTGCGATCATCGCAGCTGTGGCCCTGGTGTCTTTGACACTGGGGCCAATTTCTGCGGTTTTGCTGCGGGCCGGGGGGCTGTCTGCTCTTGGGCCTGCGGATTTTCAGGCATTGCGGTTCACGCTTTGGCAGGCGTTTTTGTCGGCCGCGTTAAGTACCGCTTTGGCCATCCCGGTGGCGCGTGCGCTGGCGCGGCGCAGTTTTCCCGGTCGCGGTGTGCTGGTCGCACTGCTGGGGGCCCCTTTTATCCTGCCCACCATCGTGGCAATCATGGGGTTGATCGCGATCTTTGGACAGCGGGGGATTGTAAACGCCGGGCTAAGCGCCATCGGCCTGCCCAGCATAGATATTTACGGTCTGCATGGTGTTCTGCTGGCGCATGTGTTTTTCAACCTGCCGCTGGCGACGCGCATGGTGTTGCAGGGCTGGCTGGCCATCCCGGCAGAGCGGTTTCGCCTGAGCGCAACGCTGGGCCTGAGCCCATGGGCCATGTTTCGCACCATCGAATGGCCCCTGATCCGACGCATCGCTCCCGGCGCTTTTGCGGTGATTTTTGTCATTTGCCTGACCAGTTTCGCCGTGGCGCTGACCCTAGGCGGAGGCCCGCGCGCCACCACTGTGGAACTGGCGATCTATCAGGCCATGCGTTTTGATTTTGATCTGGGCCATGCGGCGGCCCTGGCCCTTCTGCAACTTGGGCTGGCCATTCTGGCGGGGCTAATCGCATTGCGTGTGTCACATATTGACGGATTTGGCACGGGGCGGGATCGTCTGGTGCCGCGTTGGGATGGGCGTGGGTGGACTGCCTGTCTGGGTGATGGGCTCTGGCTGCTGGCGGCTTCCGCGTTTTTGCTGGGCCCGCTCAGCGCCATGCTAATCAAAGGCCTGCCCGGATTGCTGGAGCTGCAATCTGACACCTATCGCGCGGCGCTGAACTCCTTCACCGTGGCGCTGGCCTCGACCGCGCTATGCATGATCTGGGCGATGCCATTGGCACACCGGCGCGGCGAGCTGTTGTCGCTGGCATCCATCGCACTATCGCCTTTGGTTTTGGGCACCGGTATCTTCCTGATGCTGCGCCCCTTTGTGAACCCTTTCACCATGGCGCTGCCCGTGACAACGCTGGTCAATGCGCTGATGGCGCTGCCTTTTGCCCTGCGGATTTTGCGCCCTGCCGCAGAAGAGGTGGATCGCGACTATGCCCGTTTGCGCCAGACCCTGCGCCTGTCGCCTTTGGCCTGGCTGCGTTTGGTCTGGCTGCCCCGCTTGCGCCGCCCGATGGGCTTTGCCGCTGGTCTGACGGCCGCGCTGGCCATGGGGGATCTGGGGGTGATCGCGCTGTTCGCCGACCCAGACCGCGCCACCCTGCCCTTGCAGGTCTATCGCCTGATGGGGGCCTATCGGCTTGAGGCAGCTGCAGGCGCGGCGCTGCTTTTGATGCTGCTCAGCCTGTCGATGTTCTGGCTTTTCGATAAAGGAGGTCGCGTAAATGCTGACCCTTGATGCGATCCGCATACCGATGGACAGGGGCGCATTGACGGCCTCATTTACCATAGAGCAGACCGCGCGTGTCGCGGTGCTGGGGCCATCGGGCGCTGGGAAATCCACCTTGCTGGATGCCATCGCCGGGTTTCGCGATCATACGTCGGGACATATGTCTTTTGCGGGACAAAGAATTTCTGACCTTCCCCCGCAAGAGCGCCCGATTTCGATCCTGTTTCAGGATGGCAACCTGTTCCCGCATCTTACACTGGAACGCAATCTTGGGCTGGCGCTGGCGCCCAACGGACGACGCCCCAACCCGCAGGAAAAAGCCCGCATCCAAGAGGCCCTGACCCGCGTGGGGTTGCAGGATATGCAAGATCGCAAGCCCGGCAGCCTGTCAGGCGGGCAGCAGGGGCGTGCGGGATTGGCTCGGGTGCTGCTGCAGGCCCGGCCAATGATCCTGCTGGACGAGCCTTTTGCCGCGCTTGGCCCTGCTCTCAAAGCAGAGATGCTGGAAGAGGTACGCCGCGTGGCAGACAGCCTTAATGCCCTGGTGATGATGGTGACCCATGATCCCAATGATGCAAAGCGGTTTGCCGATCAGGTGATCCTTGTGGCGGATGGCGTCGCCCATGCGCCGGTAGCCACAGCTGATTTCTTTGACACCCCGCCCGAGGCTTTCCGCGCCTATATCGGATCGTAGAACGAAAACCGCCCCTTCCATAAGAAGAGGCGGCAGTCAGGTCAAATTGGGATGAATTACATCGGCATCAACGCCCAGTAATCCAGATCCAGCAGCACATGCGGCAGGTATTTGCCATCTTCACCGCGCAGGGTGAACGCTTCGCCGCCTTTGGTCGCAACAAGACGCAGACGGATTGCGCCAACACCCGGCGCATCGGTTTCAGCCTTGTCCAGAACCTCGGTCCAGCATTTGATGGTATCACCTGCAAAGCAGGGGTTTGCGTGCGCCCCGCCATTCAGGCCCACAATCATCTGCGCATTGGCCAGACCATTGAACGACAGCGCGCGCGCCATGGAAATCACATGGCCGCCATAGATCAGACGCCCGTCAGGACGGAAGGTCAGATCAAAGTGCACCTTGGCCGTGTTCTGCCAAAGGCGCGTCGCCATCATATGTTCGGCCTCTTCGATGGTCACACCATCCACGTGGTCGATCTTTTCGCCGATTTCATAATCGCCCCAGCGGTGTGGCTCACCGGCCTGAACGAAATCGTAATCCTCAAAGGTCAGCCCGGCGGGGATGCGCAGATCTTCGACCGACAGGACCTTTTTCAGGTCAGGCACCACGGTTTCGGGCGCCGGCGCATCCACATCGCGTTTGCGCACCATGACCCAGCGCACATATTCGATGACGACCTCATCGTTCTGGTTCAACCCACGTGTCCGAACATAAACCACCCCCGTTTTACCGTTGGAATTCTGTTTCAGACCAATCACTTCGGAAACCGAGCGCAGCGTGTCCCCGGGATAGACCGGTTGCAGCCAGCGCCCTTCCGCATAGCCAAGGTTCGCCACAGCGTTCAGCGACACATCCGGCACGGTCTTGCCAAAGACCACGTGGAAGGCGGCCAGATCATCAATAGGTGATCCTTCAAACCCACACCGGCCCGCAAATTCATCCGAGGAATAAAGCGCATGCCGCATCGGATAGAGCGCGTGATAAAGCGCGCGCTCTCCTTCGGCCACGGTGCGTGGCACGGCATGTGGCAAGACCTGCCCGATGGCATAGTCTTCGAAAAAGCGGCCCGGATTGGTTTTGGCCATCAGTGTTCTCCCAGTTTCGTGTCGGGTGTATAGGTGCCTTCCACCTCTTTCACGACGGCCTGACCACAGCGCATGACACCATTGGCAGCGTCAAAGGCATAGGTCGGATCACCGTGCAGTGACCAGCCCTTGTTCAGGGCATCGGTCACCTTGTGGCAAAAGGCAGAGGTGTCGTCTTCGGATAAAAAGCGATAGAGTTTCATGCAGGGCTCCTTAGCCAAATGTCGGGTATCCAAGCCATGTGTGCACATAACCGATCACGGCCAGCAGCACGACAGAGGCGCCCAGAAAGATGATGTCTTTCTTGATGGCGCCTTTGGCAGGGGCGGTCCAGTTTGGCTCGGCGCGGTTGATCACAACCATTTCGACCAGCGCCCAAAGGCCAAGCCCACCGAACAACACAAATGACGGTACATCGCCATTGACCAGCAGATGCGCAAAGGCCCAAAGCGCAAAGCCAGTCAGCATCGGATGACGCATTTTATAAAGCAGCGCCCCCTTGGACGGGCCCGGGCTGGTCAGATAGAGAGCGATGATCATCAACAGATTATTGATGCCGACCAACGCTGGGGACCGCCCCCAGAAGAAAGCCCCGTCAGCCATTTTATAGCCAAAAATCATCATGATAACAGAGGCCGCGATCGCCAGCACCACAAGGCCTTTGCCGCGATCGCCCATATTGGCGCGCATGTCGGGGGCGACACGTTTGAATAGATGCGCCGCCCACCAAAGAAATACACCACACAAGAGCAGGAACATAGGAATCTCCGGGTATCGAATTGAATGCCTGCCCTTAGATCTAGATTATTCCGCCATCGCGGCAATAGCTTCCGCCTTGCCCAGCATCTTACGTGCGGTCACGACATGCAGATTTTCAACAATCTTGCCGTCGACCACCGCAACCCCCTGCCCGGCGGCTTCTGCCTCTTCAAAGGCGGCGATCTGACGGCGGGCCAGATCAACTTCGACCTCAGAGGGGGCAAAGGCATCATTGGCCACATCGACCTGCGCCGGGTGGATCAGCGTTTTGCCGTCCATTCCCATATCGCGGCCCTGATCACATTCCGCTTTCAGCCCCTCGGCATCTTTGAAGGCATTATAAACACCGTCAACGATGATCACATCATAGGCTTTTGCTGCCAGCAGGCACAGGCCGATCCCCGGCATCATCGGCAAGCGATCCGGGCGAAAGCGCGAGTTCAGCTCTTTGGCAAGATCATTGGTGCCCATGACCATACCCATCAGCTTTGGGTGTGAGGCCAGCTCGGCAGCGGCCAACATGCCGCGTGGGGTTTCCATCATCGCCCAGATCGGTTTGTCACACAGCGCCGCCAGCGCATCCAGCTGCGCGGTGGTTTCGACCTTTGGCAGCAAGATCGCATCGCAGTCCATGTTCTGCACGGCCTTAGCATCGTCTTCGCCCCATTCGGTATCCAGACCATTGATACGCACAATGCGGGTACGATTGCCGTAGGATGTCTGCAACGCCGCTTTCAACGTATCCCTTGCAGCGATCTTTTCCCCCGGGGCCACCGCGTCTTCGAGATCAAAAATAATCGCATCGATGGGCAATGTACGCGCTTTTTCCAGCGCCCGATCCTTTGAGCCGGGAATGTAAAGAACCGAACGGTAGGGGCGTGCGCGCATATCCATGGGAATCTCCTGCGTAATTTTGTTGCGCACTTTGGGGCATTTTTTGAAGGAAACTTCAAGGTGGAAATTGCCGCAATGCAGAAAGCGCCATTGAAAACGCAGCAAATTTAGGCAAACGGCGGGCTGCAATCGCAGCAACTATATAAGAATAGAAGCACCGAACGCAGCGTTAACCCCTTTAACACCGGTCATCAGGCATGGTTTGGACATGGCCGAAAATCGGCTGGGGTGCCAAACGGATCAGGGCCAGCACCCCGGGATCTGAGGGGACCCAATTCGTGACGGGCTGCGGCAAAGCCGTTCATCGCTTGTCACAAGCCGAAAGGTGACGACATGACGACGAAGTTTGTAAAACTAGGAATGCTTTCAGCCGGGTTGATGCTGGCCGCCGCCACTTTGGTTGAGGCGCAAGGCGCACAAAACTGCGCACCACGCGATACCGTGGTCGAACGACTGGCCTCAAAATACGGTGAATCGCGTCAAAGCATGGGGCTTGGCAGCAATAACGCCGTGATGGAGGTATTTGCCTCGCTTGAATCCGGTTCCTGGACGATCACGGTGACAATGGCAAATGGGGTCACCTGTCTTGTGGCCAGCGGGCAAGCCTTTGAAGAACTGGCTGAAGCTTTGCCACCAAAGGGTGACGACGCCTGAGATATGCGGGACATGCTTCCAATCCGGGGCAGCGCCCCGGCGCTGTCCCCAGTTTCAGAAACGTTTGATCAGCGCTGCTTTTTCAGTGCTGGAAAATCCAAGTTTTTCATAAAATCCAATTGCGCCTCGGGTGTGGCCGCTCATTAACATTAGCTTATAAGCCTTTTGCTGCGCTGCGTGGTTACACGCAGCCTCAATCAATGCGCGCCCACAACCCTGGCCACGGTAAGTGCCGTCAACAATGACATTCTCAATCAGCCCATATGGGCGCCCAGCATAGGTGACATTGGGCAAAAGATGTAAAACCAAAGCCCCGGCGAGCGCCACATCACCTGCAACAAAGACAGTTGTCCCAGCATGGGCCAGAACTGCCTCTATGTGCGCGGTGCCATCTGCTGCGGGCGGATTGGCAGGTTGCAACTGATGGAACAGCCGCAGCAATTCGCGGCTGTCTTTTGGCGTCGCAAGTCGGATCATGTTAACGCATCCCAAATCAGTTTGAGCCCCGTCAGCAACAGCGCAACATAGGCAATGCGGAAAAACAGGCGCTCAGACACCACATGATGGGCCTTTACCCCCAACCATGTACCGATCAAGGCCGCTGGGATCATCAAAAGATCAACTTTCAATGTCTCCCAACTGAAAATTCCCATGGAGGCATAAAAGAACGATTTGAACAGGTTAACCGCCCAGAACACCAAGACTGTGGTGGCCTGAAAGGTTGTTTTCCCAAACTTTTGCCCCAGCAGATAGACAGCCGCAGCCGGCCCCCCAGCATGGCTGATAAAGCTGGTAAACCCAACAACAACACCCGCGATAAGACCAACACGCGGGCCCATTTTTCGCGTGCCCAACGTGATCCACCCGACTTTTAACGCCCCTTGCCACACCACGAAAAGCACAGCGACCAGCCCAATCAGAAGGCGGACCGCATCCGGATCAGCAACAGCATAGAACACCGCGCCAACAATCGTTCCGGGAACCGCGCCAACCAGCAAAATCCGCGCAGCTTGCCAATCCCATTTGCGCCAATAGGCTGGCAAACTGGCCACATCAATCAGCATCAACAGCGGCAGCATAATCCCCAAAGCCACGCCGGGATCCAAGATCAGCGCCAGAATCGACGCGCTGGCAAAGGCCACCCCCGAGCCAAATCCACCTTTGGAAATCCCCGCAAAAACCACTGCCAGCGCAATGATCATCAAATTCATTGGATCAAACAGCATGGTGTCTCTCGCCTCTAACTTGCGCTTAGCATTGAATTTATCGCTAACTTCCAGACCTGAACAGAGCAAACGCGTCTGGGTGCTGCAATGCAGCACACTTGCGCGACGCGCTATAAAGCCTTAGTCACACAAGCGAATTTCAAAGGACCGGAGAGAAATCCATGGCCAGACCCAAGATCGCCCTTATCGGCGCAGGTCAGATCGGTGGCACCCTTGCTCACCTCACCGCAATGAAAGAACTGGGTGACGTCGTACTGTTCGACATCGCAGAAGGCACCCCAGAGGGCAAAGCGCTCGACATCGCGGAATCAGGCCCCAGCGAAGGTTTCGACGCCAAGCTGAAAGGCACGCAGGACTACGCCGATATTGCTGGCGCCGATGTCTGCATTGTGACCGCAGGCGTTCCACGCAAGCCGGGCATGAGCCGTGATGACCTGCTGGGCATCAACCTGAAAGTGATGAAATCCGTTGGCGAAGGCATCCGCGACCACGCGCCAGACGCCTTTGTGATCTGCATCACCAACCCGCTGGACGCGATGGTCTGGGCTCTGCAACAGTTCTCGGGCCTGCCCGCAAACAAGGTCTGCGGCATGGCTGGCGTTCTGGATAGCGCGCGCTTCCGCCACTTCCTGGCAGAAGAGTTCAACGTATCGATGAAAGACGTCACTGCCTTTGTTCTGGGCGGTCACGGTGACACCATGGTGCCATCCGTCCGTTACTCGACCGTTGCCGGTGTCCCTCTGCCAGATCTGATTGAGATGGGTTGGACCACTCAGGAAAAAATGGACGCGATTGTTCAGCGCACCCGTGACGGTGGCGCAGAAATCGTTGGCCTGCTGAAAACCGGTTCTGCCTTCTACGCGCCTGCAACTTCGGCAATCGAAATGGCCGAAGCCTATCTGAAAGACCAGAAGCGCGTTCTGCCCTGCGCCGCATATTGCGATGGCGATCTGGGTGTGAATGACATGTATGTTGGCGTGCCCACCGTGATCGGCGCGGGTGGCGTTGAGCGCATCGTCAACATCAAGCTGAACAAAGAAGAGCAAGAGATGTTCGACACCTCGGTCGCCGCTGTAAAAGGCTTGGTTGACGCGTGCAAAGGCATCGACAGCTCGCTGGCATAAGCCAGATCCCATTCTATGCGAAAGCCCCGGGTCAGATTGGTCCGGGGCTTTTGTTTTCTGGCGTCAAAATTGTTGCGCGCTAACAGATCCGCCCTTGCAAAGTCTGACGCGATTGAGAAACTTTTCGTCGCCCTTTAGCTGAATCACCTTTGATTCCCCACAATTCACTTACGGTTAATTTACTTGTGATCACACTTTGGAAAACTGTGATCACAAATGTTTAAAAAGCAGTGTATTTTGCTGCCTGCGGCAAGTTTTCATTTAACCAACGGGGTTAGACGGGGATAAACCCAAGCAAACCGCAGCAAAACGGGGACAAACGACCCATGAATATCCATGAGTACCAGGCCAAGGCGCTTCTGCGCGAATACGGCGCACCGGTTTCCGACGGCCGTGCCGTTCTGAAAGCCGAAGACGCCAAGACAGCCGCAGGCGAAATGGACGGCCCGCTTTGGGTTGTCAAAGCGCAGATCCACGCAGGTGGTCGCGGCAAAGGGTCTTTCAAAGAGCCGGAAGCTGGCGAAAAGGGCGGCGTACGTCTGGCCAAATCGGTTGAAGAAGCCGCTGAAGAAGCCAAAAAGATGCTGGGCAAAACTCTGGTCACCCACCAGACCGGTCCGGCAGGCAAGCAGGTCAACCGCATCTATATCGAAGACGGTTCCGACATTGAGCGCGAACTGTACCTGGCCCTGCTGGTAGATCGCCAGACGTCGCGCGTGTCTTTCGTCTGCTCGACCGAAGGCGGCATGGACATCGAAGAGGTTGCCGCTGCAACCCCTGAAAAGATCTTGTCCTTCTCTGTTGATCCGGCAACCGGCTATCAGGCGTTCCACGGCCGCCGCATTGCCTTTGCTCTGGGCCTTGAGGGCGCACAGGTCAAAGAATGCGTCAAGCTGATGGGCATCCTTTACAAAGCCTTCATGGAAAAAGACATGGAGATGCTGGAAATCAACCCGCTGATCGTCATGCCCGGCGGCAAACTCAAAGTGCTGGACGCCAAGGTTGGCTTTGACGGCAACGCGATCTATCGCCAGCCTGCCATTGCTGAACTGCGCGACGAAACCGAAGAAGACAGCAAAGAGCTGGAAGCTTCGAAATACGATCTGAACTACATCGCGCTTGACGGTGAAATCGGCTGCATGGTGAACGGTGCGGGTCTGGCGATGGCCACCATGGACATCATCAAACTCTATGGTGCTGAGCCTGCGAATTTCCTCGATGTTGGCGGCGGCGCCACCAAAGAGAAAGTGACCGAAGCGTTCAAAATCATCACCTCGGACAAAAACGTCAAAGGCATTCTGGTCAATATCTTCGGTGGCATCATGCGCTGCGACGTGATCGCAGAGGGCGTTGTGGCCGCTGTGAAAGAGGTTGGTCTTCAGGTTCCTCTCGTTGTGCGCCTCGAAGGCACCAACGTAGAAGCCGGCAAAGACATCATCAACAACTCTGGTCTTGATGTAATCGCCGCTGACAACCTGTCGGACGGTGCTGAGAAAATCGTGAAAGCGGTTAAAGGGTAATTTGATGAGGCTGTTGGCATCAGCAATGGCGCTTTTTCTATGCGCCCAGAGCATTCCCGCTCAAACGGTAACCGATCAAGCAATATTGGATTTTCGCACCATTTGCTTGAACGAAATGCCGTCCGTTGCTGCTGCCAATAAGCGAGCAAACGAGCAAGCTTTTGCTCCCGTTTCTGCAAACAGCGCTCCGAAGCTTTTCAAAGACATCTCTCAGAGAATTTCCGAAGTATCGGGAGCGGCCACAGTCCTCTCAAAAACTTACGGGGCTTCGAGCAGAGCATTCTTAGGGGCGGGCCGGGCCGTGGTAGGCAGTGAAAGATCGAGTAACTGCTTGCTTGCGCTCTATTCATCAGACGAAACCGATACTGTCCATACAATCGAGACCAGATTGCGTCTTGGCTCTCCTGTAAGGACAGCTTTTCAACAAAGCATGTCGATCACGCTGTGGCAAACCTCAGTGAATGGGTTTGAAGCAGCAATTCGGCTTTCGGAAACAACAGAAAGAGGCAAGGCAAAGAAATTTGATCTAGCGCTCTTTGTGTTCGACTAAAACAGGAGACTCCTAAAATGGCAGTCCTCATCGACGAAAACACAAAAGTCATCTGTCAGGGCTTCACCGGCTCGCAGGGTACTTTCCACTCGGAACAAGCCATCGCTTATGGCACAAAAATGGTTGGCGGTGTGACGCCGGGCAAAGGTGGCAATGAGCACCTCGGCCTGCCCGTCTTCAATTCGGTTCACGAAGCCAAGCACGTGACCGAAGCCAACGCTTCGGTGATCTATGTTCCTCCGCCCTTCGCAGCGGATTCGATCCTCGAAGCGATTGACGCGGAAATGGAACTGATTGTCTGCATCACCGAAGGCATCCCGGTGCTTGACATGATGCGCGTTCAGCGTGCCCTGCAAGACAGCACATCGCGCCTGATCGGCCCGAACTGCCCCGGTGTGATCACCCCTGACGCCTGCAAAATCGGCATCATGCCCGGCCACATCCACAAGCGTGGCTCGGTTGGTGTTGTGTCCCGTTCGGGCACCCTGACCTATGAAGCGGTGAAACAGACATCAGACATTGGTCTGGGTCAGTCGACAGCTGTTGGCATCGGCG
This sequence comes from Pelagimonas sp., assembly GCA_025210455.1. Lineage (GTDB taxonomy): Bacteria > Pseudomonadota > Alphaproteobacteria > Rhodobacterales > Rhodobacteraceae > JAOARQ01. The sequence continues at coordinate 107,002 of JAOARQ010000002.1, forward strand.
GCGACCCGATCAAAGGCACCGAACACATCGACGTGCTGGACATGTTCCTGAACGACGATGAAACCACTTCGATCATCATGATCGGTGAAATCGGTGGGTCTGCGGAAGAAGAAGCCGCAGAATTCCTGGCCGAGCAGAAGAAAAAAGGCCGCTGGAAGCCGACCGCTGGCTTCATCGCAGGCCGCACCGCCCCTCCGGGACGCCGCATGGGCCACGCCGGTGCGATCGTTGCCGGCGGCAAAGGTGGCGCGGAAGACAAGATCGAAGCGATGAAATCCGCTGGTATCGTTGTTGCTGACAGCCCTGCCACTCTGGGCGAAGCTGTTCAGAAAGCCATCGAACTGGGTTAAATCCGAATTCGGGCGGGGTGACATGCCCCGCCCTTATTCCCATCTAACAGAAGCAATGCGGCAGGGGCCTGTGCCGCTCAATTTCAGGCCTCTCTCCTGTTGCTTCAGGTCGGACCAAAGGAACGCAAAAATGAACGATCAGAGCCCCAACGACCTCTTCCATGCTTCCAGCTTTATGCAGGGACATAACGCAGAGTATCTTGAACAGATGTACGCCCGTTATGCCTCTGATCCCAATGCAGTGGATCAGGCATGGCAGGAATTCTTTCAGCAGCTTGGTGATGCTGAACTGGATGTCAAAGCCGAGGCGCAGGGCCCCAGCTGGGCGCGTGGCGACTGGCCCCCTGCCCCCAATGACGATCTGACCGGCGCGCTGACCGGAGAATACCCGATGCCTCTGGTCCCTGCCGAAGCCAAAGGCGCAGGCAAGAAGATCAAGGAAAAGGCCGCTGAAAAAGGCGTCGAAGTGTCTGACGCCCAGATCCAGCGGGCAGTTCTCGACAGTATTCGCGCCCTGATGATCATCCGCGCCTATCGTATCCGTGGCCATCTGGCCGCTGATCTTGATCCGCTGGGCCTGCGCGACACTTCAAACCACCCAGAGCTGGATCCGAAATCCTACGGCTTTACCGATGCCGATATGGATCGCCCGATCTTCATCGACAATGTTCTGGGCCTTCAGATCGCCTCTATGCGTCAGATCGTCGAGATCGTGAAACGCACCTATTGCGGCACTTTCGCGCTGCAATACATGCATATTTCCGACCCCGAACAATCCGCCTGGCTGAAAGAGCGCATCGAAGGCTATGGCAAGGAAATCGCCTTTACCCGCGAAGGCCGCAAGGCGATCCTGAACAAGCTGGTGGAAGCCGAAGGTTTTGAAAAGTTCCTGCATGTCAAATACATGGGCACCAAACGCTTTGGTCTGGACGGTGGTGAGGCGCTGATCCCGGCGATGGAACAGATCATCAAACGCGGTGGTGCGCTGGGTGTAAAAGACATCGTTGTCGGCATGCCGCACCGTGGTCGTCTGAACATCCTCGCCAATGTGATGGCCAAACCCTACAAGGCGATTTTCAACGAATTCCAGGGTGGGTCCTTCAAGCCAGAAGATGTAGATGGCTCGGGCGATGTGAAGTATCACCTCGGGGCCTCGTCAGACCGCAGTTTTGATGGCAATTCCGTTCATTTGTCACTGACCGCAAACCCATCGCACCTTGAGGCGGTAAACCCGGTTGTGCTGGGTAAGGTGCGCGCCAAGCAGGACCAACTGGGCGACAAGAGCCGCCGTTCGGTCATGCCGATTCTGCTGCACGGTGATGCGGCCTTTGCTGGTCAGGGTGTTGTGGCGGAGTGCTTTGCCCTTTCAGGTCTGCGCGGCCACAAAACCGGTGGCACTATCCACATCGTTGTGAACAACCAGATCGGGTTCACCACAGCGCCGCACTTCTCGCGCTCGTCGCCTTATCCCACCGATAACGCGCTGGTGGTTGAAGCGCCGATCTTCCACGTGAACGGCGACGACCCTGAGGCCGTTGTTCATGCTGCCAAGGTCGCGACCGAGTTCCGCCAGAAGTTCGGCAAAGACGTGGTGCTGGATCTGTTCTGCTACCGCCGCTTTGGTCACAACGAGGGCGATGAGCCCATGTTCACCAACCCGGTGATGTACAAGACCATCAAAGGCAAAAAGACCACCCTGTCGCTGTACACGGATCGTCTGGTCAAAGATGGCCTGATCCCGGAAGGTGAAATCGAAGACATGAAGGCCGCCTTCCAGGCGCACCTGAATGAAGAATTCGAAGCCGGCAAGGTCTATAAGCCCAACAAAGCCGATTGGCTGGATGGCCGTTGGAGCCATATGGACAAGACCAAGAAGGATGATTACCAGCGCGGCACCACGGCGATCAAAGAAGAGACCGCCAAGGAAGTCGGCGCAGCGCTGGCGCGCATTCCCGATGGGTTCCCGCTGCATAAAACCGTCGCGCGTTTCATGGAAAACCGTGGCAAAATGTTCGAAACCGGCAAGGGCATCGACTGGGCCACCGCCGAAGCCATGGCCTTTGGCTCGCTTCAGGTGGAAGGTTATCCCGTGCGCCTGTCGGGTCAGGACTGTACCCGCGGCACATTTTCGCAGCGTCACTCGGGTCTGATCAACCAGAACACCGAGGAACGCTATTACCCGCTCAACAACATCCGCGAAGGTCAGGCCCAATACGAAGTGATTGACTCGGCCCTGTCGGAATATGCGGTTCTGGGCTTTGAATATGGCTATTCGCTGGCAGAGCCGAACGCTCTGACCCTGTGGGAAGCGCAGTTCGGCGATTTCGCCAATGGCGCGCAGATCATGTTTGATCAGTTCATTTCTTCGGGCGAAAGCAAGTGGCTGCGCATGTCCGGTCTGGTCTGCCTGATGCCGCATGGCTTTGAAGGCCAGGGGCCGGAGCACTCTTCAGCGCGTCTGGAACGCTTCTTGCAGCTGTGCGGTCAGGACAACTGGATCGTGGCAAACTGCTCGACCCCGGCGAACTACTTCCACATTCTGCGCCGTCAGATCCACCGGTCTTTCCGCAAACCGCTGATGCTGGTGACACCAAAATCGCTGCTGCGTCACAAGCTCTGCGTGTCGGACCTGAGCGGTTTCACCGAGGGCTCCAGCTTCCACCGCGTGTTGTGGGATGACGCCCAGCAGGGCCATTCCGATACGCAGCTGCAACCAGATGACAAGATCAAGCGCGTCGTCATGTGTTCGGGCAAGGTCTATTACGATCTGCTGGAAGAGCGTGATCGCCGGGGCCTTGATGATGTCTATCTGCTGCGCATCGAACAGTTCTATCCGTTCCCGGCCATTTCGCTGGTGAAAGAGCTTGAGCGGTTCAAAGGTGCCGAAATGGTCTGGTGCCAGGAAGAGCCCAAAAACCAGGGCGCCTGGACCTTTATCGAACCCAACATCGAATGGGTTCTGGGCCGCATCAAAGCAACCCACGCACGTCCACGTTATGTGGGCCGCGCCACATCGGCTTCGCCTGCCACAGGTCTGGCCAGCCAACACAAAGCACAGCAAGAGGCCCTCGTGAACGAGGCCCTGACCATCGAAGGGAAATAAGAACATGACCGAAGTGCGTGTCCCCACTCTGGGTGAATCCGTTTCTGAGGCCACCGTTGCCACCTGGTTCAAGAAACCCGGTGACAGCGTGGCCGTCGACGAGATGCTCTGCGAACTGGAAACCGACAAGGTCACTGTCGAAGTGCCATCGCCGGTTGCAGGCACATTGGCAGATATCGTTGCAAACGAAGGCGATACTGTCGGTGTTGATGCACTGCTGGCCAATATCACCGAAGGCGCTGCTGCCGCAGCCTCTGCCCCGGCAGCCGCAGCCCCGGCAGCAGATGCAGCAGCCGCATCGACGGATGTGATGGTGCCCACCTTGGGTGAATCAGTCTCTGAGGCGACTGTATCGACCTGGTTCAAAAAGGTTGGCGATACCGTTGCGCAGGATGAAATGCTTTGCGAGCTGGAAACCGATAAGGTTTCGGTCGAAGTGCCCTCGCCCGCGGCGGGTGTGCTGACTGAAATCGTTGCAGCCGAAGGCGCAACCGTTGAAGCCAACGCAAAACTGGCGGTCATCGCTGGTGGCGCAGGTGCAGCCGCTGCGCCAGCGAGCGCAGCTCCGGCACCAGCAGCCGCTGCTGCGCCCGCTGGCAATGACATCAAAGATGGTCCGGCAGCGGAAAAAGCCATGGCCGAAGCGGGTATTTCCCGTGATGCTGTGACTGGCACTGGCCGCGATGGCCGCGCAACCAAGGCCGATGTGGCTGCAGCCGTTGCCGCTGCCTCGGCTGCGCCCTCCCCTGCCCCTGCTGCTGCACCGCGCGCACCGGTTCCCCCTGACGACGCTGCCCGCGAAGAGCGCGTGAAAATGACCCGCCTGCGTCAGACAATCGCCAAGCGTCTGAAAGACAGTCAGAACACCGCAGCGATGCTGACCACCTACAATGAGGTCGACATGACCGAGGTGATGGCGCTGCGCAAACAGTACAAAGACCAGTTCGAGAAGAAGCACGGCGTGCGTCTGGGCTTTATGTCCTTCTTCACCAAGGCCTGCTGCCACGCGCTGAAAGAAGTGCCTGAGGTAAACGCCGAAATCGACGGCACCGACATCGTGTACAAGAACTTTGTCCACATGGGTGTGGCCGCCGGTACACCGACCGGTCTGGTGGTTCCTGTGATCCGCGATGCGGACAGCATGTCATTTGCTGCGATCGAAAAGGCGATCTCGGAAAAGGGCAAGCGCGCCCGTGATGGTAAACTGTCCATGGCAGAAATGCAGGGCGGCACCTTCACCATCTCGAACGGGGGTGTCTATGGCTCGCTGATGTCATCGCCAATCCTGAACCCACCGCAGTCCGGTATCCTGGGCATGCACAAGATCCAGGATCGTCCGATGGTCATCAACGGCGAAATCAAGATCCGCCCAATGATGTATCTGGCCCTGTCTTACGATCACCGCATCGTTGACGGCAAAGGCGCTGTGACCTTCCTTGTGCGCGTCAAAGAGGCGCTGGAAGATCCGCGCCGCCTGTTGATGGATCTGTAAGATCGCTAAATCCGGGGTGCGCAGGATTTGCGCATCCCGTCCAGGGACAGTGACATGCGCGGTTACGAACAAGACACTCTTACAAGAGTTCAAACATGGGGTTCGTGGACGATCCTTTGGATCACTCGGATCATCTTGGGTTTGATCTGCTTCGCCGCTGCTTTCACCATATTGAGTGAAATATCCACCCTCAGAGCAATCAGCTTTGCATCGCGAAAACTCGTACTTGCTACAGCGATTTTCTTGTTCGTTTTGATCGCAGTCGACGCGCTGCGCCGTCAGGCAGCATGGTCACTCTGGCCGGTTCTGTTAGTGGCTGCTCTCACCCTACCCAATCTTATTCTCGCTTTATGGGCTTCCTCCATAAACCCGTCATCTGCTTTGGCGAGTGCCGCACTCTATGAACAAGAGGCCAGCATGGTGTTGATCACTCTGATTGGCGTTGTCCTCACGCCTTCTGCGCTCATCTTATACCTTCGCAAAATGAGGGCGCTGGTATGACGCCAGAACTGACTATTCTTGTGCTCGCCACCTTGTTGTGGAGCCTGCAATTCCTGCTCTATCTGGCGGTCGGACACGGCAAGATGGATCTTTCGCATGCCATGGGGCCTCGGGATACACCGCTGGAAAAACCCGATGTCTGTGGCCGCCTGCACAGGGCCTTGGCCAACCACACCGAGGGGCTCGTTCTATTCGCCATCGCCGCGCTGGTTGTCACATATGCCGATAAGGGCAGCGGCATCACAGCCGCCTTCTCGGCGCTCTATCTCATCGCGCGTGTGCTTTATGTGCCAGCTTATGCCTTTGGCTGGACACCCTGGCGCACAATCATCTGGATGGTCGGATTTCTGGCCACAAACTTTCTGCTCGTCTGGGCACTGATCTGAACACATATGCGCATGGCACGAAACCGCCATGCACCGAAAACCATAGGAGACTGACATGGCATCTTACGACGTGATCGTCATTGGCGCAGGCCCCGGCGGCTATGTGGCCGCCATCCGCTGCGCCCAGCTGGGCCTGAAAACCGCCTGTGTGGAAGGGCGCGAAACTCTGGGTGGCACCTGCCTGAATGTGGGCTGTATCCCGTCCAAGGCGCTGCTGCACGCGTCGCACCAGCTGCATGAAGCCGAACATAATTTCGCCAAGATGGGCCTGAAGGGCAAATCGCCTTCTGTCGACTGGGACCAGATGAAGGCCTATAAGGACGACGTCATTGGCCAGAACACCAAAGGCATCGAATTCCTGTTCAAAAAGAACAAGATCGACTGGCTGAAAGGCTGGGGCTCTATCCCTGCTGCCGGTCAGGTCGAAGTGGGTGACGAGATTCACGAAGCCAAAAACATCATCATTGCCTCGGGCTCTGAGCCATCGACCCTGCCGGGTGTTGAGATTGACGAAGAGATCGTTGTCAGCTCGACCGGTGCTCTGGCACTGAAAAAGATCCCCAAAAAGCTGGCCGTGATCGGTGCGGGCGTGATCGGCCTTGAACTGGGCTCGGTCTATGCGCGTCTTGGCTCTGAGGTCGAAGTCATCGAATTCCTTGATGTCATCACCCCCGGCATGGATGGCGAAGTGCAGAAGAACTTCCAGAAGCTGCTGAAAAAGCAGGGGCTTAAGTTCACCATGGGGGCTGCGGTTCAAAAGGTTGAAACCACCAAGACCAAAGCGAAACTGACCTATAAGCTGCGCAAGGATGACAGCGAAAACACGATTGATGCGGATGTTGTTTTGGTCGCCACAGGTCGTCGCCCCTATGTCGATGGCCTGGGCCTTGAGGCGCTGGGTGTCGAGATGACTGAACGCGGTCAGATCAAAACCGACAGCCAGTGGCGCACCAATATCCCCGGTGTCTTTGCCATCGGTGACGCCATCGAAGGCCCAATGCTGGCCCACAAAGCCGAAGACGAAGGCATGGCCGCAGCCGAGGTGATCGCTGGCAAACATGGCCATGTGAATTATGATGTGATCCCGGGCGTGATCTATACCGCCCCCGAGGTGGCCTCGGTTGGTCTGACTGAAGAGGCAGCCAAGGCATCGGGCCGCAACATCAAGGTTGGCAAGTTCTCCTTCATGGGCAATGGCCGCGCCAAGGCAGTGTTCCAAGGCGACGGTTTCGTGAAAATCATCGCTGACAAAGACACTGATCGCGTGCTGGGTGCCCATATCATTGGCCCGGCGGCAGGTGATCTGATCCATGAAATCTGCGTTGCGATGGAATTCGGGGCCTCTGCCGAAGACATCGCCCTGACCTGCCACGCCCACCCCACTTTCTCTGAAGCGGTCCGCGAAGCGGCACTGGCCTGTGGTAGCGGCGCAATCCATATGTAAAGACTTTTGGGGGCCGCAGTGGCGGCCCCCTCTACTTCCCTATTTCGCCAAACTTATGCCGCATCACCCGTTTAACTTGTGATCACTCACAAGGAGTGACCCATGCGGCTGTTTCAAACCAATCTGTTTTTCGCCTTTGTTGCGGCCTGTCTGCTGGCCCTTCCCGCCTCTGCGCAAATGACTGAAAAGCTGAACCAACGCGGCAAATTGCTGGGTTGGGAAGCGGTTGGCAAACTGGAAGTGCCCGGCGGCTTTTGCACCGGCGCTCTGATATCGCGGGATACAGTTCTGACAGCGGCCCATTGTGTTTTCGATCCGCAAGGCCAGCTTTATCCAGCGGGTGAAATGCGGTTCCGTCCCGGATATTACGATGGGATGGCGCTTGAAACACGGCGCGTGGATCATCTGGTCGCGCATGCTAACTATCATCATCGGTCGGATGGGCTGATTGGCGCGCAAAGCATACCTTTTGATCTGGCGCTGTTGAAACTGGATGCGCCAATCTATGCCAATGGGGTAAACCCGTTCCGGCTGCAAGAACGCCCCGAACCGGGGCAAAAGGTGACACTGGTGTCCTATGGTCGCGGCAGATCCGAAGCCTTGACCCGCGAAGCTGACTGCCAGATAAAAGAACGCTACCGCGATGGGATCATTTCATTTTCCTGCGATGCGACCTTTGGCTCTTCAGGGGCACCGGTCTTTGTCCGCGAAGATGGGCGCATGCGCATTCTATCGGTGGTCTCTGCGGTCGGGAAATCCCGCAATGGCGCGCAGGAAACCTATGGAATGGTACTGCCCGCGCGGATCGCCGAACTAAAAGCAGCACTGATTAAAACAGCACCAGGCCTGCCTATCAACAGCTGCAGCAAAAGCGTGCGCGTCAAGCGCAACAGTTCCGAACGCGGAACCAGCGCCCGTTTTGTTCGGGCACCGGGTTCCTGAGCAACGGGATCCTAAGCGATGACGCCCAATCGGGCGGAAAAGCGTCACCACATACGCGGCAGCGCGTTCTTCTCATAATCGCGGTCATAGTCAGAGCCGCCATATTCCCCATCCGTCATTTCCGCCATAATCGCCCCAACGGTGGGCACCGTGTCTTTGTCATCACGCGCCCAAAGCCCCGAACGCATCAGCGCCTTTGCACATTGGGTAAAGACCTCATGCAGTTCGATCACCAGAACCGTCGCGGGTAGAATAGATTTATGGGCAAAGCTTTCGCGCAGCGCCTGATCATCGGTCAGCCAGGCCTTGCCGTTAACCCGCACTGTCGTCTTCGACCCCGGCACCATAAACAGAAGTGCCACCCAGCCATCCGCCACGATATCCCGCAGCGCATCAATCCGGTTGTTGCCCCGCCAATCCGGCATCAACAGCGTCTTGGAATCATGCACTCTGACAACCGGCCCATCGTCCCCACGCGGCGTACCGCGCACCCCTTCAGGTCCGACTGTGCTGAGAATACAAAACCGCGATCCTTCGATCCACGCCCGATACAGCGGTGTCAGGTGGTCGGCCACCTTGGACAGAGATGCCGGCATCGGCTCGCCGTATAGCTGTGCCAGATCGTCTTGTTTCTCAATTCTGCGCATGAAATCCCGCCTCTTCCAACAGCTTATCCGACGCCGTTTCGACATCGGTTTCCAATCGTTTGATGAATTCGTCTTTCGTCAGCCCCGGCTCGATCACCGGCAGAAACTCAACCACGGCTGTGCCGGGGGTGCGCATAATGCCTTTGCGCGGCCAGAAAACACCCACATTGGTCGCCGCCGGGCAGCAGGTCTGCCCCAGTTGTTCATACAGAACCGCTGGCCCGATCTTATAGGGAACCTTAGCGCCGGGGGCCACGCGCGTGCCCTGCGCATAGATGATCAGCTGGCCGGGATGCCCCGTGCCATTGGCCACATCTTCTTTCATCTTGGTGATCGCTTTGCCGCGTTTGCCGCGATCCACGGGGATACAGCCAATGCGCAGCCCGTATTGCCCAAGGATCGGCGCCCACATCAATTCGCGTTTCATGATGAACTTGCCCGCATCAATCACGTTGAAGATCATGATAATATCCAGAAATGACTGATGCTTAGAGGCAATCAGCACCTCGCCTTGCGGGATGGGGCCACGCACTTCGCATTTGATGCCAACCATCCAGCCTGCTGTCCAGACCACCCAGCGGCAATAGGCTTTGCAGGCGGCGCGTGCGCCTTTGGAACTGAACAGCGCCCATGGGAAATAGGCAATCCCCATCAGCAACATCATCACATACATCTGGATCACAAAGATCAGCGAGCGCAGCCATTGCATGTCAGCTCAATCCTCCTAAAACGCGCCGCGCTGCGGCCTGTGTCGCGACAAAAGCCACCAAGGCGGCCAGCACTGGCACCACCAAAGGCACCAGCCAATGCAGCCCCTGAAATCTGAGACTGGTCAGAATACTGTCGATCTCGCCAGAGGCGGGCAGCGCCACAATCGCCAGCACCCCCAAAAGGGTGCCAATACAGGCCCCGGTCAGGGTGCGACGGGTGAAGCGGCGCACAAAGGCCCCGGCAATATAGCCATCCGTGGCCCCCACCAGTCTGAGCACGGCAATCACCTGCGCATTGGCGGCCAGAGCGGCATTGGCAGCCAAAGTCACCATCGCCCCTGTGGCAGCCGCAATCAGCCCCATCACGATCCAGCCCAACAGGCGCAGACGATCCGCGGCGGCGATTAGCGGGCGGCGCCATCGGGTGTGTTCATCCAGCACAGCCCCCGGCACCTCGGCCTGCAGACGCAGACGCAGCCCCGCGCTGTCATAGCCCGGCGTGGCCTCGATAATGCGGATCAACTGCGGCACGGGCAGGCTTTCAATCGGCAGATCAGGGCCAAACCAGGGCTCCAGCAAAGCCTTTTGTTCATCGGCGCTAAGCGCTTCGGCGCGGGCAATGCCCGGCGTCTGTTGTAAAACCCGCAGCGCGGCGGCGGTTTGCCCTGCCATCTGATCGGCCGGTGCAGAGATGCGCATGGTCGATTCCCGCGCCAGTTCCTGCCCCCAGTTCGCAGCCAGACGACCAGCTGCCAGCGACAGCGCCATGGCGAAAATACACAAAAAGGCCATGGCTGCAGCAGTGAACACAGTCAGCCTTGCGGTAAATCCGGTGGGCGGTACCACACGATCCGCCCCTGCATCCCGGTGAAACAGCGCAGACACCCCCGCGAACATGCCCGGTCCCCGCGCCATCACAGATCCACCCCGGCGGCTTGCAACTGTCTGTTTGCGATACGCAGGATCCTTGCAGGCACCATAGATTTTGCCGCGCGGATCAAAGCCAGATCATGGGTCGCGATCATCACGGTTTTGCCCATCTTGTTCAGCTCAACCAGCAGCCGCAGCAGGCGCTGTGACATCTCCCAATCGACATTGCCGGTGGGTTCATCTGCAAGGATGATATCAGGCGACAGGATCAATGCCCGCGCCAAAGCGGCCCGCTGGCGTTCCCCGCCTGACAGTTCCGGCGGCAGCGCTTCGTATTTGTCGGAAAGCCCAACCCAGGTCATCAGCTCTGACAGGTTATCCGCCTGCTCGGGCGTGGCCTGCCCCGAAACGGTCAGCGGCAAAGCAATGTTTTCCGCCACGGGCAGGTGATCCAGAAACTGGCAATCCTGATGCACCACGCCAACCCGCCTGCGCATCATCGCCAGACCATCGCGATCCAGCGCCGCCACATCCTGATCAAACAGCCGCACCTGCCCGCCAGAGGCATTCAGCGCGCCATAGCACAGCTTGAGAAAGGTCGTTTTCCCCGACCCCGATGGCCCGGTGAGGAAATGAAATGTGCCCGGTGCCAGCTGTAGCGAGATCTCGCTCAGAAGCGCGTCCCCGCTATAAGAATAGGCGACATTGTCAAATTCGATCACGGTCTGGGCCTTTTTTGCGCGTCGGTCACTGGTGTTTTGCCTGCTTGTTGCCGCTGTTGCAACGATAGGGGGGGAAGATTTGGACTTTTCCCCGTGATAATGGCACCTTATTACTGGTTCATAAGCGAAAGAGCGCCAAGGAGCGGCACATGAGCAGGATGCGGCTGGTTTGCCCGAATTGCGGGGCACAATATGACGTCCCCCTAGAGGTGATCCCCGCCGAGGGGCGCGATGTGCAATGTTCAAATTGCGCGCATTCCTGGTTTCAGGCCCATCCTGACAGTGCACCCCCTGCGCAGGCGCAGCCTGAGGTCGCGGCCCCTGCCGAAGATGAATTGATCAGCGCTGCCGCCCCTGAAGATACACCAGCCCCTGCGCCAGCCTCCGAACCGGCTGAGATCGCAGAGGCTGATGACGATCTTCCGCCGCCCATGCCCGCGACAGCCCCTCCGCGCCGGACCATCGATGCGGAAATGGCTGATCTCTTCCGCGAAGAACGCGAATTCGAAGCCCGACAACGCGAGGCCGATACATTGGAAACGCAGCCCGATCTGGGCCTGCAATCCCCCGCCTATGAAGACGAAGTGGCGCGGCGCTCACGTGAGGCGCGCGAACGTATGGCTCAGGTGCGCGGTGAAACACCGCCAGATGAAACCGCCCTGCAGCCAGCGCCACGCAGGCCGGAACCAGCCGTGCCCCCTGCTGCTGAACCCGTGGCTGACCCCGATCAGGACGCTGCGATTTCTGCCGCTGCCGCTGCAGTTGGTTCGCGCCGGGATCTGCTGCCTGATGTGGAAGAGATTAACCAGACCCTGCGCGCCTCATCAGAGCCACGGGTGGAAAACATCAGTGACCACGGCTATCCCGAGGAACGCGATCCGCGTCGCGGTGGGTTCAGCAAGGGGCTGTTAACCATGATCGGGCTTTCAGGTATTGGCGCAGCGCTTTATGCGTTTTCCACTGAACTGGGCACTGCGGTGCCCGCCCTGGCCCCGATGATGGAAAGCTTTGTCGCTATCGTGGATCAGGGCCGGGTCTGGCTGGATGTTCAGGTTACGCAGCTGTTGCTGTCGCTGGATGGCATGGCCTCGGAACCTGCACCAGAAGCGCCCCCTTCGGACAACAATTCCTGACAGTCTTACGAAAAAGGCCGAGGCAATCGCCCCGGCCTTTTGTTTTCAGCCTGACATAGACGCTGGGATCAGACGCGCCCTTTCCATGGCACCAGAGCCTTTTCCGCCAGACGCATCAGGATGTCGATGCCAAAGCCGATGATCCCGATCAGGATGATCCCCATGATCACGATATCGGTCAGCTGGAACTTTGACGCCACCATGATCATCATGCCTGCGCCCTTCTCAGCAGCCACGAGTTCAGCCGCCACCACGGTGCCCCAGCACACGCCCATGGCCACACGCGCGCCGGTAAAGATTTCCGGTAGCGAGTTGGGCATGATCACGTGACGCATGATCTGTGTCTTGCTTGCGCCCAGCGAATAGGCCGCATGAACCTTGGAAATCGCCACGCCTGACACCCCCGCCCGCGCAGCAATGGCCATAATCCAAAGCGCGGCAAGGAACAGCAGGATGATCTTTCCAAGCTCTCCGATCCCGGCCCAGAGAATGACCAGCGGGATTAACGCCAAAGGGGGCACCGGGCGCATGAATTCAACGATGGGATCAAACCAGCCGCGGAACCAGTTGCTTAGCCCCATGGCATAGCCCAGCGGGATTCCCACAAGCGCGCCAAAGAAGAACCCGACGATCACCCGGAACAGGGAATAGCCCAGATGTTCCCACAGAGTGCTGTCACGGTAGCCGGATTTGGAAATCTCGATCATGCGCGACACAACGGCTTCGGGCGGGGGCAGCCAGATCGGCTCCATCTGCAGGCCTTTGTTGGGTTCAAAGTTCAAAGTGCCTTTGGGTGACATGCCTACGCGGCCAAATTCCGTCTGAACAGACTGGCCCGGTGCAATGGGCTGGCCATTGACAGCGACCACCTTATGTCCTTGCTTACGACCATGTTCGTCGTTCTTATCGACACGCACAAGACCAGAGCGCCAGGCCCCCACCGTGGCCACATCGTTCTTGGCCCAGCCATCACCTGGATCAACTTCGGGGGTTTGTGGATCTGAGCCCACCTCGAAGACGCGCACGGTCACTGTCGCATCATCCGCTGCAACCCCATCCGCCTCGGCGGTATAGGTAAAGGTCGCATCGCCAATAAACGGCCCCGGTGCATGGACAAAGCCCGGCACCAGTTTCGATCCGGTGAACGCCCCCCAAAGCAGGAAAATCGTCGCAATGGAAATCACCGAAGCAATCCGACTTGGGCGCACGGCGCTTTCATCGCCAAAGGTCACCGTCTTGAGCGATGTAAAATCCGTCGCGGCCTTTTGCACCACGAACTTGACGATAAAGAACGAGGCCACGAAAATCGCGATATAGAGCAGAAAGACAATCATGATGCTTCCTCCGAGCGACCCATGATTTCTTCTTCCATGTCCCAGATCATCGACAGAATCTCTTCGCGGGTGGTGCCAAAATCAGGGTGTTTTTTAACGTCACGCAGATCCTGCCCGACCCCAAGATCGGCAAAGGGCAGACGATATTCTTTATGAATACGGCCCGGGCGTGGCGCCATGACCAGCAGGCGTTCGCCCAAAAGCAGCGCCTCTTCGACGGAATGGGTGATGAGGATGATGGTTTTGCCGGTCTCTTTCCAAAGCTTCAGCACCAGAGACTGCATCTTTTCACGGGTCAGCGCATCCAAGGCCCCCAAAGGTTCATCCATCAAGATAACATCGGGATCATTGGCCAGACAGCGCGCCAGCGCCACGCGCTGCTGCATCCCGCCAGACAGCTCATAGATGGCTTTTTCATGGAAATCCTGCAGGCCCACGACCTCTAGCAGGTGATCCACATGTTCCCCCCATTCAGATTCGGATTTCCCTGCCATGCGAGGGCCGAAACTGACGTTTGAGCGCACATTCATCCATTCAAACAGAGCACCTTGCTGAAACACCATACCGCGTTCTGCATCGGGGCCTTTGACCAGATGGCCATTCATGGAAATCGTCCCAGAGGTGGGGGCAAGGAAGCCCGCGACGATATTCAAAAGGGTTGTTTTTCCGCATCCAGACGGGCCAAGCACGCTAAGCAGCTCGCCTTCGTTGAGATGCAGGGACACATCTTTGAGCGCTTGAACCGATGCCCCATTGGGCAAGTCAAAACGCATAGAGATACTGTCGATCGAAAGACCGCTCATATCCTGCCTTCCAGGTAGGGGCCGCTCTTCCGCCCTGCGGGCGTCCTCGCGAGGACATCCCGTCAGGGATGGAAGAGCAGCTATGGGTTTGGATTACTTCGCCGCTTCCAGCGGGCCAACATTCACGTTGTCCGCATAAGAGGCCTGCGCCGCATCAATGCTGCCGGCCTCAACAAAGACATCAGCAACACCTTTCATGAACTCCTGCGCAGCACCGCCCAGCCAGCTTTCGCTCAGCTGATCTTCGACAGTCGGGAAGCGGAAGGTCGCCAGCGTGGCCGCTGCGCCCTCTGCGTCCATACCCGCATCTTTGGCAATCACAGGTAGCATCTTTGCGTGGTTGGCTTCATCCGCCCACATGGCATTGGCGTCAGCAGTGACTTTCAGGAAGGTAGAAACCATATCGGAGTTCTCCGACACCCAGCTGGCCGGGCCTGATGTCACATCAAATACCAGAATGCCCAGCTCTTCTTTCTCAGCCCCGGTCAGCAGCGTATTGCCGTATTCCTTCATACGGCGCAGCGATCCGCCCCAACCGCAGGCCATGTCAACCGACCCCTGCGCCATCGCGGCAGCGCCATCCGGCGGAGCCATATCGACAACGTCCATGCTGGCGACATCCACACCAAAGTGCGACATTTGCTTAAGGAACCCGTAATGCGCTGCTGTGCCCAGCGGGACGGCAACCTTTTTGCCAGACAGTTCATCGGCCGAATCTTTGTCGATCTCCAGATTTGACTGCACGACACAGTTGTCATTGTCCGCATAGCTGACCGCCACATCCAGGATCTGCAGATCCTGACCTGCGCTGGCCGCAACCACGAATGGAGGCACCCCCTGGCTGACAGACATCTGCACATCACCTGACGCCATCGCTGCGCTCATGGCTGTGCCGGTATCAAAGCTGACCCAGTTGACGGTGGTGCCCAGAGCCTCATCATACATGCCGGTGGCCTTGGCATATTGGAACGGCATCGGCCATTCGAGGAAGTAGCCCACGGTGATCTCGCCTTCCGCAAAGGCCGCCTGTGCCCCGGCAATCAATGCCGCACCTGCCACCGCACCTGCGAGATAAGATTTCGTCTTCATTTGCAATTTCTCCCTATTGGGCCACCCTCGGGTGGCTTTGGTCCATACCCTGTGCCGGTATGCGCCTGACGTCTCGTGTCGGACGTCTGTCTTGATCCGAGCGGAAAAACGCCCTGCAATCAATCGTTTTTTTCATCTTTCATGCGGTGCAGCAATTTCGCTCAATAAAACAGCGATCAATTTTTGATTTGTGGCCAAACAATTCATCACAAAAAGGATTTCGCGTTTGGACGGCTGAAAACTGGCCTGAACCACCCGGCCATCTGGCCCTATAGCTGTGTAATATCTGGCCCTAACTGATCCCTTGGAAAATCGCTCTGTTGCCTCCATCCAGTTAATCTGATCAGATTTCCGAAACTAGAAAAAGGGAGCGACGCGCCATGGACGGCACTTATTCGCAGAATGACCTGACGCACGTTGTCGACGCAGACAAGGCGCATGTCTGGCACCATCTGGTGCAGCATAAGGGATTTGAAACCAAAGACCCGAATATCATGATTGAAGGCAAAGGGATGCGCGTCTGGAATCAGGCGGGTACAGAATTTCTTGATGCCGTGTCAGGTGGGGTCTGGACAGTGAACGTGGGCTATGGCCGTGAACGCATTGCCAAAGCCGTCTATGAACAGTTGATGCGCATGAACTATTTCGCCGGTGCTGCCGGGTCGGTTCCCGGCGCGCTGTTTGCGGAGAAGCTGATCGAGAAAATGCCCGGCCAGAGCCGTGTTTACTATTGCAACTCTGGCTCTGAGGCGAACGAAAAAGCCTTTAAAATGGTCCGTCAGATCGCGCACAAGCGCTATGGCGGCAAAAAGCACAAGATCCTGTATCGTGATCGTGACTATCACGGCACCACCATTGCCTGCCTGTCAGCGGGTGGTCAGGATGAACGTGGCGCGCAGTATGGTCCCTACACCCCCGGTTTCGTACGCGTTCCGCATTGTCTGGAATATCGCGCAGGCGATCAGGGCGCGCCAACTGACAACTATGGTGAATGGGCGGCCAACCAGATCGAAGAGGTCATCCTGCGGGAAGGCCCTGAAACTGTGGGTGCGCTTTGCCTTGAACCTGTGACTGCCGGTGGTGGCGTGATCACCCCGCCGCAGGGCTATTGGGAACGGGTGCAGGAGATCTGCAAGAAATACGATATCCTTCTGCACATTGATGAAGTTGTCTGTGGCGTGGGCCGCACCGGCACCTGGTTTGGCTATCAACAATATGGCGTCAAACCCGATATGGTGACCATGGCGAAAGGCTTGGCTTCGGGCTATGCGGCAATTGCCTGCCTGACCACCACCGAAGAGGTCTTTGACATGTTCAAAGACGATGCCAGCGATCCGATGAACTATTTCCGCGACATCAGCACCTTTGGTGGCTGTACCGCCGGCCCGGCGGCGGCGCTGGAAAATCTGGCGATCATCGAAGATGAAAACCTGCTGGAAAACTGCACCGCCATGGGTGACTACATGCTGGAAAGCCTGCAAGGGCTGGCCGACAAACATGCGGCCATCGGTGATGTGCGCGGCAAAGGCCTGTTCCTGGGTGCAGAGCTGGTGCAGGATCGTGACAGCCGCACCCCATGGGATGAGGCCAAAGTGCAGGCCGTCGTTGCTGATTGCGCGGCGCAGGGCGTGATCATCGGTGCCACCAACCGTTCGGTTCCCGGCTATAACAACACGCTGTGCTTCTCGCCTGCGCTGATCGCCACCAAGGATGACATCGACCAGATCGTTGGTGCCGTGGATGAGGCATTGGGCCGTGTTGGCGCATGATACAAACGCCCTGGGGCAACCCATTGGCAAACCATTGGACGGGGAATTTCCCCGTCCTTACCCACCGCATGTGCAATTGTCAGGGCACTACGGATCGCTTGTTCCCCTGACCAAAGACCATGCTGAGGGCCTGCATATCGCCTTTTCAGAGGCTCCCGATATTTCCGGCTGGACCTATCTGCCAATTGATCCCTGGCCTGATCTGGCTGCCGCGCAACGCTGGTGTGATCAGGCGCAAGACAGCCGCGATCCGCAGTTTTACACTATCCTTGATCAGAATGCCCGCCCCAGCGGGTTTTGTTCACTGCTGCGTATCACGCCAGACAGCGGCTGTATCGAGGTGGGGTTTATCCACTTTGCCTATCGCTTGCAGCGCACCGCGCTGGCCACCGAAGCAATGTACCTGCTGATGCGCCATGTCTTTGATGATCTGGGCTATCGTCGGTATGAATGGAAATGTGATGCGCTCAACGCCCCGTCCAAAGCGGCAGCGCAGCGGCTGGGGTTTTCTTACGAAGGGCTGTTTCGTCAGGCCACCCACTACAAAGGGCGCAATCGCGATACCGCGTGGTTTTCCATTCTTGACCACGAATGGCCCGCCTTGAAAACCGCATTTGAGCAGTGGCTGGCACCGGAAAACTTCGATGATGACAGCCTGCAACGCCAAAGCTTGAACAACTTTCGCGGGTAACAAAAAAGGGCCGCCAAAGCGACCCTTTCACATTCATTCCGATCAGGAATTAACCGTTCACAGCGTCTTTCAGAGCCTTGGCAATGGTCATTTTGACCTGCTTGTCGGCTTCTTTCTTGAACTGCTCACCAGTGGCGGGGTTCCGCACCATGCGCTCAGGACGTTCACGGCAATAGATTTTGCCTACGCCCGGAAGGGTCACCGCGCCACCACCTGCAACTTCCGAGGTGATGATGTCGATGATGGAATCCAAAGCCGTACCTGCGGTCTTCTTGTCAGCTTCCATTTTCTCGGCCAGTGCAGCAACCAGCTGAGTCTTTGTCATGGGCTTGTTCGCCATTTCATGGTCTCCTTAACTGCCCAAGTCTTTGGGCCTGTGTGGCGAAATAAAACCGTATGTGGAGGGGAAACACAATAATCTGCGGCTCCAAACCCCAATAAAACATGCGGATTCAGCATTATTTCACCGCGTCACAGGAAGGCTGTCTCTTCAAAGCTACGCAATTTCCGGCTGTGGATGCGCTCAAGTGGCATTTCCCGCAGAATCTCCATCGCGCGAATCCCTATCATCAGGTGTCGGGCGACCTGAGTCTTGTAGAAATCCGATGCCATGCCGGGCAGTTTCAGCTCACCGTGCAGCGGTTTGTCTGACACACAAAGCAAGGTTCCATAAGGCACGCGAAAGCGAAATCCATTGGCGGCGATGGTCGCGCTTTCCATGTCAAGCGCGATCGCCCGCGACTGGCTCAGCCTCTGCACCGGGCCGCTGGTCTCGCGCAACTCCCAGTTGCGGTTGTCCACCGACGCCACGGTACCGGTGCGCATCAGGCGTTTCAGCTCATAGCCTTGCAGTTGAGTTTCACCGGCCACCGCCTGTTCCAGCGCAATCTGAATTTCCGCCAGCGCCGGAATCGGCACCCAGACAGGCAGATCTGCATCCAGCACCTTGTCTTCGCGCAGATAGGCATGGGCCAGCACAAAATCCCCAAGCGATTGCGAATTGCGCAGCCCGGCACAGTGACCCACCATCAGCCAGGCATGGGGCCGCAGCACCGCAATGTGATCCGTCGCGGTTTTCGCATTCGACGGCCCCACCCCGATGTTCACCAGTGTAATCCCACCGCCATTCTTGCGCTTCAGGTGATAGGTCGGCATCTGCGGCAAGCGTTCGGGGTCCTGGATCTTGGCTTTGGGATCGGTGATCTCAATATTGCCTGAACTTACAAAGCTGTCATAGCCGCTGTCAGGATCCGCCAGCTGGGCGCGGGCATAGGCTTCGAACTCTGAGACATAGAACTGATAGTTGGTGAACAGCACGTGGTTCTGAAAATGCTCAGGATCGGTGGCGGTGTAATGCGCCAGACGGGCCAGCGAGTAATCCACGCGCTGCGCCGTAAAAGGGGCCAGCGGCGCCGGTTCGCCCGGTGCGCCTTCCCAGACACCATTCACGATGTCATCATTGGTGGTGTCCAGATCCGGCACATCAAAGACATCGCGCAGCGGAAAGCTGCCCGCCCCTTCCTGCGGCACGTTCAGATCCGGGAAATTCGCCACGGCGAAATGCACCGGCATCGGCGTATCAGACGGCCCGATCAGAACCTTGACCCCGTGATTGCACATCAGCAGATCAATCTGTTGCATCAGATAGTGACGGAACATACGCGGGCGGGTGACAGTGGCGGCGTAGGTGCCCGGCTCAGACACATGACCAAAGCTCAGGCGCGTATCCGCCTTGGAATAGGTTGTCGTGGTCAGGCGCACCTCGGGATAAAAGGCACGCACGCGGGTGCCTGGATGGCCTGAGGACATGGCAACGAGAAAACGATCTTTCAGAAATACGGCCGCTTCGTCGTAAAGTTCGCACAGCCGCTCAACTGCGGCTTCGGCAGAATCAAAAAGCTCGGGGGCATAGGTATTCGGGCTGACAATATCCAGCGGTGCGGTTTGGTCCTGCATTCTTTCTTCTCCATTTTCGGGAGAAAGTGACAGGTTGTCGCGTATGGTTCAAGCGACAGTAAATTGTCAGCATCATTACATTTGTACAACAAAGATAGACCACCATTGGGGGCTTGGGCGAAATACTGTCCTTTGGGCGCCGCCCGCGCGTGTGGTTTTCCCGAAAAAGGGTTTTGGAAATCCCCTTGCCTTTGCCGTGCCATCAGACCACCTAATGGTGTATGACACACAGACTTTTGACATTGGGCCATGGCTATAGCGCGCAGGCACTGGCCAGATTGGTGCAGGCCGAAGGATGGCATGTGATGGGCAGCCACCGCGACCCAGAGCGTGCGGATATTCTGCGCGCACAGGGTGTTGAGCCGATCCTATGGGACAGGCCCGCGCTGGAAGCGGCGCTTGCGCGGGCGGATCATGTGCTTGTCTCTGCCGGGCCGGGGAATCACGGTGATCCATCTTTGCCCCTGTTGCGCGACGCCCTGGGCGCGCAGGCCAGCACGCTGCGCTGGGTGGGCTATCTGTCGACAACCGGTGTCTATGGGGATCATGATGGGGCCTGGGTGGACGAAACCACCCCCCTGACCCCCAGCACCAAACGCGGCAAGGCGCGGGTTGCTGCCGAGCAGGACTGGCAATCCATCCCAGACCTGCCACTGCATATCTTTCGGCTGGCAGGTATTTATGGGCCGGGGCGCGGTCCATTCAGCAAGGTGCGCAATGGCACGGCACGCCGTATTCTCAAACCCGGACAAGTGTTCAGCCGCATTCATATCGACGATATCGCTCAGGTTCTGTTTGCCTCGACGCAGAAACCACGACCGGGGGGAATCTATAACGTCTGTGACGATGACCCGGCCCCGCCCCAGGATGTGCTATCGCTGGCGGCAGATCTGTTGAACATGCCCGCCCCCCCGGCAGTTGATTTCGACAAGGCTGATCTAGGCCCCATGGCACGCAGCTTTTATGCTGAAAACAAACGTGTCTCTAATGGGCTTTTGGCATCAGAGCTGGGGGTGACTCTGAAATACCCAAGCTACACATCCGGCCTGCCCGCCCTGTTGGACAGTTAAGGTGGACCCGACCCCGCATAGGCTTGTGGATCTGCTAGAGACCATGCGCCCCGCCGAAGGAGCCAGTCGTGTGTCGGTGGGCGATATTATTTCGCGCATCGGGGGTCGATCGATTCCGGCAGTGATTTTGGTGCCGGCGCTGGTACTGGTTTCGCCGATTTCCGGCATTCCCGGCACACCAACTTTGGGGGCGCTGATCATCATTCTGTGCACCCTGCAATCCTTTGCAGGCCATCGCCATCTTTGGTTGCCCTCTGTGCTGACACGCCGAAATGTCAGCGCCGAGCAGATGAGCAAAGCCTTGGATTGGCTGCAAAAACCGGCGGGCTGGATTGACCGGCACAGCCACGGGCGGTTCCGCCTCCTGACCGCTGGCCCCTTTCGGCTGATCACCTATATTGTCGTGCTGCTTCTGGCCTGCTCCTGGCCGTTTATGGAGCTCTTGCCGTTTTTCACATCCTTCAGCGCCAGCGCCGTATCGCTGATGATGTTTGGCCTGATGACCCGCGACGGGGCCTATCTGGTTGCGGGATATATGCTGGCAGGGCTGGTCTACCTCACCCTGCTCAGCGTGGCATTGGGGCTGGTTTAGGCCTGTTTGTTTAAACTGGCGACGCCCAAAACCGACAGCACTTTAGCCTCAATATGTTCAGCGTTCATGGCGGCGCTGTCGTACATGGCGCGTGGGCTGGCGTGATCAATGAAGGTATCGGGCAGCACCATCGATCGGAACCGCAAGCCATGGTCGAACACGCCCTCATCGGACAACAGTTGCGCGACAAGGCTGCCAAAGCCCCCTACGGCGCCTTCTTCAATGGTGATCAGCGCCTCATGGTCGGCGGCAAGTTGCAAGATCAGTTCGCGATCCAGCGGTTTTGCAAAGCGCGCGTCGGCCACGGTGGGTGTGATCCCCCTGGCGCGCAGGCTTTCGGCGGCTTTCAGGCTTTCCCCCAGCCGGGTGCCAAAAGATAGGATAGCAACGCGCGCGCCCTCTTGCACGATCCGGCCTTTGCCGATCTGCAGCACCTCACCGCGGTCCGGCATGGTCACACCTTCGCCTTCGCCACGGGGATAACGGAAGGCAATCGGCCCGTCATCATAGGCGGCGGCGGTGGCAACCATGTGTTTCAGTTCCGCCTCATCGGCGGCGGCCATGACAACCATGCCCGGCAGGTTCGACATAAAGGCGATGTCATACGATCCCGCATGTGTGGCGCCGTCGGCCCCCACGAGCCCCGCGCGATCAATGGCAAATCGTACCGGCAGGCGCTGAATGGCCACGTCGTGTACCACCTGATCATAACCGCGCTGCAAAAAGGTCGAATACATGGCGCAAAAGGGTTTCATCCCGCCAGCCGCCAGCCCTGCAGAAAAAGTCACCCCATGCTGTTCCGCGATCCCCACATCAAAGCAGCGGCTTGGATAGCGGTCTGCAAACAGATCAAGCCCGGTGCCATCGGGCATGGCGGCGGTCACCGCGCAGATCTGCGGGTCTTCGGCCGCCTCTTGCAACAGCGCATCGGCAAACACCTTGGTATAGCTGGGCGCGTTTGAGGGCGCCTTTTTCTGCTTGCCGGTCACCACATCGAATTTCGCCCGCGCATGGCCGCGATCAGGCGAATTTTCCGCGTGGTGATAGCCCTTGCCCTTTTGCGTCAGCGCATGAATCAGGATCGGCCCGGTCGCGCGCTGACGCACCGTGCGCAGCACCGGCAGCAGCTGGTCCAGATCATGGCCATCAATCGGCCCCAGATAGCTAAAGCCCAGCTCTTCGAACAGGGTGCCACCCACTGTCATGCCCTTTAGCATTTCCTTGGCACGCTTAGCCCCTTCGCGGAAGGGCTCGGGCAGCAGGCTGACCGCACCTTTGGCGGCGGCTTTGAAATCCTGAAAGGGCGCTTCGGCGTATAACCGGCTGAGATAGCTCGACAAAGCCCCGGTTGGTGGAGCGATGGACATATCGTTGTCATTGAGGATGACAATCATTCGTTTGCCCAGATGGCCCGCGTTGTTCATCGCCTCAAAGGCCATACCCGCGCTCATGGAGCCATCGCCGATCACGGCAATCGCATCGCCATGGCCGGTATCACAACTGCCGCCCAGATCCCGTGCCACAGCAAACCCCAGCGCAGCGCTGATCGAGGTGGAACTATGCCCGGCTCCAAAACAGTCATAGGGGCTTTCAGAGCGCTTGGTAAAGCCTGACAGCCCCCCTTCGGTGCGCAGGGTGCGAATGCGATCGCGCCGCCCGGTCAGAATCTTATGCGGGTAACACTGGTGGCTCACGTCCCAGATAATTTTATCACGCGGGCTGTCGAAAATCGCGTGTAGCGCCACGGTCAGTTCCACCACACCAAGACCCGCCCCAAGGTGGCCACCGGTTTCAGACACGGCCGAAATGGTCTCTTCGCGCAACTCATGCGCCAGTCGCACCAGTTCCGCATCCGAGAACTGTTTCAGATCTGCGGGGGACTGGACCTTATCCAGCAAAGGGGTTGTCGGGCGGTCAGACATAGAACCTCCGGTCGCTCAGTTGCTGCGCGAGATAACGAAGCGCGCTGCATCCCGCAAGCAATCCGCTGTCGCACCATATACAGATAGGCTATCACAGGCCTGTTGCACCAATTCGGATGCGCGGCGTTTCGCCTCGTCCATACCCAGAAGCGAGACAAAGGTCGCCTTGCCGCGGTCGGCATCTTTGCCAACGGCCTTGCCCATGGTGGTGGCGCAGCCTTCGACATCCAGAACATCATCCCAGATCTGAAAGGCCAGACCCAGCGCATCACCATAGGCCTGCAGATGGCGGGGATCTTCCCCACACATACGTGCGCCGGCACAGGTCGACCAGGTGATCAGCGCACCGGTCTTGCCGGCCTGCAAATCAATGATCTGATCCAACGTCAGAGGCACATCGGCGGTTTCGGCAGCGATATCCTTGGCCTGGCCGCCGAC
Organism: Pelagimonas sp.; assembly: GCA_025210455.1. Classification (GTDB taxonomy): domain Bacteria; phylum Pseudomonadota; class Alphaproteobacteria; order Rhodobacterales; family Rhodobacteraceae; genus JAOARQ01. The sequence goes on from JAOARQ010000002.1 coordinate 130,966, forward strand.
CATCCCGGCCACACCCGAGGCCTGCGCCAATGTTCTGGTCAGGTCGACAATCGCAGAAGCGGAAAGCCCTGAGGTTGCAACCAGTTCAAACGCAAGGGTCTGAAGCGCATCGCCCGCCAGAACCGCCGTCGCCTCATCCCATTTGCGATGCACCGTGGGCTGGCCCCGGCGCATATCGTCATCATCCATACAGGGCAGATCGTCATGCACCAGACTATAGGCGTGCAGGCATTCGATACTGGCCGCAATTGGACGCGCCTGTTGAGGCGAAAGATCGTGCAGCCGCGCAGTTTCAAGCACAAAGAACCCACGCAGCGCTTTGCCGCCCTGCACAGCATAGCTCATGGCCTCGGCAATCATCCCTTGATGGGTTGCAAGCGCCATCTCAAGGCCTGTGGCAACCTCTTGCCGCGCCTCTTGCAGCGCGTCCTGAAACAATCGCGGCTGCGCCATCACGCCCCCCTGTACCGTCACAGCGTCTTACAGCCCTTCGACGGGTTTCAGCCCCGCCGGATTGCCATCGCTGTCCAGCGTAATCGCCGCAACCTTTTCTTCGGCCTCTTTCAGCTTGGTTTCGCAGCGCTTTTTCAGTAGCGCCCCGCGTTCGTACAGCTTGATCGACTCTTCCAGCGCAACATCACCGCGTTCCAGCTGGCCCACAACCTTTTCCAATTCGGTCATGGCCTGTTCAAAGCTCATATCTTGTACTGCGATTTCGCTCATTTGCCCGCCTCCAAAAGTCCTTCAACATGTGCCCGGCCCGAAGCCGTCAGCGCGGCCAGATCATAACCGCCCTCAAGGGTCGAGACCACCCGCCCCTGACAGCATTCCCGTGCAACATCACAAAGCTGATCGGTGATCCAGCGGAAATCGTCAACCGTCCAGTTCAGATTGGCCAGAGGATCGTCCTGATGGGCATCGAAGCCAGCGGAAATCAGAATCAGTTCTGGCTGATAAGCGCGCAATCGCGCCAGCGCCGGGCCATAGGCCACGCGCATCTCAGCCCCACCTGAACCGGGTGGCAAAGGCAAGTTCAGGATATTGTCCGAAGCCCCACGTTCCTGCGCAGACCCGGACCCCGGCCAAAGCGGGCTTTGATGTGATCCGATGAACAGGCTACGCGGCTCGCTCCACAGCAGATCCTGTGTACCATTGCCGTGATGCACATCGAAATCGACCACCGCCACCCGCTGAAGGCCGTGGTGATCCAAAGCATATTTTGCCCCGATGGCGATATTACCAAACAGGCAAAACCCCATAGGTGTCTCGCGTTCGGCGTGATGACCAGGTGGGCGCATGGCACAAAAGGCATTGGCCACATGCCCTGCCAGTACGAGATCAATGGCCTTTAGAACTGCACCAACACCGCGCCGCGCGGCCTGCAGTGACCCGGAGGACAGCCATGTATCTTCGTCCAGACGCCCATGCCCCGTATCGGGGATCGCCGCCGTGATCCGATCCACATAGGCCTGCGGGTGACAGCGCAACAGCGCCTCATCCTCAGCCAACGGGGCGGAAATGCGTTCCAGATCAAGCTCCTGTAACCCATGCAGTAGATGCTCCAGACGGGCCACCCGTTCGGGATGGCCCGCGGGCGTTACATGATCCAGACCATCCGCATGTGTGATCAACGCTGTCGCCAAAGCGCCCTCCCCTAGTGTCAGAAATTCGGATTAATCCGGTGCCAGCATATAGCCTGCACCGCGCACGGTTTGCAGATATCGCGGCTGTTTCGGATCATTTTCCAGCTTGCGACGCAAACGGGTGATCTGAACATCAACGGCGCGTTCCTGCGCCTGCCCTTTGTCGCGCCCCAGCTCTTCAACCAGTTTTGTGCGGCTTAACGGTTCCCCCGGGCAACCGGAAAAGATCCGCATCAACTGGCTTTCGGTGGCCGTCAGGCGCACCAGTTCTTCACCGCGCCACATCTCGCCGCGTTCGACATCATAACGCACATCGCCCAAAGCCAGAAGTTTTGGAAAGGCCTCTTCGACCTGCACCTCGGGCATACGTCGCAAAACAGCATTGATGCGCAGCAAAAGTTCTTTGGGTTCAAAAGGTTTGGCCAAATAGTCATCTGCCCCTGCTTCAAGCCCGGCGATCCGATCATCGGTTTCCGCACGAGCCGTCAGCAAAAGGATCGGTGTCTGGCTGGTTTCCCGAATACCACGCGTCAGGCTAATGCCGTCTTCGCCCGGCATCATCACATCAAGGATGATCATATCGAAATCCAGGCCAGACAGCAGGCGGCGCGCATGAGAGGCATCCCGGGCGGCACTGACCAGAAAACCATTTCTAATCAGAAACTTCTGCAACAAACCGCGAATACGTTCGTCATCGTCAACAATCAGCAGATGGGCCTCAGCCTCAGCCATTATCGTGCCTCCCGCATTTTATGATAGTGGCGACGCATCTCTGGATCCATCATTGCTTCCAACACCTTTCTAAAGCCGGACACAGCCTCTGGCCCGGCCTGCCGATAGGCCAAACGCATTCTTGCGCGCTGTGCTTCGGACAGGTCATGCTCTAACGCCTGCCCTGCCTCAGTCAGATACAGATGTCGTTCCCGTTTGTCCAAGCGTCCGACGCGACTTTCCACCAACCCATCTTCGATCAGGGTGCGTAGCACTCGGTTCAAACTTTGCTTGGTAACGCCAAGGATCGACAGAAGGTTGTTAACCGTCGTACCCGGTGCGCCGTTAATAAAGTGCAAAGCGCGATGGTGCGCGCGCCCATAACTCATATCGGACAGGATGCGATCAGGATCAGCGGTGAACCCGCGATAGGCGAAAAACATCGCCTCAATCCCCTGCCGCAGTTGATCGTCGGTTAGAAATAGTAGGCTTTCCCCCTGCCCGCTTTGTCGATCAACCATTTTCGCCCCTTCTAGTTGCTTACATGTATTTTACGTCAGCCTTATTGACATTCCAAGTACCAACTGGTAGCCACCAACAGTTTTTACGCAATTTTATGTCCGAAACGGACGTAAGATCCGCAACTTTCGAAAAATCGCACGTAGGAGAAGAGCGATGGCTACAGGAGCATATGACGACCGTGACGGCAAAATCTGGATGGATGGCCAGCTTGTTGACTGGCGCTCGGCAAATGTCCATGTCCTGACCCACGGGTTACACTACGCAAGCTCGGTCTTCGAAGGCGAGCGCGCTTACAATGGCAAAATTTTCCTGTCACGCGAACATTCAGAGCGCCTGCATTTCTCGGCTGGGGAACTGGATTTCACCATTCCGTACAGCGTGGATGAAATCGAAGCCGCAAAGAAACAGGTTCTGGAAGTGAATGGCTTCAAAGACGCCTATGTGCGTGCTGTGGCCTGGCGTGGTGCCGGCGAAGACATGGGTGTCGCTTCTGCCCGCAACCCTGTTCGCCTTGCCATCGCTGCCTGGGAATGGGGCAATTACTATGGTGATGCAAAGATGAAAGGCGCAAAGCTGGACATCGCCAAATGGAAACGCCCATCGCCTGAAACCATCCCGGTACATGCCAAAGCAGCGGGTCTTTACATGATCTGCACCGTGTCAAAACATGAAGCCGAAGCGAAAGGCTGCTCGGACGCCCTGTTCATGGATTATCGTGGCTATGTGGCTGAGGCGACCGGGGCGAATATCTTCTTTGTAAAAGATGGTGAGGTTCACACCCCAAAACCGGATTGCTTCCTGAACGGCCTGACCCGCCAGACGGTGTTGAAGATGCTGGCCGAAAAAGGGATCACTGTGCACGAACGGCATATCATGCCGGATGAGCTGGAGAGCTTTGAACAGTGCTGGCTGACCGGCACCGCTGCCGAAGTCACCCCTGTTGGTCAGATTGGCGACTATACCTTCGAAGTGGGCGCCCTGACCAAGGATATCGCGGAAAGCTATGAAAAGCTGGTTCGCATGTAAGCACATCGGGCGGGGTCTTCCCCGCCCTTTTTATGTGAAGCGCTTTCTCGCAGGATTGCCCTGAGTTTCCGACTTTGGATAAAACCAGTCTATTCCTGCGAAAATACACAGGCGTTAAAATCTAGAACAGTGAACTCAACATATCGGTATTGCCCTGGATCACTGAGTTCAGCTCAACAATCCGCGCCAACCTCTCTTCGATTTCATTCTGGCAACTGTCCAGCTGTTCAACGATCCCGGTCATCGCAGTGCCAGACCCCGCCAGTGTCGCGCTTTCAATTTTACACATCATACGCGTTGAACTGAGACCCGTCACATAGCGCTTCATATCCAGAACCGAACGCTGGAACCTGCGCGCCTCACGTTCGACATCGGAGAGCGCTTCTTTCATGCCACTGAGGAATTCGTTGCTGTGGGACTTTAGTTCTTTGGTTTCTGCCTCAAAATCAAAGCCTTCGGGATATTCGCTTTTGTCGGCCTGAAACTGAGCAATCATTTCCTCTTCCAGCGCCACGGCATAGCTGAGGAACTGCCCATGCAAAATAGCGCGCCGGATCTTGGAGAATACGCAGTTTTCACCATCAACAAAGGTGTTCACCCAGGTGGCCATTTCTTCCAGCATCTGGCTGTAGTTGACTGAAATCGCGCTAATGGGACCGCCCGCATTTTCCAGGCGCGACGCGATGATGCGCATGTTCATCGGTACGGTACGGATTGCCTTGAAAGCCTCGGTCATCTCGGTGGTTTCTTTCAGCACCTGTGAGATGGCTTCCGACATACCCATAAAACGGCGCTGCATTTGATGCACCGGTTGCGATAGCTGACGCGCACGCGCCTCAAATTCCTGCGCCAGTGCATCAGCTTGGAATGCACCCCAACCAGAATAGCCAAGTTCCTGAACACGCTTATAAATCAGATCCGAGCTTTGCGTTAGTGAGAAACCGGACTTTGCTTCCTCTGCAAGCGCCTCGGCATAAATCTCCTGAACAGATTTCAATAGCTGTGTCGTGGGTTTCATGCGGATAGAGATATACCCATCGCCCAGCGGCATCATCAGCGAGAAGACCCAGTAGAAACGACCGTCTTTTCGAACGTTCTGAACATAGGCCCCAGTCGGCAAACCCTTTTTCAGCCTTTCCCACATAAAGTAGAACAGCCCGCGGGGCATTTCCGGGTGCCGGACGACATTATGTGGCGCCCCAAGCAGTTCATGCCATTCATAGCCGGCAACACGTTGAAAGACACTGTTGCCAGAGGTAATAACGCCCTTCGCATCGGTGCGTGAATAAAACAATTCATCCAGATTGAACGCTGCTTCGGATGCAGACACTCCTGAAAGTCTTTGATCAATAGCAGACATTGCCTACTCCTACACTCAAACCCGTATGGATTGTCCCCGAAATCTCCTACCAAAAGATTAGCGCCGCCCAAAAATACTTCGGACGGCGCAGTGATTTCGCTAAATTTCTAGCTATAGATCAGCCGGGGCTCATGCCACGCAGTCTTTCCGAGCGGCGGCGCAGCAGCTCGACCGTGGTTAGAAGCGCGATAGAGATGACCACCAGAATCGTCGCAACGGCAAGAATGGTCGGCGAAATCTGTTCACGCAGGCCAGTGAACATCTGCCAGGGCAGGGTCTGCTGCTTGGCCGATCCCACAAAGATCACCACAACCACCTCGTCAAACGAGGTAATAAAGGCGAACAAACCTCCCGAGATCACGCCCGGCAAAATCAAAGGCATCTGCACTTTGAAAAAGGTGGTCACAGGATCAGCGCCCATATTGGCGGCCGCGCGGGTCAGAGAGCGATCAAAACCAACCAGAGTGGCTGTCACGGTGATGATCACAAAAGGAATGCCCAGGGCAGCATGCGCCAACACAACACCCCAATATGTTCCCGCCAGACCGATCTTCGAATAGAAGAAATACATGCCCGCCGCAGAGATAATCAGCGGCACGATCATCGGCGAGATCAGGATCGCCATGATAGCGCGACGCGCTGGCACATGCGGCTGGCTCAGGCCAATGGCGGCCAATGTGCCCAGTGTCACCGAAATCAGCGTCGCCACAGGTGCGATTTGGACCGAATTTCTCAGCGCATCCTGCCAGTCAGGATTGCCAAAGAAATCCCGATAGTGCTTGAGCGAGTAACCCGCAGGATCAAAGCTGAGCATTTCCTTGGTGAAGGTAAAGAAATCCTGCGCATTGAAGCTAAGGGGGATCACCACGACAATCGGCGCGATCAGAAAGAAAAAGATCAGCCCACACAGCACACGGAAAGTGTAGTACCAGATCCGCTGGCCGGTGGTGGCATAAGGAGGAAGTCCGCTCATATCATTTACCCCAGCTTCACGTTGTCGATGCCGACGATTTTGTCATAGGCCCAGTAGAGCACCAGAACCACCGCCAGAAGGATTGACCCAAGCGCCGCAGCCAGACCCCAGTTCAGCGAGGTCGAGATGTGATAGGCGATCTGGTTCGAGATGAATGTGCCTTTGGTGCCGCCAACCAGCGCTGGCGTGATGTAATAGCCAATCGCAAGAATGAATACGAGGATGGAACCCGCACCGATGCCCGGCACTGTCTGCGGGAAGTAGACACGCCAGAAGGCGGTCCAATCCGTTGCGCCAAGCGACTTGGCCGCACGCAGATAGGCTGGCGGGATGGTCGCCATCACTGAATACATCGGCAGGATCATAAAGGGCAGCAGGATGTGGGTCATGGCCACAACCGTACCGAATTGGTTGTTGATGATCTGCAGGCGCGCATCATCCCCGACAAGCCCGATAAACACGAGGATATCGTTGATCACACCTTGCTGTTGCAACAGGATTTTCCAGGCTGATGTCCGCACCAGAAGCGATGTCCAAAACGGCAAGAGCACGAGGATCATCAGCAGGTTAGCCGTGCGTGACGGCAGGTTTGCCAGCAGCCAGGCCACAGGATAGGCCAGCAGAATACAGCACCCGGTGATCATCAGCGACATCCACAGGGTCCGCACCAACAGCTTGTTGTAGATGCGCTCTTTTTCCGGGCGCAGTTCCGCACCATCCGGACCAACGCGCATATCCACCGCATTCAGGAAATAGCCAGCAGTCACCGGAGGAGAGTACGTCTGGATTGTACGCCAGATTTCTGGCTCCCCCCAGCGCTTGTGCAGATCGATCAACTGCTCTTTCCAAGGGCCGCCATTCTCCAGATCGAACTTCTTCGCCTTGCGCCCTGCCTTTTTGAACGCCGAGGCAAGACCTGGCTGTTCATAATTCAAACGCACCGCAACCTTGGTGTGTTTCTTGGCCAGCGCCGCCTCTTTGAGGTCGGCAGCCATGGCTGCATAGACGGCTTCGGAGGGCAGTTCGCCGCTGTCGGCATCCCAATCCGCAACCGCCACCACGCTGCGTGGCAGGGTATCGCGCACAATGCTGTTTTCCACCGAGCGATACAGCATATCGCCAATCGGCATGATAAAGCTGACCAGAATGAACAGCAGCAAAGGCGCAATCAGCATCAATGCGCGGATCTTCTGGCGGCGCAAAGCGCGGGCCAGACTGCGTTTCAATGGGGTTCCGTCTGCGGCCAGAACCGGGCCGTTGGTGTCGGTTGCGTCGCTCATTCTGCCCCCTCGACGACCAAAATCGTGCTTTCCGCTGTCGCGTGACGAATTTTGGCAACCTCTTGATAGTCCGGATCGTTATAAGCCGCCAAAGCTGCTTCATAACTGGGAAATTCGATGACCACGTGGCGCTGGTGAACCTCACCTTCCATCACGGTCGATTGCCCCCCTCGCACAACGAAACGCCCACCCAAAGCATGCAGGATCGGTGTGTCGCGTTCGATGTATTCTTTATAGGCCTCGGGGTCGGTGACGGTGATATGGCCGATGATATAGCCCTTGGGCATTGTCGCGCCTCATTTTGTGATCTTGTAAAGCTGCCGGTTCCGCTGTCATGCGCCATCGGCAGAAAAGTAGGGTGCGATATCTCGCACCCTACGAAAGGCTGAATTATTTCGCCAGCCAAGCCTGGAATTTGGCGTCCAGATCATCGCGGTTGTCTGCCCACCATTCGTAGTCATAGACGTGAACGTTGGTTGCGTTGGCCGGATCGGTTGGCATATGCGGTGCCATTTCGATACCCAGTTCGGCGTGTTTGCCAACCAGCGGTGCCGAAGACTTACGTGCCGGACCGTAGGAAATATAGGCCGCCTGATCCGCCAGACGCTGGGTGTCGGTCGCGAACTTCAGGAAGTCCAGCGCACGGGCACGACGGTCTGCTGGCAGATCCGCAGGCAGAACCCAACCGTCCAGATCGAACGACTGCATATCCCACAGCATTTCAATTGGCTGGCCCTGCTCGGCGATGGCCGAGAACAGACGACCGTTGAAGGTCGAACCAAAGACAACTTCACCATCAGCCAGCAGCTGAGGTGTTTCTGCACCCGCAGTCCACCAGACAACATCGTCTTTGATGGTGTCCAGCTTGGCCAGCGCGCGGTCTACACCTTCTTCGGTGTCCAGCACGTCATAGATTTCGTCTTTCGACACGCCATCACAGAACAGAGCCCATTCCATGTTGTCGATCGGACGCTTTTGCAGCGCGCGCTTGCCAGGGTAGGCTTCGGTGTCGAAGATCGCACAAACCGATGTCGGCGCGGTGTCACCCACCAGATCTTTGCGGTAGCCAAAGGTGGTCGAGTAAACGATCTGTGGCACAAAGCAGTCGGAAACGATCAGATCGCCAAAGTCGTCGCTGGCCGAAGAGCCGTCTGCGCCAGTCGCCAGGACTGCGTCGTGGTCAAATTCTTCGATCAGGCCTTCGTCGCACATGCGCATCGCGTCAGATGCCACAGCGTCAACCAGATCCCAGGTTACATTGCCTGCTTCGGTCATGGCGCGCATTTTCGCGGTCGCCTCAGCCGAGCTTTCGTCCCAGGTTACAGTCAGGCCCGGGTTCATCGCCAGATAGGGCTCAACATAGGCCTTGTGCTGAGAAGCCTGGTAGGCACCGCCCCAGGACACGAGGGTCATTTCCATGGCCATATCTTCGGCTGCAACAGCACCTGCTGCCACTGTCAGCGCGGTCGACGCCATCAAGGTCTTGGTGAGTTTCATCTTATACTCCCTAAGGTTTCCCGTTAAATTTCTGGAGACCCGTCCACGGGTTAGGACACTGGTCTCACGACTACGCCCTTCTGCCCTTCTTGTGAGGCAGACAGGGAATTCGTATCAGCTGGCGTCGAGCGCGCGGCAATCCTGCGGCAGCCATCCAATTTCAATGGTCGAACCCGGCACATGGCGCACCTGATCGGGCGCGTTGCGGGTTTTGATGACAAAGTTGTCATTCCCAGCCACCCGCAGACGGGTGCGGAAGATGTCGCCCATGTAAATGAATTCAAGCACTTCTGCCTTCAGGGTATGTGCGCCCTCTTGCAGACGTTCCTTGTTGAATTCAACACGTTCCGGGCGGATCGACACGCGGGTGCGATCACCAACAGCGCTCACATTGACCGGGGTCGCGTCCAGTTCTTCGCCATCATCGAGACGCACCACACAGGTATCACCGTTGATCTCGGTCACGGTGCCTTCCAGCGTGTTGTTTTCACCAATGAACTGCGCGACAAAGCTGTTCTGCGGCGCTTCGTACAGCTCATCCGGCGGGGCAAGCTGCTGAATACGGCCATCGTTGAACACAGCGACGCGGTCAGACATGGTCAGGGCTTCGGTCTGGTCGTGGGTCACGTAAACCGTGGTGATGCCCAGTTCATGCGCCAGACGGGTGATTTCGAACTGCATGTGTTCACGCAGCTGTTTGTCCAGCGCTCCCAGCGGTTCGTCCATCAAGACCAGCTCGGGTTCGAACACCAGCGCACGCGCCAGCGCAACACGCTGCTGCTGACCACCAGACAGTTGGCTCGGGCGGCGCCCGCCAAAGTCACCCATCTGCACCATGTCCAGCGCGCGCTTTACTTTTGCCTCACGCTCGGATTTGCCCATTTTACGCACTTCCAACGGGAAGGCGAGGTTCTCGGCAATTGTCATATGTGGGAACAGCGCATAGTTCTGGAACACCATGCCAATGCCACGTTTATGCGGCGGGATATTGTTAATGTTCACCCCATCAAGCATGATTTTGCCATGGGTCGCGGTCTCAAAGCCGGCCAGCATCATCAAGCAAGTGGTTTTCCCAGACCCCGACGGACCAAGCATCGTCAGAAACTCGCCTTTCGGCATGGTCAGGTTGAGGTCTTTTACGACAAGAGTTTCACCGTCGTAGCTCTTCTGCACGCGCTCGAATGCAACGAACGCGTCACCACTTGTATGATCGGCCAAAGCGATCTCCCTGTTTTAGTCCGCGAATTTTCTTCGCTGTCTTGGTCTTGGACTAAAGCGCGTCGTGCGTTGAGTTGCAACCATTTCAGTCCGGGTTTGTATCCAAAAAATCAAAACTTGCTGAAAATCAGGCATTTCATCATGAAATTTTTTATCTTTGGCACCATTTGCAGCGAAATTTTCGTGCGCGTTACCGCCACCATGAAACGCCGCCAAATTCTTGCGAATCCTTATTCCCGCTGGAAGATCGACGCCACGTCACTTCATAAGTGTATCAGGAACAATCAATCGCGTTCCGGGCGTGATCTTTTTGACCAGTTGCCGCAGGTGGTCGGGGCGAAAGGCGATGCACCCTTCTGTCGGGAAACCCGGTCTGCGCCAGCGATGCAGAAAGATCGCACTGCCCCGGCCAGCCTTGGCTTTGGGCCAGTTCCAATCGGTGATCAGCACCAGATCATACAGCGGATCGGCGCGGCGCAGTTTCTCATGGCTATGGGCATAGGGCGCACGCACCTGCAGATTGTAATCGGGCTGGCCAGAGGCATCCGACCAGAGATCGCCAGGCCCAATTGGCTGCGCCCAATTGGTGGGCCGCGCCATGCGATCAGGACGATACAACAGACCAGCGATACGATGCACGCCCACAGGCGTTGCACCATCCCCTTCGCGTTTGTCGTTTGCGATCCCGCCTTTGCCAATAGTGCAGGGCCAAAGCTGACCACCAAACCGCAGCCCGATGCGCGTCAAAACCATGTCCTGTACAGCCATCACCTGCCCTTTTCTACAGCATATGCCCGGATTTCGAGGCCTTCACCGCCAGATACTTCTCATTATAAGCGGTCTGCCCAACCTTCAGGGGCACACGTTCTGCGACAGCCACACCCGAACGCTCCATAATCGCGATCTTGCCGGGGTTGTTCGTCATCAGGCGCACCGCGCTGAATCCCATCTTTTGCAGGATCTGCGCCCCAAGCCGGAAGTCACGCTCATCATCTTCAAACCCAAGCCGGTGGTTGGCTTCCACCGTGTCAAACCCCTGATCCTGAAGGGCATAGGCCCGCATCTTATTGGCCAGACCAATCCCGCGCCCCTCTTGATTCAAATAAAGCAGTACCCCGGCCCCCTCCTGCCCCATGGCTTCAAGCGCGGCGTTCAACTGTGGGCCGCAATCGCATTTCAGCGACCCTAAAAGATCCCCGGTCGCGCAGGCCGAATGCAGCCGCGCCAGCACCGGGGCCGCGCGATCCGGACGCCCGATTTCAATGGCATAATGTTCTTCGGCACCATTTTCGGGGCGGAAAATATGCAACCGCGCCTGTTCCGCGGCGCGCAGGGGCACACGTGCGGCAACGATATGTTCCAGATCTGACTGATCCTGCATCAAAGGCTGCGCTTTTTGAGCATCCACCGTCACAAGAATACGCTCAGCGGCAAAATCCGTATCGACCTCAACGCAAAGCGCGGCGGGCAGCAGGCGCGCTGATTTACACAGATCAACCGCAAGACGTTCCAGATCAGCCGCCCCATCGCGCAGTGTGCGCAGCGGCCCTTTCATTGGGTTGGCCAGATCATCCGCCGGATCCGAGAGCACCTTGATCCAGGTCAGATCTGCCCCCGTTGGAACACAGACCCGCGCCACATCCCCATCATAGGCCCGCGCCTTGAGTGTCTCTGCCCGGCGGCCCGTCAGCACAAGTTCGATCTGCCCCAGCGCGCAGATCGCTTCAAACCGGTCCTGTCCCAATGTTTCGGTCGCGGCGATGACAAGGGCGCGATCCTGCCCGCGCAGCACAACCGGCACCCCCATGCGCAGATCCCCCCGCGCACGGGCCAGTGTTTCATTCAGATCGACTTCGAAGGTCACAACACGCCCTTTCGGTAACACTTAGCCGGGATTCCTGTAACATTTCCTGCTCTCAGACACGAGAGCGTGAACCTCTTGCAGCATTCCTTGTAGCGCCGCACAATTGGCCACATCTGCCTCAAAAGGCAACCGAAGAAAAGGATTGGTCGATGGCTCAGCTGCGTAACATTCTGCTGGTAGACGATGACGATGATCTGCGTGAAGCGCTGGCTGAACAGCTGATCATGACGGAAGATTTTGAAGTATTCGAGGCAGATAGCGGTGCCACCGCCATGTCACGGATCAAGGAACAGACCTATGATCTGATCATTCTGGACGTGGGCCTGCCCGACACAGACGGACGCGAACTGTGCCGCCTGATGCGCAAGCAGGGTGTCAAAGCGCCTGTGATCATGCTGACGGGTCATGACAGTGATGCCGACACCATTCTGGGCCTTGATGCCGGGGCCAATGACTATGTCACCAAACCTTTCAAATTCCCGGTTCTTCTGGCCCGCATTCGCGCACAGCTGCGCCAGCATGAGCAATCAGAAGACGCTGTCTTTACCGTTGGCCCCTATACCTTCAAGCCCTCGATGAAGCTGCTGATGCGCGAAGACGAGACCAAGATCCGCCTGACCGAGAAAGAAACCAATATTCTCAAGTTTCTGTATCGCTCTACTGATGGCGTCGTTCCGCGCGACACCCTGCTACATGAGGTCTGGGGATATAACGCCGGGGTCACCACCCATACGCTTGAAACCCATATTTATCGCCTGCGTCAGAAGATTGAGCCCGATCCTTCAAACGCGCGCCTTCTGGTGACGGAATCGGGCGGATACCGTCTGATTTCCTGACAAATCTGCCGGAAACGATACGTTAACCATTTGGGTGTTAACTTATCTTCATAGCATGACGCCGGGTCACAGCGCAGTGTCATGCTCCTCCCTGTTGGACTGGCCGGACCATTGTCCGGCCTCTTTTTTGTTCGAAGGGAATGCGCCAGATTTCGCTGATAACGCTTTTACAACATACAGAAGTCAATGATTTAATCCGCCGGGATCTTGTTTCTATACCTCGAAAGCTTAACTGAAAGTTAACCCGTTACATGTGCGGGCAAACACATGTTCCTCCCTGTTGGACTGGCCGGGCTATGCCCGGCCTTTTTTTATGCCTCGCCCAGTTCTTGCATATACATGCGCACAGCATCCTGAACGTGACGAAATCGGTCGCCACCCAGATGTTTGCCGCCATACCAGCGTGTCACCACAACAATCTGATTGCGCAGGTTTTCACGTTCCAGCATGCGCACGATCACCATCCCCGCGCCGCTTTCCCCATCATCGTTCTTCAGAACACCGGTGTCAGTCAGACAGGCCCAGGTGTTATGGGTCGCCTTGGCGAACTTCTTGTTGCGCTTGAGCTCTTTCAAAAAGACCTTGGCCTCATCGGCAGAATGGCAGGCCCCACCGGAAACCGCATATTTTGAACCGCGATCCGTGATGATATTTTCCAGAATAATCATGCGGATTTGGTAGCCGTTTTCGCTGGACAGCAAAAGCCAATTGCGCGCTTGGGCCCTGGCATCCCCAGCCAGAGCCCCACGGCGCATCCCGTGAGGTTGTAAGCCCACAACCTACAGGTTTATTTCTAGCGGGCTAAAATTTTAATTGAACGGGTAATCACTTCTCTCGCTTCCCCGTAAATACGAAAGGGGCGCCCAAAATAGGCGCCCCTTTGCTGCATAGGCCTTCAGGCCCGGCATAACCTTAGGTGAGCGTTACTCACCGCCGTCTTTTTTCTTTTCTTCGCGCGGCAGCTCTTCACCAGTTTCCTGGTTCACCATCTTCATGGCCAGACGCACTTTGCCACGATCGTCAAAGCCCAGCAGCTTGACGAACACTTCCTGACCTTCTTTCAGAACGTCCGACGGATGGTTCAGGCGGCGGTTTTCGATTTGGGACACGTGCACCAGACCGTCACGCTTGCCAAAGAAGTTCACGAAGGCGCCGAAGTCGACGATCTTCACAACTTTACCTTTGTAGATCTGACCTTCTTCCGGCTCGGCCACGATCGAGTGGATCATGTCATAAGCCTTCTGGATCGATTCACCGTCCGGGCTGGCGATCTTGATCACACCATCATCGTTGATGTCGACCTTCGCACCAGATGTTTCCACGATCTCGCGGATCACCTTACCGCCCGAGCCGATCACTTCACGGATCTTGTCGGTCGGGATCTGCATGGTCTCAATACGCGGCGCGTGTACGCTGAACTCCGATGCTTCGGTCAGCGACTTGGCCATTTCGCCCAGAATGTGCAGACGACCCGCTTTGGCCTGCGCCAAGGCTTTGGTCATGATTTCAGGAGTGATGCCCGCAACCTTGATGTCCATCTGCAGCGAGGTGATACCGTTTTCGGTACCCGCCACTTTGAAGTCCATGTCGCCCAGATGATCTTCGTCACCCAGAATGTCGGTCAGGATCGCGAAATCACCGTCATCTTCCAAAACCAGACCCATGGCCACACCGGCAACCGGGGCTTTCAGCGGAACACCAGCGTCCATCATGGACAGCGAGCCACCACAGACCGACGCCATCGAAGACGAGCCGTTGGATTCAGTGATCTCGGAAACAACACGCACGGTGTATGGGAAATCGGTCGGCGCAGGCAGAACCGCCTGCAGCGCACGCCATGCCAGTTTGCCATGGCCAATTTCACGACGACCGGGCGAGCCTACGCGGCCAACTTCACCAACGGAATAGGGTGGGAAGTTATAATGCAGCAGGAAGTTCGAACGATAGTTGCCATGCAGCGCGTCGATGATCTGCTCATCGTCACCGGTGCCCAGAGTGGTCACAACCAGACCCTGCGTTTCACCGCGGGTGAACAGCGCCGAACCGTGGGTGCGTGGCAGCAGGCCGGTTTCACACACGATATCACGCACTTCGTCCAGCGCACGACCATCGATACGTTTGCCCTCTTTCACCACGGTGCCACGCAGCACGCTGGATTCCAGCTTTTTCAGCGCCGAGCCCAGGTTTGCGTCTTCTTGCTGTTCTTCGCTCAACGCAGCAATGATCGCCTCTTTGGCGGCCGCGACGGCAGCAACGCGCTCTTGCTTGACGGTGATTGCATAGGCGTCGCGCATCTGCGCCTCACCTGCGGCTTTCACAGCCTCGTAGATTTCGCTGTAATCCGGCGCTACGAATTCAAACGGCTCTTTCGCCGCTTCTTCGGCCAGATCAATGATCAGGTCAATCACCGGCTGCATCTGCTCATGGGCAAACAGAACCGCGCCCAGCATTTCCTCTTCGGTCAGCTCATAAGCTTCCGATTCCACCATCATCACGGCGTCTTTGGTGCCGGCCACAACCAGATCCAGACGCTGCTCCGGGTTCATGCGCAGCTGATCCATGTCGTCGACAGTTGGGTTCAGCACATATTCGCCATCTTCAAAGCCCACGCGCGCCGCGCCAATCGGGCCACGGAAGGGGGCGCCGGAAATGGTCAGCGCCGCCGATGCCGCGATCATCGCAACCATATCCGGGTCATTGACCAGATCGTGCGACAGAACGGTACACATCACCAGAACTTCGTTTTTGAAGCCGGGCACAAACAGCGGGCGGATCGGACGGTCGATCAGACGCGCGGTCAGGGTTTCTTTTTCGGTCGGGCGTGCTTCACGCTTGAAAAACCCGCCTGGCACTTTACCGGCGGCATAATATTTCTCTTGGTAATGTACGGTCAGCGGAAAGAAATCCTGACCCGGCTTTTGCTCTTTGGCAAAAGTCACATTGGCCATGACAGAGGTTTCGCCCAATGTGGCGATCACAGTACCATCGGCCTGACGGGCAACCTTACCCGTTTCCAGTGTCAGCGTCTCTTCGCCCCACTGAATCGACTTCTTAGTTTCTTTGAACATCGTCGTATCCTATTTGAGAGCCCTCCCGGCCCCTGCCGGGTCTCTCGTTTTCATGGCGGCCCCATTGCCGCCGACCCCGCTATCGTTTCATGCGCCGGGGTCAAAGCGTCACGTCTCAGATAGGGGGGCCATAGCCTGTTTTACAGCTTTTTGAAAGTGTATTTCCGGAAAACTCTTGCAAACGTCCAAAGGCGCAATCTGCGCGGGCCAGCGGCGACAATGACGTTCGTCACGCCTATCTATACTTTGCCGATGAGATGAATTCTGAAAAGGCTTCGCACCAGATCACAACTGTGGTGTAGTCGTGAATATCCACCCCTTCCGGGATTGGCAGCACCAGACCGTCAAAGGTTTTCACCGAACCGATGTTCGCTGCCTCATCTTTGAGCGCCAGAAAATCGGCCTCATCTTCGACAAAGCTTTTGGTCAGATACAGCATATAGTCCGGACCCGGAGCCAAATGCCCCATATGGACAACCTCGTCCGCGCTCAGGCTTACCTCACCCTCGCCCCAATGCAGGAAGTCACTGCCGCGCCTGTCGCGGGAAAACGTGCCCTTGAACTGTGCATCCTGCGCCTTGGCCTGCAAAATCGCCACATCCGGTCCCTTTGGCGCGGTCAGGATGGGCAGAAAATACACGCCCAGCGCAAACCCAACTACCAAGGTGATCCCATGCGTTATCAGCAGTATCAAACGACGCATTGCCTGCCCCTTCCAGCAAAGTTACGCAGACCCTGACGCAAAAACCTTACTGCGTCCATAATTCCAGAGCAAATACCGCCGAGATCGCATTTTTTGAATGCAAGTTCTGGCCCAAATGTTATGCCCGCCGCAAAAGATATCAG
Organism: Pelagimonas sp.; assembly: GCA_025210455.1. Lineage (GTDB taxonomy): Bacteria > Pseudomonadota > Alphaproteobacteria > Rhodobacterales > Rhodobacteraceae > JAOARQ01. The sequence goes on from JAOARQ010000002.1 coordinate 147,810, forward strand.
GGTTACCTCATGAGCTTTCTTCAAATCACGTCATTCCTGATTGTGCTGGCCGGCGTGTTCGGCACGATCAACTACTTCTTCTTACGTCTGCCTGCGGCCATCGGCATTCTGGTGGTCGCGCTTTTGGCTTCTCTGACGGCTCTGGCCGTTGATTTCTTTGTGCCGGGGCTGGGCATTGCCGCCAATCTAAAGACCGTCGTTGAAGGGCTGCAATTCTCGGATGCATTGCTGGAAGGCATGTTGGGATTGCTGCTGTTTGCCGGGGCTTTGCATGTCAAACTGTCTGATCTTCGCGCAGTCTGGCCGACGGTTTTGCTGATGGCCACCATTGGCGTTGCTCTTTCGACGGCGGTGATTGGGATTGGCTTTTTCTGGCTGACAGGAATGCCGCTGCTGATCGCGCTGGTCTTTGGTGCCCTGGTGACACCTACCGACCCCGTTGCTGTGATGGGGGTGCTAAAAGAAGCCAATCTTTCCAAAGCTCTGGAAACCAAAATCGCGGGTGAAAGCCTGTTCAATGACGGGGTTGCCTATGTGCTGTTTCTGGTGCTCGTCGGCCTGGCCTTTCCCCATGATGCCCATGGCGACGGCGGTGCGATGGGGGCAATCAAGCTCTTTGTACAAGAGGCCTTTGGCGGGGCAGCGCTGGGGTTGGCTTTGGGCTGGCTGGTGTTCCGCGTCATGCGCCATATCGATGACTATTCCCTTGAGGTGCTGCTGACGCTGGGGCTGGCTTTTGGCGGCTATGAGCTGGCCATCTGGCTGCATGTGTCCGCCCCCATCGCGGCCGTCTGCGCAGGTCTGTTGATCGGTGATATTGGTGCCAAACATGGCATGTCTGAGCAAACCCGCGAATATGTTGATAAATTCTGGATTTTGATCGATGAGATCCTGAACGCGGTTCTGTTCATGCTGATCGGGATCGAGGTGTTCGCTGTGCAGCTTGAGGCCGATTTCCTTGTGACGGCGGTGATTTCCATCGCGCTGGCGCTGGTCGGACGACTGGCCGCCGTGGTGGTTCCGATCACCCTCTTGCGCCCATTTCGCGTATTCGCCCCGGGCGTCACCCCCATCATGACATGGGGCGGACTAAAGGGGGGCATCTCGGTCGCGCTGGCGTTGTCTTTGCCAGATAGCGAATACAAACCGCTCATCCTGACAGTGACCTATGTGATCGTGATTTTCTCGATCATTGTGCAGGGGCTGACAATCGGTCGATTGGCCAATAAGGTCGGACGCGAACCAGATTTGATGTGATCTGACAGACGGCCCCCTAAGCGGGGCCGTTTTCTTTGGCAGACACCTCTTGGTAACCTTGATGCGGCACAGTGCTGTAACCGCTGTTTTCAGGTGCGCCAGATGATCCGCCTTTTGTCATTTCTTTTGCTGCTTTGCCCACCGCTTTGGGCGCAACACGCGCCCGAACTGGAACTGTTTCGCCGTGCGGCCCCGGATATACCCAGCACTGTCACGCAACTTCGGCCACAGGTTCCCGCAAATCCCGGCCCACAGGCGGATCTTAAGGCCAGGCTGGTCTCACAAGAGGCAAAGCTGCCCGGTCAGCAAAGCTTTGATATGTTTCGATCCGCGGTTCAAACCATGCGCCCGGCGCCCCTGCCCGGGCCACTGCTTTGGGGGGCAAATGCCAAGGGTCTATACAGTTTTCGCAGCCCGACGGGCGAATACATTCTGATCCGCCCCTGGCGAAATGGAAGAACGCAACAGGTTCTTATCGGGCGCTTTACAGCGGATCTTGCGAAAGCATGGCTATCGGTTCTGACCTTTCCAACATCATCCACAAATGGTGTCTGGGCTGGCGATGTTCCTGATCATGTCCCCAACAGTCTTTTTGTGGCCATCGCACGCGGGGGCGATCTGCTGCTTTCACTGGATACACTCACCCGCTGCGCCGGCGACCGTCGGTATGGGTTTGTGATGCGTCTGACGCCCGATCTGACGCAACTAAAGTGGGTCTCTCCCACGCGCGTTTCGGGTGGGCGCGGCTTTGCCTTTGATCGCAACAGACTATTCGCTGTGGATGGCGGATCTTGCGAACAGGATTACCTATATGAACTGGATCTGGCATCCGGGCGCGTTATAAGCCGCACACCACTGCCCAGCGCGCAGGATCAAGGCGATTATATCGCGCTGTGGCATAAGGATCTTTATCTGATCCTCTATGATCAGTTCAGGCATTATCGCCTCCGCTGAAAGAAAAATGCCCGCCCCTTAAGGGACGGGCATCTATTCTGAATGCGGGGCGCGCAGCCTTAGCGGCGAATGCCCAGACGCTTGATCAGATCCTGATAGCGTGCTTCGTCTTTACCCTTGGTGTAGTCCAGCAGCTTCCGGCGCTGAGCAACCAGTTTCAGAAGGCCACGACGCGAGTGGTTGTCCTTCTTGTGGGTTTTGAAGTGCTCGGTCAGGGTAGAAATGCGCGACGTCAGAATGGCAACCTGAACTTCCGGAGAACCGGTGTCACCTTCTTTGGTTGCGAATTCTTTCATCAGACGGGCTTTTTCTTCCGGCGTGATCGACATCGGGGTCTCCTTTCAGAGTTAAAGTGGAATGGCGCAAGCCGGGATGTCGTCCAGCAGGGCCCATGGAGAAATCCGCAAATTCAGCGGATACGCGCGCTTACACGATTCCTGATGTTTTGCAAAGGAAAAAGGGGCACTCGCCCCCTTCCAAATCGCGACAATTCAAGGCACCGGCGCCTAACTTAAAGACAGCACAGCCGCATCCTCAGCCGCCACTAAAACAAGGTCAGAAACTTCAGGTGCCAGATCTGTCGGCATTTTTCCAATCACTGTCCCATCGACAACGATTTCTGACAGGCTTGGCTGATCCGCATTGGCACGCAGCTCTACCTCTGGCGGATCACCTTCATAGACAATCATGATCTGATCTTCGGAAGAATCATAATCCACCAATTCGGCGGCTTCACCGTCGATCCAATCGCCCAAAGCAAAGATATCCGCGCCCTCACCGCCGGTGGCAACATCACCCTCGCCAATAATCAGGGTATCATCACCATCACCGCCGTTCAGATAGTCGAAATCATCGACATCGCCGCCATTGTCATCCAGAACATAGCCGGTCAGATGGTCATCGCCCTCGCCACCGGAAAGCACATCGCGGCCAATGCCGCCTTGCAGGATGTCATCCCCTTCACGCCCGAAAAGCTGATCATCTCCTTCATCACCATCCAGTGTATCATCGCCCAGGCCACCGTTAAGCAAATCCTGACCAATGCCGCCTTCCAACAGGTCGTCGCCGCCATGGCCATGCAGCGCATCGTCATCTTCACCGCCATCCAGACGATCATCGCCGCCTTCACCATGCAACGTATCATTCCCGGCCCCGCCGGCTATGGTGTCAGCCCCCTCGCCGCCCGGTGCCAGATCATCCCCACCAGCCAGATCGAAACTATCGTCGCCATCCCCACCCGTGAGGCTGTCAGAGCCTTCGGTTCCTGTCTGTGTCTGCCCAGCCGCTTCGGGCGTCTCGCGCACGTCAGGGCCATTTTCAGGATCTGTACGTACATCAGGGGCGGTATCAGGGGTGCTGGCATCGTCGTCACTGTCACCGTCCACCAGACCTAGTTGCTCGAAAAGAGACTGGCCCTGTTGTGCCTGATCACCACTGGCGTCATCACCGTTGGTGGTTTCCGCGCCGTCCGTCAGCCCATCATCGGCGTCGTCATCGACAGAGGCGGTCGACACCATCGCCACCGACCCCAGAACCATCATACCAAGCAAACCAGCGAGGAAAAACATACCACCACATCCTTATTACGGTGCCCCAGCGCAGGATGCCAGATTCGCCGCCCTTGCACCAAAACAAAACCGTAGAAATGGTTAACGCATGTGCTGCCCCGCCCAAATCACCCGAATCTGAAATTCACCATACTAGCGGGTCTTTTCAATTTCCTGCAGAACTTCGGTCGCAAGCCCGCCAATGATGGGCACAACCTCAATCTGCGCCAGAAACACCACCAGCATCGAAACCAGCAGGCTGGCCCCCAGCGCGGTGCCCAGACCAAAGGCTAAGCCCCTGAAAAGTTGATAAGATATCAGTTTGAACATGGAATTATGCATGCGGACAAAGCGGTGCGAATTCAGCAGGGCCACCTCATCCGACAGCCGGTTCAGATCGGCATGCAGCTGATCCTGTTTGTCCTTCAAGTTCTCTTCATTTTCCATAGCGCTGCTCCTTTGGCCAGGGCGCGGGTTGGACATCGTAGGATACATAAAGTGGGTGACGCGGATGCCCGGCTTTGGTCAGCCCCAGATGGCGCACATCCCCGTTCAACAGCGGCGCAATCGCCTGCCCCTGCGCCAGCGTATCTCCATGGCTGCCCCAGGCGGCAATTGTCATAGCGCTTTTACCTGACCACTCTGACAGCAGCTGCGCATTCTCGGGGCCAATCGGATCTTCAGCCCGTTTCAGATCCGCCGGTTTCGTGGCGCGAAAAGCAAAGAGATTGGCAATCCGCACAGCGCCAAACCCCAGCTGTATCGCCCTGCGCTGGCACCTTTCGATGGTCGGATCATTCTTCTCTTCGGTCGCTGTCGAGGGGTTCAGCATCACAAACAACAGTTCTGGCAGGGTGTCATCCCATATGCGCCACAGCCCATAGCGATACCGCCCGCAGGGCGAATAGAGCGCCCGGCTGACCTGCCCATCCTGTTGTGCCTGCTTTTCAATCATGTGCACTTCCTGCCAAGTCGCGCGCCCGTTGACAATCCCCCTGCGTCCATGCCCCATGGCGGAAAATACATGAGGCCCCAGATGAATATTGAGATGATCACCGCCGCGACCAACCGCCTGTCGGGAAACGTACGCCGCACACCTCTTTTGTCATCGCCGATGTTAGATGAGATCGCGGGGCGTCGTGTGTTGGTCAAACCGGAATGCCTGCAGCACACAGGCAGTTTCAAATATCGCGGCGCCTGGTCGGCAATTTCTGCGTTGGATGATCAGACCCGCGCCCGTGGTATTCTGGCCTTTTCGTCTGGCAACCATGCGCAGGGCATTGCCGCCGTGGCCCGTGCGTTCGGGGTGCCCGCGGTGATCATCATGCCCTCGGATGCGCCTAAGGCCAAGATTGATGGCACCCGCGCCCTCGGTGGCGAGGTTGTGCTTTATGATCGTGGCAGCCAATCCCGCGAAGAAATCGGTGATCAACTATCAGCGGAACGCAACCTGACCCTGATCAAACCCTTCGATGATCCGCAAGTGATTGCGGGCCAGGCCAGCTGCGGGGTGGAAATTGCCCAGCAGGCGGCTGACATGGGCATCACACAGGCAGATGTGATGGTGTGTTGCGGCGGCGGCGGGCTGACCGCTGGGATCGCGCTGGCCCTTGAAGCCCATGCACCTGACATGCGCGTGCGCCCGGCAGAGCCCGAAGGCTATGACGATACCACGCGTTCGCTGGCCGCCGGCGAACGCCTGCGCAATCAGCAGGAAGCCGGTGGCCTTTGTGACGCCATCCTGACGCCCATGCCCGGTGAAATCACCTTTCCGATCCTCTCGCGCCTTTGCGGGCCTGGGGTTGTGGTCAGCGAAGAGGAGGCCCTGCGCGCCATGGCGCTGGCCTTTCACCACCTGAAAATTGTCGCAGAACCGGGCGGGGCCGTAGCGCTTGCCGCAGCATTGTTCCACCCGGGTCAGTTCGAAACCGACACCGTGATTTGCACTGTGTCTGGCGGCAATGTTGATCCTGCCATCTTTGCGCGCGCTTTAGAGACACTTTAAAGCGCACACCGTATCACGAGACGCGGGCCAGTTCACACCTGCCCGCGTCTGCAAAATCAGAACTTGCCGTTGCCATGCGCCATTTCTTCGGGCGTGGGGGCAACAACATCCCAATGTTCGACGATCTTACCCTCTTCGACCCGCCAGAGATCGAAAAAGGCCCATGGTTTGCCGCTGACCGTCGCATCTGAGGCCACAAAGACATAATTTCCTTCGGCCACCACGATCTGCGGCTCGAATTTGGTAATGACAAACCCCTGTTCTGCCCAGGCTTTGGTGCCCGCAATCAACCCGTCGATGCCATCCGCCAGGTTGGGATTATGCTGCATGTACACCTCTGAATACATGGGGGCCTTTTCTGGCGCCGCACCGCCCAGCACATCGCGCACAAATCCAAGAACAAGCGCTTTGTTTTCTTCGGTCTTGTCCAGATCGGTGATGTCAGTTGGGCCATCTGTCATGCCACGACCAGAGGCCGTGGTTTCTGGCACCGGCTGAAGATTGTCCCAGTGTTCCGCGACCTTACCGTCCTGCACACGGAAGACATCAAACGCAGCAAGTGTGGGCGCGCCCAAGGCATCCGCATTCGAAAAGGTGCTGTGCAACACAACAAGATCGCCTTCGGAAATCACCCGATGGGTCGTGGTGGTCATGCCCGATTGTTCGACAAAGGGGATAAGCCCCAGCAAGCCATCAGCCCCGGTCGGGATCTGCGGATTGTGCTGAATGTAGTCTGGCGTCACCAGCGGACGGACCGCTTCGGGATCATGGTCAACAAAGCCGAAGCTTCGAACTGCTGCATCCGTTCGGTTCTGTCCAACGTGACTGGGAAATGGCGGATGATCATCATTCTCGCCCTTGAGGACGAGCCGAAGCGATTTGGCGATCTCAAGCGCTGTATTGGCGATGTCACCCAAAGCGTGCTGACAGAAAACCTGCGAGGGTTGCAACGCGATGGCTATCTGACGCGCACCGTCGATCCGGGCCCGCCGGTCGCGGTGTCATATGAACTGACACCCCTTGGGCGTGGCCTGCTTGAGATGCTCAAACCGCTTGTTTTCTGGTCACATGAACAAATGGGCGAGGTCCGCCAGCACCGTATGCACTATGATCGGGAACAAGACAGCCGGTCGTAAAGGACGGTGTTTCAGTGGCAGTTCATCGGTATATCTATCTGGAACTCAGCTTTCAAAACCCAGCAAAATCAGAACGTTTAACAGTTTTTTCTGCATCTGCATAATATCCTTTGCACATTTGGGGCAACCTGCCTTGCCTTGCCCGCAAATATGTGTTGATAGCTGCGCGCGTAGAATTTGGTTATGTTTTCACCGCGCATGGCCTCAGAAAATATTGGAAAAGCAATGGGCATCTCCTGCAAAGACGTGATGGTTCCCTCACACGTCCAAAAAACTGTCCCACCTCATGAAAGCGTCGCCACCGCGCTTAAGATCATCAAGGCCAGCCGCGCTAGGTTCCTGCCTGTTGTCGATGAACAAGGGACATACAAAGGCGTGTTCAGCGCGCCCACCTTGCTGCGGCTTTTGCTGCCAAAGGCGGCACTGATCGGGCTGGACAACGAAGCCAGCCGTCTGAACATGAACCATCTGGGTTTTCTCAGCCTGAACAATGAAGATTTCGACGCGCAGGTTGCCCAGCTGAAAGACAAACATGTGGTTGATCACATGTCTTTGCCCGAAAACATCCCCGTGGCGGCACCAGATACACCGGTCATGGAAGGAATTTTTCTGATCCATCGCTACAAACGGCACCTAATGCTCGTCGAGCCTGACACACAGGCCTTCGTAGGCACCGTAAGCGCCAATTCCCTTCTGGACCAACTTCTCACCTAAATCAAAAGTGCGAGCATAGCTTTGACAAACCATTCGGCTAACCACGGAGAGCACGCGCTCTCTGTCCCCGATCTCTTGGGCATTTCACCGCTTTGGATGGCGACCGGCATCCTGATCGTCGTCTACGCTCTGCTGATCACTGAAAAGCTCAACCGTGCCATTCTCGCCATGCTGGGCGCGTCCCTGATGGTGATCTTTGGTATTCTGAACCAGCAGCAGGCTGTATCCGGGGTGGATGCAAATACGCTGGCACTGTTGATCGGGATGATGGTCATCGTGGCCATCACCTCGAAATCTGGCCTGTTCCAATATGTGGCGATCAAATCAGCCAAGGTGGTCAAGGCGAAGCCGCTGGGCATCCTGCTGATGCTGACGATCATCACGGCGGTCTTCTCGGCGTTGCTGGACAACGTGACCACCGTTCTGCTGATCGCGCCGATCACATTGCTGATCACTGACGCATTGGAAACCAAGGTTCTGCCTTTCTTCATCGCTGAAATTCTGGCGTCCAACGTGGGTGGCATGGCCACATTGATCGGTGACCCGCCAAATATCCTGATCGGATCGGCAGCCGGGCTCAGCTTTAACGACTTCCTTGTGAACATGGCGCCAGCTGCGGTGATCTGTATGGCGGTGCTGATGGTGATCATCTACCTGATGAACCGCAAAGCCCTGTCTCAGATCCCACCGGAAGCCAGCGAACGCATCATGCGGTTCGATGCGGCCGGGGCGATCACTGACCACGTTTTGATGTATAAATCGCTGAGTGTCCTGGCGCTTGTGCTGGTTGGTTTCACCGTTGGCCATGGCTATGGCATTCAGCCGGGCACCTCTGCGCTGGCCGGGGCGGCGCTTTTGATGCTGCTGTCGTACTGGCGGCAGGATGCCGAAGGGCAGACTGAATCGGTCCACCATATCTTTGGCGAAGTCGAATGGGTTACCATCGCCTTTTTCGCCGGCCTGTTTGTCATTGTCGCCGGCGTCGAAGCCGTGGGCCTGCTGGAAATGTTCGCTGAATTTGTGCTGGAGGTCACCGATGGCGATCTGATGTGGACAGCCTTCCTGATTTTCTGGGCCTCGGGCATCTTGTCGGCCATTCTGGACAACATTCCTTTTGTTGCGACAATGATCCCCCTGATCGAAGCCACCTCGTCGACATTTGGCCCTGAGAACATCGAACCGCTGTGGTGGTCGCTGGCGCTGGGGGCCTGTCTGGGTGGCAATGGCTCGCTTTTGGGGGCCAGCGCAAACCTGACCGTTGCGGCCTTTGCGGAAAAAGCCAAACAGCCGATTTCCTTCCTGGGGTTCATGAAGGTCGCCTTCCCGATCATGTTGCTGACTCTGGTGATTGCCAATGTCTATATCTGGCTGCGGTTCTTCTGATCTCAGGCACTGACCAAAACAAAAGGCTAGCCCGCATATCGCAGGCTAGCCTTTTTCATGTGCAAAGGGGGATCAGGCTGTCCAGATCTCGACGGGTTGCCCCAATACGCCCCGATCCATAGTGATCCCAAGACCGGGCAGATCTGGTGGCAAAACGCCCCCATTCTGAATAGGCGCATCAAACTGGCCAGTGGGCGTGGCGATCATATCCCGCGTATCCAGCACACAGCGCAACAGATGGCTGGGCACGGTCGCCCCCATATGCACGATCGCTGCAAAAGCGAGGGTCGATCCGGTGGTGTCCTGCACGCTCATGGTCAGCCCGGCAGAACGACAGATATCGCGCTGACGACGCGAGCGCGTCAGCCCACCCGATTTGGTGATCTTCAAACCAATACCATCAGCCGCATCCTGCGCCAGCAAATGCGCAACATCTTCATCCTGCTGGATCAACTCATCAAGGATGATCGGCACATCGGTGCGCTGCCGCAGCGACAGCGTTTCACGCCATGTGGCACAGGGGGCTTCCAGCACGAAATCCAGCCCGGATTGCACAGCCCGCAACATGCGCAGTGCAGTCTCAGGCACCAAACCGCCATTGGCATCGACAATAAAATACTCACCCGGCTGGCGATCCGCCAATGAGGCGGCGATGCGCTCAGCATCAAGCGCCGGACCACCCTCGGCCTCAGAGGCGCCCACTTTGACTGAATGCCCGCGATACCCTTTGGCGCGATGCGCCGCCACGCGGGCGCGCATATCTTCGGGATCGCCCGCATAGATCGAACTGATCACCGGCAAAGGCTGCCCAGTTGCACCGCCCAACAGGGTGCAGACCGGCAGCCCGACAGACTTACCGAACAGATCCCAGCAGGCGGCGTCGATGGAGGCCTTGGCATGGTTGTGGCCAGTCAGGGCTTCATCCATGGTGTCGTTGATCCGATCAACACCACGTGGATCACGCCCAAGCAGATGCGGGGCAATTTCGGCGACGCCCGCGCGGGCACCAAGCCCATGAGCGGCGATGTAATTTGTCCCAAACGGCGTGCTTTCCCCCCAGCCTTCTAGCCCATCATCGGTGGTGATACAGACAAAGGTGGCATCAAAGCTGGTATAGATCCGCCCGCCGGACAGTTCATAAGACCCGCCCGCATAAGGCAGATCTGCCTGAAACATTTCAATCTTTGCTATTTTCATTTTGTCACCTGCGGCGGGATCAGAACCAACTGCCCCGTGTGAGATTTCGCCAGAAAATCAGTCTGCGCCTGCGCGATGTCCTGCAAAGGATACGACCGCGCCACAACCGGGCGAATTTCACCCGCTTCGATGTATTTCACCAGATTTTCAAACACGATGTCTTCCTGAAAGGTGCAGCCATACAGGGTCAGATCTTTCAGGTATAGCGTGCGCACATCAATCTCACAGATGGGCCCCGCGATTGCCCCTGCCGTGGCATACCGCCCCCCACGTCGCAGCACATCCAGAAGGCTGGGCCATTGTGCTCCGGCAACCAGATCGACCACAACGTCAACGCTGCCCGCACCCAGTTCGGCCACCAGATCGGCATCCCGGTCCAGCACCTGATCCGCCCCGAGCGCCAGAACCGCTGCAGCTTTGGCGGCAGAACACAGCGCGATCACATGCGCGCCGCGCCGTTTGGCCAGTTGCACAGCCGCCGACCCAACGCCACCCGATGCCCCGGTGATCAGAACGGTTTCCGCCCCCAGACCCACACGATGCAGCATGTTCTCAGCAGTGGAATAGGCGCAGGGGATGGCCGCCAGTTCAGCATCGTCCCAATCACAGCGCACCTGATGAGTTTCCCGCGCAGGCGCCACGCAGAACTGGGCAAAGCCGCCATCACATTCGCTTCCGATTGTCCAGCATTCATAGGGGCGGTAGTCCACATAGCTGCGCAACATATTGCGAACAATCACCCTTTCCCCAATCCGCGAAGGATCGACGCCGTCACCAACCGCGCAGATTTCACCGCAGACATCTGCGCCCTGGATGCGCGGAAAGCTGAGCGGGACCCCAGACCAACTGGCATCATCGTCATTCACACTCTCAAAGCCGCCAGCGCCGCCGGTTTCGGTATCGCTGGTCACCGTTTTGGAATACCAGCCAATGCGGGTGTTGATATCGGTGTTGTTTACACCAGCTGCGCGCACCTGAATCAGCACTTCGCCAGAGGCGGGTGTCGGCACAGGCACATCAGTTTTATAGTGCAGTTGTTCAAGACCGCCATGGCCCATCAGCTGAACTGCATGCATTGTTTTCGCGATCATCGGTTTTCCTCAGAAAGACGCCACCGGGGCACCAAACAGGCTTTCATCTGGCACCACCCCCAGACCGGGGCCTGTCGGGCGCTGGATATGGCCACCTTGGATTTGAATGCCATTTTCAGGATCATAGTTGCCTTCAATATAGGGGGCCGCCAGCCAGACACCTTCGCACAGGGTAGGTTTAACCGTGGCCCCAATCTGCGTGCAGGCCGCAGCGATAATATCACCGCCCCAGCTGTCATCGCAGGTATGCGGCAGATTGCGGGCTTCGCAGATATCACGGAAGCAACGCATGTTTTGCAGCCCGCCAATACGGGTGACTTTCATGCCAAACCCATCCACCAGCCCCGTTCCTGCCGCCGATATGACCGTGTTAAGATCGATAGAATTTTCATCCATATAGACCCCATGGCCGACCTGCGGGCGGATCTTTTCAAGATCCTGAACGGTGTTGCAGGGTTGCTCCATGATAAAGGGGATCTCGGGGCATTCGCGGCTGACCCTCAGCGCATCCCGGGTTGTCCATCCCCGGTTGCCATCCACCGCCAAACGCATGCCGGAACCCCCAATCTGTTCCCAGACCTTGCGGATGGTTTCAATGTCGATCTCAACCGGGCGGCCACCCACTTTGACCTGAAGCCGGGGATAGCCTTCCTCCAATTTTTCCTTGGCCAGCCGGGCGATATCATCCGGTGCACCAACGCCTGTGGCATAATATGAGGGCACATGATCCGTAACAGCGCCGCCCAATATATCAGCCACATTCACCCCGAGATGTTTGCCCAACAGATCATGCGCAGCAATGTCGATCGCGGCTTTGGCATAGTTGTGACCATTTAGCAGCCCTGCCATTTTCCGGTTCAGGCTGACGGGCCAAATATCAGCACCGATCAAACCCCTTGCCATCTCGGCCAAGGCGGCGCGCGCGCCCTGGGCGTGGGCCTCGGCATAGGTTGGGCCTACCGGGCAGGTTTCCCCCCAGCCCACGGTGCCATCTTCGGCCACCAATTTTACCAAGGTGGTATCCAGCGCCCAAACTGCTGCGTTGGCCATGGTGTAAGGGCCATTTTTCACCGGCAGGTCATGGCTGTAGATATGGATTTCTTTGATCTTCATCTGTATCGCTTTCAACAAACGGGGTCACTGTGACCGCAATTGATTTTCTTGTGGCGCTCGCATCAGGATGTCAGAAACCGATCTGGAGAAAACGCTGCCAACTTGGACGGGGTTGTGCGCCCGGCAATCTGATCAGCAATCAGACGGGCCGTTGTCGCCCCCAATGTCAGCCCCAACTGGCCGTGGCCGGTGGCAAAATGCATATTCGCCAACCCTTTAGGACGACCGATGATAGGCCGGGTATCGGGTGTAAATGGCCTGCGCCCCATGCGTTCATGTCCCTGATCTGTTCCAAGACCGGGCAGCACCCTTTGCGCCCGCTGAACAAGAATTTTTGCGCGCTGCCAGTTTGGTGCCGCACCATGACCGACAAATTCGACGGTTCCAGCGACAGCCAACCCGTCTTCATAGGGTGTCATGCCAAAGCCGCCCTTAGGGTAAAACAAGGTATGGCGCAGATCGACCTGACTGTGGGGCAGAACCGTTGAATAGCCCGCAAGCCCGGCAATCGGCAACGGCACGCCCAGCTTGCGCGACAGATCGCGGGCGCTGGTGCCTGCGGCCAAAACAAAAGCGTCCGCAGTGATCCGTTCCCCTGCCGAGGTCATAACCGCAGATACAGAGGCCCCTTCCCTTTCGAACCCCACAGCAGCCTGCGAAACCAGCGCACCACCGCGCGTCTGAAACACCTTGGTCAGACACTGCACCAAACGCACCGGATTGGTCACATAGCTCCAGTCCTGCAAGACACAGGCATATTTGAAATCCCCTGCAATCGCAGGTTCGATCTCTTTCGCCTCAGCGCCGGAAATATCGTCAATCCGACAGCCCAACGCGCGCGCCAGATCAAAGGCCGCCCCCATGCTGGCTTTGTCGCGTTCATCATCAAACAGCTTTAGTACTGGACGTTCCACCAAAAGATCCGGTTGCCCGATATCCGCCAGTTGCGCCTTGAAGTCATCCGTGGCGCGAAAGGTCAGCCAGGCCAGATCCGACGCAATCGCGCGCATCTTTTGTGGCGTTGCGTTCATCAAGAACCGCGTGAACCAAGGCAAAAGCCCCGGCAATGAAGAGGGGCGCAGTGCCAGCGGAGCCTCGGGATCCATCAGCCAACCCGGCACCTGCATCAGCATCTTGGGCTGTGACAGAGGAACAATTTCCCCCACCGCAATACACCCGCACGAGGCCCAGCTTGCCCCTTCACCCGTTGGGCCCGGATCCAGCACAGTGACTTGATACCCCTCAGCCTGCAGCGCCAAGGCGCAGGAAATCCCAACGACACCGCCGCCAATGACGCAGATGTCTTTCATTGGGCTGCTCCAAAGACTGAGGATCGCGACATGGCAAGCTGATCAGAGCCGGGTGCATTTAACCGGGACATGTTCAGCCCGTTACTGCGCAGCCCTCCCAGTGCAGGCGGTAGATGTGGGGTATCTGTCATCGGGAGTGCCAATGTTAAGCTTGGGAGTGGGGCGCAGCCGCCCCACCGAAATTCAACGATAGGCCGCGCGCTTTTTCGCGACAAATTCATCCAATGCGCCGCGCTGATCGTCGGGCATTGGCGGCTGAACATAGGTGTCCAACATGCGCTGCGCCTCTTCCAGACCAACCTGATTGGCGTCTTTGCTGCCCTCTGCTTCCCATTGTTCAAAACTGTCGTTGTTTTGCAGCGGGTTCATATGCATTGGGTTTTCGCGGGTGTGATCTGTGCCCAAGAAATGCCCGCCGGGGCCAATGTTTTCGATATCGCCCAAGATGCCATCCAGTTGCTCTTCTGCCAGCCCGGAAAAGAACCTATGGAAGTTTTCCAGCTGGCGGCAATCCTGCACCCATTTCGAATAGCTCACACCCAGCGCCCCTTCAAGGAAGCCTGCGGAGTGCACGATATAGTTTGCGCCCCCCAGCAGCACCGGCCACATGGTATTGGCGGTGTCAAATCCGGCCTGCATGTCAGGCGATTTCGATCCGGTCCACATGGTGCAGGTGCGCCATGGCACCTGATAAAAGCGCGCCATCTGCCCCACTAGCAGGTTCATCAGGCCCGGCTCGGGTGATCCCATCATAGGTGCGCCGGTTTTCATCGAAACGCCCATGATCGCCACCCCCAGCACCATGGGCGCACCACGGCGGATGATCTGTGAATAGGCCATGCCCGCCAGTGCTTCGGCGATCAAGAGCGCCACACCGCCCTGCGGGCTTGCGGGGGCTGAGGCACCGGCCAGAACAAAGGGCGACAACAGGCAAGGCTGGTTGGCCGCGGCATAGACCCGAAGCGATTCCAGCATGGTTTCATCCCAGACCAGCGGGGTGTTGCAGTTCAGCAGCGCGGCCAGAACCACGTTGTTGTCCACAAACTCTTCGCCAAAGACGATGCGCACCATATCCACCGTATCCCGCGCCGCCTGCTCCGACAGCACCGAGCCTTTGATCGGTTTGTCCGTCAGGGTCAGCGCCGCATGCACCAGTTCCAGATGACGTTCCGGTACAGGCACATCCTGTGGCTCGACCGGCAGGATTCCGGGCACCATCATGGATTGGCTCATCTGGCTCATCTTGAAGAAATTATGCGCATCTTCCAGCATCGACGGGCGGCGTTTGCCTTCCAGATCGTAGACAAAGGGCGCGCCATAGGCATTGGCAAAGATCGAATTGCGATTGCCAACCCGCAAAGACCGTTCTGGGTTGCGCGCGGCATAGCCCCATTCAGACGGCACCGAGGAAATCAGATCCATCAGCATGTCACGCCCGATGCGCACGCGTTCCCCCTGAACATCTGCGCCATACTTTTTCCAATCAGCCAATGCCACAGGGTCGCGGAACTCAATGCCCGTGGTTTCCAGAATGGTCATGGCGGCGTTGTGGATCTTCTCAACCCCGTCAGGGCCTAGCAGATCAATCGGCCCGACGGCGCGGTTCAATGTGGGCAGATAAACGGGGGGCGGATTGGTGCGGGCGCTGACACGGGCAGCGCGCCCCCCTCTTGCAGTACGTTTGGCGCGGATTACTGACTGTGTCATGATAGCATCCTATTCTTGTGCAAGCCGCAGAGACCCCGGTGGCGGCACTGGCCCCGGCTGGCGAGAAATGTGGAAAATTCAGCCCCACCCCCAAAAGGGCGCAGGGCATAGGCGCGTCAGGCGCGGGCGCGGGCGCTGGTCGGATCGACCGCGCAGGTGTCGATCACCTCGGCATCGCGCAGTTCGTTGTGAACCTTGACCTGCATTTTGGTACCCGGCGCCGTCATATTCTGAGGCACCAGGGCCATGGCGATGTCATGGTTGCAGTAGTATGAGAACCCACCGGATGTGACCCGGCCAATCAACGTACCATCCGCATAAACACCTTCGTCAAACATGACCGAGGTATCGCAGAACGGCAGCTTCAGCGTCACCAGCTGAAGATAGCCGCCCTCTTCCTTTTGCGTCACAAGGGCCGCTTTGCCGATGAAATCGCGTTCGACGACTTCGCCATTCACCTTTTCGGTCATGGCAACAAAGCGCCCAAGATCCGCCTCATAGGGGGTCATGTCCTTGCAGATCTCGCGGTTGATTGCGCGATAGGATTTTTCCAACCGCATGCTTTCCAGCGCTTCCAGACCAAAGGGTTTGACCCCAGCTTTCAACAGCTGATCCACGATATGGCGGTTATAGCCCACCGGATGGTGCAGCTCCCAACCCAGTTCACCGGTGTAGGACACACGCAGCAGATGCACCCCCTTGGCATAGCCCACTTCGCCCTTTTGCGCAGACAACCACGGGAAGGCCTCGTTCGACAGATCATTGTCGGTCAGTTTGCTGAGGATCTCGCGCGATTTCGGCCCGGCCAGCGCAATCACACCCAGTTGTTCCGAAATATCTTCCAGAATGACCGAACCATCCTTGGGCAGAAGGCGCTGCAACTGATCCCAGTTATAGGCCTGCCAGTTCGGGGTTGAGATCAGATAGAAATCATCCGGCGCATAGCGCACGATGGTGTATTCCGCATCCATCCCACCGCGGTCATTCAGCATCAGTGAAAGGGTCATGCGGCCCACTTTGGGCAGTTTGTTCGCCATCAACCCATCCAGCCAAGCCGCAGCGCCGGGGCCGCGCACGGTGAATTTGGTCATGGGCGACATTTCGATAAAGCCGGCCTCTTCGCGGGTGGTGCGCACCTCGTTTTGCACCAGTTCCATGTGATCGGTGCGGCGGAAGCTGTGTTCGGGGATGGCCTCTTGCGGGGATTTGGCAAACCAGCGCGGGAATTCATAGCCGTTAAAGCTGGTCCAGACTGCGCCCTGCGCGGTCAGCAGATCATAAGACCCCATGGTTTTCATAGGGCGGGCGGCTGGGAAATCTTCGCCCGGCACATGCGCGTCCATATGGGTGCCCCATGTTTCGCGCACCTTATCCATGGTCCAGCGTTTTGACGCGTAATCAGAGAACCGGCGCGGGTCGAGTTCTGACATATCCATGCCCGGATCACCCTTGACGATCCACTGCGCCAGACGATTCCCAACAGTGCCTCCCCACAGGATACCACCGGGCATCCCTTCGGCCAGCCAAAGGTTTTCATGCCCCGGCGCAGGCCCCGCCAGCGGCAGCTCATCCGGGGTCATCTGGAAGGGGCCGCGTGTATTGGCCTTGATGCCAACTTCGCCCAGCGTGGGCACCCGTTCCAGTGCGCGTTCCCACTGGTGTTCGACCGCCTCAAAATCTTCTGGCAAAAGATCGGCCCCAAAATCCGGCGGCACGCGATCTTCGGCAAACAGTTTGAGATCCTTGGTAAATTCGTAAGGGCCGAACTGAATGCCGCCCACATCTTCGCGCAGATAAGCCCCATAGTCTTCGTCGCGCAGAATCGGGAATTCCGGCAACCCCTCTGCGCGGCGCTCTTTCAGCAGAGGTACGGTTTCGGTGGTCCAATATTGGTGCACAATCGGGATACAGGGCAGATCCAGCCCCACCCGGCGCGCATTTTCACGCGCATAGTTGCCGGTGGCGAAAATCAGGTGTTCGCAGGTGATGTCACCTTTGCTGGTGGTGACCTTCCAATGACCGTTTTCCAGCTTTTCATAGGCGGTTGCTTCGGTGTTCTGATAAACAGTCGCCCCGGCGTCACGGGCCAGCTTCGCCAATGCCATGGTGATATCGGCGGGGTTCACATAGCCATCTTCGGTGTGCAGGATGCCGCCGCGAATATCCGGGCTCTGGTTCAACAGCGGATGCACTTCGGCGACTTCTTCCGGGGTCAGCAGCTTGCAGGGCACGCCCGCCGCTTCGGCAATCGAAATATACGACTGGAACTCATCCCAGCGTTTTTCAGTATTCGCCACGCGCAGCTGGCCAACCTTACGTAAGCCAACAGAGGCCCCCATCTTTTCTTCGACTTCCGAATAGATGCGAATGGTTTCCATGGTCATTTTCGACACATTGTGCGAGCGCACAAAGGTGACCAGCAGACCCGCCGCATGCCAGGTTGACCCCGATGTCAGTGTCGTGCGTTCCAGCATAACAGCATCGGAACAGCCGTGTTCTGTAAGCCCATACAGGATCGACGCCCCGACGCAGCCGCCCCCAACAACAACAACCTTCGCATGTGATTTCATGGATTCTCCTCTGCGCGTCGGAATTCTTGCGCGCCCCTCGTCTGATTGGCGGCATCATTTGTGATGTCAGCGTCTCGGGCAATTCCAAAAAATCTAATCCTGAATTAGTATTTCTAATTCAAAGCGCTAACAAACCGCGTTAAATTCTGCAAAGTCAAACGAAACAGGACGCACCCCTTGCCCAACCGCCCCTATGATCTTCCCCCTGCGAACTGGCTGGTGACCTTCGAAGCTGCGGCAAGGAACAGCAGTTTCAAATCTGCCGCAGCAGAGCTGGGTGTAACGCCCGCAGCGGTCAGCCATCAGGTTAAAGCGCTGGAGCAAGAGCTAAACTGCATTCTTTTCAACAGGTTCCATCGCGGGGTCGAGCTGACCGAAAGCGGCGCTTATCTGTTTGTCTCGCTGCAGCGCGGCTTTGAATCGATCAATGAATCCCTGTCGCAATTGCGGGCACAACACGGGCGGTCATCGGTCACGATTCGCTCAAGCACAGCCATGAGTTCGCTTTGGCTGACACCCCGCCTTGCAGAATTCTGGAAAAGCTTTGGCCATATTTCAGTCGCCCAGATTGTCAGTGACACGCCTTTGGATGCGGGCAATTGTGACATTAGTATTCTTTATGGTGACATGTCGCGCGAAACACTGCCCTGCCGGACGCTGTTCAACGATACAGTCACCGCGCTCGCCAGCCCAGAATTTGCCAAACAACATCGCATCACCACAGCGCAGGAACTAGCGCAGCTGCCGCTGATTCAGCTGGTGGATGGTCAGTCTGACTGGATGACCTGGCCTGATCTTCTGGCGACGCTGGGATATACTGGCCCGATGAATATCAAACATCAGGTCAACAATTACGTCATCGCCTTGCAGGCTGCGCGCGATGGCATGGGCGCGGTTTTGGGCTGGGAATGCCTGACATCAGATCTGGTTGCCTCGGGCAAGCTATGCCAGATACTGCCGACCAAAGTCTCTGCCCAGCAAGATTTTTACCTGAAGCTGCACAATCTGGCCTCAGACAAGGCGCGGCGCGTCTTTGACTGGCTATCAGCGAAGGCCTAGACTTACTCCGCTGCGCACAATGCAGATGGGGCGTCTTCCGCGCTGACCAGTTGCGCATCTACACCGCAGCGTACCACCGGAATTTGTGGATCAATCATGCCGGGCTGATCCGTATAGGCCAGCAAGCCACTGCCCAAAACGGTATACATCCCATCCGGCTGCGGCGGTGAATAATAGCCTTCGACCTGAATAACCCCAACCTGCGTCTGGAACAGCCCGGTTTCAACGCGTGTGGCGATCAGCCCATCCTTTGTCGGGGTGCCAAAGGCCGTCAGCGCCGCGCCCGGCGCGATATGTTGCAAGGGCAGATCCACCAGCGTGGTGCCGCCAATTTCGAACTGTCCCAACGCATCGCGCGTCAGATAGGTGCCGGTAATCCGGGCCGGGCCGGAATAGTCCCCCAGCCGTTCAATATCTGACGCCACAACCTGTTCACCCTGCCAAAGCCCGCTGACCGCGATCCATTCGCCGGCCTCAAAGGTCTGATCGCTCAGCACCTGGGTGCCCATCACAGTCAGGCCTCCATCAGGCGCGACGTCAACCGGTCCCACCAGCGGATAGACCATACGAATATGACGCGCCTGCCAGTCCTGCCCCTGCGGTTCGGCAATCACGGCAACAGTCTGCCCCGTTCGCAGCTGCGTGGCTGACAGCGGTGCCACCCCATCAGCAATAGCCAGATCCGGTGCAAACCCTATATGCTGCCCATTTACGTGGATCGACCCAAGCGCCGTGATCGTCCCAACGATCCCGGTGCCCAGAATGCCGCCTTCGACATCGTCATCCTGCGCCGCTGCCCATTGGGCAGAGACACCAAACACAACCGCCGCCACCAGAGAAAAATACGTTCTCATCATGTGTCATCCTGCGGCTTGGGTCGGGTCGGAAGAACATAGGCCCCGAAAGAAAACTTTCCGCGCTGACCGCCCGAGGCATCCTGCTTTTGCATCCCCTGAGCCGTTGCGTTGATTTCTTCCAGCAGGGCCTGCGCCTTTTCATTCGCTTCGCGTGTCAGCCGTAATACTGAATCATCTGATAGATGTGAATAGCGTACGATCCTGTCAAAGTTGCGCGGCTGCCCCTCAGTCGCCAAAAGGTTCTGCGTGGCCGCCTGCAGATGTGACGACAAGGTGGCCTGATAGGCCGCCACCTGCGCATCACTACCTGATTGCGGCAGGAAAGACTGGGTGAGCAGGCGGTAAACGCCCCCTTCGCTTTCCTCCACCACGCCCTGATCCAGCAACGCCTGCAACACCGTGCCCGGTGCCATATCTATGCGTGCCTTGCGGATCAGATTGTCAAAGCCCGGCGCAGTGTCATCCCCGCTGCGGGGCAGTTCACGTGCAGATCCGTCTTCGGTCTGAAATTCGGGGGATGTGGCCCAATAGCTGATCGCCAGCGCCGCCGCAGAGACAGATTTTCGGCTGTCCTTATGGGGGGCATCACCGCGCAACCGTTTGACATCTTTACGATGCAGCCCGGTGCGAAGGCTAATCCGGCTATCGCTGACGGCGTCGCCATCACTGGCCACCACTGCATCCACCATCGCGCGCTTCATGGCTTCATGCGCGCCACCAATTGTGACGCCACGCGCCACCATGGCCTGGGCCAATGGCCCCAGCAAAGCCGACAAAGCGGTGCAAAACGGATCGTTTGGATCTGATGACATAAGCCCATCCCTAAGCGCGATCAGAGTCATACCACAAAAGAATGGGAAAAAAACCCACGTATTTGTGAGGGCGCGTTCAAAGGTTGTGAAGTGCAATGGAAAAAAAACCCATTTATGCAAATTGGCATCCTCGAACCCATTCCGTGTCATCGACAGGAGACCCCGATGCAAGACGTCATTCACAGCTTTACCCCAGGCACCGAACCCTTTGCCCCCACACAGGAAACTCCGCTTTTGCCAGCGCTATCCGCGCTGAGCGCCGTTGACCAACAAAGGTTTCTTGATTTTGGCTGGGGCCCCGAAGTTGCGCCGCGTTTTGCGACCATGATCGCAGGGATCAATGCGCAGATGCGCCAGCAACCACAGGCGATTGCCGCTGAATGGGAAGGCGAAACCATCACCTATGGCGCATTGGATCGCGCGGCAAACCGGCTGGCCCATGTGCTGGCAGCGCAGGGTGTAACCCGTGGCGATGCGGTCTGCCTGTATCTGCGTCGTTCGATCCCGATGCTGGTGGGCATTGTGGCGATCATGCGTCTGGGGGCCGCCTATGTGCCGCAGCACGTGGGGGTCGCCCCCGAAGAAGGCATGCGCCACATCGCAAAAGTGACCAAGGCCAAGGTCATTCTGACCCTGCGCGAAATGATGGATCAGGTGCCGGTCGAAGATCAGGCGCTGTTTGCCATCGAAGATGTGATGGCAGACGAGACCCTGCCCGAAACTCCGGTAAGTGGTGACCACTATATTGCGCGGCCGCAGGACCGCGCGATTATTCTGTTCACCTCGGGCACCACTGGCGTACCCAATGGGGTGCAGGTCAGCCATGGCAACCTTGCCAATATCCTGTTGACCGCTCCCGGTGATCTGGGCATGCGCCCCGGATTGAAAGTAGGTCAGGTGCTGTCAATTGCCTTTGATATGGCCGCCTGGGAAACCCTTGGCGCGCTGTCCAACGGTGCTACGCTGGTGATCCGTGGCAAAAGCATTCAGGAAACCGCTGAAAAGGTGGACATCCTGATTGGTACCCCCTCTATCCTGACATCACTGGACGCATCGAAATGTCAGCAGGTGCAGGTGGCTGCGGTTGCAGGTGAGCCCTGCCCGCGCCCTCTGGCGGATAGCTGGTCGCAGTTCTGCACATTCTACAATTCCTGTGGCCCGACCGAAACCACCATCATCAACACCGCCGAGCCGCATTTTGCCGAAAAACCGGTGCTCTCCATTGGCCGCCCGACGCCGAACAACACTGTTTATGTGCTGGACGAAGACCTGCGTCCGCTGCCCATCGGCCAAAAGGGTGAAATGTGGGCGGGTGGCGATTGTGTGACGCTTGGCTACCTGGGCAATGAGGATCTGACCGCGGACCGCTACCGCCCCGATCCTTTTCGCCCCGGTCATATGATGTTCCGCACCCGCGATCTGGGCCGCTGGACCGAAACCGGCGAGCTGGAACATTTCGGCCGGGTCGATGATCTGGTGAAAATTCGCGGCTTCCGGGTCGAACTGGATGGTGTCACCGCTGCGCTGGAAACCTCGGAATGCTGTCAGCAGGCCGTGACGCTCAAGTTTGACAACCGCAATCTGGTCAGCTTTCTCAGCCCGGCCTCTGCCTGCCCCAAACGGGCCCTTTCCTCGGTCGAGGCGCGTTTGCCTTATTACTGCAAACCCTCGCTGGTGCTGACGCTGGATGACCTTCCCAAAACCCCACGCGGCAAGCTGGACAAACGCCTGCTGCTGAAAATGGCCGCTGAGGCCATCGAAACACAGGCGCTGGAGCTGAACTGATGACTATTCAAACGACCAATATCGACGCACCCCGCCACAACTGGCGGCGCGTCACCCGGCACCCCGCCTTTATGGAATATCGCCGCCTCGCTTTTCTGGTGGCGCTGGTCAATGCGGCGGTCTTTATCACCGGGCTGCAATCGGGCCGCTGGTTTGACGGGCAAAGCTTTGCCCTGAATGCCATCGCAGATATGGCGCTGATCAACCTATCGATGGGCATTCTGATCCGCCAGCAGCGGGTGGTGAATGCGCTGTTCTGGCTGGCCACCCGCATTCCCACATCCTGGCCGCTCTGGATGCGCTGGGGCGCGGGCAAAGTGTTCCACTTTGGCGGGCTGCATTCAGGTGGCACCGTCGCGGGTACGATCTGGTTTGGGTTCCTGCTGGTTGCCATGGTGATGAACCGGGTGAACGGATCCACTGTGCCGTCTGATCTGACCATCGGTGCCAGCACCGCAATGGTTCTGTTGATGACGCTTATGGTGATTTCAGCGCTGGGGCCGATCCGCGCCAAGTTTCACAATACGTTTGAAGGCATTCACCGCTTTGTCGGCTGGACTGTGCTGGCGCTGTTCTGGGTACAGACCGTGTCGATCACCCGCGACATGGGCCACAACCTGACAGAAAGCCCCGCTTTCTGGATGCTGTGCCTTATCACCCTGTCGATTGCTTCGCCCTGGCTGACAATGAAACGCGTCAATGTTGAGATCACCAAGCCGTCGAACCACGTGGTGATTGCCAAGTTTGACTATGGCGATACCCCTTTTGCAGGCAGTTCGAACTCAATTTCGCATACACCGTTTGGCCAGTACCACGCCTTTGCCAATATCCCCACACCCGGTGAAAGCGGCTATCGTCTTGCCATCAGCCGCGCGGGCGACTGGACCGGGGATTTCATCAATAACCCACCGGAACATGTCTGGGTAAAGGGCATCACCACCTCGGGTGTGGCCCGCATCGAAGAACTGTTCACCAAAGTTGTCTATGTCGGCACCGGCTCTGGCATTGGCCCGATCCTGCCACACCTGCTGAAAGGCAAAGTACCCAACCGCCTGATCTGGTCCACACGCAGCCCCCGTGCCACCTATGGTGATGCAATCGTGGATGAGATCGAAAGCCACACCGAAAGCCCGGTGATCTGGGATACGGATGCACAGGGCAAACCTGATCTGTCCACCCTCGCCCTACAGGCCGTGCGCGAAAGCGGTGCCGAAGCGGTGATCGTGATTTCGAACCAAAAGCTCACCCGCAAGGTGGTGCATGACATGGAAAGCCTTGGCATTCCCGCCTATGGCGCAATCTGGGACAGCTGAGATGTTTGAAACCATTGAAACACAGGTAGAGGGGCGGGTCGCACAGATCCGCTTCAACCGACCCGCACAGTTGAACGCGCTGAATTCTCAGGTCGAGGCCGAAGTACTGGAGGCCGCCACCGCTTTTGACGCGGATCCTGCCATCGGCTGTTTGATCCTGACGGGAAATGACCGTGCCTTTGCGGCGGGGGCAGATATCGCGGAACTGGCTGTGCAGGATTACAGTTCGATGCAGGCAGCGAACTTCTTTTCTGGCTGGGATAGGTTCGCCGCGCTGCGCATTCCGAAACTGGCGGCAATCAATGGCTATGCGCTGGGTGGCGGCTGCGAAGTGGCGATGATGTGTGATGTGCTGCTGGCGTCAGAAAGCGCTCGTTTTGGTCAGCCAGAAATCAAGATCGGCTGCATTCCCGGCATCGGCGGCACCCAGCGCCTGACCCGGCTGGTCGGGCGGGCGCAGGCGATGGATATGATCCTGACCGGTCGCATGATCGACGCCGACGAAGCGCTGCGCATCGGACTGGTCAGCCGCATCGTCGCACAAGATGCGTTAGAGGCAACCGCCTGGGAGGTCGCTCAGACCATCGCAGGTTATCCCGCCGATATTCTGCATATGGCGCGCGAAGCGGTGAATATGGCCGAAGAAACCGCGCTGTCCGCCGGGATCGCCCATGAGAGGCGCAGCTATCACGCGCTGTATGGCCTGCCCGCACAAAAGGAAGGCATGGCCGCCTTCATGGAAAAGCGCAAACCTCAGTTCAACTGAGACTGGCAGATAAAAACACGCGCCGAGATTCCCGGCGCGTGTTTCACTTTAAAAGTTCAAAGCATAGCTGATCCGGGCAGTCACAGCATTGGTATCTGTTCCCAGCCCGCTTTTGCCCAGCTCCACCGAAAAACTGTCGCCATTGGTGAAGTCAAAATTTGTACCTAGGCTGACCCGCCCCGAAGTGCCCCCCGCAGCAAATTTCTGTCCGGTTGTCAGCACGCGGTCTTTGATATCCCAATAGTCAATCGCCAAGGTACCAAAAATCGTCATATCAAGACTGCGCGCGCCGAACTGCGCCTCGACCCCACGCGAAAACCCAAGGGCCGCCGAGGCAGAGGTGTAGCTGTCTTTGCGTCCGGCAACCACGGTGCCCGTGCTGTCTGTATAACCATCGCGATCCGACATCACATAGCCGATGCGCGCGCTTGGGGTCAGCGTCCAGCCTGCGGTGTCGAACGTGCGGCTGATTTCTGCGTCGATGGTTGAATAGCGCCGGTCATAGCTGCCGGTTGCACCCGCAATTGTGGTGTCATTGTCGCTGCGCTCATGGAAGACAGACAGCCCCCCGCGCAGATCACGCCCAAGATCAAACTTGGTATAGGCGCCAAAACCAAACCCTTTGGTTTCCAGCCGGGTGGCCGGGGTGGCCTGCGTGGTGTGCCCATTCAAGAAAGACACAAACCCACCCACATTCACGTTGTTTTCCAGCCGGTGCACAAATCCCAGCATCAGGTTCGAGGTGCGCCCATCGCGATCCCCCGCACCGCCAAGACGGCTGAAGGCTCCGCGCGCCCAAAGCTGAGTATTGCCAAAATTGTCCAAACCACGGCTTTGCGTCGACATGACAAAGTTATTCGCCAAAGCACTTTCGACGCGGGTTGTCAGCGCCCGATCCAACGCCAGTTGCCCTTCCGGGCTGAGCCGGACCTCATCCGCAAGAGTGAACGCAGCCCGGCCATTAGCAATTGCGATATATCCGGCTTGGGTTGCGATTGTGCGGGAAATGCCTTTGCGAATTTTTTCGCCGGCATATTTCGCATCCCGCGCGTCAACCGGCACATCCTGCGCAAGGCGGTAGACGCGTTCCGCTAGAATTTCTTCTGCTTGCTGCAACGGCATTCCATTTTCTGTATCCCGATAGAACTGGCTTAGCGCCAGTTGCAAAGCAAAATTATGCACGCCGTCGGGAATACCAAGATCATTCGCACTGGAATGAATTTCATCTTCGCGTTCTTCACGTATTCTGGCGGCGTCCAGTCGCGCTTCGACAATACGTTCAATCGCCTTGCGTTCATTGTAATCCAGAAAATCTGGCAGCGCCGCAGGGGAGGTGCTAGGCCGTCCGCGATCCAAGGCGTCTGACCCTGAATCCACCACGACGGCCTTGTCTTCGGCGCTGGGGCCTACTGTCTTTGATCGCCCGGATTCTGGGGTCGGTGTTACCGCAGGTGTGCTGGTTGTCCCTGTCGACGATCCACTGGTGGTGCCAGAAGAACAGGTCGCGGAAATCCCGGCGGGGCCAGTGCCGCCCGCCCGAATATCCGCTGAAACCGTCGCCGTTGTGGCCGATGTAAAAGTATGGCTGCGCGTTTGACTGCCTATCTCGCCGGAAAACAGCGTTGTCACACCCGTGATATCAAACAGGGAATTGCTGGCGCCGAAAATGGTCACAGTGATCGTATCCCCACTGGCAAAGGCCAGCGTACGGGTGACCGTTGTCCCGGATCCGCCTGTGCCAACAGTCTGGTTAAAGACACCACTTTGAACCGCACTACATCCCGCAGCAGAAACCTGCGCCTGCGCGTCAGTGGCAAGAAGGCCCATTACGCCAAGGGGAACAGTTGCGATCAGGCTGTGCAGACCACGGCGAGAGAAGAGGCTGAGATGTTTCATTGATAAACTCAAATAGGAATTTTTGGGGAAACCGCTGGAACAATTTACGCAGTGTCAACTTTTAACAGTTGGAGATTCGGTTCAAGTGCATACAGTTTGTTCCAACTCATTTTGCCTGGACAACCATGGCGCTATTGGCACACACACCCCCTACGCTTATGTGTCATGGCATGAGCTTACCACCCCATTTCATCGGCCCGATCCTTATCCTGGATGACCTGAAATCCGAGCAGATGCATATCGCTGCGTTGGTCGTTGCCCGGGGAACGCAGGTGCCAAAGGCACTGCTGACCGAACAGGGGCCTGTAGAGTTTGAGAAATCCATAAGCTTTGCGCAGTTTTCCGTCTGGCGCGCGCGGTTTTCAGTGTCCGCCAACAGGCCCGCGTATTACGTATGGAATGATACGCGCTATGATCTGGCCTGCGATCTGGGCGATGATATGCGGCTGGCCTATGTGTCTTGCAATGGCGAAGAACACGGCGATATGGACCGAGACCCGCAAGAGCGCAATGTCATGTGGAACCGGCTGGTTCAACAGCATCGCAATGCGCCCTTCAGCCTGCTGATACAAGGCGGGGATCAGATCTATGCGGATGAAGTCACCGATAATCACCCGCTAAGCGTGGGCTGGCCTTTGGATGTGCCTCAGGATTGCTCAGAACAGGAACTGGCAGCGCTGTTCGATACGCTGCGCGAGGGCTTTGCCGAGCGCTATGTCGCGCTCTATGCACAGCCGGATTTCGCCTATCTGGCTGCGCGCGTGCCTTCGCTGATGCAATGGGATGATCATGATATCTGCGATGGCTGGGGGTCGCTGCCCGATCAGGCGACCAAATCCGGCATAGGTCAGACACTGTTTGCCGCCGCCCGTGAAACCGCGCTGATCTTTCAGCATGGCTGCACCGATGGCGATCTGCCCGCGCGGTTTTGTGACCCAAGCGGCACGGATCTCAGCTGGCATGTTGAAACAGACAGCCTGCGGCTGCTGGCCCCGGATCTGCGCAGTCAGCGCAGCATGACCGAAATCATGGGGCCAACCGGCTGGCAGTTCATGGAAGAAATGGCCAGCGCCCCCGCTCCACAGCGCACGTTCTTTATATCAAGCGTACCGCTTTTGGGGCCGCGCCTGTCCTGGATCGAACGGGCGATGCGGCGCATTCCCGGCATTCAGAAATACGAAGACGATCTGCGCGACCAATGGCAAAGCCGCACCCACCGCGCCGCATGGTGCCGCATGTTGCGGCTGGTGCAAAAGATGGCCGCCCCGCCACAGGCGCAGATCACCGCCGTTTCCGGCGAAATCCATCTGGCGACGCGGGGGGAAATGCAGCTGTCTAACGACAAGATGCTGCATCAACTTGTGGCTTCAGGCATTACCCACCGTCCCCCACCCAAGGTCTGGGCGCGTATCCTGGGAACATTGGCAGCCTTTGGCGAAGATCCCTTACCGGAGTCTCCGATCACCATCCGCCCGCTGCCCGGCCAGCGCCACCGCTATACAACGGAACGCAACGCGCTGACGCTTGTGCGGACAGATGGCAAATGGGCGGCACAATGGTTATTGGAACATTCCGGCCCGACACCACCGCTAAGCCTATAAGCCGTTAACCACTGCTCTATTGACAAGGCACGGGGGTTTCGCCAGCCTCACCAGTGATGGTTCTGGCACGCGTAAAGCAAGCTGGATGAAAAGGGAACACGGTGCGGTGCAAACCAAATCCGTGACTGCCCCCGCAACTGTAAGCGGTGCACCCCCATTGGAACCACTGGAGCCTAGGCTCTGGGAAGGTTGGGGACAGCATCAGGCCGCAAGTCAGGAGACCTGCCATCATCAATGAAACTCAAACCGGGCGGGGTGTCCCGGAAGGAGACCATGATGGCTTTGATGGCATGTGCCGTGATCAGTTCTGGTGTCTTTCCTACCCCGCATAAACGCGGAGGGCGTGATGAACCGGAAAACACATATCAGCGCAGCTGACTTAACTCTTGAACACATCACCTGGGCACCCACACGGAAATCGCCGCTGATCTTGCAGGACACCAGCTTTCATCTTGGGGCGGGGCAGATGCTGGGCATTGTTGGCCGCAAGGGGGCGGGGAAAACCACATTGCTGCGTTTGATCTGCGGCTATCATATCCCCCGCAGCGGGCATGTTTATGTGGGCAACACGTCCCTTGCGAGTCTTGCTCCGCGGGCGGTGGCGCGCAAGGTTGCCACCGTAGTGGAAGAACAGCCCACCGATTTCGCGCTAAGCATTCGCGAGATTGTCGCGCTCGGCCGCATGCCGCATCGTCTGGGTTTTACGACACCGAACAGCCGCGATGATCTGGTGATTGATGCGGCGCTTGACCTTATGGACCTGACAAGCATTGCAGATCGCGGGCTGGCCAAATTGTCCGGTGGGGAACGGCTGCGTGTCATGGTCGCCCGTGCGCTGGCGCAGGAACCTCAGGTGCTGGTCATGGACCAGCCTGCCCATCCCATCGAGATGCGGCAACAACTGGATGTGCTGCACCGGCTACGCGCCCTGAATTTGACAGTTGTCACTACGCATCAGGATCTGGCGCGCGCTGCGGATGTCTGCGATCAGATACTGGTTCTGGACAAGGGGCAGATGCGCACCATGGGCACACCTGCTGAGGTCCTGTCAGTTCGGGAACGGGCGGGGCGGAAATCATACCCAGCAGTAAAGACAGCAAAACCAGAAAGGGCCCCTGCCCCGACACCCATGTGACAGGGTCTTGGGCAAGGTAAAAATGGGCCCTTAAAGCAAAAACACCCTCTGAACGCACAGGGGGTGTTTTTTGATCTTTTTGCAGCAGTTTATTCGGCGCGCAGCAGCTTGGTCAGCGGGCGGAACAATTCACCATTGGCGCAGATCAGCGCACCGGTTTCCATCGGATCGCTTTCTGGGCGCAGCCCTTCCAGCAGGCCACCTGCCTCTTTGACGATCAGCACACCGGCGGCGATATCCCAGATGTTCAACTCGCGTTCCCAATACCCATCGTAGCGACCGGCTGCCACATAGGCCAAATCCAGCGCCGCTGATCCAAAACGGCGCACGCCCGCACATTCGGGCATCACACGCGCCAGATCTTTCAATGTCGCTGGCAGGGTGCGCTTGGCAGCGAAAGGAACACCGGTGGCAAAGACCGCTTCGATCATGCTGCGGCGGCCCGAGACGCGCAGACGCTTGGAATCATTCAACCACGCGCCCGAGCCTTTTTCCGCATAGAACATTTCGTCTTTAGCCGCGTCAAAGATCACCGCCGAAACAATTTCGCCCTTGTGTTCCAGCGCGATGGAGACCGCCCAATGCGGCAAACCATGCAGAAAATTGGTGGTGCCATCCAGCGGATCAACAATCCAGCGACGGGTGGGATCCTGACCTTCTTCTTCGCCAGTTTCTTCGCCGACCCAGCCGTATGTTGGGCGCGCGCCCATCAGCTCTTCTTTAAGGATCTGCTCAGCGGCCATATCGGCGCGGCTGACGAAATCGCCCGCGCCTTTCATCGACACCTGAAGGTTTTCAACCTCGCGGAAGTCTTTGACCAGCGACCGGCCCGCTTTGCGCGCCGCTTTCATCATGATGTTGAGATTCGCGGTGCCCTGCATGACTCAGCCCTTCCGACGCCAGTGATATAATGAAATCAAGCCGCGCATATACGCGGCCTGACACCAATTGCCAAGGGCAAAGCCCTGCGTCAAATACAAAGCGGGTTTGACGCCTGAAAAAGCACCACTGTGGTGATTTAGCGGTAAACGACGCCTTTGGCACCAACAGGCGCATAGGCCGCAGGGCGCGACATCTTGCGTTTGACTTTCTTATGTCCGCCTGACCGGTTGATGTATGGCCCGGCGTTTGGCGTGCCACAGCAGATCATGCCACCGACATAAACAGGCTGAAGCCCCGCAGGGCAGTAGTTTTCACCGCCGTAGGAATGCACCATCATGTTTGAATTGGGGTTGTTTGTGGCGTCCCCCATGTACATGTCGCCCCAGGCGAAAGCCGCAGTGCCGGAAACGCTTAGCGCAGCCACGGCTGCCATTTTCAAAATCAGACGCATTTTGTCCCTCATCGTGACCAATCGCTTTGCGCCTAAGCTATCAGAGACAGCGCGCCAGTCAATTTATTCGTGTCTGCAAAGAGTTATCTCGCGCCAAATTCCCCCGAAACTGAAATCGGGTTGGGCCGTATCAAGCTAGATTTTCAGGCTGGGTTTTCAGGTGGGATTCTCAAGGGTCGTGCTTTGCCAGTGGTCCCCCATGGCAACGATACAGGACCGACCCGAAGCATAGGCGATCACCATCGCCCAATCGCCCTGCGCGCCTTTCCAGATCTCGACCACCTCTTCGGGGCTGCGCAGCCCGCTGGCGATCTGTTCTGTGCCAAACTGGCGTTCCAGCTTGTGGCGCATGCGATCGGTCTGTTCGCAGATGACATCCGCAATGGGACTGCTTGCCTGTGCGGGCAAAGCAGCCCCGGTAAAGATACACAGAGTGAAACGTATGAACATGTTCATACGCCAAATGTAACACATTTATGACAAGTCACCAAGACCGAACCAGATGGCGCCCCTGCCCTACTTCTTCATCAGGCGATCTGCTTTCTTGCGCACCAGAACAGACCGCAGGTCATGCATGGCCAAAAGCAGCGCATCGGTGATCTCTTCCAGTTGATCATCCGAGGCTTTGGACTGCACCCATTGCGCTGTGGTGTTCAGATGATCCACCGCGCGGTGAATGTCATCAATATCGCGCATCCGCAGCAGGGATTTACGCTGCACCATCCAGTCGCGGATCGCCTTGATTTCGCTGTCCTCCAGCGCGCGGCCCCCGTGGGGTTTGATTTCATCCTTATTAAGATTGACCACCGCGATCTGATCCATTTCGATCCGGCGCTGACGGTTTTCGGTATCAACCCGAAACACCATCGCCCCATTGTCGCGGATGCGAAAGTAGAACTCCGGCAGGTCGGTGCTCATGTCAGCCCCTCGCAGAACCGCTTGATCCTTGCACAGGCTTCGGTCAGAGCTTCGTCTGAAGTGGCATAGCTGACGCGGAAATTCGGGCTAAGCCCAAAGGCCGCACCAAAGACCACCGCAACCCCTTCTTCTTCTAGCAGCGCGCTGGAGAAATCTTCGTCAGTCGCAATAGCAGCCCCCCCGGAAGAGGTTTTCCCGATGCAGCCCTCGATGGATGGGTAGACGTAAAACGCACCCTCAGGCGTGGCGCATTGAATGCCCGGACAGGCGTTCAACCCCTCAACCACCAGATTGCGACGGCGCTCAAAGGCCTGACCACGCTCAGCCAGGAAATCCTGCGGGCCATTCAGCGCCTCAACGGCGGCCCATTGGCTGATCGAACAGGGGTTCGTGGTGGATTGCCCCTGAAGCTTGCGCATGGCGGCAATCAGATGTTCCGGCCCAGCCGCATAGCCAATGCGCCAGCCAGTCATGGCGTAGGCCTTGGACACACCATTCACCGTCAAGGTGCGATCATAGAGCTTGGGCTCAATCTGTGCCGGGGTGACAAACTCGAACCCGTCATAGGCCAGATGTTCATACATATCATCTGTCATCACCCAAACATGGGGATGGCGCAGCAACACATCAGTCAGCGCTTTGAGTTCCTCGGCAGAGTACCCCGCACCGGTTGGGTTCGACGGCGAGTTAAAGATAAACCACTTGGTCTTGGGGGTGATCGCAGCCTCTAAGGCCTCAGGGGTGATCTTATAGCCCAGCTGGCGTTCACCTTTGACAATCACCGGCTCACCGCCGCCCAGACGCACAATATCGGGATAGCTCACCCAATAAGGCGCGGGAATGATCACCTCATCCCCTGGGTTCAGCGTCGCCAACAGCGCATTGAACAGTACCTGCTTGCCGCCGGTCGAGACACTGACTTGCGCGGGTTGATAGTCCAATCCGTTCTCGCGCTTGAACTTGGCGCAGATTGCCTGCTTCAGCTCTGGGATACCATCGGGGGCGGTGTATTTGGTTTTACCCGCGTGGATCGCTGCAATCGCTGCTGCTTTGATATTTTCGGGCGTGTCAAAATCCGGCTCTCCTGCGCCAAGGCCGATCACATCGCGCCCGGCTGCTTTGAGTTCAGCGGCCAGCTGGGTCACAGCCACCGTCGGAGATGGTTTCACCCGCGAAAGAGAATCAGAAAGGAAAGACATGCCACTTCGTCCCATTTGTAAAAAAGACTTCACCATGTCATAGGTTGCTCACAGCCTGCGTTCAAGCATGCGGAAACGGAGAATTCACAGATGCAAGACAATGATGATTGGTATGGTCCAGACAGTGCCACATTCGGAGATCGTCTTGCCGCATCTCGCGAAGCTTCGGGCATGACGCAAGCCACACTGGCGAAACGGCTAGGGGTTAAATTGAAAACCCTGCAGAACTGGGAAGAGGATCTTTCCGAGCCCCGCGCGAACCGTCTGCAAATGATGGCCGGTGTACTGAATGTGTCGATGGTCTGGCTGATCACCGGCGAAGGCGAAGGTCTGTCTGACCCCGAATCTGACAGTATCTCTCCGGATGTGAATGCGGTGCTGCTTGAGATCCGGCAACTGCGTGCCAAGTTCAAATCTCAGGTGGATCAACTTGGCCGTCTGGAAAAGCGTTTGCGCTTGTTATTAAAGGATGATTCCATATGAGCGAGACCCCGGAAAACCGCCTAAAGCGGCTTCGAATGCGGTCCATGCGGCGCGGCACCAAAGAAATGGATATCCTGCTGGTGCGCTATACCGATGCCAAGCTGGCCAGCATGTCAGAGGCCGAGCTGGATCACTATGAAACCATGCTGGATGAAAACGATCAGGATCTGTACCAGTGGATTTCTGGCCAGAAAGACGCACCGGAACAGTTTACTGATCTGATTGCTGACATCACCAAGGTCGCGGCCAACGCCTTGATTTAATACAGTTAGTATACGGGTCATAGGCAACGCCCCGTATACGCATTTTAACGATCCCATTGAAATACAGACAATTTTCCGGGTTTCGTTCCACATTTAACGGGTTTTTGGTCTTTTTCTTCAATTCTCCACCTCACATAACAGGCGGAGAACGAAGGATGAGTATACATTCATCTATGGATACCGGCCCGGTTACGGGCTACATGGCGAGTTACCTTGACGCGCTCAGTCTGGTGGAACGGTTGCACCGTCTTCTACTGGATGTGATCAAGGATGAGTTTGAGCGACTGGGCATCATTGATGTCAATGCCGTACAGGCGCTGCTGCTGTTCAACATTGGTGAGAACGAAGTGACCGCTGGTGAACTGAAAAGCCGCGGCTACTATCAGGGCAGCAACGTCAGCTATAATCTCAAGAAACTGGTGGAAATGGGCTATATGCACCATCAGCGTTGCGAGATTGACCGCCGTTCGGTGCGGGTACGGCTGACACAACGCGGGCGTGAAATCCGCGATGTGGTGACAGATCTGTTTGCGCGTCACGCAGATGGGCTGCAATCAAAGAATGTTCTGTCCAGCGATGGGATTGATGAAATCACCACCGCCCTGCGCCGGGTCGAACGCTATTGGACCGACCAGATTCGGTACATTTACTAAAACGATGCTGGGTAGAAGCCAGCAAAGATTAGCGCTTACAGTGCCACTGAACAGTCAGGCCAGAAGGCTGACTGGGTGGAACCCATTTGCGAAAAGACCGACTCTTTAGCGATTGCGCAAAAGATTCACCCTATTTCCCCACAGACAATTTGAATTGATCGCTCACCAGTATCGACTGGCGGGATAGCGTATCAACGTCATAGGCAATTTCTGCCATGGCCCCTAAAGGCCACGACAGATCGCTCAACAAAAACCTACCAGTGACCAGTGTTTTCCATGCTTGTCCATGGTTCTGCCGGGGCCAGAGCATCCCCTTCTTGCAGCAGTTCAACCGAGATATTGTCGGGGCTGCGCACAAACGCCATACGCCCATCCCGTGGCGGTCGATTGATGGTAACACCATTGTCCATCAGATGCTGGCAGGTCTCATAGATATTTGGCACCGAATAGGCCAGATGGCCAAAATGGCGGCTGTCTGATGGCAGGCCATCATCCCCATCCCAGTTGTAAGTCAGTTCAACCGGGCATTCTTCCTGTCCGGGAGGGGCCATAAAAATCAAGGTAAACCGGCCCTGTTCATTCTCATAACGGCGGGTCTCTTTCAGGCCCAGCAGCTCATAGAATGCCATTGACGCGTCCAGATCTTTCACGCGCACCATAGTGTGTAAGTATTTGAGTCCCATTGCGTCTTCCTTTGTCCGCCGGGCAGACCATCTGTCCGAAACAGTAAGCCGCCCATAAAACGGCGGCGCAGGAGAGATTTCCCGCGCCGCCACTATTGGCGTCAAACACCAGAATGAAAACAGGTATTTCGGATAATATTACCGTGATGCCAGACGGCGATCCCGCCCCCAGGATGGGACAAGCACATAGTCACCTGTCTGCGCATCAATCCCGATTGGACCATCACCTGACACCAGCATAGCCCCTTCAACAGGCACCCCGTAAGGGCCTTGCAACAGCGCGTCCCAATCCTGAACCGTTGCCAAAGACTGGGCATTGCCCTGCAGGCGCCAGCTGTCAAAGCGCAGCTGCGTTGCCGAAATCACAGTCATTGCGCCCCCCTGTTCAGGAGCCTCAATATCGTTTGCATTCAGATAGTTGAAATCCAACCCTATACCATCGACCGCGGTGGATTGTGCCAGTGCAGGCAGGACCACCGGGGCAAATTCCGAACGCGCCACATAGAGCATATCACGCGCGCTGCGCCCATCATCCGCAACCTTGCGCATCAAGGCATATTCCCCAGTAAACACATAAGATGCCTGTTGCGCCTGCGCAGGGGCCGCCCCCAGACCGAAGGATACAAGCCCCGCACCCGGGCGCGATACCACCTTGCGGAAAACCGCCAGATAGCGCCCTTTGGGCACGATCAATGGCTGCGGATCCGTTGCATCTGCCTGCGCGGCATCCATTGCCAGATCCAGACGCCCGGTGATCGGGTCGAACTGCATATCTCCAAAAAAGTTTTTGCCGGAAGAGTGCCCCGCTGTCTGAGAGCGGGAGTGCTGTTCAGGCATCACGGAAGTACGCGTGCCGTCAACGTCTACGCGCCCGTCGCACGCAGCCAAGACGCTCACCAAAGTGAGCGCGAAAAGAATACGTAACATGTCTACTGCCTCAGGTCTTGCCTGTTATATTTTGTCCATAAGGTGGCGCAGATAGGGCAAAAAGTCAATTCAGGCCCAAGGCAAAGCCCCAGACTGCGGCGGAAATGCCATTATGTTAAGAAACTCTAATCATCCGATGAAATGCGACCGCGAAGCGCTTTGACCTCGCCGCGCTCTTTTTTCGCTTTGATGCGCCGGTTCTTGGACCCAAGGGTGGGTTTGGTCGGAATGCGGCGTTTGGGTTTTTCGAGCGCTTTGCGAATGAGGTCCGCCAGTCTTTCACGGGCAATATCGCGATTTCGCGCCTGACTGCGGGTTTCATCCACCTGCAGAACAATCGCCCCTTCTTTGGTCCAGCGCCGCCCAGCCAGCCGACGTAACCGGCCTTTTACTGGCCCCGGCAGGTTTGGGGATCGGTCTGCTTCGAATCGCAATTCAACTGCGGTTGAGACCTTGTTTACGTTCTGCCCCCCCGGCCCAGAGGCCCGGACGAACTGTTCGGTCAGTTCCCAGTCTTCGATGGCGATATGATCGTTGATACGCAACATGCTTTCCCTTAGCGCATATCCCGCAAATGCAAAAGGACCGCCCCATGGGACGGTCCTTCGAGAATTCGGAGGCGGCGCCGGTTAGGCGTGCCAATTCGGGATACTCTCCCAGGATTTAAGCCCTAAAAGATCATTCCTCGAACTGTTCCGACACCTTTCTCCAATGTTTCTCTCGACACTGGATCACCTCCTTTCAGCTGTTAAAAACGCAACATCATGTTGCCACGGCTTTGGTGATCCACAAAGTCTTTTTTTCGTCAGAGGACAATCAGACCGCGTGAGGCTGTGTCATGACCCGTTTCACAATCATCCGGAACGGGATCAAAGCGATCAGGGCAAGGCTCAGTTTCACCATCCAGTCGGCCACCGCCAACGACACCCACAGCGGGGCTTCGGGGCCAGCGCCCAGCAGCGGCAGAACCTCATTGGCCCAGGACACATCATTGCCCGGCTCCAGAAAGCTAAGCTGCGCCGACATGGCAATGGTGAAGAAAATCGCCGTATCCAGAGATGAGCCGATCAGCGTCGAAGCCAGCGGCGCGCGCCACCAGGCACCTTCGCGCAGACGATCAAAGATGGTCACATCCATCAGCTGAGCGGTCAGGAAGGCCAGGCCAGATCCCAATGCGATGCGCAGTGTTACAGCCGGGAAGGTATACCCATCCCCCTGCAGCATGATCTGCGTACCGATCAGCGAGCAGATAACACCAGTGATGAAACCGGCCAGCACCACTTTGCGTGCAGCAGCAGCGCCATAGATGCGGTTCATCAGGTCAGTGACCAGAAACGCCAGCGGATAGGTAAAAGCCCCCCAGGTCAGCCATTGACCAAAGAGAAACTGAACAAGAATGTTGGACGCCACAACAATGGCGGCCATGGCAAGAATGCCGGGAAGATGTATACGTGTCATAGGTATACCCGTTTTTGCAAGGTTGCGGGGACTTGGCCCGGGTCAGCCGGACTGGGCCGCATTACTTGTGGTCACCCAATATTGCAAGCCTTTATTGCGTGACGGCGTATTCCACGAACTCGGTGCGCTGAAAGCTGTTAAAGTTATTGTCAGAAACCATTGTCATGCGCAGCCCGTCCGCGCCCTGCCAGACGGCGATCCCTTCCAGATTGCCATGACGGTGCACGGGTGTGGTCAGCAGGATCTCCTCTTTGCTGACCCGATCCCCCTTCAGGGAAAAGCGCCGCACCCGCGATTTAAAGCCAAATCCGGTAAATTCACGCTCAAGCAGATACAGCCGCCCCTGCGGATCAAAATCAGCACCAACCGGCAGAAAGCCCCCGGCGCGACGCAGTGAAAACACCTTTGACCACGCGCCTTTGGCGTAGCGCCAGACAGGGAAAGGGCGGGTCAGTTTGCCAGAGCGTTCCGGAATGGCATAGAGGCGGTTTTTTCCATCCACAGCCAGCGCTTCGAGGCCAGAGTTGCCCTGCAAGTTCTTGAAATCATTTGTGCGGGGCAATTGGCCTGCGGCCTTTGGTGAAAGATAGGCCCAGACTCGGTGGATACCCTCAAAAGACACATAGACCCGACCATCATTACGCAGCACCAGCCCTTCGGCATCGGCCTGATGACCTGACAGGCGTTTGCCATTTGGCCCGGTCAGAAAATGCTGTTCGTCCAAGGTCACACCTTTGATCCGCCCGGCCCGGCGTTCAAATTGCCCACGGGCAATCAGCCCTCTGTCGCCCAGCACCACAAAGCTTTGCCCATCTGCCGCCACCTCAAGGCCGGACAGGCCACCGATGGCTTTGTGTTCCGGATTCCAGGTATAACTGCCGATAAAACGCACAAAGTCCGGCGCGCGTGCCTGCCCCGTCGCTGCGATCAGCCCCGCCAACAGCATGACCGTGATAAAGATCCTGCGCCACATGTGTCTCTGCCTCAAATGCTCAGGGCCTCATACAGTGATGAGGCCCTTGTCAAAACACTATAGTCAGATCTTCGGTTCAAACGGCGTTAATTCGCCGCCAGCACTGCCGCGCATTGGCCCGGAAGATCGCCCAGTGTCAGCTCGCGCCGTGGCTTGGGCTTGGGGGCGTTGGGATCTCTCGGCTTGGGCGGCGGCGGGTTCAGGATGCGGTCCACCCAGCCCTGCGCTTCCTCGCAGCCGTCACCGGGGGGCGGCGGGTTCTGGTTCTTGCAACCTGCTGCACCTTTGGGACAATTCAGGCGCACATGGAAATGATAGTGATGCCCCCACCACGGGCGGATCTTGCGCAGATAGCTGCGGTCACCCTTTTCTTCGTTACACATGCGCACCTTGGCACCGGGAAAGACGAAAATTCGCGCCACACGCGGATCCTGCGCCGCTGCTTTCATGATCTGATGATGCGCGCGGGTCCAATTGTTGTTGGTATAGGCCCCAGAAGCCCGGCGCAGCGAAATCGAAGAAATCTTTTCGCGCGCCTGTGGGGACAGGTTCAGATTGTCAGCGGGCAGCATCCAGATATCCACATCCAGACCAATCTGATGGCTGCGGTGCCCGGTCAGCATTGGCCCGCCGCGCGGCTGGCTCATGTCACCGACATACAGCCCCTTCCACCCCGGCTGTGCCGCAGCTTTACGCGACAGTTTCTGAATATAGTCAACCAGTTCAGGATGGCCCCAGTTCCGATTGCGCGACAGGCGCATCGCCTGCCATGTGGGGCCGGTTTCAGCCAGCGCAATACCGCCAGCCAGACAGCCCTTGGCATAGCCGCCGTAGGGAGCCGGCGCCTGAGATGACCCCTGCGCCTTGGCCCCAAACAGCTGCTTGGCTTCTTTCGAGGACAACACCGGGTCCAGTTTGGGCACAGAAACCCGCGCCCCGGAAATATCCGTTTCTTTTTCACCACCGCAGGCGGTCAGCGAAAACGCGAGCAAAACAAATGTCAAAAATCGGATCATGAGGAATGTCTTTCACCTTTTGGGTGAACATAGCGTAGCAGAAACAGGCCAATGGCGAAAAGCCCGATCAGCGGGGAAACGCCAAGCGACTGCGACCCGGTCAGCGATGTGGCGATCCCGATCGAGAGAGGCGCAAGAAATGAGGTCGCCTTGCCCGCCAGCGCGTAAAGACCAAAGGCTTCGGTCATGTGATCTTCATCCGCCTGCCGCACCATCATCGTGCGCGAGGCCGATTGCAACGCCCCACCGGCAGCCCCAATAGTCGCCCCAAAGAGGTAAAAGGCGATGTTTGGCAGGGATGACCCTTCGGCAACTGGGATACCAAACAGGCTGTCCGGGCGGATCATGACAATCCCGATACCAACCCCCATCAGCACCCAGACGCAAACTGTGATGACCGGTTTCGGGCCGAAAAACTCATCCGCATAGCCACCAATCACCGCGAAAACCGCACCGGCAATAATCGCCAGAATGCCAAACACGCCCACATCAATGACCGTCCAGCCCAGCACACCGGCGGCATAGATACCGCCAAAGGTATACATGCCATTCAGCGCATCCCGGTAAAACATGGATGAGCCAAGATAGGCAAAAAGCGAGGGCTGCTGCGGCAAAGTCCTGATCGTTCGCGCCAGCTGCCCCAGCGCCTTTTTCACAGCGCCTTTTGGGGCTTTTTCCCTGCGCGGCTCACGCACCCACAGGAAGAACGGGATCATAAACACCGCGTACCAGATCGCTGCCAAGGGCCCAACAGCACGGGTGCCCTCACGCGCTTCGGGATCAAGCCCAAACAGCGGCGCGCTGCCCAGCATGGTTTTCCCTGTCTCAGCGTTTTCCGCAAACAACAGCAGCATGATCACCAACGTGACCAACCCCCCAAGATACCCAAAGGCCCAGCCATTGCCTGAAATACGGCCGATCTCTTCTGGGGTTCCCAGATCTGGCAGCATGGAATTGGTAAAGATCGTCGCGAACTCCATCCCGATCAGGCCAAGAGCAAAGAAGAACAGCGTTGTATACAGGTTGAAATCATCGGGCGCCGCAAACCACAGCATCCCCGAGCCGATCACATAAAGCGCGGAAAAGCCCCAGATGAATTTCATCCGGCTTCCGCCCAGATCCGCCATCGCCCCCAGAACCGGGGCCAAAAGCGCAATCACAATGCCTGCAGCCGCGATACCATAGCCCCAGGCCGCCTGCGCAGCCGTGCCATCCCCCATCAGATCATTGATATAGGGGCCAAAAATAAAGGTTAGCAAAAGGGTGTTATAAGGCTGTGACGCCCAATCGAAAAAGAACCACCCCCAGATGCGTTTTCTTTGTGAAACCTGCGTCATGCCACCCCCTTTTGGTTAGCCCGATAGAACCCATCTGGCCGACCTATGACAAGGGGGAAGTGAGGCTGAGCCGTTTCTCACAGGCTATTGTGGTATTACGCCTTTTGCGCGGCCAGATTGGATTTCGCCCAGGTGGTCAGCGCATCCACTGTTGGATCCAGTTCCTGCGCCGCAGCGCCGCAAAAGTCTTGAAAGGCGTCAACATTCATCCGGTTGATGCCCACCAATACCGGAATATCCCGGCTCAGGGCTTCACCGATGACCTCGCGAAAGCCGCGCCCATCTGCTTCGTGTTTGCCAAATTTATTGACAACCACCAGATCCGCGCCCTGATCAAGCTGTTCTCTGGTGATTTGAACCGCCTGCTCCAAAGCCTCGGGGTTCAGACGGCACCCTCTGGAGGCCGACCCCAGATCCTGAGAAATGCGGATCACCGGGCCATCTGGCAGAATATGCACATCCATATCGCATTTGGCCTTATCCGCACATTCCGTATCGGTCTGAACTGTACCGCACAGATGCAGCCCATCAGCGGCAAGCGCCTTGGCTGTATCGGCAAGCAGGACATTGGTCTCTCCACGACCCGGGGCGATGGTATATGCGATCTTCACGAAAGACATCCTTTAGCTAGGTCCGACAGTGATAGCGGTATCCCTGCCCCGGCTTCAAGTCAGACAAAAGGCGCGACTGGTAAGCCGCGCCTTTCTTTTGAATAGGTGGTTGGATCAGTGACCCAAAATCTGGCTGAGGAACTGCTGGGTCCGCTCGGATTTCGGGTTGTTGAAGAACTCTTCCGGTTCGTTCTGTTCCACGATCTGACCGTCCGCCATAAAGATCACGCGGTTGGCCACCTGACGGGCAAAGCCCATCTCGTGGGTCACGCAAAGCATGGTCATCCCTTCTTCCGCCAGTTCGATCATGGTATCGAGAACCTCTTTGATCATCTCCGGGTCCAGCGCAGATGTGGGTTCGTCGAACAGCATGATCCGCGGCTTCATGCACAGCGAGCGGGCAATCGCCACACGCTGCTGCTGACCGCCAGACAGCTGGCCGGGGAACTTATGCGCCTGGTCAGGGATCTTCACCTTTTCCAGGAAATGCATCGCGGTTTCTTCGGCTTCCTTGCGCGGCACCTTGCGCACCCAGATCGGCGCGAGGGTGCAGTTTTCAAGGATGCTGAGATGCGGGAACAGGTTGAAGTGCTGAAAGCACATCCCCACCTCAGAGCGAATTTTGTCAATGTTTTTCAAATCATTCGACAGCTCTGTGCCATCCACCACGATCTTGCCCTGCTGGTGTTCTTCCAGCGCGTTGATGCAGCGGATCAGCGTAGATTTCCCCGAACCTGACGGCCCGGCGATAACGATACGTTCCCCTTCATAGACGGTCAGGTCGATGTCACGCAGAACGTGGAATGACCCGTACCATTTGTTCATTTTGGTGATTTCAATCGAAACCTCATCCGAGACATGCATCTTGGAGCGGTTGATTTCACGGTCGAGTGCCAGATCAGACATACGTGTGATCCTTTCTTAGCGATGGCCGGTCTGAAGCTTGCGCTCCAGATACATGGAATAACGAGACATGGAGAAACAGACGACGAAGAACAGCAGGGCGATAAAGCCATAAAGTTCCCACACCAGACCGTTCCATGCCTGATCAGCTCGGATAGAGTTCGACAGGCCCAGCGGATCCAGAAGACCGATGACCGAAACCAGCGTTGTATCTTTGAACACGCCGATAAAGGTCGATACGATACCCGGGATCGAGATCTTCAGCGCCTGCGGCATGATCACCAGACGCTGCGCCTGCCAATAGTTCAAGCCCAGACTGTCAGCCCCTTCGTACTGGCCTTTTGGAAGCGCCGCGAGACCACCCCGGATCACCTCGGCCATATAGGCCGCAGCAAACAGGGTCACCATGATCA
The DNA here is from genome assembly GCA_025210455.1 of Pelagimonas sp. Lineage (GTDB taxonomy): Bacteria > Pseudomonadota > Alphaproteobacteria > Rhodobacterales > Rhodobacteraceae > JAOARQ01. The sequence goes on from JAOARQ010000002.1 coordinate 190,188, forward strand.
GAACCCGCAGGATAATGTCAAAGCTTGTGCCCGGCGGCAGGAAGATGTTCAGCAGGGTCGAAGCCACGAACAGCAGCGTGATCAGCGGCACACCTCGGATGAATTCAATGAACCCAACGCAAAGCGTTTTGACAATGAACAGATCCGACTGACGCCCCAGCGCCAGAACAATGCCCAGCGGCAGCGAACAGGCGATGGCAACAACACCGATGACAATCGACAGCATAAAGCCCCCAAAGTCACGGCTTTCTACCGGCGCCAGTTCCAGCGCGATAACGCTGCTAAGCCCAGACGCCAGAGCGCTTGCCAGCACCAACCACCAGCCAAGGGCAACAACAACGGCCAGAATAATCGCCAGCAGGCCGTTTTCCATCGTCGTAGCCACAACCCGGTAGACAATCGCCGCCGCAACAAAGCCCGCCAGCACCATCAACGGCCCCCAAAGGGTGCCGCCCCAAAGCAACCAGGGCATCAGGAACGGATAGATCGCCGAAAAGATCAGCGGGTTTGGCAGACGCTTCGCCCCGGCTTTGATTTCCTCTGCGCGGGCCTCTTTATCTGTGGTGACAAGCGTATAGGCCAGATAGCCCCCCGCCACGACCAGAACCGCCTGAAGCGCCATCACAAGCACACCGCCGCCCATTTGGAACGTCCAGAACAACAGCGATAGAACCAGAAGGAACCAGTTCATCCGGCGCGAGATCATGTTGAACAGCACCGGAATCAGCGCCACAAACAGGAAGATCAGTGCCAGATTTGGACGCCAGCGCTCTTCTACGGGATAGAACCCATAAAGCAACTGATCCCAGCGTTCCGTGATCACCCCCCAACAGGCTTTGTGGGTGCTTGCCCCTAGGCCTTTGAGGATCTCACGGCATTCGCCGAGGGACGCCGCCGCTCCGGTTGGCGACACCGCCCACCAGATCAGCCCCGCCATGATGTAAAAGATCGCAATCCCGAACAGCACGGTCAGGATCGAATTGGTCACACCTGAAAACAGATTCTCGCGCATCCAGCCGACAAGACCGACAGAATTGGGCGGAGGGGCCTGTTCAGGCAGCATTTCCGTACGAACATAAGAAACGTCGCTCATGATCACCGCTCCACCAGTTTAACGCGATTGTTGTACCAGTTCATCACCATCGAAATCGTCAGCGAGATCGTCAGATAAACCAGCATGCCCAGCAGAACTGTTTCCAGCTCGCGGCCGGTCTGGTTCATGGTCACGCCCATCAGCGTGCCGGTCAGATCCATATAGCCCACCGCAATTGCCAGCGAAGAGTTCTTGGTCAGGTTCAGATAGTTCGAAATCAGCGGCGGGATGATCACGCGCAGCGCCTGCGGCAGGATCACCAGATTCATGATACGCCCCGGACGCAGCCCCAGTGCTGCCGCCGCTTCGGTCTGACCTTTCGAGATCGCCAGAATACCAGAGCGCACGATTTCAGCGATAAAGGCCGCGGTATACAGCGACAGCGCCAACCAAAGAGCGATCAGCGAGTTCCGCAGATGCGTCCCACCTTTAAAGTTAAAGCCCTTCAGTTCTGGATAACCCAAGTGGAAGCCCAGAATGATCAGCACGATCAATGTCGGGATCACCGTCAGGCCAAGGCGCATATGCCAGGTGGTCGGACGATCACCGGTGCTTTCCTGTTTGGCATCCGCCCAGCGCTTTACACGCATCGAGCCCCAGATCCCGGCCCCCAGCACAATCAGGATCGCAATCAGATCCAGACTGACTTCAAAGGCCCCACCAAAGACAGGCATATCCCCCAGACCGCGTGAAAACAGCGGCTCGGGTACGTAAACACCACGATTGGTGATTGCAACGGAATCGAACAGCACCATCGAGGCATCGGGGTTTTCCCCCCTAAAGGCCCTGGGCGCCGGCAGCGTTTCAATCAGGATGGCCATTACCAGCACGATCCAGAGCAGGACCGGCACATTGCGGAACATTTCCACATAGACAGCCATAGCCCGCGACACGAGCCAGTTTTTCGACAATCGAGCCACACCGATCAGCACACCCAGAACGGTGGCGGTGATACAGCCCAGAACAGCCACAACCATGGTGTTCAACAGGCCAACCATGGCCGCGCGCAGGTGTGTATCTTGCGAATTATAGTCGATCAGGCGCTGGTTGATGTCATAACCAGCGGGATCGCCAAAGAATGAAAAGCTGGGCTCTTTGCCCAGTGCGAGAAGGTTCTGGACTGTGTTATTGAACAGCCAGCCAATCAGCAGCAGAAATCCGATCAGCGCAACGACCTGAATGGTCATCGAGCGGTAGCGAGTGTCGTAGATGAGCTGTGACAGGCGAAACGACTCCCGCGGGGGGTCGGTAAACGTTGCCATCTATTTTTCCCTGTTTTTTCGGCCTTGTTTGTTATGCCTCTTTGGGCGGCGGGCCTTGGGCCCGGTCTGGCCGACAGATATACAAAAAGGGCGCGGCCTGAACCGCGCCCTTCTGCGCAAAACTTAGCGGAACGGCGGTGCGTAGAGCAGGCCACCCTGTGTCCACTGAGCGTTCTGGCCACGTGCCAGACCGATAGCGGTGTCTTCACCCAGGAACTTTGCGAAGATCTCGCCATAGTTGCCGTTTACGGCGATGGCTTTTTGTGCCCAGTCAGCCTCCAGACCCAGCATTTCGCCCAGCTTGCCCTCAGAGCCCAGCAGACGGTTGATTTCCGGGTTGTTGGTGCCGGCAGCTTTTTCCGACAGGTTGCCCATGGTCACGCCCAGCTCTTCGGCTGCGATCAGCGCGTTCAGCGACCAGCGCACAACGTCGCCCCATTCGCTGTCACCGTGGCGTACCAGCGGGCCCAGAGGCTCTTTCGAGATGATTTCAGGCAGGATCACGTGATCAGCCGAGTTTTCAAAGGTCGAACGGGTTGCCGCCAGACCGGATGCGTCCGTGGTGTAAACGTCACAGGCACCAGCCAGATACTGCTGCTGCGCTTCGGCGTTGGTTTCGATCGGAACCGGCTCGTACGAGATGTTGTTCACGCGGAAGAAGTCAGCCAGGTTCAGCTCGGTGGTGGTGCCGGTCTGGATGCAGACAGTTGCGCCATCCAGTTCGGTTGCAGAAGCCACGCCCAGCTCGGCCGGAACCATAAAGCCCTGACCATCGTAGTAGTTCACACCGACGAATTCGAACTTCAGGTCAACGTCGCGCGAGAAGGTCCAGGTGGTGTTACGCGCCAGCATGTCGATTTCGCCCGATGCCAGTGCAGTAAAACGGGTTTTACCGGTGGTCGGAACAAATTCAACAGCGGTTGCGTCGCCCAGAACGGCAGCTGCCACTGCGCGGCAGACAGAGACGTCAAAGCCCTGCCATTCGCCGTTTGCGTCAGGAGCCGCAAAACCAGGAACACCGGTGGCCACACCGCAGTTCAGTTTGCCGCGTTCTTTGACATCATCAAGGGTGCCAGCTGCTGCGGCGCCAGCCGCAAACACGACTGCAGATGCCAGAGTGAAAACTGTGGATTTCATATTATCCTCACTGTTTGGATTTTAGTAGCGTCCCGTAGGCCGGGATCCGTGACTCTTGGGCACAAGGCGTCCCAAGGATGCTGCGTGTCTTGTTGTCTCTAATCTGTGAGCCGCTTGCGCGCTCAGAAGGTGAGAGCATGTGGTTGAATCCGATCTACCGTCAACATCACAGACAGGCTAACCCAATAAAATCACTACTGTAAATTCCCTGAATTTCGGCCCACAAGCGGAACAAAATAAGACCACCCAAACTGGTTCCGAAAGGTATTATCATAAGCCGTTATGATTAAATAACAAATTTTTATGACCCAATCCTCTGCCGACCAATTCCACCATCGGAAAAAAAATTTCCGAACGCTAAGTAAATTAAAACAATCGTTTAAAATTGACGCATTTTGTTGCGCGAGCGTCGGAATCCGCCCCGAGCTGAGGATAGGTGATTTCACCCAAATAAATCTTGGGTTGAGACTCACTGTGCTGAAAATCTCTATTTAAGCGACCAGCTGGTTGTGGTGTTTTCCTGCCAGCCCACGCGATGCAGCAGCGGCGTGTCATCCATGGTCTGCGGATAGCCGATACACAGCCAGCTGGCAAAGCGCCATCCTGGCGGCACGTCAAACAGCGTTTCGATGGCTCCGGGATCGAGAATAGACACCATGCCCACGCCGATGTTCATCGCGCGTGCCGTCAACATCAGCGAATAGATCGACATGGCTGTGGATTGCACCAGCGTATCCGCCATGGTCGCCCGGCCCAGCCCGTGCCCCTCTTCGGGATCGGTTTCGGTAAAAACGGCCAGTTGTACTGGCGCATCTTCCATACCTGCCAGTTTCAGCTTCATATAGGCAGCGCGGCGATCCCCTTCGTAGTCATCCCCGGCAGCTTCGTTACAGCGCTGAAAGATATCCCGCGCCTGCGTCATCACCTCGGGATCCTGCACCCGGAACACCCGCCATGGGCGCGCGTTTCCAACCGACGGGGCCAGGTCCATCGCATGGCGCAACTGTTCCAGATCGTCTTCGGGCAGCGGATCACGCCGGAAATGCCGCACATCCCGACGCCAGCGCAAGATCTCGTGCAGGGCCTGCCTTTGGCTGTCAAAGAATTCCATCGGGCATTCCTTTTTCCAGTTGCTGCCAACCCTGATCGCCTACGGGCAATCCCAGACGTATCCAATGGGGCGAATAGGGGAAGATGCGGCTCCAGATTTGGTGATGCGCCAGATGATCCTGCGCCGCCTGCGCATCCGGGGTGACATAGGTGCGAAACAGCGGTGTGCCCCCCACCAGTTCCCAGCCCGCGCGCACAGCCAGATCATCCAGCCGCGCCGCATCCGCTGACAGGCGCTGAATGGTTTGCGCCGCCCAGCCCTGATCCATCAGCGCGGCTTGGGCAATTTCAATCGCCGGGCCGGAAATCGGCCATGGCCCCGCCAGTTCAGACAGCCGCTCTGCCAGATCCCCCTTGGCGATGGCAAAGCCCAGACGCAGACCCGCCAGCCCGTAGAACTTACCAAATGAGCGCAAGATCACCGTGTTTTCCGGCGGATCACCCGCAAGAGACAGCCCGCTTTCGGTATCGGCAAAGCTTTCATCAACGATCAGTAGCCCGACCTGCGCCGCAATCGCGCGAAGATCTTCGGGGGTATAGCGCGCACCATCCGGGTTGTTGGGGTTGACCACAACGGCCAGATCCGCCCCGGCCAGATCCTCTGGCGTGGGAACATTCAGCACATCCCAGCCGCCCGTACACAGCGCCGCCGCATGTTCGTTGTAGGTGGGTGCAAGAACGCGGGCCTGCCCCGCCGGGCGCAAAAACGGCACCGCCTGAATAGCGCCCTGCGCCCCGGCAAAGGCAACCGGCATCAACGTGGTCTGATAAGCCACCTGCGCCGCATGCAACAGCCGCGCCATGTCCGTTTTGCGCGGCAGCACCGCCCAGGCCTCTGACGGGATGGCAGGCACCGCATAGGGCAGTGGATTGATCCCGGTAGACAGGTCCAGCCAGCCGTCGCGCGTGCCGCCATATTGCGCAATCGCGGCATCCAGATTGCCGCCGTGATCGCGCTTGGTATCCAGTGAATTGATCATAGCCCCTTAGAGCAAGGCCAGCACCAAAAGTGCAAGCCCCATCAACGCCATCGCACGTCGATAGAGCGACAGACCGCGCATCAGATCGACCGGTTTCGGGTCGGGGCAGCTGCCATTGACCCAGGGTTCATTGACTGTGTGATCGCCATAGGCGCGCGGCCCGGACAGCCGTATCCCCAAAGCGCCCGCCAGCGCCCCTTCGGGCCAGCCCGCATTGGGGGAACGGTGTGATTTGGCATCGCGCCGCATCACTGCAAAAGCCCGCGGGCAATTGCGGCCCGAAGCCAGCGCAAACAAAGCCCCGGTCAGCCGCGCCGGGATGAGGTTCACCAGATCATCCAGCCGCGCCGCAATCTTGCCAAAGGCCTCAAAACGCTCATTGCGGTGGCCAATCATCGAATCCATCGTGTTGATCGCCTTATAGACAGCAATCCCCGGCAACCCGACCACAACGCCCCAGAACAGCGGCGCAACAATCCCGTCCGAGGTGTTTTCTGCCAGACTTTCGTTCGCCGCCCGCGCAATGCCCGCGCTGTCCAGTTGCGCCGGATCACGCCCCACAATCATCGACACCGCAAAGCGCGCGCCGGGCAGATCACCAGCCACCAGCGGCTTTGCGACAGCCTCCACATGATCATGCATGGACCTCACCGCAATAAACGGCCAGGCCAGAACTCCGCCGATAACGACGCCCAGAAACCCACCGGGCAAAGCCCAGGCCAAAGCCGTGGCTATAATCGCCGTCGCGGTACAGACGACCCCCACCGTCACCGCCCCTCCCAGCAGGCGCGGCAGCCGCCCGCCAAGGTTCAGCCGCTGCTCACACCAGGTGATCAGCGCCCCCATCCATGTGACCGGATGGCCGATCTTGCGAAACAGCGCATCGGGCCAGCCAATCAACGCATCAATCACCAGCCCCACCAGCATCATCGCCGCCCAGCTCATTTTGATCCTCCTGTCTGGAACCGCAGCACATCTGTCAGCCCAAGCTGCTTCAGATACCGTTCCACCCCATCCGGCACTGTCCCGGGCGCAAAGATCAGCCCCCGCGCCGATCCGGTATGGGCCCGCAGCTCACCCAGGGCCCCGGTCTGCGGGATCAGCTCTGTCAAGGGACTGCGCGCCTGTCGCAAGACATCACAGCGCTGCGCCGACTGGCTGGCCAAAGCCGCTGCAACTGACAGATTTTGCGCAGTTTCCCAGGCCTCAGCCAGATCAGAAACATCAGGAAACAGGCTGTCTTTGGGATCGGTGCGCTGTGGTGCACCCCAAAATCCCCCGACAATCTCGGCCCTTGGCGGGGCGGGCAGATGGCGCACCACCCGTCCTTGGCGCGATGCCCATAACAGTTGATCAGGCGCGGCAAACATCAGCGGATCACTTGCGCCTTCGATATGCAGACAGGCCCGGGCCAGTTCCTGGGCAGAGCCACAAAACCCTGCAGCCCGCGCCAAGGCCACCAAACAGGCGGTCGAGGCCCCGGCCCCACCGCCAATTGGCATATCACATCTGACCGTGGTCTGATCAGGGACAGGCAAGCCCAAGTGATCCAGAAACCGCCGCAGTTGATCGGCAGAAAACAAAGCCTGCCCGTCAGAATCCACGCGCACGGTCAAATCCGGGCAGACAACGGTGATCAGGGCAATCGGCCCATCCGGGCCCAAACGCCCTTGAATCCATTCCCCAAAATGCCCTGCAACGGCGGTCATCAGGCAACCTCATTGGATGAGATCACAGAAAAGGCCCCCTCGGGCCCAACCCGCAGTCGGGTGATAGACAGCGGTTCGATCTCAAATCCCAATCCTGCCCAGGGCACACCCAAAGTCAGGCCAATCGCTGCGCGGACCACACCGGCATGAACAACCGCCGCCAAGGGGGCCTGCTGTTCATAGGCCTGCGCCGCCAGTTCCTGCACCACCGGGGCAATCCGCTGCGACAATTGATCAAAGCTTTCGCCGTCTTCCCAGATGTGGGCGGCCAGATCCTTTGTGCAAAGCACCCCAAGATCCGGCAGATCGGCATAGGCCGCCCCATCAAAGCGGCCAAAATCCTGTTCCCACAGGCGCGCATCCTCTGGGGCGCCATGATCCGGCCAAAGCGCCTGCGCAGTCTGACGGCAACGCAGCGCCGGGCTGGTTGCCGCAAGACTCACCCCATCCAGCCGTGCAGCGACCAAAGCGGCATGGCCCGGATCAACCGCCGCAGGCGCATCCGTGCGACCACACAGAATGCCAGCCTGCGCAATCGGCGCATGGCGGATCAGCACCAACTGTGCCCCGTGTCGCTTTGCCCCCATAATCGGACGCCCTTCCCGCTTTTCATTTTCCGTCAAACCTGCTTTTTCACGTGGCCATGGAAAAGTCGATACTGATCACAGGGGGCGCGCGGTCTGGCAAATCTCAGTTTGCCGAGAAACTCGCCCTGAAACCCAGCGGCAAAGCGGTCTATATCGCCACAGCAGAAGCCTATGATGACGAAATGCGCGCCCGCATTCACGAACATCAGGCGCGCCGGGGCGACATGTGGACAAATCTGCACGCGCCCATGGATCTGGTGCAGGCCCTGCAAGACAGCGATTCCCCCGGCGGAGATCCCCGGCTGGTGGATTGCCTGACACTCTGGCTGACCAACCTGATGCTGTCAGACGCCGACTGGAAATCCAAAGGCCAAGAACTGGCCGCCTGTATCGCAACCCAATCCGCGCCGGTCTATTTTGTGACAAACGAGGTCGGCGGCGGCATTGTCCCGGAAAACAAGCTTGCGCGCGCCTTTCGCGATGCGGCAGGCTGGCTGAACCAAACGATCGCACAGGACTGTGACGCCGTCTATCTGTGCGTGGCTGGATACCCCGTAAAGGTGAAACCCAATGACCATTCTTTCTGATGTAGAGACCCTGCAGGATGTGGCTGCGCTGCTTGCCGATCTGCCCCAGGCAGACACAGACGCCATCGAGGCCGCCCGCGCGCGCCAGAACACACTGACCAAACCGCCGGGATCGCTGGGCCGCCTCGAAGAGCTGGCCGAATTCATGGCGGGCTGGCAGGGCGCTGAACGCCCGGTGATCACCAAAGCGCAGGCGCTGGTCTTTGCGGGCAATCACGGGGTCTGCGCCAAGGGTGTAAACCCCTTCCCGCAGGAAGTCACTGCGCAGATGGTGGCAAATTTTGAACATGGCGGCGCTGCAATCAACCAGCTGTGCCGGGCCTCTGGCGCTGAGCTGTCAGTTGTGGCGCTGGATCTGGACAGGCCCACCGCTGATCTTTCCGAAGCCGAAGCCATGAGCGAAGCTGAAACGCTTGAGGCCCTCAAACGCGGTGCCCAGGCGGTAGATCCAGAGGTTCAGGTTCTGATTCTTGGTGAAATGGGGATTGGCAATTCCACCGTCGCTGCCGCACTGGCCTTTGCGGCCTTTGGTGGCGAAGCCGAAGACTGGGTTGGCCGCGGCACTGGATCGGACAAAGCAGGCCGCGCGCTCAAGGCGCAGGTGGTGGATCAGGGGGTGAAGCTGCACGCAGGCAAACGCGGTTTGCAGATGCTGGCCGCACTTGGTGGCCGCGAACAGGCGGCGATCTGTGGGGCTGTGCTGCAAGCGCGCGCGCAGTCAATCCCGGTTTTGCTGGATGGTTATATCTGCACCGCCGCGATTGCGCCGCTGTATGATGCTGCCCCGGCGGCTCTGGATCACTGTCTTGTTGGGCATTCCAGCGCCGAGCCGGGCCACGCACGTATTTTGCAGGCCATCGATAAAGAACCCATCCTGACCATGCGCATGGCACTTGGCGAAGGCTCTGGCGCGGCGCTGGCGCTTGGCGTGCTGAAAGCTGCACTGGAATGTCACAACGGCATGGCCACCTTCGCCGAGGCCGGCGTGTCTGACGCATGACCCGCGTGACCCGGTACTGGAACGAGTTCCGCATCGCCATGATGCTTTTGACCCGCCTTCCCATGGGCGGGTTTTCCGGTCAGGTGCCCAGCCTGTCGCAGGCCCGCTGGGCCTATCCGCTTGTGGGTCTGCCCATCGGGTTGATTGTCTGGGCAGTCTGGGCCGGTGCCGGGGCCATTGGATTTTCCCCACTTTTATCGGGGTTTCTGGCCCTCGCTGGGCTGACCTTCCTGACGGGGGGACTGCATCAGGATGGGCTGGCAGATCTGGCTGATGGGCTGGGTGGTGGCCGTGATCGGGACCATTGCCTTGAGATCATGCGCGACAGCCGCATCGGCAGCTATGGCGTGGTCGCACTGGTCATGGCACTGGGGATCTGGGTCTTTGCCCTTTTTGAGAGCCGCCCTGGCCTGACCGAATTTCTGGCCATCAGCGTGGCCAGCCGCTTTGCCATGTTGATGGTACTGGAATTTCTACCGCCTGCCCGCTCCGATGGTCTGGGACAATCCGCAGCCACCGGCGGCTATCGGATGATCTGGGTGGGATTTGCAGCCATGATCGCCCTGCTTTTACCTTTGGGCAGCACCGGGTTGATCATTGCACTGGCCATGGTGCCGACCACCAGCCTTGTTGCCTGGCGCGCATGGAAGCGTATCGGCGGGCAGACAGGGGATGTCTGCGGAGCCACCCAGCTCCTGGCCGAAACGGCAGGCTGGATGGCACTGACCCTGTGAAGATGCCGCAGATCTAAGCTGCATCGCCAAAGGTGATCTGGATCCTGTTCAGGAAAACCCATAGCGCTGTTCAACCGCTTCGCAGGCGGGTTCTTGCGCCTCGGCATTTCCCGCGATTGAGGACGTCGCAATGCCGTATTGCTGCATCTCCGCCAGAGTCATGTAGTGGATGTTATCCGCGTCAGCCGCATCCAGCGTGTACCAGTAAAACGCGGGATCAATTCCGATCTCATCATAATATGACAGGTACAGCTGGTGCTGTGGATCATCTTTGGGCACATCTCGGCCCGCAATCGGGTTGATGAAACTGCCTGCGCCCCAGCTGTGAACCCCGATACAGGCACCTGAACCAACGTCCCGCTGAACACCAGCCAGAAACATATCCGTCCCGCCAGAGGCCACCAGCCCCCCCTCTGGGACAACCATCGAAATCCCGCTTTCTCGCAACAGGCGCGAGGCCTCTAAGTTGGCCTCATCATCTGCTGAACCGGGAACGTACTGCATGATGATCTTTTTGATCTCTGGATGGGCATTCAATGCCTTGCGCACAACGCCGGGTGTCGATCCATCGATCACCCCCTGCGCCACAAAGTAATCCGCCCGCGCCGTCAGGGTGAACGGCTGGTAATCCTGCCCCTGCGCACATCCCGCAACCGTCAGAGCGGTCGCAAGGATCAGAGATTTGCCTCTCAGGTTACTTTTGATTTTCGTCATGTTCAGCATGGCTCGTCACCTTTCGAATGCCAGAGATCCAAAAAATATGAGCATAGGACCTTAGGCGCAAACCCTTGGGATCCTGTTGATAAGGCGCTGCGCAACAATGCGCTGAATGCACCGGCGACAGCCCGCTGATACAGATGCACCACAAAGAAAAACCCCCGTCAGAACAGGATCTGACGGGGGTTCAATTGCTTGGATTTCGCTGTGATTAGTCCAGCGTGCGGGTGATTTCTTCGCGCTCGAAGATCTCGATCACATCATCAGGACGGATGTCATCGTAGTTCTCGAAGGCCATACCACATTCCTGACCCGACTGAACCTCGGCCACTTCGTCTTTGAAGCGCTTGAGCGTTTTCAGCGTACCTTCGTGGATCACCACGTTATCGCGCAGCAGGCGAACCCCTGCGGAACGACGCGCCACACCTTCGGTCACGATACAGCCCGCAACCTTGCCAACGTTGGAAACCTTGAAGACCTCTTTGATCGACGCATAGCCGATGAAGTTTTCTTTGATCTCTGCCGAAAGCAGGCCAGACGCCGCAGCTTTCACATCATCCACAAGGTCATAGATGACCGAGTAGTAACGGATCTCTACGCCCTTCTGGTTGGCCGAGTTCCGCGCCGGTGTGTTCGCACGCACGTTAAAGCCGATCACAGGGCAGCCCGATGCCTCGGCCAGGCCGATATCGGTCTCGGTGATGGCCCCAACACCCGAGTGGATCACGCGCACGCGCACTTCGTTGTTGCCAACTTTTTCCAGCGCCTGAACAATCGCCTCGGTCGAGCCCTGCACATCTGCCTTCACGATCACAGGCAGCTCAGAGACGTTCTCGTCTTCTTTCGCTTTCTGCATCAGCTGTTCCAGCGTGGTTGCAGCACCAGCCGCCGCGCGCTTTTCTTTGGCGGCATGAGAACGGTATTCCGCGATCTCACGGGCCTGCGCATCGGTTTCAGTCACGTTCAGCACGTCACCGGCTTCTGGTGTGCCGTTCAGGCCGAGAACCTCAACTGGAACCGAGGGGCCCGCTTCTTTCACGCGCTCACCTTTGTCGTTCACCAGCGCACGGACTTTACCGTACTGCTCGCCAACAACAAAGATATCACCCTGTTTCAGCGTACCTTTCTGCACCAGAACGGTGGCAACCGGTCCACGGCCCACATCCAGCTGCGCCTCGATCACGGCGCCTTCGGCGTTGCGATCCGGGTTGGCTTTCAGCTCCAGAATTTCTGCTTGCAGCGCAATGGCTTCCAGCAGTTGATCCAGGCCCTGACCGGTGTGTGCGGAAACTTCCACGTCCTGCACGTCACCCGACAGTTCTTCAACGATCACCTCGTGTTGCAGCAGATCGGTGCGCACCTTGGTCGGGTTCGCCGCCGGTTTGTCGCACTTGTTGATCGCAACGATCATCGGCACCTCAGCCGCTTTCGCGTGGCTGATCGCTTCGACCGTCTGCGGCATCACAGCGTCATCCGCCGCCACCACAAGAATAACGATATCCGTGACCTGCGCACCGCGCGAACGCATCGAGGTAAAGGCCGCGTGGCCCGGCGTATCCAGGAAGGACAGCACAGTACCGTCTTTGGTTGTCACCTGATAGGCGCCGATGTGCTGGGTGATGCCACCCGCCTCGCCCGAGGTCACGTTGGTCTGACGGATCGCATCCAAAAGCGATGTTTTACCGTGGTCAACGTGGCCCATGATGGTGATGACCGGCGGACGCGGCTTCAGATCTTCGTCTTTGTCTTCGACCTGCTGGATCACATCTTCAACGTCAGCATCGGAAACGCGGGTCACCTTGTGACCGAATTCCTCGATGATCAGTTCCGCAGTGTCCTGGTCGATGGTCTGGTTCTGCGTTGCCATAATGCCGTTCTGCATCAGGGCCTTCACAACATCTGCCACGCGCTCGGCCATACGGTTGGCCAGCTCGGCCACGGTGATGGCCTCGGGCAGCTGAACGTCACGCACAACCTTTTCGCGCTGCTGCTGACCGCCCATCGCCTTTTGGCGTGCGCGTTCCTGCTTGCGCTTCATCGCAGCCATCGACTTCTGACGGCCACCTTCACCACCAGACAGCGCCTGGTTCAGTGTCAGCTTGCCAGAGCGGCGGTTGTCATTGCGACCACCTTTGCCGCGACGGTCGTCGTTGTTGTTATTGTTGTTATTGTCACGCTCATTGCGACGTGGCGCACTGGAAGGTTTGTTCCCCCCACCCGAGCGTGCCGGGCCATCGTCAGCCTTTTTCGGCGCCGGAGCAGCCGCCGCTGCTGCCGCACGTTTCGCTGCTTCGGCCGCTTCCTTGGCCTTGCGCTCTTCGTCGGCGGCCTTTTGGCGGGCCTTTTCTTCGGCTTCTTTCTGTTCGCGCTCTTTGCGTTCCTTTTCGGCACGCATGCGCTCACGCTCTTCGGCGCGGGCCTTTTCTTCGGCCTCACGCTTGGCTTGTTCTTCCGCTTCGCGGGCTTTCGCAGCCTGCAGAGCCTTCAGACGGCGTTCCATTTCCGCATCAGTGATGCCCGCAGGGCGTCTGCCCCCCGGTGAGCCCGCCGGACCCGATCCCGCACCGCCTTTGCCGGCACCCGGCTTGGGCACCACAACGCGCTTGCGCTTGGTTTCGACCACAACGTTCTTGGTACGCCCATGGCTGAAGCTCTGCTTCACATTGCCCGAACGTGCTCCGCCGCGCAGTCCCAGTGTCTTTTTGCCGTCGTTATCGCTCATAAAGCTACATCATCCTTTCCGGCGGCCCCTACCGCCGCGATCCGTATCAGGCGCACTGATACGCATGCCCTTCAATCTTTGGGCTTCCTCTACAACACGTTTGCTGAGTCCGCCAGCACCAAGCGCCGCATGGATCACAGTTTGTCGCCCGAAAGCCATTCCTAGCTCATCGGCGGTCAGCCAGCCGATGAATGTTCCGCCATATGGCGTGCTGAGTTTCGACTTGCCTCGTTCAGAGCCATCCGAGGCCTGGATCAGCACCAGCGCCTCTTCTTTCATCAGCCAGTCTTTGACCTTTTCATAGCCCGACACCGCATCGCCTGACTTGCGCGCCAGACTGATGGTGTCGACCACGCGACGGGTCAGCATCTGTTCGATCAGATCCTCCATGCCCTCGGGCAGTTTAACCGGCTGTTTGAAAGCACGGGCAAAGAGGTTCTTTTTCGAAACAAGCGCCAAAGCATCGCGCGTCGCGCTGACATAGGCCCCCCGACCCGGCAGTTTTTCCGCCAGATCCGGAACAACACGCCCATCAGGGCCCAGAACAAAGCGGATCAAGCCAGATTTTGGCTGTGCCTCGCCGGTGGCGATGCATTTGCGCTCAGGCCCGTCGCTATGATCCTTTGTGCGGCCCCCTCGGGTCATATGTTATGCCTCACCTTCGTCTTCAAGCGCGTCTTCGTCTTCCTCGGCTTCCAGCTCAGCAGGATCGACCCAGCCCAGCACGATGCGGGCGGTCATGACCATGTTCTGCGCTTCTTCCAGATCGACGCCGAATTTCTCCAGCAGACCGTCATCTTTGACACGCTGGCCATCGACGGTGGTCCAGCCACCCGCCAGCTCCCAGTCGGCGCAGGTTGCGAAATCTTCCAGCGATTTCACACCATCTTCGGCCAGAGCTTCGATCATCTGCGGGGTCAGCCCCTCAAAGTTGATCAGGCTGTCCTCGACACCCAGCTCCTGCGCGCGTTCCATGGCCTTGCGGGCCTGCTCTTCCAGATATTCGCGGGCGCGGGTCTGCAATTCGTTGGCGGTGTCTTCATCAACACCATCAATCACCAGCAGCTCGTCCACCTCGACATAGGCCACCTCTTCGAGGTTAGCGAACCCTTCGGACACCAGCAGCTGCGCAAAGAATTCGTCCAGATCCAGCGTGTCGACAAACAGCTTGGTGCGGATTTCGAATTCTTTCTGACGACGCTCTGATTCTTCGGCTTCGGTCATGATGTCGATATCCAGCGCAGTCAGCTGAGACGCCAGACGCACATTCTGACCACGGCGACCAATCGCCAGACTCAGTTGCTCATCGGGTACAACCACTTCGATGCGCTCGGCTTCTTCATCCAGAACCACCTTGGACACTTCCGCAGGCTGCAGCGCGTTCACCAGGAAGGTCGGCACATCTTCATTCCATGGGATGATGTCGATCTTTTCACCCTGCAATTCGTTCACAACCGCCTGAACACGGCTGCCGCGCATACCCACACAGGCGCCAACCGGATCAATGCCACCATCATGCGAGATCACAGCGATCTTCGCGCGCGATCCGGGGTCACGGGCAACGGCCTTGATTTCGATGATGCCGTCATAGATTTCCGGCACTTCCATCTTGAACAGCTCAGCCATGAATTCCGGTGCGGTGCGCGACAGGAAGATCTGCGGGCCACGGGTTTCGCGGCGCACATCTTTCACAAAGCAGCGGATGCGGTCGCCGGGGCGATAGCTTTCGCGGCCAATCTTTTCATTGCGGCGCAGCATGGCTTCGCCAGCGCCCACATCGACAATTACATTGCCATATTCTTCGCGCTTGACCTGACCATTGATGATGGTGCCGTTGCGATCCTTGAACTCTTCGTACTGACGATCCCGTTCTGCTTCGCGCACCTTCTGCAAGATCACCTGCTTGGCCGACTGCGCCGCGATCCGGCCCAGTTCCACCGGTGGCACCTCTTCCGAGAAGATGTCGCCAACCTGCGGGTTCGCCATATACTGCTTGGCGGTCTCAACGGTCATTTCCGCCTGATAGTTCTCAAGCTCTTCTTCTTCGACCACGGTGCGCACGCGGGTGAATGTCGCGCGGCCGGTCTTGCGGTCGATCGAGACCCGAATATCCATCTCCGAGCCGTAGCGCGACTTTGCAGCCCGTGCGAGGCTCTCTTCCATCGCTTCGACAACCAGACCCGGGTCGATCATCTTCTCGCGCGCCACCGCTTCGGCGGTCTGCAGCAGCTCCAGCTGGTTTGCAGAGGTGATTGACATCTCTTACTCCTCCTGAGGCGCGTCGGCCTCGATCTCATCGAATTTGGTTTCGTCCACGGGCTGGGCCTTGCGGGCGCGCAGCATTTCCTTGACCAGGTCGTCGGTCATGACCAGCTTGGCATCGCCCAGCCATTCATATTTCAGACCAATGGTGCCTTCTTCGAGGTTCAGCAGAACCTCGCCATCCTCGACCCCGGCCAGCACGCCGCGAAAACGCTTGCGGCCATCAATCAGGTCCTGGGTTTCCAGCTTGGCCTCATAGCCTTCGTAGGTTTCAAAATCTTTCAACCGGGTCAGAGGCCGGTCGATACCGGGGCTGGAGACCTCAAGCACATAGGCGTCGAGAATCGGATCTTCCACGTCCAGAATGGCGCTGACGGCGGTCGAAACATCGGCGCATTCGTCCACTTCGATCCCACCCGCCGGGCGTTCCGCCATGATCTGCAGAGTGGGCGTATTGCCCCCCATCAGACGGATTCGCACCAGTTCAAAGCCCATGTCTTCGATCACTGGGCGGATGATCTCGGCCAGACGCTGGTCCATGCCGGTTTTGGCAATCAGGTCGGTCATTTACATGCCTTTCAGGCGTTTTGCGGCGCTGACCCGTGAACAAAAAAGCGGGCCAGCGGCCCGCGTCATCATCTTCGGTAGTGTGTTGGGTTTGGACCCCAGCGCACCGCTGTTGATCCGTGATATACGCCGCAGCGCCGCAAATTTCAAGACCAAAGCGGAAAACCCTGCAAGGATCTGCTAGGGCCTGTTCACACTAATCACTAAGCGCCAGCTTTGCCCCCAGAACACCAAAGGTCCCGGCGAAACTCCGCCTGATCCAGGCCATCACTGCCGGTCTGCGAATAATGTGATCGCGTGCAGCAGCGGCAAAAGCCCCGTAGATCACAAATACGGCAAAGGTCATGCCCATGAAGACGCCCGCCAGCAAAACAAGCTGCGCGGTTGGATTTGTGGCTTCGGGGGCGACAAACTGGGGCAGAAACGCCAGAAAGAAAAGCGACAGCTTGGGGTTCAGAATATTGATCAGCATCGCTGACAAAGCGATCCTGCGGTAAGATCTGCGTGTTTGGTCAGCTTTCAGATCCAGTGTTCCCCCATCACGCAGAATGCTCCACGCCATGTAAAACAGATAGGCCACCCCAAGATATTTGATCACCGTAAAGGCAAGCGCGCTGGTGTGCAAAACCGCCGCTAGCCCGACAATCGACGCGACAGCCGCCGGAAGAATACCCAGGGTACAGCCAAAAGCAGCCGCCACACTGGCGCGAAACCCGGCACCAAGCCCTGTCGCCAGTGTGAAAATCACACCGGTTCCCGGCAAAAGCACCACCACCAAAGAGGTTAGTAAAAACTCAATCCCCATCTCTTTCTCCTTAAACCAATTGACAAATCCGGCGCACCCCGGCGGCATAGCCTTCAAGCCCCAATCCGGCGATCACCCCGTCAGCGCGCATCGACACATAGGAATGATGGCGAAAGGCTTCGCGTTTGTGCACCTGTGAAATATGCACCTCCATCACCGGCCCTTCGAACGTGTGCAGCGCGTCCAGAATGGCAATTGAGGTATGGGTATAGGCGCCGGGGTTGATGACGATGCCGCAGGCCTCATGCCGGGCATCGTGGATCCAATCCACCAGCTGCCCTTCATTGTTGGACTGCATCAGTTTCACATCAAACCCATCGGCACAGACAGACCGGCACAGCGTTTCGACATCATCCAGCGTCTCAGACCCATAGATTTCAGGCTGACGCTTGCCCAGAAGATTCAGATTGGGACCGTTGAGGATATAGATGGTGTTCATGGCACTGCCCGCTGTCGTAATTTTGATGCGCAGCTTAGCCTTGCACCCGGCGCTTGCCTAGTGACCACGATCCCCGCTATGGCCTGTCTGAGAGATTTCGACCTGTAAGGCCCCACCATGATCACACTCATCGTCGCCCGCGCCCGCAATTCTGCCATTGGCAAAGACAATGATATCCCGTGGTTCGCGCCCGAAGATCTGGCGATGTTCAAACGCGAAACGCTGGGGGGGGCGATCATCATGGGGCGCAAGACCTGGGAAAGCCTGCCAGTCAAACCATTGAAAAGCCGACTGAATGTTGTGGTCTCGCGTGATCCGTCGCTGCATGACCATGTCAGCCCCTCGGTTCAGGGTGCCCTGGATCTGTGCCGCGCAGAGGGCTATCACCGTATTTATGGCATTGGCGGGCAATCCATCTATGCGGCGCTTTTGCCCTTCGCCCAGCGCCTGATGGTGACCGAAGTGGATCTGGAGATCCCTGACGCTGATGCCTTTTTCCCCAGCTTTGATGAAAACGACTGGTCAGAAGTCACCCGCTCTCCGCTGCGCGACGAAGGCCCAGCCTGTTATCTGCGCGAATTGATCCGTCGTTAAGACGCCTTTCGATGCTCAAGCGCCTGAGGACGGTACTGATCCAGCTTGTCTGACAACGCAGCCTTGCGCAGCGGTTTGGTCATGTAATCCGTCAAACCCGCCTCAAGGATGCCTTCTTTGTCCCCCTCCATCGCGTGGGCCGTGACCGCAATGATCGGCACGTTATACCCCCCGGATTCGATTTCACGAATTTTCTGGGTGGCCTGTTTGCCATCCATTCCGGGCATGGAAATATCCATAAAGATAATATCCGGCCTGCGCGTTTCATAAGCCTCAACCGCTTCAAACCCATTGTTGGCAAAGCGCAGATCCACATCAAAACTAGCGGCCATTTTCTTGAACACCAACTGGTTGGTTTTGTTGTCTTCGGCCACCAGAATATCCAGCGTATCGGTATGAGGCAGCAGCGCAGCCTCTGGCTCGGCGGTTTCCTCATCCTGTTCAGGCGCGGTGGTTTGCCCCTGCGGGGCGATCGCCTCTAGGGCGTCAAACAGCTGCCGCCGCGGCGCAGGTTTTTGCAGCACAGCGCTTACCTCGGCCCCGGGCAGCGCATCCAGCTTGCCGGGGCTGTCGGATTGCAGGATCACAGGGACATCAATGCCTTTTTCACGCAGTTTAAGCACCAGTTCCTGCCCGGTCATATCCGGCAGGTTCTGTTCAATAACAATCAGTTCCGGCATCGGCCCAACCCGATCCAGCGTATCCTGTCCGCTGGTGCAATAATCGGTCTGCAACCCAAGAATCGCCAATTGTTTAGACAGAACCATGCGGTTAGCGCTGTGATCATCCACAACCAGCACTGTCTTAAGATGCTGCGGGATCTTGGCGCTTTCGTAATGGATCGGCTCATCCGCTGGCAGAACAAAACGCATGCCAAAGCAACTGCCCTTGTCCACTTCGGATTCAACCCAGATTTCACCGCCCATCAGTTCAACAAGCTTGCGCGAAATCGCCAGCCCTAAGCCGGTGCCTTCGAACTTGCGATTGCGTTCATCTTCAACCTGATTAAATTCGCCAAAAATGTGATCAATCTTTTCAGGCGGAATACCAATCCCGGTATCTTCAATCGAAATATGCAGCGCCGTTTGGCCATCTTCTTCGCAGACCCCCACAATGCGCATCATCACATAACCTTCATTGGTGAATTTGACCGCATTGCCCAGAATATTGGTCAGGATCTGGCGAATGCGCCCCACATCCCCAACAAACCGGGTGGGCAGGAACATATCAAAATCAACCAAAAGCGCGACGTTCTTACCGCGCGCCGAAGGCTGCAGCAGCATCACCACCTCGTGGATTGTACGTTCCAGATCAAAGGGATCACTGTGCAGCTGCAATTTGTCTGCATCAATTTTTGAGTAATCCAGAATGTCGTTGATAATCACCAGCAACGCTTCACCCGAAGAACGGATGGTTTCAACATAAAGCTGCTGTTCTTCGCTCAAACTGGTGTCCATCATCAGATCTGCCATGCCGACAACACCATTCATCGGTGTGCGAATCTCATGGGACATATTGGCCAGGAAGGCCGATTTGGCGCGGTTGGCTTCTTCAGCGCGGATCATTGCCTCTTGCAGGCGCACCTGATCTTTCTTGATGTCGGTGATATCAATACGCAGACCAACACGGCCGCCATCGCTGGTTTCCCGCTCAAACACGCGCAGCCAGCGCCCGTCTTCCAGTTCCTGCTCCAGCTCTTTGTTGGCATCGCGGTGTGCTTCCAACCGCTCTTCCAGCCATTCTTCTTCGCGCCCGACCGCTTCGGTATACTGGCCCTGGGTCAGACCATAGCGCAGGATGTCTTCGAAGGTTGCCCCGGTTTTCATCGCCGGTGCCGAGACCTTGTAGATCTCTTTGTATTTGCTGTTGGCCATCAGCAGGCGATCATCAGAATCATACATGACAAAGCCGTCAGGCAGTTCCTGCACAGCCGCCCACATGCGCATCAGGTTAGTGATATCCACCGCCAGAGACACCGTCCCGCCATTGGGCATCCGCCGATCACGCATCTTGATGAAACGCCCATTATACAGGCGGATCGTCACCTCAGGCAAAGAAGCGCTGCCCCAGCGCTTGCACATACGATCCTGCCAGTTCTGAGGTGGCTCACCCTGAAGATCGACAATGCCCTCTTCGGCCATAATGGCCATCACATCATGATATGAGGTGCCGGGACCAACCGTTTCCAAACCATCAAACACAGACAGGTAAGACGAATTTGCCAGCTCAATCCGGTGGTCGGGCCCGAACATGCAAAACCCATCCTGAATGGATTCAAGCGCCACCCAAAGCTGATCTGACACTTCTTCGAACTTGTTCGTTACCTCCCCAAGCTCTGTTTCCATCCGCGCATTTGCATCGCGGATTTCTTCAACCTCGGTTTTGGTCACCTTGATCTGCTGAGTCAGCTTCAGCGCATGCCGGCCCAGACGCCTGTTGGCCTCATACAGTTCCGCCTGTTTGAGCTCCAACAACCGTTCCGCCGCAAGCCGTGCGCGCCGTTCCTCGGCCAGACGTTTGGCCAAATCCATACTCGTACCTCCAAAATCCCAAGGCACCTTTGCAAAGCGGATGTGAAAAAGCACTTAAGGTTCGAATCCTTGAAAGATTGGTCTCAAAGGTGCAGCCTGTCTCTATTGATGACAGGAGCTTGACCATGTTTCGATTTATCTCGGGAATTCTGGCTGTTTTTCTGACTGTTACCCCTGCTCTGGCAGAGGATAGCATTCCAAACAAGCGACTGATTTTCCTGCGAAACCTGGACTTCTACGGCTCTGATCTGCAGCCCCTGTTCGACACCACATTAAAGGCCTGCGAAAAACTGTGCCTCGACAACCCCGAGTGTCGAGGATTTACCTTTAATCAGAACAAAAACGCCTGTTTCCCCAAAAGCGCCGTATCACGCGGCGAACCTTTCGAAGGCGCGCTTTCTGCCCGGGTGGCTGACACCTCAACGCACATTCAGGCTTTGGCGCAAAAGCGTCGGGCAGATCTGACTTTCCTCTCAGAGCGTGATTTTCAAGAGGCCTTTCGCGAAGCCACAAGGCTGGGCCAGCGCCATGGCGGCGGGCAATGGACCGCACAGGAGCTGCTCGATACCGCCAGCGGCGCCCATTCGAATCTGAACTTTGCCAATGCCATCCATTGGACAGGGGCCGCGCTGGCGCAAAGCGATGATCCCCGTCATTGGTTGCAATATGCGCAATGGTCAGCGGATTACGCGAAAACCCTAAAAGGGAGCGAACGGCAGAAATACCGCAATCGCAGCCGTCTGGCGGCGATCAACACATATCTTCGCAGCACCCGCGATGGCGAACGGGTCACAGCACTGTATCTGCTGGCGCGCGCGCTGGAATACGACGGACGCGGGCGGCAGATGATCCCGGCGCTCAGACTGGCCGAATCCCTGCAACCCCGTCCCGAAGTGGTAAGCCTGTTGGATAAAGCCATCGGCAAATACGGCTTCCGCATCGTAGAACATCAGGCTGAATCCGACAGCGCAGATCCTCGCCTGTGCGTGAATTTCTCAGAGCCGCTTTTGCGCGGTGGGGCGGATTACTCCCCTTATGTGCGCCTGCCTGATCCGAAACTGGCGGTTCAGGCCGAAGATCAGCGCATTTGCATCAGCGGTGTACAGCACGGCCAGCGCTATACAGTGACGTTCCGCGCGGGGCTGCCGTCGCAGGCGGGGGATACGCTGATCAAAGACGTGCCGATCACCGCCTATATGCGTGATCGCACCCCGTCCGTGTCCTTCCCCGGTCGCACCTATGTGCTGCCCCGCAGCGCTGACGCGGGTCTGCCGGTTGAGACCGTGAACACTGATACCTTGGATCTGACTCTGCGCCGCCTGAGTGATCGCAACCTCGTACGCGGGTTGCAGGATCGCTATGTTGGCCTGCCTTTGGGCCGCTATGACGCCGAATTCTTTGATCAATCCATGGGCGAAGTGATCTGGACCGGCACCGGGCAGGTCGAACGCCAGTTGAACACCGCCATGACAACCCGCCTGCCCATGGGCGAAGCGCTTGGCGATCTGGCACCGGGGATCTATGCGCTGACCGCCGCTGTGCCCAAGGGGCGTGATGATAATAAATCCCGCGCCACACAGTGGTTTGTGCTGTCTGATATTGGCCTGACCACCCTTCAGGGCAATGACGGGCTGACGGTGTTCACCCGCGCCCTGTCCAGCGCCGAGGCCATGGAAGGGCTGGAAATCTCGCTTGTTGCGCGCTCAAACCGTGTGCTGGCAACCGCTTTGACCGATGCACAGGGGATGGCCCGGTTTGAACCGGGGTTGCTGCGCGGGCAGGACAGTGCTGCGCCCGCCCTGATCGTTGCCAAACAGGCGGATGAGGATCTGGCCTTTCTTTCCCTGACCGATCCGGCATTTGATCTGTCAGATCGTGGGGTTGCGGGCCGCGCACCAGCGGGCCCAATGGATGCCTTCCTGGCCACGGATCGCGGGGCCTATCGCGCGGGGGAAACCATCCATGCCACGGCCCTTTTGCGCGATGGCAAAGCGCACTCCATCCGGAATGTCCCGCTGACCGCCGTGCTTTGGCGGGCGGATGGGGTCGAATATTCGCGCCATATTTCTGATGGCGGCAAAGCCGGTGGCCATGTGTTTGACCTGCCCATAGATGCCTCTGCCCCGCGCGGCACGTGGCGGCTTGAGCTTTTCGCTGATCCCAAAGCGCAGCCTCTGGCCCAGACCACCCTACTGGTAGAAGACTTCCTGCCTGAACGCATTGATTTCGACATGGCTCTGCCAGACGCGCCCATCAATCCGCTGTCGCCCCCCGCGCTGGATCTGAACGCGCGCTACTTGTTTGGGGCCCCCGGCGCGGATCTGGCCATCGAAGGTGACCTGCGCCTGTCAACCACAAGCACCGTGCCCAACCTGCCCGGCTATCGTTTTGGCCGCCACAGTGACGCGCCTTCCACCCGGTATTACAGCTTTGATAGTGCCCGTACCGATGCCGCTGGCCGTGCAACCCTACCGCTGCCCCTGCGCGATATCACGGCGCAGGGCCGCCCAATGAAGGCCGAGATAACATTGCGACTGTCAGAACTGTCGGGCCGCCCGGTCGAGCGCCGTCTTGAACGCCCGGTTGCCTCGACCTCGGCGATGATTGGCATCAAACCGGGGTTCGAAAGCAACCTGCCCGAAGGGGCCACCGCGCAGTTCGATCTGCTGGCGCTTGCGCCCGATCTGTCGCCCACTCCGATGCAGGTGACATGGCAGGTAAACCGCGTGCGCACCCGCTATCAGTGGTATCAGCAATACGGGCAGTGGAACTGGGAACCGATCACCACCCGCGAAACCGTGGCCCGTGGCGAAGCCATGCTGGGCCAGAGCCCGACACAGGTCTCGGCGCAGGTGGATTGGGGCCAGTATGAGATCGTCGTCACCCGCAAAGATGGCAGCTATCTTGCCGCCTCTATGGGATTTGAGGCGGGCTGGTACGCCCCGGCCAATGCCGCCGACACCCCCGATATGCTGGAACTGTCGCTGGATAAACCCGCCTATGCCCCCGGCGACACCGCCCGGCTGCGCATGGTGCCCCGTTATGCGGGCAAGGCGCTGGTGACCGTGCTGGCCGACCGGGTGATTTCCATGCAGGCCATTGATGTCACCCAGGGCGAAACCCTTGTGGATCTGCCGGTGACCGATGATTGGGGCGCAGGCGTTTACGTCACCGCTCAGGTGATCCGCCCCATGGATGTTCAGGCGGGCCAGCCCCCTGCCCGCGCTCTGGGCCTGACCCATGCCAGCATAGATCCCGGTGACAAAGCCCTGTCTGTCTCTCTGGACACCCCTGCGGAAATCGCCCCGCGCGGCAGGCTGATGACCACGCTGCAACTGGATAATTTCGCCGGCCAAGAGACCTATGTCACTCTCGCCGCCGTGGATCTGGGTATTTTGAACCTGACCGGGTTCCAAAGCCCCAATCCTTCGGATCACTACTTTGGTCAGCGCCGTCTTGGTGTGGATATTCGCGACATTTATGGCCGCCTGATCAATGGGTTGGACGGCGCAATGGGCACCATTCGTTCAGGTGGCGACGGCGGGGCCTTTATGCGGATGCAAAGCCCGCCCCCCACCGAACAGCTCGTGGCCTTTTTCTCGGGGCCGGTGCAGGTAGATGCCTCTGGCAGCGCCGAGATTGGCTTTGATATCCCTGATTTCAACGGCACCGTGCGCCTGATGGCCATGGCCTGGTCAGACCGCGCCGTAGGGCAGGCGCAGGCCGATGTGCTGGTGCGCAATCCCGTGGTCATCGCGGCCTCTCTGCCGCGTTTTCTAGCCCCCGGCGATCACTCGCGCATGGTTGTGGAACTGACCCATGCCAAAGGCGCGACCGGGGCGATGCCGCTTGAGATTGCCGCTGAGGGCATCACCCTTGATCAAAGCGCGCTGCCCGCGCTCATCACCCTTGGGGAAGGTGAAAAGCAGGTGCTGACCCTGCCACTGACCGCCAATGACATTGGCGATCATGACATCACCGTCACCCTGACCACCCCTGATGGGCAGACCCTGACCAAAAACCTGAAGCTGGGTGTGCGCAGCAATGATCCCCTGATCGGCGACACCCGCAGGCTGTCACTGGCCCCCGGCCAAACCTTTACGCTGGACGACAATGTCTTTGCCGGGTTGCGCCCCCAGCAGGCCAGCGCGCTGATCTCGGCCGGGCCGCTGGCGCGCTTTGACGCGCCGGGGCTTCTGTCGCAATTGGATCGCTATCCTTATGGCTGCACCGAACAGGTCACATCGCAGGCGCTGCCGCTGCTCTATCTCAGCGCCCTGACTGAACCCTTGGGGCTGGGCAACAAGGCCCGTACCGATCTGCGCATCAACCAGTCCATCACCAAGGTGCTGGCCCGTCAGGCGGACAATGGATCATTCGGATTGTGGAATGCCTATTCTGGTGACACATGGATTTCCGCCTATGTCACCGATTTCCTAAGCCGTGCCCGCGCCGCAGGTTATAGCGTCCCCGAACACGCCTTTGCAGCAGCGCTGGATAATCTACGCAATCGTATCTCTTATGCCGCTGATTTTGATCAGGGCGGCGAAGCCATCGCCTATGCGCTGATGGTTCTGGCCCGTGAAGGTCAGGCCGCGATGGGGGATCTGCGCTATTATGCCGATGAAAAAGGGGATGCCTTTGGATCAGCCCTTGCCAAGGCCCAGCTTGGGGCCGCGCTGGCCTCATATGGCGATCAGCCTCGCGCCGATGCGATGTTTGCCCGCGCCCAGGCCCACCTGAACCGCAGCACCAATAGTGCACGGGTCTATCGCGCCGATTATGGATCAAACCTGCGCGATTCAGCGGGGCTTTTGTCGCTGGCAGTGGAATCGCGCAGCGCGTCGGTTGATCTGAATGCGCTGGCCCGCCGTCTTGGCAGCGCAGATCGCAGCCTGTCGACACAGGAACAAAGCTGGGCGCTGCTTGCGGCCCATGCTCTGGTACAAGATCCAACAGTCGCGGGGCTGAGTTTCAACAACACCCCTGTCACCGGCCCCTTTGTGCGCAAACTGTCAGGATCGCTGAATGGCCAGAGCCTGACCAACACCGGCACTCAACCCACCGACATCACCCTGACCACGCTGGGCCAGCCACAGGGCACGCAAGAGGCAGGCGGCTATGGCTATCGCCTGAGCCGAGAATATTTTACCCTCGAAGGCGAACCGGTTGGCACCACCATCGCGCAGGGCACCCGGCTTGTCACGGTGCTGACAGTCTACCCGGCGCAAGACACCCGCGCGCGGCTGATGATCAACGATGCCCTGCCCGCTGGCTTTGAAATCGACAACCCGTCGCTGTTGCGATCCGGTGATATTCGCGCGCTGAACTGGTTGACCCCGCACACCACCGAACACACCGAGTTCCGCAGTGATCGCTTTCTGGCGGCGGTGAACCAGAACGGCAACAAGCCCATTCAGCTGGCCTATATTCTGCGCGCGGTATCGCCCGGTGAGTTCCACCACCCCGCTGCGCTGGTCGAAGATATGTATCGCCCGGATTATCGCGCCACCACGGCCTCGGGCCGGGTGACGATCACACCATGAGGCACACGCCTCTTGTGCTGGTGCTTGCCCTCTGGCTGATGGGTCTGGGGGCGGACAGGTTTCGCAACTGGGTGCAGGAAACGCAGATCCCGCCCTTGGCCTATGAAACCGGTGCCGAGGTGCGCGACCGCAACGGTGCGCTGCTGCGCGCCTATACGGTGGATCAGGGCAGATGGCGGCTGGCAGTCGATCCTGACAAGGTCGATCCCATCTTTGTTTCCATGTTAACCGCCTATGAGGACAAACGCTTTTTTGACCATCCGGGCGTTGATCTGCGTGCGCTGTCCCGTGCGGCGGGGCAGGCGCTTTGGAACGGGCGGGTGGTATCGGGGGCCTCGACCCTGACCATGCAGGTGGCCCGCCTGCTGGAAGATGGCAGCACTGGCCAATGGCAGGGAAAACTGCGTCAGATCCGGCTGGCGCTGGCGCTGGAACAGCGGCTGAGCAAAGCGGATATCCTGACCCTCTACCTGCATCTGGCGCCTTATGGCGGCAATGTCGAAGGGCTGCGCGCGGCTTCGCTGATCTGGCTGGGCAAAGAACCCGCCCGTCTGACACCCGCCGAAGCCGCCCTGCTGGTCGCCCTGCCCCAAGCCCCCGAAAGCCGCCGCCCCGACCGTTTTCCCGAGGCCGCAAAAACCGCACGCAACCGCGTACTGCTGCGCATGGCCCGCGATGGGGTGATCCCTGCCCGCGCTGCGCATACAGATCAGCTTGATCCAGCGCCCAAAGGCCGGTTTTCCATGCCGCTGCTGGCACCGCATCTGGCGGATGAAGCCGTGGCAGATGGATCCGGGCGTGTGGATCTGACCCTGGATCTGCGCCTGCAACGCAGCCTGCATGATCTGACCCAGCGCTATATGGCGGATCGCGATCCCCGTCTGTCTGCCGCTGTCATTCTGGCGGATCACAGCACCGGCGAGATCCTCGCCTCGGTTGGATCGACCCGCTATAGCGCCGGGCAATCGCAGGGGTTTGTCGATATGACACAGGCGCTGCGGTCGCCCGGATCAACACTGAAGCCGCTGGTCTATGGGCTGGCCTTTGATCAGGGTCTGGCGCATCCGGAAACGCTGGTCATGGATACGCCGGTGCAGTTTGGCCGCTATGCGCCGCAGAACTTTGACGGCATTTTTCGCGGTGAACTGCCGATGCGGCGCGCGTTGCAGCTGTCGCTGAATATCCCGGTGATCCGCCTGTCAGAAGCGCTTGGCCCCGCACATCTGATGGCGGCGCTGTCGAAAAGCGGGTTGCAGCCAAAGCTACCGTCGGGGGCAGCAGGGCTGGCGGTGTCGCTGGGCGGTGTCGGGATCACCCTGCGGGATATGGTGCAGCTGTATGCCATGCTGGCCAATGGGGGTGAGACCCGCGCGCTGCGCTGGCGCAAAGGCGCTGCCCCCCCCGAAGCAACGCGCGTGCTCAGCCCGGCGGCGGCCTGGCATCTGGGCGACATTCTGTCTGAAATACCCCCGCCGCCGATGTCTGGGCCACCGGGGCGCGTGGCCTATAAGACGGGCACCTCTTATGGGCATCGTGACGCCTGGGCGCTGGGATGGAACGGCCAATATGTGGCAGGTGTCTGGATCGGGCGACCAGATGGCACCCCGGTGCCCGGTGCCTTTGGCGGTGATCTGGCCGCGCCTTTACTGTTCGAAGCACTCAGCCGTGCCAGTGCCGCGCCAGTGCCGCTGCCTGCCCCCCCGGCGGAGACCCTGTTGATGGCCCATGCCGCATTGCCCCAGCCCCTGAAACGCTTTGGCGACCGGCAACCCAAAGAAGGATTGCAGATCCTGTTCCCACCCAGCGGCGCACGGTTAACCCTGATTGAAAATCAGATCGCTCTGAAACTTCGTGGGGGCAGCCCCCCCTATACCGTGCTGCGCGATGGCGCGCTTTTGGCAACGGGGCTTTACGATCCTCATTACCTTGCCCCGGTAGCCGGCACGGGCTTTGTGCAGTTTTCGGTAATTGATGCCGCGGGTCAGTCCGGTCAGGTGCAGATCGAAGTGCAATAAAAACGCCGCCCTTTTTAGGGGCGGCGCTCCTCTATCCCTTGCGGGCTATCGTCGCTTAGAGCCGCTCAATCGCCAGCGCAATACCCTGACCGCCACCGATGCACATGGTGATCAGCGCCTTGGAGCCGCCGATGCGCTCAAGTTCGTGCAGGGCCTTGACGGTGATGATCGCCCCTGTCGCCCCAACGGGATGGCCCAGCGCAATGGCACCGCCGTTCGGGTTCACCTTGGCCGGATCCAGCCCCAGCCCTTTGTTCACAGCAATCGCCTGGCTGGCAAACGCTTCGTTGGATTCGATCACATCGAAATCCGCAACGCTCAGCCCGGTCTTGGCCAGCAGATTTTCAACCGCAGGCACCGGGCCAATGCCCATGACCTCGGGGCGCACACCCGCATGGCCATAGCCAATGATGCGCGCGCGCGGCTTCAGCCCCGCCGCCTCTGCCGCCGAAGCCCGCGCCAGAACCAGCGCCGCCGCACCATCATTGATGCCCGAGGCGTTGCCCGCCGTCACCGTCCCATCCTTTTGGAAAACAGCGCGCAGCTTGGCCAGACCTTCGGCGCTGGCATCAGCCTTGACGTGTTCATCAGTGGTGAATTCAACCATTTCGCGCTTGCGTTTCACCATCACCGGCGTGATCTGCTCCGCGAAATACCCGGCCTCAACCGCACGGGCTGCGCGCTGCTGGCTTTCCAGAGCAAAGGCATCCTGATCCGCGCGGGTCACATCATGTTCGCTGGCAACATTTTCCGCAGTGATCCCCATGTGGCCGGTGCCAAAGGGGCAGTTCAGCGCACCCAGCATCATATCCAGCGATTTGACATCACCCATCTTCGCGCCCCAGCGCGCATCCTGCAGAATATAGGGGCTGCGCGACATGTTTTCCGCGCCGCCAGCCAGGGCGAAATCCGCATCCCCCAGCATCAAAGACTGCGCCGCCGAGACAATCGCCTGAATGCCCGACCCACATAGACGGTTCACATTCATCGCCGGGGTTTCATTTGGCACACCGGCCGACACCGAGGCCACCCGCGAGAGGTACATATCCTTGGGTTCTGTGGCGATGACCGATCCAAACACCACCGAACCAATCTGACCCCCTTCAACACCAGCCTGCGCCAGCGCCGCCTTGGAAACTGTCGCCCCCAGTTCGGTGGGCGCAACACCCGCTAGGCTGCCGCCAAATGTTCCGATTGCGGTGCGGGTGCCGCTCAGGATGACAATATCGTCGCTCATATCTCTCTCCCAATATATGTTGCGAGATTTATGGCGGGTTGCTGACGCTTTGTCAGCCGGAACGTATCGTCACACGGTTGATCACAGGGCGGCCTTCAGGGCCTGCCCCTAAGACGCCCTTTTTCGGTGGCCAGCGCCCCGCGCCAGCATCTGTGTTTTGCGCCGGCGTTTCAGCCGCAGCAGCTGCGCCACCACACCCCAAAACGGTTCGCGGCATTCCGGTCTGTGCCCGCGTTGGGGCACGCTGGGGCCAGTGGCTTCGTAGGGGCGCAAGGCAGGGTCACGCCAATCATTCAGGTTCTCAGACATGGGGCTAAAAAGCCAAAGATCGCTTTCGGCCCGATTAACAGCCACAGGCTGCGCCCTGCTTTCCCTCAGAGACTTTTGAAAAATTTTAAGGATCGCCCCGCACATCCGCCTGCCCAAAGTCTGGGGGGCTGTCCTGATGCGACACCACGGCAATAATCGCCCCAAAAGCGATCACAGCAATCATGCTGAGCGTCAGAATGTTCAGACGGCTTTTCATCAATCCTGCCCTGCGAAACATGTCTGACAGACTGACAGCAAATCCTTTCCATCCGCCAAAGGCACATATCCGCGCGCAAAACAGGGCGTTTTGGCCGCAGGTTTCCGCTTTGTCTTGCTGAAAAAGCCAAGGCCCTTTAGATACGCAGCATGTCACGGATTCTTAACATGGGTGATCGCGCCCGTCTGCGCGAACGCTTTTACGGAGCCGCCCATACGGTGCTGGCCCGACTACGCGTGCACTTTGCGTGAATTTCACGTCGATTCTGACTGACAACTGTTACCAAAAAATCGGGAGAGGACCCATGTCCCCCAAAACGCTCTATGATAAGATCTGGGATGCTCATGTGGCGCAGGAAGACGCCGACGGCACCTGTCTGCTGTACATTGACCGCCATCTTGTACACGAAGTGACCAGCCCGCAGGCATTTGAAGGCCTGCGCATGGCGGGCCGCAAGGTGCGCGCGCCGGATAAAACCATTGCTGTGCCAGATCACAACGTGCCCACCACCGCAGGCCGCGAAGATCCCAGCCAGATGACCGAAGAATCCCGCATTCAGGTTGAAGCGCTGGATACCAATGCCAAGGAATTTGGCATTCATTACTATCCGGTCTCTGACGTACGTCAGGGCATCGTGCACATTGTTGGCCCGGAAAACGGTTGGACCCTGCCGGGCATGACCGTTGTCTGCGGTGACAGCCACACAGCGACCCACGGCGCATTCGGGTCTCTGGCGCATGGCATCGGCACGTCAGAAGTGGAACATGTTCTGGCCACCCAGACCCTGATCCAGAAGAAATCGAAAAACATGAAGGTCGAAATCACGGGCAAGCTCAAGCCCGGTGTGACCGCCAAAGACATCACCCTTGCAGTCATTGGTGAGACAGGCACCGGCGGCGGCACAGGCTATGTGATCGAATACTGTGGTGAAGCCATCCGCGATCTGTCGATGGAAGGCCGCATGACCGTCTGCAACATGGCCATCGAAGGTGGGGCACGCGCGGGGCTGATCGCACCGGATGAGACCACCTTTGAATACGTCAAAGGCCGCCCGCACGCGCCAAAAGGCGCCCAGTGGGAAGCGGCTCTGAACTGGTGGAAGACCCTCTACACCGACGAAGGCGCGCATTTCGACAAGGTTGTCACCCTCAAAGGTGAAGAGATCGAACCGGTCGTCACATGGGGCACCTCGCCCGAAGATGTGCTGCCGATCACAGGTGTAGTGCCGCATCCCGAAGATTTCGAAGGCGGCAAGGTCGAAGCGGCCCGCCGTGCCATCGAATACATGGGTCTTGAGCCGGGTCAGAAACTGACCGACATCGAAATCGACACCGTCTTTATCGGATCGTGCACCAACGGCCGTATCGAAGATTTCCGCGCCGTGGCCGAAGTGGTCAAAGGCAAGAAAATCAAAGAAGGCATGCGCGCCATGATCGTACCGGGCTCGGGCCTTGTGCGCGCACAGGCCGAAGAAGAAGGTCTGGCGGATATCTTCCGCGAGGCGGGCTTTGAATGGCGTCTGGCGGGCTGCTCCATGTGTCTTGCGATGAACCCCGACCAGCTGTCCGAGGGCGAGCGCTGTGCCTCGACCTCGAACCGCAACTTTGAAGGGCGTCAGGGCTATAAGGGCCGCACCCACCTTGTGTCACCGGGCATGGCCGCCGCTGCGGCGCTGACCGGCAAGCTGACCGATGTGCGTGAATTGATCTAAGGAGCCGAGACAATGGACAAGTTTGAAAAACTGAACGCTGTTGCGGCCCCGATGCCGCTGGTGAATATCGACACCGACATGATCATCCCCAAGATCTTTCTCAAGACCATCAAACGGTCTGGTCTGGGTGTGAACCTGTTCGACGAGATGCGCTACAACCGCGATGGCACCGAAATCGAAGATTTCGTGCTGAACAAGCCGCAGTATCGCGCGGCTGAGATCCTTGTGGCGGGTGACAACTTTGGCTGCGGCTCTTCGCGTGAACACGCGCCCTGGGCCATTGCTGATTTTGGCATCAAATGCGTGATCTCGACCTCTTTCGCAGACATCTTCTTCAACAACTGCTTTAAGAACGGCATCCTGCCGATCGTTCTGCCGCAGGAACAGGTTGATCTGCTGATGGCTGATGCGGAAAAAGGCTCGAACGCGCGCATGACCGTGGATCTGGAAGCGCAGGAAATCACCACCTCGGAAGGGGAGGTGATCAAATTCGACGTGGACGAATTCAAAAAGCACTGCCTGCTCAATGGTCTGGATGACATTGGTCTGACCATGGAAAAGGCCGGCTCAATCGACACATTCGAAGCCGCCGCAGCACAGTCGCGCCCCTGGGTCTAAGCCCAGCGCAAAGACAGTTTCTGACGAAATATGGCGCGCGAGACCCCGGTTTCGCGCGCCAAACTGTATTTAAATCAAGAACCAGTTAACGCGACGATAGCCCTTATAGTGGCACAGATTCCGCCGTCGCCTATATCTTGTGGCCCACCGCTAATTGGCGGAAGATGCGCAATAAAATTGATGCATTCCAGCATCATGTGCCCCGCGAAAATCCTGTAAATACTGGGAAAGCTAGACTGCGTTCTTGAGGTCCGTCTCAAATCAGGGCAAAACTTGGGCAAGAATGAGGCAGACCGCCACCCGGCGGCATCGGGATGGAACAAGGGCGCGGCATCGAATCGCGACCGTCCGGAACGAAAGGGCAGATGTGTGTTAAAACGATTGGTGGCAGCCGCCGCTCGGGCGTTCCTTGTGGCGTTGCTGATAGTTCTTCCGGCAACGATCCTGCCGGACGTCAGCGCGGATACAGCGCAGATGATGGCGCTTTTATCGCTGCTGGCAGCGGTGCTGACCTTCGTCGAATATGTCGCTGTTTTCCCCTCACTGATCGAATTCCGCAGTGCGCCCCCTTTCAATCGCATGCGCTTTGTGGCGCTGTTTGTCACCGTGCTGGCCCTGTCGCTGATCAACCGCGCGCAGGTCTATGACAGCACGCTGGGAAGCTGGCTGATTGGCATCGGCACCCAGATCGGCGCCGCAATGGATTTCCCCTTTTCACCCGTACGCCTGATGGTGCTGATCGCCCCCCAGGGCGTGGCCCCCGGCGATCTTGATATGATCCGCACCCACACCGGGCTGGCCTATCTGGTTTCACTGGTGTCGATCCTGCTGTTTGTGGCACTTGTGCGCCTGATGGACTGGCCGATCCGCAACGGGGCCTTCAACTTTTACGTCAACCTGCCGCTCTTTGACCCCACCGCAGGGGGTGACATCCTGCACCGGCTCAAGCGCGACAGCCACGTGAATGTGGCTCTTGGGTTCCTCCTGCCCTTCCTGATCCCCGCGATCCTGAAAACCGTCACGGTCTATGGGACGCCGCTCAACACCTCCGAACCGCAAACCCTGATCTGGATCATCGCCGCATGGGCCTTTTTGCCAGCCAGCCTGATCATGCGCGGCGTCGCCCTGATGCGTATCGCCGACCTGATCGAAGAAAAGCGCCGCCGCGCCTATGCGCAGGCCGAATTGCAGGTGGCCTAAGCCTGTTTGCCGCGCTGCTCTGGGGGGCACTCGCGAGTGCCGACACCCTGCGCATTGCCACTTGGCATGGGGATTTCAGCCGCAAAGGTCCGGGGCTGATGCTGCACGACCTGCTGAAAAAGCCCCCCGATCTTAGCCCGATCAAAGCACTCTCACCGGATATCCTGCTGCTGACTGATATCGACTATGACGCGGGCCTTGTCACCCTGCGCACACTGTCGGATCAGATAGGCCCCTACCCCTATCTTCTGTCTCAGCGCCCAAACCGCGGCCTGCCCACAGGCCGGGATATCGACGGTGATGGCCGTCTGGGCGAACCGGAAGACGCTCAGGGCTTTGGCAATTTTTCCGGTCAGGGGGGGATGGCCCTGCTATCGCGCTATCCGCTGACGCTGCTGGAAGATCACAGCCCCCTGCTGTGGAAAGACGCGCCCGACAGCCAGATTGCCCGCACCGATCCCGCCTATGACGTGCAGCGCCTGTCGTCTTCCGGGCATTGGGCCGTGCAGGTGGACAGCCCGCTGGGCCAGATCACCCTGCTGACCCTCACCGCGACGCCCCCGGTGTTTGACGGCCCCGAGGATCGCAACGGGCGGCGGAACCGTGACGAAGTGCTTTTCTGGCACCATCACCTGCCCCAGCACCCGGAACCAGTGATCCTGCTGGGCAACTTCAATCTGGATCCAAAGCGCAGTGACGGGCTGCGCGCGGCGGCAAGTAAGGTCTTATCCGCGCCAAGGCTGCAAGACCCGCTGCCAGATCAGCCCACCGTCACCTGGGACGGCACTGGCCCGATGCGGGTCAGCTATGTGCTGCCCGACAGCCGGTTTCAGGTTACGCAGGCCGGGGTTCAGCCCGCCCTGCCCGATCTTGGCCCCCATGGGCTGGTCTGGGTCACGATCACCGGGGCACAATGACGGGGCGCAATGATCCGCGCCTCAATTGTATTTTACGCCTCGCCCGGCAGCTTGCCGACATAGCCCCCACGCGGCGGATAGTTCTTATCCAACCGATACTGGATGCCGCTGATCACATCATCCAGACGCGGGCGTGCAAAAGGCGAAGACTGCACCCAAGCAAAATACAGCGTCTGATCGGGGGCAATGTAAAAGATCCCCGGCTCGGCGTAGAAATCCGCCTCTTGCGTGTTTTCCCGCGCCTTCGAAATATGCAGCCCCCAGTCATCACGCGCCGCAACCAGATCGAACTCATAACCGATTTTCAGCTGGGCCGCCTTTGCGCCCTCAGCCGCCTTTTGCCCACGTTCAGGCCCGTCACCGGAAATCGCCACCACATCAACACCCAGCGCGCTGATCTGATCGAACTTCTCTTCGATCTCGGCCAGCTGACGCACACACAGCGGGCAATGCGCGCCGCGATACACAAACAACAGCGTGCCGTTTTCGCCCGCGCTGCCTGACAGCTCATAAGTCCCGTGTGCGACGGTCTTTAGTGTAAGATCTGGTACTTTTTGTGCCGGATGAAGCATTGTTTTCCCCTTGGTCTGTTCGCGCCCATATTGACCACAGGGCGGGTGCAGGCTAGGCCCATGCCAATCACATTAAGGAGAGCCTGCATGTCCACCCCTTCGCTTCTCATCCTGCCCGGTGACGGGATCGGCCCCGAAGTCATGGCCGAAGTGCGCAAGATCATCGACTGGTTCGGTGCCAAGCGCGATCTGGCCTTTGACGTCTCCGAAGATCTGGTGGGCGGCGCGGCCTATGACAAACACGGCATTCCGCTGGCAGATGAAACCATGGCCAAAGCCCAAGAGGTTGACGCCGTGCTGCTGGGCGCCGTGGGTGGCCCGAAATACGACGATCTGGATTTCTCGGTGAAACCAGAACGCGGCCTTCTGCGCCTGCGCAAGGAAATGGACCTGTTTTCCAACCTGCGCCCGGCCCAGTGCTTTGACGCGCTGGCAGATTTTTCGTCGCTGAAAAAAGACGTGGTGGCCGGTCTCGACATCATGATCGTGCGCGAACTGACCTCGGGCATCTACTTTGGTGAGCCGCGCGGCATCATCGAAGAAGGCAACGAACGCGTGGGCATCAACACCCAGCGCTATACCGAAAGCGAAATCGAACGGGTTGCGCGTTCGGCCTTTGAACTGGCGATGCGTCGCGGCAAGAAACTCTGCTCGATGGAAAAAGCCAACGTCATGGAATCGGGTATCCTGTGGCGCGAAGTTGTGACCGAAGTGTCGAAAGACTACCCCGAGGTAGAACTGTCGCACATGTATGCTGACGCCGGTGCCATGCAGCTGTGCCGCTGGCCCAAACAGTTCGACGTCATCGTCACCGACAACCTGTTTGGCGACCTGCTCTCTGATGCGGCGGCGATGCTGACCGGGTCGCTGGGCATGTTGCCTTCTGCCAGCCTTGGCGCGCCGATGGCCAATGGTCGCCCGAAAGCGCTCTACGAACCGGTACACGGCTCGGCCCCCGATATCGCCGGTGAAGGCAAAGCCAACCCCATCGCCTGTGTTCTCAGCTTTGCCATGGCGCTGCGCTATTCCTTTGATCAGGGCGCTGAGGCAGACCGCCTCGAAGCGGCGGTTGAAAAGGTTCTGGCCGACGGCATGCGCACCGCAGACCTGCTGGGCGAAGAGGGCGTGACCCCGGTCACAACCGCTGAAATGGGCGACGCCATCCTGGCCGCGCTTGACGCCAGCCTCTGATCTTACGCATCACACACTGACAACAGGCCGGACTGCCCCACAGCAGCCCGGTCTTTTCTTTTGGCAGCGACGCTCGACCAGAAAGGTACAGATCTCGAAAAGTAAGCGTCTCGCCGCTACTTCAGCGAGCAGCCCAAAAGATAAGCCACATCTCTCAGCCCTTTCGCCAAAGGACAGCAAAAGGCCAATCACCTGAGATTTCAGGCACCAAAGATGTCTTATAAATCGACACCCAAACACCAACTTGGGGCAAATGTCTCCCCAATAAAAACAATCACTTACAATCCATTCCGTCATTCAAGGCCAACTTCGACGACATCTCTAAACCAACTTTCGACATCCTGAGAGCAACTTGGGTATTGCGACCTGAACGCCGACAACAAAAAAGGCCGCCATTGGCGACCCTTTGAGAGTGATATGCACTGAACCTATGATGATTTCTTCTTTCGCTTACTGGCATCCCGCCTGCGATCCTGTTTGGTTTCTTCCGCAACCCGATCAAGGATCGTGGCTGTATCGATGCTCTGCCAGTGCGGCGAAATAAATGGATTCAACTCATCTTGATTGTTGGTGTGCTTGAAAAACGCATGAGCGTAATCGTCGAGATCAATCTCTGATCTGCCTTGATTTTTGGCTCGGGTGATTGCATCAACCGTGAACTTCAGGAAAATACCAAAACGTCCATCGGCAGCTTTGATCAGCAGTTCGACAAACTCATCCTCTGCGAAGAAACCTGGCTCGCCGATTTTGGCGTTTGACAACAGATCTGCAGCGGTTGAGCGGATCTGGGCGGCATCGTTCTGGACAGTCATAGGCTCAATTTCCAAGGGGGCGAGACGGCGTGAGAGCGTTTTATCCATCTTGAAGATTTCCCGCGCTTCAGGGGTGGCCGATAGGAACAGGCAAACTGGCCACTGGGAATCCTGCATGAGATTGCGGAACCGCTTTGTGAAGGCCAAAATAGCTTTAGGGGTGGCATGACGCCCTACATCTTGCACCTCATCCAACCAAAGACCGGCAATGCGCTCCTTGGCCAAGAGATTACGCACACGCCGAACCAGATAGGCCTCGTCGCGAACTCGTTCATTCGGGTAGTTCAATGCGCACAGGATCTCTTCGCAGGTTTCCTTGACCGTCGCATTGCCCGGCACCAACACATTCAGAATACGATAGCCAAATTGGCAATCATTCAATGTTTCAGAAATCGCATGATGTTCCTGGAGAATCTGCGACATCATTCGAGACTTTCCTGAACCGGGAGCGGCAATAAGTGCGACACCTGTTTGGTGTTCAGTCAGGCCCTCTGCCATTTTGTGTTCCCGTTCTGCCAGTACGTTGAAGACCTGCTGGCGAAGCAACTGGAAGTCGCCGGTGGGGTAGAATATCTTTGCGAGGTCGACCGTGCCCTGTGCTTGATTTTGGGCGGCTTTGCGGGCGGCCCGTGCTTCTGTGAGATCAATATTCATGGTTTCAGGTTCCTTTCGAGTGAGGTTTTTTGGGGGTTATGGATTTGCGGAAGCGGTCCAGGGCGGAGGGCGCGTCAGGCTGAACTTCGGTTTGAACGGCCAGCTCTTCTTCGGTGACATAGACATCATCTTCGCCATCAGGGTTGATGCGATAGCCCGATGTCACTGGATCAAGGCCCTCATCACGGCCAATTGCTGGCATCTCATGATGCCCCTTGCCCATAGTGGTCTCGAGAGCCGCACGTTGAAGTTCCTTCAAACCTGGGCGTCCATCTTTCGCACCAGAAACGGCCGCAATAACATCAGCCTGCCCTTTCCAATGATTGTGCGCCTCAACGCGGGCGGGAGCCCGTTTGTCGACATCATCCCTGGCCTCTTTGCGAAGCGTGCTGCGCTCGGCCTTCCAGTCTTGAAGAGACTTGCGTGACATTTCCGGATTAACCGCCGGGACTGGGATCAACTCATCCTCAGTTACGATGGAAATTGCGCCCAGGTTTGCGGGGTCATAGAGGATCTCAAACTTGTCGCCCTGCTTGGCAAATTGCTCGAACCCGGACTTGAGGCGTTCCTTGCGAACAAGCTCATTGGAATAGCGAGCGCCTTCGAAACGAATACCGTCTTCTGATAAGCGCACGGTTGCAAACTCTCCGCAGGCCTCGCGCAACTCACGCGGGCCAGGGATTGCGCTACGATCAAAGGCGCGATCCTTCGAAAGCTTTTCCCACATGCCAGCAGGCGTAAATCCACCAATCCCGGCATGCGTGTCATTATGATATTCAGCCATAAAGCTGACCATCTGAACGTAAAGCTCATCATCCGTCATGCAGGCTTCTTCGTGAGGTTTGCGATCACCAAGGGCTTGAGGGTTGCTTGCTGTGTATCCAGCTTGATGGCGTGCCCATTTGAAATCAAATGTCCGAAACAAGCGCTCGACGTGCGCCCGGAGCTTTGGGATCCCCGCCACAGTGCTCATCAGGGAACCCGACAGACGGCGCGTTGCTTCCGTAAATCGGGCCCCTCCAAAAGGCGTTTTTCCAAATTCAGAGCCGGAGTCCGTTACGACAAGCTGCACTGGGCCCTTTAGGTCCCAACCACCTAACCTGATCCCCGCCTTTCGGAGAATGTCGGTTTTGTCGGTAAAGCACATGCGCAATGCTTCGAGGGAAGCGCTCTGGCATGGGGCCCGACAAAGTGCAAAACCCAGAATACAACGAGTCGCCACATCAATCGCAACAATGTTCCAACGGCGCACCCGTTTGACATTTTTCCGCTCTTCCGGTGTCATCCGCTTCCATTCCTCGCGGTTCTTCGCAAGGGTAACGGTATGGATCTGCCAGCCATCGAAAACGACGCGCTCACCAGGAAGGGTTGCGGTCAAACCGACCTCATTGATGGAAAAATGCGCTTGAGCTGCAGCAATCCCTTTACGGGCGGCCATCACCATAAACGGATCCAGATAATGGTCTATCCAGCGCTCATACGTTCGAACGGATTTAACGTTGATGAGGTGATGATATCCTGCGGCCTCACGTCGTTGGTTTTCAATCAGCACTTGGTCTCGGGTATTCGACGCGACCGCATTCTTCGACATCTCCGGTTTGGCGATGTAATCGTGCAAATGACAGAGCACAAAAAACTTATCGGTGTGAGACAGGTTTTCGAAGTCATTCACGAATTCCACGCTTGCTGGCGCAAAGGCACGAGCCGAGCCATCAGCAGAGCGAAACTGGCGATAGTATAGAAGGAGTGTTGTGTTCGACGGCAACGGATGGATGCGCTGCAAAGTGTTGGTGCGCTCAGTCCCATAGTCGCGCATCGACTGAAAACGCCGATATTCCCGCTCGAGCAGATGACGTTTTGTTTCGACGCGCTCGGGTGTTAACAGCATTCCCGCATCATGGTAATGCTTCATGCGACGGGCCAGAAACATGCAGCGGTCGATACGATCACGTTGCTTTTTGGTTTTGCCGATCACGCCATCTTCGCAACCGACCAAGCGGTCCAGCTCGCGGCTGAGGCTGTAATAATCCCGGTCGATCACCAATCGCTCGGAATTCCAATGCTGCTCCATTTCAGCTTGGGTGAAGGTGCGCTGAACAACTTCACCTCGTTCTTCCATGACCGACAACAGACAATGGGTGATCTGCTTGGTTTTAGGGTCTCTAACCTCTTCGACAAAGGTAACGTCTTTGCCTTCGAATGTCATTCGTGCGACTTTCGAAACTTTCCAGGAATCCCTCATGCCGCTGGACTCCAGCAGACCAAATCGTCGTCGATCGGATCGAACAGATCTCTTTCAATGTCGCCGTCGCCCATCAGTCGCACTGCGGCGCGATAGCCACGCCCGTCTTCAAGCTTGGATGCGTCGATCAACTCGAATAGTGTAAATCGCGCACCAAAATCATTTGCCGCTTCCAACACAATCCGGTCAGCTTCTGGGTCCCACCCCCGCCGGGCCACATGGACCTTCTTGGCGTTGTCACGGTGAACCGGATGAAAGCTGAACCGCGAGGCAACAGAAAAACGATCAGCAACGACACGATCACATTGCTTTGCGATATTGGCCACTTCGGCCAGATAAGCTGGGCGTCGAGCTTTCTCAGGATACTTGACCGAGACCAATACCTCGGCACCGTCTTTCAGTAATAAATGGCTGTCGACGCGTGTGTGTGTAGATTTCCCGTTCAGATCCATAAAGGGAACCTTGGTGTATTGCTCCATGATGTTGACCACCATTGGGTGCCCAGCGAGGCAGATGTTCACCTCCATTTCCTCGTATGAGGCACACCAGATTTCCTGCATGACCGTGCTGCGATGCAGACGGGTAACCAATGACGCTTTGCAGCTCCCGCTGGATTTGCCGATGTCGTCTTTGTTCAGATGCGTACGTAAGACCCGAAACGCATCGTCAGGATCCGCCAAAGGCGGCGGATCAAAGCTGCCCTGCCACAGGTGAGGCAGTCTGGCATAGGGATGGTTTGGATCAATCTTGCGGTTCGTCATCGTTGACAGGTCTTTCAGTGAATTTTCTAGGCTCACCGCCACCCGAAATGGTGGCGAAGCAGAACTATGAGACGCAAAAACTCAGCCACAGACTCGCGACGCGAGGTGGATCATGGCACTAAGCCTTGCTTGGTAGGTCAGTCACGCGTCATGCAGCCTGCATGCTATTGCGCTCTGCGTTCAGTTCGAGTGAGGTGCTAAGTTCATGGTGGAGCGATGACCGGCATACAGCGAGTGCGCTCATAGGTTGGAGAACTGCCAATCTGGCGCAACGTTTTGGTACGCGGTTGCATATTAGAAAACTCGAAAACGAACCGCTTAAAGCCAGCTCCTACGTCCTCGGACGACCTGGCCGCACTTAGCCCGTGCCAAGCCGCCAAACTAGAGGCGTGTGAAGCCAGTGTTTCATAGTCGTTGAGGTTGCTATGCAGTCTGAGCATGACCCATTCCGTTCTCTTCTATTTCGTGGATATGTCAGTATTTTGCGTTTTCGACTGTCAGGCAGAAATTTTTCCCGGCTTTGAGGGTGGATTGGCCATTTTTCTGGACAAAGTTCAGTCTTGCGTTCCACGGGAGCGGTGCTCCAGGCACGCGAGCAGGAAGCTGAGTGACCTGGCGCGCAGGATCGCCCGGATGCCGCAACTGGTCCAAACACCTTCATGATGCAGCCCAGCCTGTTCAAATACGAGCAAGGCGTGGTTCGCCATGACGGCGGGAGGGATCTGTCCGGTGGCCGGGATCAGTATGTTTCTCCGCCCGGGAACGGTTCGGAATTCGAGATCGTGGACTGTCGCAGCCAGATCCACCAGCATGGTCTGGGTGGCATCAATACCCACATTCGGGTTCTCGATAGGCTCAGTGCCAGGCAGCGCCCAAGCACCAAACCAGCTCTCCTCAGCCAACCTCAGAGAAATTAACAGGGCAATCGCCGCCTCATAGGCAGGCAGGTTGAAGTGCCTCCACCCGGCCCGCGGCCCATGGCTGGGTGGCACGGCGCTCTGGACGTAGGTGATGATCCGAGGTGTGATATCAACCATATCAATGAAAATCCGGACGGTCTTGCTGTGCTTTCAACTCACGCAGCAACCGCTTTACGTCCCGCAGAGATTGCGGCCCGCCGTTTTCGGTACGCATTGCAATCGCTTCGGCAGCCATCTCGATAACCTCGGGGTAAAGACCCATCTTCGGACCGAGCCTCGGCGGACTGTCTGGGAGTTTGGTTTCAGAGGGCGAAAAACCAAGGTCGAGTTCAAGCCCTACCTTGGA
Source organism: Pelagimonas sp. (assembly GCA_025210455.1). Taxonomy (GTDB): domain Bacteria; phylum Pseudomonadota; class Alphaproteobacteria; order Rhodobacterales; family Rhodobacteraceae; genus JAOARQ01. Next base: position 232,292 of record JAOARQ010000002.1, read on the forward strand.
TCAAACGCGGGCGCTTTTCTTCTGGACGCGGCTTTAAATGACATGGGCGTCATCCGGCTGCCCGATTTTGTGGTTGCTAGGGCTGTTGGTGCAAAAACCCTTGTTCCTATTCTGCCTAAGGCAGAGTTTCGGGAATATGGGGTGTTCCTTGTCAGTTCGTCCAAACGGCGCGTCAACAAGCGCATGCGCGCATTCATGACGGCACTTGAGGACTACTGTGCGGCTTTGTGTCAATGAACGTCTGATCTTCTTGGTGGTTCGGCCATTTGTGCGTGGCGCAGCATCGTTCGAAGTGGGCTCTCCAGGCACCTTCGCCGCGATCTGCACCAAGGGCTCGTCTGGTATGAACCGACTTTCGCTGCGCATCGCATGAATACGCGACACGCGGACGAAGCGGGCTTTCACATAAGAATTTACAATGTCTGCAGTTATTCACTTTCCGCCATTAAGACAGCCAGCATAGTTCGATTGATCAAATCAATATCATAGATCTAAATCTGCTATGCTTCATGCCGGTTGCGCCACAGCTCCCACTGGAATCGGGTGCGAACGCCGATGTCCAGAAAAGGCCGAGGTGGCAGCTTGGATGGTGCGCCGAGGCTTTCCATGTCTGCGATCAGCGGATTGTCCCGTCTCGAAGCCATATCCGCCGCGAGTATTCCACCGAACGTGCCTTTGGTCACTCCCACAGCATTCTGACAAACTGCGCTCCATACATTCCTTGCGACTGGTCCGAATCCGGGGGCGGAGTTTTGCGACAGGCAGACAAAGCCAGACCAGGTATGCTCGATGTCGACGTCGGGCAATGTGGGGAAGCGGGCGTGGAATAAAGAAGCGTGACGCACTTTGATCGCCAGCCGGTCCTTTTCGTCAAAGCGTTGAGAGGGGCAATAACTAAGTCCTTGCCGAATGACGATACGGTGATCGTTTGTGTACCGCATCGTGATCCCTGCAAAGGCATTGGCGGGTGTCAAACCCCAAGGTTTTTCAACACCGAAGGTCGCTCTTTCAGCCTCTGTCAGTGGACGGGTGATGCTGGCATGGGCTACGAGATGCAGAAAACGGCGCGGATAGTATCCAAACTGTTCTGAAAACCCGTTGGCGCCCATGATCATCTTGGGCGCACGAACCTGCCCATTAGGCGTATCCAGACAAATCCCATTCGAGTTCTCGAAATTGACCACGGGGGAGTTTTCGTAAACAGAGACATTTTCAGGCAGGCTGTCGGTTAACCCACGTGTCAAGGCAGCAGGATTCATCAGCCGCCCACCCGGTGTATAAACTGCTGCAGTAAAATGCGGGCTGCCAATACGACGGCGCAGGTCTTCTCCTTCGACCCATTCATAGGGTTCTCCAAGGGCCTCCAACTCTGCCTTGAATGGGCGTAAAACCTCTTCGACCCCTCGGGGGGACACGGCAGTGTGATATTTACCGTCCACTGACCAGTCACAATCAATGCCATACGTTTCCACCGCCTGATCCAAATGATTGATGGCGAAACGTGCCAACCCCATGAAGCGGTGAGATCCTTCCAGCTCATCCAGCGAGGACCCGACATTGTGCGGCAAGTCAATGGCAAAGCCAGAATTTCGGCCTGAGGCGTTTTCGCCTGCTTCACCTGCGTCAATCAGGGCGATGCTTTGATTTGGGTGCAGTTCAGCCAAGCGCCGTGCGGCCGCAAGCCCCGCATACCCCGCGCCTAGCACGATCCAGTCGGCGTTGACCTTTCCCTTTAACGATGGATGTGGTGTGCGCGGCTGTAATATCTGGCTCCAGCCATTGTTTGTGTCGTCTTTGGGTAGGCGGTTGATCTTCATTTGATGTCCTCCGCCCAGTTTGCAGGATGGATTGCATAGAAAACCAAAGCTGCATCAGATCGGTATCGCAGAGGTGTATCTTTGGGCAGCCAGATGCAGTCATTCGGCCCGGCTTTCAGCGTCTTGGTCGAAGTCTGAATGGCAACTTCCCCTTCCAGAACCAAAAGGATCTCATCATATCTGACCGTCCAAGGAATATCCGCATCCTTGAAGCGAACAAACCCTGTACCTAGCGGAGTATCGAGATGGGTTCCTGACACTTCCGCGATCTGTGCCTCAGAACCATACTCAAAGCGCGGTTGAAATGCGCGATCTGCAAAGCGGATCAGTTGCGGATTGCGGGTCATGTAGCGCATTCTCCAGATTTGGTTTGACGCACTCCATACACATGTGTATTGGAAAATACAACCCTGTATGGATATTTTCAATGCCCACCCCGCGACAGACAAAACCGGTTCAGTTGACTCGAGAAGATTGGATCGATGCGGCCATCACCATCCTTACCGATCAGGGTGTTGAAGCTGTGCAAATTACGGCCCTCGCGCGACATCTGAATATTACGCGCGGCAGTTTCTATTGGCACTTTGAAGGTCGCGAGGACCTATTGAACGCTGTGGTAGCAGAATGGCAGCGTCGCAACACCGGTGTCATGCTTGATGTCCTGAAAAAGGCCAAATCGTTGGACGGCGGCCTGTTGGATCTGTTCCAGGTCTGGGTAGAAATGGCAGAGTTTGATTCCAGGCTTGACCAGTCCGTGCGCGAATGGGCCCGTCGGGCTGACGATGTGTTGTCACAGGTCCAGGCAGAGGATGACAGCAGGGTTGCGGCGATCGCTACTTTTCTGGAAAGCCACGGGTTTGAACCCACAGAGGCCTTTGTCCGCGCACGGGTGATCTACTTTACGCAGGTCAGTTATTACGCATTGGGTGTTAAGGAGCCGATGGCCCAACGCTTGAAATATCTGGACGCTTATTTTCAGTGTTTCATCGGGCGGTCACCCGCCCCTGAGGCAGCGACAGCATTCATTGCTATGCACAAGGATTCAAGTTCATGACTTCCGTAATTCGCAAAGGTGGACGACGAGCACGCCGGCATTCCACTGCAGTTACCGAATTCGACAAAGCGTGGCGGCAGTGGAAGAATCCTTATCCGCCAATATGTCAGTTCTCGGACGATGAGATTGAGGCGATTCACGAGGCGTCGCTGAAAGTCCTGTCGGATACGGGGATCAAAGTTCTGAGTGAAACCGCGCGTGAACTTTATGCGGCCGATGGAATGACGGTCAAAGATGACATCGTGCATTTTGACCCCGAGCGCTTGCTTGAGCTTGTCGCGATGGCCCCGTCAAAAATCACCTTGGGCGCCCGTGGCGAGGCGCGCGATGTGACGATCGGTCAGGGGCATGTGGGTGTCTGCACCACAGGTGGCACGCCGAACTTTTCTGACCTGCAACAGGGACGTCGGCCCGGCACGTTGGAAACGTTGGATCGGTTTTGCAAGTTGGCGCAGTCTTTTGACGTGATTCACCTGATTGGTCCCTTTGTGGAACCACAGGATGTCCCAACGAATATTCGCCACCTGCACATGACCAAATCTGTTGTGACGCACACAGATAAAGTTCCGTTTGTGTTTTTCCGAGGCACACAGGCGGTGGCAGATGCCTATGAGCTTATCCGCATCGCCAATGGGGTTAGCAAGGAAGAATTTGCCGCCCGTCCGTACTGTTATTCCGTGGCGAACTCCAATTCACCGCTGATGCTGGATGATCTTATGTGCAAGGGGATTATCGATTCCGCGCGGGCCGGGCAATTGATGGTTTTGACGCCTTTCACCTTGTCCGGGGCTATGGCCCCTGTGACAATCGCAGGTGCACTGGTGATGCAAAATGCCGAAGCCCTGGCCGGAATTGCCCTATCGCAAATCGCACGCCCGGGCGCACCGGTTTGTTATGGAAGTTTCACCAGCAATGTGGATATGCGCACCGGTTCACCGGCTTTTGGCACACCGGAATATACACGTGCGGCGTTTGCTTCAGGACAGTTGGCACGCCGCTATGGTTTGCCGCTGCGCTCTTCAGGTGTCACAGCTTCCAACGCCCCAGATGCACAAGCCGCCTATGAAATGCAGATGTCGCTATGGGGAGCGCTGATGGGCGGGACCAACTTATTGCTCCATGGCGCGGGTTGGCTGGAAGGTGGCCTGACCGCCTCTGCCGAGAAGTTCGTGATCGATGTCGAAATGCTTCAGATGTTTGCAGAGCTCTTCAAGCCGCTGTCCGCATCCCCTGATGATCTGGCAGTAGATACGATCGCAGAGGTGGGGCATGGAGGGCATTTCTTTGGAACTCAGCACACTCTGGACCGGTTTGAAACAGCTTTCTACTCTCCGCTTGTATCTGATTGGAGCAATTTCGAAAATTGGCGCGACCGTGGCAGCTTAGACGCCACGCAAAGAGCTAATGCAATTTATCGCAACACAGTCGATACATTCGAAAAGCCATCTCTGCCTGAGGGCCGCTTGGAGGCGATTGATGAGTTCATCCAGCAACGCGAAGCTGATGGGGGCGTTGATATCAGCACTTAGACAAGAGTGGTGTTTGGAAAAACCTGACGAGGCAAAGGGTACTTCTGCATCATCTGCACAGCACTTCGTAAGATGTCCGCTTTGTGCCAACTCCACTTATTAGATCAATGTGCAGCGTTCGACATTTTGGGCTCAGAGCTGAATTTCTCTGCAGGCTGCCCCAATGACCGTTTCGGGCTGACTGAAGACATTTAGGCATCTAAACGAGGGCGCATAACGAGCGTTATGTATCCGCAAAGCCGAGGTAGGGGCCAGACTGCCCCTTCCCTTCTGGGCGCACCAATGGCAGCTCGGCGGACAAACCGTGCTTTCGCTGCGGTTGCTCCAATGCCTGCTTTCTTCTACTCATTTGCTTATATGTGTCCGCCTCTGGAGAGCGAAATGTTTCAGCCGCCTGTTTTTCGAGAAGATCGAACCGAGGTTATGGACGAGTTGATTGCGGCGCATCCGTTCTCAACCGTAGTGTCCTCTGCAACTGGTGACCTGACGGCCGATCATGTGCCGCTTGTTTTGAAGCAGGACGCCGAAGGTAAACGACTTGAGGGCCATATCGCCAGCGCCAATCCACTCTTTCGCGAGACGAGCGGAGCGCTGGACGTCCTGGCGGTCTTTCAGGGCCCGCAAATCCATGTAACCCCATCGTGGTATGCATCCAAGCAAGAGCACGGCAAGGTCGTCCCCACTTGGAACTATGTTGTTGTTCATGTGCGCGGTCAGTTGCAGTTCACGCGGGACACGTCGTGGCTGCTCCAACACTTGGCTGATCTGACGGACCAGCACGAGAGTCACCGTGCCGAACCTTGGGCCATAGACGATGCACCGCGCGACTTTATCGAACGCCAGCTGCGCGCGCTTGTGGGCTTCGAGATAGCAATTGAAGATATGCAGGGCACTTGGAAGGAGAGCCAGAACAAGGCGTTGAAAGACTGGACAGGTGTGAAATCCGGACTGGAAAGCTCTGAGTCACCGGATGCCGTTGAGATCGCTCAACTGATCGAAGAACGAGCAAGACGCTGAGCGCACACTGGTGGACAAGACTCTTCTTTTTTTGCGGCACGGTCAGACGGATTGGAACAAGCGAGGTTTGTGCGTTGGCCAGGTCGATGTCCTATTGAACGATCTTGGGCGTCAGCAGGCTACCGAAGCCGCACGGTCACCGATGTTAAAGCACGCTTCCGGTATTGCCTGTAGCCCTCTAATGAGAGCGCGAGAGACCGGCGAAATAATTTCTCGCGAAACAGGGTTAGCGATCAGCTTTATCGACGATTTGCAAGAATGCTGTCTAGGCGAGTTGGAAGGGCAGGTAGAAGAAGACTTATCGATGTTCGACCCTTGGCTGGCCGGTGAAACCCCCATTGGCGCAGAGTCTTGGATCAAATTCTCCAACCGAGTACTTCGTGGGATCAATGCCGCGTTTCAGTGTTTTGAACGCCCCCTCATCGTTAGCCATTCTGGAGTCTTGTGGTCATTCACAAAATCAATCGGCCAAGGAAACGATGAAGAGCTGCCAAACGGCGAGATTGTTCAGATTGCATTCTCTTCCAGCGTCATCGCCGACATTCGTTGTTAGCGCAGCATCACGCACTAAGGGCTCTTAGCTGCCTTGCGGCACCGCAGCGGCACGATCAACCCCATGGGCAATGGTCGGCCACCCTGTTTATAGCCGCTCTCAGCCCATCTTCGACATTGGTGTGCAGTGCAGCATGGGGAGCGACAGAAGCAGGAAGGGCGGGAAACGGTCGTTCGCTGCGGGCGCGAAAGGTTCCACACTCGTTTTAATAACCAGACATTCCATGCATGTCCGATCTCCTTCTCTTGCCAACCATGGATCAGCTTAATCTTATTGCCAAAGCCTTCGCCTTGGACGCGCTACGTATCGGCGTCCAGCAAGTGTTCAGGACGATCGCTACATCCCATCATAGCGCTCGCTCAACCCGAAGATGCGATTTCGGAATCAAGGTTCGCGTGTTACCTCTGACACAACTAAGTTTGCCTGCGGGCGCGAAAAGATTTGGAGCGATAGCATTGAAAGTATTTATTAGCTGGAGTGGCGAACGAAGCAAGGAAATGGCTAACGCCCTGAGAGAGTGGCTGCCGATGGTTCTACAATATGTTGAACCGTTTGTGTCCGACAAGGATATTTCCGCAGGCGATAGGTGGGCGCAGAAGATCGCAGGGGAGTTAGAAAGCGCCAATTTTGGCATTATTTGCATAACTCCCGAGAACCTTTCCTCTGAGTGGATCCTTTTTGAATCTGGTGCTCTTTCCAAATCAATGCTGGAGGGGAAAGTGATCCCTTTGTTGCTTGGTTTGGAACTTAGTGACCTGAGTGGGCCGCTGTCCCAATTTCAAGCCCAAAAGGTTGAAGAAACCGGAATTATGGAAGTGGTCAAGTCGATCAATGGTGTCGCCGATAAAAAAGCCGACGAGAAAATTATTGACCGTTCGGTTCCCGCCCTTTGGCCTCAGCTTGAGAAAGCTTTGGGTGACATTCCAGACATTGCACCTGCTGAGAAACACAAGAGGCCTGCGCACGAAATCCTAGAGGAGATCGTGACGGACGTTCGGGGGATAAACTCTCGGATGCGAAATCTTGATCCCGAAATGTCGGAAAAAGAAAGCTACATGCGTCGGCGTAGAAAACGCTTCCATCCCGGCATGATCGAAGAACTATCGTTTATGACGAGTGAATTTGACGACGCACCAACATCGCTGCTTCTATTGGCAGGATTTCTGCGCGAGGATTTTCCGTGGTTGGCCGAAATATTGACTGAATCCTATCGGGAGATTCGAGCTGGCGGCATCGAAGAAAGTGAAAAGGTTTTTCACCGACTGCGTCACATCATAAAGAGTTTGTCTCACCATCCGATGATGCGTGAGCTTTCTTACAATTCAAAAGATGCCATGATGATGGCGGAAGAACTTCCGATGATCTTGGATATAACTCTTCATCGAATGATGGATAGAAAATTGGAAAAGAGACACCGCCGCGCTTCATCAGATTCAGAAGCATCGTTGGGGGATATTCTGGGCGCGGCGCTGAAATGCGATGATGATGAGAGCTAAAATAGCACACCAGAATAGCTCAGGTTGAGGTCCATTAGATTTGGAAACAACTGAAAAGATCGTTGAGGCGTATGTGCGCTACGTCAAAGGTTGGGCGACAATCCCGAACCTTCGTTGCGAGGGGCAATTCGAGATTGATCTAATCGCAATAGACCCAATCAGTCATGACCGTTATCACATCGAAACAACAGTTTCGGGATCGCAAAGCTACTCCAAATTGACGGCTAAAGAATTTTCTGCCGACAAGCACAAGCATCGAGTTCAAAAGGCTGGACAAAGGCGCACCATTGGTTTCTTTGCAGAGCGTAAATTCGGGCAACCACAAATTGCCACAAACTGAGTGAATACGGCTTTACCGAAGCCAACTCACGCAATGTGGTAGTCGCATGGGATTGGACGCTCGAGGCAAAAGACGCTGCGATACAGGCTGGGATCGAGCTTTGGAGTTTTCAGTCGATAATGGCGGAAATAGCGAATAGCATTCAGCACCAACGGTCGTATTTCACGGATGATACCTTACGAACCATCAACCTGTTCGTTCGCGCGATGAAGGGCCTGAAGCGAGACGATGCGGAACCAAAAACCGTTTCGAAAGCTTCTGACGACAGTGAGTTTTGGGTCTATCGAAATTGGGTTCACAAGCGCGCTCGTCTCCATCGTTCGTCTTGTAGCTACTGCAACTTTGGTAAGGGTACGCAAGGTGTGATGCAAAGGACTACTGGAGAATGGCGATCCTTTTCAGATTTTGGCGTTGCCAAATCCTACATGGATGAGCTTAGTTACGAAGACGCGGCTCCGTGTGGTGTCTGCATGTAATTGCAAGCCGCGCTTCTATGTGGGGCGTGAGGTCGGTTGCTTGAGCGCCCTAGCTTTTTGCTTCCTCGGCGAATGTCCGAAATGACGGGCCGCACCGCAGCATCCCGGTAAGGTAGCGGATTTCAGGTTTGGGCCGTCCGTGACGGTCGACTTCAGCAAAAATTTACCCTACGCCCCAACCATCCCTCACTAACCGCAAGTCTTGCCGAACTTATGACTATGCTCATACGCCCCAAATTTCGCGAAACACACTTGTCGTTTCTTTCAAGGATAGCAGCATTAAAAGGCGCTTGTGGGCCGGAATTTTGCTATGACATGGGAACTCGATTTCGGGCCCTAACAATACAAGAACCAGATGCACTCGATAAGTTGCAATATTGGGGTGGCCTGAGTGACGAAGAGCTGGCCGAACTGATAAGTTGGAGCGGATCCTCGGCCGGGAATGCGCAAATCGAATTCCGCAGAGAAATCTTACCAGCAAAGGCGATGCGCAATGCTGTATTGCGCGGCTGCCCCCAATGCCTGTTCGAAGACATGGAAGCCGCAGATGATCCGCTTGAACAGTTGGCAATTCGTGGTCACTGGCAATTCCGAGAAACCCGAATTTGTCTGCGCCATGCAAAGCAACTCGTGCCTCTTTGGGATATTCGCCATCCAGTGGAACGATACGACTACGGACACAACTTTCGTGAAATCCTGCAGTCGCTGAAACAAAAGGCTTTGCACGCTGAAGACGTCGATATCACGCCCTATGATCTCTGGCTTGACCAGCGTCTGGAGAATGGCAAAGACAAGACTTTCCTAGCAGACAACCCCCTCTACGCAGCTGCATATTTTTGTCGCCTGCTTGGCGCTGAGCTTACTCAAGGCAATGAGGACACCGCCCATCAGGTTGGGTTTAGTGCCGCGTCCAAAGGCGAGGCGTCACTGTTGGCAGCCTTCGAACAGCTTTCAAGACGTGCAACAGGAGCCTTGGATGAGCCCTCAAAGGCATTTGGCAAGCTATATACTGTCCTGGCGTTTGATCTAAAAACCGACGTTTCCTTCGATCCATTCCGCGAACTGCTGCGCCGTTTCATCCTGTCCAACTGGCAGGTTTCAGCTGGAACTTGTCTACTTGGTAGAACACTACATGAGCGACGGCTTCATTCTGTTACATCCTTTGCCAAAACTTGTGGAATTGGTCCGAAACTTGCCCGAAGTTTCCTTGCGGATGCCGGAATCATAGATCCAGACGACCAGCGGCCTAACAATCGTATTCTCTTTGAGCCGGATAGAGCGGCTGATCTGGAAGCCCTCATCCCCCAACTTGTGGGGCCTCAAGAAATGCAAACGGCAATTGGCGCAACGAAGGCGGAGCTGCGCGCGCTTAAAGATGAGGGCGTGCTGGCGCATAGGTTTCCCCGACTTAATCTGAGGAACCCCTGGCTGATCACGGACGGCTTAGTGCTTCTTGAGGAATTGGAAGCACTTTCCTCACCTGTGGCTTTGGATGAGACTGTTTGGGAAACGCTCCAGTCTCCATATAAGCGCAAATCGCTTGGCGTTGGCGAAACGATTGCAGCCATTCGGAACGGCACGTTGGATCTAGGCCGCCACACAGGCGAAACTGGCTATAAGGCCTTTTGTGTTCGCAAGCAGGATATTAATGCCTTGGCCTCCATGCTTATCCAGAAACAACCCAACACAGAAAAAGCTTCTGGCATTCAAATTTCCAAGTTCGGTCGCAGCATTGGGGTCCGCGAGACTGGCATTTTGAAGGCGCTCTTCCTAAATGGCCACAGCCCAGCATCGATTCCCGCCGAACCTGCCCGCCAGCGTCATAACCCGGCTTTGACGGATGAAGATGTCATCACGTTTCATCAGAGATTTATAACCTCGACCATACTATCCCGCCTCACCGGGCTTCACAGGAATTCTATAAATGCTCGCCTGAAAGCCGCAAATGTGCAGCCATTTGAGGATGATGAGTGCGTATTTTCTGGCATTTATCCAAGAAACAAAGCTCTAGACGCGTTTCCAGAGATCTGAGTGGCTGCTTGGGCTAGAGAGGTTCAGAGTGCTCCAAAACACCAACTTTTGTCGAAAAGTTGGTGTTTGCTTGTCGAATGACAGTCTGCATGACTTGGCGAGCCGTGGAGGACTCGAACCCCCGACCTGAGAATTAGAAGTTCCCTGCTCTAATCCAGCTGAGCTAACGGCCCGCACTTTTTGCGAGTGTATCAGTCAATTCTCATGTCTTGTCAACTTGGTATCCGGGGGCGCCCTGACCAGAGCAGATCCCCTTTGGGGGGCATAGAGATGATGCGCGAAACTCAGCAGCTTCAGCTCTTGCATAAACGAGGGCAGCGGGTGCGCGCAATTTGCAAATCGCGACACAAAAGATGTGTGCAAAATGGTCTTTTCCTAAAATATCATTAACGCTGCCCGAGTTGGCGCTTTTCGGCGGCCCGCTCTCATGCAATCCTTTACCTAAGGTACATTGCCCACCCAAGGAGCCCCGGATGACGCCCGAGTTTATGTTGATTACCTTTGTTCTGTTTCTCGCAGGCGCCTTTGCCGTCCCGCTGGCGCAACGATTTGGGCTGGGCTCTGTGCTGGGCTATCTGATCGCCGGGATCGCCATCAGCCCTATCCTCAGCGCCATCGGGGCCGACGTCATCGCCCTACAGCATTTCGCTGAATTTGGCGTCGTGATGATGCTGTTCCTGATCGGGCTTGAAATGGATTTGCGCGAACTTTGGGAAATGCGCACGCGTATCTTTGTTCTGGGCGGCTCGCAGATCATGCTGACCGCCGGGGCGGTGATGATCATTGCCCTTCTGCTGGGGCAACCCTGGTCGGTTGCGCTGGCCATCGGGCTGGTGTTCTCTTTGTCCTCCACCGCGATCGTCAATCAAACCCTGAAAGAAAAAGGGCTTTCGCGCTCAGATGGCGGGCGTGCCGGGTTTGCTGTGCTTCTGGCGCAGGATATCGCTGTGATCCCAATGCTGGCCCTGGTGCCCCTGCTGGCGCTGCCGGGGCTCATGTCTTCGTCACATGACACTGGGCACGGCGATGACCACGGCGCCCATGAAGGCCTGAACCTGTCGCTGGTCGAAGGGCTTTCAGGCTGGCAGACGGCATTGGTCACGCTGATCGCCATCGGCACCGTCGTCATTCTGGGCCGCTATGCTGTGACGCCGCTGTTTCGCTTTGTCGCCCGTGCGCAGCTGCGCGAACTCTTCGTCAGCACCGCCTTGATGGTAGTTCTGGGGGTCGCCCTGCTGATGACACTGGTCGGGCTCTCTCCGGCGCTTGGTACCTTCCTTGCGGGTGTCATTCTGGCGGGCAGCGAATTCCGGCACGAGCTGGAAAGCGATATTGACCCTTTCCGGGGGTTGTTTCTGGGTGTCTTCTTTATCACCGTCGGCGCCAGCATCGATTTCGCCCTTCTCAGCGCGCAATTCGCTGCGGTGATTGGCCTGACGCTGGGCCTGATCGCCCTCAAAGCGCTTGTGCTGCTGGCACTCGCGCGCGTGTTCAATCTGCGTGGCGGTGATAAATGGCTGTTCGGCCTTGGTCTGGCGCAGGCGGGTGAGTTCGGATTTGTCCTGCTATCCTTCACCGTGGCCAACGGCGTGATCCCGGCAGCGGTTTCGGATATCCTGCTGCTGGTCGTGGCGCTGTCCATGCTGCTGACCCCGGCCCTGTTCATCCTGTACGACCGGGTTATCGCCCCCAGATACAGCGCCCAGGAGGAACGCGAAGCCGATGAGATCGACATCAATTCAAAGGTGATCGTGGCGGGCCATGGCCGGGTGGGCGGCATTGTCGGCCGCTCCCTGACCGCAGCCGGATATTCCGCCACCGTTGTCGATTACAGCAGCGAACAGCTGAAAATGCTGCAACGTTTTGGCATCAAAGCCTATTTTGGCGATGCAACCCGCCCCGATCTGCTACATGCCGCTGGCATAGCCGAAGCCTCGGTTCTGGTGATTGCCATCGACGACAAAGACGCGATCACGGAACTGACACGCTATGTTCTGAAACATCACCCAAAGGTCCATGTCATCGCCCGCGCGGTCGACCGCGTTCATGTGCATGATCTGTGGTCTCTTGGGTGTCGCGATATCATTCGCGAAACCTATGACAGCTCGGTGCGCATGGCCCGTTCCACTTTCGAAGCCCTGGGCCATGATCGCCCGCAGGCTCAGGAAATGGTGGACATTTTCGTTGATGCAGATCGCCGTTCAATGGTTGAACTGTCTGATCTGCATCAGTTTAATGTCCCCTTCGCCGATAACGAAGCCTTCATGGCGCGCTTTAACGAAATCAACGAAATCCGGCAAAAAGAGCTGAGCGACAGGCTCTCTGAAGTCGTCAAAGACAAGGCCACTCAGTAGGGTCCTGACCCTACGCAATCTCGGAAAATCCCCGCTTCAGATGACGCAGGAAGTCCCGGTACGGGCCGGGGCCATAGCTCACCCGTGCCACCCCTGCCTGTGCCAGCTCAGAAATGGCGGGCATCTCACCCATTTTCATCACATTCACCGGCAATGTCGCGACCTCGGTGATCTTTGCGATCAGATCAACAGCCGCCAGCCCCGGCACAAAGAACCCATTGGCTCCGGCCTCTGCATAGGCGGCTTCGCGCTCTTGCGCCTGTGACACACGATCTGCATGGCTTGCCGGATCCGTGTCCAGAAACAGATCTGTCCGCGCATTCACGAATAGCGGCAGGCCTTCGTCCTGCGCCATCTCTCTGATCGCCTTGATGCGCTCCGCCTGTGTCGCAATGGAATACAACCCTTCCCCGCCAACGATCCTGTCTTCGAAATTGATCCCAATCGCCCCGGTCCGCAGGATCTTGCGGGTATTTTCCCCCACCTCTTCGGCGGCTTGCGCATATCCACCCTCGAAATCCACCGTCACCGGCAGATCAACCGTGGCACAGATCCGCTGCATCAGTTGCAAAACCAGATCCAGCGGGATCGCTTCACCATCCGCATAGCCCTGCGCCGCAGCCACCGACCAGCTGCCCGTGGCAATGGCCGGTGCACCGCTGTCTGCCAGCGCCTTTGCCCCGCCCGCATCCCAGATATTATATAGCACCAGCGGTTCCCCCCGCCTGTGCAGAGCTGCAAAATTCTGTGCCTTTTCAGCTTGTAACATCTCTTTCCCCTCTAAGTTCCGGCACATACTGCCGTTCAATTTCCAAAAGCTTCTGCTTGCGCCACAGCCCGCCCCCATAGCCGGTCAGCGCGCCATCCGCGCCAATGACCCGATGGCAGGGAATGACCAGAGCGATTTGATTGGCCCCATTGGCCCGCGCAACCGCCCGCACCGCCGAAGGCCGCCCCAGCCCGGCGGCAATCTCGGAATAGCTGCGTGTTGTGCCCGCCGGGATCTGCCGCAACACATCCCAGACAGCCCCGCTGAACTCAGAACCATGATAGGCCAGCGGCGTCTGAAACGCAGCAGATTTCCCGGCGAAAAACGCCGCCAGCTCGGCCTTGATCTGCTCCGAAGGATCGCTCTGCCCGATCCCCAGCCGCCCTTTGGCAAAGCCATCCAGCCGGGCCAGTTCCCTGGGCAGCGCCTTGCGATCAAAGAATTCCAGCAGATGCAGCTGCGAAGCACTGCTGACCGCGATCATATCCCCCAGCGGCGTTGTCACCCAATCCGCCAGCAGCAAAGGATCAGACGACAACCTGCCCGGCGCCCTACCCAGAAGTTTCGAAAAGGCGGCGCGAAACGCACTGGCCGAGTCAAACCCCGCATCCAGCTGCCCCTCAATCACCGCCCCCCCTTCCGCCAGCGTCTCAAAGCCATCGCGCAGCCGCCGCAGCCGCGCCATTTCTAGAAAGGTCATGCCGAACTGACGTTTGAAACTGCGCCGCACGGTCGACAGATCAAACCCCATGCGCGCAATGTCCCCTTCGCGCCAGCGATAGTCAGGACGCTCTTCCAGCGCAGCCAGCAAAGTGGCAATCGCCGGGTCCGCCAGCGCCATGGGCTGCAACGGATGACATCGTTTGCAGGCACGAAACCCCGCCTCAAGACATTCGCCAACACTCGCGAAGAATGTGCAATTCTCCTGCTTGGGTTTTCGCGCTGGGCAGGTCAGACGGCAAAACACTCCGGTGGACGACACGCAGACATAGGCCTGCCCATCATATGAGGAATCACGCTCCAAAAGCGCCCTGTACAAGGTATCGTGGTCGGGTAGATCAAACAGCATGCCCCACAGCTAGCACACCCCGCCGCGCGCGCCGCCGAAAATCGGGCGCCTATTCAAAGTTTCACAAAGGGTAAAATCCCTAGCCTGCCAATCCTTTATGGCCCGCGCCTTTGGCGACGCAGCCCCCTTTTCAGATCCCACTCCACCTGCGGTGTAGTTACGCAACAATCGGTCGCTGCCTTGCATTCTGGTTGCCAGATTGTTACTGACACCCATCTAGCAGAGCACAGACCGCCCCGCGCGCAGTCATAGGCCAGCCAGAATTCCCATGACACTTTCGGATACGCAGCCCCCGCTTTGGTGCGGGTTTTTGCATGTCCCAAGAACACGCGAGCTCTGTGACCACATGTCGAATCTGACCGGCCTCTATGATCCTTTGCGCGAACACAGCGCCTGTGGCGTTGGATTTCTGACGCGCAAAGACAGCAAGCAAACCCATGATCTTCTGACAAAGGGCCACGAAGCGCTCTGCGCCGTGCCCCATCGCGGCGGCATGTCATCAGAAGGTGTCGGGGACGGGGCCGGGATCGCCATTGATCTGTCGCTCAGCTTCTTTTCCAAACTGACCAAAACCGCGCTGCAGGCCGGGCATTTCGGGGTGGGCAACTTCTTTCTGCCCGCGCAGGCCGATGCCCATGAGACCGCCGCAGATCTGGTGCGTGAAAAGCTGACCGCGCAGAGCCTGGATATCGTTCTGACCCGCGATGTGCCCGTGGACAATGCTGCCATCGGCCCGCGTGCCGTCAAATGGCAGCTACCGATCCGCCAATGGGTCTTTACCGCACCAGAGGGCCTCAGCGGTGCTGAGCTCGACCGCCGCATTCACCACGCCCTGCTGGACATCGAGGCCATCGCCTATACCGATCCGGCGCTGGACGGGCTCTATCCCCTGTCGCTTTCGGCGCGCACTCAGGTGCTGAAGGGGCGGCTGAACTCCTGGGAAATCATCCCATATTTCAAAGACCTGTCAGATCCGGATCACGCGATCCATACCATGTATTTCCACACCCGGTTCTCGACAAACACCGATCCACACCCCTCAATGGCCCAGCCCTTCCGGCTGATGGCCCATAACGGCGAGCTGAACACAGACAAAAAGAACCGGCTTTCTGAGGCCGCCATCGCGCTGGCCCGCTCCAAGGCGATCATTCGCCCCAAAGGCCAGTCCGACAGCTGCCGCCTTGACCAGACCCTGAACGCCCGCGTCTATGACGAAGGACTGGATCTGGTCACCGCCGTTGTCGCCATGATGCCGCCCGCCTGGGAAAACGATACGCAGGTCTCGCCGCAGGTGCGCGCGATGCTCGAATTCTTTTCTCTGTCCGAGGAAAAGAACGATGGCCCCGCCGCGCTGGTCTTTGGCGATGGCAATGTCATCGGCGCACGGCTGGATCGTCTGGGCCTGCGCCCGCTGCGATCGGTGGAAACCGATGAGTATCTCGCCGTCATGTCCGAAGCGGGCCAGTTCTATCTGCCCCCCGAAGACGTGATCCGCCGTGGCCGTGTCGAAGCGGGCGGGATGATCTATTACAACCACGCCGAACAGCGCATCTATGAAACCAATGACGCGCTTGAAATGCTGGCCGCGCAGGCAGATTACCCCACCCTTCTGGAAGAGGCCCGGCTGCGCATCGACGCCCTGCCCGACCCGGAAAAAGACCCAAAAGCCGCCGCCGCCCGCTATGAGGGCGATCTGAACCGCGCCGCCCGCTATGTGGCCTACACCCACAATCAGGAAAGCTTTAAGTTCCTGATGGATCCGATGCTGCATACCGGCGTCGAAAAGGTCTCGGCCATGGGCTATGGCAATGCCATCAACGCCCTCTCCGACAACGAAGGCGGCGTGGCCAAATACTTCAGCCAGCGCTTTGCGCAGGTGACCAACCCGCCGCTGGACAGCATCCGCGAAGCGGACGGCATGACCCTGCGTGTGGCTCTGGGCGAAAAGCCCCATCTGGGTCAGGCGCGCCACCCGCAGATCGTGGTGGACAGCCCGGTGCTGATGATGGCCGAGGTGTTGAAAATCAAAGCCCAGACCAGCACGCCCTGGGATCGCTTTGATATCCTCTACACCCCGGATTTCGACGATGCCGCCGCCAATGAACGCCTGCTGGAACAAAGCCTTGATGCGGTGGCGGATGCGGTGGTGCAGTTCGCCCGCGACAAGGGCGGGATCGCCATCCTGTCGGATCGCCATGTCTCGCGCAATTGGGCGGCGCTGCCCATGACATTGGCGGTTTCCGCCATCAACCAGCGCCTGATCGAAGAGGGCCTGCGTTTCAAGGTGTCGCTGGTGGTGGAAAGCGGGCAGATTGCCTCGTCCCATCATATCGCCTGCGCGCTTGGCTTTGGGGCCTCGGCGGTCTACCCGCTGGGCGTGCGGATGCGTGCCGAAGAACTCTTTGGCGATGGGGATGGCGCCACCCAGGCCTATAAGAAATACAAAAAGGCCTCGGAAAAGGCGCTGATGAAGACCATGGGCAAGGTCGGCCTGTGTACCGTCGAAAGCTATTCAGGCGGTGAGTTTTTCGAACCCAACTTCCTCGACACCAATGAACCTGTGTTCAGGAAATACCTGCCCAATATGAAAACCCCGGTGGGGGGCGTGCGCTTTGCCAGCATCGCTCAATCCACCGCCGATTGGCACGCCCGCGCGCTGACCGTTGAATCCGATGCAGATGTGCCGATGCTGGGGCTGTTCAAGGAACGTTCCGAAGGGGCGGGCCACAGCTATGGCACCACGGCGGTGCGCGGCTTTGTTGACCTGACCGAAGAACCCATCAGTTTTGCCGAAGGCGAAGGCGAAAACGATCCGTTCCGCCTGATGACCCTGCGCCAGATGGACGATGCCTTTGGCATCTCGGACGATGGCTATGTGAACACCAGCTTTGACCGGCTCAGCGATGACCAGATCAACGGCTTTGACATCACCCCCGGCTATCGCGATTTCAGCCGCCGCATGAGCGAAGAACGTCACAAGCGCCCCGCCGCCCTGCGCGATGTGCTGGAATTCCCGGCGGATATCACCTTCCTTGATAAAGTTGGTGACATCAAACGCGAGATGATGCTGTTCAACCGCGCGGGAAACCGCGATTTCGCCATCCGCGGGCTCGAGGTCGAACACACAGGCGGCGATGACTATGTGCTGCGCCTGAGCGGCCCCAAGGCCAATGACATCCGCCGCCTTGATGCGCTGCGCCTGACCCTGATTGATCGCTTTGGCGATGATGTGGTCAGCAATGCGGTGACAGGCGGCGTGCTGAAAGTCACCGTCAAAGGCTGGGCGCTCGATTATGTCTCGCGTATTCGCCCGGCCCCGGCTGCGATTGACCTTTGCGATGTGCAGCCCGCCTGCGAAATCACCCCGAGACTGGCCTCGGGCGCGATGTCGCATGGGGCGCTTGTGGCCTCGGCGCACGAAGCGGTGGCGCATGGCACCAATATGGTGGGTGGCATGTCCAATTCCGGCGAAGGCGGCGAACATATCTCGCGCTACGGCACCCTGCGCGCCTCGCGGATCAAACAGTTTGCCTCGGGCCGTTTTGGCGTCTGGGCGGGCTATCTGGCGGAACCCAATCTCGAAGAAATCGAAATCAAGATCGGTCAGGGCGCCAAGCCCGGCGAAGGCGGCCAGCTGCCCGCGCCCAAAGTCACCGTGGAAATCGCCGCCGCCCGTGGCGGCACCCCCGGTGTTGAACTGATTTCACCCCCGCCCCACCATGACACCTATTCCATCGAAGACCTCGGCCAGCTGATCCACGACGCCAAGGCCGCGCGGGTGCGGGTGATTGTCAAACTCGTCTCATCAGAAGGCATCGGCACCATCGCCGTCGGCGTGGCCAAGGCCGGGGCTGATGTGATCAACGTGGCAGGCGGCACAGGCGGCACCGGGGCGGCTTCGGTGACATCGCTGAAATACACCGGGCGCGCCGCCGAAATCGGCATCGCCGAGGTACATCAGGCCCTGTGCGCCAATGGCATCCGGCAAAAGGTCATCCTGCGCTGTTCCGGCGCGATGCAGACCGGATCCGACGTGGTCAAAGCCGCGCTTCTGGGCGGGGACAGCTTTGAATTCGGCACAACCGCGCTGATGATGCTGAAATGCGTGATGGCGAAAAACTGCAACGTCAAATGCCCCGCAGGCCTGACCACCAACCCCGAAGTCTTTGACGGCGACCCGCGCGCATTGGCGCAATATCTGCTGAACATCGCCCATGAAACCCGCGAGATCCTCGCGCATCTGGGGTTCCGCAGCCTGGACGAAGCCCGCGGTCGCGCCGATCTGCTGCATCTGCTGGATCACCCGGCCTCGGTCGGGCAGCTGAACCTGCGCGATATGCTGACCTCGGTGCCGGAAAACCCGGTGGAAAACCCGATCTATCTGGAACGCGACTTTGCCGTTGACGACAAACTGCTGGAACAGGTGCAGGCCCGCCTGCTGAACGGCTCTGAAAGCCGGATCGAACTGCGCCCCAATGAACCGCTGAACAACCGCAACAAATCTGTGGGGGGCCAGCTGGCGATTGATCTGGAACGGCAGTTGAACCACGAACTCAGCGATCTGCCCGCCGCCGCACTGCAAGATGGCCGGGGCCGCCGCTATCTGGATATGCAGGCGCTGCGGATCGTCACGCAGGGCTCTGCCGGGCAAAGCTTTGGCGCATTCTGCAATGACGGCATGGTCATGGACCACACCGGCACCTGCAACGACGGCGTCGGCAAAGGGGCCTGCGGCGGTGAAATCATCGTGCGCTCCCCCGGTGGCGGATCCGCTATGGAAAACGTGCTGGTGGGTAACTTTGCGCTCTTTGGCGCAACTGGTGGCCGCACCTTTATCGAAGGTCAGGCGGGCGACCGTTTCGCTGTGCGCAACTCAGGCGCGACAGCAGTGGTCGAAGGTGTGGGCGATTTTTGCGCCGAATATATGACCAACGGCGCGATCCTGAATCTGGGTGACTTTGCCAAAGGCTATGGCAACGGCATGTCCGGCGGCTTTGCCTACCAATACGACCCCTATGGCCGCCTGCCCGAGATGCTCAGCCGCGATTCCGTCTTTATGGGCACGCTCACCGATGGCAGCCCCGAAGCCGACATTCACCGCGATGCTGTCAAACAACTGCTGACATGGCACGTGGCCGCGACCGGTTCGCAAAAGGCGCGCAGCCTGCTGGCGGATTGGGAAAAGGTGATGGCCGATATGGCATGGGTCATGCCCAAGGCGCTGCTGCAATATCAAGATGCCGATGCCATCCTGAAAGCCAAAACCCGCAAAGATCTGATCGACGAACTGGCAACAGCGCTGGCCGCCCAT
This sequence comes from Pelagimonas sp., assembly GCA_025210455.1. Lineage (GTDB taxonomy): Bacteria > Pseudomonadota > Alphaproteobacteria > Rhodobacterales > Rhodobacteraceae > JAOARQ01. The sequence goes on from JAOARQ010000002.1 coordinate 252,108, forward strand.
CAGGTTTCTGAGCTGAAAAAGGCCTGGAAACACGGGCGTCCGGTACATCGTGGCATCACCCCCGATTACGGCGATATGGACACCCAGGAAATGTTCAAACTGCTCAACAGCTATTTCGTGCTGGAAATGGCGCAGGTCATGGCCGCAAAACGTGCCGGGAAAACCGCCGATCAAAAGGCCAAAGACAAACTGGCCCGCAACCTGATCCTGACAGAAGACTTTGCCCTGATGTCAGCGCTGGCCAAACACGCCAAACAGGCGGTCAGCGATTATGACGATCCGGGGCTGGCGACACTGGTGTCCAACAAACGCCTGCGCGATTTCAAACAGGCGCTGTCGATGCGCAATATTCTCAGCATGGACAGCCCCGGCACCTATGCCTGGATCCTGCATCAGGATCGCAAAAACAGAAATGCGCTCGGAGAAATCCCCAGCTTTGATGAATTGTTTGCCCAAAATGCGCTGCCCGATGTGATGGCGCGCTCGGCAGCGGAGTAAAAGATGAAACTACCCTATATTCCCGAAGACGCACCCTTTAACGGCGAACAGCGCAACTGGCTTGGTGGCTTTCTGGCAGGTCTTCATTCGCGCGTTGTGATGGGCGGCGGCGCGGTCACTGCCGCCGAAGCCCCGGTTCAGGCCAAACCGCTGGACATCCTGTTTGGCACCCAGACAGGCAATGCCGAAGAGGTCGCCAACGAAGCCGCCGAACTGGCCAAATCCAAAGGGTTCGCCCCCCGTGTGGCAGAACTGGATGCGGTTGAAATGGATCAGCTGGCGGCGATGGAAAACCTGATCGTCGTGATCTCCACCTATGGCGAAGGCGAAATGCCCGATAACGCCGAACTCTTCTGGGAAAGCCTCTCTGCCACCACCGCGCCGCGTCTGGAAAACCTGAATTACGGCGTGCTGGCACTGGGCGACACCAGCTATGAACACTTCTGTCAGGCGGGCAAGCTGATCGACACACGGCTGGAACAGCTGGGCGCAAAACGTCTGGGCGCGCGCGTTGATTGTGACGTCGATTTCGAAGACGCCGCCAGCGCATGGCTGGGGGCCACAATTCCCGATGCAGGCAGTGCAGTTGCCAATGACAGCGCCGCCCCTGCCGCCAAAAAAGAGAAATCCGGGTTCTCGCGCAAAAAACCCTATCTCTCGACCATGCTGGAAAACCGCATCCTGTCGGGGCCGACCTCTGCCAAGGAAATTCGCCACCTGTCTTTTGATCTGGGCGACAGCGGCATGACCTACGAAGCCGGCGATGCGCTGGGTGTGATGCCCGTGAACAACCCGGTGCTGGTCGACACGCTGATCAAACGGCTGGGTGCCACCGCTGAGACTGCCGTTTCAGGGCATGACACGGGTCTTGGCGCGCTGCTCACATCCTCGCTTGAAATCTGCACCCCGTCCAAAGACCTGATCACCGAAATCGAAAAACGCGCCCAGCACGAAGAACTGAGCCATGTTCTGGGCCACGGCGACAAAGAGGCGCTAGACGCCTTTCTTTGGGGGAAAGACACGCTGGATCTGCTGAACCTGACCCCGGATCTGCAAATATCAGTCGATGACTTTGTGTCCTGGCTGAAACCGCTGCAGCACCGCGCCTATTCCATCAGCTCCAGCCCCAATGCCCACCCCGGTGAGGTACATCTGACCGTGGCTGCTGTGCGCTGGATGTATGATCATCGCGCCCATGGCGGCGTCTGTTCCACTTTCCTGTCCGATCATGTGCCCGTAGGCGCGCAGGCGGGGATCTTCATGTCCGCCAACAAAAGCTTCCGCGTGCCCGCAGACAATGACGTGCCCATGATCATGGTCGGCCCCGGCACCGGCATCGCCCCTTTCCGCGCCTTTCTGGAAGAACGTCAGGCGCGTGGTGCCAAAGGGGCCAACTGGCTGTTCTTTGGCGATCAGCACCGCGAAAGCGATTTCATCTACGAAGATGAAATCAGCGCCATGAGCAGCGCGGGCCTGCTGACCCGTCTGGATCTGGCCTTTTCGCGCGATCAGGCGGAAAAGATCTATGTGCAGAACCGCATGATCGAAAATGGCAAAGATCTTTTCTACATGCTGGAAGAAGGCGGTCATTTCTATGTCTGCGGCGATGCCACCCGCATGGCCAAAGACGTGGATGCCGCACTGCATCACATCATCGAAACCCAGGGCGGCATGACCCCCGAGGCGGCAACGGATTACGTGAACCGTCTCAAGCGTGACAAACGCTATGTGCGGGACGTCTACTAAGGGGGTGTCATGCCTCACCGCTGTTTGCACGGCCCGTGCAGCCCCTGCGCGGCAACCCCTCTGCCCGCGACTCTGGAGGAACTCAGCCAGACCGCAGTCGTGACCGAGCTGGGCCATGACATGGAAACGCTGGCGCTGATGGGGACACAGTTTGACGATGTCCTCATCACCACCCGCAACTCTGGGGCGCTGGTTTCGGGCGGGGGTGGGTATGCGCCCCTGCAAACCACCCATATGCCGCTGCGCCTCAGCCAGCGGCGCGTTTCTGTGCGTGTGTCCCCCCTGCCAGAGCTGCGCCTGATCCACTGTCAGGGCAATCCCGAAACCCGACAGCCTTCGGCCCTTGCCGCGGTTGACCCTCATGGGCAGATCCACCACCGGGTGCAATATGTCTCTGACTTTGACACCAGCGTTGCCCAAAGTCTGCCCCCTGTCCCCGCCGTGGCCCTGCCCGCGCAGCCTGTCAGGCAAACACCGGAAAATGTCATCTCACTGCCCGCCGTCAAACAGGCCCGCGACAGCTGGGCCACCTTGGATGCCGGGCAGCACCTGAACGATCTGATCGCAGATCGCGGCACCCGCCGCGCGCAGACCCTGCCCTATGTGGGCCGCGAAAACGCCTGGGCCGTGCTGCCGCAGGTCTTGCAAAGCTTTCTGGGCCACCTCGACAACCGCCGCTTCAGCTTTGCCCGCTTTGTCCCCGCCAAGGGGCTGCTACAGGCCGATGTCGGTGCCTTTGAACAGGCACGGTGGTTTGGCGCGGTCTTTCTGGGCAGCTCTCGGCGCGGCAGTTTCTCGCTTGATCTGCACCAAGTCCACAGCCTCTGGGTCACCGCCTCACCGCAGCACTGGCAGCTTGAAATCTATGACGCGCAGGATCAGGCGCTGGCCGTTCTGGCCGCAGATCCTTTGGGCAATACCAGCCTGTGGCGCGATTTCCTGATTTCACTGCCGCGCCTGAACCACAGTCACAGCATCAGCCGATAGACATTGTTCAGATAGCCCTGATCGTCGATCTGAAACTCGGTCTCGCCAATCTTTTCAAACCCCTGCGCCAGATAAAACCCAATCGCCGGATGGTTTTCCGCATTGGTCGTCAACCAGACCGATACCGCCCCCGAGGCACGACAATGCGCTAACGCCGCTGCCAGCAGGCGCTGGCCGATGCCCTTCCCATGATGGCGCGGCTGTATGTAAAAAGTAGCGATCTCCATCTCAGAACACCCCGGTACCGGGGCGGCACTTTTCGCGCTGACACGGATAAACCCATCAATCCCCTCGGCATTTTGCGACACCACAATATGCTGCTCGGGATCCTCGATAAGCGCCAGCATGCGCGCGGTGGTGAATTCTTCCAGCGCATAATCCGCAAAGAACCCCCGCACACCCGCCTTCAGATAGGTGCCAATCCACACTTCAATCGAAATCGCCGCGATGCTTGAGGCATCCTCGGCCACAGCCAAACGCAAAGTCAAACCTAACCCTCTCCAAACCAGATCGGCGCATCCTCCAGTCGCAATCGTACTTCCCAGTAAATTGTTCACCTACCTTTTGAAGCTATGTACGCGAGTATGTTCCAGCCAGTCACCACAACCCACAAAAAGAACACCGACATCATTCCCTGGGCAATCACAACGGACTTTTGCGGATATCGAGTGACTAAAATCGATAACACTATGAAAAATGCAAAATAACTAAGAACCGTCGCAAAAATCGTTAATCTTGGGCGGTTTCTCAAATATTCGCCATAGCGCGTATAAAAACCCATAGAATTATTGCCCCTCAGCATCCCGAACGAAAAATAAATTGAACGAAGTCACGAATTTTATAGGGAAAAAATGCAAACCTAGTCTTCTCCAAACCAGATCGGCGCATCCCCCGGTTGCCAGGGGGCGTATTTCTGCATCACGCCGGTGAACAGCGTGCTCTCCAGAAAACAATCCAGCCAGCGCCGCAGTTCCGGCCAGTCCTGCGCATCAAACCAGTTGCGATCAATATAGGCGAACTGGCGCACAAACGGCAGGATCGCCAGATCCGCCAGCGACGCCCGCGCGCCAAACAGCCAGTCCTGCCCGTGCAGCCGGGCATCCAGATCATGCAGCACTGCGCAGGCCTTGTCCCGCTCGGCGGCGTGATCCAGATCGGGATAGCGGGTGGTGTATTTCGTATGATCCAGCGCCGCCTTGAACGGCCCGTCATTGCGGGCAATCAGCGCGTGACCTTCGTCAGGCATCTGCAAAAGCCCCTCCGGATCGCGCTGCTCCAGCGCCCAGATCATCACCTCAAGGCTTTCATCAATCACCCGAGATCCCAGACGCAGCGCAGGCACCGTCGCCGTAGGCGAGGTGTCCAAAAACGCCTGCGGCTTGTGGCGCAGCACAATCTCGCGCAGTTCGACCCGCTGCCCGGCAGAGGCCAGCGCCAGACGCGCCCGCATCGCATAGGGACACCGGCGAAAAGACCAAAGGATCGGCGTATCTGACATGTCATCGACCTTATTGATGTAAACGGGCCCTAAGAGGTATCCCCTTTCCACGCGCCAGACGCAATCGCCGACCCCGCTATTCATGGCGCATAAAATCCACCGCAATCAAAGAGGCCCTGAGGCGTTTCGACCCATCGGTTACCCCGGGGCATTTACTCTATGTACAGCCCCAGGCGCCGTGGAAAACAGGGGCCATCCGATCACAAACCCGTCACGTGAGGCATCATGACACTGACTGGGTGCTTGCGACTCGGGTGGTTTTGGTATACAACGGCATACAGCAAGCTGATCCGGGTTAGCCAGTCACTCCTCTGATACCCGGCGTTCACGCTTAACCCAACATTATAAGCGCCGGAAACATCATGAGCCTCTATACCGATTATCTCGCTGAGATCGAAACCCGCAAAGAGCAAGGCCTCAACCCCAAGCCAATTGATGGCGCGGACCTGGTGGCTGAACTGATCGAACAGATCAAAGACACATCCAACGCGCACCGCGAAGCCTCGCTCAACTTCTTCATTTACAACACCCTGCCCGGCACCACGAGCGCCGCAGGCGTAAAGGCGAAGTTCCTCAAAGAGATCATTCTGGGCAGCGCCACCGTTGCTGAAATTTCGCAGGATTACGCCCTTGAACAGCTGTCGCACATGAAAGGCGGCCCCTCGGTTGAGGTTCTGCTGGATCTGGCCTTGGGTGATGACGCAGCCATCGCAGATAAGGCCGCCGAGGTTCTGAAAACACAGGTTTTCCTCTATGAGGCCGATACCGACCGTCTGGAAGAGGCTTTCAAAGCTGGCAACGCCATCGCAAAAGACCTGCTGGAAAGCTACGCCAAGGCGGAATTCTTCACCAAGCTCCCCGAGGTCGAAGAAGAAATCAAGGTTGTGACCTATATCGCAGGCATCGGCGATATCTCGACCGACCTTCTGTCGCCCGGCGCCGAAGCCCACTCGCGCGCTGACCGTGAACTGCACGGCAAATGCATGTGCTCGCCCGAACAGCAGGTGGAAATTCAGGAGCTGCAAAAGCAGCACCCCGATGCCCGCGTCATGCTGATCGCTGAAAAAGGCACCATGGGTGTTGGTTCGTCGCGCATGTCCGGCGTGAACAACGTGGCGCTCTGGACCGGCAAGCAGGCGTCGCCCTATGTGCCCTTCATCAATATCGCCCCGGTTGTGGCAGGCACCAACGGCATTTCACCGATCTTCCTGACCACCGTTGGCGTGACCGGCGGCATCGGCATTGATCTGGACAACTGGGTTAAGAAAACCGACGCCGACGGCAATGTCGTGGTCGACGAAGATGGCGAAGCCGTCCTGGAAGAGGCTTACTCCGTGGCCACCGGCACCGTGCTGACCATCAACTCCAAAACTAAAACCCTGCATGACGCCGATGGCAATGTATTGAAAGACGTCTCCGCCGCCTTCACCCCGCAGAAGGTCGAGTTCATGAAAGCAGGCGGCTCTTACGCCGTGGTCTTTGGCAAAAAGCTGCAGACATTCGCCGCCGCCGCTCTGGGTCAGGAATTGAAATCGGCCTACGCCCCCTCGAAAGAGGTTTCTGTCGAAGGCCAGGGCCTCACCGCCGTTGAGAAAATCTTCAACCGCAACGCTCTGGGCACCACCCCCGGCAAAACCCTGCACGCCGGTTCTGACGTGCGCGTCAAAGTGAACGTGGTTGGCTCGCAGGATACCACCGGCCCGATGACCTCGCAGGAACTCGAAGCCATGGCCGCCACAGTGATTTCGCCTTCGGTTGACATCGGTTACCAGTCGGGCTGCCACACCGCATCGGTCTGGGATAAAAAGGCACAGGCCAACATCCCGAAACTGATGAAGTTCATGAACGACTTTGGCCTGATCACCGCGCGTGACCCCAAAGGCGTGTACCACTCGATGACTGACGTGATCCACAAGGTGCTCAACGACATCACCGTCGATGACCGCGCCATCATCGTCGGCGGCGACAGCCACACCCGCATGTCCAAAGGCGTGGCCTTTGGCGCTGACTCAGGCACCGTTGCTCTGGCTCTGGCCACCGGCGAAGCCGCCATGCCGATCCCGGAATCGGTCAAGGTCACCTTCAAAGGTCAGATGGCCGATCACATGGACTTCCGCGATGTTGTCCATGCCACACAGGCGCAGATGCTGGATCAGCACGGCGACAACGTCTTCCAGGGCCGCGTGATCGAAGTCCACATCGGCACCCTGCTGGCCGACCAGGCCTTTACCTTCACCGACTGGACAGCGGAAATGAAGGCCAAGGCATCGGTCTGTATCTCGAATGACGAAACGCTGATCGGCTCGCTCGAACTGGCAAAATCGCGCATTCAGATCATGATCGACAAAGGCATGGACAACGACAAAGCTGTGCTGGCCAATCTGATCAAACTGGCCGACGCCCGTATCGCCGAAATCCGGTCCGGCGACGTGCCCGCGCTGACCCCTGATGCCAATGCCAACTACTTCGCAGAAGTGGTGGTGGATCTGGATAAGATCGTGGAACCGATGATCGCTGACCCGGATGTTAACAACGACGACGTGTCCAAGCGCTATACCCACGACACCATCCGCCCGATCAGCTACTACGGCGGCGATAAAAAGGTGGATCTGGGCTTTGTTGGCTCCTGCATGGTGCACAAGGGCGATATGAAAATCCTCGCTCAGATGCTGCGCAACATCGAAGCCAGCGGTGGCAAGGTCGAATTCAACGCGCCGCTGGTTGTGGCCGCGCCGACCTACAACATCATTGACGAACTCAAAGAAGAGGGCGATTGGGAAATCCTGCAGAAATATTCGGGCTTTGAGTTCGACGATCTCTTCCCCAAAGCGCAGGCCCGCACCGAGTATGAGAACATTCTCTATCTCGAACGCCCCGGCTGTAACCTCTGCATGGGCAACCAGGAAAAAGCCGCCAAAGGCGACACCGTTCTGGCCACCTCGACCCGCCTGTTCCAGGGCCGTGTGGTAGGCGATACCCCTGACAAGAAAGGCGAAAGCCTGCTGGCCTCGACCCCGCTGGTGGTTCTCTCTGCCATTCTGGGCCGCACGCCCACGCTGGACGAATACAAAGCTGCGGTGGAAGGCATCGACCTGACCAAATTCTCGCCGCCGCTGACCAAGCCAGCAGACACCAAATCCGCGCATTTCTAAGATCTGCGAATATGAGAAACGAAAACGCCGACGGGACACCGTCGGCGTTTTGCGTTTGAGGCAGGCGTTTTGCCAAAGCCGAAAAGCGCAGCGATGAGGCCCCCACCCTTTTGGGGAGCTCTAAAGCGAAACGCTCACCACAGCAGCATCCTGACAGGACGCCCCCTTTCCTTTCCGCCACCAGGTCCGCAAGGCCGACCAGCCCCCGACCGCCCCCATGGGCGGGGGCTTTGCCCCCAACCCGCGGTCAGGGACTGGTCTCAGTGATAGAGATCAGGCGTTGCAGGTGAAATGCTCAAGAGCGGTGGCGATTCAATTCACCGCTTCCGCCGCCGCGCATTGCCGCCGCGTTGGCCGGGGCGGCCAGCGGTGGATCTCCCCTGCGCTTTCACCGCGTCTTCTGATGCCTTTTCAACAGCCTGCTGCCGCGCCAGCGGATCGTCCGACACCGTCAGTTCCACCGCTTCCAGACGTTTGATTTCGTCACGCAACCGGGCCGCCTCTTCGAACTCAAGGTTCTCAGCTGCCTTGCGCATATCGGTCTTAAGCCCCTCAAGCACCGCCGCAAGGTTCGATCCCTGCTGCTTGGGATCAATCGTCGCTGTCACGCGGCTCTGGTCGGTGTCGCCCTGATACAGCCCCGCCAGAATGTCATCGACATTCTTCTTCACCGTTGCCGGGGTGATCCCATGTTCCTCATTATAGGCAATCTGTTTGGCGCGGCGGCGGTTGGTTTCCGTCATCGCCCGATCCATCGACCCGGTGATCTTATCCGCATACATGATCACCCGCCCCTCGGCGTTCCGCGCCGCCCGGCCAATGGTCTGCACCAGCGAGGTTTCCGAACGCAGAAACCCCTCCTTATCCGCATCCAGAATCGCCACCAGCCCGCATTCGGGAATATCCAGCCCCTCGCGCAGCAGGTTGATCCCCACCAGCACGTCAAACGCCCCCAGCCGCAGATCCCGCAGGATTTCGATCCGTTCAATCGTATCAATATCCGAGTGCATATAGCGCACCTTGATGCCCTGTTCGTGCAGATACTCGGTCAGATCTTCGGCCATGCGTTTGGTCAGCGTTGTCGCCAGCACCCGAAAGCCCTCTGCCGTCACCTTGCGGATCTCATCCAGCAGGTCATCCACCTGCATGTCCACCGGGCGCACCTCGACCACCGGATCCAGCAGCCCCGTCGGGCGGATCACCTGTTCTGTGAACACACCGCCAGATTGCTCCAATTCCCAAGAGGCAGGCGTGGCCGACACAAAGATTGACTGCGGCCGCATCGCATCCCATTCTTCGAACTTCAACGGCCGGTTATCCATGCAGGACGGCAAGCGGAACCCATGTTCCGCCAGCACCGATTTGCGCCGAAAGTCCCCACGATACATGCCGCCAATCTGCGGCACCGACACATGGCTTTCATCGGCAAAGACAATCGCATTGTCAGGGATGAACTCGAACAAGGTCGGCGGCGGCTCACCGGGGCCACGCCCCGTCAGATAGCGCGAATAGTTCTCGATCCCGCTGCACACCCCCGTGGCCTCCAGCATCTCCAGATCGAAATTCGTCCGCTGCTCCAGCCGCTGCGCCTCCAGCAGCTTGCCCTCGGCCACCAGCTGATCCAACCGCATCCGCAGCTCTTTCTTGATGCCAATGATCGCCTGCTGCATCGTCGGGCGTGGCGTCACATAGTGCGAATTCGCATAGATCCGCACCCGTTCAAACGTATCCGTCTTTTCCCCGGTCAGAGGGTCAAACTCGGTGATCGCCTCCAGCTCTTCCCCAAAGAAAGACAGCTTCCAGGCCCGATCATCCAGGTGCGCCGGCCAGACCTCCAGACTGTCCCCCCGCACCCGAAAGGTGCCCCGCTGAAACGCCTGATCATTGCGCCGGTACTGCTGCGCCACCAGATCCGCAATCACACCGCGCTGATCATACTCATTCCCCACATGCAGATCCTGCGTCATCGCCCCATAGGTCTCAACGCTGCCGATACCGTAAATACACGACACAGAGGCCACGATGATCACATCATCCCGCTCCAACAAAGCCCGCGTGGCCGAATGGCGCATCCGGTCGATCTGTTCGTTGATCTGGCTTTCTTTCTCAATATAGGTGTCTGACCGCGCCACATAGGCCTCGGGCTGGTAATAGTCATAATAGCTGACGAAATACTCAACCGCGTTGTCAGGAAAGAACCCCTTGAACTCACCATAAAGCTGCGCCGCAAGGGTCTTGTTCGGGGCCAGAATGATCGCCGGGCGCTGCGTTTCCTCGATGACCTTCGCCATGGTAAAGGTCTTGCCCGTGCCCGTGGCCCCCAGCAAAACCTGATCCCGCTCGCCCGCAGTCACCCCGCCTGACAGCTCGGCAATCGCCGTGGGCTGATCCCCGGCGGCGCTGAACTCGGTCTGCATCTCAAAGCGAATGCCCCCTTCCAGCTTTTCACGCGCCCGCACATCGGGGGCGGGGCTGTGAAGGATCGGCATATGTTCAGGGTTGTTGTTATGCATCGCAAGCGGCCTCCTGTCGTTCGCAATATGTTCTCTGCGCCCGCCGTCGACAAGCCCCATTGCACCGCGCACACAAGCATCATCGCAAAACCCTGAAACAACGCTTTGCTTTCCGCCACCAGGTCGGCAACGCCGACCAGCCCCCGACCGCCCCCATGGGCGGGGGCTTCACCCCCACCCGCGGTCAGGGTCCGGTCTCAGAGATTGGGATCAGACGTTGCAGATGAAATAGTAGTGCGCAGGAATAGGCGCACTCCACTGGTATGCGCCAAAAACGCACCCCGCCGCCGCTTACTCCTCGCCGCCCTGCCGCATCCGGTGAAAAATATACTCCAGCGCCTGCGCCACGGGATAATCGGCACCATGCCAGGATGCCAACAGTCCCGGCAAAACAGGTTGCAACACCAGCAAAAGCTGAGAGAAGTTCGTCGCAACCATCTTCGCGGCACCGGGCAAAACGATCCCAACCGCATTCTCCACTGCGCTGTCCGCCACAACCTTCAAAACCCCGCCGTCCGATTTACCCGCCTGCTTCTGCTCTCGCAGCGCCTCGCGCACGGCGGCATTCACCAGATTGCTCAGACTGTCACGCTCAACCCCCTGCGCCCGCACCGCAAAGGCATCTTCGCCCACCGCATAGCCATGCAGCGTGTTGAACTCATCCAGCAGTTCCTGAACGATCACCCGCGTCTGCGCCGACATAAGCACCAGCATCTCGTCGCGCCGTGCCAGATCCGCCTGCGGCTCATGCCGGTCCAGCGTATCTTGCCGCTTCTGATCCAGCCTGCGCAGATCCTCGTGCCCATCGACAAACACATTATGCAGCGCCACCAGCGCTTCCAGCTCCAGCCGCATCCCACCGGGCAGCTTGGGCACATCATCCAGCGCCAGCCCCGCCCGCCCGGCATCTTCTTTCAGCTCCAGCCGCAGCCGATTGCCCGCATTCCATAGCTTCGCTGGTTTGAAACTCTCTTCCGCGCAAAGCGCCGCATCATATTTTCCAACAATCCGCCGCACCCGGTCATAGCCCTGCCCCGGACATTCCTGCAAAACCTGTTCCAGCTGCTCGCGAAGTTCCTCGACAAGATCGGCATCAAACACAGGCGGGGCCGCAGCCAGCCCCAGCATCCCATCTGCCACAGCCACCTGAAACCCATCCACCGTCTGGTCTGGTAGGGCGCTGCTATCCACGGGCGGCACCCAATCTTCCAGATAGTCAAACAGGGTGTGTGCGCGCTCCGCATCGTCTTCGATCTCAGAAATCCGTGCGATTTCCGGGTCGATCTTTGTCGCCGCGCAATCAGAAAACCTTAGCCCCGAAAACGGACTTTCCTCTTTTAGCTTCTCAAGCCCCCGAATTGGCCGCAAATCCACGACCTCTGTGTTGGTCAGAGACAGCGCCTCCAAACCGCTCAGACCAGACAGCGGAGTAACATCTGAAACACCTGTGTTGTGCAGATACAGCAACTCCAAACTGATCAAACCAGACAGCGGCGTCACATCTGAAACACCGTTGTCGGACAGAGACAGCACCACCAAACCGCTCAGACCTGACAGCGGAGCAACATCCGAGACACCTGTGTTGTCCAGATAGAGTCTCTTCAAACCACTCAGAGCAGACAGCGGCATAACATCTGAAACACCTGTGTTACCCAGAAACAGCCACTCCAAACCGCGCAGCCCAGTCAGCCGCGTAACATCTGAAACACCTGTGTTGGTCAGATCCAGCGCCTCCAAACCGTGCAGACCAGACAGCGGCGTAACATCTGAAACACCTGTGTTGTCCAGAGACAGCCTCTCCAAACCGCTCAGACCTGACAACGGCGTAACATCTGAAATACCTGTGTAGGTCAGATCCAGCGTCCCCAAACCGCTCAGACCTGACAGCGGAGTAACATCTGAAACACATGTGTTGGTCAGATCCAGCGTCCCCAAACCGCTCAGACCTGACAGCGGAGTAACATCTGAAACACCGGTGTTGGACAGATTCAGAAACGCCAGCTCATGCAGCGACGCAATCTCTGGCGGCAACACCTCTAGCGCGCGGCATTCTTCAATATCCAGAACCAGTATGTCATCCCCATGCTCCCGCGCCTCTTCAATCAGGCGTTGGGCGGTGGCATAGGCGTGTTCGGCGTCAGTCATCGGGAAAATTTCCTAAAATTTGCGCCACCCTGCCTCAGGGCATCCACAATCACAAGCCCGCATGGCGTATGCATGGAATGTGCATAGGTTGTGCATGGAGTGTGCCCCCTTGGTTTTGCCCAAAACGCGACTCAACCTATAGTAATTTTTCTCTAGGAAATTTTCCTATAGCGGTGTATACATAAAGCGCAGGCAGGGGATACATCCCCGCAGACACTCAACTCACACCCTCGCTCCCCGGCGACGTCTACGACGATCTTCTGCCTGCCCTCCCAAGCAAAAAGGCGGGGAACTCCCCCGCCTTTCACTCGTCGCAAGCTGTTGAAATCAATAGCTATAGTTGCCGTAGATCCGCGTCAGATCCCCGCCCCATTCGCCTTTGTACACTTCCAAAAGCTCATCTGCGGGCACCTTGCCTGTCTGCACGGAATCCTTCAGCGCATTCAGGAAATGGGTTTCATCAGGCACCAGCCCCCCCGCACCCGGCATGGCGCGATTTTTCAGACCAGTCTCAGCAATATCAATGACTTGGCGGGCCAGATCATGCATTTTGATCCCCCCAACCTCAGCCTGCAACCCATGCACAGAAGCCTCAATCCGCAGCGCTTCGCGGGTCTCGGCATCCCAGCCTTTCACCAGATCCCAGGCCGCATCCAAAGCGGTCTGATCATAGGTCAGCCCAACCCAAAGCCCCGGCAGCGCACACAGCCTGCGCCAGGGCCCACCATCCGCCCCGCGCATCTCAATGTACTTCTTCACCCGCGCCTCGGGGAAAGCCGTTGTCAAGTGATCTGCCCAGTCCGACAGCGTCGGCGTTTCACCGGGCAGCGCAGGCAGTTTGCCCTGCATGAAATCGCGAAATGACATGCCCAGCGCATCAATGTATTTTCCGTCGCGATAGACAAAATACATCGGCACATCCAGCGCGTATTGCACCCAGCGCTCAAAGCCGAATCCTTCTTCAAAAACAAAGGGAACCATGCCGGTGCGCGCGTCATCCATGTGCCTCCAGATCCGCGAACGCCAGGATTTGTGACCATTGGGTTTGCCTTCAAAGAAGGGCGAATTCGCAAAGAGCGCCGTGGCCACAGGTTGCAGCGCAATCGCCACGCGCATCTTTTGCACCATGTCCGCTTCGGACCCGAAATCGAGGTTCACCTGCACGGTGCATGTGCGCCGCATCATCATCCGCCCAGAGGTGCCAACCTTGCCCATATAGGCATCCATCAGCTTATAGCGCCCCTTGGGCATCAGCGGCATTTCTTCATGCGACCAGATCGGCGCCGCCCCCAGCCCGATAAAGCCCACACCAATACGATCCGCGATGTCTTTCACATCTTTGAGGTGTTCGTTCACCTCGTCGCAGGTCTGGTGAATGGGCTCCAAAGGCGCGCCCGATAGTTCCAGCGCCCCCCCCGGTTCCAGCGACACATTGGCCCCATCCTTGGTTAACCCAATGATATTGCCGCCTTCCAGCACCGGATCCCAGCCGTGTTTGTCGCGCAGCCCTTCCAGCACCGCCTTGATCGAGCGTTCCCCATCATAGGGCAGCGGTTTCAGCGTGTCCTTGCAATAGCCGAACTTCTCATGCTCGGTGCCGATACGCCAGTCTTCGCGCGGTTTGATACCCTCGGCCATATATTCGGCCAGTTGTTCATGACGCTCAATCGGGCCACCGCCGCTCTGAGGAATGGACATTTGGCTGCTCCTGCTCTGTCCTGTCGCTTGGGGGTTTAGCCTTGATCCGAAGTTTCGCCGGAGTCAATGCAGCCATTGCTGCGGCATGGATTGATTTTCTTTCTGCCAGATCACAACTCGGTGACGTTGCCCGGACTGCATTTCGCGCAACATGGCTTCGGTGCGGATGTCTGGCAGGCTGGCAAAGGCATCAAAGAGCGCTTCGGCACCACGCGCATCCAGAGGGATTTCAAGCGGCTGTTCGCCCACAGCCCGCAATGACCAAACCGGCGTTGCCCCCGTCATATCCAGAGCCAGTTCAGACAGGTTGTCCAGATCCACCAGCCCCCCGGTCTGCGGGCCAAAATAGGAAACGCGCCGCTCAACGATCCCGACAACACCGGGGCCGTCGCCAGCATTGCGAAACCGGCCGCGCTGAATGCCCATAAAGGCCAGCAGCCCACCAAAAATCGCAAGGAAATAGCCGATCCAATGCAGCAGCCCGCCGCTAAAGAACGCCCAGTAAAACCCCAGCGCCGAGATACCGACGCCAATCAATGCTTCGGACCAGCGGCGCAGGGTGGCTGTGGCTTCGGGGCGGAAAAGCGTCATGCTGGGCTGTCCAATTTTGTGGGCTGATGCAGCAAGGCCAGTCCATAAGACCCGATCCGCTGAAACCCGATTTTCTCATAGGCGCGTGCCGCATCATCCGACGCCGCAAACAGAACAGCTTTGGTTTTGCCCTGCGCCCTTGCCTCAGATAGATGGGCGGCAATCATCTGCCCCGCAAGACCCTGACCACGCAATTTGGGTGGAACAAAGACCCCACCAATCTGCACCGCAGACCCCGCCTGCGCATTGAACGCAGTCATGCCCTGGGGCTGGCCATCACGGATCAGCAGACGAATATGTTCCGACCCAATCGCGGCTTTTGCGCGGGTTAAGGGATCATCGGCCCCCTGCGTCCCTGTCTCAACCATATAGCTCTCAAACCAACACTCTAGCAAAGGTTGATCTTGTTGCTGTGCCTGTCGTAGTTCAGCGGCTGGCGCAGGGATCTCTTTCAGATCAAGGGCATAGAGTGGCTCTTTCCGGTTCAACTGCCAGTCACTTTTTTGCAACGGCAGCGCGTTTAGCAGCGTTTCGACCTGATAAGCCGACCCATTGATGCCCCGCAAAGTATAGCCCCGCAACAAATACGCATAGGTCTGGGCCTCGGTGGCAGAAAACCCGGGGATCTGGAAAATGACAAAACCACCATTTGTGCAGCCAAACACACCCGTGATGCCCTCTCCGGTCTCGCGCAGGAAATAGGCTGTGCCATGGGGGTGGTCTGTGTTTTCCGCCCCATGCGCCTCCAGATTACTGAGTAGGAACATGGACGTTTCGATATGCGCCTCAAGAAACGTCGCAATGGCACCGGCATCCGCATTGGTCGCCTTGCGTATCATCGCCAATCCCCCAGATACGTTTGCCACAAGGTCAGCGCCGCCACCGCGGCAGTCTCAGCCCGCAAGATACGCGGTCCCAGTGCCACCGGATGCGCATAAGGCAACTCGTGCAACCTGTCGCGCTCAGCCTGTGAAAACCCGCCTTCGGGCCCAATCAAAATCGCCCAGGGGCGCGCGCCGCCCTCAGCGAGGAGGCCCGTCAGGGCCGAAGAGCGCCCCACCCGCGCCTCATCGCAAAACATGATCTGCCGACCCTGAGGCCAATCGGCCAGCAACCGATCCAACCGCGCCAGCCCCGCCACTTCGGGCACATAGGTTGCGCCACATTGCTCTGCCGCCTCAACCGCATGGGCCTGTAGCCGATCCTGACGGATACGTTCTGAATTGGTGAAACTGGTCTGCACCGGCACAATCCGCCGCGCGCCCATTTCCACTGCTTTTTCAACGATGAAATCCGTGCGCGCTTTCTTGATCGGGGCAAAGCACAGCCACAGATCCGGCGGCATCTGCTGTGGCGCGGTCTGGTCGCGGCATTCCAGCACACCGCCACGCTTGCCTGCTTCCATCACTTCGGCACGCCATTCGCCTGCGGTGCCATTGAACAGCGCAATTTCCGCCCCCACAGCCAGCCGCATCACCCCAAAAAGATAATGCGCCTGCTCCCGTGTCAGGCTGACCTGTTGTCCATCCCCCAAAGGGTGCTCTACATATAGGCGGATTTTCGGTTTCATGAGGCGCACCATATGTCCGACCCCCAGCAGACTCCAGAGCAGAACGCCCAGCAGGGGCAAGTCTCGGACGCGGTACGTGGCAATTGGGTGGATACCCTCGCCCCATCCGCCACCCGCCCCTATCTGCGCCTCAGCCGGGCAGATCGTCCGATTGGCACATGGCTGTTGCTACTACCCTGCTGGTGGGGGCTGTTGCTGGCGATGATCAATGATGGCCAGATGCGCCCCTTTGATCTGTGGATTTTTGCCAGCTGCGCGCTGGGGGCCTGGCTCATGCGTGGGGCTGGATGCACCTGGAACGATATCACCGATCGTGATTTCGATGGATCCGTGGCCCGCACCGCTTCGCGGCCGATCCCATCAGGTCAGGTGACCGTCAAAGGCGCGCTGGCCTGGGCTGTCGCACAGGCGCTGATCTCATTTTGCATTCTCCTGACCTACCCAAGCGCTGCCATTCTGCTGGGGGTGATCTCTATCCTGCCCGTGGCGACCTATCCCTTTGCCAAGCGTTTCACCTGGTGGCCACAGGTCTTTCTGGGCATCGCCTTTAACTGGGGCGCGCTGCTGGCCTGGGCTGCGCATAGCAACAGTCTGGGTTGGCCTGCGGTGCTGCTATACCTGTCGGGCATGGCTTGGACCCTGTTTTACGACACCATATACGCCCATCAGGACAAAGAAGATGATGCGTTGATCGGGGTGAAATCCACCGCCCGCCTGTTTGGCGATGACACGCCCAAATGGCTGGCACGTTTTCTGGTGATCACCGTCGCCCTGATGGGCGCCGCCATCGTTCTGGCAGCCCCATCCGGGGAACCGCTCAAACTGATCATCATGCTGGCCGGGCCCTGGGCCATGGGCTGGCACATGATCTGGCAAATGCGCAAATTAAACATCGACGACCCCGCCGGCCTTTTGCACCTCTTTCGCGCGAATAAAATCACCGGACTCATCCCCGTGCTGTTTTTTGCCGTCGCATTGATCGCCTGATTGCGAAACCGCGCCTACGCGCGTATCAGGTTTGCAGACTAATACGGGAATTCATCCGCAATGCGACTTTCGTCGATTGTCATTTCAGCCTCCACCTTCGTAGCCGCCGCTGCCGTCAGCCTTGTTGCAGCAAAGTTTGCAGTGGGGGCTATCGAGACCGCCTCCAGAACCGATGTTCTTGGAGAGCTCGACCAAGAAGGCCTGACATGGGCCGAAGTCGACACCAATGGTTTGCAGGTTTTCCTGATTGGCACCGCACCGGACGAAGCCATGCGGTTTCGCGCGCTTAGCGTTGCAGGCCGCGTTGTGGATGCCGCGCGGGTGATCGACCAGATGCTGGTCGAAGAGGCCGAAGAACTGGCCCCACCGCGGTTTTCCATCGAAATCCTGCGCAATGATGCAGGTGTTTCTGTCATCGGTCTTGTGCCGACCAGCACAGATCGCGCAGCCTTGATGGACGATTTCAAAGCTGCCGTAGGCGAAAAAGACGTGATTGACCTGCTTGAAAGCGCAGACTTTCCCGCGCCGCAGGGCTGGATAGCGGCGGTTGATTTTGCCACATCGGCGCTGCGCGACCTGCCGCGCTCAAAGATCTCGGTAGCGGCAGACCGCGTTGCCATCACCGCCATGAGCGACAGCGAACAGGTGCGTGTGCGTCTGCAAACCACGCTGAACCGCCGCAAACCGGATGATCTGGAACTGGATCTGGATATTTCTGCACCGCGCCCGGTGATTTCGCCCTTCTCACTGCGCTTTGTGATTGACGAGGAAGGCGCCCGGTTTGACGCCTGCTCTGCCGATACTGAAGCCGCGCGCGAAGAAATTCTCGATGCGGCTATGTCGGCTGGGCTTGAGGGGAAATCCTCCTGCACGCTGGGTCTTGGTACGCCGTCACGCCGCTGGGGCAGTGCCGCCAGCATTGCCATCGACAGCCTTGCGGAACTGGGTGGCGGCACGCTGACCTTTGCCAATGCAGACATTCAGCTGCAAGCGCTGGAAGGCACGGATGAGGCCCTGTTTGATCGCGTTGTTGGCGAGCTGGAAAATGCGCTACCGGGAGTCTTTGCCCTGAAAGCCGTGCTGCCGAAACCTGTGGATCAATCCGAAGAAGGCCCACCGGAGTTCACCGCCACGCTCTCTCCCGAAGGTGAGGTACAGCTGCGTGGGCGACTGGCTTCGGAAATTGCGCGCCAGACGGCAGACAGCTATGCCCGCGCCCGCTTTACATCGGGGGCGGTCTATACTGCTGCACGGTTGGCTGAAAACCTGCCGATGGATTGGTCAGCCCGCACCTTAGCCGGGATCGAAGTTCTGTCGATGCTCAACAACGGCTCGGTCACCGTGCAGCCTGACAGCGTTGTGGTTGCCGGTCAGACCGGCAATCCTGACGCCAAAGCGCAGATTACCTCGCTGCTCAGCTCCAAGCTTGGGGATAACGAAAGCTTTGATATTCGCGTTGAATATGTCGAACGGCTTGACCCGACCCTTGGCATCCCCAAACCCGAAGAATGCCCGGGGCTGATCCTGGAAATCATCGGGGATCGTAAAATCGCCTTTGAACCGGGGGCCGCAACGCTGGATGCCTCGGCGGCAGACATCATGGATGATCTGGCAGAGCTTTTGAAAAAATGCGGCGAGATCCCGCTGGAGATCGGTGGCCACACCGATAGTCAGGGGCGCGAGGTAATGAACCAGCAGCTCAGCCAGGAACGGGCGCAGGCGGTTCTGGATGCATTGCTGCAGCGGCGCGTGCCCACACGCTCTTATGCCGTCAAAGGCTACGGCGAAACCCAACCGATTGCCGACAACGGCACCGCCGAAGGGCGCGAAGAAAACCGCCGTATTGAATTCAAACTGCTCGCGCCCGAACCCGAGCCCGCAGCGGCAGATGCTGCTTCTCAGGATGGCACCCCCGCAGCGGAGGAGGAGGGCGCGACAGCGACCGAGGACGCCGCCGCCGAACCATCTGCAACAGGCGAAACAAACAATAACGGGGACACCGAAGCCCCTGCGGAAGGAAACTGAGATGGATAGATCGCAGTTCATCATTGTCACGGCCATCATCCTTTTCGTGGCCTTCTGTCTGGGCTGGTTTGCCCATTGGCTGGTGCATCGCTTCCGCCGTGTCAGTCAGGCTGATATGGATCAGCTTGAACGCATGAGCCAGGAGCTGCACGAAGCAGAGGAAACCCGCGATCAGGCAATCACCTATCTGCAACAACGCGAGGCCGAGCTGACCAATCAGCTGGCGCAGACCGAAGCCGAGCTTTCTGCCGCGATGGATGGCCTGCGCGAAGCGCGTCAGGAAGCCGAAGAAATGCGGGTATATGTTGAGCGTATTCAGCAAAGCTGATCGCGCCCCCCGCAAACATGAAGTTTTTCTGAATCTCTTTCGAAATACCTGACAGGTGCCCGGGAAAGACCTAAAGACAGGCGCCAAACCTAGGAGCTGTTGATGTCACAAATTATTTCCGCCCTGTCCGAAGTCTCATCTCGCTATGAAGCACTTTTTGTTGACCTCTGGGGCTGCGTTCACAACGGGGTCACAGCCTTCCCCGAAGCTGTCGCTGCATTGCAGCAGTATCGCGCGACCGGTGGTATTGTGGTTCTGGTCACCAATTCGCCCCGCCCGCGCAGCGGCGTTGAACAGCAGCTGAAGGTCTTTGGCGTGCCA
The DNA here is from genome assembly GCA_025210455.1 of Pelagimonas sp. Taxonomy (GTDB): domain Bacteria; phylum Pseudomonadota; class Alphaproteobacteria; order Rhodobacterales; family Rhodobacteraceae; genus JAOARQ01. Next base: position 272,167 of record JAOARQ010000002.1, read on the forward strand.
GACGATGCCTACGACGCGATTGCCACCTCAGGCGATTCGGCGCGCTCGGCCATGTTCCAGGGGGCGGTTGGCGAAAAGGTCTGGTTCATCGGCCAAGCACACGAAACCGCGTTCTTCCAGCCTTTGTCGATCCTTGAACACCCCAAAGAAATCGAAATGGCCCCGCTGGATGAGGCCGAGGGTATTGTCTGCTGCGGCCCGGAAGATCCAATGGCGGATCCTGATGCGATGCGCCCGCAGTTCTTGCTGACCAAACAGCGTGGTCTAAAGCTGCTTTGCGCCAACCCCGACATTGTTGTCGACCGCGGTGAAACCCGCGAATGGTGCGCCGGGGCCTTGGCCAAACTCTACACTGAAATGGGCGGTGAAAGCCTGTATTTCGGCAAACCCCATCCGCCAATCTATGATCTGGCGCGCCGTCGTCTGGCGGCGATCAAACCTGGCATTTCTGACGCCTCTATTCTGGCAATCGGCGATGGTCCGCAGACAGACATTTCCGGAGCCATGGGGGAAGATCTTGATTCCCTGTTTATTTCCGGTGGTCTGGCACGCTCGGAAACAAAAACCACCGATCAACCAGAGGTAGAAGCTCTCAACTCCTATCTGGAAAAGGAAAAAATCGCTCCGACCTTTAGCATCGGTATGCTGCGTTAAACGCACAGGGGCTTGATTTTTCTGCGGGTGCAAAGTAACAATGTTGCGAAACCTTTCCACCGAGGGTGTGAATATTACCCGGCGGAACATGCTTGAGAGGGCGAAATGTTGGACAACCTGCCGCGCGGAACGATCTGCATCGAAGATATCGAAATGGGCATGTCGCGGTATCTGCGCAAGCAGATCACCGACAAGGACATCGAACTGTTTGCCGAAGTCTCGACCGACCGCAATCCGGTGCACTTGGATGATGATTATGCCAATGACACCATCTTTGAAGGCCGCATTGCCCATGGCATGCTGACCGCCGGGCTGATTTCGGCGGTCATCGGTGAACAACTGCCCGGGCACGGCACGGTGTATATGGGCCAGACCCTGAAGTTTCTGGCCCCGGTCCGCCCCGGCGATGTTGTCTATGCCGAGGTAAAAGTGGCCGATATCGACCATGCCAAGCGCCGTGTGACGCTGGATTGCCATTGCTCGGTTGATGGCAAGAAAGTGCTGATTGGCGAAGCCAAGGTTCTGGCACCGTCGCGCAAGTTCGACTGATCCCAGAAGCGTTTACATGCAGGCCGCGACACGGAACCCTTCGGGGATCTCATCGCGGCCTTCCAATATCAGATCCGCCATGACCTGCGCCACTTTGGGGGCCATGCCAAAGCCGATCTTGAACCCCCCATTTGCCACATAATGCCCGGGGCGATCCGGCCAGGCCCCAAGGATCGGTGCCCGCGTTTTCGCCCTTGGGCGCACCCCGGCCCAGCGCGCGATCACCTCAGCCCCCTTCAGGTCCGGCAGGATATCGCGGGCGCGGGCGATCAGCTCATCGGTTTGGGCATCGGTGCTGTTGGGGTCGTCGAATTCACGCTCAGAGGTGGATCCAACCGCGACAGTGCCATCTGCATGCGGAATGATATGCAACGCCTGCGCAAAGATCTGCGGCGCTTGCCGCGCCTCATAGCGAAACAGCGCTGACTGGCCTTTCACCCCATCACCAACCTTTTTGCCTAGTTCCTCTGACATAGCGCGCAGCCCCTGCCAGCCGGTGGCCCAGACCACCGCGCCCTCATCACTGGCTTGTGTGGTAATTTCCGTGCCCCGCGCGTTCAACGCCGCAACCAAGGCGTCACAGGCCCCGCGCGGGCGCATTCTGGCCGTCAGCGTGTCATAGATCAGCAGCCCGGTTGGGCTGTCAGGGGCAAAGTTTCCTGCTTCCGCGCAGGACACAACCCGCCATTCCGCCTTGCCCTGCCAAAGCTCCTGCGCCCCCAGCGCGCGCTCCTGCGCCAATGCCAGCGTGTGGTCGTCTGCGATGGGCTGCAAACGTCCGGTGCGCCCATAGCCCGCTGAAACACCGCCTTCGGCCTCGACCTCCTGCCAAAAGCCTTCCGCCATAATCAGGCTTTCAAACTGAAAGGCTTTCTTGGGGTTCCAGTTTTCCGGCACATGCGGTGCTAGCGCGCCAACGAGACCGCCGGATGAGCCCGCCCCCGGCCCATAGGGGTCAACAACGCGCACCTTTGCCCCGCGCTGCACGCAGGCCCAAGCCACCGACAAGCCAAAGGCCCCTGCCCCGCGCACCGTCACATCTACGCTTGTCATTCTCGCCCCCTAAGGTCAAAACGTCAGGGATCTTCTAAGGACTTTCCCCATGACAGACCAGAGCCTGGACTGGCGCGACGAGGTTCCTGTCTCGCTGCGCTTTGATGACCCTTATTATTCGCTGGAAAACGGACTGGCGGAAACGCGGCATGTGTTTTTGCAGGGCAATGATCTGCCAGCGCGGTTTTGTGATGGGTTCCATGTGGCCGAGCTGGGCTTTGGCACCGGGTTGAACCTGCTGGCCACGCTACATCTGTGGCGCAGCAGCGGGCAGACTGGTCAGCTGCGGTTCACAACCTTCGAAGCCTTTCCTTTGAATGGCCCCGAAATGATACGCGCACAAAGCGCCTTTCCCGAACTTGCCAGAATCGCCGCCGATCTGGCCCCCTTTTGGCACGATGATGCGCGTGACATCACCCTGCCGGATCTGCGATTTTCCATGATTGAGGGGGACGCACGCGAAACACTGGCGCAATGGCCAGAGCAGGCGGATGCCTGGTTTCTTGATGGGTTTTCCCCGGCCAAAAACCCAGAACTCTGGTCTGATACACTGATGTCGGATGTGGCAGAGCACACAGCCACAGGCGGTACCATTGCGACCTATACCGCCGCAGGCCATGTGCGACGCGCCCTTGCCGCTGCAGGGCTAGAGGTGACACGGGTGCCCGGCTACGGTCGCAAGCGACACATGACAACCGCGCATAAACCCGGCTGAAAAGACATAACATGGCCCAGCAAAACACCCGCACTGGCATCTGGTTAATGGTACTGACCACCTTGCTTTTTGCCCTGCAGGATGGGGTCTCAAAGCATCTGGCCAGCGAATATAATTCCATGATGGTGGTGATGATCCGCTATTGGTTTTTCGCCGCCTTTGTTATCGCCATGGCCGCGCGACATGCGGGCGGGTTGAAAGCAGCCGCGCAAAGCGGCATGCCGCGTTTGCAGATCACCCGTGGCGCGCTGCTGGCGCTTGAGATCATCGTTGCCATTCTAGCCTTTGTTCTGCTGGGATTGGTTGAAACCCATGCGGTTTTTGCCTGCTATCCGCTGATCATCGCCGCCCTATCTGGCCCGGTTCTAGGGGAAAAGGTCGGCTGGCGGCGCTGGGTGGCGATCGGCATTGGCTTTATTGGGATGCTGATCATCCTGAACCCCTCATCCGGCGTGTTTTCCATCTATGCGCTGGTGCCACTGCTGTCTGCGGTAATGTTCGCCATCTACGGCCTGCTGACCCGCTATGTGGCGCGTACTGACAGTGCCTCGACCTCGTTCTTTTATACGGGCATTGCCGGGTTGGTGGTGTCTACCTTGATCGGTATCTGGTTCTGGGAACCGATGACCGGGCGCGATTGGGCCTGGATGATTGCGCTGTGCATGAATGGCGCTGCTGGGCATTTCACCCTGATCAAGTGTTACGAAGTCGCCGAAGCCAGCGCAGTGCAGCCTTTTGCCTATCTGCAGCTTCCGTTCGCTGCGATGCTGGGGATGATTGTCTTTGGGGAAGCCCTGCGCACGAATGTTGCCATAGGGGCCGCAATCATTGTGGGCGCAGGGTTGTTCACGCTGTGGCGTGCCCAACGGGCCAAGGATTAAGATCGCCTCCAAAAGGGCGTCTGATTTTCTCAACCGCTGGACTTTTGAAAATAGCCCAGTCCCTGACCGCGGGTGAGGGCAAAGCCCCCGCCCATGGGGGCGGTCGGGGGCTGGGCGGCGTCGCCGCCCAAATATTCGGCACTTGAAGTTCCACCAGGTGCCCAGCGCGTTTTCTATGCAAAGCAGACTTAGTTCCCCACCTTCATCGTACTACCAACCAGTTCTTTGGAAAACGTCACCGGATGCGGTGGTTGGCCTAGCCGGGCGCGGTAGACTGGCAGGCTTTCTGTCACGCGCATCACATAGTTCCGCGTTTCATCAAAGGGGATATGTTCGATCCAATCGACGATATCCATGCGCCCTTTCAACGGGTTGCCAAACTGGCCCATCCATTTTTCCGGGCGCGACGGCCCGGCGTTATACCCCGCCGACATCATCACAGCATTGCCGCCAAAGCGGTCTGACAGCTCGGCCAGATAGGCGGCCCCCAGCGTGGCGTTATAGGCCGGATCCGTCAGCAGTTTGTCTTTGCCGTAGGCCAGATCCAGCTTGCTCGAGACCTCTTTTGCGGTGCGCGGCATCAGTTGCATCAGCCCGCGCGCACCCGCGCCCGAGATCACCTTGGGGTCAAATTCGGATTCACGGCGCGAGATGGCCAGAACCAGCTCTTTCGGCACCGCAAAATCGCGCGCCACCAGATCAGGGTGCAGCGCGTAGTAAGGCCCCGGCAATTCGATGCTTTCCTGCGCCGCACGTTTGCCCAGCATCACCTGAATATGCGGGCGGCGCATCTGGATCAGCATTGATCCCAGCTGACCTTTGCCCTGCCGATCCAAGCCCTCTGAAAGATGGGTCAAAAAGCGCTCGGCCAAATCCAGCTCACCGGCGCGCAGCAAAACAATCGCCGCGCGAAACACCGATGATCGGGTGAACTCTGCCTGACGCCAGTCGCCAAAATCTTCTGTGCCGGCCAGCGCAGGATCAGGCGCGATGCCGCCACGTTCCGCCGCCAGCAACCCATAGAAAGAGGTCTGGAATTTGGCCCCTTCGGCATAGGCGGCACGCGCAGCTTTCTTATTGCCAAGCGCCTCATGCGCCCGCCCCTGCCAATAGCCCGCGCGCCCCAAAGAAATCGGTGTCCAGACCGCCTGGCGGAAACGTTTGAAATGGGTCAGCGCCTGATCCGGTTTGTTCAGAAAGCGCAGCGCCAGATAGCCCGACAGCCACTCCAGATCCGCAAAGTTGCTGCCCTTTTCCAGCCCATGCTGCGAAGCAAGCTGATAGGCCACTTTGTGATTGCCCGCGCGCATCTGCCTGCGCACCAGATCGCGCCGGGGCCGGGCCCAGGGTTCGGCCTGCCCCAGAAGCTTTGCGGATTTTGAACGCTCAAGCAGCAGTTCAACCGCTTCGGCACGCCGCCCTTTGCGATAGCGCCAGTTGAAACGTTCAAAGGCCAGACCGGGATCAGATTGCAGGGCCTCAGGCACCTTGCCGATCAAGGTATCCACCCCCGGCGCCTGCGCGCGCAATGCCAGCCGCGCCTCGGCCAGAGCCTGCCAATCCTTATCAACCAACGGCACCATCGCTGCCGCATTTTTCGCCCAGCCTTTCCAGAGCGCCATATCCAGCCGTTCTGTGTGCAGGGGGGTAACCAATTTCTTCCAATCGTTCAGAAAGGCCTGTCGTTCATCACTGGACAGCGCAAGCGACGTCCAGGCAGATTTGATTACCTCTTCGGCCTGTGTCTTTTGGCCCTGTGCCTTCAGAACCCGTGCCAGCGACAGCGCGCCCGACCCGGTTCTGGGCGTATAGCCATCATAAAAGGCGGCAATCTGCGATCTGCGCGCCTCATTCATGGCAATTTCGACGTTCTCTTTCAGATAAGGCAGACCGGGCCAGTTTGGATTGCGCGCCAGAAAATCCATCGCCAGCTGCGCATCGCCATTTCCTGCCCGCAGATAATGCCAGAGAATCACATCAAGCGATTCCCGACCATCTGTGCGCGCCTCGATTCGGGCGGCAGCCCAGTTGCCATCGCGCATTGCGCGCATCGCCTTTTGCAAACCCTCCCCGGTTTGCTGCGCCGAAACAGCGCAGGTGGTGCATAGGATCAATACCAGGGCAATCAAACGCGACATGTTCTTGCATTTTCTCCGTTGAACAGGAATAGACGCCTCTTGAGAGGATATAGCTGCGCACGGTGTCTTCAACTCACAATACCGTCGTTGGCGATTATCTTCCTGTTCATGACCTATTTTGATGAAAGGAGCGTGTCATGCTTAAGGGATCAATGCCTGCACTGGTGACGCCGTTTAAAGACGGTGCAGTGGATTTTGATACGCTCAAACGGTTGGTCGACTGGCAGATCGATCAGGGCAGCCATGGGCTGGTGCCTGTGGGCACAACCGGCGAAAGCCCGACCCTAACCCATGACGAGCACGAGGCCGTGATTGAAACCGTAGTCAAGCAGGCTGCTGGCCGTGTGCCGGTGATTGCCGGGGCCGGGTCAAACAATACTGCAGAAACCGTGCGTTTCATGAAGCACGCCAAAGCGGTTGGTGCGGATGCGGCGCTGGTGGTCACCCCCTATTACAACAAGCCGACCCAGTCTGGCATGATCGCGCATTTCAAAGCCGCCTATGAGGCCGCAGATCTGCCGATCGTGATCTACAATATCCCCGGTCGCTCGGTTGTGGATATGACGCCTGCCACCATGGGTGAACTGGCCAAGCTGGACCGCATCATCGCTGTCAAAGACGCCACAGGGGATCTGGCGCGGGTCTGCCAGCAACGGATCACATGCGGCACCGATTTCATCCAGCTTTCGGGTGAAGATGCCACCGCGCATGGGTTCAATGCCCAGGGCGGCGTTGGCTGTATCTCGGTAACAGCAAATGTGGCCCCGGCGCTTTGTGCCGCGCTGCAAAATGCCTGTACCGCTGGCGACTATGCCAAGGCGCTGGAACTTCAGGATAAGCTGATGCCGCTGCATCAGGCGATCTTTACCGAGCCGGGCCTGTGTGGCGCGAAATACGCTATGGCCAAGCTGGGCCTGTGCGATGCAGAGGTGCGCCTGCCGCTTGAACCGGTGACAGCGCAAACCGCTGCAAAGCTGGATGCAGCTTTGGCCCACGCGGGTCTGATCTAAAAATATAACTCGGCGTGGGCCAATGGTCCGCGCCAGCTGTTTTCAGCTCCTGGGTGGTCGCGATTTATAGACCGGCAAACGCCACCCCAAAGCCAACGATCCCGCACGCAACCCGGCGGTCACCAGAACGCAGGCCACAGCAGCGGCATTTCCAGACAATCCCAGCGCAATAGTCCCCAGCAGCGCCAGAGATCCTGCAAGCGCACAGGTGACGTATAGTTCGCCCTGTTTCAGCACCAGCGGCAGCTCATTGGCGACCACATCCCGCATAAGCCCGCCAGCGCATCCGGTGGCGATGCCCATCACCGTAACAATGATCGCAGGCTGCGCCATATCCGAGGCAATCCCAGCCCCAGCCGCAACTGCCACCCCCAGCGCCACCGCATCCAGCCACAAAATCGCGCGATAGCGGCTTTCGAACCGGTGGGCGGTAAAGAACACCAGCACCGCTGCAGCACAGGCGATCATCAGATAGACGGGCTGTACAATCCAGATCGGTGTGCGGTCCAGCAAGAGATCACGCAAGGTTCCGCCTCCCAGCCCCGTCAGCGCCGCCATAAAGGCAAAGCCGACAATATCCAGCTGCGCCCGGCTGGCGACCAGCGCGCCGGTCAGGGCAAAGACCAGAACAGCAGCGAAATCCAGCAGAGCAAGCAGGGTCATGGGATCTTCCTATCGCGGCTTTTGCAGGCCATTCCTAGGATTTGAATGGGGCCATGCCAGCGCGCGCCAGTTCATCCGCGCGTTCGTTTTCAGGATGGCCTGCATGACCTTTGACCCATTCCCAGGTCACGCTGTGACGCGATTGCGCCTGATCAAGCCGCTGCCACAACTCCACATTCTTCACCGGCTTTTTCGAAGCGGTGCGCCAGCCGTTTTTCTTCCAGCCGAAAATCCAACCGGTCACGCCATTTTTCACATAGGCGCTATCGGTGACAACCGTGATGGTCGACGGGCGCTCCAATGCTTCTAATGCGCTGATCGCCGCCATAAGCTCCATCTGGTTGTTGGTGGTGGTGGCTTCGCCGCCTTTTAGTTCGCGCTCTTTCAGGACGGTGTCACCCTCCATCGCGCGCAAAAGCACCCCCCAGCCCCCCGGGCCGGGATTTCCAGAGCAGGCACCATCGGTATAAGCAAATAAGTTAGGCATGGGCGCTCAATACAACGAAGGTTTCGACACCACCAGCCAAACCTTCACCGTTGCCACGCCGGGATCTGAACGGGGTAAAACCGGCGGTGCGCAGCGCCTCTTCCAGGTCTTCCTGAGAATAATAGGTGTAAAAGCGCCCAAGACTGTCGCGCCCTTCGCCCTGCCCCAGCTTCATACCAAGGCTAAGAACGCCACCGGGTTTGATCGCCCGGTGGATGCGATCCAGATGGCCAGCAAAATCAGCACGCGGGGCGTGCAGCAGCGAAAAATTCGCCCAGATCCCATCGTAGACTGCCACATCGGTCAGATCTTCAAAGGCACCAACACGCACGGTCAGGCCATATTTTTCCAATGCCAGCGCTGCCATTTCAGGTGAGGCATCAAGGGCCGTGGCGACATAGCCATCACCCGCAAATCGCGCCGCCCAATGCGCGGGGCCACAGCCGAAATCCAGCACACGCCCGCCCGCAGGCAGATGCGCGGTGAAGGCCGCATAGTCTTCTTCCTGATTGGTGTCTTTTTTGCTGGTAAACCCTTCGGCATAGCGCCGCGCCGCTGTCGCATAGGCGGCCAGTGTTTCCTTATCCTTCATGCGGAAACCGCCGGCATCCGCAGCACGCGCGGCACTTTGAATTCAACGTTTTCCTGCGCGGTTTCTACCACTTCGACAGTGGTGTCATAGCGATCATGAAAGGCGTCGATCACCTCTTTGATCAGCACCTCGGGCGCCGAGGCCCCGGCGGTGATGCCAATGGATTTGATGCCTTCAAGCGCGCGCCAGTCGATATCGGCGGCGCGTTGTACCAGCTGCGCATAGTTGCAGCCCGCCTTGCGGCCGACCTCAACCAGACGGCGGGAATTAGAAGAATTCGGCGCCCCAACAACCAAGATCGCATCACATTTCGGCGCGATGGCCTTAACGGCCTGCTGACGGTTTGTCGTGGCGTAGCAGATGTCCTCCTTATGCGGACCAACAATGGCCGGAAACCGCGCCTTAAGGGCGGCGACAATGTCGATGGTATCATCAACAGACAGCGTGGTCTGGGTGACAAACGCCAGCCTTTCAGGATCGCGCACTTCAACGGTGGCGACGTCTTCGACGGTTTCAACCAGCAATAATTCACCAGGCGGAAGCTGCCCCATGGTGCCAATGGTTTCCGGGTGGCCAGCGTGACCAATCATGATCATCTGCAAACCGTTTTCATGGTGCCGAGCCGCTTCGATATGCACCTTGGACACCAGCGGGCAAGTCGCATCCACATAGATCATCTCGCGCCGCGAGGCCTCATTAGGCACAGATTTTGGCACGCCATGGGCGGAAAAGATCACTGGGCGGTCATCGGGGCATTCATCCAGCTCTTCAACAAAGACCGCCCCTTTGGCGCGCAGGTCATCGACCACATATTTATTGTGCACGATCTCATGGCGCACATAGACAGGACGGCCCCATTTTTCCAAAGCCATTTCAACGATTTTGATCGCACGATCCACGCCAGCACAGAACCCGCGCGGCGCAGCAATATAAAGGGACAAAGCTGGTTTCATCATGGCCTCCTGTGCGTCTGAGCTAGACATTCGCAGCCCTCAGGTCCAGCCTATATGCAACAAAAAAGGCCACCTGTCACAGGTGACCCTTCTCGTCTTTGATCTATCTGCCGATCAGGCGCTGGCGACAGCGTCATAGCCCCGGCCAGCCGGTTCTTCGCGCGGCGGGCGCCCGATCACATCACGCAGCTCATCCAGCTCGATGAAATTGTCTGCCTGACGACGCAGTTCGTCGGCGATCATCGGCGGCTGGCTGCGAATCGTGGACACCACAGAGACGCGCACGCCCTGGCGTTGCAGCGATTCAATCAGAGGGCGGAAGTCGCCATCACCCGAGAACAGCACGATATGATCCACACGCGGGGCCAGCTCCATGGCATCGACGGTGAGTTCGATGTCCATATTGCCTTTTACTTTGCGGCGGCCCTGGCTGTCAGTGTATTCTTTCGCAGGCTTTGTCACCATGGTGAAGCCATTGTAGTGCAGCCAATCCACCAGCGGACGGATCGGAGAATACTCGTCATTTTCCAACAGCGCCGTATAGTAAAAAGCGCGAACCATCTTACCACGCCGGGCAAACTCTGCGCGCAGCAACTTGTAGTCGATATCGAACCCAAGCGCTTTCGCTGCTGCATAGAGATTTGATCCGTCGATGAACAGCGCGAGCCGTTCGTCTTTGTAAAACATCAAATGTCCTTTCATCGAAATTGGTCCGCCGTGAACCGTGAGTGAGTGAATGAGGTGGCGGAACCAGCCGTACAACTGTAGTTCATTTTGTCAGTATATCAACCAGACCAGACCCTACGCGACGGTCTCTTAAGGATAGCTGATACTCCATCATGGCACAAGAATACCTGATTGCGCTGGGTTCTAACCTAATTTCACAGTCTGGTGACCGGACAGAAACCCTTACCTCGGCGCTGACCATGCTGGCGCAAAACGCCGGGCGCATCCGCCGCGTCAGCCGGTTCTACAGCACCCCCTGTTTTCCGGCGGGCGCGGGCCCTGACTATGTAAACGCCTGTATCGCCCTTGAAGCCGATGTCGGCCCTGACCAGTTGATCAAAAATTTACATGAAATTGAATGTTTACACGGGCGAGAGCGCAAGCAGCGTTGGGGAAGTCGCACGCTGGATCTGGATCTGATCGCCGCAGGGAACGCCGTTTTGCCGGATGAGACAACCCATGAAACCTGGCGCAACCTTCCTTTGGAACGGCAGATGCAAGAAGCCCCTGGTCAGCTGATCCTGCCACATCCGCGCATGCATGAAAGGGCCTTTGTTCTGATCCCCCTGATGGACATCGCCCCCCATTGGATGCACCCCATCCTGCGGCAAACCGTCACAAAACTGTCATCAAACCTATCTCAGGAAGAGATAGGCGAGATTTTGCCACTTTGACGTGTGTCACCCACTGGGAGCGCCGCCATTGTGCAGGTGTTTGCCCTTGTCATTGCCGCAGCGCCGCGTTAGAGAGGGTCTTTCAGATGCATACTGACAAAGGTGGAACGCTCACATGGCCCGCGTGACGGTAGAAGATTGCGTTGATAAGGTTCCGAACCGGTTCGAACTGGTAATGCTTGCAGCCCACCGGGCGCGCGAAGTGTCGGCTGGCGCGGCGATCACAGTGGATCGTGACAACGACAAGAACCCTGTTGTTGCCCTGCGTGAAATCGCCGAAGAAACCCAGTCTGCCGATGAGCTGCGCGAGCGCCTGATCGAATCGAACCAGTCGCAGATCGAAGTGGACGAACCGGAAGATGATGCCATGGCCCTGCTCATGGGCGCAGAGCCGGACAAACCACAAGAAGACGACATGTCAGAAGAGAAACTTCTGCGTGCTCTCATGGAAGCTCAGGGGCAAGGCTAAGGCCAAGCTGAACCAAAGGACACCCATATGATCGCAGCTGAAGATCTGGTTGCTCTGGTTCGGAACTATAACCCCACGACAAATGAAAAACTGATCATCGCGGCCTATGAATATGGCCGCGAGATGCACGAAGGTCAGAAACGCAAGTCAGGTGAGCCCTATTTCACCCACCCCGTTGCGGTCGCTGCGATTCTGACCGAACAGCAGCTGGATGACGCCACGATCATCACCGCTCTGCTGCACGACACCATCGAAGACACCCGATCCACCTATGCCGATGTGGCCGAAAAGTTCGGCACCGAAGTCGCGGATCTTGTGGATGGTGTGACCAAGCTGACCAATCTGCAACTGTCTTCCTCTGAGACCAAGCAGGCAGAAAACTTTCGCAAGCTGTTCATGGCCATGTCGAAAGACCTGCGGGTGATTCTGGTCAAACTGGCCGACCGCCTGCACAATATGCGCACCATCCGGGCGATGAAGCCGGAAAAGCAGGGGCAAAAAGCCCGTGAAACCATGGATATCTATGCGCCGCTGGCCGGACGTATGGGGATGCAATCCATGCGCGAAGAGCTGGAAGATCTGGCCTTTCGCGTGCTGAACCCCGAAGGGCGCAGCAGCATCATCCGGCGCTTTATCACCCTGCAAAAAGAAACCGGCGATGTGATCCACCGCATCACATCTGACATGCGCCATGAGCTGGACCGCGCCGGGATCGAAGCGCAGGTTTTTGGCCGTGCCAAAAAACCCTATTCGATCTGGCGTAAGATGCAGGAAAAGAAAATCGGCTTTTCCCGCCTGTCTGACATCTATGGTTTTCGCATCATCTGTCAGTCGGAAAACGATGCCTATGCGATTCTGGGTGTCATTCACCAGCGCTGGCGCGCGGTGCCGGGGCGCTTCAAAGACTATATCAGCCAGCCGAAATCCAATGGCTATCGGTCAATTCACACCACGGTTTCAGGCCGCGATGGCAAACGCGTTGAGGTGCAGATCCGCACCCGCCAGATGCACGAGGTCGCAGAAACCGGTGTTGCGGCGCATTGGTCCTATCGCGATGGCGAACGCGCGGAAAACCCCTTTGCAGTGGATCCCACCCGTTGGGTTGCATCGCTCAGCGAACAGTTCGACGCTGAGGAAGATCACGACGAATTCCTCGAAGCGGTCAAACTGGAGATGTATTCCGACAAGGTCTTTTGCTTCACTCCCAAAGGGGATGTGGTCAAACTGCCCAAAGGGGCGACCCCGCTGGATTACGCCTATGCGATTCACACCCGCATTGGATCGGCCTGTGTTGGCGCAAAGGTCGACGGGTTGCGCGTGCCGCTTTGGACACGTCTGAAAAACGGTCAGTCGGTCGAGATCATCACCGCCGAGGCCCAGACACCGCAGGCCACCTGGCTGGATATCGCCGCCACAGGCAAGGCAAAGACAGCGATTCGCCGCGCCCTGCGCGAGGCCAACAAAGAACGCTTTATCAAACTGGGTCATGAACTGGCGCGCGCCGCCTTTGAAACCCATGGCAAAAAGGCCACCGACAAAGCGCTTGAAAAGGCCGCGACAACCCTGCGGGTGAAGAATGTTGATGACCTTCTGGCCCGGCTGGGCAGTGCTGAAGTGTCATCGCGCGAAGTTGTCGAAGCTGTCTATCCTGATCTCGCCATCAAGGAAGACAGCACCGTCGAAGCCAAACGCGCCGTTGTTGGCCTGGCCCATGGTCAGGGCTTTGACCGCGCGGCCTGCTGCCAGCCCCTGCCCGGTGAACGCATTGTCGGGCTGGCGCTGCCCGGGCGCGGCGTTTCAGTGCACACCATTGACTGCGAAGCATTGGCATCGCATGAGCATGAGACCGAAAGCTGGTTAGACTTGCATTGGGCTGATGGTACTCACCCACCAGTTTATACCGTGACGCTGGAAATGACGATTGGCAACGATGCAGGCGTCCTGGGACGGATTTGCACATTGATTGGCGAGATGAAGGCCAATATCTCAGACATGGAGTTCATCGACCGGAAACCTGATTTCTTTAAGATCAGGGTGAATGCAGATCTGCGCGACGCAGAACATTTGCATTCCGTGATGTCGGCGTTGGATGCCGAAAGCAATGTCGCCTCGGTGGAACGCAGGCGGGACCCGGCGCTGGAACACGTTCTGGTACCCAAGGTCTGAGAATAGAAAGGCGCAAGGTGGTCTTTAAACGACGTGACCGACGCCCGATCTGGATGGTCGTGGCGCAGTTCTTCTGGCCCAAAGGGGGCTGGGGGCGTGCGGCCATGTACGTCAGACATCGCCTTAATCGCCTGCCGGATCCGCCACATCGCATTGCGCGGGGGATCTTTGCTGGCGTCTTCACCACTTTTACCCCGTTCTATGGCCTGCACTTTGTGGTTGCGGCGCTGATCGCTGTGATCATGCGCGGCAATATCTTCGCGGCGATCATGGCCACTTTCTTTGGCAACCCGCTGACCTATATCCCCATTATCATGACCTCGATGCACACGGGATACTGGCTGCTGGGCATGGATCGACACGGGCTGGCATTCCGGCCGCATGGGCATGAAAACGCCCCGACGATCGGTAAGAGGTTTGCGGATGCTGGCGAATCCCTTTGGCATAACTTTAAGGCGCTTTTCACCAACGACACCGCTGACTGGACAGGTCTGGCCAACTTCTACAACGAAATTTTCTACCCCTTCATGATCGGGGGCATTCTGCCTGGGCTAATCGCCGGAATCATCGCCTATTATGTTTCGCTGCCGTTGATCAGCGCCTATCAGAACCGCCGCCGCGGCGCCCTGAAGACCAAGCTGGCCTCTCTAAAGAAGAAAAAGGCCGAGGCAGGTCTGGATTAGGTTTCACCGATTGGCCGCCAGACGGCACAATCCTGTTTCCTTTCGTTTCACTCCGGCATAATCTTTAGGAAAATCCTGATCGACCGGAGCGGACAATGAATAACTTTGCAGGCAAACTACGTCTGGGCGTGAATATCGACCACGTAGCAACCGTGCGCAATGCGCGTGGCGGGGCCTATCCTGATCCGGTGCGTGCAGCCAAACTGGCCGAAGAAGCCGGGGCCGACGGGATCACGGCACACCTGCGCGAAGATCGCCGCCATATCACCGATCCAGATATCGAAGGGTTGATGGATGCACTGAATGTGCCCCTGAACTTCGAAATGGCGGCTACAGATGAAATGCAGGCCATTGCTTTGCGTCACAAACCCCATGCGGTTTGCATCGTGCCGGAAAAGCGCGAAGAGAAAACCACCGAAGGTGGGCTGGAAGTGGCGCGCGAAGAAAACCGGCTGGCGCATTTCATTGCACCTCTGCGTGACGCGGGCTGCCGCGTGTCGATCTTTATCGCCGCTGATGCAAAGCAGATCGAAGCCGCGCATCGCATTGGCGCACAGGTGATCGAACTGCACACCGGCGCCTATTGCGATTTCCACGCCGAGGGCCGTTTTGACGAAAGTCTCGCCGAGCTGGAAAAGATGCGCGAGATGTCGGCCTTTGCCCATTCGCTGGGTCTGGAAGTACACGCAGGCCATGGGCTGACCTATGAAACCGTGAAACCTGTCGCGGCCTTCCCCGAAGTGATGGAGCTGAACATCGGGCATTTCCTGATCGGCGAAGCCATCTTTCGCGGGCTGACCCCGGCAATTTCCGAAATGCGCCGCCTCATGGATGAGGCCCGCGATGGCGGCTGATCTCAAACGATACAGCCTTATCTTTGTCCTGACGATTGTTGGGCTTTTCGGACTGTCCTATGCTCTTGAGGCGATGGGACTGCACCTGCCCAGCGGCTTTTCGTCGATCGCGCCTGCGATGATTGCCGCGCAGATCGAAGGCGCGCGCCTTGGCAGCACCTATGCCCGCCCTTTCGAAAGACGCGAAGCCTGGGTACTGGCCCTGCCGATGACGCTCTGTGGCATTGCGATCAACCTCGCGCTTTTGGTGGCCTATATTTTCCAGCTGACCGGCGATCAGGCCATGGAGCTGCTGGATATGCTGGGTGTCACCGCCTGGGTGGTGGTTTTTGTGCTGATGGGTGGGGTGATTTACCTGACGAACCGCATCTTTCTGGGGCTCGGGCTGCGGATGCAGCTGCGCGCCATGCAAAGGCAGAGCAGCGGCGAATGATCCTTGGTATCGGCACCGATCTGGCCAATATTGACCGGATTCAGCGCACGCTGGATCGCTTTGGAGATCGCTTTCGCAACCGCGTCTTCACGGAAATCGAACAACGCAAGGCGGAACGCAGGCGGGACGTGGCAGGCACCTACGCCAAACGCTGGGCCGCCAAAGAGGCTTGCTCAAAGGCCCTTGGCACCGGATTGCGCATGGGCATCGCCTGGAAGGACATGGCCGTCAGCAATCTGCGCACCGGGCAACCTGTGATGCATGTCACTGGCTGGGCCAAGGATCGGCTTGATAAGATGACCCCAGCGGGACATGAGGCCATCATTCACGTCACCCTGACCGATGATCACCCCTGGGCACAGGCCTTTGTGATGATCGAAGCGCGCCCGCTTGCCTCAGATCACCTTGAAACCAAGACATGACCATGCGCCTGCCTTGACACAGGTGCGGCACACCCGCATGTAGCGGATAAGATTGAGCAGGGGATTTCAGTCATGACCGTTGAAGAGAAAAAGGGTGGTGTTCTTGAGACCATCAAGACCATCGTTTACGCGCTGCTGATCGCGGGCGTCTTCCGCAGCCTGTTTTTTCAGCCCTTCTGGATTCCCTCCGGGTCGATGAAAGACACCCTGCTGATCGGTGACTTTCTCTTTGTGAACAAAATGGCTTATGGCTATTCCTACGCCTCTTGCCCTTCGATCATTATTCCCAGCGTAGGCTTGGATCTGGATGCGCAGAAATTCTGCGGCTGGGCGGATGGCGACAACAAACGTCTGTTCGGCTCCGAACCAGAGCGCGGTGATGTTGTGGTCTTTCGCCACCCTGTCAGCGGGCGCGATTTCATCAAGCGTCTGATTGGTCTGCCCGGTGATCGTGTGCAGGTGAAAAACGGTGTGGTCTTCCTGAACGGCAGCCCTGTCAGCCAAGAACGCAATGGCACCTTTACAGAAATGCAGGCTCCGCAAGGCCCCCACCGCCTGAACCCGCGCTGTGCAAATGGCCCTGTCGGGACTGGCGCGGTCTGCGAAAAAGAAAAATTTGTCGAAACCCTGCCCAACGGTCGGTCTTATTCTGTGCTGAATATCGGCAATCAGGGATCGGACAATACCCCGGTCTATACGGTTCCTGAGGGGCATTACTTCTTTATGGGTGACAACCGCGACAACAGCTCGGATTCGCGCGTGCCGAATATCGCAGGCGGTGTCGGATTTGTACCCTATGAAAACCTGATCGGCCGCGCCGACCGTATCATGTTCTCATCCGCTGGCCGGTCCATGTTGTTCTTCTGGACATGGCGCGGCGACCGTTTCTTTAAAGCCGTAGACTGACCCGGAGCGCCCCTTGAAACAATCCGCTGATCTGATCGCCCTGCAAAAGCGCCTAGGACATGTGTTCCGGGATCCTTCGCTGCTGCGCCGGGCCGTCACCCATGCGTCGATGTCCGGCCCAGGGCGCGAAGACAATCAGCGGCTGGAATTTCTGGGTGACCGTGTGCTGGGCCTTGTCATGGCCGAAGCGCTGCTGAGAGAAGACCGTCAAGCCAGCGAAGGGCTGCTTGCTCCGCGCTACAACGCTTTGGTGCGCAAAGAAACCTGCGCAGATGTGGCCGCGCAGATTGATCTGGGGGCCGCGTTGAAGCTGGGCCGGTCAGAACAGATGTCTGGCGGGCGGCGCAAGATGGCCCTTCTGGGCGATGCCATGGAGGCCGTGATTGCTGCGGTCTATCTGGATGGTGGCTTTGAAACCGCACAAGCGCTGATCCTGCGCCTTTGGGGCGCGCGGATCAGCAATGTCGAAGAAGACGCCAAGGATTCGAAAACGGCGCTACAGGAATGGGCGCAGGCGCGCGGGATGCAGCCGCCCAGCTATACAGTAATCGCGCGCGAAGGCCCCGATCACGCACCAGTTTTCACCATCGAAGTGCGCCTTTCAACCGGACAGACCGCCCAATCAACGGCCAATGCCAAGAGGCAGGCAGAACAGGCTGCCGCCAAAAATCTGCTGGGGCAGCTTGACTAATCCCGCGCCAGCCTCAAACGCCAACCTGATCGGCGCGGCCTTTATGTGTGCGTCGATGGCGCTGTTCGCGGTCGAAGACGCCATCTACAAATCAGTGACACAGACCCTGTCTGCGGGTGTCGCACTGACGGTCTTTGGGGCCAGCGGGCTGATCCTGTTTTTGCTCTGGGCGGTTTACGCGCGTGAAAGGCTTTGGACGCCGGATTATCTGCGCCGTTCGATGCTGATCCGATCCTGTTTTGAGA
This sequence comes from Pelagimonas sp., assembly GCA_025210455.1. Taxonomy (GTDB): domain Bacteria; phylum Pseudomonadota; class Alphaproteobacteria; order Rhodobacterales; family Rhodobacteraceae; genus JAOARQ01. Next base: position 290,131 of record JAOARQ010000002.1, read on the forward strand.
TCACCGGGCGGCTGTTCTTTGCGCTGGCGCTGGCCTTTAGCAGCCTGTCTTCGACATCAGCGATTTTGCAGGCAACACCGCTGGTCGTCACCGCTGGGGCCGCGCTGTTCATGGGCGAAAAAGTAGGCTGGATGCGCTGGAGCGCCATGGCCGTGGGCTTTGGCGGAGTGCTGATGGTTTTGCGCCCAACGCCCGCCTCTTTTGATCCGCTGTCCCTGCTGGCGGTGATTGCGCTGATTGGATTTGCAGGCCGCGATCTGGCCACCCGCGCCAGCCCGCCACATATGACAAACCGGCAGCTTGGTATTCTGGGCTTTGCCGTTCTGACACTGGCGGGCGTGATCATCTGCCTGTTTGAAAGCAGCCCGCTCCGCCTGCCCGATCAGACCGAAGCCTTTTGGCTGGTGCTGACCGGCGTGATCGGTGTGGCGGCCTATTCGGCCCTGACGCAGGCCATGCGCAGCGGCGATGTCTCGGTGGTTGCGCCTTTCCGATACACCAGACTACTGTTTGCTCTGATCCTCGCCGTTGTCATGTTCTCAGAGCGGCCTGACATCTGGACGCTGGCGGGGGCGACACTGATTGTTTCCAGCGGGATTTTCACCCTCTTGCGCAGCAAAAAGGCGTAGACCCCAATATGCTTTGACAAAGCAGCCGTCTCATGCAGTGTGAATACACTGTATTTTCAGGAGACTATAATGTTGAAGCAACTCACATTCGTATTGCCTATTCTCGCGCTGGCAGCTTGCCAAACCACCACCATGAGCAAAGAACCCGCCAAAAACCCCTTGGCCCCAGTGTTGGATCGGGTTCTGACCAATGAAAACTCCAAGTTTTCAATCAAATCTGATGGCACATTTACCGGAGACGCGTCCGGCACTTATGTGGTTGAGAATGGGCAATTCTGCCGAACTGTGATAACACCTAAGAAATGGGCTGGCACCCAGTGTCAGGATGTTGTGGTGGACGGCGATAAAGTGACCTTTGTCCGCCCCGATGGCAGCAGCAATAGCTATACGATCAACTAACCCCTTATGGGCCGCATGAAACGCGGCCCATTTGCAAAACCCTGCGCCATACTCTAGGTCAGGCCCATTCAAAGGAAGTGAGCATGACCACACGCGCCGGATTCGTTGCCCTCATTGGTGAGCCTAACGCAGGCAAATCAACTCTGACCAATCGCATGGTTGGGGCCAAAGTCAGTATCGTCACCCATAAGGTGCAGACCACACGCGCCCGTATTCGCGGTGTGGCGCTGGAAGGGGATGCGCAGATCGTCTTTGTCGACACCCCCGGATTGTTTCGCCCGAAACGCCGGCTGGATCGCGCCATGGTCGCAGCGGCCTGGGGTGGGGCGGCAGATGCGGATGTGATTGTGCTGCTGGTCGAAGCCCATCGTGGTGTCACCGAAGGTGTGGAAACCATTCTGAAAGGTCTGGAAGAGCTTCCCAAGGGGCGTCGTATCGCGCTGGCGATCAACAAGATCGACAAGGTCGAGGCCCCCGCCCTGCTAACCCTGACCAAAGACCTGAATGATCGTTTCAGCTTTGCCCAGACCTTTATGATCTCTGCTGAAAAGGGCCGTGGCGTGCAGGATCTGCGTGAATGGCTGGCGGCTGAGGTGCCGGAAGGCCCGTGGCTCTATCCCGAAGATCAGATTGCGGATCTGCCGCTGCGCATGATTGCCGCCGAAATGACCCGCGAAAAGCTGACGTTACGGCTGCATCAGGAACTGCCTTATCAGCTGACCGTCGAAACCGAAAACTGGGAAGAGCGCAAAGATGGCTCGGCCCGGATTGATCAGGTGGTCTATGTGGCGCGTGATGGGCACAAGGGTATTGTGCTGGGCAATCGCGGTGAAACCATCAAGGCGATTTCAAAAGCGGCGCGCGAGGAACTGCAAGAGTTTCTGGGCCGTAAGATCCATCTGTTTGTACAGGTAAAAGTGCGCAGCAACTGGCTGGAAGAGGCCGAGCGCTATTCAGAGATGGGTCTGGATTTCCGCGACGGGAATGCCTGATGGCACGTCTGACAGCGCGGTTCTGGGTAGATGCCTATCTGGCGCGGCTGCGGTTTCAGGACATTCCGGCCTTTGTTGTGGCGCATGGGGATGACACCGCAGGAGCGGTGCTGGTGAAGCTTTCGACATTGGACGGGCAGGCCCGCGCCTTTACCCGCACCTTTGATCTGATGACAGGTGATCGCGTCTGGCAGGAACTGACCGCCGGGCCTGAGTGCGATGTGGATCAATCAATCACAAAGCAGCGCAGCTTTGATCCCGATCTTTGGGTGATCGAAGTAGAAGACCGTCAGGGCCGCCATCTGCTGGATGATGAGGGCATGGCGAACTGATCGCCTTGCCGTTTTGACGATTTCCCGACAGGGTAACCCCATGGACTGGCGTGAAACGGGCATATTGCTGAACACTCGCAAACATGGCGAGACCTCATTGATTTTGGATGTGTTTACGCCAACCCATGGGCGTCATGCCGGGGTGGTTCGTGGTGGCACGTCACGCAAGAAAGCGCCGCATTTACAGCCCGGTGCGCAGCTGGATTTGCATTGGCGCGCGCGACTAGAGGATCATCTGGGCGCATTCACCTTTGAACCACAGCGCTCGCGCATGGCGGCGGCGCTGGGGGATCGGCTGTCGCTGGCGGGGTTGAATGCCGTCACGGGCCTGCTGTGCTTTTGCCTGCCTGAACGCGAAGCCTATCCGGCGCTGTACCGGCTGACGCAGGCGCTGCTGGATTTGCTGGGAAACACAGACCTGTGGCCACTGGCCTATCTACACTGGGAACTGACGCTGCTGGAGGAACTGGGCTTTGCTCTGGATCTGAACACATGCGCAGTGACAGGTGCGACCGAGGGGCTGATCTATGTGTCACCTAAAACAGGGCGTGCGGTGACAGCACAGGGCGCGGGGGAATGGGCCGAACGCCTGCTGCCCCTGCCCCCGGTCATGCGCGGAAAAGAGCCATCGGATCTGCCACATGTTCTGCAAGCGCTTGGCACCACGGGATACTTCCTTGAACACTTTGTTGCGCCCAATTGTGGCAACCGCCCCCTGCCCGCAGCGCGTGGGGCGCTGCTGTCGCGGCTGGAGGTCATGGCGCGCCCAAATTCCCCTGAATAACTTCTTGGCAGGTTCAAATTTACGCAGGTATACGCTGCTCTCTTTTCCCTCGGCGGAAACCACGCTAGGAAGAGCACGATGAAATGGACACTGCCTAATATTCTGACGGTTCTCCGTCTGCTCGCTGCGCCCGGTGTGGCGATCATGTTTTTGTATTTCTCGCGGCCATTCGCCGATTGGGCCGCGCTGATCCTGTTTATGGCCGCGGCCATCACCGACTGGTTTGATGGTTTTCTGGCGCGTGCCTGGGGGCAGGAAACCAAAATGGGGGCCATGCTGGACCCGATCGCCGATAAGGCCATGGTGGTGATCGCCTTGATGGTTATCGTTGGTTATTCAGACGTTTACTGGACACCCTGGCTGGTTCTGCCCGCGACCTTCATCCTGTTTCGCGAGGTTTTTGTTTCAGGACTGCGCGAATATCTGGGGGATACAGCCGGGACGTTGAAGGTGACGAAGCTGGCGAAGTGGAAGACCACGGCGCAGATGGTGGCGATTGCGATCCTGTTTTCGCGCGGGGTGTTTGAACATCACTTTGGTATGAATGCCATTGGGATGGATGCCCTGCTGATTGATCAGGTGCTGCGCGGGGATGTCGAAGATGTGAATGGCCTTGCCTTCTATTTTCACGGCATGGTCTGGTCAGGCCGTCTGGGGCTTTGGCTGCTGTGGATTGCCGGCGTCCTGACATTGATCACCGGCTGGGATTACCTGCGCAAGGCCTGGCCGCATCTGAGGGAAGACTGATGGACGTTCTGTATTTTGCCTGGGTGCGCGAGCGCATCGGATTGCCCAAGGAACGTGTGGACACACAGGCCAGAACCGTGATGGAACTGGTCGAGGAACTGAAGGCCCGCGAAGAGCGCTATGAAGCTGCCTTTGCCGATATTTCAGCGCTGCGTGTGGCGGTAGATCAGGACCTGACCGATTTTGACGCCTCTATCGAAGGCGCGCGGGAAGTCGCATTTTTCCCACCAATGACAGGGGGTTAACCCATGCGCATCGTGGTGCAGGACGCCCCTTTTGACTTTGGAGCCGAGGCCAGCGCCTTTGCCGATGGCCGTCATGATCTGGGGGCGGTTGTCACCTTCACCGGCATCGTGCGCGATCTGGAAGACGGCGGCCTGCGCGCCATGGAAATCGAACATTATCCGGGCATGACCGAACGTGCGCTGGAAAAGATCGCGCGTGAGGCAGAGCAGCGCTGGTCACTGGGCGATGTACTGGTGATCCACCGCTATGGGCGTATGGAGCCAGGCGACAAGATCATGATGGTGGCCACCGCCGCGCGGCACCGCAAAGATGCTTTTGAAGCTGCCGAATATCTGATGGATTTCCTGAAATCCCGCGCCCCTTTCTGGAAGAAAGAACATAGTCTGGGCACCACCGATTGGGTGGCGGCAAAAGACGAAGATGAAGACGCGCTGACCCGCTGGTAAGGCCAAAGGTTAAGGCGAAAAATCAGGTGGCACATTCCATGCACAACCTATGCACATTCCATGCATACGTTATGCAGAAACCCCCTCTTTCTTAAAATCGTTATTTTGGTAAGATGACCTCACCAAAACCGTGAGGCCCCATGCCCTTTCAAAAGGTCAAACCCGAAAAACTGTCCAGTGCCGTGATTGATCAGATCGAGCTGCTGATCCTGCGCGGCATCCTGCGCCCCGGCGAACGCCTGCCCTCTGAGCGCGAACTGTCTGATCGTCTGGGCGTGTCGCGCCCCTCATTGCGCGAAGCCGTGGCGGATCTGCAAGAGCGCGGCCTGCTGACCTCGCGCGCGGGGGCCGGGATCTTTGTCACCGAAGTTCTGGGATCGGCCTTTTCCGCGGCCTTGATCCAGCTGTTTTCCAACCATGACGAAGCCGTGTTTGATTACCTGTCCTTTCGCCGCGACATGGAGGGGCTGGCCGCCGAACGGGCCGCGACCTATGGCACCGATGCGGATTTGCAGGTGATCGACGAGCTCTATCAAAAAATGACGGCCGTGCATGGCAAGCGCAATCCCAAGGAAGAGGCGCAGCTGGATGCGGATTTCCATCTGGCGATCATCGAGGCCAGCCATAATGTGATCATGCTGCATATGATGCGGTCGATGTATCAGCTGCTACGCGAGGGTGTGTTTTACAATCGTCAGATCATGTTTAAACAGCGCACCACCCGTGAGGCGCTGCTGGATCAGCACAAGGCCATCAACGAAGCCCTGCAAGCGCGCGAACCGCAGCAGGCGCGGGCCGCTGTGGAACAGCATCTGACCTATGTGGAAGAGGCCCTGTTTCGCGATCGGAAGCTACAGCGAAACGAGGCAATCGCCTTGCAACGGCTTCAGCGTGAGCGGGATCGTGGATAGAAAATGCCCCGGAAGAAACGCGGAACAAATTTACCTGCGCCGTTTTTGAAGATCCTGAGCCTGCGTGAGGGTGCGCTGGCGGACCAGTCGGGCTATCCCTTTGATCTGCCCTGGTTGAAAGAGGATCAGTTTGAGCTGCAGTTTTCAACGCCTGTAACGATCATTGTCGGGGAAAACGGAACCGGCAAATCCACCCTGATCGAAGCCATCGCAGCGCTCAGCGGCTATGACGAAGCAGGCGGTGGCAAGGGCTATCGCCCGGTGGATCATTCCACCGCCATCGACACCAGCGGGGCCGCGCTGGCGCAGGTGCTGCGGGCGGGGTGGCTGCCTAGGGTCAGGATGCGTTAATCCTGCGCCACTGGCGTTCGAAAGGCAATAAAGCAGGGGTTTTGGGCGCGCCGGAACTGGTGGATCCAATTGCAAGCGCTCAACGGCGCTGCTTTGCAGCGTTTCGATCGTCCGGAGGATTGCTCAGTTTTTGCCCCTGACCTGCGTTACAACCCTTTGAAATAGAACCACTATTCCAGGCGGGCTGTGCCTTGTCAGGACCAAAAACTGAGCAACCAGTGGTGCAGGATTAATGCATCCTGACCCTAAGGTGACGAATGGTTGGTTTTTCAAAGCCGAGACGTTTTTTTCCGTGGCGCGCTATCTGGATGATGCCGCGCGCGAAGGGGGTGGTGCACCCCCGGATTTTCTATCCTGGAGCCACGGTGAAGGGTTTGTGCGCTTTTTCGAAGAGCGCATGTCTGGGCAAGGGATCTATTTCATGGACGAACCGGAAAGCGCCTTGTCACCAAAGCGGCAGCTGGAGCTTTTGCGGATTCTTGACCGGATTCAAACGCAGGCCCGATCACAGGTGATCATGGCCACCCATTCGCCGATTCTGATGGCTCTGCCCGGTGCGCAGGTGCTGGAAATCACCCGGCACGGGCTGTCAGCGGTGGATTACAAAGAGACCCAGCATTTCAAACTGTACCAGTCGTTTACCGTCGACCCGGAGGGGTTCATAGCGGACGCCCTGCGAGAGGACGATATTCTATAGGCTGGCGGTGTTGCCTGACAGAACAGGCTGCATGCCCTTGGCGCCAAAGCGACGTGGCACGCGGGGCCTGCCGCATAGCATCTGTTCACCCCTGGTGACAAAGAGGCTTGGGTAGGTGGTTTACTCTGGCCGGGGGACTTCAATCTGACAGCCGATGCGCGTTGCTGGCGGACCCAATCATCACCACCAGCGCGATGTGGCATTGTCCTGAAACAGTCAGATCACGCGATGGGCTGGTGGGGCCAAAACAAAGCACCCTATGGGATTTTTGAAAGGCAGAGTATTGGCCTCATAAGGAAAACCCGGGCGTTGCCGCCCGGGTTCAGTTTGTTCACTCTCCCAAGTGTTTATCGTTATTAGCCCTTGGTGAATTCAGGGTAGGCTTCCATGCCCAGCTCAGAATTGTCGAGGCCCATGATTTCTTCTTCTTCGCCGACACGGATGCCCATGGTGGCTTTCAGGATGAACCAGACCACAAAGCTGACTGCAAAGACAAAGACACCGACGATGATGATGGGCAGAAGCTGGCCAACAAAGGTTGCCTCATGGTTGGTAAAGAGAACCGCCATGGTGCCCCAGATACCAGCGATCAGGTGAACCGGGATCGCGCCAACCACGTCGTCGATTTTCAGACGGTCCAGCATTGGCACTGCAAAGACCACGATCACACCGCCTACGGCACCGATCAGAGTTGCCTGGCCCAGACCCGGGGTCAGCGGTTCAGCGGTGATCGACACCAGACCCGCCAGCGCGCCGTTCAGAACCATGGTCAGGTCGACCTTCTTGAACATCAGCTGTGTCAGGAACAGAGCCGCCAGAGCGCCACCGGCCGCCGCAGCATTGGTGTTCGAGAAGATGCGCGATACGTCGGCCACGTCACCTACGGTGCCCATTGCCAGCTGCGACCCGCCGTTGAAGCCGAACCAGCCCATCCAGAGGATGAATGTGCCCAGTGTCGCCATCGGCAGGTTTGAGCCCATCATCGGAACAACACGGCCTTCTTTGGTGTATTTGCCCAGACGCGGCCCCAGCAGCAGTGCGCCAGCCAAAGCAGCCCAGCCACCAACCGAGTGCACAACGGTCGAGCCAGCGAAATCAAGGAAACCGTACTGGCTGTCCAGGAAGCCACCGCCCCATTTCCACGACGCCTGGATCGGATAGATGATACCGGTCAGGATGGCGCAGAAGATCAGGAAGGGCCACAGTTTGATGCGCTCGGCCAGAGTACCGGACACGATCGACGCGGTTGCAGCACAGAACATCAACTGGAAGAAGAAGTCAGACCCAGTCGAGGCATAGCCATAGTCATCCGCCGCCTCACGGCCGATGCCAACCGCTTCGAGGATCGCGATGCCAAAGGCGCCCAGATAGCCACCTGTTTCATCAGAGCCAATCGACCAGCTGCCCAGCGGGTACATCAGGTTGTAGCCGATCAGGTAGTACATGACAGCGGCCAGCGAAAACAGCGCCATGTTCTTGGTCAGCTGCATGGTCACGTTCTTGGAGCGCACCAGACCCGCTTCCAGCATGGCAAAGCCTGCGGCCATCCAGAAGACCACCAGACCGCCCATCAGGAACAGCAGCGAGTTAAAGATAAAGTTCGCATCGCTGGACACGTCCACCCCAGCGACGCTGTCCTGTGCGGCGGCCAGACCCGGCAGCAGCAGCAAAGGCGCGGTTATTTTCAGCAGTTTCATCATTTTCTTCCTCGAAGTCCTGCGCCTTACAGCGCGTCCATATCGGTTTCGCCGGTGCGCACGCGGATCGCCTGTTGCAGATCCAGTACAAAGATCTTGCCATCGCCGATCTTGCCGGTGCGGGCTGCGGTCTGGATGGTGTCGACCACCTGCTCAGCCATGTCTGCGGACACGGCGATTTCCAGTTTGACTTTGGGCACAAAGTTCACCGCGTATTCTGCGCCGCGGTAAATTTCAGTGTGGCCTGCCTGTGCGCCAAACCCTTTGATTTCTGTCACCATCAAACCACGCACCCCAATTGCGCTGAGGGCCTCGCGGACCTCTTCCAGTTTGAACGGTTTGATCGTCGCTATGATCAGTTTCACCTTGCTTCCCCTTTGCTATCGGGCGGGCCGCCCAAACATTTCGCACTTGCAGCAAAACGGTGGAAACGGCGCGAAATGAAGCAAATCGAAGTGTTACCGCTGGGGGGATTGGCGTTTTGCGCGCAAAATTTGCGCGTTTTTCCGCCTTCGCACAAAAATTCAGCGCGAAATACATGAATCACCCGGTGTGCAAAGGGTCAACATTCCCGACCAAACCCGGTAGAGTCGCCCCAAAATGAGAGCAGAGGCAGGCTTGCCAGATGAGCACTTCGCGCAGAAAACCCACAGGGCTGGTGGCGGACAAACGCTATAAGAAGAAACCCGCCGCACCGAAAAAGCGCAAAGCACCTGCGCGCAGACGCAGCCCAAAGCGCAAGCGCAATCCGATCATTGCTTTCTTTACCGGCATCATCCGCTGGGTCTTTCGGCTGGTGTTTCGCACGGTGGCTTTTGTCACGGTGGTGCTGGGGCTGAGCATCGGCGCCTGGGTCATGTATGTGGAATCGACCCTGCCCGAGCTGTCCACATTGGTGGATGGGCGCGCGCGCGGGTCGGTGACACTGCTGGATCGCCGGGGGCAGGTCTTTGCCCTGCATGGGGATCAGTTTGGCGGCGTTGTCACCACGGATACCGTATCGAAGCATCTGCGCAATGCGGTTGTCGCCACAGAGGACAAACGATTCTATCGCCACTTTGGGGTTAGCCCGCGCGGCGTGGCCAGCGCCGTTCGCATCAACCTGCGTGAAGGACGCGGGCCATTGTCGGGGCATGGGGGATCGACCATCACCCAGCAGACCGCCAAACTGCTGTGCCTGGGGGTGACCTATGACCCTACCGTCTGGAAGAACGAGGCAGACTATGTCGCGGATTGCCGGCGTTCTTCCATGCAGCGCAAGATCAAGGAAGCGATCTTTGCCATGGCGATGGAGGTGAAATACACCAAGAATGAGATCCTCTCGATCTATCTGAACCGCGCCTATATGGGTGGCGGATCTTATGGGGCCGAGGCGGCGGCGCAGCGCTATTTCAGCAAACATGCGGCGCAGCTGAACCCGGCGGAAAGCGCGATGCTGGCGGGGCTGCTGACCGCGCCGACCCGTCTGGCGCCCACGGCCAATCTGAAGCGGTCACAGGATCGCGCAGCCACGGTTCTGCGGATGATGAACGAGCAGAGTTACCTGACCGACGAGGAAACCAGCTATTTCCAGCGCAACCCGGCGGTGTTGTCGAGCAAGGCGAAAACGCTGAAGGGCGGGTATTTTGCGGATTGGGTGATGCGATCAGGGCCGGAATTCTTTACTCGCGACACCACAGAGGATGTGGTGATTCAGACCACGTTGGATCAGCGGTTGCAGAAGGTCACGGCAGCGGCGGTGAATAAGGTTTTCGCCGAAAAGGTGCGGCCCGGATCCAAGGCGCAGGTGGCTGTGGTGGTCATGTCGGCGGATGGGGCGGTGCGCGCGATGATTGGCGGGCGGGATACGGATGCTTCGGGGCTGTTCAATCGGGCGTCGCAGGCGGTGCGTCAGACCGGTTCGGCCTTCAAGCCCTTTGTGTATGCCACGGCGCTGGAGCTGGGCTATGGACCGCTGGATACGGTGGTGGATGAGCCCTATTGCCTGAATATCGCCGGATCGGGGGAATGGTGCCCCAAGAACTATACCAAGAATTTCAAAGGGCGCGTAACCCTGACGGAGGCGCTGGCGCAGTCGCTGAATATTCCGGCGGTGAAGATCTCGGAAAGTGTGGGGCGCGGGTTGGTGATGAAAGTGGCGCGGGAATTTGGCATTTACCGCGACCTGCATGACACACCATCGCTGGCGCTGGGTGTCTCTGAGGCGACCTTGCTGGAGATGACCGGGGCCTATGCGGGGATCCTGAACGGCGGATCGTCTGTGACGCCCTATGGGCTGGTGGAACTGCGGCTGCGCGGGGATACCGCCCCGCTGATGGGCAGCGGTGGCGGCATCGGTGAGCGGGTGATTCAGGAGCGCGCGGCACGGCAGCTGACCTGGATGATGGAGAAAGTGGTGTCGGAAGGGACAGGCCGCAGGGCGGCGCTGCCTGATTGGCCAGCGGCAGGCAAGACCGGCACCAGTCAGGAAAGCCGTGACGCCTGGTTTGTGGGATTTACCGCCGACTATGTGACGGGCGTCTGGATGGGGTATGATGACAACACACCACTGACCGGTGTGACCGGGGGCGGGCTGCCAGCAGAGATCTGGAAAGAGGTCATGATGCGGGTGCAGGATGGTCTGCCTGCGCGCGGCCTGCCGATGGAGGCCCCGGTGGCCGCCCCTGCCCCGGTGCAGCCTGCGCAGCCTCGGCAGAACGACACGGTTCTGGATCAGATCCTGCGCGATCTGCTGGGCGGAAATTAAACGCTGGATGCAGTCATGAAAAAGCCCACCTGAGGCAGGTGGGCTTTGTTTTGCGTAGTGCGCTGAAGCAGCCGGGTTTAACCCGCCTTGCGCAGATCCTTGATCAGCGCGTCGATATTGCCGCGGCGTTTGTCCAGCATTGACCCGATTTCGGTGCGTTCGGTCAGCAGCAGGTTCACACCTTCGATGTGCATATTGAAGAACTTGTTCTGCCCGCTGCGGTCCGACACGTGGAAATTGACCTCGAAGGGGGACTGACCGCGCAGGAAAGCGGTGGTCTTCACTTCGTAGTAGTTTTTGACGCGTTTGACCGATTTGGTTTCCAGCCGCGCGCCTTTGAACTCATTGAAGCGGCGGCCATACTTGCGTGACATATAACTGATGAACGCCTTGCTATAGGCCTTTTTCTGGGCAGCACTTGCACGACGTCCATCGGCGCCCAGGGTGAAGGCCGCAATGTATGACGTGTCGCCATAGGTTTTGAACAGGCGTTCAAAATCGCCCAGCATTGCGTTGACCGGCTTGCCTGCATCAATAATAGCGTTGATCTGGCCAACAACCTGATCCACCAGGCCCCGTGCCTGTGCCTCGTTCAGGGCCAGCGCAGCCCCGGGAATCAAAGAGAGCGCGGCGGCAGAGGCCACAAACCCGCGACGGGTCACAGTTTTCATCTTAAAACCCTTCTGTATCCAGCCCGAGGTCAAGGTCAGCCCCCGGGTCGTCTTCGCCCAGCGTGTAGCGGCGATTTTGCAAATAAACTGACCGCACCTGAGCATAACTATCTGCGCTTTCATAGAGCAGCGCATCGACAGTGTCGGAAAGTTGCCCACGGCGACCCACACCATCGGCGATTTTTGACCCAGTGATGATGTGACGTTCCGGTGTCGGGATCACATAACTGAGAGGATTGGTGAAAAAGTCAACAAATCGCCCAGCCTGATCGCGTTCTGTGCCGGGGCCGAGAATCGGAAGCTCTGTATAGGCGCCTTCACGCACACCCCAGACCGCCAGGGTTTCACCGAAATCGGAATGCTCCGGGCCGATTCCCAATTCAGACGCGGCATCAAAGAAGCCACCAAGCCCAACCACCGCATTCAACACAAAGCGCAGGGTGTTGCGCCCGGCGCGGTCCAGCTTGCCCTGAAGGGTCTGATTGACCACGGTCTGCGGCAGTGACAGCGTATCGGCAAAGTTCGCCACCGCAACCTGCGCCCCATCGGGCACCACATTGGCATAGCCCTTACCAGCAGGGCGCAGCAGCTTTTCGTCCAGCTTGAGGTTGACCGCATGGGCCTTGCGATTGTCTGCCTCATAGGGGTCAAATATGCCATCCACGGTCTCACCGGGCTGCGGGGCTGTGCAGGCCGCAAGCAGGGCAAGACTTGTGCCAAGGATCAGAACCCGTACAAAAGACATGTGACGCACCCTTTCAAAGCACTTGGGGTTGACGAAATTCTCTCTTAAAACACGTCATAAGAGAATATTTAAGAAGGCCCAGCGCGTAACCTTGGTTTCAGGCCTTATGTGGCAAGATAGTTACAACGAAGGGGATAACAAGTTCCATGCCCGAAACCAGACTACGGCAAGAACAGGCCGACCAATTAAGGACAATTCGTATCACATGAATACACAAGTAAATGAGATTGGCCTGGACGAGCTGCGCAAGGCCCGTCGCCAAAGCCGACCCTACTTTTGGTTCGTCGCGATTTTCAGTTTCTTTGTGAACCTGCTGATGCTGACCGGCCCGCTGTATATGCTGCAGGTCTATGACCGGGTTCTGGGTTCACGGTCTGAGGCCACATTGGTGGCGCTGTCGGTGCTGGTGATCTTTCTGTACGGCATGATGGGACTGCTGGATTATACCCGTGGGCGTGTGATGGGGCGCGTGGCGGCGCGGTTTCAGGCGGCTTTGGATCTGCGGGTGTTTGATGCGGTAATGCGTCGGTCAACGGTGATGCCGGATGAGCTGTCGCAAAGCGGGCTGCGTGATCTGGAATCGGTGCAGCGGCTGTTGTCTTCTCCGGTGCTGATGGCGATCTTTGACATTCCATGGACACCGTTTTTCCTGTTCGCCATCATGATTTTCCACCCATGGCTGGGCTATCTGGCGCTTGCCGGTGGGGCGCTGCTGATCGTGATCACCATTGTCAATCAGGCAGTGACCCGTGCGCCAACGCTGAAATCGAATCAGGCGGTGATGCAGGCTGAAAGAACTGCGGATCAGATCCGGGCCGAAGCTGAGATGGTGCAGGCGCTTGGGATGCGCCGCGATGCCTTTATGCGTTGGATGCAGGCGCGATCGGCATCGCTGACCGGGCAGATTGCCACGGCGGATCTGACGGGCACCTTTTCGACACTGACCAAGACCCTGCGGCTGCTGCTGCAATCGGCCATGCTGGGGCTGGGCGCCTATCTGGTGTTGCAGGGCGAACTGACGCCGGGGGCGATGATTGCCGGGTCGATTCTGATGGGGCGGGCGCTGGCGCCGATTGAACTGGCGATTGGCCAATGGCCGATGGTGGAACGGGCGCGCAAGGGCTGGGACAATCTGGCAAGGCTGCTGGGGGAAATCCCGCCCGAGCCAGAGCGCACCGCCCTGCCCGATCCGCGGGCCATCGTGGATGTGCAGCAGCTGACGGTGGTGCCCCCGGGAGAAAAGCAGGCGGCGTTGAAACTGGTGTCTTTCAAACTGGAACCCGGTCAGGCGGTGGGGGTGATTGGCCCCTCTGGATCGGGGAAATCAACGCTGGCGCGGGCTTTGACCGGGGTCTGGGCCCCGGCGGGTGGCAAGATACGTCTGGATGGCGCCGCGCTGGATCAATACGACAGCAGCGTTCTGGGCCAGCATGTGGGGTATCTGCCGCAGCGTGTGACCTTGTTTGACGGCACTATTGCCGAAAACATCGCCCGCCTGTCGGCACAGCCAGATGCGGAAAAGATCGTGGAGGCGGCGAAAAAAGCCGATGCGCATGAGATGATTCTCAAACTGCCCAATGGCTATGACACGCGGGTTTCTGCCAATGGGGGGCGGCTGTCTGGCGGGCAGATCCAGCGCATCGGGCTGGCGCGCGCCATGTATGGCAATCCGGTGGTTCTGGTGCTGGATGAGCCGAACTCAAACCTGGACAACGAGGGATCCGAGGCGGTGAACCGCGCCATCAAGGGCTTTAAGGATGAGGGCAAGGTGGTGCTGATCATGGCGCACAGGCCCGCAGCCATTCGCGAATGCGATATGCTTTTGATGATCGAAGGGGGGCAGGCCACGGCCTTTGGCCCGAAAGATGAGGTCTTGCAGAAGGTGGTGAAGAATCACCAGCAGATCCAGAACAGCACAACAGCGGGGGGCGTGAGATGAGCACCCAAAAGGCGTTTCCAATTCGCACCCATATGACCATCGGCCTTGTGGCGCTGGCGATCCTTGTGGGCGGCTTTGGCACATGGGCAGCGACCACCAATATTTCCGGCGCGATTGTGGCCTCTGGGTCGATCGAGGTGGATCAGAACCGACAGGTTGTGCAGCACCCCGATGGCGGAGTTGTGGCGCAGATTCTGGTGGATGAGGGCGATACGGTTGCGGCAGGTGATACCCTGCTGAAACTGGACCCGACGCTGCTGCAATCTGAGCTGAACATCGTCGAAGTGCAGTATTTCGAACTGGTGGCCCGCAGTGCGCGGCTTCAGGCGGAACGCGATGGGCTGGATAAAGTGACCTTTCCGCAGGCGCTGCTGGATCAGGGCGCGGCCGATCCCGAAGTGTCGGACATGATCACAGGTCAGCGCAACCTGTTCCTGGCCCGGCGCGATTCGATTGCGCGTGAGATCGAACAGCTGTCGAAACGGTCCGATCAGATTTCCGATCAGGTGTCAGGCGTTGAGGCGCAGCAAGAGGCGCTTGGCAAGCAGCTTGAGCTGATCAAAGACGAGCTGGCCAATAAGCAAGAGCTGCTGCAGGGCGGGCTGACCCGCGCCTCAGAGGTGCTATCGCTGCAACGCGAAGAGGCCCGGCTGCTGGGCAGCATGGGTGAATTGCGGGCGCAAAAGGCGCAGGCGCAGGGGCGCATGACCGAGATTGATATTCAGATCCTCGGGCTGAACACCAACCGCCGCGAAGAGGCGATCACCACGCTGCGGGATCTGCAATCGCGCGAACGTGAACTTGCAGAACAGCGCCGCGCCCTGAGCGAACGCCTGTCGCGCATGGATATCACCGCGCCGGTGAATGGGGTGGTCTATGGGTTGACGGTCTTTACGCCGCGCTCGGTCATTCGTCCGGCGGAACCGGTGCTGTATCTGGTGCCGCAGGATCGCCCGCTGGTGATTGCAGCGCAGGTAGAGCCAATCCATATCGACCAGCTGTTTGTAAACCAAGAGGTCAGCCTGCGGTTTTCGGCGCTGGATCAGCGCGAAACGCCGGAACTGTTTGGCCATGTGCAGCAGATCTCGGCGGATGCTTTCGAAGACGAAGCATCGCGGTTGCGCTATTACCGGGCTGAAATTGTCCTGAGCGAGGGTGAGATTGATCGCCTGCCGGAAGGATCGGCGCTGATCCCCGGCATGCCGGTCGAAGCCTTTATCCGCACCGCAGATCGCACCCCGCTGGCCTATCTGGTGAAACCCTTTACCGATTATTTCGCCAAAGCCTTCCGCGAGAGTTAAGCGCAGAAAGCCCGTTCGGGCTTGATAAGCGTGCCCGCTGTCGGAAGTGGGCGCGCGCGCATCGTTTTCGCTCTTTCAAAGGCTCTGCCACCGCACTAGCTTTGGCCGCAGTCCAACAGGAGAATATCATGACAAACGCGATTGAAGAGCGTCTGACAGAATTGGGTCTGACCCTGCCCGACGCCCCTGCCCCGGCGGCCAATTACGTGCCCTATGTACAGACCGGCAACACGGTCTATGTGTCCGGCCAGATCAGCATGAATGCCGATGGGTTTGTGACCGGCAAGGTTGGCGATGACCTGACCGTAGAAGAGGGCGCCGCCGCCGCTAAGCTGTGCGGTTTGGGCCTGCTGGCGCAGGTGCGCGCGGCCTGTGGCGGCGATCTGACCCGGCTGAAGCGGGTGGTTAAACTGGTGGGTTTCGTGAACTCGCATGGTGATTTTCAGGATCAGCCCAAAGTCATCAATGGCGCATCCGACCTGATGGTCGAGGTGCTTGGTGATGCGGGCCGCCATGCGCGTTCGGCTGTTTCTGCGGGGGCGCTGCCGTTTAATGTTGCAGTGGAAATCGAAGGTATCTTCGAGATCGACTGATGCCACAGCTGCCTGACCTCTTTCTGACCCGTCCGATTGCCCATCGCGCCCTGCATGATCAGCAGGATCTGCGGCCTGAAAACTCGCGCGCAGCCATGCGTGCCGCCATCGGTGGGAATTATGGGATCGAGATAGATCTGCAACTGTCGAAAGACGGTCAGGCCATGGTGTTTCATGATTATGATCTGGGGCGGCTGACGGGTCAGTCCGGCCCGATTCAACAGCGCAGCGCGCGGGATCTGGCGGGCATCGCCCTGAAACATGGTGATGGCGAAGGAGTGCCAACCCTGCGCGAGGTGCTGGATATCGTCGCCGGTCAGGTGCCGCTTCTGATTGAGCTGAAAGATCAGGACGGGGCGCTGGGGCCAAATGTGGGGGCGTTAGAACGTGCCACGGCTGAGGCATTGCAAACCTATTCCGGGCCAGTGGCGCTGATGTCGTTTAACCCGCATTCCGTCGCAGCTCTGGCAGACCTGGCCCCGGATCTGCCGCGCGGGTTGACCACGGAAAACTTTGCCCCAGAAGACTGGCCCCCGGTGCCAGATGCGCGCCTGCATGAGCTGAACCCGATCCCCGATTTTGATCGCGTGGGGGCCTGTTTCGTCAGCCACAACCATGCGCATCTGGACAGCCCCGCGATTCAGGCGCTGGCGCAGCGCGATGTTCCGATCCTCTGCTGGACCATCAGGTCACCGGAAGATGAGGAAAAAGCACGCAAAATTGCTGCCAATGTGACTTTTGAAGGCTATGCGGCTTGAACCCTGCGGCGGGGCTGCCATGTTGAGCGCATGAGCGCGCCAACCCTGACTGTCACCGTCCTGACCAGCCTCTCCCAGATTGCCCAAAGCGATTGGGATGCCTGTGCCTGCCCCGAAGTGTCTGACGGGGGCCGGGCGGTTGATCCCTTTACCACCTATCGATTTTTGAAGGCGCTGGAAGACAGTGGCTCGGTCGGGGCTGGCACGGGCTGGGATCCGCGCTATCTGGTTGTCATGGAGGGCGAGACCCCCATCGCCGTAGCGCCATTGTTCGCCAAAGGGCACAGTCAGGGTGAGTATATTTTCGATTTCAACTGGGCCCATGCCTATGAACAGGCAGGTGGGCGTTATTACCCCAAGCTGCAGATTGCCGTGCCTTTCACCCCCGCCAGCGGACGGCGGTTTCTGACACGTCCCGGCCATGAAACCACAGGCATGTCAGCCCTGCTGCAAGGCGCGGTGCAACTGGCCGCAGACAATGAGCTGTCGTCGCTGCACATCACCTTTTGCACCGAGGCCGAGGCCATTGCCGGGGAACAGATGGGGCTGATGCATCGCGTCACCCAGCAGTTTCACTGGGAAAACCGTGATTATGCGGATTTTGACGGGTTTCTGGCAGATCTGTCATCGCGCAAGCGCAAAACCATCCGCAAGGAACGGGCCAAGGCGCAGGGCTTTGGTGGCACACTAGAAACATTGACCGGGGAGCAGATCCTGCCCGAACATTGGGAGGCCTTCTGGTATTTCTATCAGGACACCGGCGCGCGCAAATGGGGAACCCCCTATCTGACGCGGGCGTTTTTTGACATCGCACAAGAAGAGCTGCGTGATGATATCGCCCTGGTCATGGCCAAACGCGATAGGGAATACGTGGCGGGGGCGCTGAACTTTATCGGCCGCGAGACGCTGTTTGGGCGCTATTGGGGCTGTCTGGAAGATCACCCCTGCCTGCATTTTGAGGCCTGCTATTATCAGGCCATCGACTTTGCCATTGCCCATAGGATGCAGCGTGTTGAGGCCGGGGCCCAGGGCGAGCACAAGCTGGCGCGGGGCTATCTGCCGACGCAGACCCATTCGCTGCATTGGATTGGGGATCCGGGGTTTGCCGCTGCGATCAAGCGCTATCTGCAAGAAGAGCGGGCCGCTGTGGGCGAGGACATTGAAATCCTCACCTCATATGGGCCGTTTCGCAATGCCAGGGCTGACGAACAACCCTAGCCCCGCTTTTCAAGCCCTTTGCGGGCTTTCATCGCGGATCAGATCGCGTCCAGCAGACCTTCGCCAGCGGAGATCTCACAGGCACCGGGGTTTTCTTCGAGGTGCAGTTTGGTGATGGTGCCGTCTTCGACCAGCATTGCATAGCGTTTTGAACGCGCGATCAGACCAGCGGGTGGGGCATCAAAATCCATGCCAAGCGCTTTGGTCAGGCTGGAATCCGCATCGGCCAGCAGGGTCAGCCCGGCCTCGGTTGCACCGGTGGCCTGCCCCCAGGCCTGCATCACAAAGGGGTCATTGACCGAAACGCAGATGATTTCATCGACACCTTTGGCGGCAAAGCCATCCTTGGTGCGAATAAAGCTGGGCACATGGGCCGAATGACATGTGGGGGTAAACGCACCGGGCACCGCGAAGATCACAATTTTGCGCCCTGCGGCCCTATCCGCCAGATGAACCGCTTCTGGGCCATTTTCACCCATCTGGGTCAGTGTGGCCTCGGGGAGTTTGCTGCCTTCTGAAATCGTCATTTTGCTGTCGTTCCTTGAATTGCGTTTTTGTCCCGCATGACTATAGGGTGCGCTGAACGCGATGGAACCGGGAACTGGCGAAAATGAGTAAAGTGATCGTTATCGGCGCAGGGCAGGCAGCGGCCTCATTGGTGGCGCGCCTGCGTGGCAAGGGCTTTGACGGGCAGATCACTGTGATTGGCGAAGAGTCCAATCCCCCCTATCAACGCCCCCCTTTGTCAAAGGCCTATCTGCTGGGGGATATGGCGCTGGAGCGGCTCTATCTGCGGCCCGAAGAGTTCTATAAGGACAACGGCATTGATCTGCATCTGTCGGAAACGGTGACGGCAATTGATCGGGCAGACAAGAAGGTGATCGCAGGTGGTCGCGCGCTGGACTATGATCATCTGGCGCTGTGCACGGGCTCTGTCCCCCGCCGCCTGCCCGCGGCGATTGGGGGGGATCTGAAGGGTGTACATGTTGTGCGCACCTTGAAAGACGTGGATGATATGGCCCCGTCTTTCAAGGAAGGCGCACGGGTTCTGATCGTCGGTGGTGGCTATATCGGGCTGGAAGCGGCAGCGGTTTCAGCCAAGCTGGGGCTGAAGGTGACTTTGGTCGAAGCCTCAGAGCGGATTTTGCAGCGCGTGGCGGCCCCTGAAACATCGGATTATTTCCGCGACCTACACCGTACACATAATGTAGACATTCGCGAAGGAACCGGATTAGCGCGCCTGACCGGTGACGACCATGTCAGCGGTGCGGAACTGGCCGATGGCAGCACGCTTGAGGTGGACTTTGTCATTGTCGGTGTGGGGATCACCCCCGCCAGCGCCCTGGCCGAAGCCGCCGGGATCGAGATCGACAATGGGATCAAGACCAACCTGCGCGGGCAGACATCGGATCCGGCGATCTGGGCGGCTGGGGATTGCGCGTCTTTCCCACTGAACGGTGAACAGATTCGGCTGGAGAGCGTGGGCAACGCTGTGGATCAGGCAGAGCTGGTGGCCGATAACATCATGGGGGCCGCGCGCGATTATGTGGCCAAACCTTGGTTCTGGTCGGATCAATATGACGTGAAGCTTCAGATTGCCGGGCTGAACACCGGTTATGACCGAGTTGTGGTACGTGACACCGGCGATACCCGGTCACATTGGTACTATCAGGGGGATCGGCTGCTGGCGGTGGATGCGATGAATGATCCGCGTGGCTATATGGTGGGTAAGCGTCTGATTGAGGCGGGAAAATCACCTGATCCAGCGGCGGTTGCCGATCCTGAAACCGAACTGAAAGCCCTGTTGAAAGCGTGAGAATCATCGCGGGCACATACCGGGGCCGCAGCCTGAGCGCTGTCGGCAAAGGGGACGCCGGGGCGCATCTGCGCCCAACCACCGACCGGGTGCGCGAAAGCCTGTTCAACATGTTGGGCGGGGGTCGATTTGGCAGCCCATTTGATGACACGCGGGTGCTGGACCTGTTTGCAGGCACCGGAGCATTGGGTCTTGAGGCCCTGTCACGCGGGGCCAATCAGGTGACTTTTGTGGAAAACGGACGCGTTGGGCAGCGGCTGATCCGCGAGAATGTAAAGCTTTTGGGATGTGCCGCGCAGGTCAAGGTCTTGGGTACAGATGCGACACGCCTGCCCGCAGCTGATGCGCCCGCGGATCTGGTTTTTCTGGATCCGCCATACGGCAAGGATCTGGGGGAAAAGGCGCTGATATCAGCGCTAAAGTGCGGCTGGATCGCCCCTGAGGCCTTGATCGTCTGGGAAGAAAATGCCCCCCAGCCTGCGCCGGAGGGCTTTGATTTATTGGACACGCGCCGCTATGGCGACACGACGGTCACGATGTTGGAAGCCGCTTAATTCGCGGCTTCTTCGGTGGCTTTGGCGATCATGGCGCGGGCGTCGTCCACAAGTTGTGTACCCGGCAGACCATTGCCTTCCATTTCGGAAATCCAGTTGGAAATCACCTGATCCCCAGCCGCACGAATGATCGCGGTCTCAGATTCTGACAGGGTTGCGATCTGGTTATCTGTCTGTTCTATAACAGCTTTGCCCTCGGCATCACCGATATCAAGCGCGCGGCCAGCCCAGGCTGAGGTTTCAAGACCAGAGTTGGCGTCGATGACAGCGCGCAGGTCATCTGGCAGGCTTTCATAGACATCCTTGTTCATCGCCCAGATGAAATACAAATTGTACAACGCATGATCGCCTGCCACATCCGTGTGGCTGTCGGTCAGCTCATCCAGCTTGAGAGAAGGCGCGATTTCCCACGGGATCACCCCGCCATCCACCACACCTTTGGCAAGGCTTTCAGGGAACTGCGGGACGGGCATGCCGATGGGTTCAGCGCCCAGCTGATCAAGCAGCAAAGTCGCGGGGCGCGACGGGCCACGCAGCTTGAGCCCGGCAAGATCCTGCGCCTTCTCCAACGCTGCACCCTTTTTGTGTACAATACCGGGGCCGTGAACATGCGCGGCAATCAGGTGCACATCGGCAAAGTCATCTGTCAGGTATTTCTGCGTGAATTCCCAGGCCGCGCGACTGGAGTTTTCCGCAGATTTTGTCGAGATAAACGGCAGTTCGAGCGTTTCAGTTTCCGGGAAACGGCCTGCCTGATAGCCGGGGATCACCCAGCCGCCATCGACCACACCATCGGCGATAAGGTCATATTGTTCCGGCGCGGTGCCGCCCAGTTCCATGAACGGGTAGATTTCCACCTTTATCCGACCATTGGATTCGGCTTCTACTTTTTCGGCCCAAGGCGTGATGAAATGCTTGGGATTGGCCGAGTTGGGCGAGACAAAATGCTGGAATCGGAGCGTCACTTCCTGCGCATGGGCGGTGCTGGCCAATAGGCTGGCCGCGACAACAAAAGCGGTTTTGGTGAAAAACTCGGTCATGGGGTTTACCCTCCTGCGACTGATGTTTGCTGCAATGCAGCGACACAAAAGATTTACGCAAGGTTCACTTTCAGCGCAAGTTTATCTCGGACAGCAAAGAGCGAATTTCCAAGTCAAACCGCTAACATCAAAAGATTTTCCCAAGTTTGGAGGAATTTTCAGACCCAGATTCTGTCGCTGGTTTTTCTTGGGATAGATGATATCGTCGCATTAGAATTTTTGAATTTCAAAGGATGCGCGATGTCACTGTTCAAACCTTCCCGACGCGACCTGTTAACCATGGCAGCAGCGATGCCCGCCTTGACCTTACCCGCGCAGATCAAGGCTGCAAATTTGGCTGCGCCTGCGGGCGGCAATCCCGGGCATTTCAGCTTTACACTTGGAGAAGCAAAGATGACCGTGGTCTCTGATGGCCATCTAGAGACGCCAGCGGGCGGGCTTGGCGTGAATGCGGATCCAGAGGATGTGCAGGCGTTTTTGCGGCGGCACTTTCTGTCAGACACAACCAATTTCGGCCATACAAACCATGTTCTGATCGAACTGGGGGCGGCCAAGGTCTTGGTGGATGTGGGATCGGGAAATCGTTTTCTTGAAACCGCAGGACGTTTGATGGAGAATCTTGAGGCAGCGGGTATCGACCCCAGTGAGGTCACACATGTGGTGGTTACACATGCTCATCCCGACCATATCTGGGGTATCCGCGATGACTTTGACGAAGCCATTTTCCCGGATGCGCAGTATTTCATCGGTGCCGCGGAACATGCCTTTTGGATGCAGGACGGGCTGGCAAGTTCGGTTCCCGCAGAAATGCAGCAATTTGTGGTGGGAGCACAGAATTCAATCACTGTCGATGGGGCCGAATGGGTGCTTGTGCGGGACGGTCAGGAAATCACCCCCGGCATTCGCGTGATCGACACGCCCGGCCATACGCCGGGGCATATGGCTGTCGTGGTCGAATCCGAAGGGCAGCAAATGATTGCGGTCGGGGATGCGTTGAACCACGCCTATATGAATTTTGCCCATCCTGACTGGTTCAACGGCTTTGATATGGACGGTATGCAAACTGTGGACACGCGCAAGCGTCTGTTGGATATGGCCGCAACTGATCAAATGGCGGTGCTGGGCTATCATTTTCCTTTCCCCGGCGTTGGCCATGTCATGAAGTCAGGTGATGCCTATCGCTTTGTCCCCGCCACCTGGCGCTGGTAGCGAAGAGGACCCGCAAGGGCCGATGAGCCCCCCCTAAAAGAAAAGCCCCCGATCCGGGGGCTTTTGATTATCCGTAGGTTGGGTGAAACTTACCCGTGGGCGATAAGGTGAAAATATCCACCCCATCCGCTGTCACCCCCACCGAATGTTCAAACTGAGCCGAAAGCGATTTGTCACGTGTGACCGCAGTCCAGTCATCTGCCAGCACTTTGGTTTCCGGGCGGCCCAGATTGACCATGGGCTCGATGGTAAAGAACATGCCCTCTTCCAGCACCGCGCCACTGCCTTCGCGCCCATAGTGCAGCACATTTGGTGGCGCATGGAAAACGCGGCCCAGACCATGGCCACAGAAATCGCGCACCACAGACATGCGCTGACTTTCCACATAGGATTGGATCGCATGGCCAATGTCGCCAAAGGTATTGCCGGGTTTGACCGCCTCAATCCCCTTCATCAGCGAATCATGGGTCACCTGAATCAGGCGTTCAGCCTTGCGTGACAGTTTCCCCGCTACATACATCCGCGAACTATCACCAAACCAACCATCCAGAATGACCGTCACGTCGATGTTCAGGATATCGCCATCTTTCAGCTTTTTATCGCCGGGAATACCGTGACACACCACATGGTTCACCGAGATACAGCTGGCGTGCTGGTAGCCCTTGTATCCGATGGTGGCAGACACAGTGCCCAGTTCTGTCACCCGATTGCGGATGAAATCATCAATGGCACCCGTGGTCTGGCCAACAAAGACATGCTCGGCCACCTCATCAAGGATCTGGGCGGTAATCGCCCCGGCCTTGTGCATCCCGTCGTAATCGACTTCTTGGTAAATACGAATACCGTCCCGCGTCAGACGGCCGCTTGTATCATCGCTCACGCGCGTTCTCCGATCTTGCTTTCCCCTTATCTAGCGGGTCTGTCGCGGGTTTTCCAGAGACAGAACCCCTATTCCCGGCCCGCCCCAGAAACTGATCCAATCAGGTCTTTTCCTTGGGCCATTTGCGGCGTATCCCATATCCAAATCATTGGAGAGACCCATGTCATTTGTCACCCTAGTGCGCCACGGACAGGCCAATACGCAGGCCCGCGACGAAGAAACTTATGACAGGTTGTCAGATCTGGGATGGCAGCAGGCGCGCTGGCTGGGGGCGCATCTGACGGGGGCGGGCGAACGGTTTGCCCGGGTCTATACCGGCACCCTGCGCCGCCATATTGAGACCGCCGAAGGCATCGCCGCCGATTGCGCCGCCGCGCCGGTGCAGGATCCGCGTCTGAATGAGATGGCCTATTTCACCATGGCGCAGCGTCTGGAAGAGCAGCATGGCATCCCGATGCCCGGTGAACGCGAGGCCTTTATCACCCATGTTGATCAGCTGTTTACCTATTGGCAGGAAGGCAAGCTGGAGGATATTCCCGAAAGCTTTCAAGCCTTTGAGACCCGTGTTCAGGAGGCTCTAAGCGAGATCGCAGCGGGCGAAGGGCGGGCGCTGGTGGTGACCTCGGGTGGGTTGATCAGCATGGCGATGCGGCTGATCCTGCGGCTGGATACACACGCCATGGCGCATATGTGCCTGGCGATTGAAAACAGTTCGCTGCACCGGGTGCAGCCGCTTTCTACGGGCCTGGCCATGACCCAGTTCAATGCGATTCCGCATCTGGACACGCCCGAACGTCAACATGCCCGGACACACCTTTAAAATGGCATCGGCTTCGGCTAGCCTGAATTTGATCAAATTGAGGGACACCATGACACATCTGTGGATTCGCGCGGAAAGCCGACCAAACGAAGAGCGCGTTGGCATCACCCCCGACGGCGTCAAAGCGCTGCTGAACAAAGGGTTCAAAGTGACCCTCGAAGACAGCCCGACCCGCATCATTCCCACCGAGGATTACCGGGCGGTGGGCGTTGAAATTGCCCCGGAAGGTAGCTGGCCTGATGCCCCGAAAGAGGCCATCATCTTTGGCCTGAAAGAACTGCCCGAGGAAGACACACCGCTGGTGCATCGTCACATCATGTTCGGCCATGCCTACAAGGGTCAGGCCGCTGGTGCGCGTCTGTTAGAGCGTTTTGCTGCGGGTGGTGGCGCGCTCTATGATCTGGAATATCTGGTGGCTGAAAACGGTCGCCGGGTCGCGGCTTTTGGCTATTGGGCTGGATACGCGGGCGCGGCTGTGTCGGTTCTGGCCTATGCGGCACAGCGTGATGGCGGCATCTGCCCGGCGGTTAACACATGGAAAAACAAAGATGATCTTCTGGCGGATCTGCGGGCCGCGCTTGGCAGTGACGCTTTGCCCAAGGCCATCGTGATTGGCGCGCTTGGCCGGGTTGGCACCGGCGCCAGCGACCTTTGCGAGGCGCTGGATATTGCGGTGACCAAATGGGATATGGCGGAAACCGCCCATGGTGGCCCCTTCCCCGAGGTGCTGGCGCACGAGCTGTTCTTTAACTGTATTCTGGCGATGCCCGGCTGCCCCGTCTTTGTGCCCCAAAGCGCCAAGACCGATCCGCGCGCGCTGCGGGTGATTGGCGATGTGGCCTGTGATCCGCAATCGGATTATTCGCCGGTCAAGGTCTATGATCTGGAAACCACCTGGGAAAACCCGGTGACCCGCGCCGCCAGCGATCCGGTGCTGGATGTGATGGCCATCGACAATCTGCCATCCCTATTGCCGCTGGAAAGTTCCCAGGATTTCGCCGAGCAGCTTTTTGATCATTTAGCGGCTTTGGATGATATCGACCGCGGCGTCTGGGGCCGCGCATTTGCAACCTATAACGACCACAAACCGAAAGGCTGAGACATGACAATTCACTGGTGTGGCACGGGCCTCTCTTCTATTCCCGGCCTGCGTCGGCTGATCGAAAATGGCCATGAGGTCACCGTCTGGAACCGGACTGTGGCCAAGGCCGAAGAGGCCGTGGGCGATCTGACCAAAAATATCAAAGCTTTCAGCCCTGAGGCGCTGCAGGCGGATCTGGCGGCGGGCGATGTGATCGTTTCCATGCTGCCGGGCGACTGGCATGTGCAACTGGCCGAGATGGCGATTGAAAATGGCGCGCATTTTGTGTCGTCGTCATACATCGCACCCGAGATGCGCGCGCTGAATGACAAGGCCAAGGCCGCAGGTGCGCGTGTGGTCAACGAAGTGGGGTTGGACCCCGGAATTGACCACCTGATGGCCCATGCGCTGGTGGCGGATTATGTGGCCTCTGATGTCTTCGACAAAGGCAACGAGGTCAGCTTTTTGTCGTATTGCGGCGGTGTGCCAAAGATCGCCAATGACTTTCGTTACAAATTCTCATGGGCACCTGTGGGCGTTTTGAAAGCGCTGCGTTCGCCTTCTAAATCGTTGAAAGACGGTAAGGAATTCAATGTGAACCGCCCGTGGGATGCGGTGACAACCTATGATGCGCCGCTGCCCGAAGCGGAAAGCTTTGAAGTTTATCCAAACCGCGACAGCCTGCCCTTTATGGCGCAGTATGAGTTTGGCGAAGACTGGAACGTGAAAGACTTTGTGCGCGGCACCCTGCGTCTGAATGGCTGGGCAGAAGCGTGGAAAGACATCTTTGCCGAAGCGGGCACCGCCACCGATGAGCGTCTGGCCGAAATCGCTGATCAGCTGCTGAAAGACAACGCCTATGACGAAGGTGAACCGGATCGCGTGGTGCTTTGCGTCGATCTGAAAGCAGAGAAAGACGGCGCACCTGTCTGGCACAAATCTTATGTGATGGATGCCTGGGGGGATGACCGTGGCACAGCCATGGCGCGTCTTGTTTCGATCCCGGTATCACTGGCGATTGAGGCGGTGATCAAAGGCGATATCGCGCCCGGTGTACACGCGGCCCCATCTGATCTGGCGCTGGTGAAGAGCTGGATGGATGAGGTGAACACGCTGGCACAGCATCTTCAGGTGGTCGATCAGCTGGCCTAAGCCAAGGAAAGACATGAAAAAGGCGGCGCTGGATATCCCGCGCCGCCTTTTGTTTATTCGCCGCCCAGTTTGGGTGAGGCGTGATCCAGAACCAGATCTGCGTCAGAGAACTTGAACGGGGAACGCACCCCCGAAATCCCATCTGGCGAAATCTGCATACCGCGTGCTTTGACCTGCGGATCTTCAAAGACTTCGGACATATCGTTGATCGGCCCCGCAGGCACGCCCTGCGCTTCGCAGGCGGCCAGAAGATCGGCTTTGCTGCGCTGCATGGTGGCGGCTGACAGGCGCGCGATCATCGCATCGCGGTTGGCGATACGGTCGGCGTTGGTCAGGTAATCGGGATCCTGTGCCATATCTTCCAGATCCAGCAGAGCACACAGCCGCTGGTACTGCGCATCATTGCCGGTGGCGATGATGATATGCCCATCCGAACAGTCAAACACCTGATAAGGCGTCAGATTCGGGTGGTAGTTCCCGGTGCGCCCCGGCGGGGTGCCAGTAGACAGATAGTTCATCGCCTGATTGGCCATGGCGGACACGGCGCAATCCAGCAGCGCCATATCCACATGCTGGCCTCGCCCGGTGCGGCTGCGCTGGTGCAGCGCTGCCAGAATGCCCGATACGGAATACAGCCCGGTGAACAGATCGGTGATGGCGACGCCTGCGCGCTGTGGCTGCCCGTCAGGATCACCGGTGATCGACATAAAGCCGCTCATGCCCTGAATGATATAATCATAGCCCGCACGATGCGCATAAGGCCCATCCTGACCAAAACCGGTGATCGAACAATAGATCAGACGCGGGTTCACGGCAGAAAGGCTGTCGTAATCCATGCCGTATTTCTTGAGCCCGCCAACTTTGAAATTTTCGATCAGAATATCCGCATCGGCCACCAGTTCTCGCATCCGCGCCTGACCCGCCTCGCTGGTCAGATCGACCACCTCAGAGGTTTTGCCGCGATTGCAGGAATGGAAATATGCGGCGGTTTTATCGTCTTCGCGTTCAATAAAGGGCGGGCCCCAGCGGCGGGTGTCATCCCCTGCGGGGGCTTCGATCTTGATGACCTCAGCGCCCAGATCCGCCAGAGTCTGACCGGCCCAGGGGCCAGCCAGAATCCGCGCCAATTCAATGACTTTCACCCCTTCCAAGGGGCCTTTTGGTGCGGCTGTCATGGGTTACTCAGCCAGCTTTTCGTCCAGAAGCGCGGCAAAATCCGCATAGTTCATGTTCGAATATTTCTGGCCATTGATCACAAACGACGGGGTGGATGTGATGTCGTCTTTTTCAGCGTTGGCCTGGAACCATTCCACCAACGACCGGAACTTATCGCGATCTGCCAGACAGGATTCGAGCTGCTCATTTTCCAGCCCGGCCAGACGGCCAATCTTGCGCAGCTCATCCGCGACTTCTGCGGCGGACCCTTTGCGCGCCCATGGGGCGTTGTCTTTGTAAAGCAAATCCGAGATGCCAAAGAACTTGGAGCCATCGCCGCAGCGGGCAATTGCAGAGGCCCAGAGGCCCGGCGCGTCAAAGTAAACCTCGCGGTAGACAAATTTGATCTTGTTGGTATCGACGTAGTTCTTTTTCAGCTCTTTCAGGGCGCCATTGTGAAAATTGGCGCAGTGAATGCAGGTGAAGGACGCGTATTCGATCACCTCGACCTTTGAGTCAGGGTTGCCCAGCACCATTTCCTGAATTTCGACGGTCTTGGCCTCGGCCCCATCTGTGCTGGCCTCTTGCGCGTTTGCGGCGCTTACCAGCGAGAATTCCGTAACAGCTGATGTGGCGGGGCCCTGGTTCAGATACCACGCGCCAGCCCCCACGATGCCCAGCGCAAGAATGCCTGCGGTCAGATTGGTTTTCATCAAAGTTGCCTCTTCTGTTCGATCCTGATCGGGGTCAGCCCCGGGTTTCCTTTGCAATCACATTGGCAGCCAGCCGCTCAAGCGCGGCACGCAGCCCATCGTCGCCCACATCTGCGGCCACGGCCCGCGCTTTGGCCTGCACTTCGGCGGGCGGCTGCGCGGGGGTTTTGGGTTTGGTGCGATGCTGAAAATCCACCTGCCCCTCGGCAAATCCTGATACGGCGGTCTGGGTCACGCGAATGCGGGCGATGGCGTTATAGCCGTAAACCGCGTTGATCCGGCTACGAATTTCTTCGCGGCGCATATCCACTAATGGCGCATTGGCCCCGGTGGTCAGCAGCGTCAGCGTCGCGCCCAGGCCCCCGCGTCCATATTTCACATCCACAGGGCGGGCCATCGCCGCCACATCATGACCAGCGATTTCTTCCCAATGGGTCAGCACGCGGGTCTGGGCAAAACCACGGGTCTCGGTCGCCTTGCGAATGCGGCCTTCAAGCAGTTTTGACGTGCGGGCAAAACCGTAGGTGCTGGTTCGGCGTTTGGTCATGAGGCGCGCTGACGTTTGAGTTGGTTCATGGGTTGAATCTCTTGGTGCAACACTATTGTAGTGCCGGACGCGGGGCGCGCACCAGCCCCATTTGGGAAAAGGACTTCACCCTTGCGTGAAACAGCTCATGCGGATGATTTGCTGGAATGGTACGACCGACACGCGCGGGTTCTGCCGTGGCGGGTTTCACCTGCGGATCGTGCGCGCGGGATTGCGCCTGATCCCTACCGCGTCTGGATGTCCGAAATCATGTTGCAGCAGACCACCGTCGCGGCGGTGAAAGAGTATTTCCTTGCCTTTACAGAGCGTTGGCCAAAAGTCGAAGATCTGGCCAATGCCGAAGATGCCGATGTTATGGCGGCCTGGGCCGGGCTGGGCTATTACGCCCGCGCCCGCAACCTGCTGAAATGCGCGCGTCAGATCGCCGGAGAGTTCGCCGGTATCTTTCCAACGGATCACAAAGTGCTGCTCAGCCTGCCCGGCGTGGGCCCCTATACGGCGGCGGCGATTGCGTCGATCGCCTTTGATCAACCGCGCGTGGTTGTGGATGGCAATGTGGAACGGGTGATGTCGCGCCTGCATGACGAACATGCGCCCCTGCCCGGTTCAAAGCCGGTTCTGACAGACTATGCCGAAGCGCTGACGCCCAAGGCACGCGCGGGTGACTATGCGCAGGCGGTGATGGATCTGGGCGCAACCGTCTGCACCCCCAAGAACCCGGCCTGCGGCATCTGCCCATGGCGTGCACCCTGCAAGGCGCGTCAGGCGGGGACGGCGGCGGATCTGCCAAAGAAATCCCCCAAAAAGCGCAAGCCGACCCGCTATGGCGTCGCCTATCTGGCGCGGCGTGTGGATGGGGCATGGCTGCTGGAAACCCGACCAGACAAGGGGCTGCTGGGCGGGATGCTGGGCTGGCCCGGATCAGACTGGACAGAAGACACCCCGCTCGCAGATCCCCCTATTCGCGCCGAATGGAAAACCATCAACGAAGAAGCGCGGCACACCTTCACCCATTTCCACCTGCGCCTGACGGTGAAAACCGCGCTGGTCCCAATGGAACGCCCGCCCGAACGCGGCATGTTTGTCGAAGACCTGGACCCAAGCGACCTGCCCACGGTGATGCGCAAAGCACTGGCACTGGTGCCGAAACGGTGATGTTTTAAACAGGGCAGTCCTCTTCTCTAGATGCCAAGACCCTAAGCGACTGCACCAACCATTGGGGTTAACAGCATCTCTGACAATTTCTGAAGAATATTGAAGCAAGATAGCGCTTTGGTGTCTTGGAAAAGCTATTTCAAGATAACAGCTTGACCAAATTCTCCATTTTCACCAGCTTTTCTCCATTTGAAAAACAATGTCATTCAACCCTCAGCACGTTGAGGATCAAAAGGAACGTAAAATGAGAGCTTTAAGCATTATTGGATTGTTGGCGATCTTTACTTCTACGCCGATCTTTGCGGATAGCATTCGCTGGAAACCTGAAACGCTTACGCCTGGCGACTACACCAGTATCGATCAAAGCCAAGGCGGGTTGATCCATCATGTGTTTCGGGGGAAGACTGGCCGCCTTTACATTCTGGAAAGCTATCGCGGAGCTAAACCCTCAGGCAAACCTGTCTTCACCACATATTTGGACAAGGATGGAAATTATGTTCGATGGGTTAGGCAAGACGGGTTCGAGTTGAAATTCCAGCCTCATGACTGCACACGAACCCTCGGGCGCTGCCAATACATTCAAACCGGTTCTGATGGTAAGAAAGAAGTGCGTCTAAGAATAACAGAAGCGATCCCGAGTAGCTTGAAATTTGTTGAATACGGCGCCGATGGCAAGCGGCTATTTGGTGGCAATGTAACCCTGGATGACCACGGCAATGCCGGAAATGGCCGTATCAACGGCACTCAGGGGAAACAGCGTTTTCGTCTTGTCAGACATGTGTACCAATAAGGTTTTTGCATGTGCTCAGGATCAATGGGCATCTGCGCAGGCCATGTTGCACAATAAAAGCTTCCCTACACCCATTCAGCAATCAAAGTGTTATGACCTTTTGTATTTAGTGATAGACTAAACCAAAACCGAAAGCAGACCCATGACACAGCCCATGATCCCTGCCCAGCAGCTTGCCAGGTTTTCTTCGGCCCTGCCGTTTTTCCTGTCGTTCATCCTGATCCCACTGGTCTGGCTGGGGGCATTGATGGGGGGATGGTGGGTGGTGATCACACCGTTGGTGACCTGGTATCTGTTCTCTGCCATTGACTGGGCGGTGGGGCTGAATGCCGAAAACGCCGATCCGCAGACCGGGGAAGAGCATCTGCGCTGGTACAAACTGCTGACGCAGATCTGGGTGCCTTTGCAGCTTGTCACGCTTTTTGGGCTGATCTGGTATGTGACCCGGTCTGATCTGAACGGTTGGGAGCGCTTTGGGGTGTTCTTTGGCACCGGGGTGATGACCGGCACGGTGGGCATTGTCTATGCCCATGAGCTGCTACACCAGCGCAACCGCTTTGAGCGCACCCTGGGTGATCTGCTGCTGGCGATGGTGCTTTATTCGCATTTCCGATCCGAGCATCTTCTGGTGCATCACCGCTATGTGGGCACGCCACGCGATCCGGTGACCGCGCGCTATAACGAGGGCTTTCATCGGTTTTATCCGCGGGTGCTGCGCGACTGTCTGCTGTCCTCCTTTCAGGCGGAAAAGGCACTTCTGGCGCGTAAAAACCTGCCCTGGCATCACAAAAGCAACCCCTTCTGGCTGTATTGGGCGCTGCAACTGGGCATGATGATCTGCGCCTTTGCGCTGGCGGGCTGGGCCGGGATTTTGTGGTTTGTGGTGCAGGCGGGCATTGCGATCTGGCAGCTTGAAGTGGTGAATTACGTCGAACACTATGGGCTCACGCGCAAACATCTGGGGGATGGCAAATACGAACATGTCCTGCCCCGCCACAGCTGGAACGCGGCGCATAAGGCCACCAACTGGCTGATGATCAACCTGCAGCGCCATTCTGATCACCATTACAAACCTGACAGACGCTTTCCGCTGTTGCAGACCTATTCCGAAGACGAGGCCCCGCAACTGCCGCATGGCTATCCGCTGATGGGCCTCGCGGCCATGTGTCCCCCCCTGTGGAAACGCATCATGAACCCCAGGGTACGGGACTGGCGGCGCAGGTATTACCCCGAAATCACCGACTGGAAACCCTATAACAAAGCCAAAACCCCAATGCCGCGATAGGCAACAACAAAATATATTTCAGCATCATGACAGTATCAATATCGACCGTTTTGCGCCCGCTTTTGAAGGGTGCGCTCTTTGTTTTGGTGATCGCATTTGGCGCCGGCTACCTGATGAACGCACGCGACTCATCCAAGCAGGAGATCATCGAGGCCTTCACTGCACTTGATCCGAATTTCAGCGCAGAAAACCTGCTCTTTGACGGCTGCGTCTTTGGGTTCAGCATTGAGCACGCCGGAGAGAACGAATTGATGCAGATGCATCAACGGATAGATCTGACACACTTCAACCTGCAATCCGTCAATTTGCAAAACCGGGCGGATGGAAAGGTCAGACTGACCGTTTCCCATATACTGGGTCAGCATGATCTGGTCACGCAGGCCTCGCAGGTGGTCGATCTGACCTCGCCGGATCCTGAGGACACCGGCGAACTGACGCTATGTCCCAACAGCGGCGGGCAAATCACGTTTTCACCCCTTCGGCAGCACAGCGATGCGAAAGCCCAAAGACAGGAACTGGCCCGCATTCTACGACAGAAAAATGGCCAGATTGTCATGCGGATGATCGCCGAAGTTGACATATCAGAGATCGGGGAAGTGCAGGGTCTTAAAAAGCACCCAGACGCACCCGGATTCTACGATTTTGCACAAAGCGTCATCCAATTGCCCAACCCAATGTCAGCCCAGGTGTCCCTGCACTATGTTGGGAAGACAGCAACGCGCGAAAACTTTCGAACCGGTTCGGTCGCGACGCCGGGCACATTGCAACTGACCTTTCCTGACCAAAGCGGTGCAATATCATTTGCTCAGTTGCTGGCGCGCTACAGGAAAGACGGTTGTGCGGGCTAATCAAGCCACTGCGCCAAGGTCGCACCTGACCCGCGCTGGGGTGACAATCTGCCCCCTGCCCGCTAAAAGGCGCGCAAATTCATTCCCATGCGCATGAGGTTCCCATGACCACTCAGGTTTTTGGCCATAAATCCCCCGATACTGACTCAACCGGTTCCCCGATTGTCTGGGCCTGGTATCTGAACGAAATCAAAGGCGAAGCGGCAACGCCGGTGCTGCTGGGTGAGCCCAACACCGAAGCGGCCTTTATGCTACAGCACTGGGGGCTGGACAAACCGGCGATCATCGACGATGTGGCGGCGGATGCGCCGGTTGTGATTGTGGACACCAACAACCCCGCCGAACTGCCCGCCTCGATCAATTCAGCCGATATCCGCGCCATCATCGACCACCACAAGCTGGTGGGCGGTCTGGAAACCAAAGGCCCGATCGACATCACCATCCGCCCACTGGCCTGCACCGCGACCATCATGTACGATCTGATGGGGGACGATGCGGCAAAGATGCCGAAAGAGATCAAAGGCGCGGCGCTGACCTGCATCCTGTCTGACACGCTGGAATTCCGTTCCCCCACGACCACCGACCGTGACCGCGAAGTCGTGGCGGCACTGGCCGCGGATCTGGGTGTGGATGTGGCTGACTATGCGGCAAAAATGTTCGCGGCGAAATCTGATGTCTCGGCGTTCTCAGACGCAGAGCTGATCCGCATGGATTCGAAAGAATATGAAGTGGATGGCACCAAGTTCCGCGTGTCGGTTCTGGAAACCACCGCGCCAGAGATCCCGCTATCGCGCAAGGCCAGCCTGATGGAGACCTATACCACCGTCAAAGCCGAAGATGGTGTAGACGAAGTGCTGCTATTTGTAGTCGACATTCTGAAGGAAGAGGCCACATTGCTGGTGCCAAACGATCTGGTGAAAGGCGTGGCTGAGAAGAGCTTTGGCGCGACTGTCGAGGGCGACAGCGTGGTTCTGCCGGGCATCATGAGCCGAAAAAAGCAGATCATCCCGAACCTGAAGGTTTAAGTGCTCTTGAGGGGTTGGGGCGCCGCCCCCTTCCCCTTCGGGGAATTCCCCCGAGGTATTTTGAGACCAAAGAAGACAGAGGGCCGGGGCATTCCCGGCCTTTTTCCATGGCGAAAGGTCTATAGGGTGAAAGGCAAAGCCGCGCCGAGGCTGACGCCCTGAGGGGAGAGTTTGCAGGCGAAACTCAGGACTTCGACGCCTGTGGCCTGGGCGGATTTGAACGCGGCGACATAGGTGGGATCAATGTCAGCGGCGAGGGTCACGGAGGTGCAATCTGTGCGTTGGACCAGATAGAACATCACCGCGCGGTGGTCTGACTGCGCCATGGCGGCCAGTTCGCCCAGATGTTTTGTGCCCCGCGCAGTGACGCTGTCGGGGAACTCTGCCAGACCGGGCTGGCGTGACAGCGTGACGGATTTGACTTCAACGTAACAATCACGGCGGTTTGCGCCGGTGAGCAGGAAATCAATGCGGCTGTTTTCACCGTATTTGACTTCGGGACGGATCAGATCATATCCATCAAGGCCGGACACCTGACCGGCCATCAGCGCGGCTTTGAGCATCCGGTTGGGTACAGAGGTATCGACCCCGGTGAAATGCCCGCCGGGATGTTCCACCAGACGCCAGCCGAATTTGAGCTTTTTCTTTGGATCGTCGTTGGGTTCCAGCCAGATACGTTGACCTTCATCTTTCAGCCCCATCATTGAGCCGGGGTTGGCGATATGGGCGGTGATTTCGCGGCCGTCGTCCAGCCGGCAGTCCGCCAGAAAGCGTTTGTAGCGGCGGATCAGAGTGGCGGGGATCAGATCAGTTTGAAAGCGCATCATGCGCGCTCTATACCTGCCTTGAACTCTCACGCCAAGGAGGCCACCATGCCCAACCCCCGTGCTGCAATGCTTGTGATCGGAGATGAGATCCTGTCCGGGCGGACCCGCGATGCCAATATGCATTATCTTGCCAATGAGTTCACCAAACAGGGCATTGATCTGAAAGAAGTGCGCGTGGTGTCAGACGAGGCAGAGGATATTGTCGCGGCGTTGAATGCCCTGCGTGCGGCTTATGATGTTGTGGTCACATCGGGGGGGATTGGCCCGACCCATGATGACATCACTGCTGATTGTGTGGCACAGGCCTTTGGCGCGCATATTGATGTGCGCGACGATGCCCGCGCGCTGTTGCAGGCGCATTATGATCGTCAGGGGGTTGAGTTCAACGCCGCCCGCCAGCGTATGGCGCGCATCCCGGATGGGGCCAGCCTGATTGATAATCCGGTGTCGATCGCGCCGGGCTTTAGCATGGAGAACGTGCATGTCATGGCCGGTGTTCCGGCGGTGTTTCAGGCCATGGTCGCCAGCTTGCTGCCCAGCCTGACGGGCGGCGATCCGGTCTTGTCGCAAAGCCTGCGCATTGATCGCGGAGAAGGTGAAATTGCTGAGCCGCTGGCCAATCTGGCTGCGAAATACCCCGAGCTGTCCTTTGGATCCTATCCGTTTCAGCGCAACGGGGTTTATGGGGCAAACATCGTTATTCGCGGCACGGATGGCGGGCAGATTGATCACGCCATGGCAGAATTGACCCAGCTGTTTGACTAGGATCAGGAAAAAACTGAGCAACTGGTGGCGCAGAATTAATGCATCCTGACCCTAGCCGGGCTTGCGTGCTGCGCCAACACGCGGCACTGTCGCGCCGACCACTTGCAGGGAGCTTCTCTTGGCACAACCGACCTTTGACCGCCTGATTGCCACCTTGGACGCCACATGGCCTGCTGCCGCCTATGTCGAGGCCGGTCCATGGATGCTGCGCGAAGGGCGTGGGGGCGGCAAGCGGGTGTCTGCGGCGACCGTCAGGGGGCCATGGCAGGAGGAAGATGTCAGCGCTGCAGAAAGCGCGATGAAGCTGATGGGACAGGATCCGCTGTTCATGATCCGTCATGGTGAAACCACATTGGATCACACGCTGGCGGATCGCGGCTATGACAGGGTGGATGCGACCAATCTCTGGCTGGCGGATATTGATCTGCTGTGTGACCATGATCTGCCCCGCGTCACAGCCTTTGCCATCTGGGAACCTTTGGCCATCATGCGCGAGATCTGGCAGGCCGGAGGTGTGAACCGTGCGCGCCAAAATGTGATGGAGCGTGCGCAGGGCCCAAAGACTGGCCTGTTTGGCAGGGTCAGCGATGCCCCGGGTGGCGCAGGTTTCTGTGCAGTCCACGATGGGATCGCCATGGTTCATGCGCTTGAAATCAAAGAAGAACATCGCGGCAAAGGTCTGGGCGCCTGGATGATGCGCTGTGCGGCCCTTTGGGCCAGATCGCAGGGCGCGCGCTGGATCACCCTGGCCGCGACCGAGCAGAACCTTGCCGCAACCCGCCTGTACACCACCTTGCAGATGCAGGTGGTCGGGCGGTACCATTACCGCATTCAGCATGATCAAAAAAGCGAGACCGCGTGACAGATCGCCCCCTTCCCACCGCCTTGAACCTGCCGATGGCAGATCCGCTGCCAGAGGATACGCAGCGCTATTTTGACGTCTGTCAGGAAAAGCTGGGGATGGTTCCCAATGTGCTGCAGGCCTATGCGTTTGATATCAACAAGCTGAACGCATTTACCGCGCTTTATAACGAGCTGATGCTGGCGGAAAGTGGCGTCACCAAGCTGGAGCGCGAGTTGATCGCAGTGGTCGTATCTTCGATCAACAAATGCTTCTATTGTCTGACGGCCCATGGTCAGGCGGTGCGCGAACTGTCAGGCGACCCGATGCTGGGGGAAATGATGGTGATGAACTGGCGTGTCGCTGATCTTTCGGCCCGCCAGCGTGCCATGCTGAACTTTGCGGAAAAGGTCACCAAATCTTCGGCCGAGATTGCCGAATATGACCGCGAAGCGCTACGCGACGTGGGCTTTAGTGATCGTGACATCTGGGACATCACCAATGTCATCGGCTTTTTCAACATGACCAACCGGGTGGCTTCCGCCACTGATATGCGGCCGAATGACGAATATCACGCGCGTAACCGCTAAGCTGTGCCTGCTGGGGGGCCTCTGTGGCTGGGCTGCGGGGGCGGCAGCGCAGGATCTGGTGCTGCCTGCCGGGGCAAGTTCGAGCTATTCAACAGTCAATGAAACGGGCGCCTATGCGGTGCCAATTGGCCCATGGAAAACAGAAGGTGGCATTCCAACGCAACGGATCGAAGGGCGGGTTCAACTGGATGCCTGGCGCATTCAGGGCACCGACCAAAGCCCGCTGGAACTAACAAGACCCCTGCGCGACAGGCTGCGGGCGGATGGGTTTGAAATCCAGCTGGACTGCGCCACTTCTGCCTGCGGTGGGTTCGATTTTCGCTTTGAAACGTTGGTGCTGCCCGCGCCCGAGATGTTCGTCAATCTGATTGATTATCAGTTTGTCTCTGCGATTTCTTCCGATGGCGGGGCGGTGACGCTGCTGGCCAGCCGGGACAATAGTTTCAGCTATCTTCAGATCATCCGCGCAGGCAATGTCGTGGTTTCGGAACCACAGGTGGCAGCCGCCCCTGCCCCACAGCCCGCCAAGGCCGGATCGCTGACAGAGCAGCTTGAACTCAGCGGCCATGCGATTCTGGCGGATCTTGTGTTTCAAAGCGGGTCGTCTGATCTGGGGGCAGGTACGTTCCAGTCACTGAACGAAATCGCAGCCTATCTGGAACCAAGACCAGGTCTGCGTATTTTGCTGGTGGGGCATACGGACGCGACAGGATCGCTGGATGCGAATCAGGCGGTTTCGCTGCGCCGTGCCGAATCCGCTCGTCAAAAGCTGCTGGATCTGGGCGTGAATGCGAATCAGATCGCCGCGCATGGCGCCGGATACCTTGCACCCGTTGCATCCAATCTGTCGCAAGAGGGCCGCACGGCCAACCGCCGCATCGAGGCCGTGGTGTTACCGCTGAAATAGACCCAGACATAAGAACATGAAAAAGCCCCACCATCTGGCGGGGCTGTTCATTATTCGGATCACAGACGGAAACCCCGCCCGATCAGCTATTTACTGGCCATAAACCGACATAAAGCCCGCAACAGCGTTCGAGCTGAAAGTGCCGATCACAGTACCACCGGCAGTTCTCAGCGTCACGCCACCACCAGCTGAAGGTGTGCCGACAACGACGACACCGCCGCCATCACCACCGCCAGTGGTGCCACCACCGACAACTGAGCCACCGCCAGTATTCACAAGTGTCTGAATCACCGCCGCAAAGGCATTTGCAGTGGCCACAGATGTGGTGTCAGAAACCGGGGCCGCCGCATTGGTCGGGCCACCCGCAAAAGTCGCAACTGCAGAAGAAAGAACAACTGCCGCTGCCAGAGAAGTCGTTTTCACAACCTTAAACATTCAAAATTCTCCTAAAACTTAGAAGCTATAACCAGCCGACAGGGCAAACTGACGACGCTTGGTGTTTTCTGTTACGTCATAAACACCTGCGGTGATACCGACACGGTCCAGACCAGGAATGGATGTCGACATGCCGACGTTCAGCTGTGTCTGGGTTGCTGACATGCTGACCGACAGACGTTCTGCCAGACCAACACCGACACCAAGAACGACGCCTTCTTCGGTTTTGCCGGAACCATCATCTTTCCGCTTGGTATTTGTACCATATCCAAGGGTGATTTGCACAGGAAACTCGCCGCGCTTTGAATCAATCGCTGTCAGGTGCGAAACCTGGAACGAGTAAGTTTCCTTTGAGCCTTTGGTCGGACCCCATGTGCCGAGATTGCCCGCAGAGACACCAACGAAAGTCGCGGACTTACCGCCAGCGCGAACCAGACGCGATGCGCTCAGGAAGAAGGACCCTGCATCACCAACCGGATTGGTACCAGTAATGGCAACACCGAAGGTCAGGCTCACGTTGTCCACTGGGTTACCAATGGTGTAGCCCAGAGCGAAATCGCCATCTGCCGCTTTACCTTTGATACCATCACGAGGTGTCGACAGAGTTGCGGAAACAAAACCAGTCTTCCCAGGTGCGGCAACAGCCGAAGGTGCACCAAATGTCCCGGGGAAGGCACGGAATGTTGTCTTCTGTTGCGGAGCTTGTACCGTTTCAACCGTTTGCGCAGCAGCCTCTTGGCCGGCCATGCTGAGTGTCAGCGCGAGCGAAGCCAGGGCCCCGCCAAAAATAGATTTTTTCATTTGTAGCCTCAAAACTCTAATCGGGACAATCGCACAATTTTAACACACAAACCGAGCCCCACCTAGAGCCGGTGAATACATCAAACAAAAAACAGGGCCACCCAAAGTTGGGTGGCCCATTAATATTTTTAGCTTTGTGTTTGTTTATTGTGCCGCTGCGGCAGCCACATCCAAAGTGATGCCCGGACCCATTGTAGAGGACAGAGCGATCTTTTTCATATAGGTGCCTTTCGCGCCCGACGGCTTGGCCGCCGACACAGCTGCGATAAAGGCGCGGATGTTTTCTACCAGCTTGGCTTCGTCAAAAGACGCTTTGCCAACACCAGCGTGAACCACACCACCTTTTTCAGCGCGGAACTGAACCTGACCGCCTTTGGCGTCTTTCACAGCCTGAGCGACATCCATGGTCACGGTGCCAACCTTCGGGTTTGGCATCAGGTTGCGCGGGCCCAGAACTTTACCCAGACGGCCAACGATGGGCATCATGTCCGGGGTCGCGATGCAGCGATCAAATTCAATGGTGCCGCCCTGAACGGTTTCCATCAGATCTTCTGCGCCGATGATGTCTGCGCCTGCTTCTTTCGCTTCGTCAGCTTTCGGGCCACGGGCGAAAACAGCAACGCGAACCGATTTACCTGTGCCGTTTGGCAGGCTTACGGTGCCGCGCACGTTCTGGTCAGCGTGACGGGTGTCAACGCCCAGAGACATTGCGATCTCGATGGTTTCGTCGAATTTTGCATTGGCGTTGGATTTGATCAGCGCCACAGCTTCTTCAACGGTGACGTCGGCTTTGCCAGCGAATGCTTCGCGCGCTGCGCGGGTACGTTTTCCGAGTTTTGCCATGATCTTAGCCTTTCACCTCGATGCCCATCGACCGGGCCGAGCCCAGGATGATCTGCATTGCTGCTTCGACGTCATTCGCCGACAGGTCTTTCATCTTGGCTTCCGCGATTTCGCGCACCTGCGCGGCGGTCACGGTTGCAACGGTCTCACGGCCGGGGTTTTCGGCACCACGAGGACGGTTACGCTTGCCAACCGGCTTCAGACCAGCTGCTTTTTTCAGGTAGTAAGACGCAGGCGGCGTCTTGATGTCCATGGTGAAGGACTTGTCCTGATAGTAGGTGATCACGGTCGGGCACGGCGCGCCGGGCTCCATTTCCTGTGTCTTGGCGTTGAACGCCTTACAGAATTCCATGATGTTGATACCGCGCTGACCCAGCGCAGGGCCAACAGGCGGTGAGGGGTTGGCTTTACCTGCAGGGATCTGCAGCTTCATGGTGCCAGCAAGCTTCTTTGCCACGGGCTTTCTCCTTTACAACACCTTCGCACACGCGTGGCGAAGGCAGGTTATGTTGCGTGGTCAGGGTCAGACGTCGCGACGCCCTTGCCTCCCACTGCGGATTCGCCGCTCGCGCGACGAGATGGTCAGTTACACCGCCCGCCCCCGTTTGACAAGGGTCAGACAGCGCAACGCGCCATAAAACAAAAGCGCGGGACAGACCCGCGCCTTTCCATCAGCTGTGCCCCCAAAGGTGGGGCCATTCTGGCCCCGGGGTCACTTCTGCAACCCGTTACGCGATGTCTTTGGACACCTGCGTAAAACTCAGGTTCACCGGGGTTTCGCGGCCAAAGATCGACACCGAAACGCTCAGGCGCTGATTCTCATCATCAACTTCTTCGACCAGACCGTCAAACCCTTCAAAGGCCCCGTCGTTAACCTTGACCTTTTCACCCACTTCAAAGGTGATCAGGGTGCGCGGCGCTTCTTCGTTCTCCTGCACGCGCCCAAGGATCGCCTCGACCTCGGCATCACGCATAGGCATCGGGCGCCCCTGCGGACCAAGGAACCCCGTCACGCGGTTGATCGAGTTCACAAGGTGATAGCTCTGGTCGGACATTTC
The DNA here is from genome assembly GCA_025210455.1 of Pelagimonas sp. GTDB lineage: Bacteria > Pseudomonadota > Alphaproteobacteria > Rhodobacterales > Rhodobacteraceae > JAOARQ01. Next base: position 331,470 of record JAOARQ010000002.1, read on the forward strand.
CATATGCACCAGCACATAACCCGGCATAAAGCGACGCTCAGTGGTCACCTTTTTGCCACGGCGCACTTCGATCACCTCTTCGGTGGGCACCAGCACTTCGTCGATCTGTTCTGTCAGACCCTGCTCTTCCGCCGATTGACGGATCTGCTCGGCGATTTTCTTCTCGAAGTTCGAGAGAACGCTCACAGAATACCACCGCTTCGCCATGAGGCCACCTTTTGCTATCTATCCGGCGCATTTTGCGCCCTAAATAAAAAACCGGCGTGCGACTCAAACCGTCACACGCCCGCTCAACATCACGTTGGGTTCTACCTGTGTCACGCAGGGGTTTCAAGCCCCGCATGTCAAAGCAGAATCAGCTGACCGCACCCAGCAGCATCTGAATGCCACCACGGATTAGCAGATCGACAAGCGCAAAGAACACGGCAGTCAGCGCGGCCATGATAAAGACCATCACAGTGGTCAGCATCACTTCGCGGCGGGTCGGCCAGACGATCTTGGAAACCTCGGCGCGCACCTGCTGGATGAACTGAAGGGGATTTGTGGTAGCCATCAATGTCTTTCCTCAGAGGGTCAGGGGGTCAGATACGAAAAGCGCGCGGGTTTTTCAAGCCCGCTGCGGCAGCGAAGCGCAGCAGGCATGGATTTTCCATCTTTGGGGTCAGACAATCGTGCCCGCCGCAAGACAATTCGGCCCACTCTAATTCCGCGGCTTGCGCCCCTGCGATGTAAACAATCGCGGCCTGTCATAGGATTTCACCAGCGGTGATCCCGACAGTTGCGACAGATCCCGCATGGACACCCCGCCAGACGGCTCTGCCCTGGGCGAGGACACCGGGCGCTCATCCGAGGGCCAGTCGCGCATCTGCCGCGCAGGGGTGATCGCCGCGCCGCCCCGCAGCAAAGCCATCAGCGATTTTTTATGTCCGGCTTCCCACCAAAACCCCACCCCAACAATCAGCAGAAAGAACAGCGTGATCACCGTATCCCCGCCGCCTTCGAAATCAGAGGCCAGCCCCATAGCGCCGACGTAGAAAATCGCGATCAGCACCAGACCAAACAGCGCGCTAAAGATCTGACGACCAAATCCCTGCACCAGCGCACCCGCGCTTGGCAGGTGAGGTTTTTCGGCGCGCGTTTCACGCCCAGCAAACCCAGTGAGTTCCATCACCAGTTTCACCACCGACAGAATCAGCAGCATCGCTGCAAAGGGCGCTGTCAGATCCGCCGCAAAAATATAGCCCTCGGGCGCGCTCAGCCCATAGTGGCGCCCCAAAAAAAAGGGGCGCACAAAGATGAACTCGGGCGCGGGTTCCAGCCCCTGCTCGCGCATCAGGGCGAAAACATCGTCTTTCAACCGATGAGATCGCGTGGCGGTGCCATTGATTTCAATTGCGCCGCCGGGCATGGCGCGCGACGGGCTCCAGGTTGGGTAGAGTTCAGCAAAAGGTTCCCGTTCATCCGCGCGCAGCACAACAGCCGCACGCACTGTTCCAAAGCGCTTTTCCATCGGGCTGCCATACAGAAAATGGATATGTCGCTGCGCATCCTGCTGATCAATCAGCCTTTGCGGACGTTTGCTACCGATCCAGGCGATCACATTTACCTCATTTGCGGTGTGAATATCCCGCCCGCGATCAAATTTCCCCAGCACAACAGCCTCGGGAACCGGGGTTTCCCAAAGGGTGCTGAGCTTTTCAACATGGGATTTCATCAAGACCCCACCCAGAAAAACCGAGCCGGCCAGACACAGCAGCACCCACCAGCGCAGCCCCATCAGCGCTTTGACAATCATTTGCGGCATGGCGACCTCTAATTGAATCAACTCGAATAGAGTTCAATCAGAGCCCATCAATATGACCGATATAGGGCACCGGCTGGTTTGTTTTGTGATGTTAGGAAAATGGCAGGGGCATCAGGGTTCGAACCCGAGACCTACGGTTTTGGAGACCGTCGCTCTACCAGCTGAGCTATACCCCTGCGGTGGCGTGTGAATACGACATGTCGGCAGGGGGGGCAAGGGGCTTTTGTAAGGAAAATGACCTGTGCACCGATTTACTCAGAGGGTAACAGGTCTTTCCCTCAGGAACACAAAAAGGGCGCCTGTTGGCGCCCTTTTCGTTTGGGTGTCCTGTATAAGGACGGCCCTATAGCAATCTTCGATTACTCGATGATTTTCGACACAACACCCGAACCAACGGTGCGGCCACCTTCGCGGATCGCGAAGCGCAGGCCGTCTTCCATGGCGATCGGGGCGATCAGTTCAACGTTGAACTTCAGGTTGTCGCCAGCCATCACCAATTCGGTGCCCTCAGGCCGCTCAACGCTGCCGGTCACGTCGCTGGTGCGGAAGTAGAAC
>JAOARQ010000020.1 GCA_025210455.1 Pelagimonas sp.
ATGGTCCGGGGATCTACTTTCCGAATGTCGACGCCAAGTTCCGCCTGTCGCCGAGCCGTGTGGTTGTCACTGAATCCCGCGCGGTTGGCCCGTCTATGGGAATCACGCTGGATGGGGTGGTGGATCTTGTTTCGGGCAAGATGAGCATGCAGGGCGTGTTGTCGCCGGTGTTCTTCCTGAACGGCATTGGCCAGCTGATTTCGCGCCCCGGCGAGGGGCTGATTGGCTTTAACTTTGATTTCCAGGGCACGATGAAGAACCCGCAGGTCAGTGTGAACCCGCTTTCGGCTTTAACTCCCGGGGTGTTTCGTGACATTTTCCGCAGACCGCCGCCAAGGATTTCGCAGTAGCGAACTTTGCGCCCCTGACCAGAAAAGCAAGGCCTGTGATGAAGCTGTCTGATTTCGATTTTGATCTGCCCGAAACCCTGATTGCGACCCGTCCGGCCAAGCCGCGGTCATCGGCGCGGCTGCTGGTGGCGCAGGGCGATGAGATCACGGATACGCAGGTGTTTGATCTGGTGAACTGGCTGCGGCCGGGGGATCGGCTGGTGCTGAACGACACCAAGGTCATCCCGGCCCGGTTGTTTGGCACCCGCAGGCGTGTCAGCGCGCAGGGCGAAACCGAGGCGCGCATTGATGTCACCTTGTTAGAGCCGCAGGCAGATGGGCTTTGGAGTGCGCTGATCAAACCGCTGAAGAAAGTCAAGGAAGGCGAAGAAATCGTCTTTTCTGAGGCGCTGAGTGCGGTGCTTGAGACAAAGTCTGACGGGCAGGGGCTTGTGCGGTTTAACCTGAGCGGCGAGGATTTTGATCAGGCGCTGAATGCGGCTGGCGCCATGCCTCTGCCCCCCTATATCGCCGCCAAACGCGCGGCGGATGAGCAGGACAAAGAAGACTATCAAACCATCTGGGCCCGCAATCAGGGGGCGGTGGCGGCCCCGACGGCGTCGTTGCATTTTGACCCCCCTCTGCTTGAGGCGCTACAGGCCAAAGGCGTGGCGTTTTCCCATGTCACGCTGCATGTGGGGGCGGGAACGTTTCTGCCGGTCAAGGTTGAAGATGTGACCACCCATAAGATGCACGGCGAATGGGGGCAGGTCACGCCCGAGGTGGCCCAAGAGCTGCGCGCCACCAAGGCAGCGGGCGGTCGGGTGATCCCGGTGGGCACCACCGCGCTGCGCCTGATCGAAACCGCCGCGCGCTCGGGCCAGATCGAGGCCTTTGAAGGGGTGACAGATATTTTCATCTACCCCGGTTTTGAGTTTCACGCGGCAGATGCCTTGATGACCAATTTCCACCTGCCGAAGTCGACGCTGCTGATGCTGGTGTCCGCCCTGATGGGCAAAGCGCGCATGGATGCGGTCTATCGTCATGCTGTCGCTCAGGAATACCGTTTTTTCTCCTATGGAGATGCGAGTCTGCTGATCCCTTAGGGTCAGGAACACTGCTTCCTGACCCTATTGTTCCGAAGCGACGCACATGTTTTGCGCATGTCGTTCTCAGCATAGATTGTTGAGATTTTGCCGTTAAGGCTACCAGTAGAGACACGCTAAGGAACACGCGCATGTTGGAAGTGATCAAAAACGCCTGGGCGCTTTTGCTGGGTATGCTTTTGTTGATGATCGGCAATGGGTTACAGGGCTCGTTGCTGGGGGTGCGCGGCGGGGATGCCGGGTTCTCTGCTGGTGTGATCGCGATTGTGATGTCTGGCTATTTTGCCGGCTTTCTGATTGCGTCGCAGGTGGTGGCCAACATGATCAAGCGCGTGGGGCACGTGCGGGTTTTTGCGGCGCTTGGGTCGTTCATTTCCGCGGCGCTGATCCTGTTTCCGGCGCTGGAACATCCTGTAGCCTGGACGCTGTTTCGCTTTGTCATCGGGTTTTGCTTTTGCGGTGTGTATGTGACGGCGGAAAGCTGGCTGAACAACACCTCAAGCAATGAAACCCGTGGCCAGACCCTGTCGGCCTATATGATTGTGCAGATGGCGGGGATCATCATTGGGCAGGCGCTGCTGGTGGTGCCGGATGCCACCGGATGGCTGCTGTTTGTCATCCCGTCAGTTCTGGTTTCGATCTCATTTGCGCCGATCCTATTGTCGATTTCACCGACGCCAGCCTTTGATTCCACCAAACCCATGACCCTGCGCGAACTGTATAAAGTGTCGCCATTGGGGATGGTCGGGATGTTCCTGCTGGGCGGGATCTTTTCGGCGCAGTTCGGTATGTCGGCGGTGTATGCCACACAGGTCGGGCTGACACTGGGGCAGATTTCGATCTTTATTTCCAGCTTTTACGTGGGCGCAATGCTGATGCAATATCCGCTGGGCTGGATGTCGGATCGGATGGATCGCCGCTGGCTGATCACCGTGGTTGCCGCTGTTGGTGGCGGGGCGTCGCTGGTGGGAATCGTATCGGGCGACTGGTTTGTCGTTCTGCTGGGCGCGGCCTTTTTGATCGGCGGCTGTTCGAACCCGCTCTATGCGCTGTTGATCGCCTATACCAATGACTTTCTGAGCCATGATGACATGGCAAGTGCCTCGGCCGGGCTGCTGTTTGTCAACGGTCTGGGGGCAATTGCGGGCCCGCTGGTGATTGGTTGGACCATGGATGTCTTTGGCGCGCAGGGCTTTTTCGGTCTGATCGCCCTGCTGCTGTTTGGGATCAGCGCATATGGTCTGTTCCGTATGACACAGCGCCCATCGCCCACAGTGGAAGACACAATTATCTATGCGCCGATTTCGCCCTCATCGACGCCGGTTGCTCTGGAAGTGGCGCAGGAATACGCCATCGAAGTGGCCGAAGAAGAGCAGGCGCAAGAGGATAGCAACTGACGCTTTTGCGCAGGAAACTGCCGGTAAGATCCTAAGATTGACGGGGTGTTGACGTGTTAGCGTTGACACCCCATCTCAATTCACGAAGTCATGGGAATTGCGACAGATTTGTTAAACTGTGACAGATTTTGTGATTGGGACTTTTGTGTGCATTCTGCGTACCCTAACGGAACGTAATGCTCATGGGTGAGAGCAATTGGGAGGAAAGGCATGTCAACGCCTGAGGAAGTTCTGTCGTTCTGGTTGGATAAGGTTGGTCCGTCCGGGTGGTACAAACAAGATGCGGATCTGGATCAGGAAATCCGCGACCGATTTATGGACAGCTGGAGGCGTGTAAAGGCGGGCGAGCTGACCGACTGGATGTGCGGCGCGCGGAATACTCTGGCCTATCTGATTCTGGCGGATCAGTTTCCCAGAAATATGTTCCGTGGGTCAGATCAGGCCTTTGCCACGGACAGGCGGGCTTTGGCGGTGGCCAAATGCGCAATTTCGCGCAACTGGGATCTGCGTATTGAAGAACCCCAGCGCCAATTTTTCTATTTGCCGCTGATGCATTCGGAAAGCATTTCAGATCAGGAACGCTGTGTGCGCCTGATGAAAGAGCGCCTGAGTGATGGCGAGGGCGGGAACCTGCTGCATGCCCGTGTGCATCGTGAGGTGATCCGCCAGTTTGGTCGTTTTCCTTACCGCAACGAAGCCCTTGCGCGGCGCTTTACCAAGGCTGAGCGCGATTATATCGCTGCGGGCGGCTATGGGGAAACCCTGCGCAGCTTTCAGATGATCGCTGCGGAATGATCCTTTGGGGGCGGATGTGCCCCCAAGTTGCCCAGACGGCAGCAATACGCTAGCCTTTTCCTAACAAGATTAGGGAGAGGCACATGAGCGCGAAAACCTTCGACATGGTTGTGATCGGGGCTGGCCCCGGCGGGTATGTGGCGGCGATCCGTGGTGCGCAGCTAGGGCTGCGTGTGGCCGTGGTTGAGCGCGAACATATGGGCGGCATCTGTCTGAACTGGGGCTGTATTCCAACCAAGGCGCTGCTGCGCTCTGCCGAAGTGTTTCATCTGATGCATCGTGCTAAGGAGTTTGGGCTCAAGGCTGATGGCTTGGGCTATGATCTGGATGCGGTTGTGGCGCGGTCGCGCGGGGTGGCCAAACAGCTGGCTGGTGGCGTTGGGCATTTGCTGAAGAAAAACAAGGTCACTGTGATCATGGGCACAGCGCAACTGGCTGCGCCAGGAGTGGTTGAGGTGACCACTGACAAAGGTGTTAAGCGCTTGGAAGCGCCCAACATCGTGCTGGCCACCGGGGCGCGGGCGCGCGAGCTGCCGGGGCTTGAGGCGGATGGGCAGCAGGTCTGGACATACAGGCATGCGTTGCAACCGCCCCATATGCCCAAGCGCCTTTTGGTGATCGGCTCTGGTGCGATTGGCATCGAATTTGCGAGTTTCTACAACACGCTTGGCGCTGAGGTGACGGTGGTTGAGGTCATGGACCGGGTGTTGCCGGTTGAGGATGCCGAGATCAGCGCCTTTGCCCGCAAACAGTTCGAAAAACAGGGCATGGTGATCCGTGAAAGCACCACTGTGACCAAGCTGAACCGGCAAAAGGGGAAAGTCGTCGCGCATCTGGAAAAAGGTAGGAAAACGGAAACTCTTGAGGTCGATACTGTCATATCCGCTGTTGGAATTGTTGGGAATGTGGAAAACTTGGGGCTGGAAGCGCTGGGGGTGCAGATTGAGCGCACCCATGTTGTCACAGATGCCTTTTGCGAGACCACTGTGCCCGGGCTTTATGCCATTGGCGATCTGGCAGGCGCGCCATGGCTGGCGCATAAGGCCAGCCATGAAGGGGTGATGGTGGCCGAAAAGATCGCCGGCCACAAGCCCCACCCTGTGGATCCAAACAGCATTGCGGGTTGCACCTATTGCCACCCGCAAGTGGCGAGTGTCGGCCTGACCGAAGCGCAGGCGAAAGAGCAGGGTCATGACATAAAGGTTGGTCGTTTTCCCTTTGTCGGGAACGGCAAAGCCATCGCTTTGGGCGAACCTGAGGGTATGGTGAAAACCGTGTTTGACGCCAAGACAGGCGCGCTTTTGGGGGCGCATATGGTGGGCGCCGAGGTGACAGAGCTGATACAGGGCTATGTGATCGGGCGGCAGCTGGAAACCACCGAAGAGGACCTGATGCAGACAGTCTTCCCGCACCCGACCTTGTCGGAAATGATGCATGAAAGCGTGTTGGACGCCTGGGATCGGGCGCTGCATTTCTGATGACCAACAAAACCCGCCCGACCTCTGTTTCGATCGAGGAATATCTGTGCACAGTGACGCCGCCCAAACGGGCGCAGGATGCACGGGTGCTTTTGGAGCTGTTTCAGGACGTTTCGGGCTATGCGCCACGCATGTGGGGCGATAGCATCATCGGGTTTGGGCGGTATCACTACCGCTATGACAGCGGGCGCGAAGGGGTATTTTTGGCCACCGGCTTTGCGCCGCGCAAGGCGCAGATGGTGGTCTATATCATGCCCGGATATCAGGATTACAGCGCCATTCTAAAGGATCTGGGGCCGCATCGCTTGGGGAAATCCTGTCTCTATCTGGGGGCGTTTTCCAAGATTGATCTGGATGTGCTGCAGCGGCTGATTGCAACGGGCCTTGAAGATCTGAACAAGATCTGGCCCGTCACATCAGGTGAGTGAACGCTGGCCTGCAGCCGGATTTTTTGCGGGTCAGGTGTTACTTTAGCTGCGCGCTGTAAGGGTTTGTTTAGGTGGCAGTTTCGCGCTCTTCGCTTAACTCACGCAGCCGTTGTTTGACCCGTGGCGCCAGCCATTCCCAGACCGCAGGGGCACCTTTGGCGATCTTGCCAGCCACGCGGGTTTCGAACTTGTCCCAGGTGACGTTATAGGCGATCCACGACCCTCCGCCCGAGGCAAGGTTCTGAACCGGGGGCGCTGCCCGGTCGAGCGCTTTGCCAAAGTTGGCAGCGGGGCTGTTGTGGGCCTCAAAGGTATCCCAAAGGGCGCGTAGCTCTTTGGCTTGGTGATCAGGCAGCAATCCAAAGATGCGGTCAGCGGCGGCCTGTTCCTGTGCATCCTGTTCCGCCGGGATATGATCGCCAAAGACCGGGTTGTCGCCTGCATCAATTTCCACAAGATCGTGCAAAAGCAACATCTTGATGACCGTTGTTATATCGCATGGCGTGCTGGCATAGTCTTGCAAGATCAGCGCCCAAAGCGCCACGTGCCAGCTGTGTTCCGCTGAGTTTTCAAAGCGCGAATTATCTGTCAAGGGCGAGGCGCGCAGCACGGTCTTGAGCTGATCCGCCTCGGCCAGAAAGCGCAGCTGCGCGCCCAGGTCCGTATCAGGCAGGGGCTGATTGTTTGACAGCGCATCGCAGACTTCGAAGATCTCTGGCCAGTCAGTGGCCAGCCGCTTGGCGCGGCCTTCGTACAGCGTGTGACGGGCGATTCTGGGGTGATCGGGCTGCCATTTGGGGGCAAGGAACACCTGCAGGATCGGCTGCACGTGGTCGATGCGCTTGGCGTAGATGGCGGAAGGGGTCTGGCCTGCTTCGAATTCTTCCCAAAGGGCGCGCAGGGGCAAACCCTGATCCGCAGGCAAAAGGCCAAACAGCCGATCCGCCGCCTGTTGTTCTTTGCGGGCCACTTCGGCGGCATCAAATTCTGTGTCGACCGGATGATCGCCTGCGTCGATTTCCACCAGATCATGCAGCAACAGCATCTGGATCGCGCGGTCCAGATCACAGCCCATGGGGGCATGATCAGCCAGCACCAGCGCAAAGAGCGCTGCATGCCAGCTGTGTTCGGCACTGTTTTCATGGCGGCTCAGATCCAGCAGCACGTTTGAGCGTGTGACGGTTTTCAGCTTATCTGACTCTGTGAGAAACCGCATTTGGGATCCGAGTCTGTCTTGCATGAATAATGCCTTTCATCTGATTGGTTTCGAATAAAAAACCCGCCTCGCGGCGGGTTGATTACAGGTCTTTGTTATCTGATCCCGGCGCGCGGGCCGAGGGGGCTTCGAGCCCCGCTTTTCGCGCCTCAAGCGCCGCTTCCACGTGATCCTTGAGGAAGGTGCGCGCCCGTCGTTCTGCGAGACGGATACGCACGGCGGCGCGAAAGATTTCCTCGGATGAGGGCGAAGACGCCCCCAACACATTGGCAACCTCATCTGGCAGATTTTCATCGCCCAAGGCATCCATGGCTTTGATCACATCCTGCGCCAGTTTGTCGGCGAGTTCGTCAACGACGGACATTGCAGCCTCAGCGGGTGTTTTCTGTCAGACGACGTTTCACATAGGTGCTTACGTTGTCGATCATGGTGTCCATATGTGGCTCTTCAAAGAAGTGGCCAGAGCCGTCCAGTTCGGTATGGGTGATCTCGATGCCCTTTTGTTCGTGCAGCTTGTTCACCAAGGTCCGGGTATCCGCCGGGGGCGCCACACGGTCAGCGGTGCCGTTGATGATCAGGCCCGAGCTGGGGCAGGGCGCGAGGAAGGAAAAGTCATACATATTCGCGGGCGGAGACACCGACACAAAGCCGGTGATCTCGGGGCGGCGCATCAGCAGTTGCATGCCGATCCAGGCCCCAAACGAGAATCCTGCCACCCAGCAGTGTTTTGAATTCTGGTTCATCGACTGCAGGTAATCCAGCGCCGATGCGGCATCAGACAATTCGCCCACGCCCTGATCATATTCACCCTGAGACCGGCCCACGCCCCGGAAGTTAAACCGCAGCACGGTAAAGCCCATGTTATAAAAGGCGTAGTGCAGGTTATAGACCACCTTGTTGTTCATGGTGCCGCCAAACTGCGGATGCGGATGCAGCACGATGGCAATCGGGGCGTCACGATCTTTTTGTGGGTGATAGCGGCCTTCCAGGCGGCCTTCGGGTCCAGGGAAAATGACCTCGGGCATGTTTGCGTATGGCTCCTGCTTGGGCGCGCATGAGGCTTGTGATTTTGCCGCATACGTGCTTAGAATGGTTCTAATCTGCAATGAATGCAGTTTTGCTTGCCGATGAGATATGCAATTGACGTGCCAAGGTCAATGCAGGGGGACTTTATGAAGCTCAGTACCAAGGGACGCTATGCGATGGTGGCGCTTGTCGATATCGCGATGCAGGGGGATGGTGAATTGGTGACGCTTGGCGATATCTCCAAACGTCAGGACATTTCGCTGCCCTATCTGGAACAGTTGTTTGTGAAGCTGCGCAAGGCGGGGCTGGTCTTGTCGGTGCGCGGTCCGGGCGGCGGCTACAAGCTGTCGCGCAGCGCGTCAGACATTCGCGTGGTTGAGGTGCTGTCGGCGGTGGATGAAACCGTGGATGCGATGCACAAGGGGGCCGGGGCCTCGGGGGCGGCGTCGGGCAGTCGGGCGCAATCGCTGTCAAACCGCCTGTGGCAAAGCCTGTCGGCACAGGTCTATGTGTTTTTGCACCAGACGCGGCTGTCAGATGTGATTGAGAATTCGTTGGCCCCTTGTCCGGCGGTGCCGTCGATCTTTGCGGTTGTGGATGACGACAAAGGCTAGGGGCGTTGCGCCTCTGAGCTGGCGGCTCATTCACCCCAGAGTTTACTTGGCAAGATGAAGATAGGATGTGCGCTGTGACATCACGGGTGTATCTGGACTGGAACGCGACCGCGCCTTTGCGCGATGAAGCGCGGGCGGCGATGGTGGCGGCCATGGATGTGGTGGGCAACCCGTCCAGCGTCCATGCCGAAGGTCGCGCGGCGAAATCATTGGTTGAAAAGGCGCGTGGTCAGGTGGCGAGGGCGCTGGGGGCAGATGGGGCGGATGTGATCTTTGTCTCGGGCGCAACCGAGGCTGCAGCGCTGGCCTGCGCCGGGCGGGATCTGCTGGGGGCGGATATCGAACATGATGCGCTGGCGGCTTGGATCACACCAGATCTGGCGGTGTCTGATACGGGGGCTGTGACGGTGAACGCGCCGGAACGGTCGGTCTTGCAGCTGGCCAATTCCGAGACCGGGGTTATTCAGGATCTGCCGCAGGGGCTGGCGGTGGTGGATGCCACGCAGGGCTTTGGCAAGATCCCATTTGCCTTTAACTGGTGCGGGGCCGGGATGGTGCTGATTTCGGCGCATAAGCTGGGTGGTCCTAAGGGGATTGGCGCGCTTGTCATGCCGCGTGGCACCGATCTGGCGGCGCAGATCAAAGGTGGCGGCCAAGAGATGGGGCGGCGCTCTGGGACGGAAAACACTATTGGAATCACGGGCTTCGGGGCCGCGGCTGAGGCGGCGATGCGCGATCTGGATGCGGGCCATTGGGAGCGCGTCGAGAAAATTAGAAACATTCTAGAAATATCTATTGAAGCTGCCGCCAAAGAGACTATTTTTGTCGGGAAACAAGCCAAGCGACTCCCCAATACCTCGTGTTTTGCGACACCGGGCTGGAAGGGTGAGACGCAGGTGATGCAGATGGATCTGGCGGGCTTTGCGATCAGCGCAGGCAGTGCCTGTTCCAGCGGCAAGGTCAAAGCCAGCCGGGTTCTGCGCGCCATGGGATATGAGGATGATGTAGCCGCAGGCGCGATCCGCGTCAGTCTAGGGCTACAGACAACAGAAGAAGATGTGCTTCGCTTTGCGGACGCATGGACAAAAAAACACCAGCGGTTTCGTCAGCGGGCTGCGTAAAAAGGGGAACTCTATGTCTTCGATGGATGAGGTCACAGTCAAGGAAGGTGTTGATCAGGAAACGGTGGATGCCGTCAAGTCAATCAATACCTACAAATATGGTTGGGAGACCGAGATCGAGATGGAATACGCCCCCAAAGGCGTAAACCCCGATATCGTGCGTCTGATCAGCGAAAAGAATGACGAACCCGAGTGGATGACTGAATGGCGTCTGCAGGCCTTTGCGCGCTGGGAAAAGATGTCGGAACCCGAATGGGGCATGCTGAACTATCCGAAGATCGACTTTCAGGAGCAGTATTACTACGCGCGCCCCAAAAGCATGGAAGAAAAGCCCAAGTCGCTGGACGAGGTCGATCCCAAGCTGCTGGCGACCTACGAAAAGCTGGGCATCCCTCTGAAAGAGCAGATGATCCTGGCGGGCGTCGAAGGAGCCGAAGAGGCCCCGGCTGAGGGCCGCAAGGTGGCTGTGGATGCGGTGTTCGATTCCGTTTCGGTCGGCACAACCTTTCAGGAAGAGCTGAAAAAGCACGGCGTGATCTTCTGTTCCATCTCTGAGGCGATCCGCGAACATCCTGAGCTGGTTAAGAAATATCTGGGCACGGTTGTGCCGGTGACAGACAATTATTATGCGACTCTGAACAGCGCGGTTTTCTCGGATGGGTCGTTTGTCTACATCCCGCCGGGTGTGCGCTGCCCGATGGAACTGTCGACGTACTTCCGCATCAACGCGGAAAACACCGGCCAGTTTGAGCGCACTTTGATCATCGCCGACAAGGGCAGCTATGTGTCCTATCTGGAAGGCTGCACCGCGCCACAGCGCGATACGGCGCAGCTACATGCGGCGATTGTCGAGATCATCATCGAAGAAGACGCCGAGGTGAAATATTCCACCGTTCAGAACTGGTTCCCCGGTGATGAAGAGGGCAAAGGCGGCATCTATAACTTTGTGACCAAGCGCGCCGATTGTCGTGGGGATCGCGCCAAGGTGATGTGGACACAGGTGGAAACCGGATCAGCTGTGACCTGGAAATACCCGTCGTGCATTCTGCGCGGTGCGGAATCTCAGGGTGAGTTTTATTCGATCGCGATCACCAACAACCACCAGCAGGCGGATACAGGCACCAAGATGGTGCATCTGGGGCGCGATACCAAATCGCGGATTGTTTCAAAGGGGATCAGTGCCGGTGTGGCGCAGAACACCTATCGCGGGCTGGTGTCCATGCACCCAAAGGCCAAGAATTCGCGCAACTACACCCAATGTGACAGCCTGCTGATTGGCGACAAATGCGGTGCGCATACGGTGCCTTACATCGAGGTCAAAAATAACTCGTCGCGGGTCGAACATGAGGCCACCACCTCGAAGGTGGATGATGAACAGATGTTCTACTGCCGCCAGCGGGGCATGGACGAAGAAGAGGCGGTGGCGCTGATCGTCAACGGCTTTGCCAAAGAGGTGCTGCAGGCGCTGCCGATGGAATTCGCGATGGAAGCGCAGCAATTGGTGGCGATCTCGCTGGAAGGGTCTGTGGGGTAATGCCTCGATACGAGGATATTCAGCGGTTGGTGCGGCGTAAATATGGTTTTGCCGCACAACCTTGCTGGATATCTGAGTGCAAAGCCCGAGTGCTTGGATTGCCGCATCCAGAAAAGAACCGAGACGGCAGCACCAGAAAAAAGCAAGCGCGATCGCCACTAAGCAAAGAAAAGCGCGCTGCGATCATCGAGATAATGCGCGATGTTGGTGTGCCTGACGGTAAGCGTCTGGAAGACTGAGAAAGTTTCAGAATGACCCCTTGGGGAAAGAAGGATCAGACAATGATCGTCACAACCACACCTTCGGTCGAAGGCTATCAGATCGCGGAATACAAGGGCATCGTGACAGGCGAGGCCATCATGGGGGCGAATGTCTTTCGTGATGTCTTTGCGCAGATTACCGATATCATCGGCGGGCGGTCTGGGGCCTATGAGGCCAAGCTGGGTGAGGCGCGCGAAACCGCGTTGAACGAACTACAGGAACGCGCCCGTGCTCTTGGGGCCACTGCGGTTGTGGGGGTGGATTTGGATTATGAAGTCATCAACAACATGCTGATGGTCTCGGCCTCTGGCACGGCGGTTGTGCTGGGCTGATGTTGGGCTGGGTGGCTTACGCAGGGGCGACAGCGCGGGGGGCGGCACATGTCTGATGTGATCACGCGTCCTGAGCTGACTATGCCCGAAGCAGAGGCGGCGCTTTTGCATGACGCCTATGCGGATGCGGAGGTGATCCTTGAATATGGCTCTGGCGGGTCGACGGTTCTGGCGGGTGAGATGCCCGGCAAGACGGTCTTTTCCGTCGAATCCGATCCGGATTGGGCGCAGATGATGAAAGACTGGTTTGCGGCGCATCCGCCCAAATCAGATGTGCATGTGTTCTGGTCTGATGTGGGCGCAACCAAAAGCTGGGGGCATCCGCAGGACGACAGCGATTGGGCCAAGTTCGCCCGCTACCCGCTGTTTATCTGGCAGCGTCAGGAATTCACGCAGCCCGATGTGGTGCTGGTGGATGGGCGCTTTCGCACAGGATGCGCGCTGGCGACTGCCTTTTTGACGCAAAAGCCGGTGACGCTGCTGTTTGATGATTACGCGGGCCGGGCGTTTTACCACAAGGTCGAAGAGATCATCGGCACGCCCAAGATGACCGGGCGGATGGCGCGCTTTGATCTGCGTCCGACGCCGATACCGCCACAAAAACTGCTCTGGATCATGAAAGTGATGCAGAAGCCCTAAACACAAAGAGTAACAGCGTTTTTGGAAATGACCCAAAGCGCGGGACGAAACATAGAATTAGGCACGACGCCAAGGGGAAGATCATGCTGGAAATCAAAAATCTGCACGTGAAACTGGAAGACGAGGACAAGCAGATCCTCAACGGTCTGGATCTGACGGTTGAGGCGGGCAAGGTTCACGCGATCATGGGGCCGAATGGCTCGGGGAAATCGACCCTGTCTTATGTGCTGTCGGGCAAAGATGGCTATGAGGTCACAGAGGGTGAAGCGACGCTGGATGGCGAAGATCTGCTGGAGCTGGAAGCCGAAGAACGCGCCGCTGCGGGTCTGTTTCTGGCGTTTCAATACCCGGTGGAAATCCCCGGCGTGGGCAATATGACCTTCCTGCGCACCGCGGTGAATTCCCAGCGCAAGGCGCGCGGTGAAGAGGAAATGTCGGCGGCGGATTTCCTGAAAACCATCCGCGCCAAGGCGAAAGATCTGAAGATCGACGCGGATATGCTGAAGCGCCCGGTGAATGTTGGCTTCTCAGGTGGTGAGAAAAAGCGCAACGAAATCCTGCAGATGGCGATGCTTGAGCCCAAGATGTGCATTCTGGACGAGACCGATTCAGGTCTGGATGTGGATGCGATGAAACTGGTTGCTGATGGCGTGAATGCGCTGCGCGACGAAGGCCGGGGCTTTTTGGTGATCACCCACTATCAGCGCCTGCTGGACCACATCAAACCGGATGTTGTGCATATTCTGGCGCAGGGCCGCATTGTAAAAACCGGTGGCCCCGAGCTGGCGCTGGAAGTCGAAAACAACGGCTATGCTGACATTCTGGCGGAGGTGCTCTGATGCCTTTGACCCAAGCAAAACTGGACGCCACTCAGGCCCGTCTGGCCGCGCTCAGCGCGCCCGAGGGGGGCTGGTCGGCCCCTGCGCGGACCGATGCCGTGGCGCGGGTGCGGGCCATGGGCCTGCCACATGCGCGCGATGAATATTGGAAATACACCAAGCCTGAGACGTTGGTTTCGGCTCAGGCCTCGGCGGCTGAGGTGTTTGTCAGCGATGAGGCGCCGGTCTTTGGTGATCGTGACCGCCTGAAGATCGTCTTTGTTGACGGTGTGTTCGATGCTGAGGCCTCGGATGATCTGGCACTGGAGGGTGTCACCATTGATCGTCTGGCCAATGTGGCGGATATCCATTGGGCGACGGAGATCTATGGCCAGCTCGAAGCCAAGGGGCAAGACCCGGTTGAACGGCCTCTGGCGGCGCTGAACACGGCTTTTGCCACCGATGGTGTGCTGATCCATGTGACCGGCAAACCTTCAAAGCCGATCAGCCTGATCTACAAACATGAAAAGACCGATTCAGATGCGATCCTGCATCATGTGGTCAAGGTGGATGCCGGCGCCGAGCTGACATTGCTGGAAAACGGCCCGGCAGCGGCGCGGTTCAACAAATGTATGGAAGTGGACATCGCCGATACCGGTGTTTTCCATCACGTGCGGATGCAAGGCCGCGATCACGAACGTCGTGCGGCGACCCATGCTTTTGCGCGTTTGGGTACGGAAAGCGTGTTCAAGTCGTTCACCCTGACAGTGAATGGCGCGCTGACCCGCAATGAAACCGTGATCGAGCTGACCGGCGACGATGCTATTGCCCATGTGGCAGGGGCCTGCATGGGTGATGGTGATTTCCACCATGACGACACTGTCTTTGTGACCCATGACGCGGTGAACTGTGAAAGCCGTCAGGTGTTCAAAAAGGTGCTGCGCAACGGGGCAACCGGTGTGTTTCAGGGCAAGATCCTTGTACAGCCGGGCGCACAGAAGACCGATGGCTATCAGATCTCGCAGTCTTTGCTGCTGGATGATGACAGCCAGTTTCTGGCCAAGCCCGAACTGGAAATCTATGCCGATGATGTGGCCTGTTCCCATGGCTCGACCTCGGGGGCGATTGACGACGACGCGCTGTTCTACCTTCGTGCGCGCGGATTGCCGCGTGGGATCGCAGAAGACCTTCTGACCATTGCCTTCATCGCCGAAGCGGTTCAGGAAGTCGAAGACGAATCCCTGCAAGAGGAGATTGTGGCGCGGGTCGAAAGCTGGCTGGCGCGTCGCAGAAGCTAAGATGATCTGGACCCAATGGCACTGACACGCGATATTCCGGCCACCTACCGAGGACCTCGGGCGGTGTACCGCCGTCTGCTGGCCCTTGGCCCGCGCGAAGACCGGGCTTTGGCCTTTGTGATGGGGGCCTGTGCGGTGATGTTCATCGCGCAATGGCCGCGCCTGTCGCGTGAGGCGCATCTGTTGGGCAAAGATCTGAATATGGAAATGGGCGGGGCCCTGCTGGGCACCGTCTTTATGCTGCCGCTGATCCTGTATGTGTTTGCCGGGCTGGTGCATATGATCATGCGTGTTTTGCGTGGGCAGGGGGGCAGCTATCAGTCGCGGCTGGCGCTGTTCTGGGCTTTGCTGGCGTCCTGCCCCTTGGCGCTGCTTTATGGTCTTGTTGCGGGGTTTGTTGGCCCGGGTGTGCAATTGCAGTTTGTCGGGCTGATCTGGCTGGCGGTTTTCCTCTGGTTCTGGATCTCTGGCCTGCGTGAGACATACTGGGGGCGTGCTCAATGAAACAGTGGCTGATGGATCTGGCAGTGGAAACTGTCACCTCTCCGCGTCTGGCGGCGCAAAAGCTGCTGCGGTTGAACCCCAGCACCGAGATTCTCTGGACCGCGTTCCTGCTGGTGGTGATCTGCAACGCGTTGGTGGCAGGCATTTCCATGCTGCTGGTGCCCGCGCCTACAGGTGCAGCCGAACCGCCGGCCATTGTGATGCTGCGCCCTTCGGTCTTTTTGATGCTGCAATCGACGATTGTGGCGGCAATGATCGCGACCTTTACCTTTTCAGGCAATATTCTGGGCGGTCAGGGAAGGCTGCGCGATGTGGCGCTGATGCTGATCTGGATGGAGGGGCTGCGGATTCCGGTTCAGCTGCTGGTGCTGGTTCTGAGCTTTGTTTCGTCGCAGCTGGTAGAGTTGGTGATGTTGCTTTCAGGCGGCCTTGCCCTTTGGATCCTGCTGACTTTCCTTGACGAGGCCCATGGCTATGGCAGCCTGTTCAAATCCTTTATCACCGTGTTTCTAGGGCTGATTGCCCTGGCTTTCCTTCTGTCTTCGGTTCTGTCGCTTTTTGGGCTGTTGCCCGGCCTGCAAGAGATGCAGGGCCCGGCGGCTGACCCATTCCGCTAAAGCGCGCTGCCGCAACCAAAGGACGCATCCATGCTGGACGTTAAGACAATCCGTCAGGACTTTCCCATTCTCTCGCGCGAGGTGAATGGCAAACCCTTGGTCTATCTGGACAATGGCGCCAGCGCGCAAAAACCGCAGGTGGTGATTGATGCGGTGACCCGTGGCTATGCCGAGGAATACGCCAATGTGCACCGCGGGCTGCACTATCTGTCGAACCTGGCCACAGATAAATACGAAGCGGTGCGCGACGTCATCGCGACATTCCTGGGGGCCAAAGACCCCGAAGAGATCGTCTATACCACTGGCACCACCATGGGGATCAATCTGGTGTCTTATGGCTGGGGCGTGCCAAATCTTCAGGCGGGGGATGAAATTATCCTGTCGGTCATGGAGCACCACGCCAATATCGTGCCCTGGCACTTTTTGCGTGAACGCCACGGGATCGTGATCAAATGGGTGGATGTGGATGCCACCGGCGCGCTGGATCCGCAAAAGGTGATTGATGCCATCGGCCCGAAAACCAAGCTGATTGCCATCACGCAGATGTCGAATGTTCTGGGCACGGTTGTGGATGTGAAAACCATCTGCTCTGCTGCACGCGAACAGGGGGTGCGGGTGCTGGTGGATGGCTCGCAATCCGCCGTGCATATGCCTGTGAACGTCGAAGAGCTGGGCTGCGATTTCTTTGCGATCACCGGGCACAAACTTTATGGCCCTTCTGCGTCCGGTGCGATCTGGATCCGCAAAGAGCGCATGGCCGAAATGCAGCCCTTCATGGGCGGTGGCGATATGATCCGCGAGGTCTCGAAAGACGAAATCACCTGGAATGATCCGCCGATGAAGTTCGAAGCCGGCACGCCGGGCATCGTGCAGCAGATCGGGCTGGGCGTCGCGCTGGACTATATGATGCAGATCGGCATGGACAAGATTGCGGCGCATGAGGCGTCACTGCGTGACTATGCGGTGCAAAAGCTCAATGGCCTCAACTGGTTACAGGTACAGGGCCAGACCCCGGACAAGGGTGCGATTTTCAGCTTTACCATGGATGGGGCCGGACACGCGCATGATATTTCCACCATCCTTGACAAAAAGGGAGTGGCTGTACGCGCTGGTCACCACTGTGCGGGCCCGTTGATGGAACATCTGGGTGTTTCAGCAACCTGCCGCGCCTCCTTTGCGATGTACAACACCACCGAAGAGGTCGACAAATTGATCGAGGCGCTGGAACTGGCGCATGATCTGTTTGCCTAAGGTCAAGATGCAGCCAGTTTGCGTTACTGGTTGCTGAGTTTTTGCGCCTGACAAGGCATAGCCCTTTGAAAGAGTGGTTCTCTTTCAAAGGGCTGTAAAGTATCTTAGGGGCAAAGACGGAGCGATCCTTCGGACAATCAAAAACGCTGCAAATCAGCGTTTTTGATTGCTTGCAATTGGCCCCTCCAATTCCTGCGTGGCTAAAACCGCTTTTGGTGCCTTGCGAACGCCAGTGACACAAGATGAACGACATTGACCCTAAAACTTCGTCTTCTCAGAGGGTTACCTTGCGAAACCCCCTGTCAGCCTCAACCAGTTGTAAACCCATTCAAACGATGTTGCGCCTGCCTCGGTTGGCCTGTTTGGTATAGGTGCCCGTGAGGGGCGCGGGGGCAGGTGTGTATTGGCCAACCTTATTGTTTTGGTGCTGGGCGGCTCTGCGCCGTTTACAGGAAAGCGCCTGTTTCGGCTCACTTTTTGCCATCGCAGCCGCAAGAGCTATTGCAGCTCTCCGGTCTTTGCCCTATGACGCGAGGCAGGCACCTTTAGCTCAGCTGGATAGAGCGCTGCCCTCCGAAGGCAGAGGCCAGAGGTTCGAATCCTCTAAGGTGCGCCACAATCAAGCCTAACCTGTTGTTTTATCTTGAAAATCCGCAAGGCGTGTTTTCTGGTTTCCTCTCAGGTTTCCAGAAATCAACTTCCTTTTGTTCGCGGCACGCGTGTAATCGGCGACTTCTTGAAGCGTTTCGTGGCCTGTCCAAGCCCCAATTTGATGCGGTGTCCAAAGCAACTCGGCCAGCGTGATCGCACGGGCTTTGCGTAAGCCATGCGCTGTCTTTCCCTCGATTCCCGCCTTCTTCGCTGCTGATGAAATGAGATTCGACAGCCCTTTGACAGATCTTGCACGACCATAGTCTGTCAGGATGAAATGCATGTCTTTGGCGGCGGCTTTGATAAATTCGGACTGGTCTTGCGCCAGCTCCGCTTGAACCGTGGAAGTGATCGGAACGAGCGCCTCTCCGTCAGTTTTTTCCTGACGATAGCAGAGAACTCCGTCAGCTCCGACACCCTGCCACCCGATCTGCACGGCATCAACACACCGTGCCCCAGTCCAGAACAGTACCTCAAAGGCCTGTCGCTGCGGAGTGCCATGTGGCCAGTATTCGCGAAATTTGGTGATCTCTTCCGAGGCCCAAGGCTGGTGCGGGGTTGATTTGTAAGGTCTGATCTCCGCATCTTTAGCAGGATTGTCTGGCCGCCAATGTTCAGCCTTTGCGTAAGACATAAGCGCGCGCCAAATTGTTCGCTCGGACCGCGCTGCACCAGGCGACAGTTTCCGCAATGCCTTTTCGATATGCAGGGTTTCAAGCTTATGTGCTGGGCTTTTTCCGTAGTGATGTTCGATGTATGTCAGACGCCTGCGCCAGACCTTTTGTGTGGATTTCTTGCGCGCTTTGAAATCCTCAGACGCAAGGAAAAATCCGATCAATGAGGCTAGGCTATCGTCTCGGGGAGCGATTTCCCCGGCTTCGATCCATGCGCGGAGAAAATCGGGGTGGTTTTCAGGGAGGTTTGGAAGGCGGACAAACTTACCTTTTACACGTCTGTATTTGTAAATGCGGCCATCTGGCTTGGTGACGACCTTGATGCCCTTTAGTCGAACGCCTCTTCCCATGATGATGACCTTTGTTCTTTTTCTTTGGTTGGGTTGATCTCATAAACTCGGTGCCCGTTCCTGATCGTGACCGTGACACCCTCATCACGCGCTACGGCCGCCGCTTTCCCCGGATGAAGGACCGGAAAAGCTGCGATATGTGAAACACCAGCCCAAGAGCTTACGTGTTGAATTTGTTCCTCAGCATGGCTTCGATCCATGCATTTGTGGAATAGAATTTCGTGACGACAACGCTTGCCCGCAGCGCAGACAAGCGGCCATCCAAAACAGGATTGCCCATGTAAATATGGTCCCATATTCGTAATTTTAGAAATGGCCAACGGCCAGTGTGATCACTCTGAATCAGGTCTCTGATTTAGGCAGTGATGCGCCCTGAGAGGGAAACGATAGAATGTGTCATATGCAGCCCTCCTAAATTGGCGTTACGATTGGGACCCTGTGTCCTGTAGTGGGCAGATAGGCCATGTTTGGGATTCTTCAAAGGGAAATTCATTGAGTTCCGCAAACTGTTGCCTTTTGGCACTTCGCCTAAAGATCCGCTTTTAGATCAGTCAAAACTTTGCAAAGGCCGCTATCTGCGCGTTGGAGCGGCAAAGCCAGAGGGGCTTTCACCACCTCTGACCATTGGATTGGATAGGCTCTCACGCCCCAAAGGCGCGGGCCATGATGCTGCCGATGCGGCGGGCAAAAGCTGCAGGATCGGTTGGGGTTTCGCCTTCAACGATACGCGCCTGATCAAACAGGATGTGCGCTGCGTCACTAAGCAGATTGTCTGAGCTGGCCCCATCGGCCTGCGCCCGGTCCGCCAGTTTGGTGATCAGCGCGTGACTGGGGTTCAGCTCAAGAACACGCGGTGAACCGTCTTGTAGCTGACCGTGGCGTTTGAGCAGACGTTCAAGGTTCACATCCATGTCGCCTTCATCAGCAATCAGACAAACGGGGCTGTCGGTCAAACGTTTGGAAGGGCGTACGTCTTTGACGGTTTCGCCAAGCTCTACCTTGATTACTGCGATCAGCGCCGAAAGGTCCGCTTCTTCGGTTTTCTCTTCCTCAGGTTTTTCGTCCGTCTGAACCTGATCCAGATCGGCAGCACCCCGGGTGATGGATTTAAGCGGTTTGCCTTCAAATTCAGTGATGTGCTGCAACCAGAACTCATCCACGTGATCAGACAACAGAAGAACCTCAACACCCTTTGCTTTGAACCCCTCAAGATGCGGGGATTGCGCCAGTTTGGCTGCGTCTTCGCCTGCGATGTAGTAAATCGCCTCTTGCCCCTCTTTCATCCGCTCAACATAGCCGGACAGGCTGGTTAGCGCCTCTTCCCCGGTTGACGCAAAGCGGCAGATTTCCAGAATGCGGTCGCGCAGGGCCGGATCTTCGACCAACCCCTCTTTCAAAACAGCACCAAAACTGCCCCAGAAGGTGGCGTAGTCGTCGGCCTCTTTGGTGGCTTTTTTCTTGAGCTCGCTCAGAACCTTTTTCGATACCTGTGTCTTGATCTTTGCCAGCTTGGGATCGGTCTGTAGCATCTCGCGCGAGACGTTCAGGGATAGATCCTGACTGTCCACCACCCCACGCAGGAACCGCAGATAAGCCGGGATCAGATCTGTTGTGGTTTCCGAGATGAACACGCGGTTCACATAGAGTTTAACGTGGCTTTTACGTTCCGCATCAAACAGATCGAAGGGCTGCATGCTTGGTACAAACAGCAGGCTAGTGTGGTTCAAAGACCCCTCAACCTTGTTGTGCATCACATGCCACGGTTCATCAAAGGCGTGCGAGCTGTGACGGTAGAACTCAGCATATTGTTCGTCAGAGATATCCTTGGCAGGACGGGTCCAGAGTGCCTCGGCGGCGTTCAGCGTGTCACCACCCAATTTGATCGGGAAGCTGATGTGCTCCGAATAAGTTTTGATGATGTGGCGGATGCGGGTCTCTTCGGCGAACTCTTTGGCATCCTCTTTGAGGTGCAGGGTCACGGTGGTGCCATTCGTGTCGCGCTGTACAGGTTCGATCGTGAACGCACCTTTGCCATCCGATGACCAAAGCCATCCTTCGGCTTCCCCCGCCTTGCGGGTGGTCACATCAACCTTAGAAGCCACCATGAAGGCCGAATAAAATCCGACGCCGAACTGACCGATCAGACCAACCTGATCTTTCTCTTCCGCTTTGAGCGCCTCAATGAACGCCCCAGTGCCCGATTTGGCGATTGTTCCTAGTGTGTCCAGAAGGTCGGTATGGTTCATGCCAACGCCATTATCTGCGATCGACAATGTGCCAGCAGCGGCGTCGATTTCCAGCGTAACCGCGAAATCCTCGGACGGTGTAAGGCTGGCATCGGTTAGCGCCGCATAGCGCAGTTTGTCACAAGCGTCAGAGGCGTTGGACACCAGTTCACGCAGAAACACTTCGCGGTTGGAGTAAAGCGATCCAGCCACAATTTCGAGAAGCTGACCGACCTCGGTCTGAAAGGAAAAGGTTTCTTTCTCAAGGGTGTCCGACATACGCCAATCCTCCAATATCAAATTTGAACGCAGATCTAGGCTGCCGAGGATAAGGTTTCAACTGCGTAACCCAAAAGCTCATCTCTTGCACTGTGATCAACACAAAGCCACAAAGGGAAACGAAAACAATCGGATCTCTGACCATGGCTCGCAAACCCGCTCTGTCGCTCGAAAAGCTCTCTGAACTTTCCCCTGAAAAGCTGGCCCAATTGGTTCTGGAAGAGGCCGAACGCAACGCCACTTTTCGTCGGCAGGTAAAGGCCGCGCTGGCGGGCAAATCGGGTCCTGCTGGCATTGCAAAGTTGATTGATCGTCGGCTCTCAGGGCTGGAACGCGCCAAAAGCTTTGTCGAATGGGATAAAGCCCGGACGTTCCGCAACGATTTGCAAAGCCTAGTTGATACCATTCGATCTGAGCTTGCGCCGGAAGCGCCACATCTGGCTATCGACCGGTTGATCCGCTTCATTGCCACCCATGAACAGGTCTTTGAACGGGTCGACGACTCCTCTGGGCGGGTTCAGGATGTCTACTATTTGGCCATTTCTGAGGTTGGCACATTGTCAGACAAGTTGAACGCCGAAGACGCCAGTTTATTGCCAGATAAAATCGTGGTCCGGCTAGGTGAAACCACACATGGCTATTTGTGTGACATCGCAAACGCAGTTATCCCCCATTTACCTGAGGGCGCTCTGATCCAATGGGACACTGAGCTAAAAACCGCGGTTGATCAGCGCAGAACGGAAGAGCCGAGCGCTCAACTGATCAATGGTTTTACTCCATGACTTCACAGTGGACAGAGATCCGCCAAATGATTGCATCCGCACGGGGTGACATCGATCTTCTGATTGAGCTGGAAAGTGCAAAGGCGCCCCATCAGCAGGATATCCACGCCATGGCCGAACATCTTCTGAGCGTGGGTCGCGCTTCCGAAGCGCTGGTCTGGATCCGCAAGCCCGGTTCACGAGTGTTAGATCAAGATGACCCATTGTCACCAGCACAGGTCAGCCTCGAAGCTCGCATTCCTGGTGCTCTGGACGACAAGACTGCAGCTCAAAATCAACGCTGGCATTGTTTTGAGGCTAAACTTTCCCCTGAAATTCTGCGGGAATACCTGAAAGCACTTCCAGGTTTCGAGGATATCGAAGCCGAAGAACGCGCCCTGCAGGTCGCGCTGTCCATCTCTGCCCCGAAAACATCGGTCTGGTTCTTTCTCGAATGGTCCCGCCCGGATCTTGCAGCTCAGGTTGTTATCCAGAACCACACGCATTGGGATGGATCTGACTGGCATAGCCTGCCAAAGTTAGCCGATTTGTTGGAGCCACACCACGCAGCGGCTGCAACGATTCTCTATCGCGCTCTACTAGAAGACATTCTTCAACGGGGACGCTCCAAAGCCTATGGGCACGGTGCTACCTATCTCGCTAAGCTAACATCCTTATCCAGAGAGGCTGATCCCAATTTGCCAGAAACAATGGAACGCTATGAAACTTGGCTGCTCAAACTCCATGCCGCCCATAACCGAAAATCTGCATTCTGGAGTCGAATAGACTGAGGGCAGCAGCTGTATCTTGGTAAGTGCCATTTTCGGCGGAATTAAAGTTCCTCCTCACGTTCCTGCACAACACACCTGAAAGATTACGCCAATTGGCATAGAAAACCCTCACCCGGCTTAGAAAATTGTCACTTTTGAGGGGTGACCCCCTGAGGTTGAAAGCACATGAATAGGGCGTGCGAAATATTTGCTGCAAAAGGATCGCGCGTACCCGTGACAGGGCGGTGTTCATTTTCAACAATTCCGCTGAATTGCGTCATGAATTTTTTCAAACTGTTCTCAGTGGTATTCTTTTCCAATTCGTCGATAGTCGGCCAATTTTCGGCTTTACCCCTCCGAAAGAAAACTTTGGAACCCGTTGAATCACCTGTTCCAGGGTTGTCTCGCGCAACGAATACCTCGTCTCCCCCCTTTTCCAAATGAAGGCCGAACCAAGATACCTTTTTTCGAATAACACCTTCGGCAACATTATAACTTCCCCGGCCTAGGCAATAATCAATGATGTCGATAATTGCAGATTTTCCGGTTTTCGACTTGCCTGTAATAATTTTCAAACCGGTTGGGTTGAGGGGAATCTGCCGGATCTCCCCGGAATGGCTATACAGTACGATTTCGCGAATGATGAAACTCAAGGCCGACCCCCCCAACCTGAAAGTACAGATGCTTCAGAGCCAGACTTAGCGAACCACTTTGCCAAGAACCTTGTGGTGGCTACAACATCGTTCATGTCGCTGGACACCGTGCCTAAAAATGCGGGCGTGAAATGCCCCTTCTTCGGTCCAACAACAAGCTGATGCCCGTCAGAAAACTCAATTACTTTTTGGTAAACTGCGAACTTCAAGCCATCGCGCAACAGGGGCAAGAGCGCATGATTTCGCCGAGGGAGATCAACCAAAACATCTTCACTATTTTGAAGCCATTCGTACAAAGAAGTAACCGTACGGCTGGGAAACCTTGTTCGTGTTTGCCGGTGCAACGACAAGGCCGGGGCCAAAAAGGCCAGGGTGATTGAGATACTCCCCAATGTTTGGACAGTTTTCAGCGTAAGTTAAGCTACTCTCTGCTCCTGCTGATCAAGTGGGGTATCATCTTTTCTCAGCCAATAAACCACGGCTGGCGGCTTGCCGCCAAGGGCGGAATGGGGGCGTTTTCGGTTGTAGAAGTCACTCCACTTACCGACACCTGCTTTGGCTTCCGATCCGGTTTCCCAGGCGTGCAGGTAGACG
>JAOARQ010000021.1 GCA_025210455.1 Pelagimonas sp.
CCCCCCGTCACTCGGCCCCCGCCGCCGCGGAACGCCCCCCCTTCCGCTTCTGGGTCGAAGCCCTGACAACAGGCGACCGCGCTCATAACGACACCATCTTCAATGGAAGGGACAACTAGGGTCTCTGTGGCGCATCCTGATGTATTTTCACGGCTGCGCCCCTGTGCTAAATTTCAGGCATGCCCTCATTTGCCTCTGCCTTTCCCCTTGTTCGCGCCCGCACCCATGAGATCTGCGGCGCCGGGGCCTACCTGTTTCCCTTTGCGCTGATGACGCGACTGCCAGGCGATGTGATGTGGCTGCATGAAAAATGGGATCCGCAGCAGATCAACCCCAGTGGCTTTGCCGAATTTGCCGATCCGGCGCGGCTGACGCTTGGCACCACCTCGGATCAGACTGAAACGCTGGCCGCCGCCGAAGAAGCGCTGCGATCCGGGGCCGTGGCGCTGGTGGTGATGCGGCTTAGCAAACCTGTGGGGCTGACAGAGGGACGTCGGCTGCAGCTTGCGGCGCGCGAAGGGCACAGCACCGGTCTGGCTCTTATTCCAGAGGGCATGGGCAGCAATGCCACGGAAACCCGCTGGCACTGTGCGCCGGTTTTTGATGCGCAGGCCGACGCTGGGGTCTCGACTTTGCAGCGGTGGGAGCTTATTAAGAACAAATCGGGAACATTGGGTGCCTGGCATGTTCAATGGCAAAACGCGTCGCGTCGTCTCACTGTGGTTTCCCCGGCTGGCCAGTGACCGGGTTCTGCGCGCGCGCCCGGTAGATGGGCCCTTTGCGCTGACGTTGAAACAGAACAGCGCCAATCGGATTTACTGCCTGAATCAGGCTGCTCTGGCCAGGGGGCTGCATGTTGGCATGTCTTATGCGGATGCGCGGGCCTTTTGCCCTGATCTGCAAAGCCGTGCCGCGGATCCTGCGCAGGATCAGCGATTTTTGCAGGTGCTGAGCCGCTGGGCCACGCGCTATTGCCCCTGGGTTGGTCTTGAGGGGGTGGATGGGCTGGTGATGAACATCACCGGGGCTGCGCATCTGTTCGGGGGGGAGCCCGCCATGCTGGCCGATATGCGCAACCGCTTGATGCGGGCTGGGCTATCCGTGCAGATCGGTCTGGCGGATACGCGTGGCGCAGCCTGGGCGCTGGCGCATTTTGGCGAGGGCATCGCCCCCGCAGGCGATCCCCTGCCCGCTCTGCGCGCCCTGCCTGTGGCCGCCCTGCGGATTGACGAACAGATGTCGACCACCCTGCAGCGTCTGGGGTTGCGCAGCATTGGTGATCTGGCCGGGGCGGCCCGCGCGCCGCTGACCCGTCGCTTTGGCCCCGGACTGCTGCTGCGTCTGGATCAGGCTCTGGGCGCGCAGCCCGAAGAGCTGTCTGTGCAGGCCGACCCACCGCATTACGCCGTGCGCATGACCCTGCCCGAACCCATCGGGCTGGTCTCGGATGTGATGGCCGGCACCGAGCGGCTGCTGGAATCCCTATGTAGCAAGCTGAAAACCCATGAGATGGGCGCGCGTATCCTGTGCCTCAGTCTGCGCCGGGTGGATCATGACCATCAGCAGGTCGAACTGCGTCTGGCGCGCCCTCTGCGCGATCCACACCGGATTTTGCCACTGTTTGAACGTGGCATCCATGAGATCGAGTCGGGCTTTGGCATTGATCAGCTGCGCTTGCAGGCGGTGCAGGTCGAACCGCTGCCAGTGCAGCAGATCACCCATGTCAGTGGCGCGGGGCGCGAAAAGCTGGAGGATCTGATTTCCCGGCTGGGCACACGGATTGGTCTTGAGAATATCCAGCGGTTTGTGCCCGCCGACAGCCATATCCCGGAACGCAGTTTTCGCAGCGAACCCGCCGCATACTGTGAACCCTCCAGCAGCTGGTCCTGCCCGCAGCCACGTCCGATCTGCCTGTTTCCCCCCGAACCGATTGCGGGCCGCGGGCCGCGGCCTCCGGCCCGGTTTCGCTGGCGACGCATGTCGCTGACCACAGGGCGCGCCACCGGTCCGGAACGTATCGCACCAGAATGGTGGCTTGAGGATGACAACTGGCGGTCGGGCCTGCGGGATTACTGGCGGGTGGAGACCCGGCAGGGGCGCAGGCTGTGGCTGTTCTATACGCCTCAGAACCCCGGCTGGTTTGTGCAGGGGGAATTCGCATGACCGCGCCTGATCCCCCCTATGCCGAGCTTTGCGTGACCTCGAATTTTACCTTTCTGACCGGGGCCTCTCATCCTGAGGAACTGGTGGTGCGCGCGGCGGAACTGGGGCTGCAGGCCATTGCCCTGACCGATCACAATTCGCTGGCCGGGGTTGTGCGGGCCTGGTCTGCCCTGAAGGAATTGAAACGCGATACCGAAGAGGCGCTCAGGATCCGGTCACAGCAGCGGATGGACAGCTCATCGCGGCAGGAAACCAGTCAGGGAGATCTGATTGAGCGTCCCGAAATCCTGTCTTTTCCCAAACTGGTTGTGGGCTGCCGTCTTGTGCTGCAAGATAGCCCCACCCAATGGCTCGCCCTGCCCCGCGATCGTGCTGCCTATCAACGGCTGACCCGCCTGCTGACCCTTGGCAAGCGGCGTGCAGAAAAAGGGGCCTGCCTGCTTTATGCCAAGGATCTGATCCCCGCCTGCAAAGGTATGATCCTGATTGCTTTGCCGCAGGGGTCTCTGGCGCAGGCAATTGCCGATATCAACCCCATGGCGCGGCATTTCCCCAATCATGTCTTCTTTGGTGCAGCCCCGCGCTATGACGGCAGCGATCAAGCCTATCTGGATACCTGTGCGCAGGCGGCGCTTCGGGCCTCGACGCCAATGGTGGCGGTGGGGGATGTGCTGATGCACCGGGCGCATCGCAGGCAATTGGCCGATGTGCTGACCTGCCTGCGCGACCACATCACCATCGACGAGATCGGCACCCGCGCCCTGCCCAATGCGGAACGTCGGTTGAAAGCCGGGGCCGACATGGCGCGGCTGTTTCAGAATCATCCGGCCGCGCTGCGGCGCACATTGGAAATCGCGGATCGCTGCAGCTTTGATCTGAGCGAATTATCCCATGACTATCCGCATGAAGATGACGGCAAAGAAACCCCGCAGGCGCGGCTGGAGCGGCTGGCCCGTGAAGGCCTGGCCTGGCGCTATCCGAATGGCCCCTCTGAACGCGCGATCCAGCTGATGGAAAAAGAACTGGCAGTGGTCCGCGAGCTGGACTTTCCCGCCTATTTCCTGACGGTCCATGATATTGTGCAATTCGCCAAGTCCAAGGGCATTCTGTGTCAGGGGCGTGGCTCGGCGGCGAATTCGATCCTGTGTTATCTGCTGGGCATCACCGATGTCAGCCCCGATATGATCAGCATGGTCTTTGAGCGCTTTGTCTCGAAACATCGCGGCGAACCGCCTGATATTGATGTTGATTTCGAACATGAGCGCCGCGAAGAGGTGATCCAGTGGATCTATCAGAAATATGGCCGCCACCGCGCCGGGCTTTGTGCGACGGTCACCCATTTTCGCACCCGTGGTGCCATCCGTGAGGTGGGCAAAGTCATGGGGCTGTCACAGGATGTGACGGCGGGCCTGTCCAGCCAGATCTGGGGCTCGGGTAATGGCGGCGTCGATCTGGACCGCATGCGCGAACTGGGGCTGGATCCGGAAGATCGCCGTTTGATGCAGACCATCCGTCTGATCCGTGAAATCATCGGGTTTCCCCGCCATCTGTCGCAGCACGTGGGTGGTTTTGTCATCACACAGGGGCGGTTGGATGAACTGGCGCCGATTGAAAATGCCGCCATGGACAACCGCACGGTCATCTGCTGGGACAAAGATGACATCGACGCGCTACGCATTCTCAAGGTTGATATTCTGGGGCTGGGGATGCTGAGCTGTATTCAAAAGGCCTTTGCCCTGATGCAGAGCCACGAAAAGCTGAACCACAGTATAGAGTCGATCCCTCAGGATGATGCGCCCACCTACGACATGCTGTGCCGTGCCGATGCGATCGGTGTGTTTCAGGTGGAAAGCCGCGCACAGATGAATTTCCTGCCCCGGATGCGCCCGCGAAAATTTTACGATCTGGTGATCGAAGTGGCCATTGTCCGCCCCGGCCCCATTCAGGGGGATATGGTGCAGCCCTACATCCGGCGGCGCAATGGGCTGGAAGACCCAGAACCCTTTGGCCCCGAACTGGCCAAGGTCACGAGCGACACGCTAGGGGTGCCGCTGTTTCAGGAACAGGCGTTGCAGATTGCCATGGTGGGCGCCGGGTTTTCTGCGGAAGAGGCTGATCACCTGCGCCGCTCTCTGGCCACCTTCCGGCGCATGGGCACCATTGGGCAGCACCGCGATAAATTTGTCGCCGGGATGCTGGCCAATGGCTATGCCCCCGAGGTGGCCGAGCGCTGTTTCAGCCAGATCGAAGGCTTTGCCGATTACGGATTTCCCGAAAGCCACGCGGCGGCCTTTGCCATGCTGGCCTATGTGTCAGCCTGGCTGAAATGCCATCACCCAGCCATCTTCGCCTGTGCGCTGCTCAATTCCCAGCCGATGGGGTTTTATGCGCCCGCGCAGATCGTGCGGGATGCGCGCGAACATAGTGTCGAGGTGCGGCCGATCTGCGTGAACAACTCAGAATGGCAGAACACTTTGGAACGCAGGCCCGATGGTGTGCTGGCGCTGCGGCTGGGGTTTCGTCAGATCAAAGGTTTCAAGGAAGAAGACGCCGATTGGATCGTGGCCGCGCGGGGCAATGGCTATCGGGACCCAGAATCTCTGTGGCTGCGCGCAGGGCTGCGCCCCGAGGTGCTGACACGGCTGGCCGAAGCCGATGCCTTTTCCGACATGGGGCTGACCCGGCGCGATGCGCTGTGGCAGGTAAAAGCCATCCAAAGTCCGCAGCCTCTGCCGCTGTTCAACGATCCGATTGATGGCGAAGCAATACAGGAGCCCGAGGTGCTACTGCCCAATATGCATCTGGGGGAAGAGGTGGTGGAAGATTATGTTTCGACCCGGCTGACCCTGCGCGCCCACCCGATGGAGCTGCTGCGCCCGCGCCTGCCCGGTCTGGTGACCCACGCCGCTTTGGCCGAGATCCCGCTGGGACGCTACAGTGTCTGCGGTCTGGTGATCACCAGACAGCGGCCCGGCACGGCCTCGGGGGTGATTTTCCTGACGCTGGAGGATGAAACCGGGGTCAGCAATGTGGTGGTCTGGCCCAAGATCTATGACGCGTTCCGGCGCGCAGTGATGGGGGGACGGCTGCTGCGCGTCACCGGTTATTTGCAGCGCGAAGGGATTGTGGTGCATCTGATTGCGCAGAATGTGCAGGATCTGTCGCATAAGCTGTCCGAACTGGGGCATCCGCAGCCCGAGGCCCTGACCACTGAGGGCGCGCGCACCGATGATACCCCTAAAACCGCCCGCTATCCCGCCCGTGCCATGCATCCGCGCGATCAGGCGAAACGGCTGTTTCCCAGCCGTGATTTTCATTAGGAGATCTGTCAGGCGACCTTGGGCTGGGTTTCTGCGGGCTGGGTTTCTGCGGGGGTGTTCAGAACCAGTTGCGATGTGGGGTGTTCCCCCTGATCTGCCCCGGCCTGCAGGGCGCGGGTGGCAAGATCAACCAGCGCATGACTGATTTCACCGGGGTTCAAATTCGGATCTTCACGGCACCATCTGGCGGCGGCCTCAAGCGCTGAAAGCAAAGACCGCACCGCCAGATCCGAGCGCATGGTGGAAATTGACCCATCCGAAATGCCCAGTTCCACCAAAATACGCAACCGCGCCTCAAGCGCATCACGCTGGGTGCGGATCACCTGAAAACTGTCTGCGTTTACATCACTGGCATGCACCACCAGCACCGGCGCACCGACCAGTGCGATCAACTCGTCCAGATAGCCCCGCAACCCCAGTTGCAGCCGCTGCAAACCACTGCCTGCGGTTTCTATCGCATCAGACAAAGCCTCCAGCGCAATGGCCACTGTTTCCGCATGACAATCGCAGACCAGTTGATCCTTGCTGGGCACATAACGATAAAGCGCAGCCTTTGAGATCCCAAGCGACTTGGCCACCTCTGTCAGCGGGGTGGAAGACACACCGTTTCGCGCAAACAAATGCAGCGCCTGAAGCAGAATCATCTGCCGCTTGCGATTTTGCAGATCTGCACTTTGTTTGTTCAATCGATCCCAGCAGGTCATATCCATCCCCAGACAGAGCCCCAAACAGAGCAATGCATTCATCCTGAGAGAAAAACCTTACCAAACCCTTAGGTTGGGCAGCCAGACGCGCAGGTAACAGGCATGACCGGGCAGTCACCACATGTCACCCTATGGTCATGCACTCCAAAATGTACCCAGGATCGGATAGGGCTTTTATTCCGCCGCCAAGCCCCCTATATAAACCCTGTCTCTTCGGGGACTATGGGCATAAACGCGCGTGAAATAAACGGATTGGACCCGGGGGCGGTACCCGGCGGCTCCACCAATATCCCATCGTTTGGGGGATCATGGGGCCGAAATAGGATCGACAAACGCGTAAAGACGTAGCTTTGCTTCGGTGAGATACCACCGTTATCGGTTCACAAAGTACAATTGCAAACGACAATCGTGCTCCGGTTGCTCTGGCTGCGTAAGCAGTTCGAGAAATCGAAACTTTAAGCCCTCTCGCCTAGCCGCGTGAGGCGGGGTTCGCAGGTACCTGGCAACAGAAACCTGCACTTTCCCCAGCCGCATATGAAGTAATTCCTGACAATCTAGCGTTTCAGATCGCATTTCAGATTTTGTGCAACAGCATTTCCCCAATCCCCTTCAAACGATCTTAACCCTCACTGGCGCAAACAACACAAAACGTTTGTAAAGGTGACACATGTCAATGACCCAAGAAGAGCAGCAAGTTGCAGAGCTGACAAAGGCAATCCTGAACCGGATCTGGCTTGGCAAAGACTATGATGCGATAGAAGAATTCTATCACGAAGACCTGCAGGTGCATGGGCTGATCGACGGTTTTGCCCTTAGCCGGGATGAATACCGCGAGGCAATCGAACAATATCTGATACTGGCCGACCTTGAGGGCTTTGAGCTGCACGACAGCATCATGACCGGCGACCGCATTGCGCAGCGGCTGACCCTGAACATCCTGTCCCACGCCACCGGCAAAAGCGCGCCCCAGACCAGCTGCCACTTTGGCCGCATCAAAGACGGCAAGATGTATGAGATTCACGTGCTGTTCTCGACACTGCAGTTCTTTGAAAAACAAGGGCAGCTGCCGCAGAACTCGGCGTTGATGATGATGGCCGGAGCGAAATTCTCATAGGCCGGGGATCACAGCCATAGCGGTGGCAATTCATCCCTTTCGTTTCTCAGGGAAACCAATATGCTAAGAGCAGATAAACAAGGGTG
Source organism: Pelagimonas sp. (assembly GCA_025210455.1). Taxonomy (GTDB): domain Bacteria; phylum Pseudomonadota; class Alphaproteobacteria; order Rhodobacterales; family Rhodobacteraceae; genus JAOARQ01. Next base: position 7,388 of record JAOARQ010000021.1, read on the forward strand.
AATATATGTCGGAAATGATCGACTATGGTCGTTTGATGCACCGGGCAATGCGGGGGCTCATTCAGGATGTTCTGGAAACCGTACGCGATAACGGCCTTCCGGGCGAGCATCACTTTTTCATCACCTTTGACACCCGCCATCCGGATGTGGATATCGCTGAATGGCTGCTGGACCGCTATGATTCCGAAATGACCGTGGTCATGCAGCACTGGTATGACGATCTTGAGGTGCGTGATGATGGGTTTTCGGTCACGCTGAACTTTGGCGATGCGCCAGAGCGGCTGGTGATTCCCTATGATGCGATCAAGACATTTGTCGATCCTTCAGTGGAATTCGGGCTGCGCTTTGAATCGCAAGATGAAGAGGATGATGATCCAGACCCCGCAGATCCGGAGCCCGAAGAGGATCATCAGGATGCAGAGGTTGTCAGCCTGGATCATTTCCGCAAACAGTGATCGCGCCGGAAATATGAAACTTTCCTTAAGTTTTGCCCCGGCGGCTTGAGCAAATCAGAATGAACCCTGAAGGTGCTGAAAGATGCATTTTCAGGGTTTTGTCATGTCTCACTCCGCCGGTCTTTCGCTGTTTCTGGGGCAACTGGTGCGCCGCCCGCATCGGGTTGTTGCGCTGGCCCCGTCCTCACAGGCACTGGCCTGCCGCATGGCGGCTGAACTGCCTGACGATCGCACAGGCCCGGTGATTGAGCTGGGGGCAGGCACAGGGAAAATCACACAGGCTCTGTTAGAGGCCGGCGTTGCCCCCGAGGACCTGCACGCCTTTGAGCTGAACCCTGAATTTGTTGACTGCCTGCAAACGCAATTTCCGCAGGTTCACATCCATCACGCCATGGCGCAGGATATGGGGCAGCTGCCTCTGCCGCAGGTGCGCGCGGTGGTTTCCGGGCTGCCGCTGCTGTCCTTCCCCAAATCCGCTCAGATGGCGATCCTGCGCGCCTCTTTCCGGGCCATGGGGCCCATGGGGGTCTTTATCCAGTTCACCTATGGGCCAAATCCGCCAGTGGCGGAACGGGTACGTAACGCTTTGGGCCTGCGTTGGAGCAAGTCTGAGAAAATTTGGGGCAATCTGCCGCCTGCCCGGGTCTATGCCTTTCGGCGCAACCTGCTATAACCCTGCGCGCATCTATCCAATTGCTTTGCCCAGCGTCTGGCGCTATTCGGCATACAAATGCATACAACGCAGGAGTGTTTCATGTCTGAGACCCGTACCGAAACCGATAGTTTTGGCCCACTTGAGGTTCCCTCTGATAAATACTGGGGCGCGCAGACGCAGCGTTCGATCATGAACTTTCCCATCGGTTGGGAAAAACAGCCGGTCGCCATCGTGCGCGCGCTGGGCGTGATCAAAAAAGCCTGCGCCATGCAGAACAAAGCCACCGGCAAGCTGGATGAGACAATCGCCGATGCGGTGATTCAGGCGGCTGGCGAAGTGGTTGAGGGCAAGTTTGATGACAACTTCCCGCTGGTTGTCTGGCAGACCGGGTCGGGCACCCAGTCGAACATGAACTCGAACGAGGTGATCGCAAACCGGGCGATTGAAATCCTTGGCGGTGTGATTGGCTCCAAAGATCCGGTACACCCGAATGATCACTGCAACATGGGCCAGTCGTCAAACGACACCTTCCCGACCGCCATGCATATCGCCGCGGCGATGACAGTGCGTGACGTGTTGCTGCCCGGTCTGAACAAACTGGCACAAGGTCTTGAAGCCAAATCAGAAGAGTTCAAAGACATCATCAAAATCGGCCGCACCCATACACAGGATGCGACGCCTCTGACCCTTGGTCAGGAGTTTGGTGGCTATGCCCATCAGATCCGTCAGGGCATTGCCCGCGTAGAGGCTGCCCTGCCCGGCATCTATGAGCTGGCACAGGGTGGCACAGCCGTGGGCACCGGTCTGAATACTCAGAAAGGCTGGGGCGAAGCGGTTGCAGCCAATATGGCCGCAATCACCGGCCTGCCCTTTGTCACCGCCCCCAATAAATTCGAAGCACTGGCCGCCCATGATGCGATGGTCTTTATGTCCGGCGCGCTGGCGACAGTTGCGGGTGCGATGTACAAGATCGCCAATGACATTCGTTTCCTGGGCTCGGGTCCGCGCTCTGGTCTGGGCGAACTGATCCTGCCTGAGAACGAACCTGGCTCTTCGATCATGCCGGGTAAAGTGAACCCGACACAGGCCGAAGCCATGACACAGGTTGCAGCGCATGTGATGGGCAACAACGCCGCCATGACCTTTGCCGGATCGCAAGGCCACTTTGAGCTGAACGTCTACAACCCGATGATGTCCTACAACCTGCTGCAATCCATGCAGTTGTTGGGCGATGTGGCAGACAGCTTTACCGAGCGCATGCTGAACGGCATTCAGGCCAATGAGCCACGCATCGACAAGCTGATGAAAGAATCGCTGATGCTGGTGACTGCGCTGGCGCCGACCATTGGCTATGACAATGCCACCAAGGTTGCCAAGACCGCGCATAAAAATGGCACCACGCTCAAGGAAGAGGCCATCGCGCTGGGCTTTGTCGATGAAGCCACCTTTGACGCGGTTGTGCGCCCTGAGCAGATGATTGGTCCGAAAGACTGATCCTGCAAACACAGAGAAGTTCTGGGAAAGGGGGCGCTGCCCTCTTTTCTTTTGTGCAAAACTCGCGCTAAGCTCTTGTTATGTCAAATGTGATCAATCTTAACCAATTCCGTAAAGCCAAAGCGCGGCAGGACAAACGTCAAAGCGCCGATGAAAACGCAGCCAAGTTCGGGCGCAGCAAAGCGCAAAAATCGCTCGAGCGCGCCGAAACAGAAAAATCTGAGCGTGACCTGGACGGGCACAAGCGCGACGAATGAGCGGCCCACCTGTCAAGCGTTCGCTGACGTTGCAAGGGCACCGGACATCGGTGTCTTTGGAAGATGAATTCTGGGCCGAATTTCGCAAGGCGGCCCACGAAGAATCCAAGCCTATCAATGCTTTGGCAGCAGAAATTGATGCAGTTCGTGATCCTGAAACCGGGCTGGCTTCGGCGATACGTGTCTATGTGCTTGCGCGGCTACAGGCAGCGATCAAGCGGCTGGAAACACAAAACAGCGATCCCGACGCACCGTAAGCCACAGCGCCATGCCCGGTTTGGGCAAAAAGACATTGGGCACTGTGGCCTTCAGGATCTCACCGCCGTGATCCATACGAAATTCAACCAGACTGTCTGATCCCATAAAGCGCGCGCGCTCAACAACGCCGCGCGCGGGCGCACCTGCAATAGCTGTGGGATTGGGGCCCTTGCCGCCACGGTCGAAATCAATGCTGACATGTTGCGGGCGAAAGACGATTTCCACCTCAGATCCATCGTCGACACCGGGCACAAGGAACTGGCCAAAGGGGGTATCGGTCAAAGCGCCCTGAGAAACACCGCGTATCACATTGATATCACTAAAGAAGGCAACAGCCTCTTTGTCGACAGGCGCGTGATAGATATTATAAGGCGCGCCCTGTTGCACGATCCGCCCCCGGCGCATCAACAGGATTTCATCGGCCATGCGCATGGCTTCTTCCGGTTCATGGGTGACCAGCAGCACCGAAGCCCCTTCGTCTTTCAACAGATCGAGGGTTTCATCACGGATCCCATCCCGCAGCCGATTGTCAAGGCCGGAAAAAGGTTCGTCCATTAGCATCAGCCGTGGTTTGGGCGCCAGAGCGCGCGCCAGCGCCACGCGCTGTTGTTCGCCCCCCGACAGGTGATGCGGATATGAGTCCATGAAATGGCCCAGCCCCACACGATCCAGCAGGAACTTCGCCCGCTCTTTCTTTTGCCCACCGGAGGTTGTCAGACCAAAGGCCACGTTTTCCCCCACAGTCATATGCGGGAAAAGGGCAAAATCCTGAAACATCAACCCGATCGAGCGCCGCTCAGGCGGCACCCGAAACACGGTATCGCAAATCAGCTGTCCATCCAGATAGATTTCACCGGAATCCTGCATTTCGACCCCGGCGATCATCCGCAGCGTGGTGGACTTGCCGCAGCCAGACGGCCCCAACAGGCAAGTCACCCGCCCCGGTTCAATCGCAAAAGACACATCATCCACCACCCGATTGCCATCAAACTGGCGCACCATATTTTTGATTTCCAGCCGAGGTGGTGTTTGATTGGTCATGAGATCTGCAAAATCCGATGAAAGACGTCAGGTTTGGACACAGGGCGTATCAGCCGCTGTGGCTCTGCGCAACCCTCTGACTTCCCAACAGGGTTGCGGCAAAGCCAACCAGCAGCACCGCCACACAGATAACAAACAGCTGTTCGTATTTGTGGCCTTCCGGCAGGATGGCGGCAAAGCTGTCCCATCCGCGGGCGAAATAGGCAAACGCGCCGAAAATCGCTGCGGCCCAGGCCACCAGATAGGCCCAAAGGTCAATCTGACGCCCCATGCCCAGACCAACAATCAACACCGGGGTCAGGAACATGCTGGCGGTGCCGCTGACAGCCACAGCATCAAACAGGGTTTTATTGCCCCACAGCGTCAGAGCCACGCCCATCACCGCAAAGACCAGCATGACAATGCGGCCGCCATTCAGGCTGCGCGGCGCGAGCTTGAGCTCTTCCACCACCAGACGTGAGGCCGAAGACAGGGCCGAATCCAATGTCGACAGGGCCGACACGAGTAGCGACAGCATCAGCGCACCAAAGACCCAGCCGGGGAACATCTGCGCCCAGGTGCCCAGCAGTTGATTTTCGTATGAGGCCCCCAGCAGGCTAGCTTGAATGCCAAACAGACCAAAGGCAATGATGCACAGCGCCGAGATCCAGAAGGCATGCAGGAACGAGGCCTGCGTGGTTTTCTCATCTGCGATAAAGCCACGATCCATCATGACTGGGTCATGCACGGGATAGGAAAACACCTGCAACGCGGCCACAGCCATCAGCACCCAGCCAAGATAGCCCCCCGATGCGCCCGGCGCGGTCAGCACCGCCCCCAGGGAAAACCCATCGCTGAACAACAATGCGATAAAGGCGATGCCAAAGACACCAAGAAAGAGCACCATCTGCACCACATCTGTACGCAGCGCCGCGCTGAGCCCGCCCCAGGCGGAATAGGCCAGCGCCAGCACCGCAACGATCAAGATGGCTGTGGTGCCACTGCCTTCTGACAGCGCGTTAAAGATCAGCCCCACCACAATCAGATTGGCAAAAACTTCGGAAAGCAGGCGCAGAGCGATCACCAGATTATAGGCCTGCACCCCGGCAGCGCCGAAACGCTCGCTTAACCAATCCTGCACGCTGCCAGCGCCCTTTGCGCGCAGACGGCCCACCACATAGGCCCCTGTCAGGAAAGACCCATAATAGGCTGCATAGGCCAGCGTGCCCGCGATCCCATAGTAATAGCCCAGAATGGCCGAGTTCATCAGCGAACGTGCAAAGATCCAGGTGGTGACCTGACTCAGAGCAAGCACCCAGAGCCCCGGCGCCCCATCACTGCCATTGGCGCCGGAAAAGAAACCCTCGATCGAGGCCCGCCTTGGAGCCACCGCAAGACTAAGCAAAATAATGCCCCCGAATGCGGCGGCCAGAACAAATGGTGACATGAGCGGAACTCCTAGGTTTCTTGGCGTTTTGAATGGCCTAGCAACCCTGTGGTCCATCGCACAGTGCGTTTCACAGAACTGGCGCAAATGTGAGGGCCGGTGAGCTTAGCCTCCAGCTTTGCCCAGAGCTTTTCCAAGACGGGGCAACCGCGCCTTTTTCAGCAGGCGGCGCATGTCCCAATCTTCGCCAGACAGGCGACGGGCAGTATCCAGAACCGACTGGCAGGTGGTTTCCACCGGCTGAGGATGCGATAGCCAGATCCCATAAAGAAACTCATCGGGCGCCTGTCGGGCCAACCCCTCTTCGGCCAATGTGCCGCGCGGGAAATCCGAGGCATTGACCGTCACGATGCAGTCAGCATGGCCCGCAATCGCCGCCGCCAGCACATGGATGTCATTTTCATC
>JAOARQ010000003.1 GCA_025210455.1 Pelagimonas sp.
CATCACCCCGGTTCCCGGCGGCGTAGGCCCCATGACCATCGCCTGCCTGCTCGCCAACACCGTCACAGCCTGCTGCCGCGCTAACAACCTAAACGAACCAGAAGGCCTAACCGCCTAAAAGGGGTCTGTTCCGGCTGGGGGCAGAATGACACCGTAAGCCCGCCTGTTTAGGATAGCGCCGTTTCCTTGACCAATCTGTAAGCTGTTGATCTTGCGATGCCGAGCTGTTTGGCGGCTTGTCCGGCGGTCATTCCCGCTTGGACAAGGTTCCGCAGGGCTAGGACGGTTTCTGCTTCGAGGGGCGGCCGCCCCGGTTTTCTTCCCTGAGCTCGTGCGGCCTTGATGCCATCTTTGGTTCGCTCTGAAATCAAGCGCCGCTCAAAATGTGCGATGGCTCCGAAGACGTGGAACACCAGTTCACCTGCTGCGGACGTAGTGTCGATGCGCTCTTCAAGGCTAATCAGTCCGATGCCTCGGTTGTGCAGGTCTTCGACGGTTTCCAGCAGTTCCTTGAGTGACCGTCCCAATCGATCCAGCCGGGTCACCGTGAGCGTGTCGCCGGTGCGGGCGTAATCCAAGAACGCGCGCAAGCCCGGCCGGTCAAAGGTTTTACCTGAGATCACATCCTCAAATACCCGCGCTGCCCCCGCCTCGGTTAGCCGGGTAATCTGCCCGGATAAATCCTGGTCTGAAGTGGAAACTCTGGCATATCCGAGGGTCTGCGGCATGGTGAGGCTCAGTGGATGGTCGGGCCGGAGCCACAGCACTTCTTGAACTTCTTGCCCGATCCGCACGGGCAGGGTTCGTTCCGCCCGGTTTTCGGCTCTATATGAACAAATGTGTCGCTGTCAGGCAGGTAATTATCACGCTGATGCAGCAAGGTTGCGTGCAAGCGCATGACGCCTGCGGCAGCGCTGATGATTAAATCTTCTCTGAGCTCTTTGCTGATCGGTTCCTTGTAGGGGCGCATCTCCGGGTCTGGGTGGTTTTCATGCGCAAGCGCGAAGATCGGAATGAGTGCGCCGCCTTGGTTTTCATCGTCGAACACATCACCCCAGATTTCCCATCTCAGTTGTGCGCCCTGCAGGAAGCCGTTGGCCCAGTCATTTGCGTGCGCGGTGCCATCCTCATCTTCGTTGAGTACAGGCAGGTAGGCATCACCTGAGTTCAGCTGATCGTTCACGGCATTCCAGTGGCGCATCACCAAATCCATGAATCTTTGCGCTTCACCCATGCCCTCAAAGATCAGATCGCCGTCGTCTCCCTCACCCTCCTGAAGAACGGGCATGAATTCGCTTGGCATGATCAAGTCGGGACAGCAGGCCAAGGCAGCGAAAAAACCATCCAGGGCTTCCGCGTTTGGAACCGCGCCGCCCTTCACCCGTCCAAGGAAGTCGTCGATGAGATCCAGGTCTTGTTCTGCCATGCGTTGCGCCACTGGAGGTGTCCTTAAACCGAACGTTTGAGAGACAGGATTCCGGGCTATCCGGACAGCTGGGGTTCGCCTATGAAAACTGTCTCATTATTCGTCTTAATATTATGGGCTGTCTCAAAATGATCAACACCATTTTGAGGACACTTCCATGCCCAGACGATCCATCCTGACCGAGCGCCTGCGTTCGGCGCTTTTCGATTTGCCCACCGACGAAGCCTCAATGCTGCGTCACTACACCCTTGCCGATGATGACCTTGAGCATATTACCGAGCGTCGGCGACCAGAGAACCGGATCGGTTTTGCCTTGCAGCTCTGTGCGTTGCGATATCCCGGCCGCCTTCTCTCGTCTGACGAGGTCATCCCGGAGAAGGTGCTGCGCTTCATCGCGGCTCAGCTTGGTCTGATCGGCGACGATGTCTTACCCTATGCCGCGCGGCGTCAGACCCGTCAGCAACATTTGCACGCTATTCGCCAGATTTACGGCTTCAGGATGTTCTCAGGCCAAGGGGCGCGTGCTCTTAAGGCCTGGCTTGAGCAAGAGGCCGAAACGGCCAAGTCTAACGACGACCTGGCGCGCAAGTTTGTCGAAGAATGCCGCCGGACACAGACGATCCTGCCAGGCGTCACGGTCATCGAGCGGCTCTGCGCCGACGCACTTGTCGCGGCGGAGCGCAGAATAGAGAGCCGGATTGCCACCAGACTGGATGACCAAACGAAGGAACGGCTGGACGCACTTCTGACCGAGATCGTCGATGGCAAGGTCAGCCGGTTCGTCTGGTTGCGCCAATTCGAGGTGGGCAGCAACTCGGCAGGTGCATCCCGACTGTTGGATCGGTTGGAATTCCTGCAGGCCTTAGGATTGTCGCCTAATATCCTGGAGGGCATCCCACCACACCGGGTCACGCGCCTGCGCCGCCAGGGTGAAAGGTACTTCGCAGATGGGTTGCGCGACATCACCAGCGACCGGAGGCTCGCAATTCTGGCCGTCTGCGCCATCGAATGGGCCGCAGCCGTTGCGGATGCCGTGGTTGAGACCCATGACCGCATCGTCGGCAAGACCTGGCGCGATGCCAAGAAGCTATGCGATGCGCGGATCGCGGATGCCAGATCGTCTCTGCAAGAGACGCTGCGCTCCTTCAAAGACCTCGGTGCGGCGCTGTTGGAAGCCAAAGGAGATGGCGGATCTCTCGATGATGCAACAGAAACCGCCTGCGGGTGGACGCGTCTCGAAGGCATGGTGGCAACCGCTGCTGAGCTGACCGATACAATGGCCGCCGATGCCTTGGCGCATGTCGTGCATGGATATCACCGGTTCCGTCGATACGCACCGCGCATGCTGCGTGCGCTCGATATCCAGAACGCCCCTGTGGCAGCGCCATTGATGAAAGCCGCAAGTGTCATTGCCGAAGATAAGGCTGACGCACCCCGCCAAACCGCATTTCTCCGGAAAAACTCGAAATGGCATCGCCACCTCATTGCCCAGGAACCCGATGACAACCGGCTTTGGGAAGTTGCTGTCCTGTTCCAAATCCGCGAAGCCTTCCGATCCGGCGACATCTGGCTCGCCCATTCTCGGCGCTACGCCGACTTGAAACAGTCCCTTGTGCCTGTAGAGGCCGCCAAGGTGATGCCGCGCTTGACCATGCCATTTGAGCCGGAGGTCTGGCTAGCCGACCGAAAGGCACGGTTGTGCGAAGGGCTTGAGATGTTGGCCAAAGCGGCACGAGTGGGCGCGATCCCAGGTGGGTCCATCGAAAATGGCATTCTCAAAATAGACCGACTGACCGGCGCTGTGCCTGACGAGGCCGATGCCCTAGTACTCGACCTCTACGACCGCCTGCCTGCGGTTCGCATCACTGATCTACTGCTGGAAGTGGATGACGATATCGGCTTCACAGAAACCTTCACCCATTTGCGCACGGGCGTTCCTTGCAGGGATCGCATCGGGCTGTTGAACGTTCTGCTGGCTGAGGGGTTGAACCTTGGTCTGAGCAAGATGGCCGAGGCAACAAGCTCGCACGACTATTTCCAGCTCTCCCGCCTGTCGCGGTGGCACATCGAAAGTGACGCCATCAACCGCGCTCTCGCCATGGTGATTGATGCACAGTCGGAATTGCCGATGGCCCGGTACTGGGGCAGTGGTGCCACCGCGTCCAGTGACGGACAATTCTTCCCGACGACACGGCACGGCGAGGCCATGAACTTGATCAACGCCAAATACGGCTCCGAACCAGGGCTGAAAGCTTATACCCATGTCTCCGATCAGTTCGGCCCGTTCGCCACACAGAACATCCCAGCCACCGTGAATGAAGCGCCATACATTCTTGATGGGCTTCTGATGAACGAGGTCGGACGGAAGATAAAAGAGCAATACGCCGACACTGGCGGCTTTACAGATCACGTCTTCGCCGTCACCGCACTGCTGTCATATCGCTTCATCCCGCGTATACGCGATCTGCCTTCCAAGCGGCTTTATTTCTTCGATCCCTCAACCGCACCGAAGGAATTGCGCGGCCTGATCGGTGGCAAGGTCAGGGAGAAGTTGATCATCGAGAATTGGCCAGACATCCTGCGCGCAGTGGCAACGATGGCGGCGGGCGTCATGCCGCCAAGCCAGCTCTTAAGAAAGTTCGCGTCATATCCGCGTCAGCATGAACTCGCCCTAGCACTACGGGAAATCGGGAGGATCGAAAGAACGCTGTTCATCATAGAATGGCTGCTCGACGCCGATATGCAACGTCGCGCCAATGTTGGTCTGAACAAAGGCGAAGCCCATCATGCCTTGAAGAATGCCCTACGGATCGGGCGTCAGGGTGAAATCCGCGACCGCACCGCCGAAGGTCAACACTACAGGATGGCAGGTCTCAATCTGCTGGCCGCGATCATCATCTATTGGAACACAAAGCACCTTGGCCACGCAGTCGTCGCCCGAAAACGTGGCGGTCTCGACTGTTCACCAGAGCTCCTGTCGCACATCTCGCCGCTCGGATGGGCGCACATCCTGCTCACGGGCGAATACAGGTGGAAAATCCGATGATATCCGGCCTTACGGTGTCATTCCGCCCCCAGCCGGAACAGACCCGATATCTGGCCCTTGCCGCTGACCCAGCCCCATCACGCCGCGCAGCACGATGGCCCGGCACTGCATAAGACCTGGCAGCGCATGGCCGTGCTGACCCATCATGAACACAAGGGCCTGCGCGCCCGTGAGCTGTTTTCCAAAACCGGATCCCTGACAGATATGGAAACGCTGCGCGCCACGATCAAAGGCGCGGATATCATCCATCTGCATTGGACATCAGGCGTGCTGGATATGGCCATGCTGGCAGATCTGGTGGGCGATACCCCGGTGGTCTGGACGCTGCATGACATGAACCCCATGACCGGGGGTTGCCATTATTCCGAAGGTTGCGACGCCTTTCGCACAGATTGTGCCAATTGCGCGCTGACCGGGGAAAGTGATCTGGCGCAGCAGGCTCTGGCACAAAAGCAAAAGGCGCTGGCCGCCCTGCCCAATCTACGGGTGATTGCCCCCTCTGACTGGCTGGCAGATCACGCGCGCGCCAGCGCGGTCTTTGCCGGGCGCGAGGTGGCGATGATCCCCAATATCTTCCCGGCGGATGCCTTTGGCGCGCAGAACAAATTGCTGGCCCGCCGCGCGCTGGGGCTGCCTCTGGATCGCAGACTGGTGCTTTTTGGCGCGGACAACCTGACCAACAGGCGCAAGGGTGGGGATCTGCTGAAACAGTCTCTGACATTGCTGAAAACGCGCCATCAGGCCGAGGGCGTTGAGGTGGTCACCTTTGGTGCCGCCGATCTGAAACTGGATCTGCCCACCCATGCCATGGGCTATGTGGAAGATCCGGCGCGGCTGGCGCAGATCTATGCGGCGGCAGATGTCTTTGCCTTCCCTTCACGCGAAGATAACGCGCCTCAGACGGTGATTGAATCCCTGCTGGCAGGCACGCCAGTGGTGGGCTTTGGGGTGGGCAATCTGCCTCAGCTTCTGGATCACAACCACACCGGCTATCTGGCCCGTTACGAAGACGCAGGGGATCTGGCCAAAGGGCTGCACTGGGCGCTGAACACCCCCACTAAAGAGGCCCTGAAGCGCAGTCTGGCCTGCCATGTGGCGGCGCGGGCGCATAATGATCCCGAAAAGGCGACGCAGCAGCATCTGGCGCTTTATCGCGATATGCTGAAACGGCCTGAACGGGAAACCCCGCTGCGCTATGCGGTGCTGGGCGCATCGACCAGCGCTCAGAACCGCCACCATGCCACCGGTGACATCACCGGCTATACGGAATTTCTGCGGTTGGATCACAGCGCCCGCATCGGCACAGACCCTGATCATGTGATGCGCTTTTGCTATCCCGGCAATCGCCTGTCAGATGGCGGGCTGATCCAGCTACAGGCGCTCTGTGACGCGCGGCCCGATATCTGCCTGTTTGAACCGCTGATCGAAGATGGCACACGCGGGCGCAATGCCACCCCAGCTGAAATCCACCATGTCTATGGGCGGCTCTTGCGTCGGGGCATTGTACCGATCACCTGTTTCCTGCCCCTGCCCGAAGGGCGCGCACTGGCAGACTTTGCCCATGCAAAAGCTGCGCAGGATTTCTGCCGCGCCCATGATCTGCCGCTGTTCATCGCCGATATCGAAACGGTGCAGGCCCAGGGCGGCAGTTTCAACGGGGTGCATACCACCCCCGCCAGCGCCCGGCTGATCGCCGATCAACTGGCGGGTTACATCGAAACCCTGGATCTTGAAACGCTTCAGGCCCGCGTGGCCAAACTGGATCTGCTGCTGCCGGAAAATCTGTTTTTCGCCAGCCAGCCCATGCCCACGCAGCCCTATCGCCATCTGCAGCTGTCGCTGACCCCCAAAACCAATGCGCCCTACAGCTTTCGGCTGGTGCAGGCGCAGGATGTGGGGCCGCATTCCGGCATTCTCGCCACCCGCATTCTGCAGGGGCGCAGGCTGGTACAGGAACAATCGCTGCCCGTCTGGGACCGGCACTGTCACTATACCCGCGCCTCATTTGTGACGCTCTGCCGCGATGACAGCCAGCATCAGGGACCGCTGACCATCGACGTATCTTTCTCGCCCGAGCAACCGGATTACGCCAGCTGCACTGAGCAGGATATGCTCTGGCCGGTGCCGGAAAACATGGCAATGCATCCCAAAGGCGCGCTATATGTGATATCAGACACGCCATTGGATCTGCGACTAGAGCCGATGCACAGCCCGCAGGATCTGCCGCGCACCCACGTTTTATAGGGTTAAAACAGCCCGCGCCTGCGTCCGGCAGTGGGCCACCTCTTCGGGCACCGGCGTGCCGGTTTCAAAGGCGCGGATCACATACCAATCGGTTGCCTCAAGATACAGCCGCGCCTCTTCGACCGCTTCCAGCTGAGCTGTGTCCGTAATCGGGCGGGCGCGGGAAAAATCAATCTGGCTCATGCGCTTTCCTCCTGTCCGGGCAGGGCAACCGGCCCGTCGCGATCCACGGTGATGGGCTGCGGGAACAGCACTGCCTGCGGCGCCTCTTCGCCATGTGGCAACAGCAGGGTCAGCGACAGCCCCTGCGGGCCCCGCCGCACCGGACCGGCAAACCAAAGCGACCCAATCGCCGCTTCGGGCAGTTCAGAGCCCTCGGGCAGGGGGGTGAAATCAAACACCTCTCCATTCAGGGTCAGCACATCCCCCTGACGATCAACCCGCAGGGTCTGATCACAGCGCATCGGTGAAAACGAAATCTGCATCAGATATCCCCCTTAGTACCAGGTGCCAATGGCGATCAGATGCGCCGATGGATAGACATTCTGTGATCCCGCAGTGGTCCAGGATCTGATCGCCACACTCGTCGTCCCCGGCACCTCCGTAGTGATCACCCGCACCCCGCCGGAAAAGGCCGAGGTTGCCGATACCGCCACCTCAGCCGAGGCAAACCCCGCTGGATACGTCCAGGTGGCCGCCGTCCCCGAGGCGGTGACGAAATTGGCTTTCCAGCAGATCTGTGTGCCATCCGCCAGCCGCAGGTAAGATCCATTGGCATTGCTGCCGCGTTCCAGCACAGCCCCGGTGGGTGTCCCACCGGACTGGCTGACCACGCCCAGCAGATTGCCCGGCCCAAAAACATGATCCGCCCGCGCCAGACGGCCCGCAGTGGTATCCGTCGCGCTTTGCTGCACCGCATCGCCGCTGGCGATCCCCGTGGCCGCAGCAAACTGCAGCGCGGTCACCCAGGAAGAGCCATCCGCACTGACCTTGATGGCAAAATCATCATCCCCGGTGGTGCCCATTTCTGCCCGCCCCGACCAGTTGGTCTGATACAGCAGGCTGGCCGTATCCGCCGCCGTCGCCTTGTTCAGCTTCAGCTGATGCCCATCCCCCGCATGATTCAGCAAGGTCGCATCCGCACTGATGCTCAGACGGTTGGTGGTATCGGCGGTGGCATTGATCCCCAGCAGGGCCAGATTGCTCAGATCCGCTTCGACCGGCGCCCAGGCCGTGCCATCCCAGTAGCGTATCGAAGAGGTCACCGTATCCATTGCCACCCAGCCGGACTGCGGTGGAATAAAGACCCAGCTGTTGCCATCCCAAGAGGCCAGCGTTCCCGCCGCCTGCCCGGCCCAGTCCCCAGTCGGTGTATCGCCGATGGCCGTGACATCCCCCTGCGCCGGGCTGGATGGCGGCGTATTTACCGCCACCCCCTTTAGCGTCAGTTGCACCAGCAGATCCAGCCGCGCCAGCGCTTCGTTATGGGTGACATGTTTTTGCGCCTGAGCAGGCAAGAGATAGGGCAATGACAGCCGCGCCGAAAGATCGGGCATAAGCAGGCCTCCGGGTCAGAATGCGATTGACGGCAGTCTCATGCGGAAGCTTTTGCAAATCCCCAAGCCAGCGTACGGTGGGGGGCTTGACCTGATATCAGGGCCCTGCATACCAGAGCCCTGCGCCTCATATGGTGGAATTGAAATGCGCAACACAGCCCTTGCTGGCATGAGGGCGCATTTCAATTCCTTAAACCATATGTGTTTCAGGCATCTTTTAGCGGAACAGCGACAGCAGCGACTGCGGTGCCTGATTGGCAATCGACAGCGCCTGTACACCCAGCTGCTGCTGAACCTGCAGCGCCTGCAGTCGGGCCGAGGTCTCTTCCATGTCGGCGTCAACCAGCGTACCGATCCCCGATTTCAAAGCATCCGTCAGGCCCGAAACAAATTTGGATTGTGTTTCGATACGACCCTGAACAGAACCGAAAGAAGCCGCTGAATCGATTGCGGTCTGGATCAGACCTTCGATATCAGTCAGCGCCTGGTCAACATTGGCCTGCGTTGTGACGTCAATACCAGCCAGATCTTCCAGACCACCCCCGATGGTTCCATCATTTTCAGACCCATCCAGAGCAGCCTGACGCCCGCTGCCAGCGACAATACTGGTGATGGCCCCGCCAGTATTATTGGTGACCTCAATGGTCCCGGCCGATGTCCCCGCCGCAAAGCTCACAGAAACATTGTCTTCTCCGGCTTGCTTATTCAGCCGTTCAACCATGCCATTGACGACGTCGGACAGGGTGTCACCATCGCGGGCAACATGTGACACGTTGGCCGACAGACCAAAATGCGCCCCAATGGCCTGATAGGTATTGCCAGCGGCAATAGAACCGTCGGAATCGTTGGCAAAGGTTAACCCCACTGAGGTCGCACCATCCGCAAGGGACGCAATCGCCGTACCAGCGTTCACGCTGACTGTCCCCGCCGAGGATGTTCCCGCGCCCAGATCCTGCTTTGCGACAGTGATGTCAGATGCAGCCACACCAGTGCTGGAACGGTCAAGAGACGCCAGAACATTGATGCTGCCCGACCCATCCGTTGTGTCTGTGTTCTGCAGCAGGTTCAGACCATTGAACTGCGCAGCCCCGACAACGGCGCCAATCTGATCGCGCAAGGCGTTGATATCAGTCTGGATTTTGTCGCGGTCAACGTTTTCTTCCTGCGCGGCGACGATC
>JAOARQ010000022.1 GCA_025210455.1 Pelagimonas sp.
ATATTGCTGCCCGCAGCCACATCCGTCCCGCCCTCAGGGACAGTGAACTGCGCTGTATAAGTCGTTGAATTCACACGCGACAGATTGCCCAGCGTAAAGCCACCAACCGTGCCCGACGTCAGCGAGTAGACATCGCCGCCATCATCCGTCACGGTGATCGTCACCGTCACAACATCCCCAACCTTCATGCTGCTGTTCGGGATCGTGACCGACGACAGAACGGGGGGCGTATTGTCAGGTACGGTAATGGTATCTGTGACAAACAGAAGGTCGTTCCCGCTACCACCGTTCGACCCCAGCGATTCAGATTGAACCACCATCACACGGTTTGTGCTGTTGATAGCAATCTCGGTTCCGGTGTGAGACGTTACGACAAACTCCTGGTTCCAACTGCTGGACCCGGAAAAACGGGAATATATATGAGGAGATCCGGCAGAGGTCGTGACATGCAGGATCTCTGTTGTGCCGTTGACTGCATAGTCATGGAAAGCCGCCACACCGGTCAGAATTGTCACCTTGGTTGGCGTCCCAGACGCGGTGGAATAGGCTTTCAGATCGCCGCCTTCGACGAAAAAGACCAGCGCATGCCCGTTGGGGTCGTTATAGGCCGCCATTCCGTTGGAGGCTGTGCCCGTCTTGACGAAATTGTTTGGGTTTACAACCTGATAAGTCCCGTCAATCAGTTGTTCTGATGACCAGTTTCCGCTCGCATCCCTGCTTTGATAATAGAGGTTCCCCCGGGACGAGTTGATATTGTCCTCTTTCAGATAAAAGAGGTGCATTGTGCCGGCAGGACCTGTCAGGATGGTTGAAAAATCAACTTCGTTGATGCCGCTGCTTAGGCCGCTGGCCGCATCGAACCTGTAACGAATTTCCGGAGCAAAGGATCCGCTGGAATCGTTTGCGTATTTGATATCGTACTTACGTGGGTTTTCGGACAGCCGGAAATCATAGCCAATATGGACGACACCGCTGCTGTCAATGGCAAGGGAGGGGTTGTCAAAATTGCGCCATCCGCTCGGGTGCGAAGCCTGTTCAACCACTTGGGTTGTCCAGGATGTTCCGTCAAATTCACCATACATGATGCCGCGCGTACTGCTGATCGAGTTCTGCCCGGATTGGATATGAGAGTGACGGAAGGCGAGGTGGAAATTGCCGTCTGACGAAATCTCTAGATCAAGATCGTTGCTGAACCCCGTAACCCCAGCGATGGCAGGGGTCAGCGTGGTGACAGTATCCTAGGATTGCGTTCCATGATTGTAACGCGCAATCGTGATGTCATCGCGGTTCGCTGCGACAAAGGCCGCGATAAAATCGCCGTTTGGAGCAACCTCTAAATCATCATAGTTGTGAGTATTCGTGGCATAGGTGACAACGGTTCCGGTCGTGGGGGCCATCTAAAATTTCCTCGGACTAAGGATGATTGAAAAGTTTCGGATTGGTTAACATAGTACAGGTTATCCAGCTAGCGTTATCATACTGCTGACCGCTTTTAGTTGGATTGATCACATCTTTGCGAGATGTCAGAAAAACCAATATTTTTGCATGTTTAGTGATATTTTTCGCTCAAATACCACATATTGCGTTCACTCGTCTTAACACACCTACACCGACAGGAACGCCATGTCAGGCATTTTCAGCAAATGACACAAAATTTGGTTATGTTAAGCTTTTGTCGAAGTTGCCAGATCACCTCAAAGGGCAGAAAAGACACATCCTGAACTCTGAATGCATAGTTTCGGATTTGGATCACGCGCCTGTAGTTGAAGCTGTTTCAAACGTTAATTGACACAGGCTGCACAAAAATGTTTGGAAGATCGCAGCCGTTTGGATCAGACTAAAGACCCAGCAATCGCGCGTTACATCACATGCGTTGAGCCCACGGATTCGTCTGGCGGAAAAGCACAAGGAGCACGCGAGCACTTTCAGATTTTCACCGGTCAGGCCTTCACCGGCGCGGGCATGCCTTAAACAGGCCAACCACCTCAGAGATTGCTTTGCCTATGGTCCCGGATGACAGGCCTCAAAATCCGCAAGCTGTCTTTGAACATCGGACATACGCCCCAACAATCATCCCCGCAGGCAGGCACAGGTTTAAGATCATAGCTTGGCTCTGCGCTGAGAAACCCAAAGTTCAGATTTGGTCAGTTCATGGCAATTATCTCACTCACATCCATCCCCCCAAGGTTCGACAGCCTCAGCGGCGTCTTGCACAGCCTGCGAAATCAATCGACCAAAATTGATGAGATACGCGTATATCTTCCCAAGCGATTTCGCCGGTTTCCCGATTATGACCAGTCTTTGCCGCGTTTCGGTTCCGATGTGAATGTCATCGAAGTTGAAGAAGACCTGGGCCCAGCATCAAAGGTCTTGCATGCCGTGCAGGATCTGTCAGGCGACACCACACCCATTTTGTTTTGCGACGATGATCGCAGGTATCCACGCAGCTGGGCCGAAACGTTGCTGAACGCGCATCGCAATCGTCCAAAAGACTGCATCGCTATTTTCGGAGAGCATTTCCCGCGGGCGGGCCGTTCAAGAAGGCAGGATGCACGCGCTCGGATGTATAGCCAAAGGTTTGAACCGACTTATCGTCTCAGTCGCATCAAACAGCAGATGCGCGAGTTCCGCCTTGAGACAAAGGCCCCCAAACCCTTTAGACGGCCAGTCGCCAGCGCGGGCTATGTTGATGCGCTACTGGGCTATTCAGGGGCCTGTGTTCTGTCCAGCTTTTTTGATGAGGATGTGTTTCAGATACCAGAGCCATTACGGATGGTGGATGACATCTGGTTGTCTGGCCAACTAGCCAAACGGGGCATTAAAATTTGGCTGCCAAAGGGCGGCGAACTTTCCATGGCCGCTGAGAACGACAAAGTTGAACCGCTCAGAACATCAACTTTTTTTGGTCTTGACCGGGATGGCCAGAATACGCGCGCGATTTCACATTTTAAAACCGAGTATGGGATATGGAGTGATGTCGTCTGCCCATGACGGCTCTGTTTCGGCAAAGTCTGAGCGCGCACTCAATGGCCGGTGCCTTCGAACAAACGTCGCTGAGATTTTATGAGGCTTACGATCCGATCCACCGTGTCTCTTGTTGTTTTGTATGCGCGATCCTGCCCGTGAACCACCAGCCATTGATCGTGCGTCAAGGCAGGAATGATATCGCCTGATCGCTCAAGCTTTGGCTGGGTGTCCCCGATGAAACACGGCAGGATGACCTGCCCCATATCCTGAAGCGCAAGGTCAAGCAGTGTTCTTGGGTGCGACACCTCTAGACTGATCTGGTCAGCACGATGCGCCTTAACCCATTGGGCGGATGGAGTTGTCAGATTCAAAGCAATCCAGCGATCGGCCCTACGCCCGACAACGGTGGCATATGGGGCAAAGGCCACGCGGGTCGTCTTTCTCAGGAAGACTGAGGGATCCGTTGGGCGCGAATTGCGCAGCCCGATGGTGGCCTCGCGACGGGCGATGTTTTTCTGGGCCTCATCCGGGGCAAAAACAAGCCGCGCCTCTGGGCGGGCGATCTTGTCAATCTGCTGCGTGAGAAAATAGGTCATCCACGTACCGGCAGAAATAGTGATGGGCAGCATTTGTTCGCGGTTGGACAGGCGGTGCTCAATCGCCTGCACCGACAGTTCGACTTCTTGCGCTTCAGCAAAAAGCGTGTGCCCAGCAGCGGTCAGGTCATAGCCACGGGCCTGACGCAGAAAAAGCACATCGCCAACGCAGCGTTCCAACTCTGCCATATGGCGGCCCAATGTCGGGGCGCTGACACCTGTCAACTGAGCACCACCGGCCAGACCACCGCCACGCGCCACAGCGAGAAACAGCTTCAGATCCGCCCAATCCAATTTCATTTCATTCATGAAATCAACCTTTCACAATCTCATCTACGCATAACACTGCCCTTTAGAATAGGAATTTATTTCATTGGATAAATGAAAGGATACCAGATGATTTCATCGCTTTCGACTGCGCCGCGCATTGGAATGGGGTGCTGGGCCATTGGTGGCCCTTTCTGGAATGGCAAGATTCCTGTAGGGTATTCTGGATCAGACGATGCCGAATCCCGCCGTGCAATACGCGCAGCATTTTCTGCTGGTGTCCGGGTGTTCGATACATCTGCGGTCTATGGTGCTGGCCACTCCGAAATGCTTCTGGGGGATGTGCTGAAAGATGAACCTGACGCCGCGATTGTCACCAAACTTGGGCATTCGTTTGATCCGATCAGCAAACAGATGACAGGGCCAAAACACGATCCCAGCTATGTGCGCTGGTCGGTTGAACAAAGCCTGCTTCGGCTGCGGCGCGATCAGATTGATACCATTTTGCTGCATCTGAATGATCTGCCTCTGCCACAGGCCCAGTCTGTCTTTGACACCATGACAGATCTGCGGCGCGAAGGTAAAGTCCGTGCTTTTGGCTGGAGCACAGATTTCTGGAACACTCTGGATGCGGTGGCTGCGGCGGATGGCTTTCAGGTGGTTCAGCATTCTATGAACCTGTTCTTTGACGCGCCTTCGCTTGGCAAAGTGGCGCGGCGACATGGGTTGACCCAGCTGATCAGATCGCCTTTGGGCATGGGTGTCTTGACCGGAAAATTCTCAGATGGGGCGGTTGTTTCCAATGATGATGTGCGCAGCAACAGCCCGGATTGGCAGGGGTATTTCAAGGATGGGCAAGCATCGCCTGACTACGTTGCACAGCTGAATGCGGTGCGCGAAATCCTGATGTCTGATGGCAGAACATTGGCGCAAGGCGCGCTGTGCTGGCTTTTGGCGAAATCCGAAAACATTCTGCCTTTGCCCGGTGCCAAAACTGTTGCACAGGCAGAGGAAAACGCAGCCTCATTAGAGCACGGCCCCCTTTCAGAGGCCGCCATGGCAGAGATTGACAGGATACTCATCAGACCCCCGGAAGGCCCGCCACGTGCGCGGTAAGTTTGGTTTGCTTTACGCGCTGTCTCATGGCGACCGCCCTTGATGGATGCGCACCGATGCGTTCTGCCACCGCAGTTTGCCCGGCGTTAGTTGAGTATGAGTCTCGACATCGAACAACCTTGCGAAACCTATAAAGAATGCCGGGTTGCTCGCGATCACTCATACATCCGATCATTCTGGACGACTATATGGGCAGCTTGCTAGAGGTGCTGCTGGGCTAGCAGGATCGGGCCATGGATATCGTCAATCTCAAGATCAGCCGTCTGGCCGGTTTGCCCAAATCGTGCATCATTCGGAATGTTTGCGTTCAACTGGGGAATGTGATCCCAAGGCACACAATAAACCGGCCGACGCTTTCTGCGTCGGTCTGATCTCAAAGGAGAGCCATGAAAATGAGCCTGCCATTTATCGGATTTGAAGAAGGCGAAGCCCTGCTGGACTGGCTGCGGTTTGCTCAGGCTCTTGCTGATGGTCATAGCTATCCAAAGGCTGAAATCAGCGATACGTTTTTATATCGCGGCAACAAAACCCTTTTGAATCGGACGGCCTGGATAGATCAGTTGGGACTGGCCGTCAAAGTCGCCACCGTATTTCCCGACAATCCTGCGCAGGGGCGTGAGCTGTGCAATGGAACGGTGACTTTGTACGACGACGATACCGGCGAACCCGAGGCGCTGGTAGATTTCCATCTGGTGACCAAATGGAAAACTGCTGGCGACAGCCTGCTGGGGGCGTTGCGTCTGGCCAATCCTGAAGCTCGGAATATCCTGATTGCCGGAGCAGGCACCATCGCCGCCGCTCAGATTGAAGCCTTTTCCGCCGGTTTCCCAAACGCCCGGATACACCTTTGGAACCGGACAACGGCCAAGGCTGAAACACTTTGCCAGACCTATCCGGTAACCAAGGTTGAAACCGATCTGGAAAGCGCTGTGCGCGCCGCCGATATCATCGTGACCAATACCATGACTTCTGATCCGATCATCAAGGGTGATTGGCTGCGGCCCGGTCAGCATCTTAATCTTGTGGGGGCTTACCGACCAGATATGCGCGAGGCTGATGACACGGCGCTAAAGCGCGCGCAGATCTACACCGATAGTTTCGACAGCACGCTTGATCACATTGGCGAGTTCAAAACCCCTCTGGAACAAGGGGTTATCACGCGCGATGACGTGTTGGCCGATTTTTATGATCTGGCGCGCTTTCCGGCCTTTGATCCGTCACAGATAACCCTGTTCAAGAATGGCGGCGGTGCACATCTGGATCTGATCACCGCCCGCCACATTCTGGGCCTTTGGGATAGACGGTAGGCCATAACTGCGCTGACCTGCATTCCTATTCGCAATCTAAAACAGATCAACAGACAGCTTGATTGCGAACCCCATCAGAACGAGCCCTGAAATCTGGCGAAACCTAGTGTATCGGGCTTGGGTGAAGAAATGTCGTCTCAGTAAGTCTGCAAGCACTGCATAGGTGCTGAGCGACAAGATAGACAGGCCGCAATACGTCAGCACTAGAACCCCGGCCTGTGGGAGCAGACTGTGCTGCTGATCCAGAACCTGCGGGAACAGCGCCATATAGAACAGCAGCGCCTTTGGATTGGTTGCTGCCAGAAAGAAGGCTTCGGAAAATAGGGTTTGGGCGCTGATCTTGGCATGGGTGGTTTGATCAAGTGAAAGCTGTTCTGTTTTCAGCAAAAGCCGAATGCCCAACCATCCCAGATAGGCCACCCCCAACCCTTGAAACAGCGCCCAAAGAACACCAGACCCCATCACAAAAGACGCGATACCAGCGGCGCAGATCATGCCGCCCACCGCAAGGCCCAAGGCATTGCCAAAGATCGTCGGCAGCACCTGCTTCCCACCCAACTGAACAGCGCGACGCAGAGTATTCAGATTGGCAGGTCCGGGTGTGACGATGTTCACTGCCGAAACAGTTGCGAAAGATATCCATAGTGCCAAATTCATGTTGCATCCCGATGCCTGAGGTTTTCCTGACATGAGAATAGATTTTAACTGGCGCAATGTACTTTCGATCAGAACAGTATAAGTGCAAAATGACCTCGCAAGATGAGGTCAATCAGGATAATTAATTTATGATCGAAAGCGGCATGGATGATCTGGATCAGGCGATCTTAGCGGTGCTGACACGTGACGCCCGGATCAGCTGGAAAGATCTTGCGCAAGAGGTGGGTGTCTCGCCACCCACCATTCGGGATCGTGTAAAGCGCTTGCAGGACACCGGTGTGATCCAGCGCTTTGCGGTGGAACTTTCACCCGTCGCGCTGGGATACGCTCTGGAAGCAATTGTGAGATTTCGACCGCTTCCGGGCAAACGCCATGTGCTGGAACATCAGATCCAAAACACCGACAGGATTGTCCAATGTGATAAAATCACAGGTGAGGATGGGTTTGCAGCGCGCATTTTACTGCGCGACATAAGCGAGCTGGATCCACTGCTGGAAACCTTTGGGCGCATGGCGACCACCCATACATCAATCGTAAAATCCAGCCCCGTCAGAATGCGCCCGCCGCCGTTTTAGGTGTCAACTTGCGGTGGTCATCCCCTCAAGGCTGGTCACCCAGTTCACAATCAGATCCGGCGCGTTTTGCGCAAAAGCGCCGGCGCCATTTGTCACCACATTGAGCCAGTGCAGGATCATCGCCAGACCGCCCGAAACCAATCTGTCAGAATGTGCCTTCAGCAACAGGTGATCTGCATTTTCAAGAAGGATCGTTCTGTTCTGGGCATTCCGACGCTGCAGGATCTCATTGTAGACCTGCGCGCTTTGATGGGCATCAACATTCAGATCCCGTTCGCCAAAGATGCCCAGCACTGGAGTATCAATCCGGCGCAGATCATCACGGGCGTCGCTGGTAAAGTTTGCCTTCACAAAATTCCAGCGCTCTTCAGACATTGCATCACGGCAGCACCATGGTGCATTTTCCATCGCCATCTGGAACTGCTTATAGGTTGCATCCTTTTTCATCAGTCGCACAAGCAGATCGTCAAAAACCAGAGCTGAACGAATTTCAGAGTCTGGCGCGCCTTCCTGAATCAGACGATTTTTGGTCATATATTCTGATTGTTCCAACCAGTTTATCGCACCAGAAACCGAAACCAGAAAGGCAAAGTCACTTTGCGCAGCGGCCTTTGGCGTGACCCAGCCAGCCTGACTAAAACCCATCAAACCGATTTTTCCCGATGCAATGCGGGGATCTTCCTTTAGCGCGGTTGCCGCTGCGATGACCTCATCCGCGCGGTCCTGCATTGACTGGGCCAACCAATTGCCCTGAGAACCACCAACACCGGGTTTATCCCAAGCATAGACTGCAAAGCCCACCTTGTTGAAGGCCGTGATGAACGGTTGATAATACCCATGTGCATCCCAGGGCGACGCGCCATCCCCATGCACAAAAATAACAGTCGGATGCGGCCCGGCCGTGTCTGGCAAAACCAGCCGCCCGGCCAGAGTGTTCCCGGCGTGGTCAAAATCAAGACGCTCGGATGCGACGTCATCGGGCAGAGCAAGGATGATGGCGAAGATCAGGACAATCAATCCGGTAATCCATCTGGATCTGGGTTTGGAAAAGACAGCCATTGAACTCTCCTTTTGGCCAATGGATCAGGTGTTTCCCCGATCCGTTGGGCAACCAAATGCGCGGCGACCATTCAAACCCGGCATAGGAATGATCCAGATTTGATGGAGACGTAGGTTTGCCTTCATCAATTCTCCACAGTGTTTGGTTCATTTCCACATGATGCCGCGCTAGGGTTTGAGTGCAGAAGCGGAAACTGACTATGAGCAACGATCTGATCCTTGTCGCGGAAGATGAACGCGAAATCTCTGAGATCATCACCACCTATCTGGAACGGGCCGGGTTTCGCACCATCACCGCCGCTGACGGTGATCTTGCGCTGACCCATTTCCAGCATTTCAAACCAGCACTGGTGCTGCTGGATGTTCGGATGCCCAAACAGGATGGTATTGATGTTCTGCGCAAAATTCGCCGCAGCTCTGACACCCCGGTGATCATGGTGACGGCCATGGCTGAAGATGTGGAAAAGATATCAGCGCTGCGTCTGGGCGCCGATGACTACATTGCCAAACCTTTTAATGCCCTAGAGGTCGTGGAACGGGTCAAGGCTGTGCTGCGCCGTGTAGGCGCTGGGGCGCAGATGGCAGCGCGGCCCATCACTGTTGGGGCGCTGCTGGTTGATGACAATGCCCATGCAGCCTTTGTCAGCAATGGGCAGGACCGCGCTCCGATTGCCCTGACCCAGACGGAATATGCCATTGTTGCCCATATGGCGCTGGCCCCGCAACGCGCCTATTCCCGCGCAGAACTGGTAGACGCCTGCATGCCCGAAGGGGATGTGCTGGAACGCACCATCGACAGCCATGTGTCCAACGCCCGCCGCAAGCTGGAAATGGCTGGCATTGTCGGATATCTCGAAACCGTGCGCGGCGTGGGGTATCGGCTGGAACCGCTTTCATGACATCCAGACAGTGGCGGCTTAGAACTCAGCTTTCCATGGCGATGATCTTTGTCGCGCTAACAGCATTGACGGTTTTCATCATCGGGATGCTGGCCTTTTACGTCATCGCGCAAACTGTCTGGATGAATGGGCTTAGCGAAGAAAACCGCGCCACCTTGCAGGCGTTGATTGATAACAATCAGGTTTCACCTGACGCATTAGGCACTTTGGTTGGGTCTTTCTCGCTGTCTTGGGGGAATGGTCACGCTGATGCAGAGCTATACTCTCTGCTTTCACTGATGGCTTTGGCGGTTCTGACAGCGGTGGTGACAGGTATTCTGGTGGCTCGAAAGATCAGCGCCCCGATTGAGGGGGTGACAGCTGCGGCGCTTACCATCGCAGATGGGGATCTGAAGCTGAACATGCCTGGCACCGAAGGGGCGGCCTCTGAGATTGAAGATCTGATCGCCGCCTTTCAAACCATGGCTGACAGCCTTGATCAGGCTGAACGTGAATCAACCGAGTCCGCTGCCGCCATTGCTCATGAATTGCGCACACCTCTGACAATCCTGCGGGGGCGCCTGCAGGGGCTGGGGGATGGGGTATTTGAACCCACCAAAGAGATGGCCGATGGGCTGATCGCACAGGTCGATACGCTGTCTCAGATCGTCTCAGAACTAAGCCTGTTGTCGCGGCTGAGTTCCGGGCATTTTTCACTGCAAACGCTCGAAATAGATCTGGCCCAAGAGGTTGAACGCGTTTTGGCTGCCATGCGGCCTGATCTTGATCGTATGGGTTTCGAAGTGCAGCTGTCTTTGCACAGTGTCCGGCTGCACGCTGATCCGGTCAGGGTGCGGCAGGCGTTGGCGGCGCTGATCGAAAACGTCAAACGCTATGGGGCAAAGGGGCGATTTCTGGGGATCCGCATTCAGACCGCAGGTAAGTTTGCTGAAATTCAAGTGGCCGACCATGGGCCGGGCATCCCTGCTGAGGATCGACAGAAGGTGTTTGAACGCTGGTGGCACCGCGACCCGGACGACTCGTGTTCAGAGGTGGGCACTGGTTTGGGGCTGGCCGTGGTCAAGGCCATCGCACTGGCCCATGGTGGCACGATCAGCGCGCAGGCGCATCCAGATCAAAGCGGTGCGATTATGGTGCTGCGGATTCCTTTGAATGCAAGCGACATCTAAGTCTACCAGCGTCATAGCGCGGAAAATACGCAGCTCCACGAAATCTCCACAGTCTCTCGGGTTTGTCCTAACATGGCGGGGCTATCTTCTTTTCAAGTGATTGAAACGAAGGAACCCCGACATGCATTTTTCGCGGGACAGGGCGTCAAACGCCAGACTGTGGATTTTGGGGCTGTCCATTCTGGCTGGTTATGTCGCCACAGGGTGTTCAGGGCCGGAATCGGCACAGGACACCGTCACGCGGCAAACCAGCCCGATGCTGGGGATTTGGAAGCTTGGAAACACCGAAAGCACCGTAGCCATCGACCACTGCGAAGACGAGCCCGAACAGCTATGCGGTAAACTGATGTCTTTCCCCGGTGATCCCAATGCGCGGGACTTTCTGAATGCAGGGTTTCTGGACTGGGGGCGCAGGCTTTGCGAAAGCACGGTAATTTTCGGCCTGTCCGAGACTGAGGAACCACAGGTTTTTTCCGGCCGGCTCTATGACCCCGGCGAAGGACAAACCTATCAACTGAGCCTTCGCCTGCATTCTGACAATCAGGCCCAAGCCCGCACCTATCTGGGGGCCACTGTTGATGGCGCAATCGGCCTTGGTGTCAGCGCCGCGACAGGTGAGCTGCCTGTTTTGGATACGGTGTCTTATGCCGTGCGCGCCTTCATCGGCAAAAAACATCTGGGTGAGACTGTGATCTGGTCACGCTTGGACAAACCCACCACTCACTGCAACGCCTGACACCTGATCTGCTGCCCTACGTGCAGCAGGTGGTTTTCTTGATAAGGAATACTTTCATGAGGCATCTCAGCACCCCCGTGATGGCCCTGATGACCATCCCGCTGTTTACTGCCCCTGCCACGGCCAAAGACTGGAACGAACCTGACGGCCTGTCGCTGGGGGTAATCGCGACAGCATCCACCAGCCCTTACAAAGGGAAAGACAACCAGACTGCGCTGTATCCTACGTTGAATTACAAACAAGGGCCGGTGTCTCTGGGAACAGATGGCTTGACCTATGAGCTGATCCAATCCCCTTTCCTGTCTGTGACGACCGGGATTGTGCCGCGGTTTACCGCACTGATGTCCACCAAAACCCCAGAGCTGTCAGGGATCAAACGTAAGGTTACCGGTGATTTCCTGCTGGGGCTGGATCTGGAACTGGGCGGCGGATTAGGCACCTCGCTAGCCCTGAAACAAGAGATCACCGGTGAACACGCAGGGCAGGAAATTGTCGGCGCCGCCCGGTATGGGATCCTGCAAGACAATTTCGGCCTTGAGTTTACCGCCGGTGCAGCGTGGCAAAGCAAAGAACTCAGTCGCTACACATGGGGCGTTTCAAAATCCGAAGCGCGGGCAAACCGCGCGGCCTATGCCCCCGGCGATGTTGTCATCCCCTTTGTGGGCGTCAGCACAGTCGCGCCGCTCTCGGACAGTTTGACATTTGCCACCTCTGTTCGGGCAGAGTTTCTGCCCAAAACCATCACCAACAGCCCGATTGTCAAAAAGAAGGATGTCTTCTCGGCGTCGGTCGGCCTGAGCTATGACTATTGAGCCAAAGAAATGACAACAGCCTCAACACCGCAAAACACAGCGCCAAGACATCGCTGGATCTGGATCACCCTGGCCCTGACAACCCTGATCGGAATCGGTCTGCTCTTCTTTGACGTTGAAGACACAGCCGATGTTCAGCAGGCTTCAAAGGCCGCCTCTGCGCCCGTCGTTTCAGTTATAACCGTTGGGTCTGAAACGGCACAGGCGGCGATCAGCGCCTTTGCAGAGGTAAAACCGCGATGGGATATCGAACTGCGCGCGGTGGTATCGGGGCGGATCACACATGTTCACCCTGCGGCTTTGGCCGGGGCGCAGGCAGACAAGGGCGCGCCTTTGTTCTCTATTGAAAAGACCACCTATCAAAGCGCGGTCGCCCTGGCTGAAACCGAACTGGAGCAATCAAAACTTGCCCTGTTGCGGGCGCAAAATGAGGTGGCTGTTACTCAAAAGCAATTTGAACGTGATGGTCGGGAACCGCCTACAGAGCTGGCTGCGCGGTTGCCGCAGCTGCGCATCGCTCAAAAGACCTTTGCCGCCTCACAGGCGCGATTGGCCTCTGCCCGTCGCGATCTGGCTGAAACCGAAGTGACCGCCCCGTTTTCCGGGTTTGTCACGGATCGTGCCGCAAGCCTGGGGCAGACGGTTAATCCCGGTGATCTGCTTCTGCACCTGTCCGACAATCACCACTTTGAGCTGATGGCTGAGTTCAGCCAGAAAGACTGGGATCTGCTGGATCACCCGATAAACGGAAAACAGGCGCAGCTGATCCATCGTGATGGGCATCTTTTGGGGCAGGCGCGCATACGGCGCAGTGGTGGCTTCCTCGATCCAAAGACCCGTCAGGTGCGGGTGTTTCTCGATGTCCTTGACCCGAACAATCAGATTTTGGCCGGTGATTTTATACGCGTCTCTATTGCAGGGAGGAGAATTGCAGACACAGTCACCTTGCCCGAAAGCACGCTGACGCGCTCGGGGCATGTCTGGATGGTGGATGCAGACAGTCTGCTGCAGCGCTTTCGCCCTGATATTCTGTTTCGGACCGAAGGCAAGATCACACTGCGCACGCCCAAAGGGCAGGGCCCCTGGCAGATCGCCAAGACGCCGCTGGCCTCATTTTTGCCGGGCCAGCGCGTAACCCCCAAATTTATGGAGGAGCTATGCACGGGCTGACCTCTTGGTTTATTCGCAATCCTGTAGCCGCCAATCTGATGATGGCCCTGATCCTGTTTCTGGGCATACAAACCGTTTTGACGATCCGGATTGAGGGCTTTCCTCGTATCCCACCAGAAGCTGTGATCATCTCTGTTGTCTATCCTGACTCTACCGCTCAGCAGGTGGATGAACTGGTGACACAGAAACTGGAGCAGGCTTTGGAAGGGGTCGAAGGTGTGCGCAGCATTACCTCGCGATCTCAGAACGGGCTAAGCACCGTAACGGTTCGCCGCGCCGGGGGTGCAAAATTGCAGGCGGTTCTGGACAGGGTGCGCATTCGGATTGATGGGCTGACCAACCTGCCAGACGCGGCGCGCCGCCCGGTGATCGAGGCTGCCGGGTTCGATTTCCCCGCGCTCTACGTCAATCTTCATGGGGAGGCTGACCCCGCGACGCTACAAACGCTGGCACGGCGATTAAAAGAAGAGCTGCTGGCACAGCCGGATCTTTCAAGATTGAAAATCTGGGGGCTTATCCCGCGTGAGCTGCGCATAGAAGTCGACCCGGCACAATTGCAATACTACGGGCTAACTGTCTCTGATGTGACCCGCGCCATTCAGGGGAATTCGCTTTCGTTCAAGGCAGGGCGGCTGCGAACCGAAGGGGGCTCTATCTTTCTGCGGGCAGATAACCGGGCGCAATACGCGCCTGATTATGCGAAACTTCCCATTATTGAACGCGCCGACGGATCCTTTGTGCCACTCGGTGATCTGGCCACAATTGAAGATGGGTTTTTGCAGGATGACTTTCTGTTTCGCCTGAACGGCAACCCCACCGTTGGGATGGAGGTTCTTATCGGGCAGAAAGAAAATCTGCTGGATATCAGCCAGGTTGTGCGGCGCACGGTGCAGGACTTCAGCGCGCAACTGCCCCCACGCATTGAAATCGAAGTGTGGGGCGACAGCGCCGGATATATTTCCGAGCGACTGGCGCTGTTGCGGTCCAACGGGGTGCAGGGGCTGATATTGGTCACCCTTATTCTGTCGATTTTTCTGAATGTCCGGCTGGCCTTTTGGGTGGCCATGGGGATTCCGATTTCAGTCGCAGGTGCCATTGCGGTGTCCGGCAGTAAGTGGGTCGATTATTCGCTGAATGACGTCACTACCTTTGGCCTGATCATTGCGTTGGGAATTTTGGTGGATGATGCGGTGGTTGTCGGGGAAAGCGTCTTTGACGAACGCCAGAAGGAACGTGACCCGATCAAAGGCACCGAAAAAGGTGTAAAACGCGTTGCAGTGGCGACAGTCTTTGGGGTTTTGACCACAGTGGCTGCGTTTTTCCCTATGCTGTTGATTGACAACGCTTTGGGCAAAGTGCTGGCCGGTTTTTCTGGCATCGTGATCCTTGCGCTGTTGTTTTCACTGGTGGAAAGCAAATTTATCCTGCCCGCCCATCTGGCCCATATTTCGCTGGGGCAGCAGCCGCGGCATTTGCCTGCACGGCTTTGGGCAAAGGTGCAGCGCGGGGCGCAAGGCGGGCTGAACTGGGTGCGTGATCATCTGTATCAGCCTGTTTTGATCGCGGCTGTCCGGCAACGCTATGCGGTCTTTATACTCTTCCTCTCTGCGGCTCTGCTGGGATTGGGGCTGATGTACAAAGGCAAGATCAATACCGTCTTTTTCCCGGAAGTGCCGGGGCAGATCATGACGGTAAGCCTTGAAATGGATGCCCCTGCGCCCTTTTCCCTGACCCTTGCCAATGTGGACCGGATCGAAGCTGAGTTGCAGCAACTGAACACTGATCTGGCTGAGCAAACTGGTATGCAAACCCCGCCGGTAAAAACCGTGTTCACCCTGATCGACAGCCCCACATCGGCGCGGATCTTTGCAGAGCTTTTGCCTGTTGCACAGCGCCCAGACGTCCCTGTGCTAGAGGTGGTGCGCCAATGGCGTGAGCGGGTCGGATCCGTTGAAGGGGCGGCAGAACTGGAATTCACAGGCTCGGAATCGCTGGCCGGGGGTTTTCAGATCCGCATGATGTCAAAAGACGACGATCTGCTGCAACAAGCCAGCGCTGAAATGAAACAGTTTCTGGCGGGTATCAACGGGATTTCAAACGTCCGCGACAGTCTGTTGGGCGGGCAGCCCGAGCTGCGTCTGCGTCTGCGCCCTGATGCGCGGAATCTGGGATTTACGGCAGAGACCCTTGCCAGCCAGATTGGCTATGGGTTCGGGGGGGCCGAAGTGGCCAAACTGCGCCGCGATGGGGCCGAAGTGCGTGTTGTGGTTCAAAATGCTTTTGAAAACAGGGATACACTGGCGGACCTTCTGCAAACCCGTCTGCGCAGCGCTTCTGGGGCTTGGGTGCCGCTGGAAACCGTGGCCGAGATTGATGGCGCCTATGTGTCCGGCGCCGTGACCCGTCGGGATGGCAAGCGCATGAACATCGTAGCGGCCTCGGTCGATCGCGGTGTGGTTGCGCCAGAAGAGGTCGCGCAGGCGGTGTTCGAACAACTCGTGCCCAAGCTGGAAGCCCGCTATCCCAGCGTGAAGGTGCTGCCCGCAGGCGAATTGGAGGAAATGCAGGATATCAGCGGCGGGTTAAAACGCGCGCTGCTGCTGGCGGCTGTACTGATCTATGTTCTGATGGCTGTGCCGCTCAAAAGCTATTGGCAGCCGCTTGTCATCCTGATGATCGTTCCATTTGGGTTCATCGCCGCCGCTGTGGGGCACCTGATCATGGGGGTTACCCTATCGGTGTTTTCCTTCTTTGGCATGCTGGCGCTGACAGGGGTGGTGGTAAACGACAGTCTGGTGATGATCACCCGCTACAATCAGGCACGCGACGAAGATATGCCCATTGACAGCGCATTGCATTGCGCAGGCGTTGGGCGCTTCAAAGCGATCTTTCTGACAACAGCGACAACAGTGATTGGGCTGGTGCCCCTGATGATCGAAACTTCAGAGCAAGCGCAATATCTGATCCCGGCGGCTGTCTCTCTGGCCTTTGGCGAGCTGTTTGGAACGGCGCTGATGCTGATCCTTGTCCCCGTTTTGATCGCCATCACCGAAGACATGCTGGGGCTGTTTCGCGCTAAGCCCAATCTACGTACTAAAAAGGTATCCCAATGATCCGACGCTATATTCTGGCTCTGCCACTCGCTTTGACGCTGGTGTCACCGGCTATCGCCGAGGGGCTGACTGTTTCTGTACAAGGGGTGAAGAACGCCAAGGGAAACATCCTGATTTTCGTCTTTGACAATGCACGGGCCTTTGAAACGTTAGATGTCTGGGAAGCCGTGGATTTCACAAGTGTCCGCGCGAAAAAGGGCCTTGTGCGGCAAAGGTTTTCCAAGCTCCGGAAGGGGCCCTATGCAGTGTTTCTGTTTCACGATGAAAACCGGGATCAGCGCCTGAACGCCACACAAAACCAGCTTTTTGAAGGTGTCGGATCAAGTGGCGCGCCAAAACCCGGCGATGAACCAGATTTCAATGCCGCATCCGTGGACACCGGCGAAACAACTGTCATTGTGCACTATCCAAAGTGATCAGCACCAACCCACCGGACCAAAGCCCCGGTTTGTTTGAATATCGGTCCTTTGCGTTGCATGCGCATTGTGTTCACTAATTTCCGCTAAGGTCTGCAAATGGGTGTTTGGTTCGTTTGGAAGGCGCCGGTTTTTGGGTCATGAAATCGACAGGCTAAGTCGCCAGTTGGCGGAGTTTGATGCGCAGCAAACCCCTGCGGGGCTGCTTGTGCGGTATGCGCGTGGCAGGGTCAGACGGTTTGCCACGCGACAGATCCTGACGCTTAGTGGCGGGCTGTCGCTTGGTGTGTTGGTGTCCCCTCTTTTTGGGCTATTTGCCGGGCTGCTGGCGCTTGCTGGTGAGACGTTGGATTGCCTGTATCTGCGTCGTGTGCCGCGTTTGCTGAATCAGGGGGTGCATTTTCGACGGGTTTCGGGGCTGGCCACGCTGACAGCCGGGCTGCAGGCCATAACCATTTCCGTTTGCGTCTGGCTGGCCTGGGCAACCGGGTCAAGCGATTCAGCCATGTTCTTTTGTCTCGCTTATCTTTCGGGTGCGACGGTCAATGCGGGGATCACAATATCGTTTCACCGGCCCTCAGCGCTGGCAAGATTAGGGGTTTTTGCCACAACTTTCCTGGCGCTGTTTCTTGATCAGCTTTTGCACGAACGGTTGGATCATGATCACCTTTTGTATGATGCACTAGGGGCGGTCATCATGTTCTATCTGGTGGTTGTCTTTTTGAAATTCGTGATCAGCGGCAACCATCGGATGCGCCAGAACAGTCGCGACGTGCTGCGGCAGGGGCTGGAACTGGCACGTGTCAATGCCTCGATTCGAAATCAGCAGGCTGAATTGCGGCGGTTGGCGCTGGTGGCGCAAAGCGCTCATGATAGCGTGATCATGTCAGACACAGCCGGGCAGATAATCTGGGTGAATGATGCGTTTGAACGGGTCACAGGCTATTCCCCCCAAGAAGCGATTGGCAAAACCCCCGGTGAACTTTTGAACGGGCCGGATACCTCTCAGGACACTTCGGCTGAGATCGCAGCGGCCATCGCAGCAGGCCGGTCACATCGCGCAGAAATCGTGAACTACACCAAAGACGGGCGGCGCATCTGGGTGGAAACCAATCTTGCACCCGTTCTGGATCAGGATGGGCAAACCGAAATGGTTGTGGCCATCGAGCGCGACATTACAGCGATGAAAACCCACCAAGAGGAACTGGGCCGTGCCAAACGCGCTGCCGAGGAAAATGAGCGCGCAAAATCCAGTTTTCTCGCCAGTATGAGCCATGAAATCCGCACCCCGATGAATGGCATCATCGGCACCGCTGACCTGTTGTCTGAGCTTCCGTTGCCAGATGACGGAAAGCTATACACCCAGACCATAAAACGCTCTGCACAGGCGCTTTTGACCATAATCAACGATATTCTGGATTTCTCAAAGCTGACCGCCGACAAACTAACACTTTCGCCTGTGCCCTTTGTCGTCGAAGATCTGGTGCATGAGGTGCTAAACCTTTTGCGCCCTCAGGCCGATGAAAAAGGGCTGGATCTGGCGGCAGATTTCGGCACGACACTGCCAGAATACCTGATGGGGGATGACGTCAGGATCCGTCAGATCCTGACGAATGTGGTGGGAAATGCGGTTAAGTTTACAGAAGCCGGGCGGGTCGAGGTGCGACTGGATTGGGCAATGAACGGCCAGACCCCTAGATTGGATATCTACATCACCGATACCGGGGTCGGCATTCCCGAAGATCGCATCGAAAAGATTTTTGATCAGTTCGAACAGGCAGAATGCACCACAACACGGCGCTTTGGTGGCACCGGGCTGGGCCTTGCGATCTCACGCAAATTGGCGCGCAATATGGATGGCGATATCACCGCCACGTCAACATTGGGCGAGGGGACTTGTTTTCACATTACGCTGAAACTTGCTCAGGCGGAAAACCCCGCGAAGACCCTGTCAGATGCTGAAGATGCAACCAAACCAATCGAGATCAATCTGGAAGGCGCCAAGGTCTTGCTGGCGGAAGACAATGAAACCAACCGCATGCTGGTAGGCAAGTTCCTCAATACAACCGGGGTTGATCTGATCACCGCAGTGAATGGCAAACAGGCGGTTGATATGGTCGATACCCATCACCCTGATATCGTGCTGATGGATATGTCGATGCCCGAAATGGACGGGCCCGACGCCACCCGTGCGATCAGGCAGCTCTCAGCGCCGCAGCCGCGTATCATTGCGCTGACAGCGAACGCCTATGAAACAGATCGCAAGCTTTGCCTAAGTGCCGGGATGGATGCCTTTTTGACCAAACCTATACGCAAGCAAATCCTGATCCGCGAAATCACCAGACAGTTTGAAAAACTGAAAGATATGCCAATTTGAAACTGGCGAAAGCCGTTAGAGTCGGGGCCTAACAACAGCTGCGAAAACGCGTGACAATTGTATCCAGCACCTCTTCGGGGGGGCGCAGCCACCAGGTGTTGGCCGAGAAAATTTCGACCTCACACAGGCCTGAATAGCCAGCGCTTTCCACCGCATTGCGCAATGCCTTCAGATCAGCAACCCCATCGCCCATCATTCCCCTGTCGAGCAGGATATCACTGGTATCAGCCAGCCAGTCACACAGATGGAAGCCAAGGATCCGCCCTTTGCCACGTGTCGCCAGCGTCTGGGCCAAGGTTGTGTCCCACCAGACATGATACACATCAATGGCAATACCGACATTCGGGGCATCCACCGCATCACAAACGTTCAGCGCGTCCGCCGCCGTCATGATGCAGGTGCGGTTTCCGGCTGTGGCTGGGCTAAGAGGCTCCAAAGCCAGTTTGACTCCACGCTCTGCCGCGTAGCCAGCGGCGCGTGCCACACGGTCTGCGAGGATTTTCTGGCTTTCCAACACGCCTTTGGTGCCGGGCTCTGGCCCGCCAGTGACGATGGTCAGCACATCCGTACCCAAAGCCGCTGCCTCATCAATTGAGCGGTGAAAGTCATCCATAATCTCGGGTTCACTTGGGAGAGCAAGCGGCCCGGTCAGGAACGGTGTGCGACACAGGCCCACCACCTGAAGACCTGCAGCGCGGGTACGCGCGCCAATTTCCACCTCGCGACCTGCCAGTTCCCGGCGCCAGAAAGTGATCCCGCCATAGCCACGTTCTGCGCAGGCGTCGATCACCTGCTCGGGCGACCAGCCAGCGCCATGGCCTTCCAGATTATGGCCCAGCGTTGCAGTGTTTAACGCCAGCGTGGAATGATCCTGAGAAAAGTCGCGCATCTGTCAAACGCCGTAGAGTTTCAGCATATGCCCCATGCGCGCGACTGCCAGATCTGGATCACGCAGCAGGCCACATCCATCTGCCATTTTAAAGCAATCGGTGAAATACGGCAAAGAGCGCGCGGCCTGCGCGCCGTTCAGCATCACAAAGTGATCCTGAAAGCCGTTTAGCCAAGCCAGAAAGACCACCCCGGTCTTATAGTACTGCGTCGGCGCACGGAAGATATGCCGCGCCAGCGGCACGGTCGGATCCAGCGTCTTGCGGAACGTGTCGGTATCCCCTTCACTGAGTTTACTGACCGCATAGGCGGCTGCGGGCGCAAGCGGATCAAAGATACCAAGCAGCGCATGTGAATAGCCCTGATCATCACCCTCGATCAGTTCGGGGTAGTTGAAATCATCGCCGGTGTACATTTTGACCCCAGCGGGCAGACGACGGCGCAGCTGGATTTCCTTGTCGGCATCCAGAAGGGAAATCTTGATGCCATCCACTTTGGCGGCATTGGTTTCGATAATCTGAACAACAGTGTCCAGCGTCGCGTCGAAATCATCGCTGCCCCAATACCCTGCCAGTTGCGGATCAAACATGTCCCCTAGCCAGTGCAGAATAACAGGTTCGTCGCATTCGTTCAGCACATCGGTGTAAATTCTGACATAGTCATCAGCGCTTTGCGCCACCCAGGCCAGCGCGCGCGAAGCCATCAGGATCAACCGGCCGCCCACGGCCTGAATGGCTTCTACCTGTTCCAGATAGGCACGCCGCACATCATCGAGGTTGCGCGCTGCTGCTGGATCAAGGTGATCCGTGCCACAGCCATTGGCAACCAGCGCCTCTGGCAGCTCTTCTTTAGTGCGGCGGATCAGTTCCAACGCACCTGTCCAATCCAGACCCATGCCGCGTTGCGCAGTGTCCATGGCTTCGGCGATCCCCATGCCCATGCCCGCCAGATAGTGACGGAACTCCATAGTCTTGGCCCAGTCAACACTGGCCGGACCGGTTGGATCATGATCCCCAAAGGGATCGGCAACCACATGCGCCGCTGAATACAATACGCGGGCAGAGTTTTCTGTCAGCTTAGAAGGGGCAACCGGTGTGCCGGTCAGAGTGTAGGGGTGCAGCACCCCCTGCGTGTCGGGCAGCTGGATCTTCATCAAAATACCTCAGTAGCGGGGTACAAGCATACCGGCATCTGCCGAAATGACCTGTCCGGTGGTGTAGGGAAGCTTGCCGCTGGCAAGGGATGCAATAACGCCCCCCATATCTTCGGGCTGGCCAACGCGCGGGAATAGTGTCAGCCCATCTTTGGCGCGTTGATCATACATCTCGATCACAGGGGCGGTCATTTCAGTGGCGATCAGACCGGGCTGAACATCATAAACAGCAATGTTTTCCTGCCCCAGGCGCACTGCAAAGGTTTTTGACACCATCGCGGCGGCGGCCTTAGAGGCGCAGTATTCCGCCCGCGGCACTGCAACAGCCACCGCATTTGATGAGGTCACATTCACAATCGCATGAAATAGCGCGGCATCGCGTTCCCGCGCCAGCAAGCGTTTGGCAAAGGACTGAGACAAAAAAAACATGGCCTTGGTGTTCACCGCCATGCATCGGTCATAGCTTTCTTCGCTTACCTCAAGAAGATCGCCCCGCTGGAGAACTCCCACGCCTGCATTATTGACCAATGTGGTCAAAGGCCCCAGTTTATCTTCGATACGAGCCAGTTGGGCATCGTGCGACGCCAGATCCGTCACATCAAAGGCGCAGCCCATGGCAGGTACACCTTCGGCTTGCACCAGTTTTACGGCATTGGCCAATTCGTCATCATCAAATGGGCCGTTCAGGGCGATGGCGAATCCTTCACGCGCCAGGGCAACAGCAGCAGCCAGGCCAATCCCACGCGATGATCCGGTAACAAGAGCAACCTGCTGCGTCATACCTGCGCCCCCTTTGAAACCAGCTCACGCGCGATGATCATACGCTGGATCTGGTTTGTGCCCTCATAGATCTGAGTGATCTTCGCATCGCGATACAGGCGCTCGACCTCAAAGCCGCGAATATAGCCTGATCCGCCAAAGACCTGCACCGCATCCGCCGAGCGCGCCACAGCCATGTCGCCAGCAAAGCATTTTGCCATAGAGCAGGCTTTGGTGGCATCTTGCCCTTTGTCCAGTTTGTAAGCGGCAGAAAGCACAAGCAGGCGCGCCGCTTCTACATCTTTGGCGATATCGGCCAGCAACCATTGCACACCCTGAAATTCCGAAATGGCTTTGTTGAACTGCTTGCGCTGCTGGGCATATTCGGTGGCCGCTTCCAACCCGGCCTGCCCGATGCCAACCGCCAGCGCGGCGATCCCAATGCGGCCTTTATCGAGGACACTCATCATCATATGGAACCCGCGCCCTTCTGAGCCTAACAGCGCATCGGCAGGTAGGCGCACGTCGTCGAATGACAGTGGCCCCACCTGACTGGCGCGCTGACCCATTTTGATCTCCTTTGGGCCACGGGTGACCCCATCAGAGTGCAGATCAACAATGAAAATCGACATGCCGCGATGACCTGCCTCTGGATCTGTGCGGGCCAGAACAAAGCCCACATCTGCAACAGGGGCATTGTGGATCCAGATTTTGCCACCGTTCAGCACCCAGCCATCGCCATCACGCACAGCGGTGGTACGAATGCCCGACACATCGGTGCCAGCCTCAGGTTCGGTAATACAATAGGCAGGACGGATCTTGGCGGCCAGCATGCCACCCAACCATTTATCCCGCTGCACGTCGGTGCCATGGCGCACGAGAAGGGTCGAAACCAGCTCGAGTAGGCCGCATTGATCTGCCACAGAAGCATAGCCACGCGATAGTTCTTCCATCACCAGCGCGTAGGTGACGGTGTCAAATCCCGGGCCACCCATGTCTTCGGGAACGCCAATGCCGAACAGACCCAATTCGCCCATCTGATCGTAGATTTCCGTTGGAAACCGCGAATCGCGATCCAGTTCCTCGGCCAGAGGGCGGACGACCTCTTGTGCGAATTGCCGGGTCATATCACGAACTTGTTCATGTGTTTCCGTCAGGAACATGGCGCGCCTCTTCTGCTTTCATACAGTAACTGGTTAGTTACTAATAGGATGTCAGAAAACCACCCGTCAAGCATCTTGTCCACGTCTCACCATGCAAAGAGGTGCTGACAATCCCCCAAGCGCGCGCGATCAGTCTTGATCCAAAGGCAGGCTTAAGATAAATAACCATTCAGTTACTTGCGCCATATTGCGATTGTCGCATTATGGCAAAGCGTCAGGCAGGGCGGCGTTGCACACACCCCCATCTGATTTGAAAAAGGGAGGCCGGGTATGAACCCGAACAGCAAAAACAAATTTGGTCGCGTTGACCTTGAAGTTACAGCCTTTGGCTTTGGCACAGCACCTGTTGGCAATATTTTCCGCGAAATTGATGAACAGACATCCACGGCAATGTATGATCACGCCTGGGACGCCGGGGTGCGCTACTTTGATACCGCCCCCATGTATGGCCACGGCCTGTCTGAACTGCGCACCGGGCAGAACCTGCGCTGGAAAAACCGTGATGAGCTGGTGCTGTCCTCCAAGGTGGGGCGCCTTTTGAAACCCGCCAAGCGCAGCGAAATCAACTTTGAACCCTGGACCAATGCCGCGCCATTCACCATGGAATTCGACTATTCCTATGATGGTGTGATGCGGTCCTTTGAGGACAGCCTGCAACGTCTGGCGCTAGAGCGCATGGACATCTGCTTTATCCACGACATTGATGTCTTTACCCGCGGTGATGAACAGCCCGAAGTCTTCAAACAGGCGATGGATGGGGCCTATAAAGCGCTGGAAAGCCTGCGGGATCAAGGTGTCGTCAAAGCCATCGGCGTTGGCGTAAACGAATGGGAAGTCTGCCACGCCGCCCTGGAGCAGCGTGATTTTGACTGCTTCCTACTGGCGGGTCGCTACACGCTGCTGGAACAAGAGGCTCTGGATAAGTTCCTACCCCTTTGCGAGGAACGCGGCGCAGCTGTGGTTGTTGGCGGCGGGTTCAACTCGGGCATTCTGGCCACTGGGGCAAAAGAAGGGGCGAAATACAACTACGCCCCTGCACCCGCAGAGATCATGCAGAAGGTCGCCAAGATCGAAGAGGTCTGTGCCGAGTATAACGTGCCCCTTGCGGCGGCGGCGCTGCAATTTGTGGTCGCCCATCCGGCGGTCCCCTCTTTCATGGCGGGGACACGCACCGTTGAGCAATTGCAGCAGAACCTCGCCTGGTTCAGCCACGACATTCCTGCGCAGTTCTGGGCTGATCTGAAAGCCAAAGGCCTGCTGCGCGAAGATGCGCCAACCCCGGCATGATCGCAGATCGGAGCGCGCACTGATGACACGACATCTAAGGGGGGCGGCCTTGCCCCCCGGTGTATACGGCTATGATGACCTAGCCATTGGGGATTGGATTGACGCCGGATCTGCCCAGGTCACCGCAGAGTTGATCGACCAATTCGCTGCGGTATCAGGGGATCGCTATGCGCTGCATATGGATGCGGCTTTCGCTGCCGAGAAGGGCTTTGACGACCGTGTGGCCCACGGGCTCTTGGTGCTGTCGATGGTGGACGGTCTCAAAAACAACGCACCTGCGCGGCTGGACGGTCTGGTCTCTATGGGATGGAACTGGCGGTTTGAGGCGCCGGTTCTTGCCGGGGATCAGATACATGCAAAGCTGACCATCGTGGGCAAACGCAAAAGCTCATCCGGGGACAAAGGCATCTTGCGCACACAGTTTGATATCACCAACCAAACCGGCATATTGGTGCAAAGCGGAACCAATGAACTGCTGTTTGCGCTGTAACCACGACGTTCAGAAAGCACAGAAATGAATAGCTTTACACATCGCTCGATCACGCATGGGGCTGCGCAGGCGCTGGTGACTGCGGCACTGGAATACGCGCAAACAAATGGCTGGGCCGTGGCAGCAGCGGTCTGCGACCCGCAAGGGGGTTTGGTATCCTTTGGCCGAGATGATACATCTGCCCCACCCATCGGTGGATTTGCGCAGGACAAAGCCTATACCGCCGCTACCCTGCGCAAACCCTCGGCCGAGTTCGGCGAAGGCATGTTGAAAAGCCCCACACTCAGCCTGGGCGTGGGAACACGGGATCGTTTTATTACCTGGGGTGGGGGCCTGCCGATCTATGAGGATGGAATTCTGATTGGGGCCCTGGGTGTGTCCGGTGCGAAAGAGCATGAAGACATCGAATGCGCCACTGCTGTGATTGAACGGGCTGGCTTGTCTGTCAGGGTTTAATAGTCAAAATCAGATTAGGGTCTGGATGTATTCATCCTGACCTTAATCCGCTGCCACCAACCGCATGATGGTTTCAACGTTGAAATCAATCCGGGTATCAAGTGCGTCTCGATCCATCAGATCGCGATCAAAAAGATAAGAGCCGGTAAAGCGGTTGGTCAGGTAATAATAGCCGATCGCAGCGATGGTAATGTTCAGTTGTGTTGCATCGATTCCGGCGCGAAATTCACCCGCCTTTTCACCGCGCTCAAGAATGTCAGCCACCATATCAACCAGCCCGCGCATGGTCTGGGGCAGGGTTTTCAGTCCCTTGATATGTTTCGCACGGTGCAGGTTTTCGCTGTTTACCAAGGTGATGAATTCAGGATTCTTCAGATAATAAGACCAGGTGAATCGGACTAATTTTTCCAAAGCGTCGCGCGGGGGCATATCATCCAGTTTAAGCCGCTGTTCAGCATCGCGGATATCCAGATAGGCCTCTTCGAGA
The DNA here is from genome assembly GCA_025210455.1 of Pelagimonas sp. Taxonomy (GTDB): domain Bacteria; phylum Pseudomonadota; class Alphaproteobacteria; order Rhodobacterales; family Rhodobacteraceae; genus JAOARQ01. The sequence continues at coordinate 25,920 of JAOARQ010000022.1, forward strand.
ACGGCGCAGAACAGTTCTTCTTTGCCGCCAAAATAGTGGTAAATCATACGCTTGTTGGCATTTGCCCGTTCGGCAATTTCATCCACACGCGCCCCGCCAAGCCCACTTTTTGCAAACTCTTTTTTCGCCGCCAGAAGGATCCGGGCTCTGGTGGCTTCAGCGTCTCTTTTGCGTTTTTTGGTGGCTTCAGCCATGATATTTTTTTCCTTTTTCTGCGCTCTGGAAAATCTGGAAAGTGTTCGTTCTTTCAGAAAATTACCCGGCGAAGCTCTAATTTGATCGCCTCTTTGACGGGCTGTCGTCAAGGGGCAAGTCATCACTTTGCACCCCTTCAATTGGAAATTTGACCGTGGTGAACGGGTTGACACACGGCTTCCTAGTGAAGTAACCAGTTAGTGCATTAAGCGCAAAGCTGGTCAGTGGGAGGAACAGCATTGCCACCCGCTGAAGGGGGCAAATGCCCGCGAACAGGCAGCCGGTGAAAACCGAAAGGCGCTATTGGGTAGTTGAATGAAAAGGGAGGATACCATGTCATTCATCAAAAAGTTCATCGAGCAGGAAACGATCAGCCGTCGTAATTTCCTGCTGGCCTCTGCTTATGGTGTGGGTGGTATCGCTGCCTCCAGCATGATGGGTGGGGTTGCCCGCGCGGCGATTGCAGATCCAACCGTAGCCTGGAGCTATCGCAACCGTACAAACCCCTATTGGAACGAAATCGTTTCGGGCGGCGAGGCGTTCATCGAATCCCTGGGCAAACCCAAAGAGTTCCTGACTCACCTGATCAACGAAGGTTCTTCGGAAAAATCGCTGTCTGACGTCAAGGCGCTGCTGTCGAAAACCAATGGTGAACTGGCCCTGGCGATTGACACCAACGATGCGCCAAACGCGCGCCCGATTGTCGAAGCTGTAGCCGCAGCCGGTGGCTATGTGTCGACCATCTGGAACAAGACCGACGATCTGCACCCATGGGATTTTGGCGATAACTATGTGTCGCACATGACCTGGTCCGACGAAGGCCCGGCAGAGAAAACCGCGCGCATCTTGCTGGATGCCATGGGCGGCAAAGGCGGCGTTGTGCATCTTGGCGGTATCGCATCAAACAACCCGGCGATTGAACGCCTGCAAGGTCTGAAAAACGCGCTGAAGGACTATCCCGATGTTGAGCTGCTGGCAGCTGAACCTGCGGATTGGGACACTCAGAAAGCCAATCAGGTGATGTCAGCCTTCCTGACCCGCTATGGTGATGAAATCAAAGGTGTGCACTGTGCGAACGACACCATCGCGTATGGCGTTCTGGAAGCACTGCGTGCGGAAGGTATCGAAGACATGCCTATCGTATCCTATGATGGCAATCCGCAGGCGGTTCAGCTGGTGGCGGAGAAGAAGATCCTCGCGACCGTGTTCACCAACCCGCATTGGGGTGGCGGCATCACTGCGGCGCTGGCTTATCACGCGGCCATCGGCACCTTCAAACCGTCAGAAGAGCCAAACGCACACCGCGAATTCTATGGCCCGGCCGTGTTCGTCACACCGGAAGACGCCGCAGCGTTCAAAGCAAGCTACATCGACAGTGTTCCGCAATACGACTGGAATGACTTCTGGGGTCCGACCAACGGCCAGATCATGTACAAGTAAACTCCCCGATGGGGTGGCGCTGGCCACCCCGTCTTTTCAGGCCGCGCCGCATCACTGGCGGGCGTGGCCTGTTCTTTATGGCCAGGGGATGGCCAGATAACCAATCACTAGACGGAGTGAGACCAGGTGGGCAGTGTGCTGACACGGGATGTTCTGATAAAATGGGCGCCCTTGATCGTCCTTATTGTGCTGGTGCTGTTTTTCGCAGCCATGGAGCCACGCTTCTTTTCACTGCGCAACTTTGCCAGGATCGGCATTTCATCCGCACCGGCGCTGATGGTTGCCATCGGGGTGACTTTCATCATCATCATGGGGTCGATTGACCTATCGATGGAAGGCACGGTTTCGGTATGCGCCGTGGTCTTTGCCTTTGCTTTCATCGCCATGGGCGGAACGCTTGCGTCAATCGCATGGCTTGCGCTGCCGCTGGCTTTGCTGGTGGGGGCGGCTGTCGGGCTGGTCAACGGGCTGGTGCATGTTCTGCTGAAAATTCCGTCGTTTATGGCGTCGCTGGCGATGGGCTTTGTCGGCACAGGTTTCGCTCTGCTGCTGACAGGCGGTGACCGGGTTCGGGTGCAGGATGATCTGTTCAGATCCCTGCTGACCGAACGTTGGTTTGGCTTTCCCATCATGTGTTATGTCGCAGTGGCCTTTCTGCTGATCGCCTGGTTCATCCAGACCCGCACGACACTGGGCCGAAACTTTTATGCTGTTGGCGGTGGCGAAGAGCTGGCCCACGCGTCAGGCCTGAACGTCAATCGCGTGCGCATTCTGGGGTTCATGCTAGCGGGTGTGTTCTATGCGGTGGGTGCCCTGCTGGCGGTGGGGCGCATCGGGATCGCAGAAACCGCGACCGGATCGAACTTTATGTTCGTGTCCATCACCTCGGTTGTGGTTGGCGGTACGGCACTTTGGGGTGGCATCGGTGGTGTCTGGAACACCCTGATCGGGGTGCTGATCGTCAATGTGATCAACAACGGAATGGTGGTGATCGGCCTGCCCGGCTACGTGCAAGACGGCGTTCTGGGGGCCTTGGTCATTCTCGCGGTGGTGCTTTCGACCGACCGTAAATCCGTCACCTTCGTAAAATAAGGCGCGGGATATGTACGAACTTCAAAAAGTAGACAAGATCTTTCCGGGTGTACACGCGCTGAAAGCGGTGGATTTCAAAATTGGCCGGGGCGAGATCGTAGGCCTTGTCGGTGAAAACGGCGCAGGCAAATCAACCCTGATGAAGGTGATCTATGGGGCCTATCAGCCAGATGGTGGCGATATCACCATCGACGGCACAAAGGTGCGCTTTCAGAACCCGCGTCAGGCGATGGACCATGGCATCGGCATGGTGTTTCAGGAACAGTCGCTGATCACCAATCTGACCGTGATGGAAAACATCTTTCTGGGGTTTGAGCAGCAGTTTGTCAGCTTTGGCGTGATCAACTGGAAAGCCATGGCCGCTGCTGCGCGCAAACAGCTGGACAAGGTCAAGCTGGATATTGATCCTGCGACCATTACCTCGCAGCTGTCGTTTGCGCAGCGCCAACTGGTTGAACTTGCCAAGGTCCTGACCCTGGAAGAGCGCATTGATGGCGACCTGGTGATCCTTCTCGATGAACCAACATCTGTTCTGGCCAAAGAGGAAGTCCAGCTTTTGTTCAGCCTCGTGCGGGAACTGACCAAGCGCGCTTCATTTATCTTTGTCAGCCACCGCATGGATGAGGTGCTGGACCTGTCTGACCGCATCTATGTGATGAAAGACGGCGAAGTGGTGGATGTGGTCGATCATGACGATGCCGATGTCGATGCGATCCAGCACAAGATGGTGGGCCGCGACGTCGACAAGGAATACTACCGCGAGCAAAAGCAAAAGCCCTATCAATCAGATGCGCAATCTCTGGTGTCTTTTGACGGGGTATCGGTTGATGGCCGCTATCGCGATATATCTTTTGATCTGCATCCCGGTGAGGTGCTGTGTCTTGTTGGCACCGAGGGCTCTGGCCGCGAAGCCATTCTGAGAACCATCTTTGGTCTGGAAACCCCAACAGCGGGCGCGGTTGCCATCAAAGGGAAACAGATCCAGTCCTTTACCGCGCAGTCCGGCGTGGGCAGGGGCGTGGGCTATATCCCCCGCGAACGCAAGGTTGAGGGTATCGTGGCCGGGATGAATGTGTATGAAAACATGACTCTCAGCCAGATGGGCAACTATGCCAAAGGCGGTGTTCTGCGTATCGGCGAAGAAAAGGCGCTGGCCCGCAAATGGATCGAGCGTCTGGCGATCAAAACCCCCGATGTCTACAAAGATTGCGGCGGGCTTTCGGGTGGCAACCAGCAAAAGGTTGTTCTGGCCAAATGGCGGTCAGCGGGGTCTGACATCATCTTGCTTGATCACCCGACCCGTGGCCTGGATATCGGTGCCAAGGAAGACGTCTATGACATGGTGCGCGAAATGTCTGACGACGGTGTGGGCATTGTTCTTGTAGCCGACACCCTGGAAGAGGCCATCGGCCTGAGCCACACCATTATCGTGCTCAAAGATGGCGAAGCCCAAAAGCGCTTTGATTGCAGCCCCGGAGACAAGCCGTCGCTTTATGACCTTGTCCATCACATGATCTGAGGACATTACGATGACTTCCACGACGATGACAGCTGTAAGCTTTGAGCGGATCAAACCGCATTTGCCCTGGATCACCCTGCTATCGCTTGTTCTGATTGTGGGGATTGCGGATACAAATTTCCTGCGCCCGGCCAATCTGATTTCGATGGCGGCGGATATCGTGCCGCTATTCATCATGGCGCTTGGCATGACTTTTGCGATCTATATTGGCGGCATTGATCTGTCGGCGCAATCCATCGCCAATATGACCACAGTTATCGCCACACTGGCATTGCCCACCTACGGGATTGGCACGGCGCTGGGCTGTATACTGGCGGGTTTAGCCATGGGGGCGATTTCCGGCTATGTGACCACCAAACTCTTGGTGCCTTCGTTCATCTCGACGCTGGCGATCGGCGGCGTGGCCTTTTCAGCGGCGCAATATATGTCAGGGCAGCGCGCCTTGTTCATGGACGCAACACTGCGTGATGCCACCTTTGGCTGGATGACAGGCGTGACCGCAGGCATTCCGCATGAGATCTTTATCGGCGGTGCGCTGGTGATTGGCACATGGTTCTTGCAGTCGCGCACCACCTTTGGCCGCGCACTAAAGGCCGTGGGGGCAGGCGAACCTGCCGCAGTCGCTTCGGGCCTGAATGTGACCCGCATCAAGATCATGGCCTTTGCAGTTTCCGCAGGATTGGCGGCAGTCGCCGGGCTGCTGTTTTCGGTGAAACTATCGGGGGGATCCCCGACGCTGGCGAATGGCTTTTTGCTGCCTGCCATTGTGGCCGTGCTGGTGGGAGGCACCCCACTGACCGGTGGCGTTGGCGGTGTGGTGAACACGCTGATCGGCACCTTGATCGTGGCTGTCATCCGCTCTTCAATGCTGTATTTCGAAGTGGATGCCACCAAGCAGCAGATGGTGTTTGGCCTGATCCTGATCGCAGCAATTGCCCTGACCATCGACCGCACCAAACTGCGGGTGGTGAAATGATCCAGCTCGCCGGTGAAACCATGCGCGCCGCTGTCCTGACCAAGCCCGGCAGCTTTGAGATCAAAGATGTGCCGCGGCCTTTGGCAGGGCGCGATGAGGTTCTGGTGCGGATCACGCGCGTGGGCATCTGTGGCACAGATATTCACATCTTCAACGGGCACTATGCCGCTGAAAACCTGCCAATGATCCCAGGCCATGAGTTCACCGGCGTGGTGGCCGAACTGGGCGAAGGCGTGACCGGGCTGACCCCAGATCAGCCCGTTGTTGTTGATATGAATATTGGATGCGGCACCTGTTTCTGGTGCCGTCGCAACGAGATCCTGAACTGCCCGCAGATGCAGCAGATGGGCATCACCATGGATGGGGCATTTGCGGAATATATCGCCGTTCCAGCACGTCTGGTCATTCCGGCCCCCACTCATGTTCCTGCCGAAGTGCTGGCGCTGACCGAACCGCTTGCCTGCGTTGTGCGATGCGCGCGCAAGGCCAATATCAGTTTTGGTCAATCTGTTGTGGTGCTGGGTGCTGGGCCGATCGGTAACCTGCATGTTCAGCTGCTGCGCACGATTGGCGCAGCCCCGATCATCGTCGCCGACCTGTCACAAGAACGCGTGCAAATGGCGCTTGAGGCAGGTGCGGATTTTGGCGCCAGCGACCCAGACAGTCTTGAAGCCCTTGTTCGTGAGAAAACCGATGGGCGCGGCGCAGATGTGGTGATCGAAAGTGTCGGGCTTTCCGCGCTTTACCAACAGGCCACCCGATTGATCCGCAAGGGCGGACATATTGCGGCCTTTGGGATCTCTGGCCCTGACGACACGCTTGGCCTGAATATCGTTGAAACGATCTTGCAGGAGAACTCGGTCAAAGGATCGGTGGCGGGCATGGGGCAGGATATGCATGACGCGCTTACTCTGCTTGCCCACGGGCGCATCGAGACAGGGCTGTTCACCGCTGCATCCTATGGGCTGGAAGACATTCAGGAGGCGTTTGACACCCTGTCATCACGCCCGGGAGACCTGAAAACACAGATCACTATCTAATAGACGAGTCTGGGAGGACACAATGGGGAAGATCCTGATCATCTATGACAGCGAAAGCGACCGTAGATTTACCGCATCCATGGTGCCGCTGGTGCAGGAGGGCATTGAACGCGTGGAAGGTATGGAGATCCGCGTGCGTCATGTGGATGACGCAGAAACCGAAGATGTATTCTGGGCAGATGGCATAGCAATCGGCTGTCCAACTCATTTTGCCGGGATCTCTTGGAAAATGAAAAAATGGTGGGATACCCGTGTGGCCGACATCTGGTTCAAGACAGATGGCAAATTTGCGGTGCCCTTTACATCTGGCGGGTCATTGGGCGGCGGAGGTGAGCTGACCTGCAATGCCCTCAGCCTAATGATGATGAACATGGGATACTTCGTTTTTGGCATCACTGACTACGTCGCAAAGAAAGAAAGCCTGCACTATGGCGCAGTGGTCGCAGGAGAACCAAGGGCAGAGCATGCCAAGGAAGCCTGCCGCCGGGCCGGGCAGCGACTGGCTGAATGGGTCGGCTACTACATGGACGGACGCAAAGACCTGCATCCGCTTGAAGCAAAGTATCAACGTTTCTGGGAGCTTGCAGACTGATGTCAAAGATACGTCTCTTGGTGGAACTCGATGTGAAGCCCGAACAGGCAGAAGCATTCGCCACAATGTTTCGCGAGGAGTTCATCTCGCGTTCACGCAGCGAACAGGGGTGCGAACAATACGAACTTTGGCGCGATAGCGAAGACCAAAGCAAAATGACCATCGTCGAAGTCTGGAGCACGCAGGCCGATCTCGACAGGCACCTGGCCCAAGACTGGTTTGCCGTCTGGGGGCCAAAGCTGGAAGCCATGCAGGCCACTACGCTGGTTTTGCGCAAACTTTCATCCATCGAAGATTAAGATCTGACGCCCAACCACCGCGTTGGGCGCATTCAAGACAGAGGACACAATGGACCAATCCAGCCCCATCCTGACCCCACCCAGTGACCCGCGCGACTTTGGCTTTTTCCTTGACGGCGCCTTTGTGCCAGCGGGCGAGCGCGAGATTTTCGAGCGCAGCTCGCCGGGGCATGGGGTGCCGGTGTCACGGCTGCCACGCTGTACCGGAGCTGATCTGGATGCGGCTGTTGCCTCGTCACGCAAAGCCTTTGATGATCGCCGCTGGGCCGGGCTTTCGGGGGCAGACCGCGCGGCTGTTCTGCTGAAAGCCGCAGAGTTGATCCGCGAACGCAGCGAAGAAATCGCCTATTGGGAAACACTCGAAAACGGCAAGCCGATTTCTCAGGCCAGAGGCGAAGTCGGCGGCTGCGTTGGCATGTTCGAATTTGCAGCCGGTCTGGCGCGCGGGCTGCATGGCGATAGCTTTAACAACTCTGGTGATGGGGCCATGGGGATCGTCACCCGCGAACCTATTGGGGTGGTCGGGCTGATCACGCCGTGGAATTTCCCCTTCCTGATCCTGTGCGAACGCGTGCCTTATATTCTGGCCTCGGGCTGCACCATCGTGGCCAAACCTTCTGAGGTGACATCGGCCACAACCCTGCTGCTGGCGCAAATCCTCAGCGATGCCGGGTTGCCTGACGGTGTGTTCAATGTGATCACCGGGTCTGGCAGTGTGATCGGCCAGAAACTGGCGGAACACATGGATGTGGATATGGTGTCTTTCACAGGGTCTACCGCTGTTGGACGGTCCGTGCTGGAAGCATCAGGCAAGAGCAACTTCAAGAAACTTGGTCTAGAGCTGGGCGGCAAGAACCCGCAAATCGTCTTTGCCGATGCGGATCTGGATGATGCGGCAGATGGGGTGGCCTTTGGGATCGCCTTTAATACTGGCCAGTGCTGTGTGTCCGGATCGCGGCTTTTGGTTGAGCGCTCTGTCGCCACAGAATTTGCTGAAAAAGTCGCTGAAAAGCTGCGCAAAGTGCGTACTGGCGACCCGCTGGATGAAACCACCCAAGCCGGGGCGATCACCACAGATGCTCAAAACCGCACCATCCTGTCTTATATTGCGAAAGGTCAGGAAGAAGGCGCAACGCTGATTTCGGGTGGCGGCACGCCAGAAATTTCCGGTGGTCAGTATATCGAGCCAACGGTCTTTACCGATGTGACAATGGACATGGCCATCGCATCCGAAGAGATCTTTGGCCCGGTGCTCTGCGTTATTCCTTTTGACGATGTCGACGATGCAATCGCGATTGCCAATGACACTGAATATGGTCTTGCCGCTTCGGTCTGGAGCAAAAACATCGACAAAGCGCTGACTGTGGCCCGCCGGGTGCAAGCCGGGCGTTTTTGGGTGAATACCACTCTGGCAGGCGGGCCAGAGTTGCCGATTGGGGGGTTCAAAGCCTCTGGTTGGGGGCGCGAAGCGGGTATGCTGGGCGTCGAAGAATACACGCAGGTCAAATCAATCCACATCGAATTTGGCAAACGCAGCCACTGGATTGAATAACGCCACCGGATCAGGTGTGATCCGCTAAAACCAAGTCGCCCTGCCTGACCTGATGCAGGCTGGGCTGACAGAACATAAGGCAAATGGGGGCCGCAATGGCACAGGTTGGGTATGATTATGTGATCGTCGGGGGCGGGTCGGCTGGCTGTGTTCTGGCCAACCGCCTGACAGAAGACAGCGCTGTGCGTGTTCTGCTTTTGGAAGCAGGTGGCAAAGACAACCACCCGCTTATTCACATGCCTGTGGGCTTTGCCAAAATGACCGACGGCCCCCATACTTGGGGTTTCAAAACAGTGCCTCAGGTGAATGCCAATCATCGCGAAATTCCCTATGCGCAGGCACGGGTGATCGGCGGCGGCAGCTCAATCAACGCCGAGGTGTTTACCCGTGGCAACCCTGTGGATTATGACCGTTGGGCGCAGCAAGAGGGCTGTGAAGGCTGGTCGTTTGATGAAATCAAACCCTATTTTATTCGCTCTGAGCGCAATGCCATTCTGTCAGGCGACTGGCACGGCACCGAGGGGCCATTGGGTGTGTCAAATCTCAGCGCGCCACAGGAAATGACGCGCGCCTTTGTGCGCTCTGCGCAAGAGGCAGGGCTGCCCTATAACCCCGATTTCAACGGCGCCGTACAGGAAGGCACAGGGGTCTATCAGACAACGATCTGGAACAACAAACGCTGTTCAGCAGCGGTTGGCTATCTGAAACCTGTGCTGGGGCGCAGCAATCTGACAGTTGAAACCGGCTGCGAAGTGCACCGTATCGTCATAGAAGGATCGCGCGCCACCGGGGTTGAATACATCCGAAACGGCGAGAAAACCGTGGCCCGCGCCGAGCAAGAGGTTCTGGTGACCTCTGGTGCGATTGGATCGCCAAAACTAATGATGCTGTCCGGCATTGGTCAGGCAGCGCATCTGCGCGAGGTCGGCATTGATGTGGTGCATGATCTGCCTGGCGTGGGTGAAAACCTGCAAGACCACTTTGGCATCGATATTGTGGCAGAGCTCAATGGCCATCAAAGCCTTGATAAATATGGAAAAACCCATTGGGCTTTCTGGGCGGGCCTGCAATACTACCTGTTTGGCTCTGGCCCGGTGGCGTCGAATGTCGTTGAAGGCGGGGCTTTTTGGTATGCTGATAAAGAGGCGAAGGTGCCAGATCTGCAGTTCCATTTTCTAGCCGGGGCAGGGGCCGAAGCCGGAGTGCCAAGCGTGCCAAAGGGCAGCTCTGGCATTACGCTGAATTCCTATACTCTGCGCCCCAAGGCACGTGGATCGGTGCGGTTGCGGTCAAACAAAGTCGCAGATCTTCCGCTGGTTGATCCGAATTTCCTGGGGCATCCAGATGACCTGACTGTTTCGGTGGAGGGGATCAAACATTCCGTTGAAATCTTCAATCAGCCCAGCTTGCAAAAATACATCCGCAAGATCCGTTTTCCGGATGACACAGTCAAAACGCAGGCCGATTTCGAAGCCTATGCCCGCCAATATGGGCGCACATCCTATCACCCAACCTGCACTTGCAAGATGGGGGTTGATGACATGGCGGTGGTGGATCCGCAGATGCGTGTGCATGGGATTGATGGGCTGCGGGTCTGTGACAGCTCAGCAATGCCCAGCCTGATTGGGTCGAACACCAATGCGCCCACGATCATGATGGCGGAAAAGGCCGCCGATATGATCAGAGGCAATCGCTGACAGACACAAATAAAAAGGCCTGCTCAACAGCAGGCCTTTTTTCTTATGGCATAGCGTTTAATCCCACTCTGGCGCCCAGGGCACCAGTTCGGATGTCACGATACGAAAGCCGGTCTGCGTCATTGCATCAATTCGCGCCATGTCGATGCTGGAGAGGGAAAAATCCATCACGTTGAAGTTGGCTTCGATATTGGCGCGTTTGGTCGACATCGTATTGATTGACACCCCTTTTTGCAGGATCCAGCGCAAAACCACCTGCGCCGCGGTTTTGTCGTAGCCAGCACCAATTTCGGCAAAGATCGGATGTTTGAACACCTCGCCCCGTGCAACTGAACAATAGGAAGACAGCGGGATCCCGGTTTCTGTCGCGGCAGCCAGAAGAATATCCTGATTCAACAACGGGTGAAATTCGACCTGATTGGTCACCAGCGGTGTTTCGATGATTTTAGTCGCATCCCGCATCATCTGAGCGGTGTAATTTGACACGCCAATGTTGCGCGCATACCCGGCCTTATGCGCCTGCTCAAGCAAGGTGAGGGAAAGGGTGATATCCCCGTCCGCAGGCGGCCAGTGCAGCAGCAGCACATCGACAAAATCCAGCTTCAGCTTTTTCAGACTTTCTTCCACCGATGGCAAAAAGGTCTCTTTGTTGAAATTGTCAGGGTGCACTTTGGTGGTGACACAGATCTCATCACGAGCAAAGCCTAGATCGGCAAGGGCTTCACCGGTTTCTGCTTCATTTTCATACAGTTGTGCAGTGTCAAAGGAGCGATACCCCACTTCGCCCGCATGCATCATCGCATTTCGAAGCTCATCTCCGGTCAACGGAAATGTTCCAAAGGTACGCTGATTTGTTCCCTGAAAATAGATATTCATGACGAACCTCTCTGTCATATTTTTAAGTAACCTATTGGTTACATACGCTCAGGTCAAACAAAACTGATCCCTGTTTTTTGGTTGATTTTATCGCGCCCACTTGGCATAAATTGCTGTAACTGGTTAGTTACATAAGAGAGTCATATGACCAAGCGAATGACAGCGCGCGAGGCGGCAAACCTTATACCGGATGACGCAATTGTTGCGGTGAATTCATCGTCCGGTCTGTGCTGTCCTGATGCAGTTCTGCAAGGCCTCGGTGAACGGTTTGACGAAGAAGCCGCGCCGAAAAATCTGACCTCGATTCATCCGATTGCGGCGGGCGATATGTTCGGTACCAAAGGGGTCGATCACATCGCTAAGCCCGGGCTGCTGACACGGATTATTGGTGGCTCATACCCCTCTGGCCCCTCCAAGGCAGAACCCCCGAAGGTCTGGCAGATGATTACTGCCGAACAGGTGCGCGCCTATAATGTTCCGTCTGGCATTATCTTTGACATGCTGCGCGAAGCCGCTGCCAAACGCCCCGGCGTACTGACCAAAGTGGGCATGGAAACCTTTGTCGATCCAGAGATCGAGGGCTGTGCCATGAACCAGTCCGCGCGCGAAGAGCCTATCGTTGAGCGCAAGGAATTTGACGGCGAAGACTGGTTGTATTTCAAGGCCATCGCGCCAAATGTGGCGATGATCCGGGCAACAACAGCCGATGAAAACGGCAATCTGAGTTTCGAACACGAAGGTGCCTATCTGGGTGCCATGGAGATGGCTCTTTCAGCGCGCAACAACGGTGGCGTGGTGATTGCGCAGGTGAAACGGGTGGCTGCCGCCGGCTCCATTCGCCCGCATGATGTACATGTGCCGGGCATTCTGGTTGATGCCATTGTCGAAGCACCAGAGCAGCTTCAAACCACCGCGACCGCCTATGACCCGGCGATCTCAGGCGATCTGATCCGCCCGCTTGATACCTTCCGCACGGCTGAGTTCAACGTGGGCAAAGTTATCGCTCGCCGCGTCGCACAAGAGCTGAAAGATGGCTGGGCGGTGAACATCGGGTTTGGCATTTCCGCCAATGTGCCACGCATTCTGGTCGAAGAGGGGCTGCATGGATCGGTCACCTGGATGATCGAACAGGGCGCGGTGGGTGGCATTCCCCTGCTGGATTTCAAATTTGGCTGTTCCGCCAACGCCGAAGCCTTTGTCGCCTCGCCACATCAGTTCTGCTATTTTCAGGCAGGCGGGTTCGATGCCTCGCTGCTTTCATTCCTTGAGGTCGACAAACACGGCTCGGTCAATGTTTCACGGCTGTCGGCCATCCCGCATCGCACTGCGGGGTCGGGGGGCTTTGTCGATATCACCACACGCGCGCGCAAAATTGTCTTCTCGGGCAATTTTAACGCAGGCGCCAAGATGACCATCGAGGACGGTGAATTAAAAATCCTGCAGGAAGGAAAAGTCGCAAAGTTCGTCGATGAAGTGGATCAGATTTCCTTTTCAGGCAAACGCGCCCGTGCACAGGGTCAGGATATCACCTATATCACAGAACGCTGCGTGATCCGGCTGATGGATCAGGGGCTGGTTGTGACTGAAATCGCCCCCGGGCTTGATCTTCAGCGGGATGTGCTGGATCAGGCCGCGACCCCTTTGCAGGTGGCGGATGATCTCAAAATCATGGATGCCAAGCTGTTTGATCCCGCATTGATGGGCCTGGCTCTGGCCGCAAAAGGATGACATTGATCCGGCTTGAGATCGCGGAAGGCATCGCACATCTGACGCTCTCGCGCCCTGTCCGCTTGAATGCGATAACGATGGAGATGATGTATGAGCTCATCACCATCTGCCGTCGGATCGAACGGGCCAAGAATGCCCATGTGGTGATCCTGAGCGGAGAAGGCCGCGCCTTTTGCGCAGGTGGTGACATCGACGCCTGGTCAGATCTTTCCCCGCAGGATTTTTCCCGTCACTGGCTGCGCGAAGGGCATCAGGCCCTGGATGCGCTGGCCCGACTGCGCCAGCCCGTGATTGCCGTGCTGGATGGGCACGTGCTTGGGGGTGGGTTGGAACTTGCCGCTTGCGCAGATCTACGGATCGCCGAAGATCACATTCGCATCGGTCAGCCTGAACCGGGCCTTGGGATCATTCCGGGCTGGTCAGGAACACAACGGGCTGCACGCCGGTTTGGCACTCAGATTCTTCGCAGAATGGCGCTGTTTGGCGAGACATTCACAGCTGATCAGGCCTGCACCTTGGGTCTGGTTGATCAGGTTGTTCCACGTGGTCAAGGCCATGAAACCGCGCACAGCCTTTCCGCCACCCTGCGCCACCGGGGTCCCCTTGCCACTGAGATCACCAAAATGATGATCAATGCCGCAGAAGGCGAAGAACATGAGCGCATCATTGATGCCATGGCGGGGCGCATCACCGCTGCCGACCCAGAGCTGAGCCTTGGCATCTCTGCCTTTAAAGAGCGACGTAAACCCGATTTCTGGGGGGAACAGCCCCCAACATCGCAACCCGAGGGAAAACCATGATCCGTCACCTTGTCCACCTGCGCTTTCGCGCGGATGTCACCGCAGATCAAAAAGCCGCTCTTTATGCGGATCTTGCCAGGCTCTCAGACCACATCCCCGGCATTGTCGATTTTCAGCATCGCGAAAACGTTTCTGTTGAAACCCCGCTGGTGCGGGACTTTCTGGATATGTTCTGGTTTGATTTCAAAGACACATCGGTGCGCGATACCTATCTGAACGACGCAACCCATCAAGCAATTGGTGCGCGTATTGTGGACTGCCTGCAAGGGGGCGCAGAGGGCGTGTTTGTCTGTGACATTACCCTGTGATGAAAGACGCCGCCTTTCTGACCTCTTTGTTTGACGCCGCCGTCAAAGCGGCTGACCCGCTTTTGGCACTGCGCCCACATATGCCTGCCAAACCCAAGGGGCGCACCATCGTGATTGGTGCGGGCAAGGGGGCTGCGCAACTGGCAAAAGCCTTTGAAACCCTGTGGGATGAGGTTGGGAATGGTCCGCTATCCGGTGTTGTTGTCACGCGTTATGGCTATGCCACTCCCTGCGACCACATCACAGTGCTTGAGGCCTCGCATCCCGTACCTGATGACCGTGGGCTAAAGGCCACGGCGGCGCTATTTGAAGCAGTCAAAGATCTGACCCCCGACGATCTGGTGATCGGTTTGATCTGCGGTGGGGGATCATCGCTTTTGCCTTGCCCTCCGCAGGGGCTTACATTGGCGGATGAACAAATTCTGAATGAACGGCTATTGGCGTCTGGCGCTCCGATCTCGGTGATGAACGCCATTCGCAAACATGTCAGTGGCATCAAAGGCGGCCGTCTGGCAGCTGCGGCCTTTCCCGCGCGGGTGGTCAGCCTCGTGGTTTCCGACGTGCCGGGCGACGATCCTGCCCAGGTCGCATCGGGGCCAACTGTGCCTGATGCTGTTGACAGGAAAACTGCGCTGGATCTGATTGAAAGCCATGCCATCACCTTACCCGACAAAATCCTATCCCATTTGCGTAGTGATCAGGCCAGTGCCCCATCCCCAGAGGCCGCTGAATTTCGGAACAATTCTGTCACTGTGATTGCCTCTGCCAATCTGTCGCTTGTTGCCGCGGCAGACGCCTCGGAAAAGGCAGGCATACCGGCGGTCATTATGTCCGACGCCATCGAAGGCGAAGCCAAAGACATCGCCAAGATGCATGCCGCCATTGCAAAGGATGTCGTCAAACGCAGACGCCCCTTCAAAGCCCCCATCGTGCTTCTTTCGGGTGGGGAAACCACCGTGACCCTGCGTGGAACAGCGGGCAAAGGCGGGCGCAATAGTGAATTCCTTCTCGCTTTTGCGCAGGAGATTGATGGCTTCACAGGCATAACGGCAATGGCCGCAGACACCGATGGTATTGACGGATCAGAAGACAATGCCGGAGCCTTTGCAGATGGCTCAACAGCAGCCCGGATGCGATCTTCCGGGCGCGACCCAGCGGCGGATCTGGCGGATAACAATGCCTATTGCGCATTCAAAGCTGTGGACGATCTGTTCACACCGGGGCCAACAGGCACGAATGTAAACGATTTCAGAGCGATCCTTTTGCGCCAAGATTAAACCCACAATCTACATTATGTTTGGATATGCGCCTACAATATATTGTAGTTGGCCCTACGTTTTGTTTCAAGGCTTTTTTGTGGTGTGCTTCGAGTCGCTTAGCGTTTTTCTAATTTAAGTTGTGTTCGCGCGTGTCCCACGAATGCTGCGCATGCTCACGATTTTTTACACCACGGGATAAAGGGCCTTGAACCGCCGCTGCCCTTGCGCGCCTCTGCGCTATCGGGCCTCTTTTTACACGTCGGGGCCTTTTTCGCTTTCCCATCCAAATTTTCGCTTGAGCCTTGCGACGGCTCTAATTGCGAGGGCTGCTTTATGGTTTGCGTGCTCGTTACGCTCACAGCACCCGCGCGATGCTCTGCCGTTGTTTCGCCACCACGAGAGGAATACCCGCCGTGGGTCGTGTTTGTATGTATCACCGCCTTTGAGGGCCTCAACGTCCGGCCTGTTTGGTTGATATTGCTTGAACTTTTCGAACCAATAGTCTTCCTCTTGCTGTAGCTCGGCAAGCTGGTTCTTACTGAGGTTGGCCTGACAGTCTCGACAGGGGCGTACCCCGAAACATCTGTCCCGTATCCGCTCTGTTTCTGCGACCCTGCGCCTTGCTTCACCCCTGTTGAGGATTTCCTCCTCAAGTCTTCTGACTTCTTCTTCTGTGATTTCCTTTGGTTCCGGCGGGCCATATTCCAGCTTCCTTCTATCTGTTCTTCTTTAGACACGGTTTCGAGTAGGGCGCGCCATTGCAGTGCATCGCGCCCGGTTTCCGATCTGATGTGCTGGTTAATTTCATGCAGCCCATAGAGCAGCCTTTCCCGCATATCGCCCTGGACAAACCAGTACCCGGAATAACCGGGGATCTTTAGGTTTAGCGATACTGGCGTCACTTGACGCCGCCGCCACTCTTGCAGCTTTGCATCTATATAGCGCTGCCCGAGCGGTGGGTTCCGGCTCATGACGCACTTGCTTGATCCGTGGTTATCCGCCTTGCTTTCGCGCCCTGTTCCCTTGCTATTCGCAATGTTGAACATGTCCTTTTGCGTGTACTTCATGACGTAAGCTACGCCCTGCTGGTCTGGGTTTCGCGGATGCACCATACCATGGGGCCAAAGTGACCAAATAGAATTCTGATCTAACGGCATTGCGTCTAGCTCTTTACCACCCATGGTTTTCCAGTTTCCCAACACGCCCAGGGGCTTGTTTGAAACTAGTACAATGTGCCAGTGCACGCGCTTTGTTCCCTTGGAACCGCGCTCACCTGCCACAAAGTACGAAATCTCGTTTCTTACACCATACCTGCGGTAATATGCTTCGCGTAGCGCTTTCAAAAACCTTTGGATATCGGGGTAGCGAAATGCGCGCGCGCCAAGTGGCTTTTCGCCATTTGGAAGGTTCCGATATGATAGCATGAATACCATCACGTTACCTGCTACCGCGCTTTCAGCCATGACCCTTGCAATCCAAGTGTTTTTCTTTGCGCTCACACAGTCGTCGCACTTACGGCAAGCGACTGTGAAACCGTTGATTTCGAGGGGTTGTGTGCACATTGGTTTTTCTCACCGTGTCAGTAAATGTATACAGGAACAAGGATGTCTGCCCGCCTTTTGCCTGTGGATAACTCTCCGATATTTGAGGTCTACGAGTTACCCACAGGCAAAAGGCTACCCACCCGGCGGAACGCGCCGGATAGGCATTTACTTAATTTATTGAAGCGCTTAGGCCGAGCGGCCCTTTTCCATCTGCGCGCGCTGGTACTGTTTCCAGCGCTGTGACAGCACCTCAGCAAAGCGCGCGTCTAACTCTTCTGACGTGGGCTCCCGGCGACCTACGCGCCGCTTTACCGCCTTCCAGTCGGCCAACTCAACATGAGCGCTGTCCCAGCCCCAATCATAGCCATGCGTCAGGTCCACGTTGAAATCTTCCTCAACGATCTTGAAGACTGCGGCGAGGGTACGTCCGGTCACATCTGCGACCTCAACGCGACGGTGAGTCGCGTTCTGAAATTGCGTCCGCATTTCTTTCTCCTAGTTTTGGGTTTTATTGAACTTGGTGGCCGCTATGGCGCACGTAGTTCCGCCAGCGCATACGCGCTGTGCTGTTTTTCAGATGATGTCGGGTCATCATTGCACGCGGCCTTGTCGGTGCTTCTCGCCCTATCTGAAAATTAAGTGGATGACTTAAACCGCCTTTAGGTGGTTTTGCCCCCCCCAACCGTAGACCGTTTTGCGCTGCATCCGCTGCGCCTAACTGCGCTAGTGCATACGCACTCTCTACAGGTCCCGCATCCATCAAATCCGGGTTCGGTACGACAATCCATCTTCCGGTCTGGCTGTCGTACACATCTACATAAAGGTTATAGTGATCCCTTACCGGAACAGGCCTTTGACCTGTCTGACCACGATAAGGACTATCAGTAGTACGACTATCAGTGTAATTCCCGGCAAGCCTAGATTTTCGAGTATTTGCATTCTTAGCCCTCTCAAATCGTCCCGGCACCCGTGGGCGCATGGTCATGCGCTCTAGCTGCTTGGTCAGTTCCCTGTTTTGCAACTCTAGCTCGGTTGCTTGCAGGCTTAAAGCGGATGCTTGCGTGAATGCCTCACCCCAGCCTTGGAAAGCCGTTGAAATGGACGCACCGAGTTGCGGCACCACTGCCGAACCGGGTGCCACCGTTGCCGCTTGCTCCGTTGGGGCTGCAAAACTGCCCGTTACGGGTGTTCCCGACCCATCTTGATAGGCGAGGGGATTAAACCCTGCGGCCTCTATACGCGCCCGCACCGCTGCTGGGTCGTTATACGCTCGGTGCTCCGCGCGATCCGCCAACAGTTGCGCCCGCGCTACGTTGGCTTGATGGGCCGCATGCCATCGGGCATTGTTCGCTTCATGTATTGAGATGTTTTGTGCGCGGCGCGCTTCTGCGATGTTTACTCGCTCCGCGCGCCGTGCCTCTTCAATATTCCGCGCGTTAATGCGCTCTTGCGCACTAGCGTTACGGTCATTGGCCTTCTTTTGCCCTACGGCTCCTACCGCCGCTGCGTCCAATGGTATCCACCATGGCACGGATCAGCCCTTCAACCACTCTAGGACCGCATCGAAGGCCCAGAGAAACAGTCCAGTGAGCACAACAGTCAAGCTCTGTGCAAACTCTGGCTCATAGCTAACGTAACCAGCCAACAGGCCGACAATGAAGATAGATGAGCGCTGCGCCCAATACCGGGCTTGGCTCTTGATGACGTCGCGCCCGCTCTTGCGGGTCGCTGCGTCTGCGATGAAACGGCGGATACTCATTGCTTCGCCGCCTTAATGGCCTCATCAAGGAGTACGGTTTCTGGCTCCTGCCACCAGCTTGCTTCATCATACCCGAACAGGCGTTTGATACGGTTGAATTGCCTTGCCATTTCTTGGCGTTTTTCCTTCCGCTCCTCAGCCTTCAACGCTTTCTGAATTTGCTCCATAATCGCGTCTTGAGCTTCCCAACGTCGCGAGATAACCAGCGCCCTGCGCACTTTCGATTCTGACATGTCGTCGCCTTTCGGTTGAATTAAAAGGCGCATAATCAAAATTATGATAAATTAAATCATGTAGCATTTGACGACGGGCTACTGCTACACGGTCATTAACTTTGGCTAAATGAAAGCACTGAGATGGCGCGGATCGTATTTGACCTCGACGGTACATTGATCGACAGCGCCCCTGATATTCACGCTGTCGCAAACAAAGTGCTATCCGAAGAAGGATGCGCGCCAATCACCTTGCAGGACACACAAAACTTTGTCGGCAATGGTGCGGCGGTTTTTGTAGCGCGCATGCGGGCCGCGCGAGACTTGCCTGATTCAGAACAAGATCGTCTCTATCAAAGCTTTGTCAGCCGCTATGAAACTGCGGTTTCCCTGACCCGCCTCTATCCGGGTGTGACATCAGCGCTTGAAACTCTGACAACGACCGGAGCCAAACTGGGGCTTTGTACAAACAAACCCATCCGACCAACGCGGGCGGTTCTGGATCACTTTGATCTGACAAAGTTTTTCCCGGTCGTTTACGGCGGTGATAGTTTTGAACGCCGCAAACCTGATCCGCTGCCGCTGCAAAACACCCTTGCCGCTTTGGGTGAAGGTGCACAGATCTTCGTGGGTGACAGCGAAGTGGATGCAGAAACAGCACAGCGCGCAGGCGTGCCGTTTCTGCTGTTCACCGAGGGCTACCGTAAAACGCCGGCCGCAAGCCTACCGCATCATGCAAATTTTAGTGATTTCGCCAACCTGCCCGATCTTATCGCACAGGTCAGGTCGGAAATTTAGCCAACAATCAACTGTTTCAACTGCAGGGCTTCGTGTTCCAACGCAGTCAGGCGGAAGTTCACCACATCACCGATTGTCACCATCCCACATAGGCTGTTATCCGAGTCGACAACAGGCATGTGGCGAAAGCGGCCGTCCGTCATAGTGCGCAAGACTGACACCAGAGAATCATCTGGTGAACAGGTCTGCACATCTTTGGTCATCACGTCTTCGACCTTCTGCGGCAATGTCTGACCGGGGGTATCAGCCAGTTTACGCACGATATCGCGTTCAGACAAAATTCCCACTAGGCTGCCATTGGCATCGCTGACCATCAGCGCCCCGATCCGCCTGTCCCGCAGGATTTCGACAGCTTTGCCCAGTGTTTCCTGCGGGCGAATCGAAAATACCTCACCACCTTTGGACGACAGAATCGTTTTCACCTGCGCGGAATTGGCCGCCATGTTGCTATCAAGCGACTGTGACGTCGTTTTGGTCTCGGTTTTGCGCGTGGGGGCCTGGTATGAACTTGGCATCCTGTCTCTCCTCCTGCTTGTTCGATTTGCCGGACTATGAAAGACAGCCTACAACGCAAACGTGCAATCGCGAGAAAAAACTTTGCCAGACTTTAGCTTTACGCCCCTTTCCGCCACCATCGTTTTTGTCATCGCCTGCCTTGCAGGAATGCAATACCGGCGGGTCTGGAAGGCAGAAGGACCGCGCTGGCAGCTTTGGCTGACAGGCACTTTGGCCGCTTTTGGGCTGCTTTCGCTGGGGTTCATTCCGATGCAGGGGTAAGCGACAAACCAGACAGATCCATGGGCGGATCTGTCGCAGCAAAAAGGGGGCCAAGGCCCCCTGAATGATCGAAAATCTGTAACTCTGATTCAGACGTCGCGGCCTTCGGCCTGCATCTGTTCCAGAATCTTCCGTTTGCGCGGGCAGCCCTGAAGACGTTCCTTCAGCGGGCTGTTTGGGTCGACCTCTTTTTTGCAGACAAGGCATTGATCGGCATCAGAAATGGCGTTCAGGCCACCGCAGCTGCCCTTGATTGTCTTGCCTGCAAAGATCACCCCAAGGGACATGCCCACAACCACCAGCACGAAAAAGCCGAATGTGAAGAGGAAGGTTTCCATGGGGATCTCTTTCGTCTTAGGCCTGCAGCGCGGTAAAGCGATCCGAGGCAGTTGATTTGAACGACATATCGGTGCTTGCCGCGTCACGTTCAATGAACAAAACCGCCAGATCACGCTCTTGTGCGATCTGCATACCGCGCTCGCGACCCAGAACCAGCATTGCGGTGGCCCAGGCATCCGCCAGCATGGCGTTATCTGTCAGCACAGTCACAGAGGCCGTGGTATGGGTGATCGGACGACCGGTTTGCGCATCCAAGATGTGCGAGAAACGCTGACCATCACGTTCGAAATAGTTGCGGTAGTCACCGGATGTGGCCATGCCCATACCCGGCACACCTACAACCTGTTGCACAGCGCGCATGCCAACATTCGGTGTTTCGATACCGATCTGCCATGGCTGACCATCAGGGTTCAGGCCAGCGGTGTAGATGTCGCCGCCGATCTCAACCATGTAGTCTTTTACACCAAACGACGCGAGCGTGCGCGCAACCTGATCAACACCAAAGCCTTTGCCGATGGCCGACAGGTAGATACCTGTTTCCGGGCTGGTTTTCTGAACAGAGCCATCCGCATTGATCAGCACGCGATTCTGGCCAACGCTAGCCAGTGCTGTTTCGATCTCGGCAGCAGTCGGCGCTGGTGCTTGAACACCCTTCGCACCAAAGCCCCAGAGTTCGATAAGCGGGCCAAGCGTGACGTCAAACTGACCGTCAGAGGCACGGTTCACATCGGCCGCTGCCTGCAGAACCTCTGTCAGTTCTGGCGAAAGCTGCATGGCAGCTGTTGAACGCTGCGCGTTAAAGCGCGAAATCTCAGACGCATCATCCCAGTTGGACATCTGCGTGTTTACCAGCTGCAGGCTGGAATCAATTGCGGTCTTCAGTGCACCCTTATCCAGCGTGCCCTCATGATCCACAGCTACCACATTATATGTAGTCCCCATGGTCGCACCGTCCAGCTTGACGGTCAGGGAATTGCGCTGACACGCTGCCAAAGCCAGCGACGCAAGGATGAAACTACGACGAGTAAATGCCACTTTGCGGGCCTCCAGATGAATCCACGCGGCTTCCTACCGCATCCCGATTTGATTTGCGGCGGGACAATACGGCGCAGTCTGGCAATAAACAAGCAGGTTTACAAACAATGGCACTGGAAGAGCGGAACCAGTCGCTTTATACCCCCCCGCGACAGCTCATCACTGTAAAAGATCTTATAGAACTCACAGGAAGGCACTGGCGTGCAGCATTTTCGGCTACGAAAAGGTCTGGACCTCCCTGTCACTGGCAAGCCTGAGGGCGGCATTTCCGATGCCAAAGCCGTCAGCACAGTGGCAATTTTGGGGGCAGACTATCTTGGTTTAAAACCAAGAATTTCCGTACAGGAAGGGGACGTGGTTTCCGCGGGCTCCTCGGTTTTGGTTCACAAGGATACGCCCGACGTTCAGGTGACCTCTCCGGTCTCGGGTCGCGTTAAGGCGATCAACCGTGGTGCCCGCCGGGCGCTGATCTCGGTTGAAATAGAAGTGGACGAATCGGCGGCTGAGCCGATCGATTTTTCCGAAGTCGGGGACATCTCGACCGCCGAAGGTCTGGCCGAGCGTCTTTGTGCTGCTGGCCTGTGGACATCATTCCGCACGCGGCCCTATTCAAAGGTGCCAGACAAAGATGACCGCCCGGCGGCAATCTATGTCACCGCGATGGATTCAGAACCGCTTTCAGCCGATGCCAGCCTGATCATCACCGAAGCGGGCGCAGCCTTTGCCAAAGGGCTTGAGGCTGTCGCTTCGCTGAGCGCGGGCAGCACCTATCTGTGTCAGGATCACGGTGTGGCACTGCCGGGCGCGGATGCCTCAGGTGTGACAGCGGTGTCTTTCTCAGGCCCGCACCCTGCCGGACTGGCCGGCACGCATATGCATTTCCTGCAGCCGCCCACCGCTGAAACATTCGTATGGACCATCGGCTATCAGGATGTGATCGCCATTGGCCGCCTGCTGGAAACCGGCAAACTGGACGCATCACGCGTGATCGCTCTGTCTGGCCCGATGGCCGTCAAGCCACGCATGATCCGCACCCTTGCCGGTGCGTCGATCACCGAGCTGGCCGAAGGTGAGCTGAACTCGGATGCGCCTGTACGTCTGGTTTCAGGCTCGATCCTGTCGGGTCGCGCGGGCGAAGGCCCGTCGGCCTATCTGGGCCGCTATGCGCGTCAGATCACATTGATCGAAGAAGACCATAAACAGATCCCCATGGGTTGGATCCGTCCGATGGTTTCGAAATATGCCTATCAGCCTGTGCTGGGATCGATGTTCGCCAAACGCCTGAACGCGCTGACCACCAATCTGAACGGCGGCCGCCGCGCGATGGTTCCGATCGGCACCTTCGAAGAACTGGTGCCGCAGGATTTCCTGCCCACGCAACTGCTGCGCGCATTGCTGGTGATGGATACCGATCAGGCCCAGTTGCTGGGCGCACTTGAGCTGGACGAAGAAGATCTGGGTCTTGTGGGTTTTGCCTGCCCGGCAAAATACGAATATGGTCAAGCGCTGCGCGACAGCCTGACCAAGATTGAGAAAGAGGGCTGATTCATGGGATTGCGCGACTTTTTCGATCGCATTGAGCCGAACTTTGTAAAGGGCGGCAAATACGAGAAATACTTCCCCATCTATGAGATGGTGGAAAGCTTCCTGTACACACCTAAAACTGTAACAACCGCTGCTCCGCATGCGCGTTCATACATCGATATGAAACGCATCATGACCTATGTGGTGCTGGCCACCATTCCCGCCATTCTGGTGGGTCTTTATAATGTCGGCTTTCAGGCCAACTCGGCCATCGCTGGCGGGCTAGAGCCAAGCGGCTGGCGCGCGGCAATTCTGACTGCGCTGGGTCATGGCTATGATCCGACCAGCGTGCTGGGCAATATGCTGCACGGGCTGATGTATTTCCTGCCGATCTACATCACGACACTGGTTGTCGGTGGTATCTGGGAAGTGATCTTTGCCACTGTGCGCGGCCACGAAGTCAACGAGGGCTTCCTTGTAACTTCGATGCTGTATGCCCTGATCATGCCGGCAACTGCGCCGCTGTGGCAGGTGGCCCTTGGGATTTCCTTTGGGGTTGTCATCGGTAAAGAAGTCTTTGGCGGCACTGGCAAGAACTTCCTTAACCCAGCGCTGACCGGCCGTGCTTTCCTGTATTTCGCCTATCCGGCGCAAATGTCGGGTGAAACCATCTGGACGGCTGTTGACGGTTTCTCGGGCGCGACCACTCTGGCTGTCTCTGCCTCCGAAGGGTATCAGCAGCTGGCCACTTATGGTGTGACCTGGTGGGATGCATTCCTTGGCTTTATCCCCGGTTCTATCGGTGAGGTCTCGACGCTGGCCTGCTTTATTGGTCTCGCCTTCCTGATGATCACCAAAATCGCCAACTGGCGTCTGGTGGTGGGCTGCATGGCAGGGATGATCGCCTTTTCGGGCCTTCTGAACATCATCGGATCTGACAGCAACCCAATGTTTGCCATGCCCTGGTACTGGCACATGGTCACCGGCGGGTTTGCCTTTGGTCTGGCCTTTATGGTCACGGAACCCGTGTCCGCCAGCCACACCAACCTTGGGCGCTATATCTATGGGGCGCTGATTGGTTTCATGGTTGTGATGATCCGTGTGATTAACCCGGCCTTCCCAGAAGGTATGATGCTGGCAATCCTGTTCGGTAACGTATTCGCGCCGCTCATCGACTATTTCGTTGTGCAGGCCAACATCAAACGGAGGGCGCGTCGCAATGTCTGATGCAAACACCCCCAAGGGCCCAATCGGCCGTTTCCTGGCGCTGCCAGCAGATTCGGTGCCTAAGACGATCTTTACTGCGGTCACGCTGTGCCTGTTCGCATCCATGATCGTGTCTGCCACAGCTGTTGCTCTGCGCCCCACGCAAGAAGTCAACAAGCTGCTGGACAAGCAGGTGAACATTCTTCAGGTGGCTGGCCGCTATGAAGAAGGTGCCGATGTCGCAACCGCCTTTGCGGAATTCGAACCCCATGTTCTGGAACTGGCCACCGGTCAGTTCACTGACCAGTTCGATGCAGCCACCTTTGATGATCGCGCAAGCGCCGACAACCCCGAGACATCGGTCGCCCTGACCGAAGACCCGGCAGGCATCGCGCGTCAGTCCAAATTCGTGACAGTCTATCTGCTGCGCGACGACGCAGGCGCGATTGATAAGGTCATTCTGCCGGTTCATGGCTACGGTCTGTGGTCAACGCTTTATGGCTTTATCGCGCTGGAAGAGAACGCCAACGATATCTTTGGCCTGCAGTTCTACGCCCATGCGGAAACGCCGGGTCTGGGTGCCGAGGTGGATAACCCACGTTGGAAAGCGCTCTGGAAAGGCAAGCGTCTGGCTGATGACAGCGGCGAGCTGCAAATCACCGTCGCCAAATCCGCCCCTGCGGCGGGCGCTGACTTCCACGTTGATGCGCTGGCCGGTGCGACCCTGACGTCACGCGGTGTCGATAACCTCGTGAAGTTCTGGATGGGCGAAGCGGGCTATGCGCCGTTCCTGGCAAATCTCAAAGCGGGAGACATCTGATGGCTCAGACAAAAAGAGACATGCTGATCGACCCGATGGTCGATAACAACCCGATCACCCTGCAGGTTCTGGGCATCTGTTCGGCCCTCGCGGTGACATCCTCGCTGCAGGTGGCCTTTGTTATGGCCATCGCCGTAACCGCCGTAACCGGCTTTTCGTCGATGTTCATTTCGATGCTGCGCAACCATATCCCCGGCTCGATCCGGATTATCGTGCAGATGGTAATCATCGCCTCGTTGGTGATCATGGTTGACCAGATCCTCAAGGCCTATGCCTATGAGATTTCAAAAACCCTGTCGGTTTTCGTGGGTCTGATCATCACCAACTGTATCGTGATGGGCCGCGCCGAAGCCTTCGCCATGAAGAACCCACCAGTGGATTCCTTCATCGACGGTGTTGGCAACGGTCTGGGCTATGGCCTGCTGCTGCTGGTCGTGGGTTTCATTCGCGAACTCTTTGGGGCCGGATCGCTGTTTGGCGTGACCATCTTCGAGACCGTCAACAATGGCGGCTGGTACGTTCCTAACGGTCTGCTGCTTCTGCCTCCTTCCGCCTTCTTTGTGATTGGTCTGGTGATCTGGGGCGTGCGCGCCTGGAAACCGGAACAGAACGAAGAGCGTGAATACAAAATTCAACACGTGGAGAGCCACTGATGGAAGGCCTGATTTCTCTTGCCGTTAAGGCAATCTTTGTCGAGAACATGGCCCTGGCCTTCTTTCTCGGCATGTGTACCTTCATCGCTGTTTCGAAAAAGATCTCGACCGCGATTGGTCTGGGTATCTCGGTGATGATCGTGCAGGCGATCACCGTACCGGCGAACAACCTGATCCTGACCTATCTGCTGGCGCCCGGCGCGCTGGCCTGGGCCGGGTTCGAAAACATTGATCTGACCTTTCTGGGTCTGATTTCCTACATCGGTGTGATCGCTGCGCTGGTGCAGATCCTTGAGATGGTGCTCGATAAGTACTTCCCACCGCTCTACAACGCGCTGGGTGTGTTCCTGCCACTGATCACAGTGAACTGCGCCATTCTGGGTGGGTCGCTGTTCATGGTGGAACGTGGCTATGACTTTGCCGAAAGCGTCACCTACGGCGTGTCCTCGGGCTTTGGCTGGGCGCTGGCGATCACCGCCATGGCCGGCGTGCGCGAAAAGCTGAAGTACTCTGACATTCCAGATGGTCTGCAGGGTCTTGGCATCACCTTTATCACTGCTGGACTGATGGCGATGGCCTTCATGTCGTTCAGCGGCGTGAAACTGTAAGGGGGCGATAGAATGGCAACCTTTGGATTAGGTGTTTTCCTTTTCACCCTGATCGTTCTGGCGCTGGTCGTGATCATCCTGATGGCGCGGTCTAAACTGGTCTCATCGGGTGATGTGAACATCACCATCAATGGCGAAAAAACCATCGCTGTGCCTGCGGGCGGCAAGCTGCTGCAAACGTTGGCGGAACAGAAACTCTTTGTGCCCTCTGCCTGTGGTGGCGGTGGCACATGTGCCCAGTGCCGGGTGAAAGTGCATTCCGGGGGCGGATCAATCCTGCCCACCGAGGAAAGCCACATCACCAAACGCGAAGCCTCCTGCGGCGACCGCCTGTCCTGTCAGGTCGCGGTCAAGCAGGACATGGAGATCGAAGTTCCCGAAGAAGTGTTCGGCGTGAAAAAGTGGGAATGTACCGTTCGTTCCAACGACAACGTCGCCACCTTCATCAAGGCGCTGACACTGGATCTGCCCGAGGGCGAAGATGTGAACTTCCGCGCGGGGGGCTACATCCAGATCGAAGCCCCGGCGCACAAGCTGAAGTACACCGACTTTGACGTTCAGGAAGAATACCGCGAAGATTGGGATCGTTTCAATCTGTGGCAGTATGAATCCACCGTGGCCGAACCAATCGAACGCGCTTATTCGATGGCGAACTACCCGGACGAAAAGGGCATGATCATGCTCAACGTGCGTGTGGCGTCTCCGCCTCCGGGTTCTGAGGGTATTCCTGCCGGTCAGATGTCGTCTTACATCTTTAACCTCAAACCAGGTGACAAGGTGACGATCTCAGGTCCGTTTGGGGAATTCTTCGCACGCGAAACCGAAAAAGAAATGGTCTTTATCGGTGGTGGTGCGGGTATGGCCCCGATGCGGTCGCATATCTTTGACCAGCTCAAGCGTCTTGAGAACCGCAACCGCAAGATTTCCTTCTGGTACGGTGCGCGCTCTAAGAAAGAGATGTTCTTTGTCGACGATTTCGACCAGCTGGCGGAAGAGTTCGACAACTTCGAATGGCATGTGGCCCTGTCAGATGCCCAGCCCGAGGACGAGTGGAAAGGCTACACCGGCTTCATCCACAACGTACTGTTCGATGAATACCTCAAGAACCACCCTGCCCCGGAAGACTGTGAATTCTACATGTGTGGCCCTCCCATCATGAACCAGTCGGTGATCAACATGCTGCTTGAGCTGGGTGTGGATCGCGAAGACATCATGCTGGATGACTTTGGCGGCTAAGGTCTGATACAAATCAAACAAAGGGCGGTCTGCAACAGACCGCCCTTTTTGTTTTAGACCGCCTGCAAAATTACCGCCCCCAGCGCGCACACCAAAAGAACCCAACCAATCTCCAGATTGCGGCGCATCAAAAGATAGGCGGCAAGCGCGATCAATATCAGCGCCTCGAACCGCAACGATGTGATTTCCGGGATCCAGAATGTCAGGCCAAACTGCGTGCTTTGAATCACCTGCGCAAAGATCACGTGTAACGCAAACCAAAGCGACAGGTTCAAAATCACACCCACCACCGCGGCGGTGATCGCAGATAGCGCCGCGGACAGGCGCGCCATCCCAGAGATACGTTCAATATAGGGCGCACCCAGAAAGATCCAAAGGAAACAGGGCACAAAGGTCACCCAAAGCGTGACCAAACCCGCCAGAAACCCAAGCCACAACCCCTGTTGGTGATAGCCCGCAAGAAACCCCACAAACTGGGTCACAAGAATCAGGGGGCCCGGTGTTGTTTCCGCCAGACCAAGCCCATCCATCATCTCATTTGCGCTCAGCCAGCCCAGATTGGTCACAACATCCTGCGCCATATAGGCCAGTACCGCATAGGCTCCGCCAAAGGTCACGACAGCCAGTTTGGAAAAGAAGATGCCGATATCTTTCAAGATTGGCGCATCCAGTAGGACATCGACAGCAAGCACCGGCAGCACCCAAATCGCCACCCCAATAACAAGGGTCATCAGCGTGTGTCCCAGTTTAGTCTGTTCGCCGAATGGTTCAGCCCCTTCCTCGGCTGGCCGGGCGGTATAGGCCCCGTAAAGCCCGGCAATCAGAATGATCAGCGGGAAAGGGACGTTCAGGCAAAAGATGCCCACAAAGGCCAAGCCAGCGATCACCCAATGTGCCCTACCCTGCAAAGCCTTCTGCGACAGGCGCATCAACGCCCCCAGAACAATCGCAACAGCCGCAGCCTGCACCCCCAGAAACAACGTATCCACTAGAGGCACAGAGCCGAACAGCGCATAAAGCGCCGCCAGCGCAAAGATCACCAGCGCGCCGGGCAGTACAAACAACACCCCCGCGATCAGCCCGCCAATTGTGCCGTGCAACCGCCAACCAGCATAGGTGGCCAGTTGCATCGCCTCTGGCCCTGGAAGCATCATGCAGAAGCTCAGCGCGCTCAGGAATTGCTTTTCTGAAAGCCAACGCTCTTCTTCGACCAGCACCCGGTGCATCAAGGCAATCTGCGCCGCAGGCCCACCAAAGGAATAGACGCCAATCTTGAAAAACGCGCGAAACGCGTCAGCCAGACTTGGGGATGGGGGATGTGTCATAGCATCTCTTGTGTTGTTTGCCGCACCCTCTCTGCCCTGCCAAGAATGCGCAACAGAATTATGACGCGCTGTCCCTATAGTGCTGGATCTCAAATCCTTCGTCTGGCAGCGGCGGTTCAAAATAGCTAGCAAGCTGATGAAACTGTTCATCGCTCAGCGTGAACGGATGGCTGCCACTTGCATTGCGCTGATGCAACCGTGCAAGGCAGGTCGCATCTGACATATCCAGAAAATGCAAAACATGGTCTGCACCTGCCAGCAGAGTCAGCTCATGCATCCAGACCCGCTGTTCTCGGGTATTGGCGGGAAAATCCAGCACCACAGACAGCCCTGCCTGCAAAAGCGCGATCAGATGCGGCTGCATTGCTGTCTTTAGTTTGCCAGACGCCAAACGATAATCTTTCAGGCTGCTCATCTGATCACCAAACAACGGCCCCAGCCATTGGTCTTCACTGATCAGCACAGTCTGGGGCGATTGTGACAGCTTGGTCGCCAATGTCGATTTACCCGACGCCGCTTTGCCGCACATCAGGTGCAGCGTGGAAAGATTTGAAAACATGGGGAAACCCCTGATGAGAAGTCTATATGTTGCGAAGGTCGATCTTACCCGGCCCGGCGGTTCAGGCCGGGTTGGTAATTCGCAAACCCTGTTGGGCTACTGACGGTGTTTTCTCATACGACATCCTGGATGTATGACCCGGATATTGCCCAAAAGTCCAGCAGCCGCCTAAATCGGCTGCATTGGCACAATTTTTTCCAGAGGATCAAATTTTACCGTTTGATAAATTTTCAAACTGTGGCAGGCTTTCGAAATAACAAACTCAGGGAGCCGCCATGACCAGCCCACGCTCACCGGGAATTGTATCCGGTCGCCTTAGCCAGGACGCGTTATCTCAGAACTTCTCGGATCTGCATCCGCCGCTTGATCGGCATGAGGCCGCTGTGGCCGCAGACCGCTGTTACTTCTGCCACGACGCCCCTTGTATGACAGCCTGCCCCACGGATATCGACATTCCGCTGTTCATTCGCCAGATTTCTACCGGCACACCAGAGGCTGCCGCGCGCACCATTCTGGAGCAGAATATTCTGGGTGGCATGTGCGCCCGCGTCTGCCCCACAGAAACGCTTTGCGAAGAGGCCTGCGTGCGCGAAACCGCAGAGGGCAAGCCGGTGAAAATCGGCGAATTGCAGCGTTATGCAACTGATACGTTGATGGTACAGGGCGTGCATCCGTTTCAGCGCGCCAGTGCGAGCGGCAAGAAAGTTGCCGTTGTCGGCGCAGGCCCGGCGGGTCTGTCCTGTGCGCATCGTTTGGCCAGCAAAGGCCATGACGTCACGGTCTATGAGGCCAAACCCAAGGCGGGCGGTCTGAACGAATTTGGCATTGCGGCCTATAAATCCACCAATGATTTTGCCGCCCGCGAAGTTGAATGGCTGTTGCAGATCGGTGGGATCACCATCGAATACGACCAGAAACTGGGCGAGGGCCTGTCGCTTGATGGTCTGATTGATGGCTTTGACGCGGTGTTTCTGTCGGTTGGCCTTGGCGGCGTAAACGCGCTTGGCATTGACGGCGATGACAAGCCGGGTGTCGAAGACGCGGTCAGCTTTATTCAGACGCTGCGCCAAGCCGAAGAGCTGAACGCCCTGCCCATTGGCCGCGATGTTGTGGTGATCGGCGGCGGTATGACGGCGGTGGATGCCGCTGTTCAGGCGAAACTGCTGGGCGCGGCCAATGTCACCATCGCTTATCGCCGCGCGCAGGATCAGATGCCCGCCAGCGCCTTTGAACAAATGCTGGCGACCTCAAAAGGGGTGCATATTCTACCCAATGTGATGCCAAAGGCCATTCATGGCACTGGCTCTAGCGCAGAAATCGAACTGGAATACACTCAGGTCTCGGATGGCCGCGTGACCGGAACCGGTGAAACCTTCCGTATGCCAGCAGATCAGGTGTTCAGCGCCATTGGCCAGACTCTGACAAGCGACGGCGGGCTGGAACTGGAGGGTCGCAAGATCAAGGTCAACGACTATGGCCGCACATCGCGCGCGGGCGTCTGGGCCGGTGGCGATTGCACCCCGGGCGAAGACCTGACGGTTGTCGCCGTGGCCGAGGGCCGCGACGCCGCCGAAGACATTCACGCAACACTGACAAACGCATAAGGGAGGGACCCATGGCAGATCTCACGACAGACTTCCTAGGCATCAAGAGCCCGAACCCATTCTGGCTGGCCTCGGCCCCGCCCACTGACAAGGAATACAACGTCCGCCGCGCCTTTGAGGCAGGCTGGGGTGGTGTCGTCTGGAAAACGCTGGGCATGGAAGGCCCGCCGGTGGTGAACGTAAACGGCCCGCGCTATGGCGCGATCTGGGGCGCGGATCGCCGCCTACTGGGGTTGAACAATATCGAGCTGATCACAGACCGCCCGCTTGAGGTGAACCTTGAGGAAATGACCCGGGTCAAAAAGGACTATCCGGATCATGCCCTGATCGCTTCGCTGATGGTGCCCTGCGAAGAACAGGCCTGGAAAGCCATTCTACCGCGTGTGGCGGAAACCAACTGTGACGGGATCGAACTGAACTTTGGCTGCCCACATGGGATGGCCGAACGTGGCATGGGTTCGGCGGTGGGCCAGGTGCCGGAATACATCCAGATGGTGACCGAATGGTGCAAGCAGTATTACGACAAACCTGTGATCGTGAAACTGACCCCGAATATCACCGATATCCGCTATCCCGCCCGCGCCGCCAATGCCGGTGGCGCAGATGCAGTCAGCCTGATCAACACCATCAATTCGATTGTCTCGGTTGATCTGGATGCCATGGCCCCACAGCCCACCATTGCTGGCAAAGGCACGCATGGCGGTTACTGTGGCCCGGCCGTAAAACCGATCGCCATGAATATGGTGGCTGAAATCGCCCGTGATCCACAAACCGCTGGCCTGCCGATTTCTGCGATTGGTGGCATCACCACATGGCGCGATGCGGCTGAGTTCATGGCGCTTGGCGCTGGCAATGTTCAGGTTTGCACCGCCGCCATGACCTATGGTTTTAAAGTGGTTCAGGAAATGATTTCGGGGCTGTCGCAGTGGATGGATGAAAAGGGCTATACCTCGACCGCTGATTTCATCGGCATGGCTGCCCCCAATGTCACCGACTGGCAATATCTGGACCTAAACTATGTGACCAAGGCGCATATCAATCAGGATGACTGCATCAAATGTGGCCGGTGCTATGCCGCCTGCGAAGACACCTCGCATCAGGCGATTGCCATGTCAGATGACCGGACCTTTACGGTCAAAGACGATGAATGCGTGGCCTGCAATCTTTGCGTCAATGTCTGCCCAGTCGAAGACTGCATCACCATGGTGGAAATGAAACCGGGCGAAGTTGATCCGCGCACTGGCACCACCGTCACCGACGATTATGGTAACTGGACAACCCACCCCAACAATCCGGCCGCAACAGCCGCCGAATAAAAACAAGCCCCCGGTTTTATGACCGGGGGCTTTCATTTTGCAGAAGGCCCCGGTTGAAACCGGGGCTTTCGCTTATTTCAAAGCGGCGTCCGTGATCGCATGGGTCCAGGCGCCTTCAGGGGCCTTGGTGATCACAGGGTCAGATCCACCGCCCAGCAACGTCGCAACGGTGCGTTCATAATCCGCCGGATCCAGCGCCCCATTTGAGCCTGCTGTCAGCTTGGCCACTTCGCCCATCATACGGATCTGATGCTCTTCGGTCTGGGCGCCGGTTTCATCATAATCCAACACAATCATCGCTGCTTTTTCTGGGTTTTCTTCGGCCCATTTCCAGCCCTTCATCGAGGCACGGACAAAACGGGTCATCTTGTCGTTGAACGCGTCATCCGACAGGTTGGATTCAAGCACATACAAGCCGTCTTCCATGGTCGCCACGCCCTGATCCTGATACTTGAAAGTGATCAGCTCATCGGCACCCACGCCGCTGTCAATCACCTGCCAGTATTCATTATAGGTCATGGTGGAAATGCAATCCGCCTGACGCTGCAGCAGCGGATCAACGTTAAAGCCCTGCTTGAGCACTTCGACCGATCCTTCGCCTTTACCATCGGTGCCAATGCCAAGGCTGCTCATCCAGCTGAGGAAGGGATATTCATTGCCAAAGAACCAAACACCCAGCGTGCGGTTGGCCAGGCTTTCCGGCTTGTCGATGCCCACATCGTTCCAGCAGGTCAGCATCATGCCCGAAGATTTGAACGGCTGCGCGATGTTCACCAGCGGCAAACCATTTTCGCGCGCGGCCAGCGCCGCAGGCATCCATTCAACGACAACATCCGCGCCGCCACCTGCAATCACCTGCGTTGGTGCGATATCCGGGCCACCGGCCAGAACGGTGACATTCAGATCTTCTTCATCATAAAAGCCGTTTTCCAGCGCCACGTAATAGCCTGCAAACTGCGCCTGCGTGACCCATTTCAGCTGCAATGTCACATCATCCGCTGCAAAGGCCGGTGCGGCCAATCCCAGCGTTGCGGCCAGCGCTGTCAGTGTTTTACTCGTCATTGTTCCCTCCTATTGGATTTCAGTATGTGCCCCGGTTCTCCGGGATCTGTCAGATCTTGGACCCTTTCACTTTCTTTGCGATGCGTGCCAGAAGGTTGCTTTGCGCTCCAACCAACTGATCAGCCCGTAAAACGCCGAGCCCGCCAAGGCAGCGACAACAATGGTAGACCAGACCATGCCCAGATCAAGCTGGCCAATGCTGGTCGAAATACGAAACCCCATGCCCAGCGTGGGAGAGCCGAAAAATTCAGCAACAATCGCCCCAATCAGCGCAAGGGTTGTGCTGATCTTCAAGCCATTGAAGATAAAAGGCATTGCTGCAGGCAAACGCAGTTTGATCAGGGTCTGTGTCCAACTGGCGGCATAGGTGCGCATCAAATCGCGCTGCATGGATGTGGTATCTTGCAACCCGGCCACGGTGTTCACCAGCATCGGGAAGAACACCATCAACACCACAACAGCCGCTTTGGATTGCCAGCCAAAGCCAAACCACATCACCAGAATAGGGGCAGTACCCACAATCGGCAGCGCCGCCATAAAGTTGCCCAGGGGCAGCAGCCCGCGTTTGAGATAGTCATAGCGATCCACCAGCAGCGCCGTGGCAAAAGCGGCACCGCAGCCGATCAGATAGCCTGCAATCGCGCCTTTCAGAATGGTCTGAGCAAAGTCCTGCCAAAGCGTGCCGATATTCGCGGCAAAGGTGGCCACAATCGAAGAGGGCGGCGGCAGAATAACCGCGGGCACCGCGAAACCACGCACCAGCAGTTCCCAGAACCCCAGCACAGTCACGCCAAAGATCAGCGGCACGACGATCCGCGCCGGGCCATGTTCAGCCCCCGGTGCATTGGCCAGCTTGACGTTTAACGCATATCCCCCAGCCCAAAGCAGCAGGGCGGCAAAAGCATAGATCATTGTCCCATCCCCATTCTGCCAAGTGTGCGTTTCTCAAGCCGCGTGATCACCCAGACCAGCAGGGCCGCCAGCCCAGCCGCCATAAACAGCGCGGCCCAGATCTGAGCCGTTTGGCCGTAATAGCTGCCCGCCAGCATCCGCGCGCCAAGACCGCCCTTTTGCACCGGCAATTCCCCAACAATCGCCCCCACCAGACTGGCCGCAATGGCAATCTTGAGAGAGGCAAACAGATAGGGCACCGATGACGGCAGGCGCAGCTTGGTCAGGACAGTCATCTTTGAGGCGTTATAAGTGCGCATCAGATCCATCTGCATGGCATCCGGACTGCGCAGCCCCTTTACCATCCCCACCACCACCGGGAAGAATGACAGATAGGCCGATATCACGGCTTTGGGTAAAAGCCCCTGAATGCCAATGGAATAGAGCACAACGATAATCATCGGTGCCAGCGCCACAATCGGGATGGTCTGGCTGATGATCGCCCAGGGCATCACCGACATATCCATCACCTTGGAATGCACGATCCCCACCGCCAGCGCCACACCCAGCGCCGCCCCAATCACAAAGCCGACAAAGGTCGCATTCAGCGTCACCAGCCCGTGATAAATCAATGATCGGTTTGACAGGCTACCAGAGCGCACAATCCCACGCCGCCCATTCAATTCTTCGTCGATGGTGCTGTCGTAAAGCTCCTGCACTACAGTATGTGGCGCCGGAAGAATGGGGCGTTTGGTGCTCCAGCTTTCGCCGATCAATCCGGGGTTTTTCAACACCAGAGACCAGTTCCCCATATCGCGCCGCACCTGCGCCGAAGGCGGATCAACCGCAACCCCGGCACGTTCTGCCGTGCTCAGCACCTCTTTGATGTTCATCGGGATGGCTGCAATGTACCAGATCGCCACCACGCTCAGGATCATCGCCAGCACAGGGTGCAAGATGCGGGTCATTCTTCATACCCCGACCGCAGCCCTTCACGCACCCGATGCGCGATTTCCATGAATTCAGGCGTATCGCGAATATCCAGCGGGCGCTCTTTGGGCAGCGGACTTTCGATCACATCTGAAATCCGCCCCGGACGGGGCGACATCACCACAATATGCGTCGACAGATACACCGCTTCGGGGATCGAGTGGGTGACAAAACCGATGGTCTTTTCAGTGCGCGCCCAAAGCCGCAGCACCTCTTCGTTCAGGCGGTCGCGCACAATTTCATCCAACGCCCCAAAAGGTTCATCCATCAAAAGGATATCCGCATCAAAGGCCAGCGCCCGCGCGATCGAAGCCCGCTGCTGCATCCCGCCTGACAATTGCCAGGGAAATTTCTTTTCAAACCCAGACAGTTCCACCAGATCCAGCACTTTGGCGATGCGCTCTTGCTGGTCGGCTTTCGAAAACCCCATGATTTCCAAAGGAAGCGCAATATTGCGGCCAATAGTGCGCCAGGGATAAAGGCCCGCCGCCTGAAACACATACCCATAGGCACGCGCCTTGCGCGCCTCATCCGGGGTCATGCCATTGACCGTCAGCTCGCCCCCGGTGGGTGTTTCCAGCCCGGCAATACAGCGCAAAAAGGTGGTTTTGCCGCAGCCTGAGGGGCCGATAAAGCTCACAAAGGCCCCCTTTGGAATGTCGAGCGAGACATTCTTGAGGGCATGGACCGGACCATCATTGGTTTGAAAGGTCAGATCCAGAGCAGAGGCTCTGATCACTGGTTCAGTCACGTTGTTTTCCCCGTTTGGTCGGCCTCTTACGGGCCTTTGAATCTTTTGGGTATGAAAAACGGGCTTTGACGCCCGTTCAAGTCTTTAAACGCCGGTGGCAGGAATTCCTGTGCGCTCAACCGGGCGCGGCGCGGTCAGTTCTTTCCAGGTCGACAGGGCCTGATTGGTGGCGGTGTTGCCCTTGCGGGCGACAAATTCACCATGCCCTTCGCGCGACCGCAATTCGCCATCATGCACAGCCACATGGCCACGGGTCAGGGTAAAGCGCGGCAGGCCTTTCACTTTCTTACCCTCAAAGACATTGTAATCAATCGCTGACACTTGGCTGGCGGCGCTGATGGTCTTTTCCTTTTCAGGATCCCACACCACGATATCCGCATCGGCACCCGGCAGGATCGCGCCCTTTTTGGGATAGCAATTCAGGATCTTGGCAATATTGGTCGAAGTTACCGCGACAAATTCCTCTGGGGTGATACGCCCGGTGTTCACCCCATTTGTCCAAAGCATCGGCATCCGGTCTTCCAAACCGCCCGTCCCGTTCGGGATCTTGGTAAAGTCGCCCACGCCATAGCGTTTCTGTTCCGTGGTAAAGGCGCAGTGATCCGTGGCCACCACCGACAACGACCCAGAGGCAAGCCCCGCCCAGAGACTGTCCTGATGCTGTTTATTGCGGAACGGAGGCGACATCACACGCCGCGCGGCGTGATCCCAATCTTTGTTGAAATATTCACTTTCATCCAGCGTCAGGTGCTGGATCAACGGCTCACCCCAGACGCGTTTGCCCTGCTGACGCGCGCGGCGGATCGCTTCGTGGGCCTCTTCGCATGAGGTATGCACCACGTACAGCGGCACCCCGGCCATATCCGCGATCATGATGGCGCGGTTGGTTGCTTCACCTTCCACCTGCGACGGGCGCGAATAGGCATGGGCCTCTGGCCCGGTGTTGCCCTCGGCCAGCAGCTTGGCCGACAATTCGGCAATCACATCGCCGTTTTCCGCATGAACCATGGCGATCCCGCCCAGTTCAGACAGGCGACGGAAGCTGGAAAACAGCTCGTCGTCATTCACCATCAACGCGCCTTTATAGGCTAGGAAATGCTTGAAGGTGTTGATCCCGCGCTGTTCGATCACGGTTTTCATATCATCGAAAACCTGCTCACCCCACCAGGTGACAGCCATGTGGAAAGAATAATCGCAATGCGCGCGGGTGGATTTATTGTCCCACATCTGCAGCGCATCCAACAGCCCCTGCCCCGGCGAAGGCAGCGCAAAATCCACCACCATCGTGGTGCCGCCAGCAAGTGCCGCCTGCGTGCCACTGTCAAAATCATCTGTTGAATAGGTGCCCATAAAGGGCATCTCAAGGTGGGTATGCGGGTCAATCCCGCCCGGCATCACATAGCAGCCAGTCGCATCCAGTTCTTCGTCGCCCACCAGCCCGTTGCCGATTTCAATAATCTGACCGCCTTCGATCAGCACATCTGATTTATAGGTGCGGTCATGGGTAACGATTGTCCCATTCTTGATGACAGTTGACATTGTTCTCTCCCAATCGCAGGGCCTGCGCCCTGTCTTCATCTTGCCAAATAAACTCCGGGGGTGCGGGGGCTGGCCCCCGCCCTTGCGTCACTCGACGATGCCCGCCGTTTCAACGACCGCATGCAGCAGAACATCCGCCCCGGCTTTGGCCCAGTCTTTGGTGATCTCTTCGGCCTCATTATGCGACAGCCCATCCACACAGGGGCACATCACCATGGCCGACGGCGCAACCTGATTGATCCAGCAGGCGTCATGCCCGGCGCCGGAAATCAGATCCTGATGACTATAGCCCAACCGTTCCGCCGCATTGCGCACGGCCGAAACACAAGCATCATCGAACTTCACCGGGTCAAAGCCGCCAACCTTTTCAAAGGCGATTTCCAGCCCCATGTCCTCGCAGATTTGCGCGCCCTCTTCGCGCAGACGCTTTTCCATATCCTGGATTACCTCCAGCTCGGGCGAACGGAAATCGACTGTGAACACCACCTTGCCAGGGATCACATTGCGTGAGTTCGGATAAACATCAATATGGCCTGCAGCCCCCACCGCATGGGGTTTGTGGCTCCAAGCGATTTCATCGACCTTTTCCAGCACCTTGGCCATGCCCAGCCCGGCGTTCTTACGCATCGGCATGGGGGTTGAGCCAGTATGCGCATCTTTGCCGGTGATCGTAACCTGGGTCCAGCTCAGGCCCTGACCATGGGTGACAACTCCAATGTCTTTGCCTTCCGCTTCCAGGATCGGCCCCTGCTCAATATGCAGCTCAAAGAAAGCATGCATCTTGCGCGCACCCACCTCTTCTTCGCCTTTCCAGCCAATCCGCTCCAGCTCATCACCAAAGCGCTTGCCCTCGGCATCGGTGCGGTCATAGGCCCAATCCTGCGTATGCACGCCAGCAAAAACGCCCGAGGCCAGCATCGCAGGCGCAAAACGGGTGCCTTCTTCATTGGTCCAATTGGTGACCACAATCGGGTGTTTCGTTTTGATACCCAGATCATTCAGCGTGCGCAGCAGTTCCAAGCCACCCAGAACCCCCAGCACACCATCATATTTACCGCCTGTCGGCTGCGTATCCAGATGTGACCCAACATAGACCGGCAGCGCATCGGGATCCGTGCCTTCGCGGCGGGCAAACATATTGCCCATCTGATCCAATCCCATAGTGCAGCCAGCGTCTTCACACCATTTCTGAAACAGGGCGCGGCCTTCGCCGTCTTCGTCTGTCACGGTCTGGCGATTGTTGCCACCTGCGACACCGGGGCCAATCTTGGCCATTTCCATCAGGCTGTCCCACAGCCGGTCCCCATTGATTACAAGATTCGCCGCTGGCGCCGCCATTGCAATCTCTCCCTGTTTTTGCCTGGCCCGATTGATCGAGCTCTGAGTGATTTGACCAGTTGGTCAAGATCACGCTATCAGAGGTTCCATTTCAGTCAAGCGGCGTGGTAAGGAAATCTACATTTGCCTCGCAATAAGGCGGAAAGTTCAAAGAATGTCGGATAATTCAGCACCTGCGGAAAAGCCCGAAACTGGTACACAAAGCAAAGCCGCCCGGCCCATGACCCGGATTCAGCGCGCAAAACGACGCGCGATTCTTGAGGCTGCGCTGAATGTGTTTTCAGTCGAAGGGTTTCGCGGGGCCACCCTGGATCGCATCGCCGCTGAGGCCGGTCTGTCCAAGCCGAACCTGCTGTACTATTACCCCTCAAAAGAGGCGATCCACGTAGAACTTCTGTCGCGCCTGCTCAGCGACTGGCTGGAACCCCTTGATAAACTTGATCGCGAAGGGGATCCAATCCCGGAAATTCTGGCCTATGTGCATCGCAAGCTGGATCTCGCACAGGAATTCCCACGCGAAAGTCGCTTGTTCGCCAATGAGATCATTCGCGGTGCCCCGTTTATTCACTCCGCATTGGAAACCGAACTGCGTGAACAGGTCGAAGACATTGCCGGCGTGTTTCAAGGCTGGATGGATGCAGGCCGCATCGCGCAGATGGATCCAGTGCATCTGATTTTCTCAATCTGGTCGCTGACCCAGCATTACGCTGATTTCAGCACGCAGGTGCGCGCGGTGCGCGGATCAGACGATGCCTTTGACGGCGCGGCAGACCATCTGGATCTGCTATTCACCCGCCTGCTTCAGGTTCGCTAAGGGTTCCAGCGCACCTGCCCTATGCTTGATACATCATATCCGCCCATAGCCTCGGCCTTTTCGCGAAAGGCCTCGGAGCGGCAAAAGGTCATCAGCCGCTGCATCTGTGGTTCAAACCAGGATCGCCGATCAATCAGCAGATCAAAGCGTTCTTCGATCAGGGGTAGAAAGCCCAGCTGAAAATCCTGTGCCAGCGGTTCCAGACCAAAGGTCACATCCGCCACTCCCCGCGCCACCGCCTGCACCGCTTCGGTTTCAGTCCGCAGGGTTTCGGTCAGCGTCAGCTCCGCCAGCGCGATGCCCGCCTGCCCCACTAGATAGCGAAACACCCCATCCGTGCCGGATTCTGGCTGACGCGGCGCAATGCGAAACCCCGGCAGATCCTGTAAGCCCGACAACGGCGGCCCATCCTTGCGAAACACCAAACCGCGCTGACGCAGGGCAAAACCAATCAGCACCACATTCGCCCCGCGGCATTCATTGCTGACCCGCGTGACATTCCATCCTGCGGTTTCAGGCTCATGGATATGCAGCCCGGCCAGCATGCCCTCGCCTTTGTGGAACCGCGCCAAACCATCCAGCGATCCATCAAAATAAGATGCCATCCCGCAGCGCGATTGCCGAACCGCCCAGTCCAGCAATGGATCATGACTGCCCAGCAAGATAGGCGGGCGCGGCGTGTCAGGTTCGCCCAGCCCAATGCTTTCCCGCTTGATCCAGTCGCGGATCTCTTTGTTGGGAAACAACAGCTTACCTGTCGCCCGCGAACAGGGTACAGCCCCGCTAGAGGCTAGATCATAGACCTTGCGTTCTTTCAGACGCAGCAGCTCGGCCAGTTCTTTGACCGTCAGGAATTCCGGGCTTGGGGCTTGGGTCATCCCAACAGCCTATTTCGGCGCGTTCGGAAAGAAAAGCTGTTGCCCCGCCACCTGATAGGCCCCGATTTCCGCCTGCCCTGCCTCTGACAGCAGCCAATCCACAAAGACCTGCGCTGCCTCAGCCTGAACCGATGGGCACACCGCCGGGTTCACCGGGATCACGCCATATTGGTTGAACAACGCCGCATCCCCCTGCACCGCAATCTGATAGTCCTGTTTGTTGCCGAAGCTGATCCAGGTGGCGCGATCTGTCATCACATAAGCGCCCATACCGATACCGGTATTCAGCGTGGCCCCCATGCCGGACCCGGTCTCACGATACCACTGCCCAGAGGCCTGCGCGGGCGCAACACCAGCCGCCGCCCAAAGCGCCATTTCCTTTTTATGTGTCCCTGAATCATCCCCGCGCGAGGCAAACAGCGATCCGCTTTCAGACAGGGTTTTCAGCGCATCAGACACATTTTTACCCCCCACGATCCCCGCCGGATCGGACGCAGGCCCAACAATGACAAAATCATTGTACATCAGATTTTTGCGCTGCGTGCCAAAGCCCTCGGCAACGAATTTTTCCTCGGCGGATTTCGCATGCACCAGCAGCACATCCCCATCACAATTTCGCGCATT
Source organism: Pelagimonas sp. (assembly GCA_025210455.1). Taxonomy (GTDB): domain Bacteria; phylum Pseudomonadota; class Alphaproteobacteria; order Rhodobacterales; family Rhodobacteraceae; genus JAOARQ01. The sequence continues at coordinate 67,495 of JAOARQ010000022.1, forward strand.
GCGCAGCGCCTGACCGGTGCCCACGGCGACTACACGTACCTCAATACCATGCGCCTGTTCAAACTTTGGCAACAGCGCATCGTAAAGCCCTGAATTGGCCGTTGACGTCGTGGATTGCACGACAATGGACTGTGCAAAAGCACCCGTTGCCCAGCCACAAAACACAATTGCTGACACAGCTAGTTTTCTCAGCATCCCTGCCCTCATTTTTATAGAATAATGCGCCCGTCCAGATAATCCTGCGCCGCAAGGTTTTGTGGCCGCTGGAAAAACCTATTTGCCGGGCTGTGCTCCACCACCTGACCCGCGTTCAGAAACACAACGTCATCCGCCATGCGCCGCGCCTGCCCGATGTCATGTGTCACCAGAATAATCCGCACGCCCTGTGCCCGCACATCGCGCAGGATCTCTTCGATCATCAATACCGATGCCGGATCAAGACTGGCGGTTGGTTCATCCAACAGCAAAACCTGCGGATCAGTCGCGAGGGCGCGCGCAATTGCCAGCCGTTGCTGTTGCCCCCCAGACAATCGCCGGGCAGGCTGGCGCGCCATATCTGACAGGCCAACACGATCAAGATAGCTTTGCGCCAATCGCTTGGATTTGCCACGCGCCTTCAGAACAAAGGCGATATTGGCCTCGGCCGAACGGCGCAGCAGGACAGGGGTTTGAAATACCATGGCCTGCGCCCGCGTCACCTGCGCAACAGGCAAGCCGCCCCAACAGATCTGACCTGCATCAACTGGCATCAGCCCATGGATGGTTTTCAACAGCACGCTTTTTCCGGCCCCATTGGGGCCCATGATCACACTGCATCCTGCACCCTCTAACGACAGATCCACAGCGCGCAAAACAGGCTTGCCATTCAACGCCAGATGCACATCGCGCATTTCCAGCGGCATCAAGGGGTTATCTGCCTCTAGGTGCAGCAGACAGTCAGCTTGCAGATCACGCATAGGCCATCCTTTCCGCCGTTGCCCGCAGCGAATACACCGCCCCATTCACCGTCAGGGCGATGCAGATCAACACGATCCCCAAAGCCAGCGCCAGGGGCAGATCCCCCTTTGAGGTTTCCAGGGCAATCGCCGTGGTCATCACCCGTGTCAGATGATCAATGTTCCCGCCCACCATCATCACCGCGCCCACTTCGGCAACCGCACGCCCAAATCCTGCCAACCCGACGGTCAGCAACCCATAGCGTGCATCCCACAAAAGCGCCTGAATGCGCTGAAAGCGGGTCAGGCCAAAAGACCGGAACTGATCCGCATATTCGACATTCAGATCCTCGATCACCTGACGCGACAGCGCCGTGATGATCGGCAGGATCAGCAAAGTCTGGGCAAGGATCATCGCACCGGGTGTGTAAAGCAGCCCCAGAAATCCCAGCGGGCCAGAGCGCGACAGATGCAGATAAACGATCAGCCCAACCACCACAGGCGGCAGCCCCATCAAGGCGTTGATCACCACCAGCAGCACATTGCGCCCCCGAAACTTTGAAATCGCAATCAAAGCCCCCAGCGGCAAGCCAACCACACAAGCGATCACACAGGCCCACAGGCTGACCCGCAGCGACAGGGCTACGATTTCGGCCAGATCCGCATCGACCGAAAAAATCATTCCTGCGGCAAGCGCCAAAGACTCTGCAATATCCTGCATAATTTCCGCATCCTGTGGTTCTTATATTCAGGATAGGCAAAAATAGCCCTTGCGCCCAGCGGGTTTGCGTTAGTCTATTTGTCTAAAGCGACTTTAGGTGGGTCAGATTGGGGGTTAACCTGCCCCACCTACTGCAAAGCACCACAAATAGGTGCAAAATTTCCTAAACATCCTGATTCCATGCCACCAGCTTGCGATCCACCGTTTTACGCGAAACACCCAGCCTGCGCGCGGCCTCGGCGCGGTTGCCATCACACAGATCAAGCATGTGCAGAATGTGCCGTTGGATCACCAGATCAAGGTTTTCAATCGCCTGCGTGCCCGACACAGGGCTTTGACCCGCAAACTCCTCTGGGAAGGCCCCCAGAATGACCGAGCGTTCAATCAGGTTCTTCAGTTCACGCACATTGCCCGGCCAATGATAGCGGCGCAGCTTTAGCAACGTGTCTGAATCCAGCTCAAGCGCAGGCATCCCCAAAGCGGTGGAAAACTGCGTCATGAACAATGCCGCCAACTCAACAATGTCTTCGGAACGATCACGCAATGGCGGCATCTGCATCTGCACCACATTGATCCGATGATATAGATCCGCGCGAAACCGCCCCTGCGCCACGGCCTGTTCCAGATCGGAATTGGTAGCAAAGAACAAACGCAGGCTCAGGGGAATTTCCCGCTCGGCCCCGACAGGGCGTACTTTCTGATCTTCCAGCACCCGCAACAGCGCCGCCTGCAATTGATCAGGCATCTGCGCCACTTCGTCCAGAAACAGAGTGCCGCCATCGGCCAGCAAAAACAGCCCCGGTTTTACCTGCCCATCGCCCTGCACGATCCCGAAAAGTTCCGGGCTGATGTGATCAGGCGAAATGGCCCCGCAATTCACCGCCACAAAGGGCTTTTCCGCCCGGTCTGACATCTGGTGCAAATGGCGCGCGGCCAGTTCTTTGCCAGTGCCACTTTCGCCCGTCAGCAAAACCGGAGTAGGGAGCGGCGCAAGTTTACGCAGCAATGCGCGCAGCTTTTCCATTGGCTCTGACGTGCCCAGCAGCGGCCCATGCGAGGTATCCGAGCTAAGCGCATGGCGCAGCAACGTATTGTCACGGCGCAGGTTCTTGCGATCCAATGTGCGGGCCACAGCGCCCAAAATCTGATTGGCCCGAAAGGGTTTCAGCACAAAATCACTGACCCCCATGCGCAGCGCGGCAATGGCTGTTTCCAGATCCGCATAGGCTGTGACCAGAATGACATCCGCGAAAAAGCCCTTGCGCCGCTGTTCAGCTACCCAATCCAGCCCTGTGCCGCCGGGCATGATATTATCGGTGATGACAATATCGAAATGGGTTTCATCCAGCCAGGCCGTGGCCTCGGCGGGGGATGCCGCCTGTTCAACCCGCTTGCAACGCGCCGCCAGAATCTTGGTCAGGAAATTGCGCATGCCCGGTTCATCATCCACCACAAGAATGGATGCCCCTGCCAATGCGCTGCCATAGTCGTCAGTTGTGCTCATGGGGTCTTATATCTTGGCGATCTGGAAAAGCTCAATCCAGCCGTACCGCCGAGCCGGAATAGACATCCGCCGAGGAAAATCCACTTTGCCCCAAGACGCCCCAGGCACCGACTGTAATCACAATCATGGCCGCAAACCCGGCCCACATGGCTTTCATAACACTTACTCCTGTGTTGCGATTTTCAGAAAGTCGATCAGATCATCGCGGTCGGACTGACGCGCAATCACCTGCATCGGCATTTTAGATCCGGGAATGTAGTGATCCGGCCCCTGATCAAACAGATCATTCACGCTGGTCTCATCCCAGATAATATCAGACCCCAGCAAGGTCTGCGAATAGCTATAGTCTGTAAGGGTTCCCGCGCGGCGGCCAAACAGCCCATGCAGGCTTGGCCCTGCTTTGCGCGCTGTGCCCGGGGTCAGCGCATGACAAATGGAACATTTGCGCATGAACTGCCGTTCGCCGTTGCTCATCTGCGCGGCATCACGGTGAAAACTGCGTGTCTTCCCCTGAACCGGATCAAACTGATCCAGCAATTCCACCGGCCAGCCATAGATCACATCATCCAGCCCCCCGGCCCAAAGCGTCTGGCCATCGGTTGAAAAAGCCAGCGCCCAGATTGGCCCATTGCGCGTGGCCCGGAAATCACGGGCGATGCGCCACGCGGCACTGTCGACCATCATGATATAGCCCTGCCCGTCCCCCACAGCCAGCTGACCGCTGCCCGCGTGATAGGCCATCGACAGGATCGGGCGGCGGTCCAGTGTGAAATCGCGGATCTCCTGACCGGTCAAATCAATCACCCGCGTGCCACCATCCACAGCGCCATAGGCAATCCAGTTGTCGGTGACGATCAATCTGTTGATGCCAAACCCATGATGCACCAGCACCTGTGATGTCATCTGCGTCAGATCCCAGACCCGCAAAGTGCCATCAGAGGACGCGGAAAACAGCAATCCATCCGGTGAAAAAGCCACTGCCGTCACCGCACCCCTGTGCCCCTTCAGAAAGCGCGCATCTGCGCCCCATAACCCAATTGAGCCATCCCAACTGGCACTGGCAATCAACTCGCTGTTCGGGTCGAACGCCAGATCAGCGATCTTGCCCTTGTGCCTGCCGATCACCTCAGCGGCACCGTTGGTCCACCGGCGTAGGATAAAATCATCCCCCGCTGACAAGACAGCACCGGGAATGGGCAGTACCACAGTCACAGCTGCGTCATGGGCATCATGCCAGCGCGGTTCCTGATCGCGCCACTGCCCCACCGCATTGTCGAAACTGGCTGACCAAAGCCCCCCCGCCGCATCCACCGCCAGCCCCATGATAGGGCCACCGTGGCCTTTTAGCGTGGTGAAATCCTGTGCTGCACCGGGCAAAGCCCAAAGCAGCAAGATGGCCAGACAGCCGCGCATTTATTCTGCCGGGGTGGCTTGGGATGTGTCCGACTGTTTGGCTTTCACCTCATCCAGCCAGATCGAATGGTGCTGATGCGCCCAGGCTTCATCCACTTCGCCGGTTGTCATGGCGTCAGAGGCGCCCTCCATCCCGACAGACCCGATATAAATATGCGCAAAGATAATCGCGATCAGCACAAACGCTGCGCCCGCATGAAACAGCTGGGCATATTGCATATCTTCCTGCGGGGCCAGCGCGGCAGGGAATTCAGCAAAACCAAACAGTCCCGGCACGCCCACCCCATTCAGCGCAGAAAGGATCGTGCCCATAAAAGGCAGCTCAAACGGGAAGAGCAACGAAAGACCCGTGGCTGAGATCAACCCACCAAGGGTAATCACCGACCAGAAGATGATCTTCTGACCGCCGTTGAATTTCTTGGCCGGCGGGTGGTTCTTGCCAATAATGCCCCCAAACTGGGCGAACCATTTGATATCCGTGCGATCGGGAATATTGTGCCAGACCCACATGACAAAAACCATGATCAGCCCCAGCATAAAGCCCCAAGACACATTGTTATGCACAAATTTTGAGGCCAGCAGGATCTGCGCATTGATATCTTTGCCCAGCACAGGCGCGATGAACATTCTGCCAAACAGCACCAACAAACCCGTCAGCCCAAGAATGACAAACGATCCCGCCATCAGCCAATGGGCAAAGCGTTCGATTCCAATAAAACGGGTGACAGTGCGCCCGGTCATGGGTTCGTCGATGGCGATGCGCCCACGCAGAACATAAAAGACAATCAGCGCCACGATGGTGCCCAGCAGCAGATAGCCACCCCAGGTGGCCAGCGGACCTTCGCGGAAGCTGTACCACCACATGCCACCATCCTGAACCAGCACCTTGCCGGTCTCATTTTTAGTCGACACACGGATATCGGCCTTGTTGTAGCGCAGCGCGCGCCACAATTCCGGATCAGATGCGCCCCCCAGCGGACCAAGCCCCGGCGCACCAAGCGCCGACCCGCCAAGGTTCTCCGACCGGAACCGATCATCAATCTGTTCACCGCGCTGGCGGGCCAGAATATCTTCCAGGGTTTGCGCGCCGCCAGTGGCGGAACGGTCGATTGCGGGTGCCTCGGCCTGTTGCGCAATACTGGCGACAGGCAGCAGAGACAGAAGAAATATCATCAAAATGCGAAGCATCGGGGCCTCCAGCATGAAAGGTTAGGGCGCGGCAAACCGCGCCCTATAGTTGCGTTTGCGACGGCCTTAGCCGCCCTTTTGGTCATAGGCCGTGCCCCAGCCCCAAGCGCCCGAGCCAAAGCCGCGGGCCACCACACGTTCACGGTAGATGGCCGATACAACATCGCCATCCCCCGCCAGCAGGGCTTTGGTCGAACACATTTCGGCGCAGATCGGCAGTTTGCCTTCCGCGATACGGTTGCGGCCGTATTTCGCGAATTCTGCGGTCGAATGGTTTTCCTCGGGACCACCAGCACAGAAGGTGCATTTGTCCATCTTTCCACGGGATCCAAAATTGCCCGCCTGCGGATATTGCGGCGCGCCAAAGGGGCACGCATAAAAGCAATAGCCGCAGCCGATGCACAGATCCTTGGAGTGCAGGACAACGCCTTCTTCGTTCTGGTAAAAACAATCCACCGGGCAGACCGCCATACAGGGCGCATCTGAACAGTGCATGCAGGCCACCGAAATAGACCGCTCACCGGGTTTGCCATCCTGGATCGTTACCACGCGACGGCGGTTGATCCCCCACGGCACCTCGTGCTCGTTTTTACAGGCGGTGACACAGGCGTTACACTCGATGCAGCGCTCGGCATCACAGAGAAACTTTGCTCTTGCCATTTCTCTTTCCTCCTTATGCTGCTGAGATCTTGCAAAGAGTACACTTGGTCTCTTGCATCTGTGTCACTGAGTCATAGCCATAGGTCTGGGCGGTGTTGGTACTTTCCCCCAGAACATATGGATCAGCCC
>JAOARQ010000023.1 GCA_025210455.1 Pelagimonas sp.
CACATATCTCTTCAGATAGTCAACAATGTCAAACAGCGTCGGGCCTAAACCCAAGAAGCAAATACCGACCAGATGCGCCCTAACTTCCGGCGCGCCTCGCCTCATCTACCCCAAATTTTCCTTCAAAACCCTTCCGAAGCATCCCGCCCCGTCGCGTCTCTCAGTGTCTCAGTAGCGCCTCAGCGCCGCCGGTGAAGGGGGTTCTACGGCGAGTGCGGGGTGCCCGCAACCCTAAAAATCACTCGTTGTCGTATTTTTTTCAAAAAACTGGATTTCCCCGTATTTTTGGCCACTTACTTTGGCAAAATTACAAAATCGCCCCTGTTTTGCGCAAGATTTCGTCGTCGATGCCTAGCGCACACGCCCGGCTTTGAGAATCCTTCTCGCTCAAAAGTGGTGTTGAAGGCAAATCACACACTTAAATCCAGAAATTCACCCAGAAACCCGACTCGTTTCCGAGTCGAACCTGTCAAATTTTTCCGTCACCCCACCAAAATTCTTCGATTCAGGTGGGATTCGATGATTCACACCTCAGGATTCGACTCGCGAGCGGGGTGCAAAACCAAAAACACCCCGGAGAGCGGCTCTCCGGGGTGTTAGCTACATATATATGACAGGGGTCACGCAAGCCGTTGAACCAACGGACGCCAACGCAGGCTGATCAGCCCAAGGATCACCACCATATAGACCACCGGCTCAACCGAGATTGTTTTGACCAGCATCAGGTAATGCAACCCGCCCATCGCGACGGCGACATAGGTCAGCTTGTGAAGTTGACGCCACTTTGGGCCCAGCTTGCGGATCGACCAGTTATTTGACGTAAGCGCCAGTGGCAGCAACAGCAGGAAGCTTGCCATGCCAACGGTGATATAAGGGCGTTTGAGAATGTCGGCCCAGATCTGCGCAATCACCTGCACATCCAGAACCAGCCAAACCAGCAAATGCAGCGCCACATATGTAAAGCCCATCAGCCCCAGCATGCGACGAAACTTGAGAATGTTCGCACCGAAGAACCGCCGCAAGGGCGTGATCAGGAGACCGGCAATCAGGAACTGCAGGGCGATCTCGCCCAACTCATGTTCCAGTTCTTTGATCGGCTCGACACCCAGGGCACCCGTAACGCCCTGATAGAGCAGGATCGGCACCGGAAGGAGCGACAGCAGATACAAAGGCCAGGTTGGAAGCTTTCTGGCAAACTTATTGATGTGATCAACCAGCATCAGAATTTTGCCGCCAGATCCATCCCCTCATATAGAGAGGCAACTTCATCATAGCCGTTGAACTTCAGCGTCGGGGTTCGGCGCGCAAACAGTCCGCCACCGATCCGGCGTTCCTGCGCCTGAGACCAGCGCGGGTGGCTCACCTCTGGGTTCACATTGGCATAGAACCCATATTCACGCGGCTGCAGCATGTTCCAGGTGGTGGGCGGCTCTTTATCGGTCAGGGTGATCTTGATGATCGACTTGATTGATTTGAACCCATATTTCCACGGCACCACCAAACGGATCGGGGCACCATTCTGTTTGGGCATGGGTTTGCCGTAAAGACCGGTCGCCATCATCGTCAGCGGATGCATGGCCTCGTCCAGTCGCAGGCCTTCGCGATAGGGCCAGTCGATCCCACCACCTGCGCGCATTTCATCGCGGCGGAACACGGTTTCAAACGCCACATATTTCGCTTCGGGTTTGACGCCGACAAAGTTCAGCAGGTCGGCCAGCTCAAAGCCGTTCCACGGCACAACCATCGACCATGTTTCCACACAGCGAAAACGATAGATGCGCTCTTCGATGTCCATCTGGCTGACGATCTCGTCCAGGGCGTAATCACCAGGCTTGTCCACCAGACCATCAATGGTGATGTGCCAATCATCCGTATTCAGCGTATGGGCATATTTCGCCGGGTCCCCTTTATCGAGCCCAAACTCATAGAAGTTATTGTAGGTTGTGATCTCTTCCCAGGTATTGGGTTCCAGATCCTGCGCCTGCGCAGCCCCGGCCACGCCGCTGAGCGCCAGACCACCGGCCCCCGCCATCACCTGACGGCGGTTCCAGAATGCGGCCTCGGGGGTCACATCTTTATATGTCAGGTCGTTTTTCCAGCGAAAGGCCATCGGGGTCTCCTGTGCGTTTATCCTGACAACAACATATTTCCGTCGCCTGCCGGCACAATAAACGCTTTTTCACGTCCATGTGCCGGGACTGTAACATTCACTGTACCGGCACCGAGGGAAATAATTCGTTCATCTGAACAGAACGCCCATCTTCCTGTACCAGCCGCACATGCCGGCGGCGCATCAGACGCGGCTCCGCAACCCCCACAGAATGGGCAATGGTTTCCACCTCTTTGATCACCGACTTGGCATATTTCGCCACACGTTTGTATTTTTCTTCGACCACCAGCCCATGTTGCAAATGCGGATCATGGGTGGTGATCCCGGTCGGGCAGGTATTCTTGTTACACTTGAGGGCCTGAATGCATCCCAGTGAAAACATAAAGCCGCGCGCCGAGGTGACAAAATCCGCACCCGCACAGATCGCCCAGGCCACATCCCCGGGATTGACCAGTTTGCCGCTGGCAACAATGCGAATGCGTTCATTCATGGCAAAGCGATCCCGCAGATCCACCATGCGCACCAGCGCCTCACGCAACGGCATGCCCACCAAATCCATCAAGGGCATGGGCGCGGCCCCGGTGCCCCCTTCGCCGCCGTCGATGGTGATGAAATCCGGTGCAGCTTCGGTGCCGCGTTTCTGGATTTCTTCAAACAGTTCTTCCCACGGGTCAGCCGAGCCGATGCAGGCCTTGAACCCCACTGGCTTGCCTGTGACCTCGCGGATATGAGCAATCAGGTCCAGCAGTTCGGCGAAGTTATTCACCTCGCGGTGACGATTGGGGGAAATACCATCCTGCCCCACACGCAGCCCACGAATTTCTGCGATGTCTTCGGTTACCTTTTCACCGGGAAGAATGCCGCCTTTGCCGGGTTTGGCCCCCTGGCTCAGCTTGATTTCAAACATCTTCACCTGAGGGCGTGCGGCCACCTCGCGCAGTTTGTCATCCGACAGATTGCCCTCTTCGTCGCGCACACCGAACTTTGCTGTGCCAATCTGATAGACAATGTCGCAGCCGCCCTCCAGATGATAGGGAGACAGCCCCCCTTCCCCGGTGTTCAGCCAGACACCCGCCTGCGCCGCACCTTTTGACAGCGATTGAACGGCAGGCTTGGAAATCGCCCCATAGCTCATGCCCGAAATATTGAAGATAGATTTGGCCGCATAGGGCTCGCGGCAATGCGGGCCGATCTGCATCGCCTCGGTCGAGGCATATTGATCATCCAGCGGAGGAAAGACCGCATTCATAAAGATCGGAGTGCCGGGCACATTCAGATTGCGGGTCGACCCAAAGGCAATGGTGTTTCCCTTGTTCCCTGACGCACGTTCAACCCAATTGCGCTGTGCCCGGTTGAACGGCATTTCTTCGCGGTCCATGGCAAAGAAATACTGACGAAAGAACTCGCCCAGCTCAGAGAAGAGATGCCGGAACCGCCCAATCACCGGATAGTTGCGCCGGATCGCATCGCCCTTTTGCCGTCTGTCCAGAACATAGAACACAACAACAAGCGCCGCGATTACCCCAATCAGGAAAACAAAACTCAGTGCCAGGTATTCCAGCGCGGCCATTGCATAGCCCATGGACATCCCTCCTCATATATATTTTTCGCGATGTGACTTCGCATTCACCAACTACTGTGCCATCATCGCGCAACAATGACAGCCCCGCTGTCCATTTCGTGAAAAGGAGTGTTTATGAAACCCTTACTTGGCGCAGCCGCATGTCTTCTGGCGGGAACAGCCGCGATGGCGGCGGATATGATCACCTATGACACCGATCAAAGCTTTGACGACGTTGTCTTTGGTCTTGAAAACGCCATTCTGGATGCGGGCCTTGTGATTGATCACGTTTCGCACACCGGAGACATGCTGGAACGCACCAAAGCGGATGTGGGATCAGACATCACCATATTTGAGCACGCCGATATCTTCAGCTTCTGTTCGGCCAAGATCTCACGCGAGGTGATGGAGGCGGATCCGATGAATGTCGTATTCTGCCCCTATGACATCTTTGTCATTGTCCGCGCCGACACCCCGGATGTGACCACAATCGGTTTTCGCACCTATCCTGATGGTCCGATGAAAAAGGTTGAGACCATGCTGGACGAAATCGCCAAATCCGCGATCAGCGAATAGTGCAGACCAAAGCCATCGGGGGCAGTCGCCCAAAGGCTGTGATCCCCCGGTGATGACATATTTTGCAAGGCGGGCCATCACACCCGGCACGCAGCCATGACAGCCCTGCAAATCCTTGCGCAATTCCTGAAAATGCTATTCAGTTTTGGTTAATTGATTGCGCTCTTTGCTTACTTGATTCGCCTTTGAATCCTGCTTCTTTATTCTAGTTTCCCTGAGCAGCGAGCGCCTTTTGAAAGGATTGCGCTTTGCCTGTATTTCTTGAGACAACCGACGCCCCCAGTGGGCTGCCCACCCCCTATCAAATAAACGTCGGAGACGAGTTTCAGGGCTCGCTTTCGGGCAGCGATGAAGTGGACCGTGTGCTGATGTCGCTACAGGCGGGGGTGACCTACACGCTGAACCTGACGGGCCTGACCGGCGGCTCTGGGATCGGTCGTCTTGGGCTGATCCACAACAGCATTGCAGCACATCATTGGGCGATGAACTGGCTGGATGGGTCCGTAAGCGGTGGGATCAGCGGCGTAACGACTGTGTTCAACGGCGCTTACTGGCAGATCCCCTTCACAGTTCCAGTGACAGGCTATTATTCAGTCTTTGTAGACGACAACGGCGACAGTTCTGCCGGGAATTATACCATCAGCCTGACCAATGCGGCCCCAACGTCCGGGGATGACAGTTTGTTTGGCGGTATTGGCGACGACACCGTCAGCCTGCTGGGCGGAGATGACTTTTACTCGGCAGCGGGTGGGCGGGATTCCGTCCGCGGCGGATCTGGAAATGACACCATCTATGGCGGCGATCGGAACGACACGCTTTTGGGCAACAATGACAATGACAGCCTGTCCGGGGACGGCGGTCATGACTATATGGTCGGCGGCTCTGGCAATGACACGCTCATCGGCGGGCTGGGGCGTGATACCCTGATCGGCAGCGCCGGCGAAAACTATCTTGATGGTGGTGCCGAAAAAGACTGGATCAAAGGCGGCAATGACTCGATCACAGGCAGCGGCGGGAATGACTCGCTCAGCGGTGGGGATGACAATGACACACTCACCGGCGGAGATGACAATGACACCCTTTCTGGTGATGCAGGTGCCGACAGTCTGGATGGCGGTCGGGGGGATGACAGCATCCTTGGTGGCGATGACAACGATTTGCTGAAAGGCCGCGCCGGGGCGGATACCATGCTCGGGGGCGCTGGCAATGACACACTGCTGGGCAGCATCGGAGACGATAGCCTGAATGGCGGAGCCGACAGTGACCTTCTGCGCGGCGAAGATGACAATGACAGCCTTTCAGGCGATGATGGCGCGGACACCCTTTATGGCAACAAGGGCAACGACTTTCTTGACGGGGGAGCCGACGACGACTGGATGAATGGTGGCGGCGGAGACGACACCATGCAGGGCGGCATCGGTGCCGATACGCTGAAAGGCGGAGATGGCAATGACCTGATGGAAGGCGGCGAAGGCCGTGACACGCTGATTGGCAAATCCGGCAACGACACCTTGATAGGTGGTGCAGATAAAGATCTTTATGTCGGTGGTGTCGGCAACGATGTTTTTGTGCTGGAAGCCGGGATCGCCGACCATATCTCGGATTTTCAGGATGGTGTGGACAAGATCGACATCACAGCATTTGGGCGCGATGCCAGCGTGTCTGTGACTGATGACGATGGCGATGCCGTTCTCAGCGTCAATGGAGCCGTTGTCGCCAAGCTCGGCGATACGCAAACGAGCAAAATCACCGAAGATGATTTCATCCGCTATAGCGGCGCAGACATCACCTTTGACGGTGGCACTGTAACCTTTGTTTCAGGTGAAACCTATCAGTACGAAGAAAACGGATACGAATTCACTTTCCAAGCACTTCGCCTGCCTACTGCCACCGATCTGGAGGTGATCCGCGATCTGGACGGAGACGGTGATCTGGAATTCGGCGTGCCTGATGTCCATGCGGGAACAGCCTGGAACTCGGCCGGGATCTACTCTCTAAAGCGCTCGGATGATGGGCACTTTGATTTCACAGGATTCGATCTTGTGGGGGCTGGCGGCGGCGACCAAGATGGGTTTCTCAGTATTACCGGGCGCAACTCTGACAACGGCTATACCGTCACCGCCGTCTTCAGCGAAGCGGATGATGATCTTTGGGATCTGCGCATCGGGACAGAGTCAGTCAATGGCATCAGCACCCACTATGGTCTGACCCAAAGCGAAGTTCTGAACTGGTTCCGGGATATCGACAATCTCACGCTTCGCTCATCCACAATTGACGCCAACTATGATACCGCGCGCAACGCAAGCGACACCGGAGATGGCATCGGAATCGACAATCTGTTCTTCAGCCCTGCCACATCACGCCCCAACCCGCTTCAGGCCAGCAATGGGAATGACAACCTCACCGGGCAGGCCATCGCAGCCAATATCAACGGACAAGAGGGCAACGACACCATTTCAGGAGGATCTGGGTTCAACGAAATCGCTGGCGGCGCAGGGGCTGACAAGTTCATCATCGGCAATGGCTTTTTCGACTCCATCACCGATTTTCAGATTGGCCAGGACCGGATTGACCTCACCCGCTTTGCCCCAAACAGCACATGGTCAACGCAAGACGATGGACTGGGCAATGCACAGATCCTTGTGAATGGTTCAGTTGTTGCCTCGCTGATAGGCATTTCGCACTCGGATCTGACGGACCGGGATTTCATCCTTCCCCCTTCTCAAGCCACCATCCGCTTTGACAGCGGCCAGCACGGCACGGGTGTGGACGGAGCACCAATCTATCAGGAAAACGGGTTCACCGGGCGGCTTGAAGGCAACTATGGCAGTGGTGCCAACCCGCAAAATCCCTTTCAAAATCTGGATGCGGATGCAGATCTTGAGTTCGGCATCACCAACGCCAACCCCGAGCGTGTAGATTACGCACGCCTTGTGTTGACGCATGATGCGCAGCAGCACTTTGATCTGATGGGCTTTGATCTTATTGATCCTGCTGGCGGTGGTCCGCTTGGCGGATTGATTTTGACGGGGTTCAACTATTCAACCCACTATCACGTCTCCGCAAGTTTTCAGGGCGATAGTGGCGACACCTGGCAGGTGAATGTCGGATACAACACAATCGAACCGGTGACACAGCATCACAACCTGACATTCGAACAGATGCTCAGCCACTTCACCGATATCGAAGGCCTGCAAATTCACGCTAATCTGGGCGCAGCGCACAACGAACAGATCACCGGCATCGACAATATCATCCTTCGGACTGACAGCCGCGCCCCCATGATCGGCGATAGCGGTGACAATCTGCTGATCGGCAATGATGACGATGACCGGATTGATGGCAGCGCTGGCAACGATACCCTGGATGGTGGTGGCGGGTACAATATCCTGACGGGCGGTTCGGGCAATGACATCTTCCGCGTTGGACACGGGCTGTCAGACAGAATCACAGACTTTCAAGTTGGCAGTGATCAGCTCGACCTGCGCAGTTTTGGCCCCGGCATCACCGTGACCACCGAAGACGATGGCGCGGGCAATACCCGTGTTCTGGTGGATAGCACCCTAGCTGTCATTCTGGATGGTACGGCAGTCGCGGATCTGACAGGAGTTGATTTTGCACTTGTCGAAGCTTCAAACGCCGCCCCCACAGCCAACCCGGACAACTTCATCGCGGCTGGGGCGTCTGAGATTTCGATTACAAATGACCGCGGCGTTGAACTGGCAACGCTAACATCCGGCAAGGTGGTTGCAGTTACCGGCAACGTAAATGTCACCGTCTTCGATCCAGAGACAAACATCACCGGAACCCCGGTTCGTGCCAATGTGCTTGGCACACCCACCGCGATTGCACCAAAAGTCACCGAACTGGCCGATGGGGGCTTTGCCGTGACGTGGTATGAAAATGGTCCCGGCAATATCGGCCTCAGGGTCATGGGGCGGATCTTTGACGGTGATGGTCAACCCGTCGCCGCTCCATTTCAGGTCAACACGGTCCCCACCGAAACAGATATTAGCCATCCAACTGTTTCCCAGTTGCAAAATGGAAACCTGTTCTGGGCATTCACAAGTGATGGTTCGGACGCTGATCCAAGTTCAGCAGGTATCAAAGGGCTGATAACCGACCTCAGTGGTGCGGCAGTTGGATCTGAGTTTCAAGTCAACTCGACAACCCAAAGTACACAATGGCAGCCCAAATCAACGACACTGACCAATGGCGAGGTTGTTGTCGTTTGGAGCAGCGCAGGCAATGTCGCATTCCGGATTTTCGACGAGACAGGCACAGCAACAACTGCTGAAGTCGATTCGAATAACAGCTATCAGGTAGATGTTGCGGCCCTTGAAACAGGCGGCTTTGTCCTTAGCTATCGAGCGCCCGGCACCTATAAAGCCACCATTTATGACGATAACGGTGTCGAAATTGTCCCTGAGTTCGCCTTTGTCCAATCCGCAGGCACAGTGCTCAACCCCAAACTGACTGTGCTCAACAACGGAAACATCGTCTTTACCTGGGACAGCGTAAATGGGCCAGACGACACTTCCAACGCAGGCATTCGCGCCCGGATATTTGCCCCAGACGGCACGCCCGTAACAGATGAGTTCCCGGTCAACATCTCGACCGAAGGCGGGCAGGTTACACCAGATGTGACGCCGCTTGCTGATGGGGGCTTTATGATTGCATGGTGGGATCAGAATATCCCCTACGCCATCAAATCCCGTATCTTTGAGGCCGATGGCACCCCTGCGGGGCTGGGCAAAGCCACCACGGAAGACACGCCAATCACCTTCACCGCTGCCGAGCTGCTGGCCAATGATACTGACCCGGACGGGGATACGCTGAGCATCGTCTCTGTGTCCAACAGTATCTTCCAGTCAGCGGTGACGCTGAATCCGGATGGTTCGGTATCTTACAACCCTGCTGGCGTGGCGATCTTTGATGCTCTGGCCGAGGGGGAAACCCTGGAGGATCTGTTCACCTACACGATCTCGGATGGCAATGGGAACACCAGCACATCGACAGTGACCCTTTCAGTACTGGGGGTGGATGATGCGCCGGTGCAACTCTCTCCGGTGCCTCACATGCGTGTCTACAACCTGACGGATTTCACTGCCGATCTCTCGGGTACTTTCAGCGATCACGATGGCGACAGCGATATCACCTATGCGCTTGCGCAGGCGGATGGATCTGCTTTGCCAGACTTCATGAACTTCAACGCCGCGTCTCAGACGCTCAGCATCCCCACCTTTATACCTGATCCACAGCAGAGCGGCCCGCATCATCTGATTCTGACCGGCACCGAGGCGAGCGGTCTTACGTCGTCAACCTCTTTTGCAGTGGTCGTTTCAACTGTCTCGATCCCGGCGGCGGACGCCGGTGACAATACGATCAATGGGTCGGGCGGTGCCGACTGGATCGCTGGCCAGGCAGGCAATGACTCTCTGGCTGGTGGCATCGGCAACGATGCGCTGTTTGGAGATGAAGACAACGACACCCTGAATGGTGTCTATAACGACGATTTCCTGGATGGTGGGTCAGGCAATGATTCCCTGTTGGGCGGGTATGGCGAAGACACGCTGATAGGTGGATCGGGCGCGGATACCATGGCTGGAGGGTCAGAAGCGGATCACTTTGTCTTTGCCAAAGACAGCGGCCATGATGAGATCGCCGATTTTGAGCTGCTCACAGACCGCATTTTGCTGGATGGCGGGCAGACTGTGCTCTTCACGCTTGACTCTGATACTGATGGCGACGGGCTCAGTGACAGCACCATCGTCTTCTTTGGAGACGCATCCAGCGTTGTGCTGCAGTCGGTCACTGGCGTGACAAACATTGGTATGTTGTTGGATCCTGACGCCTGGGTCACGCCTTAGAAAAAACTGGAGCAGGCCACTAAACCCGGTGGCCTGACACCATCTGCGCGACTTCAACCGCGTAGCGATCTGTCATGCCCGAGACAAAATCCGCCATGGCATGAAGTGCGCTATAGCCATCTTTGACCCCACGCAGATCCAAATCCAGTGCGCGGACCAGTTGCAATTCGTACGTTGGCAGCTTGTCTTCAGACCAGCCCTGTTCAGCCAGAGCATCAAAAACCGGAAGGATCCCATCCAGCACCCTACGCAGCACATTGCGACCATAGACTTCCAGCTTGGTCTTGCGTGGGGCGTTGAACAGCTGGGCATTCGCCACAGATTTGATCCGGGCGAAATCCTTTGCCAGCGATGAATCCTTGATCAGATCGTTGGAGTAGGTTCCGCCCAGGATGGCATCGTAATTGGCAACAAAGGCGTCAACACAGGCGGCAATCGCACCGCCAATGGCCATGGCCCGAAAGTGCGAGATCTTTTCGTATTCACGATGTGTGCCCAGGTCCTCATCATTCGGCTTTGTAGGGATCAGCGGCCAAAGCAGCTCTTTGACCTCGGCATAGCTTAGATCGCCAGCGGTATAGCCATCTTCCAGATCAACGATGTTGTAGGAAATGTCATCTGCCGCTTCCATCAGAAAGACCAGCGGATGCCTGCGCCACCATGTTTCGCCGTTTGGCGCAATCTCTTGCATCAGACCCAGCGCCTGCGCCACCTTGGCATAGGTGTCATATTCGCCAGCAAAAAGACCAAATTTCTTGGCCCCGGCATAGCCTGCGTCCGGCTGTGTCAAACTGGCTCTGGCCGCTGCTGTCATCGGGTATTTGGTAAAGGCCCCAAGCACCGCGTTCGACAGATCCATCCCGCGATCCCCGCGGTACATTTCCAGACGAGTGACAATGCGAAACCCCTGAGCATTGCCCTCAAACTCTTCGAACTCGGGCCAGAGACTTTGGTCAATGTCGCGAAACACCCCCTCGGACCGCTGAAGGTTTTCCTTGAACCAGGTCCCGATCGTCGTCTCGCCGGAATGGCCAAACGGTGGGTTGCCGATGTCATGCGCCAAACAAGCGGCATGCACGATCCCCGCCACTTTAAAAGCCTCGCCGGGGGTAACATATTTTTCAGATTCCAGCCAATGGCCAACCTGTATCCCCAGACTGCGGCCAACACTGGCCACTTCGCAGGAATGGATCATACGATGCCGCAGGTGATCGTGGTCGTGCAACGGATGCACCTGTGTTTTATTGGCAAGCCTGCGAAACGGCGCGGAAAAGGTGATGCGATCAGCATCCACAGTGGCATTGGGGCGGGCCGGATCTTCGGGAACGCCGGGTTTGCCCAACCGGTCGGTGTTCAACAGCCTGTCCCATTCCATCTGCATGCCCTCTGTCTTGCCAATTTATTGGTCTTTATAAGAAAAAGGCCCGCTGGAAAAGCGGGCCTTTGGGGATCAATGCACCACGGCATCATCCGGTTTTGGTTTGTTGGTCGCGCCCACGCGGTCACCGATCAAAAGACCATCGGCCCCGGCGCTGACCACAACGGTTGATCCATCGACCACATCGCCAGCCAGCAGCATTTCAGCCAGCGGGTTTTGCAGCGCGCGCTGGATCACCCGTTTCAAAGGCCGCGCCCCAAACACCGGATCATAGCCTTCATCGGCCAGCCAGGTCTTGGCGCTGTCATCCAGCGTCAGCGTGATCTTGCGGGCCGCCAGCCGCCTCAGCAGGCGCGCCATCTGGATATCGACAATCCCATCCATGTCGTCCCGCTTGAGACGGTCAAAGATGATGGTTTCATCCAGACGGTTCAGGAACTCGGGGCGGAAATGCGCCCGCACCGCGTCCATCACATCCTGTTTGGCCTTGGCGCTATCCGCGCCTTCGGGCAGTTGGCTTAGCGCCTGCGATCCAAGGTTTGACGTCAGGATGATCAGCGTCTGTTTGAAATCAACCGTCCGCCCCTGACCGTCGGTCAGCATCCCGTCATCAAGCACCTGCAAGAGCACATTGAACACATCCGGGTGGGCCTTTTCGACCTCATCGAACAGTACAACCTGATAGGGTCTGCGTCGCACCGCCTCGGTCAGAACGCCGCCTTCATCATAGCCAACATAGCCCGGAGGCGCACCGATCAGACGGGCCACCGCATGTTTCTCCATGAACTCAGACATATCAATCCGCACCATGGCGCTGTCATCGTCAAACAGGAAATCCGCCACAGCCTTGGTCAGTTCGGTCTTGCCGACACCCGTTGGCCCAAGGAAGAGAAACGACCCCAGCGGGCGGTTTTCATCGTTCAGACCCGCACGCGCCCGACGCACCGCATTGGACACCGCAACCACAGCACCATCCTGACCAATCACCCGCTTGTGCAGATCATCTTCCATGCGCAGCAGCTTTTCGCGTTCACCCTCTAGCATCTTGGATGTGGGGATGCCTGTCCAGCGTTCAACAACCGCCGCGATATGTTCAGGGCGCACTGCCTCTTCCACCATCACGTCATCGCTGTTTTCCGCGTCAGACAGTTGCTTTTCCAGCGCCGGAATAATGCCATAAGACAATTCCCCCGCGCGCCCCAGATTGCCAGAGCGTTTTGCCTGCTCAAGCTCTGCGCGCGCCTTATCAAGCTGTTCCTTTATGTCACGCGCGGATGCCAGTTTATCGCGCTCGGCCTGCCATTTGGCCGTCATCGCAGCGCTTTCCAACTGCAAGTCAGACAGATCACTTTCCAGCTTGGCCAGACGATCCTTGGAAGCCTGATCATCCTCAAGACGCAGTGCTTCGACTTCGATCTGTTTTTGCAGAATATCGCGATCAAGCGCATCCAGCTCTTCTGGCTTGCTGTCCACTTCCATGCGCAAACGGCTGGCGGCCTCATCCATCAGGTCGATGGCCTTATCAGGCAGGAAACGATCGGTGATATACCGGTGCGACAGAGTCGAGGCAGCCACCAGGGAACTGTCTGAAATACGCACCCCATGGTGCAACTCATATTTTTCCTTAATGCCGCGCAGGATACTGATTGTATCCTCGACGGTTGGCTCTTCGACCAGAACCGGCTGAAAACGCCGCGCCAAAGCTGCGTCTTTTTCGACGTGCTTGCGATATTCATCCAATGTGGTCGCACCAACGCAATGCAACTCACCACGGGCCAAAGCCGGTTTCAGCAGGTTCGACGCATCCATCGCCCCATCTGCCTTACCCGCCCCAACCAGCGTGTGCATTTCGTCGATGAACAGGATCACCTCGCCAGCGGCTTCTGTTACTTCGGTCAGGATCGCTTTCAGGCGTTCTTCGAACTCACCACGATATTTCGCACCCGCAATCAGCGCGCCCATATCCAAAGCCAGCAACTGTTTGTTGCGCAGAGATTCCGGCACATCGCCGTTTACGATGCGCAGCGCAAGCCCCTCGGCAATCGCGGTTTTACCCACGCCGGGTTCGCCGATCATCACCGGATTATTTTTCGTCCGCCGTGACAAGACCTGCATGGCGCGGCGAATTTCTTCGTCCCGACCAATGATCGGGTCAATCTTGCCATCACGCGCCGCTTCGGTCAGATCCCGCGCATATTTCTTAAGCGCGTCATAGCCTTCTTCCGCGCTGGCCGTATCGGCAGTGCGGCCTTTGCGAATATCGTTGATCGCCTCGTTCAGCTTTTGCGGCGTTACAGCGCCCGCTTCCAGCGCCTCTTTCGCCGGGCTTTTGACCATCGCCAACGCCATCAAAATGCGTTCCACGGGGACAAAGCTGTCACCAGCCTTGGTGGCGATTTTCTCGGCCTCATCCAGAACTTTGCCGGTTGCGGAATCCAGATACACCTGGCCCGCATCCCCTGAAACCTTGGGGATTTTGGTCAGCTTACTTTCCAGAGCGTCAACCACACGTTTGGCCGTGCCACCCGCGCGTGAAATCAGGTTCGAGGCCATCCCCTGATCATCATCTAACAATGCTTTGAGAAGGTGCTCGGGCGCCAATTTCTGGTGGCTTTCCCGCATCGCAATGGTTTGAGCCGCCTGAATGAACCCACGCGACCGCTCCGTGAACTTTTCTAAGTTCATGGGTATTCTCCTTTTTCCAAGCGCCCCATCGGGATGATCCGCCCACCTTTGCAGCACGGATCCTTATATTGGGGCCTCGCTAAAAAGATGGGGCGTTCAGACGGTTCGTTCAAGATCTTCACCCCAAAATCCCCGCTCAAAATGCACCAAATTTTAGGAGGAATCAGTCAGAACCAAAAGATTGCAGGAGAGACCCATGATTATTCAGGATATCGAGATTACCGGGTTTGACAGCCCCCCGGAAAAGGGCGTGAGCAGCGGCATTGTCACGCTGCAGGCGGGCACATTGCGGATGAATATTCCGCTGACCCTACCCCGCCATCTTGAGATGACAAACACCCGCGACAAGCTGCTTGTCATGTCAGAGGCACTGGCCGCCGCGCGCCGAATGCCCGAATATCGCGGCAAGAACACGCTGCGCTTTCATCCGGCCCTTTTACCGCATGAGATGCACCGCAAAGCTTGACGTTCTGGCAGCTTCAATCCATTGGAAGGAAACTCCCAAATGAAAGGTCTGCCTCATGTCCTCCTTAGCCGACGACCGTCTGATTGTTGCCCTTGACGTGCCCAATGTTGTGGCCGGGCTAGAGCTGGCCAATACGCTTGGCGATGCCGTGTCCTTTTACAAGATCGGCCTTGGGATGCTGTGCGGCGGCGGTCTGGCGCTGGCAAATGAGCTGAAGGCAGAACACGACAAACGCATCTTTCTGGACATGAAGTTCTTTGACATTGGCAACACCGTTGAGGCCGCCGTGCGCGGCGTGGCGCAGTTCGACATTGATTTTCTGACAGTCCACGGCGATCCGCATGTTGTACGCGCAGCCAAGGAAGGCGCTGCAGGCACAAATATGAAGATCCTGGCCGTAACCATCCTAACCTCGCTGGATCGCAATGATCTGGATGCCTCGCTGATTCAGGCAGGTGATATTCCGGATCTGGTCACCACCCGTGCCGCCCGCGCCTTTGAGGCCGGGGCCGATGGGGTGATCGCCTCTCCCAATGAGGCGGCGATGATCCGTGCGCTGCCAGACTCCAACGGCCGCCTGATTGTCACCCCCGGTGTACGGCCCGCAGGCGCAGATGCTGGCGATCAAAAACGCATCGCGACCCCGGCACAGGCCATTCGTGATGGGGCGGATCATATTGTCGTCGGTCGCCCAATTTACAAGGCACCCGCCCCCCAACAAGCGGCCCGTGCCATCCTGGATGAGCTACGTTCGGTATAATTTCGCCTATCAGGCGATCTGATTTGGCAACCGCTCGCGCAGTTTTCACAGCTGCGCGAGCCACCCCTTCCCAGATGCCCATTCCCGCCCCATCTTAATCTTATCCACAGGGCAGATAGCCCCTTGGATCAGATGCAGGAGGCAAAACCGATGGGTAAACTCAAGACACAGATCTCTGCTGTACGCTACAACGCCGCCGAATCCCGGTTTGAGGCGCTTGTCACCTTTCACGGAGATTTTGGCCGCCACAGCGTGCCCGCCAGCAGTGCCGCGCCTCTGACTGCAGAATTTGACCAGATTACTGACGACTTGTTGCGCGATGCGCTTGCCCAGCTCAGCCAGCCCGGCACTCTTAGCGCGCATCTTGCAACACCCGCGGCATCCGGCATGGCCCAAGACATGCCCGCCGCGGCCTAACCCCCCGCACCCTCGACTAGTCCCCGAGGGGCGCTTGCCGGGATGAGCCCTGCCTGCTCATCCCGGCATTTTATAGGCGCGCAGCACATCCTTGAAATGGGGAATGGCGCGATCTGATGCCAGAAAATCCTGCCAGGGCATCACGTGCCAGCCTGCACCTTCATCCCCAAAACGCACCTGATCAATCACCTGCCTTGGCATATGCGCGGCATAGAAAAAGCTCACCCCGCGCGGACTTTCACGACGCAACACAGGGGTCAGTGTTTCGACGCGCAGGCCCAGTTCTTCATAGGTTTCGCGGCGCACGCAGTCTTCAGGGCTTTCAAGCCCTTCACGCCCGCCACCCGGAAAATCAAAACAGCCCGGCCATAAAATGCCCGGACTGTTGTCGCGTTCAAGAATGATCATATCGGTCTGACCGGCGAACAGCAGCAGTTTAGCACCGTGGTATGTTTCGCCGGACCAGATCACTCGTTTATGTCCGTATCCCAGACTTTGACCTGACCTTTGCGTTCGCCTGCCAGTTTGCGAATGACAACCCAGGCCACCACCGACAGGATCGCGAATATCAGCAGTGTCACAGGCACTGTGCCAATCACGCCGCCAAACAGCGCCACCAGCAGCCCAACAACAGCCGCACCTACCGCGAAGCCCAGAAAGATAAAGCCCGGCGCCAGCAGTTCGAGGATCAGCAACCCGATGGCCAGCGCCAGCCACAGCCACCACTGATCAAGCAGGGCCAGCATCATTTTGACCCTTTCAGCATTTTGAAGGCATCCCCGAATGCATCCATGGCATTGGCAGGCAATAGAACCGTCTGCTTGCCTTCCCCTTCAGCCACTTTTGCCAGAGCTTCGACCTGTTTCAGGGCAACCTGATATTGCGCCGCCTCGATGCCGTTCTCAGCAATGGCTTGAGCTACGATCTTCGTTGCATAGGCTTCGGCGTCGGCCTCGATCCGGCGGGCTTTGGCGGTCTGTTCAGCGGCATATAGTTCTGCATCCGCAGCCAGTTCGACAGCGCGGCGCTGGCCTTCGGCCTCCATCACCTGCGCGCGGCGGGCACGTTCGGCATTCAACTGCTGCAACATCGCATCGCGGGTGGCCTGATCCAGATTTACATCCAGAATTTCCGCCCGGGTGACTTCGATCCCCCAGTCATCCACCGCATCTTCAACCGCCACTTTGATATCTGAAATCAACTGAGCCCGGTTCGACTGCACCTCGTCCAGTTCCATCTTGCCGATATTCGCGCGAACAATCCCCGCCACAGTGGTGGCAATCGCCGCATCCACATCGCGAATCCGGTAGACTGTCTTTTCTGGTTCGAGAATGCGGTAAAACACCGAGGTTTCCACCTGAACCAGCACGTTATCTGATGTAATCGCATCCTGTGTGGCATTGGGCAGCTGGCGTTCCAGAATCGAAATCTTGTGGCGTACCTTGTCTAAAAACGGGATGATAAAGTTGATCCCCGGCCCCAAAACCGCCCGCAGCCGGCCAAAGCGTTCAACCACGTGCTTTTCCGATTGCGGCACGATACGCACCCCAAGGAAAATACAAAGAATGATAAAGCCGACCAGCAGCAAAATAACAGTATTGCCGCCGCCTGCCTCGGCGAGAATTTGATCAGGATTCATAAATTTCCCCTTTGTCCTATGGGTTTTACATAGGTATTTCTGCCAGATTTTAAAGCATTTCCGCCCAGCAAACCAGATTGTCCCGCGCGGGGAAAAGCGTTATTTTTATCCCATGCCTTCCCTATGTCGCGACTGTCTGACCCCGTTTGATCACGGCACGCGCTGCCCCTCATGCGGGCGGCCGCGGATCATCGCGCACCCGGAACTTTTTGATCTGCAAATTGCACATATGGATTGCGACGCTTTCTATGCCAGCGTTGAAAAACGCGACAATCCAGAGCTGGTCGACAAACCGGTGATTATCGGCGGTGGCAAACGCGGCGTGGTGTCAACCGCCTGCTATGTGGCGCGCATTCGCGGGGTGCGATCTGCCA
The DNA here is from genome assembly GCA_025210455.1 of Pelagimonas sp. GTDB lineage: Bacteria > Pseudomonadota > Alphaproteobacteria > Rhodobacterales > Rhodobacteraceae > JAOARQ01. The sequence continues at coordinate 17,837 of JAOARQ010000023.1, forward strand.
TGCCCATGTTCAAAGCGCTGAAACTTTGCCCTGATGCGGTGGTGATCACACCGCGCATGTCCGTATATGCCGAGGTCTCGCGCAAGATCCGCAAACTCATGGAAGAGCTAACCCCAGCCATCGAACCGCTTTCCCTTGATGAAGCTTTTCTGGATCTGCGTGGCACTCAGCGTCTGCATGGTGCGCCGCCAGCGGTCATGCTGGCCCGGCTGGTCAAACGCATGAAAGATGAGCTGGGGATCACCGGCTCTATCGGGTTGTCCCATAATAAGTTTCTGGCCAAGATCGCCTCTGATCTGGATAAGCCGCGCGGCTTTGCAGTCATCGGTGCGGCCGAGACCGAGGATTTTCTGCGCCCCAAACCCATCCGTCTGATCTGGGGTGTCGGCGAAGCCAGCCAGCAGGCGCTGGAGCGCGCTGGCATTCGCACCTTTGAAGATCTGCTGCGCTGGGACATACAGGATCTGACCGCCCGGTTTGGCTCTATGGGCGACAGGCTCTGGCATCTGGCGCGTGGGCAGGATCGGCGGCGGGTCACACGCAATGCGCCGATCAAGTCGATCTCAAACGAAACCACCTTTTATGAAGACACCGGGGATCTGGATATTCTGGATGGCCATCTGTGGCGCATGTCAGAGAAAGTCGCTGATCGCGCCAAGGCCAAAGGCATGGCCGGACGGATCGTGACGCTGAAACTGCGGCAGGCAGACTTCAAGATCGTGAGCCGCCGCATCGCCCTGCCCGATGCCACGCAAATTGCGGATCGGATTTATCGTACAGCGCGCGGGTTGTTCGAACCCCTTCACGCCAGAGGCCCCTTTCGCCTGATCGGCACCGGGATTTCAGAACTTGTGCCAGAATCACAGGCAGATCTGGTGGGCGACTTGCTGGATCCACAGGCCGAAACCCGCGCAAAAGCCGAACGCGCCACCGATGCCATCCGCGAACGGTTTGGCAGTGATGCAATTGTCAAAGGCCGCGCGCTGCGCTGATCACATGACCGCGTCTTCTTCGTCCAGCGCATCAAAGCCCAGCGCCTCAAGGCCGGATTCAAGATTATCCACCAGATGCGGCGTGCCAATCAGGTAATCTGCGGTGGGTGTTGACGCTTCAGACATGGCTGTTGCATAGGCTTCTGCCCATTCTTCAGCTTCAAAGGCACCGCGTCCAACCCACATGATCGCCACAAGCGCCGCCTGTTCTTCTTCATCCATCCGGTCGATGAAGCCACGCAGCTCGCCCTCGGCACGATCCAATTCGCGCGCCATCACAATAACCGCAGCCACTTTGCGCACACTGATCTGTTCCATCTCGCGTCTCCCAGTTTGTTCTGGGTGAATATTGCGCTGCTCTGCGAGTCGGCTCTTTGATCCTGAACAAAAACGCCCGGGTGGCGGCCCGGGCGTTTTTCTTTTTAGTGTTTGCGCTTTTTCGGCGGGATCAGATCGGTGATCGTGCCCTCAAACATCTCGGCGGCAAAGTTCACCGTCTCTGACAGGGTCGGGTGCGGGTGAATGGTATGGCCCAGATCCACCGCATCGGCACCCATTTCTATCGCCAACGCGGTTTCGGCAATCAGATCCCCTGCGTTGGTACCAACGATACAGGCGCCAATGATGCGCTGATCTTCGGGATCAAACAGCAGCTTGGTCAGACCCTCGCTGCGCCCGTTCGACAGGCTTTTGCCGGATGCAGCCCAGGGAAAGACACCCTTTTCGTATTTCACGCCTTTGGCCTTGGCCTCGGTTTCCGTCAGACCACACCAGGCAACCTCGGGATCGGTATATGCGACCGAAGGGATCAGCTTGGCATCGAAGAAACGCTTTTCTCCAGCGCAGACTTCGGCGGCAACCTTACCTTCATGCACGGCCTTATGCGCCAGCATCGGCTGACCCACCACATCGCCAATCGCAAAGATATGCGGCTGCCCCGTGCGCTGCTGGCTGTCCACGGCAATAAATCCACGGTCATCCACAGCCACACCGGCCTTATCCGCATCAATCATCTTGCCATTCGGCTTGCGACCCACAGCAACCAGCACTTTGTCGAAATCATCGCCAAAGCTCTCGCCCTTATCGTTCTCAAAGGTCACATGCAGGCCATCTTCTTTGGCCTCTACAGCGGTCACCTTGGTCTTGAGAAAGATGTTCTCATAGCGACCCTGAATGCGGGTCATCAGCGGTTTGACGATGTCTTTATCCGCGCCGGGAATGATCTGATCCATCAGCTCAACCACGGTGATTTTTGAACCAAGCGCATCATAGACACAGGCCATTTCCAGACCAATGATCCCACCGCCCAGAACCAGCATGCGCTCAGGCACATCCAGCAGCTCCAGCGCGCCGGTGCTGTCAATCACACGTGGATCATCATGCGGGATAAAGGGCAGCGCCACAGGTTCAGACCCCGCCGCAATGATACACTGATCAAAAGACACAGTCTTGGCACCTTCATCGCCAATCACTTCGATCATATTCGGCCCGGTAAAGCGCCCATAGCCGCGCACCACCTGCACCTTGCGCCCCTTGGCCAGCCCATCCAGACCACCCGTCAGCTTGCCAACCACCGAATCCTTGAAATCACGCAGGTCATCAAGATCGATCTCGGGTTTACCAAAGCTCACCCCATGCGTCTTCATTTCCTCGGCTTCGGTGATCACTTTCGCCACATGCAAAAGCGCTTTTGACGGGATGCAGCCCACATTCAGGCAGACACCGCCCAGCGAGTTATTCGCCTCGATCAGCACCACTTTCTTGCCCAGATCCGCAGCCCGGAACGCAGCAGTATAGCCCCCGGGGCCGGACCCCAGAACAACCACCTCGCCGTGTACATCACCGGGGCCAGAGGCCGTTCCGGTCGCCGCAAGCGCCTGCGGAGCGGGTGTGCCCGCGTCCGCCGCGGATGGCGCGGTCTCAATGGCCGCGTCAGACGCGCCCTCGGCGTCCAGCTTCAGGATCAGCGATCCTTGTGACACCTTATCGCCTTCCGACACCAGAATTTCGGTCACTTTGCCCGCAGCCGGTGACGGCACTTCCATGGTGGCCTTGTCGCTTTCAATCTCGATCAGCGGATCTTCTGCGGCGACCGTATCGCCTACCGCCACCAGAACAGTGACCACAGGCACATCGGTGAACTCACCAATATCAGGTACATTGATATCCATCGTTTTCACCTCACCACATCAGTTTGCGCATGTCGCCCAGCAGGGTTTTCAGCGTCACGCAGAAGCGCGCAGCCAAAGCCCCATCAATGGCGCGGTGATCATACGACAGCGACAGCGGCTGCATCAGACGCGGCACAAACTCTTCGCCGTTCCAGACCGGAGCCATTTTCGACCGTGTCAGACCCAGAATAGCCACCTCAGGCGCATTCACGATTGGGGTGAAAGATGTCCCGCCAATGCCGCCGAGCGACGAAATGGTAAAGGTGGCCCCCTGCATATCGCCGGATTTCAGCTCACCTGCGCGGGCCTTGCCGGACAGCTCCATCAGATCTTTGGAAATCTCAACGATCCCCTTGCGATCTGCGTCTTTGATCACAGGCACCACCAGCCCGTTGGGCGTATCCGCCGCAAAGCCGATGTTGTAATAATCTTTCTTGATCAGCTTATCCCCATCCGGATGGATCGAGGAATTCACTTCCCAATGCTGTTTCAGGGCCGAAACCGACGCCTTGATCACAAAAGACAGCAGTGTCACGCGATAGCCGTCTTCCTTGGCCATCGTGTCCATCTCTTTGCGGTATTTATCCAGATCAGTGATATCCGCTTCGTCATTATGGGTGACATGCGGGATATTCAGCCAGGACCGGTGCAGCGCCGGGCCAGACAGCTTCTTGATGCGTGGCATTTCCACATCTTCGATGGGGCCAAACTTTGAGAAGTCCACAGCCGGGATCGGTGGGATCCCCATGCCGCCTGCGGCTACTGCCCCACCAGAGGCAACCGGTGCTGATGCCTTCAGTGCCTTTTCCACGTCTTCGCGCAGAATACGGCCCTTGCGGCCAGTGCCATTAACCTTGTTCAGATCCACTTCGACCCGGCGGGCAAAGGCGCGCACCGATGGTGAGGCATGTACCTTTGAAAACCCTGCATCCATCACAGGTGCCGCAGCTACAGACTGAGCCGCAGCTGGCGCTGGGGATGCCGCCGGGGCGGCGGCGGGGGCTGCTGCGGACTCTTTCGGTGCATCGGCTGCGGCCACGCCTTCCACCTTCAAGATCACCGTACCCTCAGACACCTTGTCGCCTTCCGAGACCAGAATTTCGGTCACTTTTCCGGCCACAGGTGCGGGCACTTCCATGGTGGCCTTGTCTGATTCCACTTCGATCAGCGGATCTTCCAGCGCCACATCATCACCCACGCTGACCAGAATGGTCACCACCGGCACATCTTTGAAATCGCCGATATCGGGAACTTTCACTTCGATTGTCATAATCTGTCCTCCAGTCCCGCTTTAAACCAGACGCGGGTTCGGCTTGGCGCCGTCGATGTCATATTTTGTCAGAGCTTTTTCGAGATCCGCCTTGCTCACCACACCTTCGCGGAACAGGTCCACCATGGCGGCGGCAGCAATGTGATTGGCATCAACCTCAAAGAAGCGGCGCAGGTTCACGCGGCTGTCTGAACGGCCATAGCCGTCGGTGCCCAGTACCGTGTAGCGCCCCGGCACACAGGCACGGATCTGCTCGGCATAGTTTTTCATGTAATCGGTGGCCGCGATGAACGGGCCTTTGGCACCGCTCAGCAGATCAGACACATAAGAAACCTTTTCTTCCGCCAGCGGGTTCAGGCGGTTGTGGCGGGCCACATCCTGACAATCACGCGCCAGTTCATTGAACGATGTGGCCGACCAGATGTCAGAGGTGACACCAAAGTCTTCTTTCAGCATCTGCGCCGCTTTGATCGCCTGCACCAGAATGGTGCCAGACCCCATCAGATTGACGTGTTTCTTACCCGGATTGCTGGTCTTCTGCATCCGGTAAAGACCTTTGATAATGCCCTCTTCCGCACCCATTGGCATTTCCGGATGCGCATAGTTTTCATTCATCAAAGTCAGGTAAAAGAACACATCTTCCTGATCCTGATACATGCGCTTCATACCGTGCTGCACCAGAACCGCCACCTCATAGCTGAAGGTCGGGTCATAGCTAACGCAGTTCGGGATGGTGCCGGCCAGAATATGGCTGTGACCATCTTCGTGCTGCAGGCCTTCGCCGTTCAGCGTTGTGCGCCCAGCGGTGCCCCCCAGCATAAAGCCACGCGCGCGACTGTCGCCTGCGGCCCAGGCCAGATCACCGATCCGCTGGAAGCCAAACATCGAATAATAGATGTAGAAGGGGATCATCGGCACGCCGTGGTTGGAATAAGACGTCGCCGCCGCAATCCAATCCGCCATCGCGCCCGCTTCGTTGATCCCTTCCTGAAGCACCTGACCGCTTTCGGTTTCGCGGTAGTACATCATCTGGTCGGCATCTTCCGGCGTATAGTTCTGGCCTTTCGGGTTATAGATCCCGACTGAACGGAACAGCCCTTCCATGCCAAAGGTGCGGCTTTCATCCGGTACAATCGGCACCACCTGTTTGCCGATGTTTTTATCGCGCAACAGCGTGGTCAGGATGCGCACAAAAGCCATGGTTGTGGAAATTTCACGTTCGCCGGTGCTTTCCAGCTGCGCCTTAAAGGCGGTCAGCGGCGGAATTTCCATTGCAGGCGTATCCGAGTGGCGCACTGGAAATGATCCGCCCAGTTCACGGCGACGTTCTGCCAGATAGGCCTTTTGCGCATTGTTCAGGCTGACAAAGGGAATATCCTTTTCCAGCTCTTCATCGGTGACCGGAATCTTGAACCGGTCGCGCATGTCTTTCAGCTGATCCAGCTGCATCTTCTTCTGCTGGTGGGTGGTGTTCTGCCCTTCCCCGGCAGAGCCCATGCCATAGCCTTTGACGGTTTTGACCAGAATAACCGTGGGCTGACCTTTGGCATCAGAGGCCCGCTTAAAGGCATTATACACTTTCTTCGGATCATGCCCGCCCCGGCGCAGCGCCCAGATCTGATCATCTGTCCAGTCTTTCACCAGTTCGGCGGTTTCGGGATACTTGCCAAAGAAATGTTCGCGGATGTAAGCGCCATCTTTGGATTTGAAGGTCTGGTAATCGCCGTCGATGGTTTCATCCATCAGCTGACGCAGCTTGCCACTGGTGTCTTTTTCCAGCAGGTCATCCCAGCCTTTGCCCCAGAGCAGCTTGATCACATCCCAGCCGGACCCGCGGAAGTTGCCTTCCAGTTCCTGCACGATCTTGCCGTTGCCGCGTACCGGGCCATCCAGACGCTGCAGGTTGCAGTTGACCACAAAGATCAGATTATCCAGCCCTTCACGCGCGGCCAGATGGATCGCACCCAGGCTTTCTGGTTCGTCCATTTCGCCATCGCCAAGGAAGGCCCAGACCTTGCGGTCGCCCATATCGATATGGCCACGGTTGTGCATGTATTTCATGAACCGCGCCTGATAGATCGCCATCAGCGGCCCCAGACCCATGGAAACCGTGGGGAACTGCCAGTAATCCGGCATCAGCCAGGGGTGCGGATAGGACGACAGACCCTTGCCATCCACCTCAGAGCGGAAGTTCTTCAGATCGTCTTCGCTCAGGCGGCCTTCCATAAAGGAACGCGCGTAGATGCCCGGGATCACATGCCCCTGAAAGAACACCAGATCACCGCCATGGATCGCCGATTTAGAGCGCCAGAAGTGGTTCAGACCAACATCATACAGAGCCGCAGATGAGGCGAAAGACGCGATATGCCCGCCATATTCGCTGCTTTCCTTGTTGCGTTTCACAACAGTGGCCATCGCGTTCCAGCGGTTGATGGTGCGGATGCGCCATTCCATATCCGGATCACCGGGCATGGGAACTTCATCATCGGTGCTGATGGTGTTCTGATAGGGGGTTGTCGACGAAAACGGCAGTTTTGCGCCAGCCGCCCGTGCGCGCTGTACCGCTTTGTCCAAAAGGAAATGCGCACGATCCGCGCCATCCCGTTCGATCACATCTTCTACGGCTTCCTGCCATTCCTGACTTTCAACCGGGTCGATATCTTGGGGTATGTCTGTCATAGGCCCTCTTCCCTGTGCCGCAATCTGCGGTCGTGATACATGATTTAACGTTAAACCAACTTCATTTCCAGTGGGAGGATATCCGTCATGCGCGACCCCTCCCAAAGTCTGGCATTCTGGTTAATGGTGATAGCAATGCAAAAAGCGCCGAGGCAGTCACCCCGGCGCATAGCTTCCATGCGCCTCGCGCATGACGGTAGTTCAATATTAAACGAAACCACCTTTCACTGGCGGTTAGCGAAAGGAAATTACTTTCCGCTTTCCGAATGTCGGGAAACCTCGCGCCAGAGCCGTGCTGCAAGCGCATAATCGCCCGCAGCGATTCCCCGAAACATAAAGGCGCGTGGTCCGTCGGCAATCGTCAGCCCCTTATCCAGCAGTTCAGCCAGATCAGCACCAATCCGTGCGGGCGGCACCATGGGCTGCGGCATGCTTTCCTCTTGGGCGCGATCATCGACAACGATGGTTTCAAAGGCGTTAAGCCCCTCAGTCACCCAGGGTTTGCAGGCATCCGTAATGATTGCCATCGCACCGGGTTTCATCTGACGCGCATCCAGATAGGGCGTGCCATCAAAGGTGATCGGGATCGAGGAGACCACCAGATCCGCCCCATCCAAAGCCGCCTGCGGGGTATCTGCCACCTCGGCCTGCAATCCCAGATCCGCAGCCAAAGCGCAGAGCCGATCAATATTGGCCTGCCCTCTGCCATAAGCCCGGATGGTTTTTAGCGGGTAGAGACCGGCAAACATTTCCAGATGGGATCGCGCCTGAACGCCACAGCCGACAAAGCTCATGATTTCGGAATGCGGGTTGGCCAAGGGCCGCGCCGCCACTGCAGACAGGCCCGCAGTGCGCACACCCGTGATCCATTCCGCATCCATCAACGCCAGGCATTCACCGGTGATCGCATCATTCACCATAATCGCCCCGGTGATCGAAGGCAGACCGCGCGATGGATTGTCTGGGCAAACTGTCACCGCTTTGATCACCGTCAGATCCGGATCTTCGCCCGTGGCCAATGTGGTCATCATATAGCGACCATCGCCCGGCTGAATCACCGATTTCGGCGTCACACGCAGACGCCCGGCCGCCTTATCAAGGATGGTTTTCGAAATCGCATCAACGATATCTGCTGATCCCAATCCCAGCGCCTTTAGCGCATCGTCAGTCAGAACCCTGGGGGCAAAAGGCATGGATTACTCTCCTGAATTGAGCAATTGGATATTGGATGCATCATCCTCTGCCAGCTCTTCAAAGTCAAAGTTATCCAGACGTCTGGCACGTTTACCCGCCTTATCTGCGCTGATCTTGATATCCTGAATATCCTTAGACGCCTGCGCAAAATGACGATCAAGATTGCCAACGCGGGTCGACAGCCGTTCGACATCACCTGACAGCAGGCCCAGCTCTTTGCGGATGGCCCCTGCCTGTTCACGCATCCGCGCATCTTTCAAAATGGCGCGCATGGTGTTCAGCGTTGCCATGCAGGTGGTGGGCGACACAATCCAGACTCGCGCGTTAAACCCTTCGCGCACCACATCAGAGAAATTCGCGTGCAGTTCGGCGTAAATCGCCTCGGACGGTAAGAACATCAACGCGCCATCGGCAGTTTCCCCTTCGATGATGTATTTCTCCGAGATGTCCTTGATGTGTTTGCGCACCGAGGCCCGCAAAAGCCGCACCGCCTCGACCACCTGTGCATCCGTATTGGCGGCGCGCAGGGCTTCGTAGCCTTCCAAAGGGAATTTCGCATCCACAACAATCGGCCCCGGCGGGTTGGGCAGATGGATCAGACAATCCGCGCGTTTGCCGTTCGACAGGGTCGCCTGCAGGCTATAGCTATCCTTGGGCAACGCCTTTGACACAATATCTGTCAGCTGGATTTCCCCAAACGCACCGCGCGTCTGCTTGTTCGACAGAATATCCTGCAAAGACAGCACGTCACCAGAGAGTTTGGTGATATTTTCCTGCGCCTTGTCGATGGTTTGCAGGCGTTCCTGCAAAGCTGTCAGCGAGGTCGCGGTGCTTTTGGCCGTGCCTGTCAGCGCCGTATTCATCTTTTCCTGCATATCGGTCAGGTTGCGCGCGGTCTTCATCTGCAGATCGGCCATGTTTTCCTGCAAACGCATCTGGTTTTGCCCCAGCGTTTCCGACAGCTTCAACTGCTGGGCGGCCATGTTATCCGCAAGGCTTTGCTGCATATGCGCCAGATTTTCCCCGGTATTGCGCTGCACCTTGGCCAGATCTTCGTGCAGGCGCAGCTGCACCTCACCCAGACGCTGCTCCATCAATACGGTCATCTGCGTGGCCGCCTGGGTCTGCTGATGCGCCACCGCATTCAGGCTACCTTCGAGCTGCCCCTGCCCGTTGGACAGATGTTCCACCCGCCCCGACATATCCATCAAAGCATGGGCCAGTGTGTCTGTGGTCTGCGCCACCTGCCCCGCACGGCGCAGGCTGATCAGCAAAAGCAGCAAGATCAGCGCCACAACGCCAACAGCCGCGAAAATCACCATATTTGCGTCAATGCTATAGTCACCAATCTGGATCATGTGCGGCCAAACAGTCTTTCGATATCGCTGAGTTTCAGCTCAACATAGGTGGGGCGGCCGTGGTTGCACTGGCCGGAATGGGGGGTGGCTTCCATTTCGCGCAAGAGCGCGTTCATTTCCTCGGCGCGCATACGCCGACCTGAGCGGATGGATCCATGGCAGGCCACGCGCGACAGGATGGCTTCGATCTTTTCGCGCACCAACTGGCTGGAGCCAAAATCAGACAGCTCATCCAGAATATCTTGCAAGAGCGCAGTGGCGTTGACCTCTCCCAGAATTGCGGGGGTTTCGCGCACCGCGATGGCGCTGCCGCCGAAAGGTTCGATGGTCAGGCCCATCTTGGTCAGGTCATCTGACAAGGCCAGAAGCTGGGTCATATCATCGGCAGAGAATTCGACAATTTCCGGGATCAAAAGAGCCTGCGCCGCCACGCCATTTTCCGCCATCTGGGCTTTGAGCTTTTCATACACCAGACGTTCATGGGCGGCATGCTGATCGACAATGACGATGCCATCATTGGTCTGCGCGATGATATAGTTTTCATGCACCTGCCCCCGGGCTGCACCCAGTGGCAAATGCGCCGGTTCTTCTGCGGGGGTCTCTTCAAGCCCTTGCGGGCTTTCCTCGACCACGCGGCCCGACCAGCTTTGGCCGAGTTCGGCAAAGCCCGAGCTGGGTGCCGCTGGCTGAGGGGTCTGCGCGCCAAACGCGGCCTGACGCGCGCCAAGACTGGGGCGATCCATCTGATAGATGCGCGGCGTGCCTGTCGCGGTGGGCGGTTGTTCGGGGCGCATCGCTCCCAGCGTCTCTGCCGCAACGGTGGTTGAGGCGCGGTGCCCAGCTTCTGCCAAAGCATGGCGCAGCGCAGAGATGATCAGCCCCCGCACCAGACCGGGATCGCGAAAGCGCACTTCGGATTTGGCCGGGTGCACGTTCACATCGACCTTATGCGGGTCACAATCGACAAACAGCGCCACAGCGGGGTGCCGTTCACGCGACAGAAAATCCTGATAGGCACCGCGTAACGCGCCGATCAGGGTTTTGTCGCGCACCGGGCGGCCATTCACAAACAGGTGCTGCATCACCGCATTGCCACGTGAATAGGTCGGCAGCGCCGCATAGCCTGTCAGCCGGATCTCTTCGCGCTCAGCGTCAATCGGCAGCGCATTATCGACGAACTCTGCCCCCATGACGCGGCCAAGCCGACCGCGGAGCGCATCAAACAGATCGCCCGTTTCAGGATCCACCCGGAAGGTCACCCGATCCCCCCCAGCAGACACATCGCGTAAGGTGAAACCAACCGAAGGCTCGGCCATGGCCAGACGTTTGATCACATCAGAGATCGCCATCATTTCGGCCCGATCCGAACGCAGGAACTTTAGCCGCGCAGGCGTGGCAAAGAAAAGATCGCGCAGCGTGACCACGGTGCCCCCGTTCAGGGCGCAGGGTTTGGTCGCGCTCATGACGCCGCCATCGACGGAAAGTTCGCAGGCCTCGAACCCTTTGGCACGGCTTTGCAGGGTCAGACGCCCCACCGCCCCAAGTGACGGCAGTGCTTCGCCGCGAAAACCGAAAGAGTGGATATTCAGCAGGTCAGTTCCGTCGATCTTTGACGTCGCATGGCGCGACAGGGCCAGCGGCAGTTCATCAGCGGTCATGCCGCAGCCATCATCTGTCACGCGGATCAGCGTTTTGCCGCCATCGGCGATCTCGATACCGATCCGCCGCGCGCCGGCATCAATGGCGTTTTCAACCAGTTCCTTCACCGCCGAGGCCGGGCGTTCAACCACCTCACCGGCGGCGATACGGTTGATGGCCGCATCATCCAGCTGACGGATGACCGGGCGTTGATCTGTGCTTATCTGGGGGGATGCTGTGTCCATTCCACGAGATCTAGCAGGGGTTGCGCGATTCTGGAATGCGGATTGTCTTGTTTTGTTCCGGTTTAAAACGGCGCTTAGCCTTCGACTTCGCCAGCCATCGCAGCCTTATACCAGGCACGAATAGCGGCGCGGTCTTCCTCTTCCATGTAAGAAAGATTGGCAGGCGGCATGGCATGGCTGATCCCCGCCTGCAGATAAATCGCCCGCGCCTGCGATGCGATCTGGGCCTCGGTTTCCAGCCGCACCCCTTTGGGGGCCCAAAGCAGCCCATCCCAGACAGGTTCGGCGGCATGACACATGGAACAGCGGCCCAGCACGATATCATGCACATCTTCAAACCCCGCCGCCTGCGCAAATCGCAACGCCGGGCCCCGGGCTTCTTCAGGCTCGTCGGCGCGGAACAGTGGCGCGGTCGACAGGGCCATGATGACAATGAAGATCATTGTCGTGGCTGCCCATGTCCAATAGGGTTTCCCTTTGCGGGCATGCATGCTGTTAAAGAAATGCCGGATCGTCACCCCCATCAGGAACACAAGACTGGCGATGATCCAGGTATGTTCCGTTGCGAAAGCCAGCGGATAATGGTTCGACAACATCAGGAAAATAACTGGCAATGTCAGATAATTATTATGGGTTGAACGCTGCTTGGCGATATAGCCGTATTTCGCATCCGGCGTGCGCCCGGCAATCAGATCCGCCACTACGATCCGCTGATTGGGGATAATGATATGTGCCACATTAGCCGTCATGATCGTGGCGGTGAACGCCCCCAGATGCAGCATCGCGGCACGGCCCGAAAACACCGAGGTGTAGAAATAGGCCATCGCCACCAGCACACCAAACAGCACCACCATCAGCGCATTCATGTTCTTCCCCAAAGGGGATTTGCACAGCTGATCATAGACGATCCAACCCAGTACCAGCGACGCAAATGAGATCCCAATCGCCTGCCAGGGTGCCAGATCCATGACATTCGGATCAATCAGATAGAACTCAGCCCCGAAGTAATAGACCAATGTCAGCAGCATAAAGCCGGACAGCCACGTCCAGTAGCTTTCCCATTTGAACCAGACCAGATCCGAAGGCATTTTGGCGGGGGCGACCAGATATTTCTGGATGTGATAAAAACCACCCCCATGCACCTGCCATTCTTCACCATCCGCCCCGGATTCAAGGTTGCGATCCCGGTGCAGCCCCAGATCCAAGGCGATGAAATAAAAGGATGATCCAATCCAGGCAATGGCGGTGATCACATGCAACCAGCGCACGGCAAATTCCGCCCAGGCCCCTATCGCGGCGATATCATACATCTTTGCCCCCTTTGTCGTGCACAAAACTCTATACGGCGCATGTTTTCAAAGATAGCCTGTTAATCCTATGAGACTTTCAAAAATCCTCTGAAAACCACAATGGCCTATGTGAACAATATCCGCATGTTTGTGCGCGTCTATGAGCTTGGCAATATGTCGGCGGCCGCGCGCGATCAGCGCACCTCGCCTGCGGTGGCCTCAGCGCGTATTGCCGAACTGGAACGTCATCTGGGCGTGCGCCTGTTCAACCGCACCACACGAGCGCTGCACCCGACCGAACACGGGCGGCTGTTCTATGATGGCGCGCGCGGCATTCTTGAGGCCATCGACACCGCCGAAGGATCGGTGATGGAAGCCACGCAAAGCCCGCGCGGCACCCTCTATGTGGCCGCCCCGCTGCATCTGGGGCGAAAGGTGATTGCCCCGGCCGTGGTGCCTTTTCGCGAAATCTATCCCGAAATCGACATTCGACTGCGCCTGTCGGATCGCAGCGTTGATGTCACCAGCGAAGGGCTGGATCTGGCGTTTCATCTGGGGCCGCTGGCGGACAGCGATCTAAAAGTGCGCATGATTGCGGATTGCGAAAGGGTTCTGGCTGCCGCGCCGGACTATATCGCGCAGAAAGGCGCCCCGGCTGATGGAGAGGCGCTGATCAAAGAGAAACACGCCTGTTTGAACCTGCGCTTTCCCGGCGCGCAGGAATTTCAATGGACGCTGCGTACCCGGGATGGCCCCAAACGTTATGATATCTCAGGGCCGTTGGAATCCGATGACGGAGATGTGCTGACAGATTGGGCGCTGGCGGGCTGTGGGATTGTTCTCAAACCCCGGTTTGAAATTGCCGATCATCTGTCCTCTGGCGCTTTGGTTGAAGTCGCAAAAGCAGCCCCCCCCTATCCCGCGCAACTGGCCTGCCTGTCGCCATCAAGGCGCTACCGCGACCCAAAGGTCAAAGTCTTTGCAGAGTTCATGATCGACACCTGCAAAGCAGTGCTCAGGGCCTAAGCCCGCTACCCGGCGTTGATCTGTGTCATATTCGGATTTCATTATATCCGCCAACCTCTGAACATAACATCGGAGGCGATCATGAAAGTCGAAGAAATAGGACAAGCCATTCTGGAAAGCTGGACCGCAGATGAGGTGCAGACGGCATTGGATGCAGAAAACATCATACTCATCGATGTCCGCACCCCGCAGGAATACATGTTCGAACATGTCGAAGGGGCGCTTTTGCTGCCGCTTGCTTTTTTCAGCACCAAAGCTCTGCCGGGACAGTCCGAAAAACGCATCGTCTTTATGTGTGGGTCAGGCGTGCGATCCGAAAAGGTCTCTCGCATGGCAATTGATGCGGGGATTGCCCGTGTTGCGCATCTGGAAGGGGGCTTTGCAGCATGGAAAGGGTCGAACAAACCCTATATCGGCACCAATATGGCCACCGGCGCGCCACATAAGATAGACTGACCCCCGCGAGGAGGGCTCGAAGAGACCAAGGAGCGGCTCTTCAAGCCCTTGCGGGCTTTCCTCGCTTAGGCGAACAGCCCTTCCGACACCGCCTGGGCATGGGCTTCGTCCAGACTGGTGCGGGCGCGGTCGATGAGCGTGTCGATTTCATCTTTTGAAATCACCAGCGGTGGCGAGATGATCATACGATCCCCCACATGGCGCATCACCAGATTATTGGCAAAGCAGCGTTCGCGGCACATAAAACCAATCGTCCCCGCATCCGCAGCAAAAGGCGCGCGGGTCCCTTTGTTTGGCGTCAGCGCCATAGAGCCCATCATCCCAACAATCTTGACCTCCCCCACCATGGGATGATTCCCTAGGCTTTCGAACTTTTCTTTCAGATAAGGGGCGGTCTGATCGCGGACGGTGTCAACGATCTTTTCCTCTTCCAGAATACGCAGGTTTTCCAGCGCCACAGCGCAGGCCACCGGATGGCCGGAATAGGTATAGCCGTGGTTAAACTCAGTCCCGCCAATCACCTTGGCCACCTCATCAGACACGATCGAGCCGCCAATCGGCATGTAGCCCGAAGACAGCCCCTTGGCGATGGTCATGATGTCTGGCCGAATATCCAAGGTTTGCGAGCCAAACCAGTTTCCGGTACGGCCAAATCCGCAGATCACCTCATCTGCGATCAGCAGGATACCGTATTTATCAACGATGCGCCGGATCTCGGGCCAATAGGTTTCTGGTGCAACGATCACACCGCCCGCGCCCTGCACCGGTTCGGCGATAAAGGCCGCGACCTTATCCTGCCCAACCTCAAGGATCTTTTCCTCTAACTGGCGCGCACGCATCAGGCCAAATTCCTCTGGAGTCATATCGCCACCCTCGGCCCACCAGTTCGGCTGGTCGATGAACTCAATACCCGGAATTGGCAGATCGCCCTGCCCATGCATGCCTTTCATCCCGCCCAGACTTGTCCCACCAATGGTGGACCCGTGATAGGCATTCCACCGCGAGATAATCACGTTCTTTTCCGGCTGACCTTTTTCGGCCCAATAGGTGCGCACCATCCGCAGGTTGGTATCATTGGCGTCAGACCCACCACTGGCAAAGAACACATGGTTCAGATCACCGGGGGCCAGTTCGGCCAGACGCGCCGCAAGGTTCAGCGCAGGTACATGGCTGGTCTGGAAAAAGGTGTTGTAATAGGGCAGCTCTTCCATTTGGCGGGCGGCCACACTGGCCAGTTCGCGACGACCATAGCCGATGTTCACACACCAAAGCCCCGCCATACCATCCAGAATGCGGTTGCCTTCGCTATCTGTCAGCCAGCACCCTTCTGCACGCGTGATCATGCGCGCACCTTTTTCGTTCAGCCCCGCCCCTTGGGTGAACGGGTGCATATGGTGTGCAGCGTCCAGTGCCTGCAGCTCTGCGGTGGGCGAATTTGCGGTAAGAAGGGTCATACGGGGCCTCTGTTTTCACTCAGGGCCAGAATATGATCAAATTTTCACCTGTCAATCGAATCAATGCATGCAAAAGGTGTGATCACCCCTGCTCAAAGCTTTGCGCGATCTGATCCATTCCCTGTGACACATCCCCCGCCATCGCCGCCGAGGCCGCTTCGATGTTCTTGCTTTCCAGCGCCTCAAGCAGATCTTTGTGCATATCCGGCAGATTGCGAGTGCCCATTTGGCCACAGACAATGCGCAACGACGGACCAAAGCGCAGCCACAGGCCATCGACCAGATCCGTCAGAATGGGCGCATCCGCCATCTGGTTCATATGTTGGTGAAAGGCGTGGTTTTCGCGCAGATAGCTGGTGACATCGCCCTTCAAAATGGCTTGATCCAACCGCAGATCGATCTCGCGCAGCTGCGCAATTCCCTCAGGCGAACAGCGTGCCGCCGCCCGCGCGGCCAATCTTGGTTCCAGCGCAAGCCGCGCCTCGGTCAGCTCGGTGATCGCTTTGTGATCCAGAACGGGCACAACAATGCGCCGATTGCCCATCGTGTTCAGCGCGCCTTCCGCACTCAGGCGGCGTAGCGCCTCGCGCACCGGGGTCATCCCGGCGTCAAGCCGCTCAACCAGCCCCTGAATTGTGACCGGTTCCCCCGGTGCCAGCCCGCCAAATAAAATAAGATCCCGCAAACTGCGATAGACCCGCTCATGCGCAGGCAAACCCGCGCGCCCAGAATTCTCTGCCTCAGTATTCATCACTTACTTCATGCCAGTCTTGCCCAACGCCTGACAACCCTTGCACGGAACATTCTTGCGTGAAACCATCATAAGCGTTGCGAGATAAGGCAACTTATGATCAAAATCCTTGGACGGGGCTGGAAGACCCCGCGACCAACGGGAGTACAGAAATGAAAAATTCCTTGCTGAGCGTCACTGCGACTCTGGCTCTGGTGGCTGGCATGGCTCAGGCTGATGAAGTCCGGGTGTATAACTGGTCTGACTATATCGACGAAGCGCTGCTGGCCAAATTCGAAGAAGAAACCGGCCTGAAGCTGATTTACGACGTGTTCGACAGCAACGAGGTTCTGGAAACCAAAATGCTTGCGGGCGGCTCTGGCTATGACGTGGTGGTGCCAACCGGCAGCTTCCTTGCACGGCAGATTCAGGCGGGCGTGTTCCAGGAACTGGACAAATCCAAGCTGACCAACATCGGCAACGCCTGGGATGTGATCGCTGACCGGGTTTCACGCTTTGATGCGGGCAACACCTATTCGATCAACTACATGTGGGGCACAACCGGTATCGGTGTGAACACCGCCAAGGTCAAAGCGGCGTTGGGCGGGAATGCCCCGGTCGACAGTCTGGCACTGGTTTTTGACCCGGCGAATATGGAAAAGCTGGCGGAATGTGGCGTGCACCTTCTGGACGCCCCTGATGAAATGATGCCCGCCGCGCTGACCTATCTGGGTCTTGATCCCAACAGCCACGACAAGGCGGAACTGGAACAGGCCGCCGGCGTCATTCAGGCCGTTGCGCCGCATATCCAGAAATTCCACAGCTCGGAATACATCAACGCGCTGGCCAATGGCGATATCTGCGTGGCCGTCGGCTGGTCTGGTGATGTGCTGCAGGCACGCGACCGCGCTGCCGAAGCGGGCAATGGCGTAGAAATCCAGTACAACGCCCCCAAAGAGGGTGCGCTGATGTGGTTTGACCAGATGGCCATTCCGGTGGACGCCCCCAACCCTGAGGGAGCGCATAAGTTCCTGAACTTCATGCTGGATGCCCAGAACATGGCAGCGGCGTCGAACTATGTGAACTATGCCAATGGCAACAAGGCTGCGCAGGAATTCCTCTCGGAACAGGTGATCAAGGATCCTGCGATCTACCCATCAGATGAAGCCATGGCGAACACATACATCAAAGACGGTTATCCGCCAAAGACTCAGCGTGTGGTGACACGCCTTTGGACCCGCATCAAATCGGGCATCTGATCCCGTTTTTTCGAACCCGCGCCAGACCTGTTCCGGCGCGGGTTTTGTACCCCAAGAAGATGTTTAGGACGCATGGCGCACACCGTTTTTTCCCCCTGGACCGATCCGAACGCAAAACCACTGATCCAATTCAAAGGGGTCACAAAACGTTTTGGTGATTTTGTAGCCATTGATGATCTGACACTCGATATTTACGAACGCGAATTCTATGCGCTGCTGGGGCCGTCAGGCTGTGGCAAAACCACGATGATGCGGATGCTGGCCGGGTTTGAAACCCCAACCGAAGGTCAGATTTTTCTGGGTGGGCAGGATATTGGCGCGGTGCCGCCCAACAAACGCTCGGTCAATATGATGTTCCAGAGCTATGCACTGTTTCCGCATCTGTCGATCTGGGAAAACATCGCCTTTGGCCTGAAGCGCGAAGGCAAAGACCGGGCCTTTATCGCCGATCGCGTGCAAGAAATGCTGCGCCTGACCCGGATGGAGAAATTTGCCCAGCGCAAGCCGCATCAGGTGTCTGGGGGCCAGCGTCAGCGGGTGGCGCTGGCGCGTTCTCTGGCCAAGGCGCCCAAACTGCTGTTGCTGGATGAACCGCTGGGTGCGCTGGACAAAAAGCTGCGCGAAGAAACCCAGTTTGAACTGATGGACATTCAGGAAAAAACCGGCACCACCTTTGTGATTGTCACCCACGATCAGGAAGAGGCTATGACCGTGGCCAGCCGGGTGGCTGTGATGGATCACGGCAAGGTCATTCAGGTGGCCACGCCGGATGTGATCTATGAAGCGCCAAACTCGGTTTACGTGGCGGATTTCATTGGCGATGTGAACCTGTTTCGCGGCAAGGCGCAAAAGCGCCCTGAACCCACCAAAGAAACCGCTCCGCAACCCGCACCCGAACCCCCTGTTGCTGCGCCCAAAGCTGCGGCCCCAGCAGAACGCGTGGCCCAACCCAATGAGTTGGGGAAATGGTTGCATGACAAGGTGCTGCACCCGGTTTTGGGCCGACGCGAAGAGCCCCAGCCCGCCCTGCCAGCCCCAACGGCTGATGAGCTTTCAAATCCTGTGACACAGGCCCAACCCCCGGCCAAAGCTGAGGCGACCGAGCCCCCCGCCGGTGGCATCGAAATTCACTGGGCTGATGGGCAGCCTAAGGTCATCGCCACAAATGGCGATACCGCACTCGATGGCAAAGAGGTTTGCCTCGCGCTGCGCCCCGAAAAGATCGGCATCTCGAAGGACAAGCCAGTTGCGCCAAACGTTCTGCGCGGCAAGGTGATCGACATTGGCTATCTGGGGAATATCTCGACCTATCATGTGGAGCTGGCTGATGGGTTAATGGTGAAATCACAGGTGACCAACACCCGCCGCATTTCCCGCCGCGATATCACCTGGGAAGACGAGGTCTGGCTGTCATTCACCGCAACTGCTGGCGTGGTGCTTGAGAAATGACCGCCCTGATCCCTTTCAACTGGGGGCTTTGCCATGCGTAAGGCCGTTGTGATCTCGATCCCTTACATCTGGTTGCTGGTGCTCTTTCTGGTACCCTTCCTGATCGTTTTCAAAATCTCGCTGTCGGATGCGGCCATTGCCCGCCCACCCTATCTGCCCGTACTGGATTTCGCCCAGGGGCTGGCTGGCCTGCGCGATTTCCTGAGCGAACTTGATTTCGAAAACTATGTCTGGCTGACCGAAGACGAACTCTATTGGCGCGCCTATCTGTCTTCGCTGAAGATCGCCGCGATTTCGACCTTTCTGACATTGCTGGTGGGCTATCCCATTGCCTATGGCATGGCCAAAGCGCCCGATGAATGGCGGCCCACCCTGCTGATGCTGGTGATCCTGCCCTTCTGGACCAGCTTTCTGATCCGCGTTTACGCGTGGATGGGCATCCTGTCGAACGAAGGGCTGCTGAATCAGCTTTTGCTGGGATTGGGGCTGATTTCTGATCCTCTGATCATTCTGAACACCAATACCGCTGTGTATATCGGGATCATCTACACCTATCTGCCTTTCATGATCCTGCCGATCTATTCGGCGCTTGAAAAGCTGGATGAAAGCCTGCTGGAAGCCGCCGAAGATCTGGGCTGTTCCCGGTTCGAAGCTTTCTGGCTGGTGACATTTCCGCTGTCGAAAAACGGCATCATAGCCGGCAGCTTCCTCGTGTTTATTCCCACATTGGGCGAATTTGTGATCCCGTCCCTGTTGGGCGGATCAAAAACGCTGATGATCGGCAAAGTCCTGTGGGAAGAGTTCTTTTCGAACCGTGACTGGCCTGTGGCGTCTGCGGTGGCGGTCATATTGCTGCTGATCCTGATCATCCCGATCATCCTGTTCCAGCGGTCAGAAGAAAAAGCGCGGGAGTCAGAGCGATGAGACGGTTTTCATGGTTCAACGCAACCGCGCTGACGCTGGGCTTTGCCTTTCTCTATCTGCCGATGATCATTCTGGTGGTCTATAGCTTCAACGGTGGTCGCCTCGTCACCGTTTGGGCAGGGTTTTCAACCAAATGGTATGCTGAGCTGCTGCAAAACGATGCCTTTCTGGATGCGGCCTGGGTGACAATCAAAGTCGCGGTCATGTCGTCGACAATCGCGACGGTTCTGGGCACCATGGCCGCTTATACGCTGGTACGTATGGGGCGTTTTCCGGGACGCACCCTGTTTTCCGGCATGATTTACGCGCCGCTTGTCATGCCCGAAGTCATTACCGGCCTGTCTTTGCTGCTGCTGTTCATTGGCATCGGTCTGGATCGCGGTGTGATAACCATTGTTCTGGCCCATACAACCTTTGCCATGTGCTATGTGTCCGTGGTGGTCAGTTCGCGCCTGAGCAGCTTTGACCAATCTCTGGAAGAGGCCGCGCTGGATCTCGGGGCCACCCCGTTTGAAACCTTCCGCCTTGTCACCCTGCCCATTATCGCCCCGGCGGTGATTTCCGGGTGGCTGCTGGCCTTTACCCTGTCGCTCGACGATCTGGTGATTGCCTCATTCACCACAGGCCCATCCGCCACGACATTGCCGATCAAAATCTTCTCAGCGGTGCGTCTGGGCGTGTCTCCCGAAATCAATGCGCTGTCGACGCTCATGATCGCGATTGTAACGATGGGGGTAATCAGCGCTTCGCTGATTTCGAAACGCGCAGCCATCCGGCAAAAGCAGGAAGAGCGCGCCGCTGAGCAGACCACGTGAACCGCATTTACGAGGCAGGCGCCTATGGCCCTCAGGGGGCTTGTTTCTGGCGTGATACGGTTTCGCCCGCGGACTGGCCAAAGCTAAGCGGCCCGCACCAGGCGGATGTGGCCATCGTAGGTGGTGGTTTCACTGGGTTAAACGCCGCCCTGCATCTGGCGCAGTCCGGTGTGAATGTGGCTGTCATTGATGCGGAACATCCGGGCTGGGGGGCCTCTGGCCGCAATGGAGGCTTTTGCTGTCTGGGTGGCGCCAAGGCCCCCGACGCTTTGCTAAACAAACGCTTTGGCGCGGGGGCAGCACAGGATTGGGCAGATCTGGAACGCCTTGCAGTTCAGCATGTTGACGGGCTGATTTCGCAGAACCACTGGGATGTCGATCACCATTCGCGGGGCGAAACCCTGCTGGCGCACACAGCGCGAAAATGGGCCGGGATGCAGGCCGACGCCGTTGCTTTAGCCGAGACCTACAAAGTGACCCCGCAGCTTGTCCCGCGCGATGCGCTGCAGGCCGAGGGGCTTGGCGGGCCTTGGCATGGGGCGATGACGCTCCCGATTGGATTTGCCCTGAACCCACGCAAGTACCATAGCCATTTAGCGCAGGCCGTGCATGGCGCAGGTGGCAGGCTGTTCGCCTACAGCCCGGTGACGGGGATAGAGCGATCAAACGGATGGGTGCTGCACAGCCCGAAGGGGGCAATCACCGCAGATCAGGTGATCATCGCCACCAATGGTTATTCCTCTGAAAACCTGCCCGATTGGCTGCGGGCGCGGTATCTGCCTGTGCAATCCAGCGTGATCGTCACCCGCCCGCTCAGCGATCATGAACAACAGGCGCAGGGCTGGTTTTCGGATCAGATGGCCTATGATACCCGCCAATTGCTGCACTACTTTCGCAAGCTGCCGGATGGGCGGTTTCTGTTCGGGATGCGCGGTGGACTGCGCGCCACCAGATGTGAAAACCGCAGCATCGCAAAGCGCATCCGGCAGAATTTTGCCCGCCTCTTTCCCGCATGGAAAGATGTTGAAATCACCCATGAATGGTCTGGGCTGGTCTGCATGATGGCCGGTCTGACGCCTTTTGTTGGCGAAGTGCCCGGGCACAATGGGCTGTTTGCCGCGCTAGGGTATCACGGCAATGGCGTGGCCATGGGCAGCTATGCGGGCAAAAGACTGGCCCAGCACATTGTCGGACAAGACAGGCTGCCCGAACTGCTGACCACCCCGCCTAGGCGCTTTCCCTTGGGTCGTCATCGCCGCCATCTGCTGCGTCCGGCCTATATGGTTGCCGAGTTGTTTGATCTTTAACCCTGAGGCGTCATCCCCGGACGCGCCTTGCCGCGTTTTAGCCCCAGCTGCCGTTCACGCCAGACGATCATCACCCCCGCAGACATGACAATCAGCGACCCCAGAATAATTGGCAGCGTTGGCCATTCATCAAAGAACACCACGCCAAACAGGATCGCAAACAGGATCGACGCATAATCAAACGGCGCCACGACCGAGGCCTCAGCGAACTTATACGATGACGTCAGAAAAATCTGCGCAAGTCCCCCCACCAACCCTGCAGAGGCCAGCATCACAAAGGCATGAAATGGCGGCATCACCCAGCCAAACGGCAGGGACAGCAGGGAAAACAGCGTCGCGGTCAACGAGAAATAGAAAACGATGGCTGATGTTTCCTCGGTCGCGACCAGCCGGCGGATCTGGATCTGCGCCAGCGCCCGGAAGACCGCTGAGGCCAGGATCAGCCCTACGCCCCATAGTGCAGCATCTGACAGATCATCCAGCGTCAAACGCGGCCAGAGGATCACCACAACGCCCACCAGACCAATCAGAACCGTTGTGATCCGAAACGCCCGCAGCCTTTCCCCTAGCAGAACCGACGCAAAAACCACCGTCAGCAGCGGGGCCGCATAGCCCAGCGCGGTGACCTCGGGCAGAGGCAAAAGCGCAAGCGCAGCAAAGCCAAATCCCATGGCCGTCCCCCCGATAAACCCGCGCCAGGCATGGCCCGCAAGGTTTTGCGCCTTTAGACCGGTGCGCAGATCACCGCGCAGAAACAGCCAGATCAGGATGATCGGCATGGCAAAGAATGATCTGAAAAACACCGCTTCGCCTGCCGGAACAAAGGCCGATCCGGCCTTGATCAAGACTGCCATGATGGAAAACAGGAAAACGGCGATCAATTTCAGCGCAATGCCGCGCAGAGGGGACATGGAAACTCCTGTCAGGGAAAATCCACCCGTTCAGGTGGTCTCAAGGCAATGGCGGCGGAAGGCCCGTTTGAGCATATCCAGCTCGGCGCGCAGCAGATCCACCTCGGTGCGGATATCATCATCCAGAACCTCACCGGCAATCAAGGAAAAGCTGCCCAGATCACTGTCATCAGTCATGTCGGAAATCAGAAAGGTCTGCACCCCGTCCCCCACCGCCTCAATCGGGACGGGAATGCGCAGAACAAACTCGGTCTCTTTGCCGGTCTGGGTAACGGTCACACCCGTTACATCGCGGTCACGCAGCCGCACGGAAACCTCAGGCGGTGCCCCCGCCTCATGTGCGATCAGCAGACCTTCCCAGATTCCATCTTTGAAGCGTGTTTTTGTCAGTGAATAGCTGCTCATCTCAGGGCCCGTCTTTGTCAGAGTTCCGCGCGTTTGCGGCGGCTAAAGGTCAGATCCCGCAGGACCACCTGATTCATTTCCGGACCTTCAAAGATCAGATCCAGCCACATGCCTTCCACCCGCTTTTCGTTCAGCTTGGTATAGGCCAGATCAAATTCGACCACGATTTCCTCTTCGTGCAGCGGCAGTTCGCGCACAATCTGTTCGGTATTGGGGCCGTGTTTGACATTCAGCCGGGCAAAGATTTCCAGCGGTTTTTCCATCTCAACGATAGATTCAACACGCAAAAGGTGCTTGCGTTGCAAGCCTTTGCAGGCCTCATGCGGCAGATCAATTGCCAAAGACAGATATGAGCCATCAAAGCGGAACACATCCATGCGCAGCCCATAGGCCGCCAGATCCGCTTCGCGCATGTTGCGCAGCTGGCGCAGGGTCAGTTCGGACTGCGCACAGTCATGGAACAGCGTCACCTCGCGCCCCAGCATGGATTTGCTTTCTGCAGAGGCCACGCCCTGAACAGCCAGCGGCCCACACCACAGTTCAGGACGCCAGGCCCAATCCGCATCAACCGGCCGGTGAAAATTCTGATTTCCCAAAATGGGCAGCGCCAGACGTTCATCCGCCGTGTGCATCAAACGATCAATCTGGCTTTTGATTGCCCGGGCCTGACTGCGCTGGCGCCGAAGCGCTGGCAGATCGGTTGTTTTGGCCCCATCTGCAACCCGGGTCCACGCCCGCAGTGACGCAGCATGCAGCGCGCGATCCAACCACCTTTGCGAGTCACCTGCCATCAGCCAAAATCTCTTTCGTTCGTGTCACTTGGGAAACCGTTTCTAATACGGAAACTATTATGACAACTCTTAACGATTGAACAACCCGGCAAGCAGACCTTCTTTTTTAACTTCGCTTTTTTCCGAAGGGGTTGCGGCGGACTTGCTGGCTGATGTCGGCAAAATCGACATTGACCGCGCAGTCTTTGCCAGCAGTGTGCCTCCCTTTGCCCCAGTCAGGGGGCTGCCTTTGGGCGCGTAAAGCCCCAGTCCCACCATCCGATCCCCCAGCGTAAACGCCCCACGCCAATGCCGGGGATCGCTGCCTTCCGGTACGGAACTGTCCTGCCCTTTCACATTGACCGAAACATATTGCCCCGAGGATTGCCCGCCCAGCATCTGCGCATCCATGCTTTGCGCGAATTGCGCAGCAGTGGGTAATTCGCTGTTTTCACTGCGGCCAGATACGCTGACTGTCATCATCGCCATTGGCACATCCGGACCACGCCGCCCGTTCGACAGGGCCTTGCACGACGCCAAAATAGCAAAGTTGCGCTTGAGCGTTTCAGGATCAATGCAATAGCCTTTGGGGGTTTTCAGGGTGATCCCACCCGCCAGCATGGCTTTGGACAACGGGGCAGCCTTGTCGCCCCCTTGCAGAAGCCCCGACAGGAAAAATGCCCCGCCAGAATCTGGCCTTTGCGCCCCTGCTTCGGGGCCGCCCTTCAGGCAGCCAGCCAGAACCAAAGCGCTCAAACTGATCCAAATTGCTTTCATACTCACCCCAACGCACCACATCTTGCGAAGAAAAACCAAAAGAACACCATTGCCCCATCCCCTTGGGTCATTAGCGAACCCCCTGTTGGCTGACAAGCCTTGCACAAATTCGTATCGAATGCTGCTGGTTTCTGCAGGGCCACTTCTTGCCCAGATTTACCGAAATCGGATACAATCAGCCGAAATCACAAGGAGCAGCTGAATGGGTGCAGAACCATTGGTTCGCAAGGGGCGGAAGTTTGATCAGGTCCTGAAAGGGGCACACGAAATTTTCATGCGGGACGGATTTGAAGGGGCAAGCGTCGATGACATTGCCCGCCATTCCGGTGTGTCCAAAGCCACCCTCTACAGCTATTTCTCGGACAAGCGCCTTTTGTTCATGGAAGTGGCGATGAACCAATGCGTCGCGCAGGCCGAACAGTCGCTGATGAACATCGACACCTCGCGCCCAGCCAGACAGGTACTGACGGATCTGGGCCACCAACTTCTGGAATTCATGACATCTGATCTAGGTCTGCAGATCTTCAAGGTCTTCCTCGCCGAGGCAGAACGCTTTCCCGATATCGGCAAGAAATTCTATCAAAGCGGGCCGATGGTCACACATAACGCCATTGTCGCCTACTTCGAAGAAGCGCAGGCCCGAGGCGAACTTTCCATCGAAGACAAGCACATCGCATCTGACCAGTTTATCACACTTTGCAAAGCTGATATCTGGCTTAAGGTTGTATTCGGCATCCAAACGTCGTTCTCTGAGCAGGAAAAGAGCTACGTTGTTGATAATGCAGTCGCAACATTTCTGGCGCGGTTCGGCAGCGAACCCATTTGATAGGCAAGACACATGCAGACAGTTTCTGAAAACAAATGCTTTGGTGGAATCCAGGGCGTCTATTCCCATGCTTCCAAAGCCTGTTCATGCGACATGACCTTTGGTCTGTTTCTGCCCGAAGAGGCACAGCATATGCAGGTTCCGGTTTTGTGGTATCTATCGGGGCTGACCTGCACCCATGAAAACGCCATGACCAAGGCGGGCGCACAGGCCTGGGCCGCAGATCACGGCATTGCGCTGGTCTTCCCAGACACTTCGCCCCGCGGCGAAGGTGTTGCCAATGACGACGCCTATGATCTGGGTCAGGGCGCAGGCTTTTACGTGAATGCCACGCAGGATCCCTGGGCCCCACATTTCCGCATGTGGGATTACATCGCAGAGGAACTGCCCGCATTGATCGGCGAACATTTTGCCGTGGATATGGACCGTCAGGCCATCACTGGCCATTCCATGGGCGGCCACGGTGCACTGACCCTCGCCATGAGCCTGCCAAGCCGCTTTGCTTCGGTTTCGGCTTTTGCGCCCATCGCGCATCCAACCAGTTCCGATTGGGGCCGCAAGCAATTGGGCGCCTATCTGGGCAGCGATGAAAGCACATGGGCCGCCCATGACAGCACCTTGCTGATGCGCGAAAAAGGCTTTGACGGCCCGGTGCTGATTGATCAGGGCGGGGATGATCAGTTCCTCGATCTGCTGCAACCAGAAGCCCTGAGCCAGGCCATGGCCGCCAAGCGCCAGGATGGCGCGTTCCGGATGCAGAAGGGCTATGACCACAGCTACTTCTTTGTCAGCTCATTCATGGAAGATCACGTTGCCTTCCATGCCAACGCGCTGTTTGGGGCTGTGTGATGTCGCATTATGATCTGGTAATCATCGGCTCTGGCCCGGCAGGTAAGGCCGCAGCCATTCAGGCGGGCAAGCTAAAGCGCCGCGTACTGGTCATCGACCGCAAAGATCGGCTGGGTGGCGTTTCCGTTCACACCGGAACAATCCCGTCCAAAACTCTGCGTGAAACGGTGCTGAACCTGTCAGGCTATCGCGAAAGGTCATTCTATGGGCGTTCGTACCGTGTCAAAGATGAAATCAAGGCTGGCGATCTCAAAGCCCGCCTGCATATGACACTTGATCACGAGGTCGACGCGCTGGAACATCAGTTTGTGCGCAACCATGTCGACACGCTGAACGGCGAGGCCAGTTTTGTCCGCCCCAATGAAATCCGCGTGGTCTGCGACAATGGAGATACCCAAAGCATCACCGCCGAGAAATTCCTGATTTCAACCGGCACCAAAACCTATCGCCCGGATAATATTCCTTTCAACGGCAGAACCATCGTCGACAGTGACGAAATTCTGGAACTGGAACAGATCCCGCGGTCGCTGATCGTTGTAGGTGCTGGGGTGATCGGGGTGGAATATGCCTCGATGTTTGCGGCGCTGGATGTGCGGGTGACAATGATCGAACCGCGCAACACCTTCCTTGACTACATCGACCGCTATACAATCGAAGAGTTCACCCATCAGGCCCGCGACAATGGCTTGGATATTCGGCTGGGTTCAAAGATCGACAAGGTCGAAGATCGTGGTGATCATATTGAGGTCAGCCTGGAAAATGGTCGCCATGTGCGGGCCGAAATGCTGCTGTTTGCAGCCGGTCGCATGGGGGCCACCAGTAAACTGGGGCTGAACTCGGTTGGATTGGAAACTGACCACCGCGGCCGGATCGAAGTGGATCGCAAGACCTACCAGACCAAAGTGCCTCATATCTATGCCGCAGGCGATGTGATCGGCCACCCCAGCCTTGCGTCGACTTCGCTACAGCAGGGCCGCGTGGCGGCCTGCCATGCGTTGGAAACACCCACCCTGCCAGAAAGCCCATGGTTTCCCTATGGCATCTATTCCGTGCCGGAAATTTCCACCTGCGGCATGTCCGAGGAAGAAATTCAGGAACGCGAAATCCCCTATGAGGTCGGCATCGGCCGCTTCCGCGATACGTCGCGCGGGCATATCATGGGGCTGCATCACGGTATGCTGAAAATGCTGGTCAGCCTGAAGACGCGCCGTCTTTTGGGGGTGCAGATCGTCGGCGAAGGCGCGACCGAACTGATCCACATCGCGCAGGCGGTGCTGAACCTGAAAGGTACAGTGGATTACTTCGTCGAAAACACCTTTAACTATCCGACCCTGGCCGAAGCCTATCGGATTGCGGGGCTGGATGCCTTTAACCGGATGCCAATCCCGGATGAATTCAAAGTTGGAAAGAAACCCGCAAAAGAGCCTGCCAAACCAGCGGCCAAGAAAAAGTGACGACACTTTTCATTGATGCCGATGCCTGCCCCGTCAAAGCCGAGGCCGAGCGCGTGGCCACCCGTCACAAGGTGGCCATGAAGCTGGTGTCAAATGGCGGGCTGCGCCCTTCGGCCAATCCGCTGGTGGAAACCGTCATCGTGCCTGACGGGCCCGATGTGGCGGATATGTGGATCGCCGAGCGCGCAGGCACAGGCGATGTGGTTGTCACCAGTGACATTCCATTGGCCGCAAAATGCGTAGAGGCAGGCGCACAGGTTCTGCGCCCGGATGGCTCTGCGTTGACGCAGGCCAATATCGGCCAGCAACTGGCCATGCGCGATCTGATGACAGATCTGCGCGCGGCAGATCCGTTTCGGCAAGGCGGCGGCAAACCCTTTTCCAAGGCCGACAGATCGCGCTTTCTGGATCAGCTGGAACGCGCCTTGCGCAGTGCGGCACGATGAATTCCCACTGGCAAGACTGCTGAATTTCCGCCACAGATAGCGCGAACACATCTTCAGGGCGCGCGCTATGAAACAGACCACCCTCGGCATTCTGGCCGCGCTTGGCGCGGGCTTTTGCTTTTCGGTCATCGACGTGATTTTCAAACTCATGTCGGGGGATTACCCCCTTTACGAGGTGGTCTTTATGCGCTCGGTCATGGCGATGATCGTGCTGCTGTCGGTTCTTGTCCCTCTGGAAGGTGGGCTGCACACGCTGCGCACCCGCAAACCCAAACTACATCTGTTTCGCTCACTTGCGGTTCTTTTCGCCAATCTGACCTTTTTCACCGGGCTGGCCATTCTGCCGATTGCCGAAGCCGTGGCCATCGCCTTTGCCACCCCGCTGATTGTGACGCTTTTGTCGGTGATCTTCCTGAAGGAACGGGTTGGCCCCTGGCGGTGGGGCACGCTTGTGGTGGGCTTTATTGGTATCATCGTTATCATGCGCCCCGGCGCGGATAGCTTTCAGCCTGCGGCGATCCTGCCGCTTTTTGGGGCCTGCGGCTATGCCACGCTGCATGTGCTGACCCGCTCAGCCAATGGCACCGAACGCGGCACCGCGCTGTCGTTCTATCCGCTGCTGGGGTTTTTGATTGTCAGCGCTGTGGTTGGGCTGCTGTTTGGGCAGGGGCAACTGGCACAGTCATCTTCGCCTGCTGTGGAATTTATCTTTCGCGCCTGGATCTGGCCCGCCCGTGAAGATTGGCCCGTATTTGCAATTCTTGGCCTTGCCGGTTCCTTTGGTGGTTATTGCATCTCTCAGGCCTATCGGTTGTGCGAAGCAACGCTTGTCGCCCCGTTCGAATACATCGCCATGCCGCTGGCTGTGCTTTGGGGGGTGCTGTTCTTTCAGGAATGGCCTGATTTCGCGGTTTGGCTGGGATCAAGCTTGATCATTGGCGCAGGCCTTGTTTCAGTCTGGAGAGAAACGCTTCACCGGCGCGCGCCCAGTCGCCCGCGCCCCAGATCCGCAGGATAAAACGCATGACCATCCAAGCCGTCATCTTTGACATCGGCAATGTTCTGATCGAATGGCAACCAGAACGCTATTATGACAGCACCATCGGCGAAGCCCGCCGCAAAGAGATGTTCGTCAAAGTCGACCTGCATGGGATGAACGATCAGGTGGATCGCGGCGGGAAGTTTCGTGATCTGGTGGTCGGCACCGCCGAAAAATACCCCGATTTTCACGATGAAATCATGATGTGGCATGACAACTGGCTGGATCTGGCAAAGCCTGCCATCCCACATTCCGTGCGCCTGCTGCGCGCAATCCGTGCCAAGGGCATTCCGGTTTTTGCTCTGACAAACTTTGGCATTGATACATGGGCCATCGCGACGCCGGTGTATGACTTTCTGAATGAATTCGACCACGCCTATGTGTCTGGCCATATGGGGGTGATCAAACCCGAGGCCCGCATTTATGAAATGGTCGAAGAGCACTGTGGCCTGCCGCCTGAAAGCCTGCTGTTTGCCGATGATCGCACCGACAATATCGAAGCCGCGCAGGCGCGCGGCTGGAAAGGCCATATCTTTGAAGGGCCGCAGGGCTGGGCGGATTGTCTGGTCAGCCACGGCGTTCTCACCCGGGACGAAGCCGCATGATCTGGGCTGCGGCCCTTGCAGGGATTGCAGCGCTGCCCGCCCTTCGTGAAGCCCGACGCGCTGCCCGCGACGACATCTTGCGCCGCAACGCGCCCGGGAAATTCGCAGATCTGCCACAGGGCCGCACCCATTATCAGTGGCACGGGCCAGTTGACGGCCCTGTCATGGTCTGCGTTCACGGGCTGACCACCCCATCCTTTGTCTGGGACAACATCCTACCCTTGCTGATCGCCAAAGGCTTTCGTGTTCTGACATATGACCATTTTGGCCGTGGCTATTCCGATGCGCCGCGCGGGCTGCAAAGCGATCGCTTTTTCATCACCCATCTGAATGCGCTTTTGGCAGATCAGGGTGTGGAGGGGCCGTTTACACTGGTTGGCTATTCCATGGGTGGGGCCATCGCCACATGCTATGCCAAGGCCCATCGCGACCGGATTGCACAGCTGATCCTAATTGCCCCTGCCGGCATGGGCCATGAATTGGGTATGGTGGCCCGTATCACAACCGGCCTGCCAGTGATTGGCGACTGGCTGTTTCACATGATGTTCCCGGGTGGCTACGTCAAAGGCACCAAAGCCACGCGACTGCCCGATGGGCGAATCGACGACGTCATCAACCAACAATTACAGCAGATCACAAGGCGCGGCTTTGTGCGCGCGGTTCTGTCATCACTGCGGGGCGTGTTGCGCAATCCGCTTGAAACAGAACACAGGGCGCTCAGCGGTCTGCCCGTCACGGCAATTTGGGGCGATGCCGATGCCGTCATCCCGATTGCGGCAAAAGATGTTCTGTCCCGCTGGAACCCGGATGTGCAGCATCACGTTGTACCTGATGCCACCCATGAGCTGACCTTTACCACCCCAAACGAGGTGGCCGAGGCCATTCATCCGCCCAGTTAGGCTGCGACTGCTTTGGGCGCCAGCTTTTCGCGGATCGGCAGATGCACCAGCGCGCTGAATGCGCCCACGCCGACGCCGATCCACCACACCATGGTGTAATCCCCATAGGCATCATAGAACCGGCCGCCCAGCCAGACCCCAAGGAAGCCGCCAATCTGGTGCGACAGGAAGACAATCCCATAAAGCGTGCCCATGTAGCGCAGCCCATAGAGATGTGCGATCAGCCCCGAGGTCAGCGGCACAGTCGCCAACCAAAGCGTCCCCATCACCGCCGAGAAGATCAGCACCGAACCCGGCGTCATCGGCAAAAGGATAAAGGCCCCTGCCACAATGGTGCGCGCGGTATAGATCCCAGCCAGCAGGTATTTCTTGGAAAACCGGTTGCCCAGCCAGCCGGCGGTCAGCGTACCGACGATGTTAAACAGGCCAATCAGCGAAATCGACAC